>NZ_JXOK01000061.1 GCF_000830505.1 Vibrio mytili | reverse complement strand
AGCAACAGCAACAGCAACAGCAACAGCAACAGCAACAGCAACAGCAACAGCAGCAACAGTCTCAAAACGACAATAACAAAGAGCAAGGACAGCAATCACAAAATCATCAAGTCAATGAAAATAAAGATAAAAAATCATCAGAAGAAGCAAGAAAACGCAAAGACTCAGATGATCAAAAGCGGGAGAAAGCCCACTCAATGCAAGCGCAACCAGATAACCCACATCAGGATGACCCTGAGTTCCGTCGCTTACAGGCGGTAGAAAGTGCGCGCGACCCAAGCTTTTTAATTCGAGCCCAAATGCAATTGCAAGCTCAACAAAAACAACGCCCACAACAACCTCAAAAGGAGTGGTAAGTCAGTGATAAAAAAAAGTACAACGCTGGTCATGATTTTTGTAGCTAGCCTTCTATCAAGTGCTTCATTACTTGCCCAAACCCTAGAGGCGAGTGTAAATAAAACTCAAGCCGTCAAAAATGAAGTCATTAACCTGAGAGTCAGCGCAGACACTGAGCTCAATTCTGACGCGCTCGATTTCACCCCATTGGAAGATGATTTCTTTTTAGGTCAACCAAGATACGGGCGTTCGAGCAATAATATTAACGGCCATACATCGGTACGTACCGAGTGGAGTATTTCCATCGCACCGATGAAAGAAGGCATTCTGACCATTCCTAGCTTTTCCGTTAACGGAATGCGTACCGAACCGATCAAATTAACGGTCTCGGCAAACCCATCCGAGCCCAACATCGACGATATGTTCAGCTTCAATATGAGTATCGATAGCCATACTCTTTACCCACAACAAGCCGCTAATTTGCGTATGGAGTTGCTGATTAAAGCGGATACCCGCCGCTTAGATAGCCCAAAAATCATCTCTCCTAGCGTCGTGGGTATGAAGTTAGAACCCATAACGAAACTGCAACAAAATCAAAAAGTCATTGATGGCCTGGAGGTCACTTCAATTGAACAGACGTTCCGTTTAACGGCTAAAGAACCGGGGGAATATACTCTCAACGGTCCAATGCTCACAGGATCCTACATTTATGGAGACAGCTTAACGGGTTCAACTAAAGTCATCCCTATCAGCACCGAAGTTGAGAAAATGCCACTCACTGTGAAACCTATTCCAAAGGAGTTTAAGGGTAACTGGCTGCCTGCCTCCGCGTTATCAATGACACAAAGCTGGCAAGACGATCAAGGTAAAACCCTCTCCGTTAAGAACTTGAATACCGTCAAACAAGGCACGTCTATTACACGAACCATTCAGATTAAAGCTCGTGGAACCCAAGCAGAGTATTTACCACGTATTGACTTACGCTACCCACCTTCGTTGCGCGTATACCCTGAACAACCTCAATTTGACACTGCTCCAGATGGCACATTAATCATGACCGTCAAACAAGTGCTCATCCCGACTGAAGTCGGAGAAGTAAGCCTGCCGAGCTACACGCTCGATTGGTGGGACAGCAAACGTGACGTCGCGAAGCAAGCCGCGTTGGATGGCATGACACTGAAAGTTGAACCAAGCAATGCAGGCCTAATCACTTTGCCTGAAATAGCATCAGCGCCACCAGCAGCCCAAAATACCAAAGACATGCCCTCACCGAGTGGCGTTAACGAGTTATGGAAAACCTTAACGTTCGTCTTTGCTGGTTTGTGGATAGTAACCTTGGTGGTTACATTTTCAGTTTGGAAAAAGCGCCCAGCTACCACTCATCCGAACGCCAAGCTGGTTGAAACGGTTGGCGATGTCGATGCGTTAAAAAGCGTGATTAAAAGTGGGGACGAAGCCAAAATTGAACGTGCAATTAATGCGTATTTAAATCGTTATCAGCAGCAGCTCGATGCAAATGCTGTAGACGCCGTGAGGCAGGAGCTTAAAGTCATGAATCAAGCTCGCTTTAGCCCCAATCAACAACCTTGGGACGCCACTGTACTGCTCTCATGTGTCGCTAAACTAAAAAGAGCGAAGCCAGAATCTGACCAGCCTTTAGAAAAACTATAGAACAAAAAAAGCCCCTCGTTTAGAGGGGCAAAATTACCATCGCTTTCGCTTATAGTTATTAATTTATTCCTGTAAATATGGCCTTTAACCTTTTACCGGTAACTTCTACCATTAACCAAAATCACCATTGACATAACCTTGAGTGCGATCATCTTGAGGATTACTAAAGATCACTTGAGTGTCATTATGCTCAACCAGCTCACCCATCAAGAAAAATGCGGTTCGGTCAGAAATACGACGTGCTTGCTGCATGGAGTGAGTCACGATAACGATGGTGTAGTTTTTCTTTAACTCTTCCATCAGCTCTTCTATTTTATGTGTCGCGATAGGGTCTAGCGCTGAAGTTGGTTCATCCATCAGGATAACATCCGGCTCCATCGCAATCGTACGCGCAATACATAGACGCTGCTGCTGACCACCTGAAAGGCCAAAAGCGTGCGATTTTAGGCGATCTTTTACTTCATCCCATAAGGCAGCACCACGTAAAGAACGCTCTACCACTTCATCAATATGTTTTTTGTCTTTAATGCCTTGAGCGCGCAAGCCGTAAGCAACATTCTCGTAAATACTCATTGGGAATGGATTCGGCTTTTGGAAAACCATACCCACTTTGATTCGTAGGTCAGAAATATCGATGTTGCCGTAGATGTCTTCACCATCCATTGCTAACTTACCCGTAATCTTGACACCTTCGATCAGATCGTTCATACGGTTCAAGCAACGTAATAGCGTCGATTTTCCACAACCAGACGGACCAATAAGTGCCGTGACCTGGCGTACAGGAATAGGCAGGTTGATGGATTTTAATGCTTGGTTTTCGCCGTAATATAAGTCTAGGTTTTCAATATCAAATTTGTTCATTTTCTTAATCTCTTAAATCTTGAATTCGTGTCTTTTAACGTGCGTTCTTAATTTGTGTAGTTAGTAAGTCGCGGTGTTAAAACGTCGTGCAATCAGTTTCGTCACCGTGTTGATCAAAAGAACAACCACGATAAGAACGGTTGCGGTACCGTAAGCCTGATTCCATTCTTCGACGGTGAACAGTTCGGTAGTCAGTTTGTAAAGGTGAACCGTTAGCGTACGGCCAGAATCCAATAAAGAATCAGGGATGCGTGCAACCATACCTGCTGTCAGGAAAACCGGAGCAGACTCACCAATGACACGACCAATACTAAGAATGACCGAGGTTAAGATACCTGGCATTGCGCTCGGAAGAATCAAACGCCAGATAGTATAAATTTTAGAAGCACCGAGACCGTATGAACCCTCTCGGTAGGTTTGCGGTACTGCCATTAGCGCTTCTTCCGTAGTACGGATGATAACTGGCAGAATCAGAATACTTAGTGTCAGCGCACCCGATAGAATCGAGAAGCCAAGACCAAGAATTGCCACGAAGAAAGTCATACCAAACAAGCCAAAAATGATTGATGGAATACCGGCGAGTGATTCTGTACAGAATCGAATGACTTTCACTAAACGGCTGCCAACTTTGGCGTACTCCGTCAAATAAATAGCGGTCATGATTCCCAATGGCGCAGCACAGCAATAGAAGCGATAACCATGTACACCGTTGAGACGATCATAGGGAAAATACCGTGCTCGTCCCCTGTACGAGTGTAATTATCAGTAATAAAATTCCAATCTACATGTTGTAGACCATTAGATAGGATGTACCAGATAATCCAGAACAAAAAACCTACCGTCAAGCCAGCCGCTATCCACACCAAAGCGTTGAAAACGTTATCCTTGAACTGGCGAGCTTGTTTTAATTTTGCGCGATCCATAATAGTCACCTTTAATGAGCGGTTACTTCGCTTTTTCTCGGTTTAGGTAAAGTAAGACAGCATTCAAGGACATGATGAATACCAACAGAACAACCCCTGTAGCATAGAGAGCGTTCGCGTGAATACCACTCGCATACGACATTTCTATCGCAATATTCGCGGTCAAGGTACGAGCGGAGTCGAGAATGCCTTCCGGCATCGCGGGCGCATTACCCATCACCATGATGATTGCCATGGTTTCACCCAGTGCTCGGCCGATACCCAAGATAACTCCAGTCATAATGCCTGAACGAGCCGCAGGAACGAGCAATTTAAAGATGGTATAAATTTTAGATGCGCCTAGCGCTAACGAGCCTTCTTTGTAAGCACGAGGCACTGCACGAATAGACGTTTCGGATACCGTGATTACGGTAGGAAGGATCATCACGCCTAATACAATAATCCCGGCCAGAATCGTATTACCCGCAGGGACATTAAAGATATTTTGGATAAGAGGAACAATAATAACCAAACCAAAGAAGCCATAAACTACGGATGGAATCCCGGCAAGTAGCTCTACAGCAGGACGAATGACATCGGCCAAACGCTTTGGCGCGATTTCAGCGATAAAAATAGCGGTGAGCACTCCAACAGGCACCCCAACCATCACCGCCCCTGCGGTAGATACCACAGAGGCCACAATCATCGTGGCGACACCATAAAGAGCAGGAGGCAGCCAGTTTTGGCCTAAGACGATGCCCGAGACACCCGCTTCCTGGAAGGCTGGGATACTCTCTCGGACAATAAAGAAAGCAATGACTGCTAATGACACGATACCAATGACGGCACTAGTCAGAAACAAGCCGTGAAAGATGCGCTCTTTCCAGTCAACCCCTTTTTTTTCACGGAGTTTTGACTTGCTGATAGCTTTAGCGTCAGTATTCATAAGCTTTTCACTATTTGTTGCGATGGTCATAAATAAATCTCACGGTTCTGGGTGCTTACCAAGGAACACTATGGATAGAAAGGGCTCAGCCCCAAACAGTGGGCTGAGCAAATTTAACAGTGTCTGGAATCAGATTAGTGGATAGAGATGTAACCGTTTTGGTCAACAAGTTTTTGCGCATCTTCACTTAGCATCCAATCTAGGAATTTTTGTGTCGCTGCAGTTGGTTGACCTTCTTTGTAAAGCACTAGGAAAGGACGAGCAACCTTGTATGAACCGTTTTTCACATTCGCGACTGTTGCGTCAACGTTGTCAACCGCTAGAGCGTGAACCGTGTTATCTACTGTACCTAGAGAGATGTAACCAATAGAGTATGGGTTAGAAGCAACCATTGTTTTTAGCGCACCGTTGCCGTTTGCAACTTGAGCGCGTTGAGAAATCGCCGATACTTTCTTACCAGACACTTTCATTTTTAGCGACATGATGTCTTCGAATGCACCACGAGTACCAGAAGCTGTATCACGCGTGATAGCGACGATTGGCTTGTCTTCGCCACCCACTTCTTTCCAGTTAGAAACCTCACCCTTATAAATCGCAGTGACTTGCTCAGAAGTGAGTCCTTTAAGCTTGTTTTGTGGGTTAACAACTACAGCAATGCCGTCTCGAGCTATGACTTCTTCTTTAAGTGCTGGCTCTTTTTCTGATTCCTTCAGATTACGTGAAGACATACCGAGATCAGCAGAACCATTTTTTGCTGCCTTAACGCCCGCAGAAGAACCAGGACCTTGAACTTCAATGAATACATCCGGGTTCGACTTAGTGTAAGTTTCAGAGAAAACTTCCATCAGTGGAGTTACGCTGCTAGAACCTACAGCAGAGATTGTTTCTTTAGCAGAAACTGGAGTCACTGCCATTGCGCCTAGAAGTGCGATTGCACCGATAACTGTCTTTTTCATCACAATATCCTTAAAGTGGCTTTATTGCCGTTGTGTTTCACTTGAACGGTGCTCACTTTAGAACTCAAATGTGACAGTTGTGTTTCAGTTAGTTGAAGCCTCTATGACACATCATTTTGTTCTGTTAAGGAACCAACCTTAAAATGGTGTCGTTTTCAACTGCGCCAGATCAACTTCTTATTAAATATGAATAATCATCATAATTTCTTTAATAAATAAGCATTTAAATATTTGAGAAAAGCAATTAAAATCCGCATGAAATCACATAAAAATGACAATAAATTTACTTTTTTGAGGACCAATCATGCGTCAATTTCTCAGCGCGCTTTCTATTAAACAGCAGATATTTTTACCTGTTTTGTTTACTGTCGTATTACTCATCATCGGATTGAGTTTAGGAATGAATAAACTGGAACAAGCCTTTGATCGAGTTTCCGAGTCAACTCATCAACTTGTTGTTCATAAAGATGAACTCAGTTCCATTGTCGATAATACCTATGCGATGCGAATCAAAGCTATCTATAGTTTATTTAACGCTGAAGATGTACAAACGCTCAATAAAACGCTTTCTGAACGCCAAGATGAAATTCGTACATTTTTAAATTCCATAGACAGCGTAGAAGGTGTCCAGCACGAAGTCGAGGCGATGCGCGATACAATGAATCACTACGTTGATTTTACGCGTATTACCATGACGCCGTTGCTGACCCAAAAGCACACCTCTAGCGCCCTCTCTGCTGACTTTACCCGTGAGTACGAAACGGCAATGGCAGAATATCGCATTGCGGGTGAAGCCATGATCACCGCCATTGATAACCTTTCTGAAAAGTTGAATAAAACGGTCATCAACGATGTAAAGAGAAGCGGACAAGAGCACGCCAGTACTCTGACTCAAAGCATCATATTAATCACCATTATATTGACCGCTGCCTCCATAATTAGCTGGATTCTGGCTAATTACATCGTCGCGCCAATCCGTCAATTGCAAAACACAATGCGAGAGGTCGCGCTTGGAAACTTGTCAGTTAAAGCGGAAGACTCTGGGAAAAACGAAGTGTCTCAGTTGGGTCACGACGTAAACCAAACCATCAAGCAACTGCGCACTACGGTTGGTGCATTGGTGCGCATCAGTGAAGATGTTGCCTCTGCTTCAACAGAACTGGCCACCGTAATGACTCAAAGCAGTGTCAACTCGGATCAGGAGAAACAAGAGGTAGAACAAGTCGCCTCAGCTGTGAATCAACTGGAATCCACCGCTTCTGAAGTATCAAGTAACGCCCAACAAGCCGACAGCGCTTCAAATCAAGCGAAAGAACTCACCTCACAAAGTTTGAGCATGTTTGAGGAAAGTACTCGTGCGAGTACAAAAATGGCCGACCAACTGAATGATGCCGCACAGGTCGTGACCTCTCTAAAAGAGCAGTCTGAGCATATTGGGCGTGTGATCGAAGTGATAGAGGGCATCTCAGAGCAAACGAATCTCCTTGCATTGAATGCAGCAATAGAAGCAGCTCGCGCAGGAGAAAGTGGTCGCGGATTCGCGGTCGTAGCAGACGAAGTCCGAATGTTAGCGGCAAGAACGCAAGAGTCTACGAAAGAGATTCAAACCATCATAGAAGAACTTCAACAGCAGTCAGGCCATGCCAACGAAAGTATGCACTCAAGTTTAGCCATGCTAGAAGACAATCAAACGATAGCAACGAAAGTCAGCCGCTGTTTGAACGACATCAGCGACGCCATTACAGACCTGAACTCGATCAATGCGCAAGTTGCAACAGCATCAGAGGAGCAAAAACAGGTGACCTCCGATATCAACAGCAACTTATCTAACATCTACTCACTGGTTAGTCAGAATGTAACGGGTATCACTCAATCAGCTGCCGCCGCTCAGGAATTGTCTGGTTTAGCCGAAAATCAAAAGCAGCAACTGCAACAGTTTCAAATTTAAACTGCAAGTTTAAACCAATCGGCTAGTCCTAATCTTTTTAGGATGAGTCACTTGAAGGTTTCATAGATAAGTCACCGAAGTATCAACTCATCTCAGGATGGGACACACAACCAAAAAAGTCCGAGCATTTATACTCGGACTTTTTTGTGCAGTTTCGTTCAACTCTATAAGATAATCAGAGCCGGATCAGTCTTCCGAGGTTGGCGCAGCAGGTTTCTTTTTAGGAATAAATACTTCATCACCCACGGATACATTCTTGTAAAAGCCTTTGTCGCGCTTAACCGGTTTCTTAGCCACTTTCTTCGCTTGAGGACGAGATTTCTTAACAGTGGCTTTCTTGCTACGGAAATCAGGGGTACGTGGCTTGAGTCCCTTAAACTTGCCTTTCAGATCCTCATATTCTGAGAAGCTCAAATCTTGCTGCAAATACGTTTCTACTCGTTTAAAGCTGTCCCAGTCTTTTGGTCCAACTAACGAGATAGCATCACCTTTATTGCCGGCACGTCCAGTACGCCCAACTCGGTGTACGTACTCCTCCGTGTGCTTAGGCATGTCAAAGTTAATGACGTGTGTAACCGTCGCGATATCAAGCCCACGAGACGCTACATCCGTTGTCACTAGAATTTTAAATACCGCGCGCTCAAACTGACTCATGATGGTATTGCGCTGAGTCTGATTTAAGTTACCGCTCAGTGCCACCGCCTTAAGTTTTTTCTCATTGAGTTTGGCTGTCAGGCGTTCGGTATCATCGCGAGTCGCTGTGAAGATGATCACTTGACGATATTCCGCTTCAGCGAGTACACGCTCAAGAATCGCTTCTTTATGATCAAGATGGTCGCACAAGTAGAATTTTTGCGTAATGTCTTTATGTTCTTCGTTCGACACACCGATAGCAATACGTTTTGGTGCATTAAGCATTTCAGACGCGATACCATTCACTTCGGCATGATCCAGCGTTGCTGAGAACATTAACGTCTGACGGCGACGATGTTTTGCGGCATTATGAATACGACGCAGCTCTGGTGCAAAGCCGAGGTCTAACATTCGGTCAGCTTCGTCCAAAATCAACGTTTCTAAACCATCTAAGTGAAGAGAGCGGTGTTCTAAATGGTCAGCTAGACGTCCTGGTGTGGCAACAATAAATTTTGGATAGCGGCGCAAGGCTTTGACTTGGTCATTGAAGTTCTCACCACCAAGAATCAACGTCGCGTCGTAAGACAAACCAACCAACATCGAGCGAAGCTCGCCATAAACTTGTTTAGCAAGTTCACGAGTTGGGGCAAGGATTACCGCACGAGGATCTCGCGCAGAAAACGACTTCGTCTTGAGGGCTTTATGAAGCATTGGCAATACAAAAGCCAAAGTCTTGCCCGAACCGGTTTTCGAAGATGCCAGTAGATCCTTGCCTGCAATCGCAACAGGAATGGCCTGCTGTTGAATGTCAGTCGCTTTCTTGAAATCATAGTGTTTTAGGTTCTTCAATAATCGGTTGTCTAAGCCGAGATCTTTAAATTGCAAAGTCTTCTCCAATAAATCAGTCAGCGTCTAAGCGCTCTGTCATGTTATATCTGCTCTAACGCCAGTGGCAGATAAAGCGCGGTATAATACCGCAGATCATAGGAGTATAGATAGAGATCGTACAAACTAATTCCTCAAATACTCCCACGTTGACTAAACTAAAGTCATCATTTCCAAATCATAGGTGGGTGAATTTGAGTAGGATATTGCACTTATTTAGTGACAGAAACTTTCATTTGCGTCAATTTCGTCTAAATTATTGATATCAGGTACGTAGCAAAGAGCTTGCTATAAGCACTGTTGTGAGAGAAATCATAGAGCGACATCGCTCTTGTGTTAGACTCATGTAAAAGTTAAAGTCAGGTACTCCATGAAATTCTTGGATTTTTTTGACTTTTGCTACATCATGTACTGATAGGATGTATACATACGTAACATCGCCCCCTGGTGTACAAGAGCTATGGAGCGATACTTTCACTCAAAGCAAGGAGTTCTTACATGAACAAAACGTTGATCGCAGCTGCTGCAACTTCAGTACTTTTACTAGCCGGTTGTGCTTCTTCTGATGATGCGGTAACAGCAAACGCAGCTAAACTAGATGAACTAAGCAACCAAGTTAGCCAATTGAGCCAAGATGTACAGTCTCTTCAATCTGACGTTCAAATGTCTAAAGATGCAGCTATGTCAGCTCAAGAAGAAGCAGCACGTGCTAACGAGCGTATCGACAACATCGCTCAATCTTACACTAAGTAATATTTACTCAAATAAGTTTGCTAAATAATATAAAGTGTAATGCCGCGCCTTACGGCGCGGTTATTTCTACAGGAACGCCATTCTGAGCAGCGATCACTGCTTTCGCCTTACTATCCTTCATTCCAAACTCAGAAAGCCACCATTCTAATTCTTTAGGTACTTCTAGATGATCTTTCTTGCCATTGCTGCGAGTTAAAGGTTCATGAGCTTCGACGAAAACACTTCTATCTGGTTCAAGTGATACTTTGATTGGTTGGTTGATGACCCTCACCTTTTCGCCACGGTTGACCTTGTCAAACAGCCATTCGATGTCTTCTGGGTTCATACGAATACATCCGGCACTGACTCGCATACCGATACCAAAGTCTTTGTTCGTACCATGAATCAAATACTCTCCGTTGCCATAGGCTAAACGAAGTGCAAACATCCCCAGAGGGTTATCAGGCCCAGACTGCACCACAGCCGGAAGATCAATACCCTTGGCTCTGTATTCAGCACGAATTGAAGCTGGCGGTGTCCACGTTGGGTTCGGGCGTTTTTGGCTGACACTCGTTTCCATCACTGGCGTATCACGTCCAATACGTCCAATTCCAACTGGAAAGACGTGTACCACGTCTTCACCCGCGGGGAAGTAATACAAACGCAGTTCCGCCAAATTGATAACAATGCCTCGATGGGAAACATTAGGTAGGATAAGCTGAGAAGGTATCGTCAACACATAGCCTTCTTGAGGCAGAAAGGGATCAACACCTTTATTTGCAGCCATGAGTGCGAGCATTCCCACTTCATAACGCTTGGCGATGTTTGCCATCGTCTCGCCTTCTTGTACAACGTGGGTTTCAAAGCGACCGATTATACGGCTCTCATCTTTTGGCAAGGGATACATTTTTGCAAACGACACTCCACTCGCTAAAGTCAAAGAGATAGCTAAAAGGGTTCGTTTCGCGAAACTCATCGATCGCTTTCTGCTAAGCATTTTCACTTAATTCCTTGGCACTTTTATAGAGACGTAAGGTTATCTCTCTTTCTGCCTTATGATCAACCATCGGCTTGTGATAATCCAGTAAAGAAAATTGCTCCCATTTCCACGGGTTATGAATAAACTTGTTTGGGACCTGCTTGATCTCTGGCACCCAGTAACGAACAAACTGCCCATCAGCGTCGAACTTCTCACCTTGGCTTATCGGATTAAATATCCGAAAGTAAGGCTGGCCATCACAGCCGGTCGACGCAGACCATTGCCACCCACCGTTGTTCGCGGCAAAATCACCATCAACCAATTTGCTCATAAAATAGGCTTCTCCCCATCGCCAGTCGATGTGCAAGTCTTTAGTCAGAAAGCTCGCGACGATCATGCGCAATCGATTATGCATCCACCCTGTTTGATTAAGTTGGCGCATAGCTGCATCCACTATCGGATAGCCTGTTTCGCCATTTTTCCAGCGCTCAAATGCCTGCTCATCGTATGACCACTGAATGCAGTCTTCCCAATCGATAAAGCCTTTCCCTTTTACGAGTTTTGGTTCAAACACCAACAAGTGCTGATAGAATTCTCGCCAGATGATCTCACTTAACCAGGTTGCTTTACCCTCAGTCAGATCAGCTTGATCGTTTTCGGCAAACAACCTTGCGATACATTGCCTAGGCGACAAAGCGCCTATCGCCAAATAAGGTGATAACTGGCTAGTCCCCTCAATGGCTGGGAAATCTCTTTCTACTCGATAATCGTCACTACGCTCCCGCGCAAACTGTCGCAATTGTTTGAGGATATCCTGGGTAGAGACGACCCAATGCTGACTGGATTCTCGTGGATAACTAAAATCGAAATCAGGTAAAAGAGTGTCTCTCTCTATCAAGCTCAGTATATCTTGCGGCAAGACATCCTGAGCATGAGGCTTTGAAACAGAAGGTAATTGAAATTGTTGGAGCCAAGCGCGTTTAAACGGCGTAAAAACTTTAAAGTACAGCCCTTGTTTGTTCAAAACCGTCGTTGGCGCGTGCACACATTTGTCGTGAAAACCCTCAAAGCTAATGTCATATTGCTTTAGCCTCTCAGAGGTTTGGTGGTCAAGCGCTTGCTCATTAACTTCATAATGTAAATTGGCCATGACACGCGTCGCACCAATGTGTTGTGACCAGCGACAAATCACATCAGGACACTCTTCAAAGCTAGGCACTTCACGGTAAAGTAATGGAATATTAAGTTCAGCTAACTCTTTATTGAGTATCTCTAAGCGACGAGCGATAAGATCGGCTTGCATCGGAGCCATGTGATGCTGCTCCCATTGTTTTGGGGTCGATATAAAACACGCCACAACGGGCAATCCTGTCGCTAAAGCTGCATTTAATGCCGTGTGGTCTAGCGTTCTTAAGTCCCGCCTGAACCATACCAGTACCATGCTCTCTCCTTAACTTTTAAGTGAATATACGCAACAATCCCAGCAACAAAGTTGACCGTTGATACTGTGATAGATGACAGTGAATGTTCAGTAGTAAAATTTACTGATTAAAATGCAATTTTCCGATCACGTCAGAGTATTGAATACGCTGTGGAAACTTAGCCTGAAGCGCTTTTAAGACGTCAAGTTGCTTTGCTGCAAGTGCTTTGTTAGAAAACAGATAAACGACCTGGTACCGTTCAAGAACCTGATGCTCAATCAACCCCGATATGTCTTCGACTTTATCAATCAAGGTCGTGTGATACCCTTGTTCACATAGCATTGCAGCTTGGATCCAACTTTCCGACTCGCGAGTTTGTTCGAAACTGATCAGTAAACATTTTCCTTTGGAAGATGCTTTATTCTCTGAGTCAATAACCAAAGCGAGTCGAGTGATCAGACAAGTTTGAAAAAGGCCGCGTTGCAAGGTTCTTAACGGGCCCTTCACCATCGCCAACGCATCGAAAATAGGCATAATGAACTGCTCGATAACTAAATTGAGTGGATACTCCTTCATTACCGACGACATTAGCGCCTCGGTCTTGCCATGATTAAGGTCGCTAAGGCCGAAAGTAGCACGCCCACTTCTTCTAACGGCGGTGTCTCAGTCCCAATGTCGACATCACTCGTTTGCCCTAATAACCCTTTAACTTTGCCAATTGCAACGCCTTTCGCCAGCCAGCCTTGAATCTCCTTAATCGTGTCAATATCCTGCTGACCATACAATCGATGCCCTTTCTCTGTCCGTTGAGGCTGAATAAGGTTATATCGTCTTTGCCAGGCTCTTAAGGTGACAGCTTAACGCCAGTGATTTCAGAGACATCTCGAATTGCGTAATATTTTTCTTCAGAGTTACAAGCCATAACGTAATCTCATCTCCTGAGGATGTGGATCTAAAAATTTTTGTTTTTGTAAATACTCATCTGGGTAAGTATTGAGGTAGTGCTTAATTAAGGTCAGTGGTGCAAGCAAAGGCAGCGTACCAATACGATAATCGTCAATCACGGTTGCCAATTCTTCCTTTTCCTCTTTCGTTAAAGAACGCTTAAAATACCCTTGCAAATGCATTAAGACATTGGTGTTATTTTTACGACTGGCTCGGTTTCCTAGCGCCTTCATCAAGCCCAATCGGTATTCTTGGTAAAACTCTTCTATGTCATACGCCGCGACATTGGCGACTAGACGCCCTAAAGAACGATACGATTCCGGATGGTGGGCCATTAGCGTTAATTTGTAACGGGAATGGAAATCTATAATTTTGCCTCTTGTGGGCTCTCCGTCCATTGAAGAATAGAAATCCTTGAGACAGAAAACTCGGGTAATAAAATTTTCTTTAAGAACAGGATCGTTTAATCGACCGTCTTCTTCAACGGGTAGCCACGGCATCTTTTTCATCAGGGTTTGCGTATATAGCCCAACCCCTTCTTTAGATGCATTGTGCTTGGTATACACCTTGACTCGTTCCATGCCACAGGTCGGTGACTTGGCACAAACGATGTAACCACATAAATCTTCACTCTGAAGCTCATCTACTTTATTCGCAGAGTAAGCTAGCATGTTGTCGGTATGATCATTTTCAGGGTTTTTTGTTTCCACTAAGGCAATTCGCTCATTATCAGAAATCAAACGAATCGTAGGCCTAGGAACTGGCATTCCGACCCCCACCTCGGGACACACAGAGACAAAATCGAAAAATTGACTGAGTTCTTTCGTGACGAAATTACTCACTTTGTGGCCAGAGTCAAAACGAACTCGTTCGCCCAAAACACAAGAACTGATACCGACCTTGATTAAAGAATCCATAACGCACCAACCTATACAAACGAATTTTATGTATAACTTATAGCAAGTCACTTAAAATTGTACAAGAAAATTAACTGTACAATTTAAATCTTCTACTCTGTTGTAGCCAAAGGCGATCATCAAGATGGAGAAAAGTTTTCAATAAACCATTATTTAATTCGGTGAGCTTGAAAATAACCGGAAGCAAATCGATTGCGCCTTTACTTTCAACATATTTAGTTATCTATATCGTTTACCTTGGGTAAATGAATGCTTTTTGTGACTAATCTCTCAAGTAAGTCCTACCTATCCCGATACTATTGCTTCAACGAAAACGAGCAATTTCAACAGAATTGGTAACAACGTTGTATAATTAAGACGTTTTATCAAAAAAAACTTTGGAGAGTACTTATGGCAACCCCACACATCAACGCACAACCAGGTGATTTCGCTGAAACCGTTCTTATGCCAGGCGACCCTTTGCGTGCCAAATACATTGCCGAAACTTTTCTAGATGATGTAAAACAAGTTTGTGATGTTCGCAACATGTTCGGCTACACAGGTACTTACAAAGGTAAAAAAGTTTCTGTCATGGGCCATGGTATGGGCATCCCTTCATGCTGCATTTACGTTCATGAGCTTATCGCTGAATACGGTGTGAAAAATGTTATCCGTGTTGGCAGCTGTGGTGCAGTACGTGACGACGTTAATCTAATGGACGTTGTGATTGGTATGGGTGCTTCTACAGACTCGAAAGTGAACCGTATCCGTTTCAACAACCACGACTTTGCAGCAATTGCTGACTTCAGCCTGCTAGAAGAAGCGGTCAAGCAAGCTCGCAGCCAAGAAGTGCCTGTAAAAGTGGGTAACGTATTTTCAGCGGACCTATTCTACACACCTGAAGCAGACATCTTCGAGAAGATGGAAAAACTCGGTATTCTTGGTGTTGATATGGAAGCGGCGGGTATCTACGGTGTCGCAGCGGATCTAGGTGCAAAAGCACTGACCATCCTTACGGTTTCTGACCACATCATCCGCGGCGAGAAACTGAGTTCAGAAGAGCGTCAAAAGTCATTCAATGACATGATGAAAGTCGCACTAGAAACGGCAATCAACATTTAATAAGCAATGATTAAACCATTCGCAGTCGGAGCCTGACCGACTGCCCGAATTACCCAGAGGGGGCGATCGTGTCTAACGGCAAACTGCCAAAAGACGCAGATGGGTTACAACTCAACTTTTGTAAAACATTGGCGTGTGACAACTTTGGATTGAGTGATGCAAAGTATTATATTTTGCAACATGCTAACCCTAAGCGTCCGGCGATGGTATGCCGTGAATGTGGAGCTTTCCCCCCTTTACTTAACAACCGAGACGTGGTGAACGAACTTCATCGCTTAAGACAGGTCCATAGCGACGGGCTGCCTGCGTGTCGAAATGACGCCTGTGAAAACTTCGGACTCTCAGTCCACACCCACAAACACCTCTATCACGCGTTTGGCTATAGTGGTGATCGCCAGCGATACCGATGTAAAGCGTGTCAAAGTACGTTTGTTGATAAATGGTCTGGTGCCAACAACAAGCTTCAGTTTCAAGAGAACCTAATGGGCTTGCTGTTTACCGGCTATTCGGTACGCGAGATCTGCCGCAAGCTAAGTATTAATCCGAAAACCTTTTATGATCACGTCGATCACATTGCCAGTCGTTGCCGTCGAAAGTTAGCCACCATCGACGCTCGTTGGGTGAACCATGCGAAACAATATGAACTCTCGTCCAATTACATCGCTCTACAGCCAAAAAGTAACAATGGCGTCTATTGGATTGTATCTGGTGAGGCTCATTCTGGTTATATTCTTTGCCAACACGTGAATTACTCATCAACCGATGAGCCTGTTGGTTCGATTGATCATAATCCCTACGACGATGTATCTCGTTTTGTCTCACATGAATATACGGCGGAAGCCAGCGAGCCGCTATCGGTTCCTTCTAACAACCTTCGTGAGCGTATTGATCATAAATACCAAACCATTCTGGCTCGCGGCAATGTAGAGGACCCATTAGGAAACCTCAGTACGTTCAATTATCCATCCAAAGGAGCGTTGATCTACCCGCCTTACACATCTTATGCGCATTATTTACACGTCTTGGACATGTGCGATTCAGACAAGCGGGTATCTATCTACATACCTCAAGATCCTCTACTTCGCTCTGCTGCATTAAGTGTTTGTCTTGACCGCATCCGACAAAAAAACGTCGATTTAATGTACGTAGAAGAGGATCCTGGATGGGACATCCGCGCACCGTTTGGGAAAATCGACATCGCCTACATGAGTTGGTGGCGAGATCGATGGGCTATTTCTAGTCAACGTACAGGAGAGATTGATTCCAACGAGCATAAGGAAAGTACCAAAAACAAAGGTGTCTGTTACCTTGCAGGGGACAACAATACTCCTGAAGCTTGGCTCAATGTGGCGACAATACATCACGTAGAGTTTTATCAAAGCCGCTTCCAACTTCTGTTTGAAAGCTTTATAAACGAACCTCGTCGCAAATTAAGACCTGGAGGGATTTTACCCCTTTTGGATATTTTCAGAGCTTGGCATAATTTGTGCTACCAAGATAAAGAAGGTCTCACCGCCGCACAAAGGCTATACGTTACTGACGCTCCTTTGACGATAAAACAGCTTCTATCCTAACTCTCTGAACTGTCCAGACGTTTTATATGAGGTGATGTTATGCGGTATTAATGTGCACCTGATAGTTGACTGTAATTCTAATTACAGGAAGTGCCAGTTCGATAGAGATGGGTGTTAAAGTTGGACAAAAGCCAAATAGTAGATGAGCTAAAGCAACTCAAAGAGCAAGCAAAACTTCACCCTGAAGCGACACTTCGGGCAACGGAGCTTTGTCGAATTCGTGCGGAGCAAACACTGTTTGTCGAAGGGGAAATCAAAGCGCTAATCATTATGGCTCATTGTCATTGGTGCTTAATGGACTACCGTCAAGGACTCAAGTTAATCAAAGAGGCCTATCGCAGACAGAATCAACTCGAAACAGACGATCATCTACCAGAAATTCTTCATTTATTCGCCCTGCAATATTGGGGACAAGCTAAATACTATTCTGCTCAGCAATACTGGATCAATGCACTTGAACAATCCGCACTGGTTGGTGACATAGAAATTCAAATAGAGTCTTTAATTGGCCTTGGTAACGTGTGGCGTATCACCAATGAGCACGAACTTGCCGCATCTACTCATGAGCTTGCTGTAAAAGTGGCAAACAACGTCCGGATAACGTGGTTAGAGGGCAAAGCGCGCATACTTTTGGCTTGGGATTACTACCTGCTTAAGCAATTCGTCAAAATGTTGACTGTTCTCGATGGCGCGACGGGACTGATCAGAGATCACGAAGACAGCACATGGGAAGCTGAAATTTGGGACTTTAGGGGTCTAGCTCTGATTGGTTTAGAGCGTTTTGATGACGCGGAAGAAGCAACAAACAAAGCTCACAACTTAGCCGTTAAACACGATCTGACTTGGATGAAAGCGCATTCATTCATTAGCCGTGCCCGCTTGGAGCTGCTGCGCAACAATACCGATAGTGCAGCAACACTATTACTCGCAGCGGAAGAGTCTGCACAAACCTTCGACAATGGTGAACTTCTTAGCCAAATCTGCTTTCAACAATCCCTGGTTGCCGAACAGCAAGAAGATTTTAAAGCAGCGTTTCTTGCGTTTAAAAAATATCGAAAACATGCGCTGAAGATGCTAAAAGAACAAACTTATCGAGTCAGTGCAGATAAAGCCCATAGCTCTAAACGACAACTTCAATTACGTGCACATAAATTGATCAACCATGTACGTTCACAGCATGAATACAATCCAGAGAAACAGTTTTCAAACGTAGTCTCCGAAACGTATTGGTGGGAGCAGTTGGTCTTGTTTAAAACCCAGCTAAAGCAATCCAAACATTCGGTCATCATGATTCAGCATGATGACCCCGATTTGTTAGATGTCTGCACCGAGCTCGTTCACTCATTAACGTTATCAAACGATCTTATTTCTCGTTTATCCAGTAACCGATTGGCCATGCTTATCGCAGAAAAGGGGCAACCGGCTGAAGATCTGTATCAAACGGTTAAGGTCATGTTAGACATTTATCCATGGGAACGACGGGGGCTGAAAGGGCCTAAGCCGGTACTGTACCTGCAAGATATCCTAACGTTCCCATTCACGTTAGAACAATTGGAAGAAAGCCAAATCGAGGTGAGAGCGCATGGAACAACTGCTTAATAAAGTCACTGAGGCTGGCATTGACCCTTGCTCTGTCTCTGGTGACGAAGCAATCACACTTTGGCAGTATATTGCTAATCACATCGCTTCAACCAACCGAGAAAAAGCACATTGCTACATCATTAGTGCCGAGTATCGAAAAGAAGTAAGACAACTAAACAAAAGCATTGCAGAATTAAGAAAAGCCCTAGAGTATCTGGAGCTACCTACCGATTTTGAAGACATTTTATCCGTAAAAGAAAGTCTTAGTGAACGCTTAGTGGAAGCTGGGGATTATAACGCTGCGCTCGCAGAGTATATCTCCTCCACCGATATCGCCGTCGAATACGGTCAAATTGACGAGTACGTTTCCGCACTTATTGGTATGGCGAATTTATGCGACACCTACGGTGACCATAACCGCGCATTGCGTTACTACACCAAAATTGACGCGATTGATCACGCCCTGAACAGCCGTTCACTGCGCTTACGCTATAAGCTTTATCTGCTTGCTTGTTACGTTAGCCTGCATCGCATCGCTGACGCTGAGCAGCTATTAATCGAGTGTGAAGAGCTCAGTATCTTAGTGAGTGACAAAAACCTCGCTGCTCAGATCCATTTGTATCGAGCCAAAATCTATCAACTGCAAAACTGCCACTCGAAGGCGTTGCTTTCACTCTCGAACGTCCAATACACCTCTGGAACGTCGACCACATATTGGCTTTCAACCGTGGTTAAAATTGAAACCGCGTATTGCTTAAATGCCATAGGGCGGGCGGAATTAGCCAACACACTGTTGAACTCAATCGAGAAAAGACTACAGCAAGACTCGTCTCCTACCATTGCGCGACGCTTTTACAGTGCAATGAGCGAAATCAGCTCGTCTCAGGGGAACTTCAGACAAGCATTAAACTGCGAGAAGCGTGCCTTTCATATTGAATCGGATCTGTTGAAGCATGTCCCAATAAGCGAACTGGGACCAGCTCAACTGCGTCGATTGACACGCTTTGAGTTGCAATTAAAGCTGATCCTGTCAGAAATAGAGAATAAAGAGCTCAAAGAGACAACCCAGCAACATAAAAATACCATGGCTCGACTCCAGCAAGATGTCTTTACCGATCCCTTAACTTCTTTGCATAATCGTCGCTGGTTAGAAGTTAAACTCAAAGATCTTTTACTTCACGACACTCCTTTTGCTTTGATGGTGATTGATATCGATCACTTTAAATCAATCAACGACGAGCTCAGCCATCTTGTTGGAGACAAAGCGATTACCCGTGTGTCTAAAGAGCTCGCCGAGTACTTTGTGTTTAAAGGCGCCTCTTGCGTTCGATTTGGAGGAGAAGAATTTCTTGTCATTATTGAAAACTGCAAGCTAGAGCGAGCAGAAATGCACGCGGAAAACTATCGAGAAAGAATTTATCAATATGATTGGGATAGTATTCTCGGTGAACGAGGGCTCACGGTTTCAGTTGGAATAACACTACACCGAGATGGCGAGAATACACAGCGTACTTTTTACCGTGCTGATAAAGCATTGTATCGAGCAAAAGCCAATGGCCGTAATCAAGTGTGCACCGAGCTGTAAGTCAATAGCCCTAGAATCATGTAACGTGAAAGCTTTTGTCGTGACTCCCCCGCTATACCGATAACGAGGGAGCATTTTTTGTGAAATAACCGTCTCTACGTGAACACTAGACGTTCCAGTGCACGTCAGTCTGGAACGGCTACTTTATTGATTTCTTAAGCGCTGCCAGTAACTTTCATATACCGCTAACGTCTCAGCACCAACATCGTTGATGAATTCACCTTTTTCCATATCGTCTTCCGCAGGGAAAATCGTTGGATTATTTTTTATTTCGTCAGGTAGGCTATTTCGTCCCGCATTAGTTGCAGACGCATAGCCCAGCGTATTGACGATTTCTGCTTGATTTTCAGGCTGATACATAAAGTTAATAAACTTATGCGCCAACGCTTTGTTTTCACTGCCTGACGGAATAGTGAAATTATCCATCCACAATACCGCCCCTTCTTCTGGCATCACAAACTTCAGTTCTGGCATTTCTACTTGACCTTGATATGCGTTGCCATTCCATTGCATACCAACCGATGTCTCGCCGGAAACATAAGGAACTTGCGGAGCATCTGAATTATAGAGCAATACATTGTTTTTTAGCGCGACCAGCGATTCATAAGCTTGTTTGATTTCCGACTCATTTTTGCTGTTCACACTGTGGCCGTTCATTTTCAAAGCCATCCCAAACACATCGCGAATGTCGTCTATCAACATGACTTGTTGTTCGTACTGCGCATTCCATAAGTCTGACCATTTGGTAACGGGTTGCTCGACCATTGCTTCGTTGTAACTTATACCAGTCACCCCCCAAATATAAGGAAGCGAGTAATCGTTATTCGGATCGTGAGCTTGTCCAAGTAGACCATGCATTGTGTCTTGCATATTCGGAATTTGCCCATGGTCAAGTTTGGCTAATAGGCCTTCTCTTGCCATTTTTTCGATAAAGTACGCCGACGCAAAAACAACATCATATCCAGTGCCTTTGAGCAACTTGAGTTTGGTGTACATCGACTCGTTGTTTTCAAAAGTAGAATAATTAATTGTCACGCCTTGCTGTTTTTCAAAGGCTTTTAATGATGCTTCAGGCAAATATCCGCCCCATGCATACACGTTCAGTGTTTTGTTTTCTGCATGAGCAAATAGGCTTAGCATCAGCGCGCTTAGCCCCAATCCTTTGATAAAAAATTTCATGGTACGCAATCCAACCAGTCCAGCGACGCGCTGGGATTCGGCTGCATCATTAGGCAATTTTTGATTAAAGAAAAGAAAAATAAATTGATCTTAAAAAGCAAAAATATTTATCGTTTTCTGCTCTTAAACAGGTCTGCTAAAGCTAAAAAAACAAAAAAGGATTGAAGGTTTTCCCAAACTTAGTACAAATTTTTCACCCTAGACCGAGAGCAACCTGTATAATGCATCGTTTGAAATATTTTGTTACGTTTGAATGGTGTTCGAGAAAACGATGAAAAGCAGTAAATGGTCGGGATTAGCGGTTGGCACTTTGGTATTAATCGCCGTATTACTACTATTCGGGTCTCCCGTGAATGCTTCATGGCAAAATATCCCATTGAAAGCGATAAATGACATAGCATTTAGTTTGTCTTTTGGTCTTGGGCTAAACCACGTAGTCGCTTATTCCGCTGCCATTATGACGCTCGCTGCACTTTTCTACATCGGCTATGTCGTCGGAGAACGCGTTTTTTATAAATTGAGATAACGATGATTCAATAAATTAACCCTGCTCACTTCCCCGAACTAAACCATTCTCCCTTGATTGATCATCCCATTGCTGGCGTTAGTCTAAATTTGCCAGCGAATAATAACTGCTCAACCTACGCTTAAATTCCTGAGCCCAACATGTTAGTATTCGCGACTTTTTGAAGAACCTCACACTTTCTAGCGAAAAGTGATGTGGTGAAATACACGGCCCAATGGCCCCCAAAAGCGAAGTACTTATGTCAAATATGACGAATACCGCCACTCATGCTCCGATTCAGGATGCTGACTATTCTGCGATTCACCCTCCCTCTCTAACCCAACGGCTTGAACTCAAAAACCCTGTATTTTGGTTAAGCGGTAGTTTCTCTCTCTATTCGTTCTTCTTGCACTGGTTAACTCCGACAGGCTCACCGCAATGGTGAACACAGGATTCAGTTTTGCCACTGACTATTTTGGTGCTTACTGGCAAATATTGCTTCTTCTTAATTTTGTTATTGGCTTGGCTCTCGCATTTGGCCGTACAGGATGCGTGCGTCTGGGAGGTTTAGCGGAGCCAGATATTGATAACTTCAAATGGCTGTCTATCGTACTGTGTACATTACTAGCTGGGGGCGGCGTATTCTGGGCTGCTGCGGAGCCGATAGCCACTTTGTTACCGCTCCACCTCTGTTTGGCGAAGCATCACCTAAAACAGCAGCAATTAATGCTTTGTCTCAGTCTTTCATGCATTGGGGTTTCTTAGCTTGGGCGATTCTCGGTGGATTATCTGCGATCGTATTAATGCATCTACATTACGATAAAGGGTTACCACTAAAACCACGTACGTTGCTCTACCCAGTCTTCGGAGATAAGGCCATTCATGGCTGGATTGGTACTGTGCTGATGCCTGCAGCATCATTGCGACCGCTGCAGGTACCATCGGTCCAATTGGCTTCCTGGGTTTACAAATCAGTTACGCGTTAAATGACTTATTTGGTGTACCAGATAGCTTCTTTACCCAGAGCATGGTAATCGTTGGAGCCATTATCATGTATACCTTATCGGCGCTGAGTGGCGTAAGTAAAGGTATTCAAATTGTCAGTCGTTACAACGTCATCCTATCTGCACTTTTGATCGGCTATATTCTTTTCTTTGGACCGACGAGCTTTATTGTGGATGGTTACATTCAAGGCGTTGGTCGACTCATCGACAACTTCTTTCCAATGGCGCTCTATCGAGGAGATACAGAGTGGTTAAGTTGGTGGACAGTGTTCTTTTGGGGCTGGTTTATTGGTTATGGGCCAATGATGGCAATCTTCATTGCGCGTATCTCTCGAGGTCGAACCATTCGCCAACTGATCATGTCGATTAGTATTGCTGCTCCTCTCATTACTTGCTTCTGGTTTAGTGCTGTGGGCGGTAGTGGCCTCGCATTTGAACTAGATAACCCTGGTTTAATTTCAACTGCGTTCGAGGGATTCAACCTTCCTGCCGTTTTGCTTGCCATTACCTCTGAGTTACCGTATCCAATGATCCTTTCGGTACTATTTCTGATCTTAACTACAACGTTTATCGTCACCACTGGCGACTCAATGACTTACACCATAAGCGTTGTCATGACGGGAACAACCGAACCGAACGCTGTGATTCGATCTTTTTGGGGGATGATTATGGGCGCAGTCGCTATTGTCTTGATTTCGATGGGATCAGGCGGTATATCCGCACTACAATCCTTTATCGTTATCACTGCTGTCCCTGTATCCTTCATTCTGCTGCCAAGCGTTTGGAAAGCGCCAGGGATTGCCAGTCAAATGGCGAAAGACCAAGGCTTAGTTTAACCGCCAATCTAATCAAGCTTTCGACTCCCCTCGATACTCTATCGGGGGGACGATTTAAGCCGCATGTCATCACCGCATCTGGTCGCCAGTGTTCAAATTCACAATCCATCAATACGCCGTCTTGCATATAGTTAATACTGGCTGATTATCCGCCAATTTGAGTGCCTGTTACTTGGCAATAAACGCTATTTTAGTGCTTGTCATGCAATCGAAATCAAGTTGGATTATTGTTTATACTCAAAGTGCCCTCAACGAAATTCAACCCTTCGGAGTCTAAAACATGTCCAAACCTTTATATGTCTTTGATATGGACGAAACCTTAATCAATGCTGACTGTGCGATGCTTTGGAATGCCTTTCTGGTGAGAAAAGGGATTGCAACACAAGCCAATTTCCTTGAAGACGATAAACGCATGATGGCGCTTTATGCAGAAGGAAAAATGGACATGGAGGATTACCTCACATTTTGTATGGCGCCATTAGCCAATATCCCTATTGCACAAGTAGACGCGTTAGTGGAAGAGTGCGTAGCACATGACATCTTACCTAAACAATTTGCTCAGGCGAAAACCTTGATTGAGCAACTATCCCAAGACAGAGTCGATATGGTCATCATCTCTGCTAGCGTCACTTTCTTAGTCAAAGCGGTTGGCCAACGTATCGGTGTCCCAACGGCACTAGGGATTAACTTGGTTGAAGAAGAAGGTTGTTACACTGCTAAGATTTCCGGTATTGCGAGCTATAGAGAAGGTAAGGTCACGCGTTTAGAGCAGTGGTTGAAGGCACAAGATGAGCCCTATTCAGATATCCATTTCTATACCGACTCCATTAACGACTTGCCTTTGTGTGAATACGCAGATTACTCATACTTAGTAAACCCCTGTCCACGCCTGAGAACGCACGCTAACCGACCGAATTGGACAGTGCTAAGTTGGTAGTTATCATTGCACCTTTGCTCTTATCAAGGTCAAAACTAAGAAAATTGTATGGCCTTGAGGGAGGTTTGCTCATTCGATGGTTCTGCTGAAAATAGCGTCATGAACCTCAAAGACAAACACAAAAAAACACACATAACATTAACAAAAGTATGGTCTTTATTCTTGTCGGCAGAAAAATGAAAAGTCTAAAATCAGAATAGATCCGTGTTTATATAACCAAACAAGATAAACAAACTATTAACCAGAACAACAATGGCTATTAAAACAACCAGTTATATCCACCCTCATAACAAAACATCAATATTGCAACAATTGCACCTAGTAATAATGCAACCATTGATTGAAAAATTAACATTTTGTTAATCATTACAACAATGTTAATTTTATCGCCACTGGTCGTACTGATGATAAGCCTCTCACCAAGCATATTGTCAGTGGTATAAGGACGTTCGACCATCTCCAAAATGAATAGACACCCAATTTGGTGCCCTTTTTAGTTTGCCCACATACATCGTTCTTTGTGGGCTTTTTTCTATTTGAAAGCTTGTGATGAAACTGGTCATTTGGATTCATGGGAGTCGTCAATATTAAGATTTACTCGCCTCCGACTTCTGACATGGCACCTTAACCAACTGTCCCTGCTCTTCTTTAATGCGTTTCACGATCTGTGCATCACGTGCTTCGATATCATCCATATTTAGTTTTTGGATATCTGCGATTGCTTCGTGCCTCATTTCTGAAAAATCTTGTCGTAAATCTGCACTCCACTCCTCCTTGTCTAACGTGTTCGCAGCAGTAAATGGTGATGACATGACAGCAATAAGACCTAAAGTAGAAAGATTGACATATTTCATAGCAAGCTCCTTGAAAGTTAGCAGTTTATTTTGAACACATGACTTACATGACACGTTAGACATAGCACGTTAAATGCCAACTTTTAACTCTATTAATAACAATGACTTAGCAATCTTTTTGTCTTACGATCTTTCATGGGGTGGTTATTTTTACACTTTATGCGTCAAATTAACCAAACCCATATTTACGTGAATTTATATTCACTCAGCATATAAAACCAGACTAATACCACTATGGATGACGAAGTGATCAATTTATTGTGCAGGACTTACTTTACAAGGGAGATCGCTTAGATCAAGGCATAGATTGCTGTAACTAGTTATTCTAATTGCAAAACCTACAACGCAGCTATCAGTAATTTTAACAAGCAAGAATGATTAAATACGTATTAACCTTGGTTTAACTAATTGTTTAAATTAATAAAAAATCTCTCGCCAATGTGTTTAATTCAAAATAAAAGAGCAGCTCTCGAAGGCTGCTCTTATAGATTATTCCATTAATATTGATATTCCCTTAAGACTCGTTCACAGGTTCTTCCCGGCCTTCCTCTTGCCTTCTAAAACGAGAAACTAAGCGCAAGATAAAACGTTTCACAGCCCTGAAGATATTTTTTATATCCTCCAGCATTAGGTACAAACACGGTACAAGCACTAGCGTCAGTACCGTCGCATAGAGGACGGCAAACCCTAACGCGACGGCCATAGGAATAACGAAACGTGCCTGTAAACTCGTCTCAAACATGATAGGTAAAACGCCTGCAAACGTGGTGATTGATGTGAGAGTGATTGCACGAAAACGCGCACACCCAGCCTCTACCACAGCTTGTTTTATACTCATCCCTTTTTCCCGGACGTGGTTGACATAGTCTGTCAGAACAAGAGAGTCATTAATAACGACGCCCGCAGCCGCAATCAAACCAAATGTCGACATCATACTGATATCAAGCCCTAACCAGAAATGCCCCCAAATTGCACCGGTTAAACTAAAAGGGATAACAGACATCACGATGAGCGGTTGCGTGTAGCTCTTCAGAGGGACCGCCAACAAAATGTAGACGATAACCATGCCAGCCACGAAGAACATGATTTGTTCAGTACGTTGCGCCGCTTGCTCTTCTATGTCACCGCCCAGCTCAGTCTTAACGCTTGGGTATTGCTGTTTCATATCTGGCAGTATGTTGTCGTCGATGGTCTTCACGACCTCTTCAGGCTCAACCAATTCTTCATCAATAGAACCATACACGTAAACCGTTTGGTAACCACCTTCACGGCGAATGGTACTCACACCCGGCTGCTCGCTGATTTGAACGACATCGCCAAGCATGACTTTTTTGCCTGATGGGGTTGTGATCACCGCATAACGCAAAGAAGAAAAGGCTTCACGTGTTAGCTGTGGATATCGAACCATGACCTTTATTTCCTCACCATCGCGAAGAATGCGTTGGGCTTCTCCACCGTAAAAGCTGCCCCCAACTTGCTGAGCTATCATGGTAAGGTCCAGCCCAAGATCATAGGCTACAGGGGAGAGCGATAGAAGTACCTCCTTACTACCCGAGTCAATAGAAGAAGAGATATCAAACAGTCCCTCTTGTTGCTGTAATCGTTCAATTAGGTAGCGTCCCGCCTCGTTTAGCTCTTTGATGTTTGAACCAAAAAGGAGATAGCCAAATTCATCACGCTCCCCACCACCAGCACTCTGGTCGCGGATTTTCATACTCTTTATGCCAGGAATAGTTGGCATAGATTCTCGCCAACGTCGCGCAAGCTCAAACGTGTTGTAAGGCCGCAGGTCTTCGTCTACCAGTGGCACCAAAATACGCCCTTCATTACGGCTTCGGTTGTAAGAAAGCACATCGCGGATCATTCCTTGACCGAATTCTTCAATCGTTTGAGACTCCACGTTTTGCATCACCGCTTCAATGGATTGCAGCGCTTCAATCGTCTGCTCACTCGATACGGTATCATTCATTTCAATGGTAATAGCGGGGTAATCCGTTGGGACCTTCGGGTTTGGGATCACGCGAACATAGTTTGAATTCACTAAGGCGGCACTGATTGCTAACAAACCACAAAATACAGCAAAAACTGTCCAACGCCAGTGTGTGCACGAGGTAACAAAACGGCGATACGAACCATTAACAAAACCAAAGAAACGTCGATTAAAGCGGTCACGCCAACCGCCAGGCTTACTCGGTTTGAAGTTTGTGTGGGCAAGATGTGCTGGCAAAATTAACTTTGATTCAATCAAACTGAATGTTAAACACAAGATCACGACGCCAGAGATACCATAAAAGAACGCGCTATCGATGCCACTCGAGAGTAAAAAAGGCGCAAATACCGCAATGGTGGTCAACACACCAAAGGTCGCGGGCGTCGCCACTCGTTTGACGCCTCTTACAACGTTCTCAACACCGCCGCCTTTTTCCTCTATTTCGCTGTAAGCACTTTCGCCCATAACAATGGCATCATCGACCACGATACCGAGTACCATAATAAAGGCGAACAGCGACACGATATTCACCGTGATCCCTAGAGCAGGCATCAACATGACCGCGCCAAGGAAACAAACGGGCAAACCAATCATCACCCACATTGCGAGACGGAAACGTAAGAAAACGCTCAACATTATCGCAACCAATGCTGCACCCTGTAATAGGTTTTTCAACATCATATCGAGACGACCGTTCAGATAGTATGTCATATCGACCAACACCTTTAACTGAACATCGCTTGGTAATGCTTTGTTTTTGGCCTTTATATACTTGTGAACGGATTCAGCAACAGGAATGATATTTTGGTCACGCGTCGCTTGTACCGACATATAAATGGCATTTTGCCCTGAGTATTCAAAGTAGCGCTCTTCTTCCGTAAAGCCATCTTTGATCGTCGCAATGTCCTGCAGCAACACTTTGGCACCATTTGCCCCCAGTTTTACGGGTATATTGCGGAACTCGTCTCCATGATAGTACTGATTTTCAATACGCACGGCGATCATTCCGGAATTGGTTTTCACCTCACCCGCAGAATAATTGGCAGAGTAACGACGGATGGCATTACTCACGTCATTCAGCGTTAAATCGTATTTGCGCAGAATACGCGGATCGACTTCTATCGCAATCTCTTCTTCCGGAGCACTTAAATCAACAAGCATGACGTTTTGCAATTGAAGCAACTCGTCTTCAACTTCCTTGGCTATGGGCTTTAATTCTTCGAGTGGGCGGTCACTCACTAACCCCATTTCAATCACATCTTGGCGCCATTCAACCTGATAGACGTTTATTGGCTCCATACCAGCGGGTAAATTCGTTAAAGTATCTATTCGCTGTTTTACGTCATCCAAAACACGTTTGATATCCGCGTTGACATCCACTTCAATCGACACATAAGCACTACCACGAGACGCTTGCGCCACTACTTTTTTGATTCCAGTAACATCTTTTATCGACTCCTCGACTTTCATCAAAATGCTCTCTTCGATTTCTTGAGGAGAGGCACCAGGATAGGTCGCTTGAACATCAATGTAGTTTACTTCTATGTTCGGGAACATCTGTCTTTGAATGAAGACGTAGCTGACGATGCCCATGATAATAATGAATACCATCAACAGATTGGCAGCCACTGGATTATTGGCAAAATACGCGATTAAGCCTTTTTGTTTGGTCTCTTCCATGACAAGCTCCTAGTTACTGAACAACGGTATCGGAGTTGTCATTCTTTTTTGCGATTTTCACCGCCATGCCTTTTTGTGGGTATTCTGGTAAGGTTAGGACCAGTTTATCGTTAAGCTCTAATCCGTCCTTCACCAACATAAACGCCCCTTCAGCTCTTAAAACGGTAACCGTTCTTGGTTGAAGTTTATTGTCGTCAGTCACTACCCAGACCGTGCGGTTTTTCACTAATTCTTGTGGGAGACGATAAATATGCTTCAACTCTTTGCCCGTAAAGCTGACTTCAACATACGAGCCAAACTTAATCGGTGGTTTCTTGGTTTCAATACCATAAGGGTCGGCCACCTGAATCACCATATTGATCATACGTGTTGCACTATCAATCATCCCTAGATCCCGAACAACCTTACCATCGCGAGTCGTCGATAAAACACCTTGCTGAGTGACAGTAGCATGCAGATCGTCGATAGATTCAGGCAAAAATACGCTATCAAACCCAGCAATTGGAACATGCACTTCTGCGACTTCAATATTATTTATAGTGGCAACTCGAGAGCCTGCTGTCACAAATTGTCCCACACCAATGTCGCGTTCAACGACAAGCGCATCATATGGAGCAACCACTTTACAGTTTTCCAGATCACGCCTAGCACGCTTAAATGATGCAAGGGCGGATTTGACTTGCGCTTGGGCACTCAATAATTGCGGTTTACGCAAATATAAGTCCGTCACCTGTTTGTCACTCATTTGTTTCGCCTGGCGTTTTGCAACTTCTGCTTTTGCTTGTTCCTCAATCAACGCTGCTCGCGCACTTGCCAGTGCAGCTTCAGCTTGCAGTACTGCCGCTTCGTAGTTATCACTTTCAATGGTGAATAACACTTCACCTCGCTTTACGATGCCTCCGGTAACAAAATTAGCATGCCAACTGATCACTTCCCCGCTCACTTGAGTCGACAACTGAGTTTTTTCAAAAGGAACCAACTCTCCGTAGCTCGTGATAACAACATTATGATTGGTAGGAAAAAGAGAAGACGCTTGAACGGTCGGTTCAACTACAGGCTCTTTCGTGGACTCTTTCTTTGGCGCAGTCATCGCTATTGCTGAATACCCGGCATAAGAACCACCAGCAATAACGAAAGGCAAAAGCCAACGCAACATGGGTTTTGTAAACATCAAAAATCCTTTTATATGTATCTCACCAACAAACCCTCATCCAATCCCTTTGTACTATCGTAAAAAACAGCATTTAAGGCTTAAAGACTTGAGTATGAGGTAAGGCAATTGCATCTGAAATAAATAATCACCGAAGCCGATTACCGCGTTCCATGGCATCAACATCAGTGTAACTTTTTATAATCTTCATTTTTATAGGTATAAAATATCAAAGATGGTTCAATTAACGTAATTGAAATTAACACTTTCTTAACTTAGATCTCAGGTTGTAGTGACACAACGCAGCGCTTTGACTAAGCAGATGCCAATTTCATAGCGTTTGATACGAATAAAGTGTGATTAGCGAGTTAGAAAGGACGACCTAAGCCATACAACTCAAAATCATTCAGATCTATAATTCACTCGATGAAATGCTTTTTAAGACAGGGACATGTCATTGTTCGATTTTATTTTGCCGCGCTTTTTACTTCGAGAATGAAGCCGTTCAGCAAACCGCTGACCAATTTGATGTTTAGTTCCAATGGAGTGGATAACATCTGACTATCAACAAATCACTGATGGCATCATCAATAAGCAAATTTGAGAGTTACACCGGACGAAAAATTCAAATCCGGCATTAAATACGTTACGGATTTGGAAATACATCAGGAGTTCAGCAAGGCATGCGGAAACTCTATTGGTAGAATAGGACTCCGCCACCTCACCCACTGAAAACCAGCTTTAACAGAAAAAGTCTTTGAACACATAACGTTACAACTCTTCAAACCGTAATCCGTTACATAACGTGAAGAACTTTGCTAAAGGTTTGTTTAATCTGCTATTGTTGCACGGTCTATCTGTATTCCTAACGCAAAAGGACGTTTTATGCGCTTATTCATTGGTATTTTGTTCTCACTGATTCTTGCACTGCCTACCTTGGCAGCCGAAGAAAAATATTCAGAATCAGATTTATTAGATAGACCGTTGATGGAGCGCTATATTCTTGACGAGATTAAAGCGCTGCGTCAGGACTATCAAAGCCTAGAAAAACGTATGATTGTTGAGATCACCGACCGTGAGCTTGCCGTAGCAGATAAATCACTCAACTACGCCAACGTTACTGTCACCTACTTCTTTTACATCATTGCTGGCGTGGCCTCTTTGATTGCTTTTGTTGGCTGGCAATCCCTGCGTGAGTTTAAACATAACACCAAAGAAATGGCGGATAAGCGACTAGACAAAATCGCCAGTGAATACGAGAAAAAGTTCGTCGCACTTGAGCGAGATCTGAAACGCAAGACCCGCATCATTAGTGAAAACAACAAAGAAATCGAAAAAATCAACGAAATTCATAACTTGTGGCTGCGTGCACAAAGCTCGCAAACGCCGGAACAGCGTATCGAAATTTATGATGAAATATTGGTTATTCGCCCTGGAGATCTAGAAGCACTGACCTACAAAGCCGATGCTGCGATGGAAATCAACGAGTACCACTGGGCACTGAGCTTGTGTAACCGAGTACTAGAAGTGGACTTCACTAACGGTCCAGCCCTATATCAAAGAGCTTGCGCGTATTCTCGATTAGGTGTTGAAGAACAAGCCATTGAGGATTTAGAGCGCTCGATCGAATACAGCCCGTCGATTCGTGATCTGCTTGCTGAAGAGCGTGATCTTGAACTCCTTCACGGTAATGAACGATTCGAAAAGTTATTGCAACTTGGCCACCATAATTCAACGGATTAAACACAATGAGCCGCCACTTTAATTTAGAAGATGCCAGCCAAGTCTTGGTTGGTGCATTTGCCCTTGCAGTGCCGATTTCATTTTCTGAAGAAGCGTGGCGGTTAGGGGAAGAATTGCCATTCACCAATCTGCTTATGTTGTTGAGTTTATCGGTGATTTTTCTCAGCTTTTTTGCTTACCAAAGCGTATTCCAAAGCCGGATTCGACATCGGATCGCAATCTTTATCTTTCGCGTGTTTATCGCCTACTTGATAACAGCCATCGTGGTCGCGCTTGTGCTGCTTTGCCTTGATAAACTCCCACTTGCAACAGAGCCCATAGTCGCAATCAAGCGCATTATAGTCATTACAATGCCTGCTTCCATGGGCGCGATTGTTGTGGACAGCTTTGATAAAGAGTAAAGCGTTATTCTACTTATCTAACGACAATCCGATTTGGCTGATTTTACTTTCAAACTCTTCGATGCTTTCTGCTTTGTACGTCGGCGAGCCATTAAAGTAACGTGGTTTCTCTGGCAGCATCGCATTTTTCAGCTCTTTTTCTTGCTCGACATTGTCATGATAAACCGTGACACGATGTGGGATATCCTGTTTCATTTCAGCCATATTAGGTCTCCTTATTTAAAACCAACTATAAGCGTAGACTGAAATATAAAGGTTACAAATTCATCACACGAATTCAGTTCAGAAATAAGGTCGAAGCTTAACGAAATCGCTGAACTTTACAGTCCTCTGAATATTCTTTCAACTAATTGACTCACATAGGTTTTACTGACAAATTGATATCATTCTCTTGCTTTCCTATGACGTAAATTTCATAAGTGCGACTAATATTATACTCAAATGTCCTCAAGCAACCGGGTTCAGTTTACGTTCACTGAGCACCCCATCTTCGAGGCATTCAGTATTACCTTAGATCTTGACAAAAAGAGGCACAGAATGAAAAAGACGATGTTGGCGTTAACTGGTGCAGTGATCATCCTGGCAGGCTGCCAAGACGAAAAGCCTGCGGAAACAGTAGCAGTAGAAGCACCTCAAGCAAGTGAAGCACAAGTTGCAAATGCTCAGGCCGCTGAAGATGAATTAGTCGTCACAGCACCTGTAGTTGAAGAGAAAGTGACTGAGGATCAGGGAATTACCCCAGAAACATTCGTTGACTCTGCGCACAATGCTAGTAACTCACTTGACTGGAATGGTACGTACAAAGGCACGCTACCATGTGCAGATTGTTCTGGCATTGATATCACTTTAACCTTGAACCAAGATGGTACTTACGTGCTAGAGCAGAGTTACCAAGAAAAAGACAATGGTCAAACCAAATCAGAGGGATCATTCACTTGGGGTGAAAATGGTAGCGTAATCACTCTCAATAATGAAACAGCACCAAACCAATACTTCGTAGGTGAAAACGTACTCATGAAGCTAGACATCAACGGTGAAAAAGTCAGTGGTGAAATGGCACCCCTGTATAACCTGAGCAAACAGCAGTAACCATACTCATGGCTGTGAACAGTTAAGTCTAAACCCGAGCGCTACGCTCGGGTTTTTCATGATACTCATTTTGACGATTATCCCCAGCATAGGTGCTTTAACCAATTGGTGATTTTGATAATCTCAGACTGTTTCGAACGGCTTTTTTTGTGAATAAAGTAAAAGGAATCCCCCGTTTCTAAGCCATGAGACGGAATGTACACCAAATCTTGTGCTTTATCGCGCTCATTGAGCATAAAATCATTCGCGAACGCGATACCTTGGTCGTATCGAGCTGCTTCTATTGCGAGCAGCATGTGGCTAAAGTGCTGTATATCCGCGTGTTTAGGTAAAGCGTAACCTCCCGCTTTGCACCATTCTGCCCAATCCTTCCCTCGCTCATAAAAAATTGAATCCGTTGATAGTATTGGATATTGCCACAAAGCTTCTGGCAAAGGTTGATCTTGTATTTCCTTCCAAATCTTATGGCTACAGACTGGGTATAAGATTTCATCATACAAGTGCGTCGCCATATAATTGCGCTTTGGCGGTTGAACGGTGATAAAGCAATCCCCTACGCTGTCCGTTTGTTCTGGATCGCTCGCGACCATATTCAATGTCAGATCAATTTCTGGATGAAGGCGTTTAAACTCAGACAAGTGAGGAATTAACCACTTCACGGCAAGCGAGCTGTATATCGCCAAACGAATACTCCCTTTCTCCCCATCACGCACCCGATTACTTGCGGTTGCAATCATACTTATCGCTGGACTGATATCTTCTAAATATCGCGCTCCCGTGTCAGATAGCGACACCTTTCGCCCTTGGCGAATAAATAGAGACTCTCCTAAATAATCCTCTAGCAAACGTATTTGGTGGCTAACCGCGCTTTGCGTGACTTTGAGCTCTTGTGCCGCTAGCGAGAAACTCAGGTTTCGAGCGACCGATTCAAAACAATGCACCGCTCTTAGTGGTGGCAATTTCATTATCTAATAAACTCATAGTTGAACTAATAAATATCATTTTACTTCATCCTATGACATCCCCTACTCTTACGCAAAGATTAAGGGAGTGGAAAAAGTGAAAATTACATCTGTTGGCGCTGCTATGTTGCTACTCATTATTGGAAACCTTATTGCGGTGGTCTCTGACTCGTTAATAAAAAGTGTCGGCAACGACGTGCCTGTTTTTCAGTTTGTCCTGTTTCGCCAAATTTCTGCAGTACTTTTGCTTCTGCCATTCTGTTTTTTCGCAAAATCGACTCGTCTAATGGAAGGATTTAAGTGGCACGCTATTCGAGCTCACGTTTGGCTACTTGGTGCAGTATTTATGGTATTGGCAATATCGTCTTTGCCTTTAGCAACCGCAAACGCGGTGTTTTATGCCGCACCTTTGATCATGCTACCTTTAGCGGCATTGTTCCTTAAAGAGCAATTATCTAAGCAATCGATCGCGGCAGCGATCGTCGGATTTACTGGTGTGTTGGTGATCATTCGTCCCGATCAATTCGACTGGGCAGCCATGTACGCGTTTGTTGTCGCTCTGTCTTTAGCAGTCAATAACCTACTGATACGTAAACTACCTAAAGATCAGTCAGTGGCGCATACTCTGCTTATGACTAACCTAGCAGGTATCCCAGTTGCACTATTACTGGTCTTCATCGAAGCGCAACCCTGGCAATGGGACGCGTTCCCAATCGCAGCTGGATCAAGCTTATTTATCATGATTTATGCCGCAACGTGTGTGATGGCTTATCGCTCTATCGACAGCAACAAAATTGCAAGTGCAGAATACAGTGGCTTAATTGGTGCCGTTGTCATTGGCTTTATGTGGTTTGATGAAGTGCCAGATATTTACATGGCAATTGGTACGGTGTTGATCGTTGTACCACTGATTTGGCTCTCTAAACGTGAACGTCGGATAAAAAAACGGCAAGCTCAAATTCAATTGGAGAAGGAACAGCAAACAAACTTAGCGTAATCCCAACCTGTTCGTGACGAGGCCAACTTGCCTTTGCATGCAGTAAGCTAAAGATTAAAAGCCCTTTCGTCAAAATAGACAAAAGGGCTTCACTTAATGGGCAACCTAATTATTGTGGCAATACCACTTTACCGTCTTCGATAGGAAAGCTCTTCACTGTCGGCTTACTTGCTAAACGAACCGTTGTTGGCGCTCCCGCAACTTCATAGGTAACATCATAACCAACAACTTTTTCTGACGTTGTATATTCGGTGTGGCACTGTTGCCTCGTTGTCGATACGACATCACCTTTTTGCACATTTTCTTGGATTTTACGGCCTGTTAGTGCACCTGCAATTGTCCCTGCGGCTGTAGCAATAATTTTACCTGAGCCGCCACCAATCTGATTCCCAATAGCAGCGCCTGCCGCAGCTCCACCAACGGTACCGAGAATTTTGTTATCATCTGTCGGTTCAACTTGCTGCGTCACAACCACATCCTTACAGACTTGATGAGGCTTCTTGACCGCTTCTGTAACGGATTCAATCAGCGTAATATTTGCTTGTGTTGGCGCTGTCGGTGTCTTCTCCTTACAGCCCGCTAAGACAGCAAAGACCACAGCCGCAATAGCGATAGATTTTATTTTCATGGTATACATCCCAGCATGTTTCCGTTGCATTCACATATCGAATGACTTCCAGGTACAGGATGCAGAACGCAGTCAATGACGCCAGTTCAAGGAAAGAGCGCAATGACTTAGCGCACGCGTTCCAAGTTATTTGACGATGAAATGGTGTCAACGACACCCTTCAATAAGGACTGAGCCAAGCATCTTGTGGTTATGTGGGTATAGTATGTTGTGAAATGTAAACCACATCAGGCGAAACCAAAGCCTGTGTCATTTACTAGTAAAAAACGGTGTTTTTTAAAAGCACGGTTAATAAATATCTAGCGGAATGTCAATTCAGATAGAGAATGGGAAAAGCATTCGTTAAGCCAAGCTGAGAAATAGCTCGTCATCGGTGAGGTACTTATGACGATGAGTCATGTGTCTCACATGCATAAACATAAAATCGGGAAAACCTGGCGCTATAATGTTGTTTGGCTCCCAACAAATACCACCGACAAAGACGTAACGCCCTTGCTTCTCATCGTCGTGAAGTTGGTTATTGATCGCAGAGGATAATTCGGCTCGACATCCTTCTACAACACAGACAATTTGGCCTTTGAATAATCCAATCACTCTTTTGACTAAGTTCGCTTTCATGCCACACTTCCAAGCTTGGCGAGTCGCTAACTCATAGCCGTATTTTCTGATGGTTTTCTTTTGTAAATGTACAACCAAATTCATGTTTCTCTCCTGATTCCAGCGAAGGCACTGCGGCCAAAAGTCGTCTAGAACAGAGTGACTATAACTGAATAGCTCCCTACCTATAGCAAACTAATTTTTGTTGATACGATAGAGAGTAGTTATCAATACGAGAAAAACACAACTCAGGCGTCAATCAGATAGTTTTTACCTTCATGTTCTAGACGATCAATAAGAAGACGGCACTCATCGAGATCTAAAGGTTGTTCAAATCGACGTTTTAAGTTCATTAAAAAGAAGATGTCTTCACACATCGCTTTTTCTGGTTCGTCACTGATTTTCGCCACTGGTGAGCCGTTACAAGAAACCATTTTAATCACCATAGACAATGGCTCGTAAGCTTGACCTTTTTTATTGGCATAGTTGCCCATATCATTGGCAAGGAAGGTTCCAATACCGAAGCTCACTTGTACTCGCCCTTGGAAATATTCACAAATATCCAACGCTTGGTCGAAGTTCAGTCCATCAGTAAAGACTAGAGTTTTGGTCATTGGATCGATATTCATTGCTTGATAGTGCGCAATCATCTTTTCGCCCCAAGTGAACGGGCAGCCGCTATCATGACGAACGCCAAAATAAGCGTTGCTAAGCTCTTGGTCAAAATCCTTTAGAAACGCATCGATACCGATCGTGTCCGTTAAAGCAATACCTAACGCTCCATTAAACACCTGTTGCCATCGTTGTAGTGCGACTTTTTGTGACTCCTGCACACTAACGAGTGCTTGGTGCCCCATAAACCATTCATGAGCCACCGTCCCGATGGGTGTTAGGCTCAACTCTCGTGCTAGATGGTAATTACTCGTGCCTGTTAAGCAATCTGGCAACGTCTCACGTAAATACTCGACCATCGTACGCTGAGCTTGGAAAGAAAAGCGACGGCGAGTCGACATATCAGAAAACTTAAAATTCCTGATATTACGACGTTTAAGCTCGGATTTTAGATGACGAACTTTATCTTCCAACACCGCTTGAAATTGTTGCAAGGGAATCTCGGACCATCGTAGCCGACTACGCACTTCGGACACAATGCTCATGATGATGGTTTCGTACAGTATCGTCTCTTTCCATAACCCACTAATAGTAATACGAAGTTGGCTAGAACCATCTGGCATGGCTTTACTATACAAAGAGACATCGTTTTCGGGATTAAACTGGAAGTAACGTAAAGCATCAACAAACTCAGAGTTAAGATAAGGCGCAACGCGCTTCATGTAGTCAATTTCATCTTCAGTAAATCGAAGGTCTTGAAGTTTGAGAATCTCGGCTTGTACCTCTGGCAACAAATCAGACAGATCTTCATCACTGCGCACAATGAATTTATATGACACCTCTGCATTTGGGTACAGCTCTGCCACTGCACTCATCATGTTCACTTTGTACACATCAAAGTCCATTGCACTTTGGATGATACGTGAAGAAAATAATTTGCTACTCATTAGGTGCCCTTCTATATACTCTTTGCTCAAGTATATAACTTCTTGTTACTAACCAAATCAGCGTAAACAATAAACATCCACAGCATGTTTGTCAACTTATGTTACTAACCACTAATATTCCTCATTTTTTTTCGCTTATAATCGCTCACCTCTATGTGTGTAAATCTATTAAATGCCTTTATTTATCCACAAAAAAGGCTAAACGTTATACATTTGGTTTTAACATCTCGTTTATAACAAACAGTTACTTACCTATTGTATAGCCAGTTTTTATACGCTAGATTACATACAAATGAATAGTAGGACTCAACTATGATCGTAACTGTCGACATTATCCCATTCAGGTTATCTGGTTTTGCCGATAAAGGATTGGAAGTGTTGTTGATAAAACGTTCAAACCCAAACCGACCTTATCACGGGGTGTGGGCTTTGCCCGGTGGATTCGTCTTTGATAAAGACTTAACCCCTGAGGGAGGACGCCCTGCGGATGAAAACTTTGAAGCGGCGAGACGAAGAATTTGCCGAGAAAAGATCCACACTTATCCACGTCATTTTAGTGAGGCATTTATCGATGGGGATCCTAAGCGCGATCCTGATGATTGGAGCCTCAATATTACTCACTATGCATTGGTGGACCGGGCAAATATCGAACAAATCAACAACGCTGGTATCCCGGAATGCCATCTAAAATGGTTTCCTATACAAGCTATCTTAAATGGAGAAGAAACACTGGCATTTGACCATCAGAACACGATAGAAAAAGCGTGGCAAAAGTTACGCGCTTCTATTGAATATACATCGGTACTTTTGTTCGCGTTAGACAAAGAGTTTTTAGTGGCCGATATCATCTCCGCTTATCAAGAGTTTGGTATCGATATCAGTCGTATGACGATAAAGCGCCGTTTGATTGATTCGGGAGTGCTGAAACCAACGAATAAGGTTGCTTCGACCAACAAAGGCAAAGGCGGTAAACCTGCGATGATTTACACATTGACGAGTGACGAAGTGACCTTTTTTCAAAACTGTTTGCGTGGATAGACGCAATCAAAAAGCCAGACAAGGAGTCTGCCATGACTGTTCGAGTACACTATCAAACCACGGCGGTTTTCGACATCGACCCCGAGAAAGGGTTTACGGAACTTTGCCCCGAAGAACTGCCGGTTTCTGATGCTTTAGAAATCGTACCCGAGTTACTGAAAAACCACACGAAAGGTCGGCTAAAACTAGTAAGTCGAGACTTGCATCCGCCAAAAGCGGCCTGGGATGCTGCAACACCAACCGATATGCTTAAACCCGTTGGCTTACCAAACGTGGATGTGAAGTGGAATCGTCACTGCGTACTCGGAACCAAGGGAGTTGAATTACTTGATGGTTTGCCACCGATTTTAGACTACGACTTTCAAGTCAATAAAGGTATGGATCCTGACGCGCACCCTTATGGTGTATTCTTTCATGACATCGCCGATACCAAAACCACTGGCGCCAATGAGTTTCTTAAATGCCAGGATATCGATACGCTTGTCGTTGGTGGACTCGCACTTGATTTCTGTGTGAAAAAGTCGGTTCTACAAGCACTAGACCTCGGCTTCAACGTCATCGTAAATCTCGCCTCCACGCGCGCGGTATTGCCAGAATCTATGCAAGAAGCGATAGCAGAGATGAAAGACAAAGGCGCAGTGTTCGTTGAACATGCCGATGACATCATCGTCGAGCATTTTGCGTAGCATTACTTCACGAGTAGCGAGAGAAAACATGGTGGTCGGATAAGCGCTTTGCTTCTTGCAGTGAGCTCTACGGTCAAGACATAATGCGGCAAACTTTCAAGCAAACAGAGTTATGCAAGAGATATACTTTGCAGGCGGCTGCCTTTGGGGCGTGCAAGAATTTATGCGTCACCTACCCGGTGTAACAAATACAGAAGCTGGTCGAGCGAACGGTACCACAAGCTCTACCTCCACCGACTACGATGGTTATGCAGAGTGTGTACGCACGCAATTCGACCCTAAGCATGTCTCAGTCGAAACGCTGATGGGCTATTTCTTTGAGATCATCGACCCGTACAGCGTTAACAAACAAGGTGACGATGTCGGCGAAAAATATCGAACTGGGGTTTACAGTCAAAATACGCAGCATCTTGAAGCAGTAAAACGCTATATTGCAGCAAGAGAAGACGCTGAGAGGATAGTCGTGGAAGTCCTCCCTCTGAATAACTACGTGCCGAGTGATGACGAACACCAAGACCGACTGACCCGCTTCCCAAACGACTATTGCCATATTCCTTTGGACTTATTGCACAAATACAAAAACAGCTAAGAAACATCAGTGCTCTATTCAAAGCAATAGTTCACCTTAAAACAACAGTTCGACTCAAAACAACAGAAAGGGAGCTCATGGCTCCCTTTCTGTTGTTCAGATTGATTCGGTCATCGTCATGCCTAACGAGCCGCTTCTGCTTGCAATTCTTTTTCGGCCACGGACAACATCGCAAATTCCTCTTCTGCTGTTGTCGCTACCAGTTTAGCGCCAGCTACAAACAACTGTTTGGTGAAACACCTTCAGAGACAAGATCGACAAATCAACGACCTCACTCCCTCTAGGTTGAACCATCGATTCAAGTTTGTTCAAGATTAATCACTAAGGACGGCACTCTGACATTTGTGTCTGCAACCAGGCAATAAACCGACTCTCCAGCTCGGTTGGTTTTTGATCTTGAGTCAACAGCACATAATCATGGCCTGACCGAACGAAGCCAAACGGAGCAATTAAATTACCTCGCCGGATGTCATCCATGACTAATGGATAGGACCCAATCACTGCTCCAAGCCCATCTACTGCCGCTTGAATACAAAAGTAGAAATGTGCAAATGTCTGCTCAGTATTCTCATACATCTCGTTCCGATCTGTACTCAACATCCACTGTGTCCAAGCATCCGTTCGAGTTTGGCTGTGGAGTAACTTAACCTCGCTCAAATCTGCTTTTACTTGCTGCCAATAATCCGGAGAGCAAACCGGACCAACCCACTCTTCCACTAACGTTGCTTTAGGGTAACCATATAGAGGTTCAAAATCATCGCGACGAATCGCCATCGAAAGCCCGGTTGAGCCAAGAATGACTGGGCCACCAGCGGTAGACAAACGAACGTCCGCTTCGACCGCTTCATTAAACAGTGATAACCGAGGCATCAGCCAACGCATCGTCAAGGTCGGTTCACACGATACCTCTAAGCAATGACTCTTCTCTTGCGTCAGTTTACTTACCCCGTTTTCCAGAGCTTGAAATGCGTGTTGAGTATAACTTTGTAGCATTTCGCCCTCTTTCGTCAGAAGTAAATCTCGCCCTTGCCGATAAAATAAGGGTTGCGAGAGGTAACTCTCGAGTAATTTGATCTGCTTACTCACAGCACCATGAGAAACGTTAAGTTTATGCGCGGCTTCACTAAAACTCGATGACGAGGCGGCAACATTAAATACATAAAAGGACTTGATATGACGCATGTGTGAATTTTTCTCACATATAAAGGAATTCATTTCGATTATAGTAACCCAACAATACGCCTACAATCTCTCCATCAAAAATAACAGTAAAATAGGAATTATATGGAGATCTTTAGCCTCGCCTTATTGGGTATACTTATCGTTGTTAGCCCCGGAGCTGATTTTGTATTGGTGCTAAAAAATAGCCTTAACCAAGGGAGGCGTGCTGGCATTTTAAGTGCGATTGGAATCAGCCTGGCCATTACAATACACATCACCTATTCCATGCTCGGTATTAGTTACTTAATTTCACAAAATGAGTGGCTATTTAATCTGATTCGATATTTAGGTGCCGCCTACTTAATCTATCTTGGACTAAGAGGGATATTTAATTCCGCAACTAAATCAACTGAAGGAAAAAATGGCCAGCAAAGTGCTCTCCTATGGCAATACTTCTGGCAAGGTTTTCTGTGTAACGTCCTCAACCCCAAAACCATGTTATTTTTTCTGAGTATCTTTAGCCAAGTGATCGATCCTGATGCAGACACTCAGTATCTAGCATTAATTTACGGCATTTATATGATTGCACTTCATGGCCTGTGGTTTTCCATAGTAGCGGTACTATTCACTTCAGACCGGCTACAAGCATTCCTGTTCAAAATCAAACATCGACTCAACCAAATTTGTGGCGCTGGATTATTGGTCTTCGGTGCTATGCTTGGGCTTAAGACTTAATAAACTCAAAGGATGCTGTTATCATGAACAAAGCGATTTCTACACTTCTGACAATAGTAGCGTTTAGCATTGTAATTCCGAATGCACTGGCCTCTGAACGAGCAGATAAAGGCTGGAAACTGATTGAGCAAGGCGCAATGATTGTGGATGTTCGAACACCACAAGAGTTCTCAGCAGGTCATCTAGACAACGCGGTCAACTTTCCTCTTTCAGAGCTCGACAAACATGTTCAAAGTATCGAGAAAGATCAAATGATTGTGCTTTATTGTCGTAGCGGTAACCGTTCCGGTCAGGCTTACCAATATCTGCAATCGCAAGGCTTTACTAATCTTCATAATGCTGGCGGGTTAGACGAGTTGAAAACAGCCCAATAGCTTGTGTTCATCAAAAGTACTCATAAACGAAAAACGCTAAGCAGGGCGCTTAGCGTTTTATCTTTCGTTCAGAGAAACATCAATTAAAGCAGACAGTGCTTGGTGTAACTTGTCGCTTCGTTCGCTGTCCAATCACCTTTCGGTTTTTCTTTCAGATCTTCACACCATTGCTCACTACCCACACCATCCTGTAGAACACAGTGCTTAGCAAAATCGACCGCACTTTCGGTTGTCCAATCAGATTTTGGTTTTTCGCGCATATCGTTACACCAAGATTCAGTGCCCACTTCATCGCTACAAGCTGTTAAAGCCAAAGACGCCAACAGTAACATCGCCAGTTTTTTCATAAGTTTTGGTTTCCAGTTTCAAATAATGTTCTAGCAAGTTACTCCATACTACCGAATGTTAAACTCGGTATATTGAAGCAAATTTTGTGCAAACTATATCGAAATTAGCAGTCTAGGTGTTAAGACTACGAAAATTTATCGATCAGTATATCGTTATCTATTGGATTCAACGAGGACAATTAAAGTCGATGAGCACTGGTCAACGATATCAGATTCTGCGATCCGGTTCCGAAGCAAGCCAAACGTAACTCAAGCGCCATTTGTTCGAAATGTGCCACGACAGACTCTGTACTGATGGTGGCGGCGTTTAAAACCGCAGAGGCTTGGCCAACAACGCTCGCGCCAAGATGAATCGCCTTGGCTGCATCTAATCCATGATGTATCCCACCTGAAGCGATCAAAGGAAGCTGAGGGTGATGAGTACGAATGCCTTCTAGGCATTGCGCTGTTGGTATTCCCCAATCTCGAAACAACTCTGCCGCACGCTGCATATTGGCATCGTCTTGGCAAAACCCTTCAACTGCACTCCAACTCGTACCACCAGCACCAGCAACATCAATCGCGTTGACGCCGGCCTCCACTAGCCTTTGAGCGACAACACAACTGATGCCGAAGCCCACTTCCTTTACGATGATCGGGACACTGACACGTGATTTTAGTTTTTGTATCGCATGAAGCACTCCAATCCAGTTATGATCCCCCTGGTCCTGAAAGGCTTCTTGCATTGGATTAAGATGAATGATCAAGGCATCGGCTTGTAACCGATCAACAGCACGCTGCGCATTGTCTAGGTTTCCCTTGTCCCTCAGTTGTGTGGCACCAAGGTTGGAATACAACGGCACACCTTTCGCTAAATCGCGAATGGTTTGACTCAAACCAGAATGCTGGTTTTTTTCTAAGCTAATCCGTTGCGATCCAACCCCCATCGCAATACCTAACTCGCTGGCCGCTTCTGCTAAGCGACAGTTGATCTTCTCCGCCTCTTTCGCCCCACCAGTCATTGAGCTGATGAGAAACGGAAGTGCTAATCTTTTGCCTAAAAACTCGGTGGAAAGGTCAATCGTTTTAAGGTCACATTCTGGCAACGCGCAATGCTCAAACTCTATAGACTCGAAGCCAGACGTTTTGGTTTTCATGTTCATATCATGATGTAACACAGCGTCTAAATGTAAATCTTTTCGGTTAGTTTGCGGAACCATAACGTCACCCTAAAGTAAAACAGTCGCGCAGTATTGCGATCCTAGCTTTGAAGGTCAATGCGAATTTTCTGAAATTTCCACATTGTTTTCAGAAACTCACCACAAGCACTCACTCTCCTCCCATAACAGTAGACCATTAGCTTGGTGGCTGGAGGTGTAATCAAACTCACTTTGAACATCTACGATGCCTGTTGCACTAGGATCAACGAAACAACCGTGCTGTTATTAGACGGCTCAAATTGGTCTGGATCGTCACAAAACTGTATCTTTCCCTTTTCTTCTACATGAAACATTGGGATGACTAAATTGCTTTTGTGGTGCTGCAAGTAATCTTGGTAAGTAAAATTGTCACTCAGTTTGGTGTGCTTCATTTCCGCACCACGACTGAACAAGCTAGCCAGTTGGCTGTAACTGACCGTTCCAGCCATTAACAACTTACCATGGTACTCTTGGGCAACCATGTGTTTCTCGCCGCCATTCCCGTTTGCCTTCACTTTCTGGAGGCAATGAACTTTCTCTTCGCCAAATTCTCCGACAAACTGCATGCAAGCCATGATGTTGAAATGCTGATCCGGCGTTAACGCCACGACCTGCCCAATGCCAATCAAGTTAAGATTATCATCTGCATGACTGGATATTGGATTACCATAATAATAATCAAGCCCTAACATACGAACTTGGCTGATGTATTCCCAGTTGGAATCCGTCATGAGGACTCGTCTATCGTAACGTGCGAGCGCTTGACCAATTTCCCGTGCGACTCGGTTCGCCCCAATCAGCAAAAAGCCACGTGGAGCGGGTTCTGCGACTCCCAAAGCAACAGCAATAGGACGAGCGGTTGCGCTCTGTAGCACAACCGTGCCAATAATCACCATGAACGTCATAGGCACCAGCAACATCGCGTCAGTGATGCCATGTTCTGCCAGCTTAATCGCAAAGAGCGATGAGATGGATGCCGCAACAATCCCGCGCGGTGCGACCCACGATAAAAACAGCTTATCTTTAAACTCGAGGTTGCTACGCATCGTGGAGATAAAAATAGACAGCGGACGTGACACAAGCTGCATAAAGATAAACAGAAACAAAGCGCCGCTACCCAGTGCCGCGAAATCGTCCAAACTAATTCGAGCAGCCAAAAAGATAAACAGGCCAGTAATCAGTAAAATGGTTAAATGCTCTTTAAAGTGCAATATTTGTTGAATATTGATCTCTTTTGAATTTGCAAGCCACATCCCCATAATCGTTACGGTTAACAGACCCGCCTCTGACTCGATATAATTGGATATCGAGAACACCCCAAGTACGACCATCAATACAGAGAATGGCTGCAAATATTCCGGAAGCCACGCTCGACGCAATATCGTTGAAACTGCCGCACCAGACGCTATCCCAAGAAGAACACCAACGGCGACTATCGTACCAAACACTTCGAGACTATTGACGGCACTGTGCGACACAATGAACTCATACACCATAACGACGAAAAGCGCCCCGAGCGGATCAATCAGTATCCCCTCCCAACGAAGAATATTGGCTAATTTACTGTTGGGCCTCACGGTTCTAAGTAACGGAACGATCACGGTGGGGCCGGTCACGACCGTTAAGCTGCCAAAAAGCATGGCTAATTCCCAAGAAAAGCCAAGAAAATAATGAGTTGCGACACTGGTTGCCACCCACGAAATGATCGCCCCTACCGATACGATGCTCCAGACGGAGCCACTGACACCACGAATTTCTTTGCGATTGAGCGTCAAACTACCTTCAAATAGAATCACAGCCACGGCAAGCGAGACGAGAGGAAACAGCAGATCGCCTAATATCTCATCCGGCTTTAACCATTGCAGAAACGGTCCGGCAACGATACCAGCCAAAAGTAAAAACAGTATCGCAGGTAAGCGCAGTCGCCAAGCTAACCACTGGCAGCCCAAGCCAATCACACCAACCGCTGATAACACCAATGCTTCATTCCCAACCTGCATCTACCACCACCTACTGTTTATCATCGTTATTTACACTGTTGCATGTCTGAGTGATTCTAAAGTCGCTCTCAGCAGGATGCGTTGCAAGAAATTACGTCTCAAAAGTTGAATGCACCCTAAAGTTCACGAAATTGGCGCGAGCATACATCGATTTAGTTCATCCTACTACTTATGCCATAGGTATAATATATTGAAATTGAATTAAAATTCTTACTCGGCAAATAGAATAGATTGTCGGCATATCAACTAAACTCAGTTCAAATAGCATCAGCGGTTCCATTCCAAGACGCCATTTAGCTAAGCGGTGTTTGAATACATTATAGACGCGCAAAATAGAGCGCATAGATTGGAAAAACGAAGAAGGGAGAGCGTCGCTTGTATACCTTATTGGCTTTGATCATGGCTTTTTTTGCAATAGTGATGACATTGAAAGCGATTAACCGTATTTCAAAACTGGAAAACGACATCGCTGAGCTTCATCGTAAGCTAGCTCGTTTAGGTGAGCGATCACCTGAACTGACAGGAGCTCAGCAGGCCACGTCACAACAACCAACGGCCGAAAATATCACTGCACCTTTCATTATCGAGGAAAAACCACAAGTTGAATCAACCAATGAGGAATGTTCTAAAGCCCAGCATAATGACCATGGTGAATCAGATTTGCGCTCCCTCCATGTGGAGCATGACCATACAGACCTCGCGGATAGCCAATTGGCAACGTTTGCTGCACGCCAAGAAACGCGTCTAGAACAACAGTCGAGAAAGCTACTGTCAAATATTCAAGAGAACTGGTTGGTATGGGTTGGTGCTATCGCTATGCTGATCGGTGGCGGTTACTTGGTTCAAGTCATTGGTAGTCATATTGAGTTTTCTCCGCTTATGCGCGTCTCCCTTGCCTTTGTGCTATCGGGCGCCATGGTTATTGCAGGAGAGTGGTTCCACCGCAAAGAACAAAACAGCCCTGAGAGAGCCAAGCGTTCCCAAGGGTTTAGTTACGTACCAGCGGCGGTCACTGGCACTGGCTTAACTGGGGTTTACTGTACAGTGATTTTTGCGTTTGTCGTATACCAGATGCTCTCACCCAGTATTTCACTACTCATCTTGGCACTGGCTGCATTTTCAAGTCTCGCTCTCGCCTTACGACAAGGCCCCTTAATGGCAGCGCTTGGGCTAATTGGTGGCTACTCAGCACCACTCTGGATAAGTGGGAGTAATCCAGAATACTTCTTACTGGCTAGTTACATCAGTGCCATATCCGTTGCCGCGACGGTGTTAATGCTAACAGTTCGCAAGGCGTGGATAGCACCCAGCATAGCCATTCCTCATTCGATATGGATGTTCGTGCTTATCGAGAACATTCCAACAGACTCTTTGTTCTCTTGGCTTGCGGTTTATTTATCTATCTCGTTATACCTCATCTATGCTGTCCCGAGAATGGGTTGGGCATTCAATCCTCGCTACCGAAAATTCCAAAACCAATGGACGAATTCACCAACGGCAATGTCTATCATTGTTGCGCTGCTGGTATTTTCCGCTGTCACTCGTATGCCAGAACTCCATTGGCTTCACATGACCTATTGTTATGTGTTGCTATTAGCGACAATCTGGTTACCCGCGCTACGCAAAGGGTGGTCTGTGCGCGCATTTCTTCCATCGATACTGGTTTCCGCCATCACGATGTTAGTTCTTAGCTTTTTATTTGATGTGCTGTACATGAAAGATAGCGAAGCGATCATTCTATTGGCGTTAGCAATCTGTGTGGGGTTAATCAGTATGAGGACATGGAATCAGATACTCTACGATCGCTCTAAAATCAGTGTAATTTTACTGCTCGCTCTAACACCAACCATGACGCTAGCGACACTGCTATACACACACGAGTTTACCCAAGACTACGTTTGGCAATGGACATGCTTTACCGCCATAGTCGCACTTTCCTACGTGTATCTCGGTCTACGTTTAAATGCCATCGTATATCAGTGCTCTGCAGTAGTGCATGCGCTTATCGCAGGGACCGCTTTTGTTTGGCTAAACGACACTTGGCTAACAACCGCAATTTCCCTACAAGTTGCAATCATTGCGCTACAAATTAAAACAGACTTATTCAAGCCAGATCCGTGGGCGGTCAAAATCGCCATGGGCATCTTAGCGATACGACTTACGCTATTGCCGTTTATTCCAGAATGGCAGCCAATTGAAGCTGGCCACTGGTCTTGGATTTTGCTGAGCTACCTACCAGCATTGATTATCTTAGCCTATGCCCGATCTATTTTAATGAAGGTAGATACTGAACTTGCTCGCTGGTTTGAAGGCGCTTTTTTACATGTGTTCTTAGTCGCGTTGTTTACCCAAACTAACTATTGGTTGACAGGAAAATACGGCTATCTAGACCATATTGACTTTACCAGTGCCGTTGTATTCGCGAATCAAGCACTTATCATGGGCTTAGTCTACAGCCATCGCAGTCAATTCGCTCTAACACTCTCTCGAATGTATCAAGGATACAGTTACCTACTTTGGGGGATGTTTGCAGTGATGCTACTGTTACTTAATACACTAGAGTCGCCTTTAAACGTAGATAATATCTCCGCCCAAGCGATGCCTGTTTTCAACATGTTAAGTGTGGGCTGGCTACTTCCTGCTGGCGTTCTCGTTGCAGCGGTAATCAGACGTTGGAACACACTGCGTATTCACCGCCAAGTTGTCGCTGGGATGGCATTGACTCTCGCAGTGTTATGGTTAGGCATGTCAATCCGACAATTCTGGCAACCCACTTCCATGACGTTATACCAACCAACCAGTATGGCAGAGCTATTTAGCTATTCTATTGCCGGGTTAATGGTGGGTAGTATGCTGACTTGGGCTGGCGTCACACGTAAAGCAATGGCGGTTCAACGCATCGGACTTATCGTATTAGCTTGCGTGGCTCTGAAAGTCTTTCTATGGGATGTACGTAGTCTGGATGGTTTCTGGCGGGCAGTCAGTTTCTTAGGGCTCGGAGCGTCGCTCATTGCTCTGGGTTGGCTATTCCAGAAATTGAATCGTTCAGTGGCAAATATTTCAACGCCGAAACCACAATAACCCCCTTCACATTCTTGGAGAAGCTATCCCTACGCGAGAATAGTGATTGGCTTGCAAATGGCAGTTTTGGTACGAAAACTGCCATTTTTATTAAAAATAACCTACGTTGTTCGCACAGTAAATGCATTATATTCAGCAGGTAATTGATGAAAACTCATCAAACATATGCACTTAAGTGTTCGATACACAGATAAGCCAGTTCGCTATAAGTACTAAAAACTGATGGATATGCCGCTACTGACAAGCTAAACGTTTTAATCCAAGTTTTTATTTGTTAGTGAAACCCATCGTCTTTCTCACCTACTGCTCGACTTTAGTCGACTGCGTCCGCTCATTATTCTGTAATTTAAATGATTCTTAGATGACGTCAAGAAAGTGTAAAACATCAAGCTATTGTGCTGATATTTTTTTAACTCGTGATCTCAATTCAAACGTGTATAGACTAATTAGGGTAATGTATCTCAAGATTAAGAAAGGTTATCATTTATTGATACCTCTTCGTTTTAAACTGGTGTGCTAGATAGGTATGCATCTCATTCCTTGCGCAAAAACAGTGAAAACGGTCAGTTAGACTTATTAATTATTTACACAGTGAAGACAAAGCAGCTATTGTTTTTATCAAGCAATGAAATGTTTTATTAAGCACTGAACAAAGCTCAATGAACACAGAATATAAAGATGACGCTTCGCTTGCGCGTCTGGAATAAGTCCGAGTTCCGGGGGGGAGCTCGGACTTTTTTATTTTCTAGACATTCACGTCGTTAGTGTCAATGTTGGCGTTCAATCGAGAATAAAATCACAGCATTTCTTTGGCGATGAGATGCAGCAAAAATGTTTCTCTCTCAATACTCATTCCTTTCTTTGGACTTTCCGACATTGTCTTTTCATTGTGCTCAATCGCCTTATAAATATTCATCCATACCGGACGCATACCATTCTTAACTTCATAATCTTCATAATCGGTTTCGCCCAACTCACGATCGATTTTGCAGCTATAACAATATGAAATCATATGGACAACATCAGCGTCATCCTTATGCCACGGACGAAATTCTTCAAAAATGCCGAACGGCTTGATTGCATGGATATTTTTCGCTCCGGTCTCTTCTTGCAGTTCACGAACCAAACCCGCGATAACATCCTCGCCCGCATCGATGCCTCCCCCTGGGAGGGTATAATCGTGATATCGTTCTGTATAAAGGAGTAGAACATCTTCTCCATTAACAACAATGGCACGCGCGGCATTGCGTTTAAAAATAATTTTGTCATCCAAGTGCTCAATGTCAGGATGAATCGTTGATTTTAAATGTCTCATCAAACGTCCCACTATCAGTATTTGAGCGCATATTACCGAAACATACCCGCTTTCCCAAATTTATATAAGACCATTAAACAGAGTTGCTATTAGGTTTGTTAGAGAGAACTCAGAGAATCCTACCTCATTAAAATCATTAAGTATCAAACGAAGAACAGATGAAAGTGTCCTATAATCAAGACAATAGTCGCTCACCCAATGCGGAGATACAGAAATGAAACAAAAAAGTTTAATGCTTACTTTGACAGTCATGACAGTCGCAGGCTGCTCTACTTACGAAGGTGCCACTCGCGATACTGAATATACATCAGCGGCCAACCCTGCCTCGGTATATTGCGTCCAGCAGGGAGGTGAACTCAAAATGCTGTCCGAAAATGGGGAACGCGTGACTCACTGTGTATTTTCTGAAGATGAAAGCATAGAGCAGTGGGAGTACTTCCGCCAGCACCACCAAAGCAGTGAGTAACCAGCTCACCTCTTGATACAAACCTGAATTTGCAAGGAGCCCTAGGGCTCCTTTTGCTTTCATGGCGCCTAACACCTTGTCTCTTCATCAATTTATTCTGCTCAAATTCTATACTAGATAGGCGAAATGTAATATTCCTGACATTTACCTGACAAAACTTTCCAAGTGGACAATAAAATTTCGCGACATAAGTCACATAAATTCTTTCCCCTTATTTGTTCCGATCAGGTGGTCGATATGAAGATACAAACGCTTAAACAAGCGGAATCCACTCAAACCAATGTCATAACCGCTGAGACAAAACTGACGATCTACAAATCATGCTTGAGTGCATTGATGATCGCGGCTATTAGTATTCTCGTAAACTTGAGTATTCGTCTTGATTACACTGTGCTAGGCGGTGATCTCGGTGAAGCCTCAGTGACAGAGTCACTGCAGCTTGCAATGCTATTTATTGCCTCGGGGACGTTTTTTTATCTCGCCAAGAAACAGCCACAACTAAAACAGGCTGCCCTATTGATCTCGGGTTTTTTTGCTGTTTTAGCAATTCGAGAGATGGATTATTGGATGGATATGATCCAACATGGTTTTTGGATTTTTCCGGCTCTTACCGTGACAGCGCTAGCATGTATCAATGCCTACAAAGGCGGTAAAAATACCGTTAATCAAATGGCGACAATCTTATCCGTTCCCTACATGAAGCTGTTAATCGGATCTGTGATGATGTTGCTTGTATTTTCTCGCCTTTACGGCATGGGTAGCTTTTGGCAACAAGTCATGGGAGAACATTACGTCCGCGACGTCAAAAATATTTCAGAAGAGGGTTTGGAGCTGCTGTTTTATTGCTTAATAGCCTTGAGCGCGCTTCGCACACAGCGAGAGATAAGCAAACGTTGATTATCGTGACCCGTTTGATTCTGGGTCAAGTCGACGATTCAAACCCGTGAGAATCGGATGGAGTATCTCTAGTGACGCCTTTGCGACTGTCACTGATTCATCAAAGGCCGTCAATTCGATGGCCTTTTTCATTTCTTCAATTTTCCCCAGAATTTCCGGTGATAAACTCAATGTTTTTAGTTGCTCTATCGCCTTTCTCGCGATAGATAAAGGTTCAGCTCTGACTTCTGACAAGCGCCGCTTAAACGCCCCGTTTATTACCCCTTCTAAATAAACCCGATAGGTCGTCAATTCATCGAGTAGCAAAAATGACGTTGCTAACGGATGTTGGTGAGGATAAGGGACACTAATATGCTTTTTCATATTGACTGGAATATTGAGTGTCAGCCCCATGGAAGCACTGCTTTCTTCTAGCACCCGCAACAGCCCCTGCTCATTCATCAGACTCTGAATCTCGATAATCCGCTGTAAGTGATAATCATTGGAAAGCAATATGACGTCAATTGGCGTGTTTTCTGGGGAGAAAAGCGGAAACAAACCACTTCGACACAATACTTCTGCCGCGTATTGCATGTTTTGCACCGTATTCACTGAACGATTTTCAAGTAATACCTGAGCATCTGGAAATGAGTTTGAAGACGATGCATTGACGGCTTTAAACTGATGATACATGGCATCCGCTTCCGAGATATCCTGATCTTGAGTGATACCACCACAAAAAACTATGATCGTGTTTTCTACAGATAACTCACCGAGCGCTTCGGCAAGAGCATTAACTCGTGATATGCCTTCAGGACTCAAGCGATTATTGATAAGACGCTTCCCTAGAACAATGACAACATGTTCAAATGCCATACCAAAACCTCATGTTTTTACCCAAATCGTCTCTAGATCAAAAAGAGAGATAAAAGTCTCTCAGCCATTAACCCTGTCGTCGTTTGGGATAATCTAAAAAATACCTTTGCCATTCACCCGAAAAACCTTAACATTAACTTAACAAAACCAATCAAGAGACCTAGCAAAGGCTCAATACTAAAGGAAGTCAATTATGCTGTCGATTTTCGATATATTTAAGATCGGTGTTGGCCCTTCCAGCTCCCACACAAATGGACCAATGATTGCCGGGTTTCATTTTACTCAATTACTCGGGGATGCGTTACCAAAAGTAAGCCGAGTCCAAGTCGATTTATACGGCTCACTATCACTAACCGGCAGAGGGCATCATACCGATAGAGCGACCGTACTAGGGCTAATGGGCAATAAGCCTGACACAATTAAAATGTCCAGTGCGAAAAGTGCCCTACAACATACTATTGAAAATAATACGCTGTCTTTATCAGGTCATCATCAAATAACGTTTAGCTATGATCATGACATTGTATTTCATAGCGAAAATCTGCCGTTACATGAAAACGGAATGACCATCACTGCACTTGATGTTCACGGCGAGCAAGTCGCATTTGAAATATATTACTCTATTGGCGGCGGCTTTATCGCTACCGCTGACGAACTAGAACACGGCACAAAACAAACTGAAGTTGACGTACCTTACCCTTTTACTTCCGCCGATGAGATGTTGCAAAAAGCCGAAGATAATGGCTTTAGCTTGGGAGGTATGGTTCTAAAAAATGAACAGGCCTTCCTCGACGACGAGGAAATAAGTCGCAGAGCTGAACAAATCTGGAAAGTCATGTCGCTATGTATGCAACGAGGATTTGATACGGAGGGCATTCTCGAGGGCGGATTAAATGTTACCCGACGTGCTCCTAACCTTCTGAAAAAGCTTGAGGCCAATGCCGCCGTAGAAAACGATCCCATGGAAATTATGGATTGGATTAACCTGTTCGCTTTCGCTGTCAGTGAAGAAAATGCGGCAGGCGGACAAGTTGTTACGTCTCCCACAAATGGCGCTGCAGGTGTCATACCTGCTGTCTTGATGTACTACCATCGATTCATCAAAGAATTAGATATCAAACAACTCAAAGACTTCCTGGCCGTAGCTGGTGCTATTGGCATTTTGTATAAAACTAATGCTTCAATTTCTGGCGCTGAAGTGGGCTGCCAGGGAGAAGTAGGCGTTTCTTCGTCTATGGCTGCCGCGGGGTTAACCGCATTGCGAGGAGGCAGTAACGAGCAAATTTGTATCGCCGCTGAGATCGCTATGGAGCATTCGCTAGGGATGACCTGTGATCCTATTGGCGGATTGGTTCAGGTTCCGTGTATTGAGAGAAATGCAATGGGAGCGATGAAAGCCATCAACGCGTCTCGCATGGCGTTAAAGCGCAATAGTAAATGTCTTATTTCTTTAGATAAAGTTATAGAAACCATGTATCAAACGGGTAAAGACATGAATAAGAAATACCGAGAGACATCATTAGGAGGGTTGGCCGTTATTCATATGGCTCCGCCTTGCGAATAGGACCTGAATAGGATCCAGTGCAGCAGTAGATTAAGATTCACTACGAAAAAAGCCAGCGACATGCGCTGGCTTTTAAATTTTTATTTGTCAGTGAGACAAATTATTGTGCTGAAGTTTCGTATTCAAATTCAGGAACAACAACTTCTACACGACGGTTCATTTCACGACCTTGGCGAGTTTCGTTGCTTGCTACTGGGTTCTCTTCGCCCGCACCTTTAACAGTCATACGGTCAGCAGAGATGCCTTGAGCTTCGAACTCTTCAGCAACAGATTGAGCACGTTTCTCTGTTAGTTGCTGGTTGTAGTCAGCAGAACCAGTTGTATCACTGTAACCAGTAATCTCAACTTTAGCTTGAGGGTAAGTGTTCATTACTTCGATTGGACCAGATAGCGCTTCTGCGTTTTTCAGTTTCGCGCTTTCTAGATCGAACTGAACTGTCGCAGTTTGCTCTGGGTACACTTCAACAATGTTTGTTGCAGGACGAGCTTCAACAACTTCTTCAACCACTTTCTCTTCAACTACTGGCTCAGAACCAAACTTGTAGTTAAAGCCTAGACCAAAGTAGTTTGCGTCCATGTCTTCGATGATGTCGTCAGACATGTCTTGGTAGCGTTGGTATTCTGCGCGTAGGCTCCAGTTGTAGTTAAGCTGGTATTCTGCACCTAGAGAGCCAGTTGGTACGAAATCTTTCTCGTCACCAGCAATCATGTAAGCTGCGCCTACTTTAGCAAACAGGTTGAAAGAATCTGTTAGAGGAAGGTTGAACTTAGGAGCAAGAGTAAGTGCCCAAAGATCGCCGTCTACAGTGTTTTTGCCTGCTTTGTCAAAAGTACCAGTGAAATCACCTAGGTAGTCAACACCGTACTCTGCATCAATGTAGTCATTGAAGCTGTAGCCAAGGTGAAGTGATGCAGCAAAGCTATCGTCGTCACATGGTTTGCTTAGGTAGCATGAATCATCGAGGTTGTTGTAACCGATCTTACCACCGATGTAAGTGTCAGCAAGTGCAACGTTAGACATTACACCACCAGCAAGAACAGTAGCCACTGCAATCGCGATTTTTTTCATTGTTTTTTCCTTATTCTTGTACCAAAGGCAACACATTAAAGCCGTTTATTCATGTGAAGCCGCAACTTTTTTCTCATTAAGTCGAACAGAATTTAGCTAAATAGCGTAAGTGTTGTTCAAAGCAACATTCAAACACCAATGACGTAGCACGGAAAAAGCCACCTTCCTGTGTATTCCAGAGCTAGCTATAACACCAAGTCGAGGCGAAAAGAAACCAGCGATGATGGTTTAGCAAACAGTCAACTCGCTACATACATTAACACAGCTTTTCTGTTCTAATGAGAGTTATATCACATTTAATTTAGTTTTTCTCAAACTTAAGATAAAAAAGGTAACTTAATGAAATAAAGAATAAATTTTATATACTGAAAGGTAAATTGTTTAAGAATTAAGCTAAAATGAACGGTGTCGAGTTGGTTTTAACAAAAGCGATGGAACTATCTCGATTAAAAATTGCCCGACATCTTGGCGTTTTTTATTCGCAGGCCTTCCTTACAATATGCAAACAAGATAAATATTGCTTAAGGCCTTAACTCCGCAACAGATTCAATACTAATCGCATCGTGTCGCCAGTACTCAACATCACAGTCAATCAATTCGCCGTGTTGATTGTAGTTAACTCGCTCTACAACCATTGCAGGTGTACCGGACGTCGCTCTTAACGCTTGTGCTATCTCACCAAGAAGTGTGCTGGTAGAAATACGATAGCGTGTTTTTTGATATACCACCCCAAAGTGCTCACGATAGATGTCGGTCAGTGAGTTGGTTAGGTCGAAATCCAGTAAGTTAGGAAACAGATCCGGACGAATATAATTGGTCACATACACCACCGGGCGGTCTTCTAGGTAACGAATTCGGTCGACTCGAAACACATCAGAAAACGGCTGCAACTTCAACAGGCTCGCTGCTTGTTTATTGGCAAGCGTGCCTTTTGCCACCAAGACTTCTGTTTTTGGCGTGCGGTTCTGTGACTTTGCCATATTAGGAAAATTGAGTGTTTGAGTTGGATCATAACGAAGAGGTTCAGGTGAAATAAACCAGCCTCTTCGGTCTTCTCGATAAATTCGTCCTTCCGCTTCAAGCAACGATAAGGCCTCTCGCAAGGTAACTCTTGTCGTATCAAAGGACTCCGCCAGCTTGCGCTCAGCCGGCAATTTTTGGCGAGGCGACAACAGACCATCTTCAATTTGTTCAACAATTGAGTTTTTAATTTTTACATACTGCATGAAGGTTCCTTCTCTTCATCTTCTCTCAAAGCCTAGGAAACGCTGACCCTTCCCCAGTTTAACCAAATGGAATATACCAAAATTTATCTACAACTATCCTACATTAAAGTTTTATGAACTTCATTGGTTGCGTATTTACTCCTCTTTTCTTCCTTTGGTAAAGTCTAAATTCAATCTGGTATATACCAAAAGAGAAAAAGGATGAAAAACGAATACCTACTGCTGACTCCTGGCCCTTTATCTACTTCAGAAACTGTACGTAAAGCAATGTTAAAAGACTGGTGCACATGGACGATGAGTATAACAAAGAGATAGTCGAAGTAATCCGTTCGAAGCTCGTGCAGCTCGCAACCAAACAACCAGGTTACACCAGCGTTCTCATGCAAGGCAGTGGCACTTCTTCGGTCGAAGCTACTATCGGCAGTGCGATTGGCAAAGAAGGCAAACTGCTTGCCGTGGATAATGGCGCTTACGGTGCTCGCATCGCCCAAATCGCAACCTATCTGAATATTCCATGCCACGTTATTTCCTCTGGCGAAACATCACTGCCACACTTGAACGAGGTGGAAACAGCTTTGGCTACGGACCCTACAATTACACACGTTGCCATCGTGCATTGTGAAACCACCACAGGAATGCTCAATCCAATTGCAGATTTTGCAGCAATAGCAAAAACATACGGTAAAGTATTGATTTTAGATGCAATGTCAAGCTTTGGCGGCATTCCAATGGACATCGCCGAGCTCGATATTGATTTTATGATCAGCTCTGCCAATAAATGTATCCAAGGCGTGCCGGGCTTTGGTTTTGTCATTGCAAAACAGAGCGAGCTGGAAAAATGCCAGGGCCAGGCTCGCTCACTGAGCCTCGACCTGTATGATCAATGGCATTGCATGGAAATGAACCACGGCAAATGGCGTTTTACTTCCCCAACCCACACGGTCCGTGCCTTCTATCAAGCCCTACTAGAGCTGGAACAAGAAGGTGGTGTGGAAGCGCGTCATCAACGTTACCAAACCAACCAAAAAACGCTAGTTGCAGGTATGCGCTCTCTCGGGTTCAAACCTCTGGTTGATGACGCTCTGCATTCGCCGATCATTACCTCTTTTTACTCGCCAACACACAGCGATTACCAATTCAAAACTTTCTACACACGCTTGAAAGAGCAAGGGTTCGTGATTTATCCAGGTAAAGTCTCAAACGCAGATTGCTTCCGAATCGGTAATATTGGTGAAGTATACCCCACCGATATTGAGCGGCTGCTTGTTGCGATTAGTAATGCCATGTACTGGCAACAACAGCAAACGCAGAGCTGACACGTGATGACTCAGAATACAAAACTCACTCATTTCCGTAGCGAAGGAGATGTGAATACCACCTCAGCCCGCCAAACGTGGCATGCTTCTATGGATGATGAGCGAACACAAAGCTTACTCAAGCGTGACGCGGATGTTTTCCTGCATCAAGCCATGTCATCACCGTGCCTTGACACTCTGGAAGCAGCGGAAGGCATCTATTTACAAGATGCGAACGGCAAAAAGTACATGGACTTTCATGGCAATAACGTCCATCAGCTTGGCTACGGTCACCCACATGTGATTAGACGTATAAAGGAGCAAATGGCCAAATTACCGTTTTCACCGCGTCGCTTTACGAACCAAACCGCAATTGAATGCGCCGAAAAACTCACTCAAATTTGTGGTGGCTCGCTCAATCGGGTGCTGTTTGCTCCGGGTGGAACATCAGCCATCGGTATGGCTCTGAAGCTTGCTCGCCACATCACTGGGAACTACAAAGTCGTGTCGTTGTGGGATTCGTTCCACGGTGCGTCTTTGGATGCGATCTCCGTCGGTGGTGAAGCCTGTTTTCGTCACGGTATGGGGCCTTTGATGGCGGGTGTCGAGCGCATTCCACCAGCAATATCCTATCGCGGGGCATTCCCTTCTTATAACGACGCATCAACCGAAAATCGCGATGTTCACTATGCCGATTATTTGGAATACGTGATTGAAAAAGAAGGTGGCATAGGTGCCTTTATCGCAGAGGCCGTCCGCAACACGGATGTTCAAGTACCTAGTAAAGCGTACTGGAAACGCATTCGTGAAATCTGTGACAAACATAATGTCATGTTAATTATCGACGATATTCCAAATGGTATGGGTCGTAGTGGCGAATGGTTTACTTACCAAGCCTACGATATCGAACCAGATATTCTGTGTATCGGTAAAGGTTTGGGCGGCGGTGTCGTGCCCATTGCTGCCATGGTGACCAAAGATAAGTACAACACCGCCAAACAAATCTCGATGGGACATTACACCCATGAGAAAAGCCCTATTGGTTGTGCCGCTGCGCTGGCGACCATTGAAGTTATCGAGCAAGAAAACTTGCTGGACAAAGCGAAATTAGACAGTGATTTCATTCATAAAAAACTCTTAGCAATGAAAGCAAAGTACCCATTGATTGGTGACGTTCGCGGTATCGGTATGCTGTGGGGAGTGGAGTTGGTTACCGATCGAAATACCAAACAGCGCGCGTTTGATGAAGCAGAAGCCATCTTGTACCAATGCCTCAACAACGGCCTGAGCTTTAAAGTGTCTCAAGGTAACGTTATTCAGCTTAGTCCGCCATTGATCATCACTCGCGAACAATTAACACAAGCACTAACGATACTTGAAGATGCCATCGCCAAAGTATGTAAAGACGTTAACCACTAAACTAGGTTGCATTAGAACGCCGAGTGCGTTTGGTGTAAGAAAGAAGGATTGAACATGAACAAATCACCAATTCAAGCGGTAATCTTTGACTGGGCTGGCACGATTGTCGATTTTGGCTCATTCGCGCCAACGAGCATCTTTATTGAAGCATTTAAACAAGGCTTTGATTTTAACATCAGTCTCGAAGAAGCACGTGAGCCAATGGGTCTTGGTAAATGGGACCATATTAACGCGGTTGGTCGCATTGCTGCGGTTGATCAACGCTGGAATGAGAAATTTGGCCGCTCAATGACCAGCGAAGACATTGATGCTATTTACGCAGCCTTTATGCCTCTGCAAAAAGCCAAAGTCGCGGATCACGCCGCGCCCATTCTCAACGCCGTTAAAGTGGTCAATGATCTGAAAGCAAAAGGCATTAAAATTGGTTCCTGCTCGGGCTACCCACGAGAAGTCATGGACGTATTGATCCCTGTTGCCGCGGATTACGGTTACCAACCTGACTGCGTAGTCGCGACGGATGACTTACCACAAGGTGGTCGCCCAGCGCCGTTCATGGCTTTAAAAAACGTCATTGAACTTGGCGTATCAGACGTGAAAGCGTGCATCAAAGTAGACGATTCTGCACCCGGTATTTTTGAAGGTCACAATGCCGGAATGTGGACAGTTGGTCTGCTGCTTTCAGGCAACGAAGCGGGACTTACTTTAGGAGAGTATCAAGCGGCTGACAAAGCGACGCTAGACGTGGCTCGTGAAAAAGCACGTGCGAAATTTGTTAGCAGCTCCCCCCACTACTTGATCGACACCATTGCCGATTTACCTCAAGTGATTGCAGATATCGAGCGTCGGTTAGCTGCAGGTGACCGCCCGTAAAATTAAAGCAAACGCTCTATATAAAAAGCCCTGCACAAGTTCAGGGCTTTTGGTTGTTTAGGTATCGTTCGGCACGATGTCTGTGCCGCCTAATGATTGATATAGGGTTACCTGGGTAATAAATTGGTTGTATCGATTTTCAAGCAGTGAAGCTTGTGCGTTTCTTGTGCTTTCTTGCGCGTTCAAGTAATCCATAATCGACGTTGAACCGTACTGGTATCTCGCCGCATAAATCTTCTCGGCTGCGCTGGCTGCATCGTATTGCTCTTGTAAGCGATTTGACTGATAGATCAACTTTTCACGTTCCGACAAAGCATTTTCGACATCCTGAAATGCGGTGTATAACACTTTTCTGTAATTAACGATCGCAGTTTGAAAATCAATATCCGAAATCGCTTTGTTGTTCTCCATCTCACTCCATCGGAGGAATGGCAGGGTAATATCCGCCCCCAAACTGCCAATCGGGTTTGATAGCAAGTCTTTAAGAGCTTCCGAAGACCCTCCTAGAGCTCCCGTGAGAGTTAACTCGGGTAAATAATCGAGATCAGCAGCATCTTTGTTTGCCAACGCCGATTTCACTTTATAAATCGCGGCTTTGATATCCGGGCGACGAATTAACAAATCGGCTGGTACACCGACATTTAACGATGGAATACGCTCCTCAGGTAACATTCGAATGTTGTCACCCATTGTCTTTGGCGGCTGATTGAACAAGATAGCAAACGCATTATTGGCTTCTACCAAGCTTTGCTCGAACGCGCTTTGCTGGGCTTTAAGGCTCGCCAGTGCACTTTTCGCTTCCAACACATCAAGCTGATCAACCGCCCCCAACTCATATTGTTTCTGAATAAGATTCAGCGTTTGCTGCGCATCGTCAATGTTATGTCGACCTAACTGCAAACGCTGCTTCAGGTACCCAACTTGCCAATAGAGCGATGCCGTTGTCGCCACCAAGCTTTGAGCAGTGGCTTCACGATCTTGTTGACTTGCCATTGCCGTCCATTTCGCCTGATCAATATCAGCAGATATTTTCCCCCACAGATCAAGCTCATAGCTGACAGACAAATTGGTGCTGTAACTATCGGTTGATTCGCCTGAGTCTAACGACTTTGCAACTTGCCCGGATGTCGATGAGTTGAAGGTTGGGAACAAATCATCTTGCGCTAACCCTAACTGCAAACGCGCTTTCTTTAAGGTCAATGTCGCCAGCGCCATATCGTTGTTTTGTGCAAGAACCTGATTGATGTAGCGGTTCAAATTTGAATCGTTAAACGCCAACCACCAAGGATCAACGGCAACATCACTGGCAACCTGAACCTGTTGCCAGTGGGTCGGCACTTGAACTTCTGGAGCCTGGTATTCTGTGCGCATCAAAGAACCACAGCCAGACAGGAAAAGCGCAACTATTGCCATCGCAACACAGCGTGCGTTAAATTTCAGTGTCTTAGTCATGTTAGTCTCTCGCTAATGCTTCTATGGGATCGAGTTTTGCTGCGTTGCGCGCTGGCAAAAAGCCAAACGCAATACCAATCAGTGTTGAACAGATAAACGCCCAAAGAATAGAGTTCATCGAGTAAATCATTTGGAAGCTGCTGCCGGACGAACTAAATATAAAACCAACCAGAAACGCTAAGCCAATGCCCGTTACTCCGCCGAATAAACAGACCAGCACTGCTTCTATCAAAAACTGTCGTAGAATATCGGCCTGCCTTGCACCGACCGCCATTCGCACACCAATTTCTTTGGTCCGCTCAGTAACCGAAACCAGCATAATGTTCATAACACCGATACCACCAACGATAAGAGAAATCACTGCAATCGCAGAGATAAGCAACGTCATCGTTGCCGTAGTCTTCTCAATATTTTGGCGGATGGTATCCGTGTTAATAGTAAAGAAGTCTTGCGTACCATGACGCATTTTGAGTAACTTGATGATACTTTGTTCCGCCGCACTGCTTGGGGCATTTTCATCAATCCGCACTGTGATTCCATTCAGGTATCTCTGTCCCATCATGCGCCCAGACATGGTCGTGTATGGCACCCAAACTTTCAGGGCTTCACTGTTCCCAAATGCATCATTTTTCTTCTGCGTGACGCCAACTATGCGCACTGGCAGCGAGCCAAGGAAAATCACTTCGCCTATCGGGCTACGATCAGCGAAAAGCTCTTTTCTAGTATTGTCATCTATCACCGCTTCTTGTGCCAGTGAGCCAACACTGTCTTCGTCCCAAAACTGCCCTTGTGAGATTTCATAGCCTCGTACACGGAAGTAGTCTTCCCCAACCCCTTCCGCTGAGGCTGAGGCATCCTGATTGCCATACCGTACCGTGACACTGTTAGATAATGAAGGCGTCACACTGTCAACAAATGGTAGGTTCTTTAATGATTCAGCATCGGCCGCCGTTAGCGTTCTAACCCTTCCAGAGCGACGATCACCGAATCCCTGTCCGGGCCGAATATCGATGGTATTTGTACCCATGGAAGCAATATTAGATAAAATCTGCTGCTGAGAACCGTTACCCAATGCAACCACAGATACGACAGAAGCGATGCCGATAATAATGCCCAACATAGTTAAAAAGGTACGCATTCTATGGCTGGACATAGCAAGCAACGCCATCTTTAGCGCATCAACAAAACTATCCAATTTCCACCACTTACTGGCGTCTTGATGACTCTGCTTGTTGGTTGTTTGCGCCGTTTGCGCCTGCTGCTGGTGATTGGTTTGGGTATTATGTTTGTCGGAGATGATTTCCCCGTCTTTGATTTCGATAATACGATCAGCAAAATTTGCCACGCTCATATCATGCGTCACTAAAATGATCGTGTGGCCCAATTGGTGAAGTTCTCTAAGCAGAGCCATCATCTCCTCTCCGCTATGGCTGTCTAAGGCACCAGTCGGTTCATCCGCCAGAATCACTTCACCGCCATTCATTAGAGCACGAGCCACACTGACCCGCTGCTGTTGCCCGCCGCTCAACTGATTCGGTTTATGCGTTAGTCTCTCTCCCAAACCGAGTCGTGAAAGTAAAAACTCTGCGCGCTCAGTGCGTTGACGATAAGGCACGCCAGCATAAACCGCCGGCACTTCAACATTACCCACCGCGGTCAAATCACTGAGCAGATGGTATCTCTGAAAGATAAAACCAAAATATTCGCGTCTTAGTTGCGCCAGTTCATCCGAACCGAGTGCCGATACATTTTGTCCATTGATGAAGTAACGCCCGCTGGTAGGCTTATCTAAGCAACCCAGCACATTCATTAGCGTCGATTTGCCTGAACCGGAAGCTCCCACGATTGCTACCATTTCACCGCGTTTAATCTCTAAATTGATGTGGTTAAGCACAGTGAGTGACTCGTCACCAGAAACAAAGCTTCGCGTTAAGTCTTCGACCTTTAATAGTACCTGACTCATGCTAGAACCTCATCCTAGGTCGCCACCACGGCCAGATGAGCTAGCATCCAACGTTGAGCCAAGAACCACCTGCTCTCCTTCTTTCAAACCAGAAAGAACTTCTACCATCACTTTATTGTTGATACCGACTTTGACTGGCTTTTGTAACACTTGCCCATTTTCGAGAACCGGAACCGTGTAAGCCTCTTTGCCACTCGCTTTTTGCAATACTTGTGCTGGGATAAGTAATGTATCTTGAGACTCTTGCAAAACAATTGAGACTTGAGCAGTCATACCTATGCGCAAGATGCGGTTGGGATTCTCAACATCAAACACAGCGTTGTAATAAATTGCATCGCTATCAGAAATGGCTAAATCACTGTCGTCACCATCCATGATGGTTGGACCTGGCTCAATCGCACGTAGCGTGCCTTCAAATTTTTGACTTGGCTTACCAAGAATAGTAAACACGGCAGTTTGACCCGGATGAACAAAGATGACATCCGCTTCAGAGATCTCAGCCTTTACCGTCATTGTATCGAGCTTTGCCAGTTCAATAATAGTTGGTGTGGTCTGGTTGGCGTTGACCGTTTGGCCTTGTTCTACGGCGGTATAAACCACGGTACCGTCCATTGGGGCGTTAATCGTTGTATAACCAAGATCAACTTGAGCGCTGTCTACATTTATTTTGGCCTTTTCAATTTCCGCCTCAAGCTGCGCCAATTCCGCTTTGTAGATAGTTAAGGATGCTTCCGCTTTTTCATACTCAGCTCTTGAGCTCGCATTTGCGGCCAACATGCCTTTCTGACGTATATATTCATAATGAGCTTGTTTAATTTGAGCCTGCTTGGCTGTGTATTGTGCATTGAGGCTATTGAGTGACGCCTGGGCTTCTTTCAAACTGTTTTGTTGCGTCAAACTGTCAATTTGGGCAATAAGATCACCTTGCTCAACCTCGTCACCCAGACTGACTGCTAAACTCTGGATTTGACCAGACACCTGAGCGCCCACATTGACGAGCTTCGATGCTTGGAGCATCCCATTGGCAAGAACGGCTTTTTCGATATGACCTTTCGCACGGGTTCTGTCGCATATCCTGCGACCGGTTCGGGACGTTGCAAAAAGTAGCCAACAGCCGCACCAACGAGAATAATCCCACACAAAAATAGCCATTTTTTCTTATGATTCATAGAAATTGAGAAGTAAATAGTTGTTACTATTTTATACTGCTAATGGACGTATAGGCACAAGGTGAGGAGTCGTAAAGATAAGTAAATTACCACTAGTGTCTTGTAAGTGACTTTTGAATAGACTGCAGAATCGGCGTCAGTAACACGCAAACAGTTACGCAATAAATTGCACTAAAATCCAAAAGTTCAGCTATTATCGTACGATGTTAGCAAAGCGTCATTTCATTCACGAATCAACCAAAGCGAAATATAAAGTCATCGAATTACACTTCATCAAGCTAAGGGACACATATGAAACTGTTAAAACTCATAACTCTCTGCCTATTGATCGCTGTTGCATCTTTTCAATCGATCGCCAGTGATAATGATTGGAATACCATTGCCGATAAAACCGTCAGCTTTAAATCCGAAACCGATACCGTGAACCCTCTATCACCCTTTGCAAAAACACGTTTTAGCCATATCAAGATAAAGTGCACCCAAGGCACCGTAAACTTGAAAAGCATCAAGGTAATCATGAGTAATGGAAAGGAGAAAACGTTCGATAGCCTAGGGGTTCTTACCAAAGGTATGTCATCAAGAAGTCTGAGCCTACCAACCAAAGACGATGCAAAAATCGACAAGATAGAATTGGGCTACGAATCGGTTGGTAATACTGCGCTGCAAGTCGCAGGCGTAACTAAAAAAGCAAAAGTCGAAATCCTAGGTAAGAAGGTAGACAAATAACCTTCAGCACTTGCTTTGCCTCTGTACCCAAGCAGTTAAGACTTGCTTGGGTACAGCGCCCTGAATAGTAAAGCTCTTTATAGTACTGTTTATTAGGGCTTTTTTTAAATCAAACCTTTCAGCTTCGCCAACCCATAGGCGGCGATAGTGACACTGTCTTTAATGGTGCCATCTAGCATCATCTGCTCGAACTCTTTAACAGTAAACGCCTGAGTAATCAGATCCTCTTCTTCGCTGTCTAGCTGATTCCCTACTTCAGTAAGATGAGTTGCGAAGTAAACATGGCAAGTCTGATTTAAGAAACCATAAGCAGTAAACTGCGCACCCACGTACTCCATTGACCCCGCAAGCATACCTGTTTCCTCACGTAGCTCTCCTTTGGCGAGCTCGAGAGGATCAACATCAGGATTCGACTCCCAAGATCCTTGAGGAATTTCCCAACAACGTTGGCTTATCGTATAACGATACTGCTGAACCAAATGAATCATGCCATTATCGACAGCCAGAATCGCGACAAAGTCTGGCTTGTCTACCACACCATAAATACCTTCGGCTCCGCTTTGACGTTGAATTTTATCCTCACGAACGGTCATCCATTTATTCTGATAAACGACTTTACTGTCTAACGTCTTTATATCTGTCATGGTTTTCCCTGCTTTTTTAGACTTATATTTTATCGTCGTCCACTACGCTTACTGTACTGCGAATGAGCTACGCGACCAAAATATTCTTTAACTCGCAAAGAGACTTAACGGTATAACTCGGAGTGATTTTTTCATCCACACTTGCGCCCGCAGTGTTGAGCCAACACGTTTCAATCCCAAAGTTATTGCCTCCAAGAATATCAGAATGCAGATTATCGCCGACCATCAATACGCGGGTTTTACACGGTTGCCCCATTTGCTGCATCGCGTATTCAAATATGCCCAAATCTGGCTTTGCAACCCCCACCTGCTCAGAAATGACCACGTGGTCAAAATAGTGCGCCATGCCAGTGCGTTCAAGTCGAATAGCTTGAAGCTCTGTAAAACCATTGGTGATGATCCCCATTTTAGCCTTACCTTGGAGCGATTCCATCAGCTCTTTAGCACCCGGCAATAAACGGCATATGTCAGCCATGGCATCTAAAAATGCACTGTTTAGTTCTGCCGTGGTGGTATTGAGCTTTTCTGCCCATTCAGTAAAACGACGATGTTTTAATTCATCCGCGGTCACTTTACCGTCTTGATAATCGACCCACAGAGGCTTATTCACTTGTTGATAGTGAGTAAAGTCTTGTTCGGTAAAGTCGACACCTTTGCGTGAGAACATCAACTGCAAACCTTTGAAGGCGTCAAAGTGAAACAAGGTTTCGTCAGCATCAAATAGAATCCAATCGTACTTCATTTTCTCATCTCTATATCAGACCATGTTAATAAGAGCCCAGTTTAGATTGTTTTCTTCCTGAAGATAATCTCTATAATAGGAAATTAATTGTATCTTTAAATTCAACAATCACTGGAAATTCGTGTGAATACACTCGCCTCTCTACCGATATTTGTGGCGGTGGTTGAGTGCGGCAGTTTTTCGCTTGCCGCAAAACAGCTCAATCTTACCAAATCTGCTATCAGCAAACGCATCAATCAACTTGAAGACGAACTCGGCATCCGATTGCTTAACCGCACTACACGCAAGTTGAGTCTGACCGAAGCGGGGAAACGATATTTTGAATATGCTTCCCAGGCTGTCAACCTCGCTCAGCAAGGCATCGATGCCGTATCGGAGCTACAAGGCTCTCCGCAAGGCATACTTAAGCTTACCGTACCGATGTCGTTTGGTGTCTTGCACATCGCACCTTTAATCAGCGAGTTTCTTGCTCGATACCCTAAAATTGAAGTGGACTTGCATCTTGAAGACAAAATGGTCGACTTAGTAAAAGACGGCTTTGATCTGGGGATTCGAATTGGCAAGTTAGATTCTTCAAACTTGGTAGCAAAGCGTCTTGCGCCATGTAAGAGTGTGCTATGTGCCTCACCACAATATCTGGAGCAACACGGAACGCCTCAAAAACCAAGTGATTTGGTCATGCATAATTGCCTCCTCTATTCTTATTTCCGCGGCGGAGTAGAATGGCTATTCATTCACAATGGTAATGAATACAAGGTACTACCGCGGGGAAACTTTGTCGTCAATAACAGTGAAGCGATCCGCCAGATGCTGCTGAAAAGTTCCGGAGTTGCTCAACTTCCTACTTTTATCGCTTCTCGTGATATTGCTGCTGGCAACCTCAAGCCGATATTGGAAGGCTATGACCTCCCAGAACACGCGGTTTATGCTGTCTTTCCAGAACGAAAACACATGCCGTTAAAAGTCAGAGTGTTTATTGACTTTATCAGTGAAAAGTTAGGGACAGACATGCCTTACTGGGACCGTTATGATAAGTAACCTCGACACAAGCCCGAAATAAAACGTTGATCTAAATCAAAGAATTTACCGCCTATAAAGCATAAAGAACAGCACCATTTGGTTAAACTAATGTTTCACTTTTAACCACTGCGTAACAGCAAAAAGCCCGTTAATGTTAATATACTCAAGTAACCTTAAGGTGTTTGTTCAGCGAGAAATTCTCTTGAAGTCACTTGAGTATAAGACTCAACATACATCAAGGAAAACGATATGAAAGTACTTATTCAATATACTCAATCGGGCAAATATCGAGATCAAGCTTGGGAAACATCAACACTAAAAATAAAAGGTGATATTCAAGCAGTCACGCCTCCTTGCGCAGCACAACTTATTAAACAAAATAAGGCAAGCCTAGTCATGGCTGATGGCGATCAAATTATTATTCAGTCTTAATTTGAATAGTGAAAATGACGACAAAACGTGAGTTGCAAAATGCGCGATTTCTATTGTTAGCGCTCACGTTCTGTCCACTAACAAGGAGACCCGCTAGAATCTGCACAACCGAGCTAGCTGGTTCAGAATATACGTTTATGTTTCCTCATTTAATCGACGAATCAATTTAGCTGGCGTACCGCCATACAGGCTGTCCGGTGGAACATCACTGTTAACGACAGAGTTCGCGGCAATCACCGAGCGTGCACCGATAGTCACGCCTTGGTTGATGACGACATTCCCTCCAATCCAAACATCGTCTTCCACTGTGATTGGCTGGCAAAAGGTTTCCCAATCACGGCGACGACGATAATCAAGCGAGTGAGACGCGGTATAAAATTGCGCACTCGGACCGATAAGCACATGATTGCCAATGGTGATTTTGGCACCATCAAGCATCACAACGTTCATATTAATAAAGGTCTGATCTCCAATTTCAATGGTTTTACCAAACTCACAATGAAATGGAGCTTGAACAATACACAAACCAGCTTTACCAAACAGCGCCTTCTGCAGCTCGTCACGTTGACACTCATCCAAGTTATTGTTCAACGCTCGCAGTGCATGCTTGGCATGAATGCGTATAGAATCAATCGATTCGTCCATACCATTAAATAATTGACCTGACATCATTTTTTCTAACTCTGTCATAGGAACCCCCTATATCTTTCAACGACGTCTACAGTACGTGAACCAGGGAATAAAAAAAGAGAAAAGCACACGCTTTTCTCTTTCCTATTTTCTGAATATTACGCCGCAAGAGTTCTAGGCGTTTCTACAACAGATGCTTTTACCTCAATGGCTTAAACAATTTCCCAACTGTGGGTCATTTCAACCGCTTCACTAAGCATTAAACAAACTGAGCAATACTTCTCCAAGGAATCCGCTGCGACTTTGGCCACCACATCAGGATTCAGATCATCACCAGACACCTCGAAGTGAATGTTAACTTGGGTAAAAATACGTGGTGCTGTCTCACGACGTTCTGTGGTTAACTTCGCACTAACCGATGTAACTTTTTGATCTGCTGTTTTTAAACCATCTACGACATCTACGGAACTGCAGCCGCCCGCAGCCATTAAGACCATTTCCATTGGGCTTGGTGCGGTTGCACCACCATTACCATCCATTACGATAGCGTGACCAGATTGAGACTGACCTAGGAATTTAAAATCTTCGATCCATTTTACTTCTGCTTGCATGGTTTACCTCATTGAGTACTCGTCACAGTGACTCATCAGCCATTGTGTTCTATGCCGATACTGTAGCTTTCTCAAAGTAAAGGGCAAACAAATTTTTGGACTCGGTGTAATTTTTTCGTTCTACAACCTTTCTAATTACGTATCAAAGGAAAACAAACAACTGAAGATAAGGTTTGAGGTAGTTATGAAAGTAATATCTAAACTGTTGATTGGGCTCTCTCTCGTACTTCCGGTATTACTACTGGTGAGCCAGACGAGCAGTGCTGACACGATGGACAAGATGGACACAAAAAAAGACCTGCAGGTCGCGACACTCGCAGGAGGCTGTTTTTGGTGTACAGAGTCGGATTTAGAGCAACTTGACGGGGTTGTCGATGTCATCTCTGGGTATTCTGGAGGACATGTGAAAAATCCAACCTATCGCCAAGTATCCTCAGGAAAATCTGGCCATATCGAAGTGGTCGAAGTCAAATACGATCCAAGCGTCGTAAGCTACGAGCAAGTGCTAGATTATTTCTTCCGCCATATCGACCCAACCGACGATAAAGGATCTTTTGTTGACCGAGGACCGCAATATCGTCCAGCAATTTTCTATCACAATGCTGAGCAAAAACACATTGCCGAACAATTCATGATGGAAATCGACCAAGCGATGATCTATCCCAAACCACTGAAAACAGAGCTCATCAAATTTGAGACTTTCTATCCAGCCGAAGAGTACCATCAAGATTATTACAAAAAGAGCAGCTTGAAGTACAAGTACTACCGCTATGCATCAGGGCGCGATAAGTATCTGGACCAAGTGTTTGGCGATGATCGAAAAGAGCATCCTAAAACATTACGTCAGCTTATTAATGAGAAAAAACTGCTGAAGAAAGTGAAGCCATACAAAAAGCCTTCACAAGCGGAAATAAAGTCCAATCTCACCGAATTGCAATATTACGTAACTCAGGAAGACGGAACAGAAAAGCCCTTTGACAATGCGTATTGGGACAATAAAGCTGCTGGTATCTACGTTGATATTGTCACCGGTGAGCCGCTATTTTCCTCGACAGACAAGTACAAGTCAGGGACAGGTTGGCCAAGTTTCACTAGACCAATAAATCCAGGTTACATCGTGGAAAAAACTGATTACAAACTGTTGTACCCAAGAACCGAAGTCCGAAGCAAATTTGGCGACTCTCATTTGGGTCACGTGTTTGAAGATGGCCCAAAACCAACTGGGTTACGTTATTGCATGAACTCCGCTGCTATGAAGTTTGTCTCCGTCGATCAAATGGCGAAACAAGGTTATGAGGAATACTTGTACCTCTTTGGCAAATAAACCGGGCGGCGATGAGTGGATTTGAGTATGAAAGGTTTTAAAACTCATCTACCGACGAAAATCTGTCCCGTTTGTGCGCGCCCCTTCTCTTGGCGAAAGAAGTGGGCGAAAAATTGGCAAGATGTGGTGTACTGCTCTACACGCTGCCGAAGCAGCAAGCCGAAAAAGAAGCCTACCCTTAAGGCTTGAAACATGGTTTTACCATGGGAGTATTTCACCATCGTACGCCCAAAATGCCCCGCTATCTTGCGGGGTAGCTTTTTCCAGCAAGCCAAGCAAATCCTCCGCGACGTGTTGTGGTGTGAATAACTTACCGACTGGTACATTGTCCTGAAATGGCTCGGATAGCGCGGTATCGGTTGTCCCGGGGTGGAAAGCTAATACGACACCATTTTTTACAGTTCGTTGCCATTCAATCGACATCGTTTTAAGAAACATATTGAGAGCGCTTTTTGATACGCGATAACTGTACCATCCACCTAATCGATTGTCGGCGATACTACCCACTTTCGCAGATATAACCGCAAATTTAGGGGCTTGCCTGCGCTTTAACTGAGGAGTGAAATATTTTGCCAACAATAGACTGGGCAAAGTATTCACGGTGATATTGCGCATGAAAAAGTCTGGGTCTAACGCACCTAGGTTTTTTTCTGGTCCTTTTTCAGGGGTGTGCAACAGACCAACACAATTAATCACCCAGTCGATATCTTCAATCGATTCACTGAGCAGTTGAACTTGAGATTCGTTGCTCGCGTCTAATTGATGCCATGCAACACGCAGAGCCTGCCAAGCTGGTTTTTCTGTATGATATGTGGCGTGTACATCTGCATTAGGGAAACGTTTAACGGCCTCTTGCACCATAGCCAAGCCAATCCCCCCATTGCCGCCAACGATTAAAATTTTCATTATAAGCTCTCCAAATTAGCGATGTAGTGCTCAGCCGTCTGTAAAATAGCGTTGCGTTGTGCGGTTTCCATATTGTCCCAAGCCCGAAAAATCATCCCGATGCGAGGGTTGCGGGCCAAACGCTGCTCGTGCTTGTGCATGAAACGCCAATACAAACTATTGAATGGGCAAGAATCTTCGCCACTTCGGGCTTTATTATCGTAATGGCAGTTTTTGCAGTAATCGCTCATTTTGTGGATGTATGAACCACTCGCCGCGTAAGGCTTTGTCCCCACAATTCCACCGTCAGCAAACAGCGCCATGCCACGTGTGTTAGGCATTTCCACCCATTCAATTGCATCAACATAAATGCCGAGATACCACTCATCTACTTGGTCGGGGTCTATTTCGGTTAACAGACAAAAATTACCGGTCACCATTAAGCGTTGAATGTGATGAGCATAGGCGTAGTCTAGAGACTGACCAATCGCATTTTTCATGCACGCCATCTTGGTTTTACCCGTCCAAAAATAGCTCGGAAGTTGGCGCGCAACACCCAGTTCGTTCTTTATGGGATACTGTGGCATATTGGCCCAATACACGCCGCGGATAAACTCTCGCCAACCTAGGATTTGACGTATGAACCCTTCCACCTGGGCAATGTCTACAGCCGGGTTTGAATTGAAGGTGCTCAATGCGGCATTAATGACTTCTTGTGGGTGGAGTAATTTACTGTTGAGCGAAAAAGATAAACGACTATGATACAGGCTCCACTTCGCTCCATGCTCCGCCGTCATCGCATCTTGAAATCGCCCAAAATTTGGCAAACAAACTTGGCAGAAATGTGCGAGTAGTGACAAGCTTTGCGTGCGGCTTATAGGCCAAAGAAGCTCGCCTTCCATCCGACCAATGGTCTGAATGTTATGCCTTTGCAATCGTTTCACGACGTCATTCACATCTGAACTGAACATCAAAGGGGCGGGTAGTTCCTCAATATCTTTGCGCTTTAACTTATTGCGGTTGTTTGCATCGTAATTCCACTTGCCACCGATAGGATTACCATCCTGCATTAAAATGTTAAACCGTTTCCTCATGCGGCGATAAAAATGTTCCATCATGACGTGCTTCCCTTGCGGGAACTGCGTTTCTATCTCCTCAAAAGGCAACAAGAAATGTTCACTATCAACACAACGTATGACAACATCATTAATTTTCAGTTGAGCGAGCTGCTCTAGCAGCCGATATTCATCTGGTCTTTGATATTCAAACTTTATCGCGCCTACCTCGCGAGCATAATGTTTCAGTAAGTGTTCGAGATTCTCGAAGGGAGCAGTATCGTCTAGCGTAAGATACAACACATGATGCCCTTCACTTTGCTTTTCCTTAGCGAACGTTGCCATCGCAGAAAAGAAAGCGCATACCTTCTGAATATGATGCGTCACATAGGTATTCTCTTGCTTGAGCTCTGCTATCACGTAGATCACGTTATCATCGACTGACTGAAACCAAGAGTGATCACTGTTGAGTTGATCGCCCAAAATCAATCGTACCGTTTTATAACGCATTCGATACTCCCCACTTGCTTTCTCTTTGCCATCATCTCAACCAACGGTTGGTCCCATCGTTCTCTTTCCACGTGGTCATATACGGAATGGGGCTTTAAATCGATCGGTTGCAGGTACCTTCTTGAATACAAAACCGAAGAATGTAACCGTGTTTTCATACGATAAACCTCACCTCGACCACCTCATCGCGCTTGGTTCAACAAAAATGGCGTACTGACATTGAAACAATTTGAACCAGACCTCTTAAATTCATTTTAGACACGCATAAATTCAACAAAAGTAATAAAATTGAAGCGATTATCATGAAAATCCGTTAATCTACAGTCATTCCCTTTATTCTATTGCCATGTCAGGAATGAACGACGAGTTTAAGAAATCGACCGCGAACTTAAAGAAAGCGGTGCCATTAATGATAAAAAACTACGTAGCGACAACGCCAGCCAACTATGCGTTGTGGTATACGTATGTCGATAACACCATCCCAGAACTCAACTTTGAGCTAGACAAAGTACTGGAAGATTATGGTATTTGCCCACCAACAGCGACAACGCGTCTATACAGTACCTACGTAGCAAACAAATCAGAAACCAGTCTTGACGATCTACGGGCTAACATAAGCGTCATCCTGAACGAAGCTTCAAGCACAATGTGCGATACCCTCTCAGATACCGCGTCCTTCTCCGAGATGGTAAATAAAAGCTTTGATAAACTAGAAAAAGTGGAAGATGGCAACCTAAATCTTGAAGACGTGATGGTAGTTATTCGTCAACTGGTTTCGGAATCACATGACATTCGTCATTCAACAGCCTTTCTAAGCCGCCAGCTCAACAATGCCAGTGGTGAAATTGCTCGCCTTAAAAAGCAACTTGAAGAAGTACAAAAAGAAGCATTGTTCGATGGTTTAACGAACCTTTACAATCGGCGCGCATTCAACAAAGACATCACTGCATTAATTGAAGCAAATCAAGACATGTCGATCATCATGCTTGATATCGACCATTTCAAAGAATTTAACGACAGTTATGGCCATCTTTTTGGTGATAATGTTCTCAAAGCCATTGCAAAAAGACTGCAACAAAGTTGTCGAGACGGCGCGTGTGCTTATCGCTTTGGCGGAGAAGAATTTGCACTCATCATTCCCAACAAATCGTTGCGTATTGCACGCCAATATGCGGACACCTTACGCCGTATGCTAGAAAAGTTACGTGTTACAGATAAGCGCACCGGGACACAAATCCACAATATTACCGCCTCATTTGGTGTGGCCGAGTTCGAGAGCGGTGACACTGCCGAGTCTTTAATATTTAAGGCGGATGAGCACCTTTACGACGCCAAGCAACTTGGTCGTAATCGAGTGATGCCACTTTGATGTCGTGAGATGAATTCCGATTTTCGTGAGTTTAGTGCCAATAGATAAGCAAAAACCCTGCTCTCACAGAGACAGGGTTTATTTTTGTTTCACGTCCAGTGACAGGTTGTAAGAGACCAATATAATGGTCCATGATACGCCTCTCAACCCACCCGGTAGCAGTAGCTCAGCGTATAGTCGTCACCGTTTTTCGCGGTGTATTCTTTATCTTCACTGCATGCCATCGGTTTACCCTTTTGGTCACCTTTCACCAAACTTATCCAGTGACGCATTGCCGTAGGTGCATTGCCTGTGAGTTCTGGCGAAAACGTTGTCCGAGTTTCAAGTTGGATGTCATCAATGTCCATCAATTCAACACAACCTGTCCCCTTGTGACAACCAAACAGCACTTCAACATGGTTGCCCGAATCGTCTTTAAATAAAATTGATTTCGGATCTTCTTTTTCACCTGTGTATGCAACAAAATGTTTTGGGCTTTTCAGACCGCTATGTGTGCCATCTTTAAAATACGCCAACACATGACGGTAATCGATAACATAGCTAGAAACATCTTGGTGGGATCCGTTTTCTAAAGGAAACATACGGTCGAGCAACTGCTTAGCTTTTCCTTGCTTTTCGTTTTGCTGAGATGCACTTACCGCTTCGACGGCAAATACAGCTTCAGCGATAAATGGGCGTTGTTGTTGTGTCATTTCTTTATTATCGAAGTTCAGCATATTCATCGTCATATCCTCGTACTTGAACACTCTTTTAGAGTAAAAACTTAATACTCTCGTTTAAGTTTCAGGCAAATCTGTGAAGTTGATGGTTAATTTTCTTGCCTGCTTATTATGTAGACTAGCGAAAAATTGACTACAATTTCACAACAAAAATTTTACAATGTGAATTTTACAAATGTCTGTGTCAAAAAGCCTTATTCGTCAGTCTCACTTTCTAGGTACAAAAATTCGTAACCTGAGGAAGAATAACCATTTAACAATGGAAGACTTGTCTGCGCGCTGCGTTAGAATCAACCCAGAGTACGCTCCGTCTGTGTCTTATCTTTCAATGATAGAACGCGGTAAACGCGTGCCAAGCATCGATATGCTAGAAGTGATCGCTGAAGTTTTTCAGAAAGATCCAACTTGGTTTCTAGATGATGAACCAGAGCTCGACGCCATCACACCCAACAAGGGCAATCGAGGCGGAATCAACGGCATGGCGCTTGAACCGAGCTTCCTATTTTCCAACGACATCCTCCAAATCGCCATTCCGGAAATGCTGTCCCAAACCGGTATCACAGGACGTCAATTTGCCCACTTGTTAATTCGAGCTCATCAAGAAAACCATCAAAACCATTTCCCTGATTTAGAGCGTGCCGCTGAAGAAATTGGTCTAAAGCGCTTAAATCTGTCGGTAGAAGATTTGATCGACATTGCCAAAAGTATGGGGCTAGACATTCGTTGGATTGACCGCGCACCAAAAGATGTGATCGATGAACTTGGAGTGAGTGCAAAGCAACTGGTGACGTCTTTTATGGAAGCGCCCAATACTATTTATCTAAATACACGCATGCGTGACTATCCAACAAGACTCAAGTACGATTTGGCGGTGTACATTGGTCATCGAGTTTTACATAGCAGTGACGCAATGAACAATGTGCTTTCTATCGGACACCAGCACAACTGGGAACAAACTGAAACTCAGTTCTCCAACTCAGAACTTAATTCGCAAGACATTTTGCAAGCTTGGCGTGATTTCGAATCCAGCTTCTTTGCTGGTGCATTGTTATGCCCCAAAGTTCCGTTCCGACAACTCCTAGACCGCTCAGGGTACGAGATCAGTGTCCATAAAAAGGCAGGTGTTTCCCCGTCGGTCGCGATGCGTAGAATGACCGTCGTGTCTCCCTACCCTCACTGGCACTATTTCGATGCATATGGACCAGGTAAACTCAAAGCTGTTTACAGAGGGAATGGCATTCCGCTGCCTTGGGGCAACATGCGTAAAGTGAACGACCCTTGTCAACACTGGGCGGTTTTCCGACGCTTAGCACAACCGTTGGATACCAGTTCCGCACAAATTTCCATTCTCAACGTGGGTAATGAGCCACGCATTTACTGTTGCGAATCGATTAATGTTGCCGACCCTGCGGGTAACAACCGCGTATTATGTGCTGGCATCGATCTGAATCCTGCGATCTCTGCCCAAGGCGGTGATGCAATATCCATCGCAGAAGAGTTGAAATCACTCTGCGTGTCATCTGGAGGGAGCAGTGTCATCCCTAGACATATTAAAAAAGACTTAACAACTATCGCGAAGATCTTAAATATCAACTGGATAGAGCGCGGAATTCAAACAGAAGCGAGATTAATCTGTTCTAGAGGAGCCGTCTGTCCAAGACAACCAAGCTGCTACAGCCATAGCGGCGAGAGCAATTGCAATCAAGCGGACAATTTAAGCGATCAAGTTAACTTACTTGATATGTAACACTAGCAGTAGAAAAACAGCGGATACTAAAAGAAAAAACGCCAATCACAATAAACGTGATTGGCGATAGATAAATGTGAACAAAATGTATTCACTAACAACGTCAGTTGGCTAGGTGACCCTCGGCTTAATAAGGGTCACCTAACATATAGCATTATTCGTGCCAACATTAAAAATGTGTCATTCAAGCGGATATTGATGCATATCGTTGCTTTGTTAACCAGTTTATTTGCAATACGCAAATGCAAAATGCAAACAAAACCAATAAGCCACTCAATGCAGTGAAACTTGTTAATCTCGACTTTTGTGCTTCTGTTGATACATCTTTTCATCTGCCACTTTTAACATTTGCTCCGGCGAGAGCATTTTTGGATCAAACATCGCGTAGCCAATGCTGACCTCTAAATAAATAAGATGTTCGTCATAAATGATAGGAGTTTTACTCAAAACACCTTTTAGCTTAAAGATTAACGCTTCCAAACTTTGTTCAGATTGAGGATTATGCACGATAGCTAAAAACTCATCCCCCCCCATACGAGCAACAATATCTGACTTTCGTAAACCGCCTAAAATACGCTCAGCTGCCGCGATCAATACTTTATCACCAGCATTGTGCCCATAGGTGTCATTGATGCTTTTAAATCGGTCCAGATCGATATTAATCAAAGCAAAGCTATAGTCTTGTTGGTAACGTTGAGCAATTTCAAATTGTCGCTTGAATGAATGCATAAAGTTCCGACGATTCGGCAAACGAGTCAGCTCATCGTGCAACGCTCGTTGGTTAGCGATGATGTAAAGTCGGTAAATCACGAAGATCGCAATGCTTAGCACCAATAACATCGGATAACCAATCAATCTCACGATGTTCACCTCGTACCATGGTAACTGTTCTTTGAGTTTATCCCCAGAAAACACAGCCATGCTCCATCCACCATAAGGAAAATGGACCACCTCTTTCGCATACAATTTGCTTGGATCATTTGCGGTACCAAAGAAAATGTCCCCGAACTCCCCACTGCTATCATAACCTCGTATGGTTAAAGGGTAACGATAAGAAAAATCGAATACTCCAGCATCTTGGAGTAGCGAGTCAAAATTGATGACAGCGCTGATCACGCCCCAATAGTTCTCGTTGAGCGGCGCATCACTAAAAACCGGTAATCTGGCAATCAAGCCGCGTCCGCCTTGAACCAATGAAATAGGTCCGGCAATAAAGATTTCTTGTATCTCTCGCGCTTTTTTCACTTGCGACCACTGGTTAGGAAAATGTCGATACTCCAACCCGAGCACACTTTCATTTCCTTGCAACGGAAAAACGTGAGTAACCACGTCATTTGGTGCAATCCCGATAGTCGAAATATGTTTACTCTTGCGCTGTATTCGCTCTGCAGCCACTCTCAAATCTCGTTCATCACGGTTTGGCAACAAGGAGATCAATGTAGCTAAGGTGCTCACTTTATAAATATCTGCCATGAGAATCGCTTCTAAATTAGAGCGAATGACTGACAGTTGATCTTTTGCCTCAATTTGATCGCGTCTTTGGTAAACGTTTTGCTGATCGTGGTGAACCAGCTCAATAATCCCTACACATGAAGCGAAAAAAGTAAGAAAAAAAGATACAAAATAACACGGCTTTTTGGGTGAATAGCGCATTGGTGTCCTACTGATTCACAGACTCACTCTTGTGGCGAGCTTTTATAATTTATTGTTAAAATCGTTATTTAAGAATACTCAAACATTGTAATAAAGGTAATCTTAATCTGAGTTTTTTTATGAACTAGGAAACATTAAGTGCAAAAAGAAAACTATTTATGTGAACAGCCACATTGGCGAGCAGTGGATCAAGGTAAAATATACTATCACCCAAACTTTCTGAGTTTATTGGAAGCCGATGAATATTTTACTAAGTTACGTACCACGTTACCTTGGCAGCAAAAGTCCATCACCTTGTTTGGTCGTTCAGTATTACAACCGCGCTTGCAAGCCTGGCATGGCGATGCCACCTATACTTATTCAGGGTTGACCTCGGAGCCTCACCCTTGGACCCCGGAATTATCTGAACTAAAGCAACGCTGTGAGTCCATCGCTCAAGAGCCATTTAACTCCGTGTTGGCGAACCTATACCGAAACGGGCAAGACTCGATGGGATGGCACCAAGACAATGAGCCAGAATTGGGAACCAACCCGGTTATTGCTTCTTTAAACTTGGGAGCCACTCGCCGATTCTTATTAAGAAATTTACATTGTAAAACGCAGATAGAATATGAACTTTCTCATGGTTCACTATTGATCATGGCAGGCAAGCTGCAACACCATTGGAAACACAGTGTTCCAAAAACTGCAAAACCAAAAGGTGAGCGCATCAATCTCACTTTTCGCTATATTTCTTAATAAGATCCGTCGATTGTTTTACCGGAGCTTTACATAGATTTTATAAGTTAGTGGTACGTTAAGTTACTCAATGGCTCTATGGGAATACGCTATGCAAATCAAACCTCTATCTCTGGCAGTATTACTCTCCTGTTCACTGGCTCTCAATGTTCACGCTGCTCAAAATGAAACATCTAGCCTAAGCTATTCTCAATCAGCGCAATTAATTAAAGAGACTTACGAACGCGAACTGTTTACTTTTTCGGCCTTTAAAGAAGGCCACTTTGGCCTGCGTATGTATCGACAAACGCTTGATGACCAATATCTTGCTGCCATTTGGACCGATATGGCACAAGTGGCCAGCCGCTTAAACTACATCGCAAACGAAGTCGTCACACCAGAAGATGTGGTTTTGTATTCTTCTCAGCGACTTGCACAATACCAAAACAAAGATGACGAACGCAGTCAGCGCCGCTATACGGTGACCAAACATCATCCCGAATATCTCTACCTTGGTATTGACTTGTTGGGCGCAATGGCGCGAGCTGATGAATACGGTCTGAAACATAAAAACGATAAAACGTTAAGAAGCGTAATTCAACGCTATGACTTCACACGCTATGCCACCGATCGTGAAATGATCGAAGCGTGGGCCGCACAGTTAGCCAATCAAGTGTATTGGTTGCGCCAACTTGGAGAGCAAGACGTGGTTGACGATTTCACAAAAGCGTTCCGTGAGACGTACCCTGATGAAAAAGACAAAAAACTCTCAGCTCAACAATACGGCAACAAGCTCTATGGCATGACGCACATTATATTTGCTGACTCTCAGTACTACCAAAAATCAGTCAGTGAAACTCAGCACCAATGGATTTACGACTACTTTCGTAACAATATCGACACCATATTATTGCGTGCAAAAGAGGATGTGATTGCAGAAGTGGGGATCTCATTCTTACTCGCAGGCTTGGAAAACGACCCTGTTGTCGAGAAAACGAGACAAGCTATCAGAAAAGCAATTGACCCAGACCAAGGCATGATCCCGTCTATCGATGGAGACTTTGAGTTGGAATATGGTGAGCACCGCAACGTACTGGCGATTATGCTACTCGATTGGCAAGGGGTTAACCAAGCACCCACAACCCAAAACACCCCAAAAGCGTTTAAATCCGTGCCTTATGGATTGGTAGAGAAAGCTTTTGGTAATAAGCCATAGTGTGGTGAATTCAAATAGCTCTTACCTGCAGTTTAAGTAAGGATATTAGTACTCTTTTACTTATTAACACGTAAAAATGGCCAATAAATACGCAATCAAACTCGAAATGCGAAAAATGCGCTATTTTTGACTCGCCAAAAGATAGAGTTTGGTTATACAATTCGATTGCTTCTTACGAGGCCTCTGCTTATGCAGAGCATCATGATGCCGAGATGGTGAAATTGGTAGACACGCTAGCATGAGGTGCTAGTGCCTTTGGTGTGAGGGTTCGAGTCCCTCTCTCGGCACCATATCCTTTCTTATTCAAAGTCGTTTGAGTGTAATGCAAAGTTCTAAGCAGGTAAGACAATCCGCTGATGCTAACCAGCTTCTAAGTGAGCTTGCTGTACATGCATTACTGCATCTTCACTTTAAAGTCCATGCCTCTTCTGAAGCCCTTCCTTTAAAAGCGCGCAACGATCTACTGCAAAAATGGCTTAAGCCTAAGCTGAAAAGCAATCGTTACAAACTGATTAAAAAGCCGTTAAAGTCGATCACTCAACAGGCGAAAGGGGAAAATGGTAATCTCGAAGCCCTACTTGAACGCTGTGTAGGAGCAGACAAACCGAGTAACCCTCAACCACATTTGGACAGCTATCTATTGCTGATTAATGAAATCGAGAAGAAACTTGGCACAACCGTTATGCTCTCACGCCCTGAAGATGTGGATTTATCACACGACCAGCATGGCTGTCTGCTGTGTGTATTGTCGGAGAATTTGAACCAGCACTTTGACGATAATAACGCGCTCATCACACCGATTTCGATGCTGTTCCGCGGCCCGATGAGTCAACGTTCTCTGTTCTTAGGCAGCATTTACGCCAGTGGTACTTTTAACTATGAAGTGCAATACCAAGATGAGCAGTTTGTGCGTATCACTCTAGAATTAGCATCGTTGCTATAGCACAATTCAGCTCAAGCGGTTTCTGCCTCCTCACCTATATTTACTTGCGCGTCCAATTTATCTCTTACTTTATTGCAAATGTATTCCCCGATAGGCATGGCAGATGTGGCGGCAGGTGAAGGCGCATTGCAGACATGCAAACTTCTTGCGCTTTCAGCAAATAAAAAATCATGAACCAGTGTACCGTCAGATAGGACGGCTTGTGCTCGAATGCCTGCAGGATACGGTTTTAGATCCTGAGATCGAATGCTTGGGCAGTATTTATTCACTAACTTTAAATAACCGGGTTTCCACCACGAGTTTTTAAACTCAGCGATTCCCGTACGAAGGTGCTTGTGAGTAACTTTCCAAAATCCCGAGAAACTGAGCATTTGCAGCGTATCTCTAAGACTGAAATTAATCTTAGCATAACCCTCGCGTTTCCAACCTTGTACGGCATTTGGCCCAACGGTAACTGAACCGTCAATCATTCGAGTTAAGTGAACACCCAAAAACGGTAAATCCGGATCGGGAATGGGATAAATAAGGTGATTGACTACGTGATTGTGTTTGCTGTCCAGTCGATAGTATTCACCTCGATACGGGATGATTTGAAAATCCGTCTTAATACCCATCATTTTGGTCATGCGATCGGCCATTAAGCCACTGCATGTGACCAGGAACTTGGCATTGATATTCACGGGTTGCCCATCAGAATAACAAGTCAGCAACACATGTTCATCCTGCTCTTTGGCTGCTGAGACTTTCGTTCTCAAGCTAACTGTTCCACCAAGATTTTGAAATTCATGCGCCATGTGCTTGGTCACTTGTTGATAGTCGACAATACTGGTGGATTTTACGTAAATAGCGCCTAACCCAGTTATATTAGGCTCTGCGAGTTTCAACTGTGTTTGATCTAATAGCTCGACGTCAATCTCATTGACCTGACAACGCTGATAAAGCTCGTGCATCCGTTCCACTTCTTGATCGTTAGTCGCGACCAGAAGTTTGCCACAGTTTTCTACCGATATATTGTGTTCGGCACAAAATGCCAATGTACGGTCGACGCCGCGCTTACAAAAATCGGCTTTTAAACTCCCAGGCGCGTAGTAAACCCCTGCGTGGATCACACCGCTGTTGTGACCAGTTTGATGCTGAGCAAGCCGCGGCTCTTTTTCCACCAGCAAAATCGTACTGTCAGGATAACGTTGTTGTAATTGCCATGCCGTAGACACGCCGACGATGCCGCCTCCAACGATGACGTAGTCATAGACTGAATTCATAGCGCCTCTGTAATCGATTAACGAAAAATCAATAGGTATGTGAATCATAGTAAGGAAACGAGACAGAGGTAAAAAGGCCCTGATCGTGATCAGGGCCTTGTTTCTAGAAATCGACAGCAGATAGACAGATATTACACCGCGATCTCGCCACCATCTTCACGACGAATCACCACCGTAGACGCACGCGGACGAACCGTGGTTCCAGCAGGCGTTTCCTCGGCAGCATCATCACTGTATGGCCAGTTGCCTGGGTGTTGGATGTTCACAAACAAAGACTTGTGATCTGGACTGATAGTAAACCCAGTGACTTCACAGCCATTTGGTCCCACAAAGAAGCGTTTGAGTTGCGCTTGGTTATCGGCACTAATTACCGCTGGGTTGCCATCTTCGTCAGTCAAAGTCGAAGGTACAACCGCGAGCATTTGGTCGTTGGTGTACGAAGTGACTTCATCGGCACCATTATCAGTTTGAATCCAGAGAATACCTCGTGAATCAAATGATAAACCATCAGGCTCGCAAACTGGTTAAGCTCAGTTAAACTTGAACGGTTGGTATCTGCGTCACCATTTGCAGGCGCACCAAAGACAAAGATATCCCAAGTAAATTCCGTTGATGTTTCACCTTCATCCCAACGAATCACGTGACCAAACTTGTTGTTTAAGCGTGGGTTTGCCGCGTTTGTATCTGAAGTACGCTTTGTATTGTTGGTCAATGTCAGGTATACCGTGCCAGTGAACGGATCTACTGTACACCACTCTGGGCGGTCCATTGGTGTTGCACCAACAAGGTCAGCAGCGCCAGCGGTGTTAATGATGATAGCAGCCAATGAATCAAAATGATCCGCAAGTGTCCCACCGTTTGTCGTTACGCTATCCAACGTCAGTGGCAACCAAGTGCCTGAGCCATCTTCGTTGAAGTGCGCCACGTATAGTGTGCCTTCATCCATGTACTTGTCACCTGTCGCAAGGCGGTTACTTGGATTCGCATCCGCTGGATCCCATGCAGCTGCAGATTCAAACTTGTACAAGTACTCAAAGCGAGAGTCGTGACCAGAGTAGAATACGACTGGCTTGCCCTCTTCCAATTTACCGTACGCACAACCTTCGTGACGGAAGCGGCCAAGCGCTGTACGTTTTTTCGCACGCGAGTTTTGTGTATAAGGATCGATTTCAACGATGTAGCCGTGGCCATTCGCTTCGTTACGGTAATCATCCGTTGCTGATGCGCCAGTTGGAGCGACATTAAAGCGAGTGAATTCCTCCAAACGCTCTTCGGCGTTACCTGCTAAGGTATCCCAACCATAACGGGTGCCTTGAGCATCAACACCAATACGATCTTGATCTTCTGTGCGCGTCCCAGCATTAACAAAATAGCCCGGCCAGTTTTCTTCACAGGTTAAGTAAGTTCCCCAAGGTGAGTATCCATTACCGCAGTTGTTCAATGTACCACGCGCTTGGCTTCCGTCTGGTGAGAAACGTGTCGCGGTTAATGCGGTATGCGCGACTGGACCAGATAAGTCCATGACCGTTGCGCCCGTATAACGGCGGTTAAGCGGGTCAGCATCAACCAGCTTCCATTGATTATTCTCGAGCTGAATGCGCACAACAGAAACACCATGTGCGTTAATCTCTTTACGCACTTCATCAACGATAGTGCGAACACCATTTTCCACCGTAGGACCATTTGGATGCAATGCTCCTTGGTCGATGTATTCATGGTTAATACATAGCAAACCATCGGTTGTGCTGTCATTTAATGGGAAGAAGTGCATGCCGTCGTGGTGCATTCCTAGCGCGTTTAACTGATCATTTCCCGTATTTGTACCGTCACTCTTCCATGCGCCACCTTGAGCATTTAACGGGGTGCCCCAAGGTACCAATACTTGAGCCTGATAGCCTGAAGGAATAGAAACCGCGTCAGTTAACGAACCTGGAATTGAATCAAAATTCAGTACGGCGCTTGAAGCACTTGCACCTTTCGCTGTTGATGAGCCTGAGCTTGATGAGTTACAACCTGCTAATCCAAAGGCACCGAATGCCGTCATTGCACTGATACCTAAACCACCTTTAAGAATGCTGCGTCGAGATAGGCTCGCTTCTAATACATCTTCAAAAGGTTTGTTGTTGCTCTGGTTATAACGCGTCGCGTCAAAGGTTTCCTTACTCATGGTTTTACTTTCCTAATGTTAAATTTAGTTTTTAATCATTTATTTTATGAATAATGACTTTTATAAATAATTGAGCGAGGAGAATTTTGGCGAAAAAATATGACAGAAATGATCGACAACAATGAAAGTTATATTGCTCAAATATTACATCGCCGCTTGTGAGTCTCGAGAGCGTTAGCGGTTAATTAAAACTTATTCGAACAAATAATCATCACATGTGCACGTTCATTAGGATTTTACTTGGGTTGTGGTTGCATTAAATGTATAAGGGGCAGCAAACCTACCTACTCAAAGAGATAATCATGAAATTAGATAGAATTGAAAATAAAAGTCGCCGTATTCGCAAGAAACTGTTTCTGGGAGAATTCGCTATTTTAGGATTTGAGGTGAGTTGTGAAACCGACATCACTGACTTTGACCGTTATGATGTATTCGTTGATGAGTTTGTCGACTACATTGACGGTTTGGGCTTATGCTTCGGCGGTGGTGGACTAGAGCTGTTTGAAGGCTTTCTATGCTCAACAGAGCGCTACGGTAGCGCCACAGAAGAGCAAAAAGCTCAAGTCGTTGCTTGGCTACAAGCTCGCCCTGAAGTGAAAAGCGCACAAGCAAGTGACTTAGTTGACGCAAACTATCTATGAGTGCAAACAACCCTATAGCGTAAGCAGTATTTGGCACGGCACCCTTAGTTGAGAGTTAGAGGGCAATAGCGCTAAATAAGCTTACCGGTGAATTACAGAGAAAACATTTGTAGATCAGTAGAGCGAATTAAAACACGACAATTGTTTTAATTCGAAAAACTGTTTAAAAAGTTGGGAACTGTATACGGGGACGTTTTTGAGCTGGCAGAACAAGGAAGTCGGTCTCCCTTTGCCAGCTCTGTGTCGTGCTTATAATTAACGAATTGCGCTAATTATTAACAACTGATTTTTTAACTAAGATTTTTAGAACTATGAATTTTACGGTTATGATTTTTTAGCTGGTGTGTCTTTCGTATCTTTCCAGTATTGGATACGAACACGATGTAACTGAGCTCTTCTCATTTTTTTCATAGTGATTCTCCCTCATTTTGTATAAGTAACGCTCTTGGTGAGCTTATTGTCTAAGGTTATTTTTCCTATTGAATCTACATAGGAATCAGTAATTTAACCATGATTTTTTCACAGGACAGCGACAAAAAATAGACGCCTTTTGAGTCCTTGTTTCTATGCAAATGCACGAAAGATTGCGAGACACGATCAAACTACTCAACAGATATGACAGAAAAATGTCAACCAAGTTCCCGTCTGTATCTGTCATTGAAACTTCATAAGAACTTACGAAGTGAAAGTAAACTATTACCACAATTACAATTCAAAAGTCTAGTGTTAAATGTAATTATTTTCTCATTCTTCACAACAGTATTTTTTCCGCAATTAAACTGTGATCCAAAGCAAACGTTTGCCAAACGTAAAACGCCATTGATGAATATATTCACCACTAAAGTTGTGCGAGATCTCTTACAAAGAGTGTAAGCAAAAAGACCAGCCGTGATTAAGAAGCAAGCTTGTTTTTATTTTAACTGACTGAAAATTAATAACTTAACACCAGAAACACAAACAGGGCTAAAAAATATTTTTCAGAGAGTAATTGAGCGAAATCGTCAAAACATCAATACTGCAGTTGTCGACAGGATGTTGGCAGGAACAGGAAAAAGCCTAATGGATTAGGTATCTTCAGGACGAAGATTTGATGGCTTAGGACGAGTTATCAGCAAGGAAGTCACATACTCTAGGATAGAGTTCGCCCGTCAGGATGACAGGCCAGAATGGACACCGCTAGGAAGGCGATGAACAGGGAAATCGGTTAAAGGAATTAGCCACTATCAAGGATAGATGCAGGGAGCACCTATAGTAGCCGGATTGCTGCGAAAAAGAATAGACCCCGTCTGGGAAACCAGGCGGGGTTTTATTTTAGCGAGAACACCTTTCGTCGCGAATAGCCGCCGAGTATCGATAAAAGTTTTTTGTCGTTACGACGCGTATTTTTCTCTTTCTTCTCTTTATAAAACCACCTAAGGTTCGCACCTCTGACAAAGTGGTTACTCTGCTACTTTTCTATACCCACCATCCTCAAAAAAATACTTGGGTATAAAGCATTTAAAGTAAGTAGATCCTGTCATATCAGGATCATCTGCCTACGACATTCTATACTTAAACTTAATGTTTTTTATTTTGGTACTGACTGACTAAGGAATTGCCATGCGTATTGCTATCCTCTCTCGTAACGAGAATTTATATTCAACCATGCGCCTCAAAGAAGCAGGCGAAGAGCGCGGACATCAAATTGATGTGATTGATACGCTCCACTGCTACATGGATATTACGAGTAATAACCCCAAAATTCGTTATAAGGGTGAAGAGTTACCAGAGTACGACGCGGTCATTCCTCGTATTGGCGCATCAATTACATTTTACGGTGCAGCCGTAGTCCGTCAGTTTGAAATGATGGGTACATTTTGTGTCAACGAGTCTGTAGCAATCAGCCGCTCACGTGACAAACTTCGTTCGTTGCAGCTGTTGTCGCGTAAAGGCGTTGGCTTGCCACGTACAGGGTTTGCTCATCACCCAGACAACATCCAAGACGTTATCAAAAATGTAGGAGGGGCTCCTCTGGTAATCAAACTGCTTGAAGGAACACAAGGTATTGGCGTAGTACTGGCTGAAACGAATAAAGCGGCAGAAAGTGTCATTGAAGCGTTTATGGGGCTCAAAGCCAACATCATGGTGCAAGAGTTTATCGAAGAAGCAAAAGGGGCCGACATTCGTTGTTTCGTGGTCGGAAATAAAGTCATTGCAGCGATGAAGCGTCAAGCAAAAGAAGGGGAGTTCCGCTCTAACCTTCACCGCGGTGGCTCTGCGCAACTGGTAAGATTGAGCAAGGAAGAGCGTGCGACTGCAATCAACGCAGCCAAAGTTATGGGGCTGAATTTATGTGGTGTGGATATTCTTCAATCGAAAAATGGTCCTGTGGTCATGGAAGTCAATTCATCTCCAGGTCTTGAAGGAATCGAGCTGGCAACGAAAAAAAATGTGGCTGGAATGATTTTCGATTTTATCGAAAAGAACGCGAAACCAAATGCAAACCGCACTCGTGGTAAAGGGTGATAACGCCTAAATAGTATGGGGACCACTCATTGGTCTCCGCTAGGAAGACAAAAACATGAACAATAAAATAATCATTGGCAATGCGGAAGCGATTTGTTTGCCGGAGTTAGGCATTACTCACTTAGAAGCACGTATCGATACGGGCGCAAAAACGTCCTCACTGCATGTCGATAACATAGAGTGCTTTAAGAAAGATGGCCGTTTTTATGTCGAGTTCGATCTGCATCCGGATATTTACCATCTAGAGCAAGTCGTACGCTGTACAGCGCCATTAAAAGCCAATCGCAAAGTAAAGTCCTCCAATGGCACGTTTGAGCATCGTTGCGTCATCACGACGATGATGCGTATGAAAGATCAGCAGTGGCCAATCGACATTACTCTAACCAACCGTGAAAACATGACCTACATGATGCTATTAGGGCGTCAGGCGATGTCAGACAAAGTATTGGTCGATCCTAGTCAGTCTCACTTACTGGCATCTTAACTCCAGATGAGCGCAAAGTCGCTCATCTCCCCCAGTTCCCTAAACGCATCCCACGCCCATTTTAGATTAGTTTTACTAATCCAAATCATAGATTTTTATCTTGCTTAACGCTGCTTATTTCAATTGCTAATTATTGGGCCAAGAATTAATATCTCGCCCATACCACCCAGTATTTCTAGAAAAACAATAGTACTCCATTCGGAGGACTCAGCTATTTTACGTCTTAAACTTTTGGAGATTTTCGTAAATGTCAGCTTCATTTCCATTAGTCAAACTTACTCTTTTAATTGCTCTATTAACAGCGGTGGGTCAAATGACTCAGACCATGTATGTCCCTTCCATTGGTCATATGGCAAATGAGTTTTTTGTTTCTGCTTCATCTTTGCAGGCTGTGATGGCGTGCTATTTGATCCCATACGGCTTATCGCAGTTCATCTATGGTCCATTGTCTGATCGTCTTGGCCGTAAACCGATCATTGTTTCCGGTCTGTTGATTTACCTTGCGGGTACGTTAGTGGCTTTATTTGCCCATCAATTTGAATGGTTCTTGGTTGGCAGCTTTATCCAGGGGCTTGGTATTGGTTGCGGTGGTGCAATGGCACGAACCTTAACCCGCGATTGTTTTGACGGTGCCGAACTCCATCGAGCTAACAGCTTGATTAGCATGTGTATACTGTTCTCACCATTGATGGCGCCACTTTTAGGCGGTTATTTAACTGAAGCATTTGGTTGGCGATCCAGCTACTTGTTCCTAGCATTATTCGGCGTGGCAGTTGTGATCACCATGATGACGAGCATGATGGAGACACTACCTAAAGAGAAGCGCCATTATGAAGCCGTCACACAAAGCTACAAATACGTATTGTCTGACCGACGTTTCCAAGGCTTTTTGATCTGTCTCGTCGCGACGTTCGCTGGCGTTGGCGTCTTCGAGGCTGCAGCTGGTGTGCTCTTAGGTGGTGTCTTAGCTTTACCTGCGACCACGGTAAGCTTACTGTTTATTATACCGATCCCGGGATACTTAATTGGTTCGGGGTTGTCGAGTTATATTGCACGACGCCGATCCATGCGCCGCGCGCTGAACGTCGGTTTGGTGGCCATTTTTATTGGTTCCGCGACGATATTAGTACCTGGCCTGTTCGGACTTACGACCGCTTTAACCTTAGTCGGCGGAGCACGATCTATTTTTTAGGTGCGGGCATCTTGTTTCCTGCAGCAACAACGGGCGCAATTTCTCCATTCCCATGCCATGCGGGGACGGCGGGGGCAGCGCTCGGCGGGATGCAAAACTTAGGAGCGGGTGTAGCTACCCTCCTCGCCTCTCTATTCCCAGCGCATAATCAAATGCCTTTAGGGTTACTGATGATGGCGATGTCGTTCATTGCTATGCTGGGGCTTCGTTGGATCAATCGTAGGCCAGACCATACCAACGAGATACCACAAGTGATCTAGGTTTCACCGTAAATAACATCAGGGTATGCGAAAGTATGCCCTTTTTTTTGCCACCTCGTATATCCTGTTCTCATAACAAGTAATGTTGATTTCATATTCAGACTAATGCTTGCTACAAGTAATACCATTAATCACAGTAGTTCAGTCATCAGATATGAATTGATCAGATATAAGGACTCACCGATGCGTTTCACTCTTACTATGTTAACCATACCATTAGTACTGGCCAGTGGATGCAGTCATCAAGGAAATTCGACCATGAATCATCAGTCTCAATTGCAAACTATTGCCCAACAAACGCTGGCCCCTGTGGCGAAAAAAATCCCCCACACTATGACCATACATGGAGACACTCGCATCGATAACTATTACTGGATGCGTGATGATGAGCGTAAAGACTCAGAAGTCTTGCAGCACCTCGAACAAGAAAACCAATACGCGGATACGGTGCTTAAACACACCGAAGCATTGCAAAAAGAGTTGTTTGAAGAAATTAAAAACCGAATAGCTAAAGACGATAATTCCGTGCCCGTTCGTAAAGGAAGCTATTTCTATTCGAGTGAGGTTTCTGGCGACAACGAATACGAAGTTCATCTGCGCTCTAGGGATTTCGCTGGCACTGATAAGTCAGTCATCTTGGATGTAAATGCACTTGCTAAGGGGCATGAGTTCTTCAATATTGGTGGGTTGTATGTCAGTCCTAACGAGAACTTGTTGGCGTACGGGGAAGATACGTTAAGTCGTCGTATTTACACCATAAAAGTTAAAGATTTAACCTCCGGAAACTATCTTAAAGATGAAATTGAAGGCGCATCGAGTGCCATCGCTTGGCAAAATGACAACCAAGCGTTTTACTACATTAAAAAAGATCCGCAAACCCTATTAGGTTATCAAGTTTATCGCCACACATTAGGCACTGCACAAAGTAAAGATGAACTGATTTATGAAGAGACGAATACCGCCTACTACACGCACATTAGTAAGAGTAAAGATGGCGAAGAAATCTATATTTGGCACTCCAGTACCGAAACCAGTGGTGTTTCCATTATTGATGCCAACGATCCTAAGTCGAAAGCAACACTGTTTTTGCCATTGAAAGAAGGCGTCGAATACAGCATTGCGAAATTAAACCACTGGTATTACATCTACACCAATGAACAAGCGGTGAACTTCCGACTGATGAAAGTGCGCAAGCAAGACATTCACGACCGTTCCAAGTGGCGAGATGTCATTCCTGCGGATGATGATGTTCAGCTCGTCGACTTCGAACTGTTCGATGATCATATGGTGTATGAACAACGTAGCAATGGCCTGTCAACGGTCACCGTGCGCGAACTATCTACGGGTAAGGAATTTCCACTGGAATTTCATGACACGGCATTTGCCGCCTATCTAACGGGGAACTATGAGTTAGATAATAAGAAGGTCCGTCTCTACTACAGTAGCTTGACGACACCGGGAACCTACTTTGACTTTGACCTCAAGACGGGCAAAGCAGAAATTATGAAGCAAACGCCCGTACTTGGCGATTTTAGTGCTGATAACTATCAATCTGAACGAATCATGATCAAAGCACGCGACGGCAAGCAAATCCCCGTTTCTTTGGTTTATCGTAAAGACTTATTTAACAAAGATGGCACCAATCCAATTTATCAATATGGGTACGGTTCTTACGGTTCAACTATCGAGCCCACCTTTGGTTCAACTCGCTTAAGCTTGCTTGACCGTGGTTTCGTCTATGTCATTGCCCATATTCGTGGTTCGGAAATGCTAGGTCGCCCATGGTATGACGATGGTAAAAAGTTAACTAAACAAAACACTTTCAACGACTTTATTGACGTAACGGAAGGACTCGTCGAACAAGGTTACGGAGCCAAAGACAAAGTATTTGCGGTTGGCGGTTCCGCTGGCGGACTTCTGATGGGGGCGGTGATTAACCAAGCACCTGAGTTGTATCGCGGTGTCGCCGCTCATGTCCCATTTGTGGATGTAGTGACCACGATGCTGGATGAATCTATTCCATTAACCACTAATGAGTATGATGAGTGGGGCAACCCGAACGACAAAGCCTACTACAACTATATGCTGAGCTACTCACCCTACGATAATGTCAAAGCCCAAGATTACCCCAACATGTTGGTGACGACAGGCCTACACGATTCACAGGTCCAATATTTTGAACCAATGAAGTGGGTGGCGAAATTACGTGAAATGAAGACGGATAACAATGTCCTCGTTTTCAAAACTGATATGGAAGCTGGCCACGGTGGCGCCTCTGGTCGCTTCAAACGAATAAAAGAAGACGCGTTGGAATATGCATTCTTTTTGGACTTACTTAATACGCAATAACATAACGATGAGGTTGGCCTTGTCCCTATAAAAAATACCCGCGATTTAGCGGGTATTTTTCTACCTAGTAAGCGCACAGAGATTACAAACCCCAACGGAAAGTGGGTGTTCACTATCAACACCTTGACTTCCCCAACGGTCAATCGCATCTATTTGCAATATGCGTTCAGCGCCAATCAGAGACGTGAGTAATTTTGAAGGTCGTTTATCGGTGACTAACCACAGCGTTTCATCTTGCTCAAACTGAGCTTTCAACGCACGCTGGTCGTGTTCCGTCCACTCAAATTCTGGCTTGAATTGACGGCCGACAACAAACAGCTGATTGCCGGAAGCAAAGTCTTCTAAGGCTTTACTCATTAACACGACTGAATCAATCCCTTTATCAAAAATAATCGACTGCTGTTGGTTGATGAGCGTCCGTACATTCAACATGAGTCGTTGTTGATTGCGCTCAATCACTTGTGCATGTTGTGGATAGACTTTTTGTAGGTCTTCACCAACAATACCCGCCATTCGGATCAAGTTAGTTGGATTTAACCAAGCGTATTTAGACCGGGTTCCGTTGCCTAACGTCAATGTTGCCACACCTTGAGCACGCGGTGAGAGCGCTTGTGACGCATCAATTTCTATTAAACGAATGTTTCCCTGCCGAGCGTAAATATAAGTCGGATCTTGCTCCCAGATCGCACTCAGGGTTATCGCTACCGTGGCTTCTTGCCCCGCGGTTTTAACCGTCGTGGCTCCTTTATCCGAAAACCAATTCACTAAACGCTCGATACCGTAACGCTTTGGCGGTAAGTAACGCGTTTCCACACTCGTACCTTTCATGAGCTGTTCTGCCAACATGTAGGTTACGGGTGTACTGGTAATGATATCTTTCGCGCTTGCTAACGATGCACATAAGGCCAGCGCCATTAAACTTATCGTCCGTATTTTTTTCTTCATAATTGCTGACTCAAAATTGATGACTTATAGAGGGTTATTTGGGTATATGCATAATTCGGTAAACCGTAGCGGTTAAGAAAAATATCGCAGAAACAATGATGATCGAAGCACCTGATGGTACTGGCAGCTGTAACTCCATAGGGAGAACGGTGCCAACCAAACACGCAACCGTCGCCAGTAGCGATGAAAGCAAAACAAAACTACCCATACGCTCAGTCAGCAACCTAGCCGTTGCACCAGGAATTAATAACAGTGCCCCAACCAACACCGCGCCGATAATTTTTACCGCCGCGATGGTCACAAGCGTGATCATCATTACAAACAAGTAATCGTACAATCCGGTATTAAACCCTCGTACCCGCGCAATGTCAGGACTGATACAGGTCAGCAATATTCGATTGAAGGTTGGGATCAGCAAAAGCAATATAATCAGGCAACTGACCGCAAGTATGGTGATGTCTCTGTCGGTGACCGTCAAAATCGAGCCAAACAACACGTTTTCCAGCATGTGAATATTGATTTTACGCGCCACGTACATCAATAACGCCGCCCCCACTGCCAAGGCAAGAGCAAGGAAAACCCCGACTAATGTGTCATAAGGCACATTGGTTCTGTTGCGCACAAAATGCAGCAGCAGCGCGAAAATCATACAAAAGCTGAACAAACCAATGATGGGATTCTCAGGTGGTTCACCGAGTAAGACACCAATCGCGATGCCCGTTAATGCCGCGTGCCCCACGGCCTCTGAGAAAAATGCCAGTCGTTTCGCAATCACCAAGGTTCCAAGCCCACCGAGTAACGGTCCTAGTATGAATGCCGCCACAATCGCATTCACCATAAATGCGTATGAAAAACTGTCGCTCAACCAACCTGCTTCAACGCCATTGGTTGCTAGCGCACGTAGCCAATCCATCATGCGGCTTCAACCCCTCCGGTATAGTGCTTAAACAGCGATTCAATACGATCTGGTTGAAGTACCTGTGAATGATGACCAGAGTCGATAATTCGACGATTGACCACATGAACATGCGCATCCAATCGACGCACAGCCGTTACATCATGATGCACCGCCAGAACCGTTTTCCCTTCTCGAACCACATCACGAATGAGCCCTTCAAGATAGCGAACCCCTTGTTCATCCATCCCTGTTGCTGGCTCATCTAATACCAATAAACGCGGATCATCCAATAAGGCCTGAGCAAGCAGTACGCGTTGTTGCTCACCCCCAGAGAGTTGTCCCATACGACGGTCACAACGCGTCGCCATGCCAACTCGATCTAGTAGCGCCAACGCTTTTTGGCTCTGCTTGGTTTTACTTCGCCAAAACAACGGCACGCGTGTCTGATTAAGGAGAACAAAGTCTGTAACCGTTAGTGGCAAGCTGGACTCAAACATGGCTTTTTGCGGCACATAGCCAATTTGGCTTGCGTTTAGTTGGTCACCGGCCCAATCCAAAGAAATACTTCCCTTAAATGGTGTTAAGCCCAAAACAGATCTCAGAACAGACGTCTTTCCTCCACCATTTGGCCCCATCACGACATGACACTTTCCCGCCTCAAACCGAGCAGTAATATCTTGTAAAATAACATGTTCACCGTAGCGTAAACTGACGCTGTTCAATATGATAGAGGGCCCCGTCATTAGGTAACCTCCTGAGAACGCTTACGCGCAACAAACTTCATGGCTTCAATCAATGTTTCTACATTTTCGCGCATCTCCAATTCGACCTTTTCGGCTTGGTAATCACCGTGAGTCATGTGCGAAAAACGGTAAAGTCGAACACCGGTCGCTTCTTCAATGGTGTCCACAAATCGGTTTGGCATATTGAGCTCATAAAACAACACGTCAATGCCGGACTCGCGGATCTTTTCGATCGTATCTTGCAACTGACTTGCGCTTGGCTCAACACCATGAGCGGGCTCAATGACGGCCGCAACATCCACACCAAATTCTTGCAGAATGTACCCGTAAGCATTGTGGGTCGTGGCAACTTTCATTCCTGCAGTATCCAACTCGCCTAGAGAAATCATGGCATCGCGCTTCATCAAGCGGAACTTCTTGGCATATTGGCGGGCATTTTGGCGGTAAAAAGCCGCATTGTCGGGATCAACCTTACCCAGCTCGCTGGCGATGGTATAAACTTTTTGTACCGTCGTAGATAAACCAACAAAGGTATGTGGATTCACCGCCCCTTGCCCCACAGATTGACCCATTGCTGGCAATAGAGGGACATCTTTATTGGCTTCTATCACAACCAAATCTTCACGCTGAGATGCTTGAATGACTTTTAAAGCGAAATCATCGTGACCAATGCCATTCACAACGATGACATCCATTTCACTTAGGCGTTTGAGATCGTTTGGTTGTGGTAAGTAGTTATGCGGGTTAAAGCCTGCATCCACCAGCGGGAGAATGTCCGCCTTATCACCGACAACAGCTTCAACGTAGCTGTAATAAGGTTGAAGGGTAATACCGACACGGAGTTTGTCCGCTGCATAGCCAGAAGAGGAAACAACAAGCAAAGCAGCCACGGCAAACACGCGACGTAGAAGATACGAGGTTTTGTTAGTCAATATCATAAATGATCACTTAGTGGGCGTGAGAATGAGAAGTTGATTGAGTCGTGACTATCTGCCGCCAGCCATTACCTTGACGCTGAGTAAGGTCACTTACGTCCGATATGCTTAGCCCATCATCCAGATCAGAAAACCAGATGTCTGCCTCCGCATTATGACTGTCTAAAAGCATTGAACTGGCTCCTTGCTCATCGTGTTTAATACCTAAATAGACACCATCCTTTAGTCGTTGCCATTGGTGCGAGCCTTTCCGTTTCCAACTTTGATCTTTGACAAACGGAGCGATCCAAAGCGCTTCCAGCTGTTTAATTTCTGGCCAAACGCCTGATTCCAAGTACAGGTCCCTAATTTCTTCATGCGCGAGTTTGATATCAGCAATAAACGCGATCTGCTCTTGATTCAAATCAGACATATGTACTTGGTAAGGCTCTAGTTGAGTTTCATTGGTCGACACTTGATGATGAGGTAATAATGTGGCTGCAAACGCAAGAATCACAATGATCATTAACGCGACCCACTTGCCTTCTCGACTCCCATTGTCTGGATGAACGGTTTGGGTTGTCATTTCTCGTTGATCTCAACAACATCAACTTCAACTGGGCTTTCATGGCCAGCATCAAACACCAAATAGAAGTCCGTCTCAGGGTTGGAGAATGTGGCGATGGATCGCTTATCGGTGGTCTCTTTTGCAATCAAGTTATCGTCGTAGTCGAACATTTCTACTTCATAACTAACCGCCTTTGAACCATCAGAATAACCGGCCTCACAAACCACAGTATTCTGCTCGAAATAGCAACTCATAAGAGGAAAGTGAGCAAAAGCTTTTAAGGGGATAAATCCACTGCAAAGTATCGCGGTGGTTAAAAGGTTGGCTTTTTTTGAGAGAGAAATGTTGTTCATCGCAATTCCAAAGAGGCTCGTGTATCCGAGCCCTCTTGTTTATTAGTGAGGTTTATCCGTGATACGGGCTTATCAATTCAGTTGAGCTTCAAACGTCAAATGCACATTAGCGCTTGCTTTATCCGCTAAAGGATCACCCATTAAGTCCCCTTTGTAGTTCGCTTTCATAAGGTAGCGACCCGCCACCTCTGGCGTAAACGTCACTTCACCGTTGCTATTACTCACAACCTCAATCTGCTCTTGATGATTACGATACAAGGTACCTTCACGAGTAATTTCCGCAGTCACACCACTTTGAAGCTTTCCATTGAAGTAGAACTGGAAGGTCACAGGCTCGCCTTCAATAATGTCTGACGGGTGCGTCACGGGCTTCATCTCAAGAAACTTACCTTCAATCTCGGATGCTTTGTCCGTCGGCATGCCCACCGTGATGTAACTCTCCGCTCGCGTGTAGCTCAGCATTGTGACCACATCGCGTGCTTGTTCTGGTAGCAGTTCGGCACGTTCGACCTTATTCGCTGGCGACCACTTCACGGTATCGCGACGACCCGCTTTGTACTGCGTGAAGTATCTCGGTTGATTATTGATCGCAACTTTATGCGTTCCTTGTTCAGTAAAAAAGAAGTCGAACATAGAACGGCGTTTACCACGTACAACAAAATTAGGGCGCTCTTTTCTGCCATCCGGCATGATCACAAACGCCTGATCACTCCCTGCTGGCTTATCAAAAACAAATGTGCCATGAGAAGCGGTCACATCGAACGTCAGCCAATCCCCACCTTCTTTTGATACCGTAAAATGAGAAGGTAAAACCCAGCGTGGATGTGCTTGTACTGTTGTTGCAGCTAACCCCACAGCTAGCACACCGACTAACGTCGCGGCTTTCACTTTGTTTATCATTGTTGCGTCCTTTATCACTTCACTTGGTAGTTGACGGTGATAGCCCCCGTCTCTTGAGTTGGTTCGATCTCGTAGCGTATTTCGCTATCCGCTAACGTCATTTTTTGACGTAAATAGTTACGTCCGCCGTGCTCACGTACGACTTCGATATATAGGGTGTAATCCCCTTGGTCTATGCGAATCCCCTGATCGTTGGTGCCATCCCAAACAAATCGGTATTGACCAGCGGGGCGAGTGGCCGATGTCACCGCATCCACCAATTCACTATCGTAACGACCAACTTTTCTCCACCAACTGCGTAGATCCTTGAGCCATTCGTCTTTGCCAACCCATAACTCAATCGTTTTGATCGGTTTGCGCTTTTCATCTTCAACCCACACAGCAACATAAGGACGTGCATACATAGATGTGTCGATTTTAGGCAGTTCAAACTCAACATCGATTCTCGCATTATCCGGCAACGGTTCGGCCAGCAATGACGACGGAGAGAGTGCTATCACCAAAGTAGCCGTACGTAAAAAACGACGACAAAAACAGTGGCAGGTAAGCAACATGTTTTTTTGGACCAACATAGTATTTTTCTCTGCATAAGCTGTTACGGAACAGCGACAATATAAATAATGAGCGACAAAGCCGTACCAAAACCCATCCATTGCAATGACGTTCTTAATGTCTTTTTCTTCGGCAGCAACAAACACACACCAGTTAACACAAAAAACACCATCAATAGCGCAGTGGCATCAATAAACCATTTCCATACATCACCGCTATTGCGTCCTTTGTGTAGATCATTAAGCAGTGCGACAATACCGTAGTGCGTCGTTTCCACTTCTGCCTCGCCTGTGGTCATATCGACGAACACCGTTGCGTTATAGCCCGGACCTTTAAAGTCCATTGATAGTTCACCCACGAGCAGTTCGCCCGCTTCCACTTCGGTATAGACATCCAAGGCCGAGGGCATACCACTAAGTTGCACTTCTTGCTTTAAGTACGCGATCACTTCTGAACGGTTCGGTTGAAAATTGGTTGAAGATAAAAATAAGCTTGCTGCGGGGATGACTAATGCATGCTGCTGAACAATAGGCTCATTCCGTTCAAACAATTCAGGACGATTTAGAGTAATCCCTGTTATCGCAAAAAATAGAGTGACTAGTAGCAACGCCATCGAAATATAGATATGTAAGCGTCTAGCCCAAGTCTGAACACCTTTGCTTTTTAGCAACATAAAGAGTCATCAGCCAAAAATTTAGAAGCTAATTTAGATGATAACTATTCGTATTGGCATTTAATTTACATTGTTTACATTGAGGAGATGCAGGTTCGAATGTTAGAAAAAAAAAAGACCCGAGCGAATGCTCAGGTCTCGATGAAACAGTGACTTAATATTAGGTATTACGAATTTTGGGTTCCACCTACTTTGCGCAGTTGGGTCAAATACTTCACCCAGCTTTGTGTTTGGTCGGAAGGTTTAATCTCATGCGCTCTTTTCGCGTTTGCGAGTGCATCATCAAAGCGTTTCAGTTTGTAGTAAGCGCGAGCTTTGACTAACGCCACATCAGCTCGACGGCCACGAACATTGTCTAATGCAGCAAGCGCCTGTTTATAGTGCCCTTCTTGCACTAGCAATTGGGAATAATTCCAGTAGTACTTTGAGTTAAGTTTGGCAGCGACTTGCCAACTATCAATCGATTTCTCCCACTCTTTTGCCATTTGCCAATACGTGGCTTGCTGCGCTTTAAGCGTGCTATTGGAGTTTACATCGACAAGCTCATTCATCACTAACGCCGCCCGCTCCGGTATCCCACGACTCCCATACAATTGAGCAAGCAGTTTTAGATCATTTTGACTTAGGTTCAAACCTTTTAGCTTAGCCAAAGCCAACGCATCAAGTGCACGCTTGTTGTCATTAATACGCATATTTAATGCAACGAGTTGACGCCACCACGCAAGCTTTTCAGGGTCAATCGCAATCAAACGCTTAATGGTACCAATGGCTGGCTTCCACTTTTTCAGTTCCATTTCAGCAGACAGCTTAATTGACAGTGGACCTAACTCGTCTCGTTTTCCATATTTTTCGTAGCGCGCCATGGCAGATAGCACTTTCTGCCACTGACTTAGCTGATAATGAGACTGAGCAATGCGTAACCAAATGTCATCGCCTTTTTGGCCCTTAGGTATGGATTGGCTCAACGCATAGTAGTGTGGCAGTGCTTTTGAATAGGCCTGCTCGTTCAACAAAATATCGGCCAACATTTTGCGCGTTTGCCAAGCTTGATCATCTTGCAGTAACTCGCTGTCAACCGCTTGACGCAATTGCTTAATCGCAGATTGAGTCCGCTGCTCTTGCCAATAAAAGATCCCAAGCATACGCGCAACGTACGCTTTGTCATAGGCTCTCGATAATTCGAGCGCCTCAAGTGTTGAAATGGCTTCTTTAAGATTGTCTTCTTGAGCCATGCTGTATGCCCGCTGAACTCGCACTGCGGTATACTGACTCAATTCATCCGCGGCCGAGGTAAAAGTGCTGACGATCAACAGCGCAGCGATTAAGAATTTTTTCATCATTTTGCTAACTTGAACTCCACTTTTGCGGTTTGTCCGAACTGCTCAATTGACACACCATTCTCAACTTTTGGCTGATATTTCCATTTTTTGACGGCACGTATCGCCTCTCTCTCGAACATACGACTTGGCTCAGCCTCAATCACTTCGATATCTCTTGGACGTCCAGCCTCGTCGATTGTAAAGCGCAAAACAACATAACCTTCGACCTTGCGTTTTAATGCCCGGCTCGGGTAACGAGGTTCAACACGATGCAAAGGCATAGCCTGCTGATTGCTCATCGTACCTTTTAGGTTTGGGGCGCTGATTGCGACGCCATCTAATGCAGTGTTTAAACCTAAAGCACTGATTGGCGTAACCTGACTCATCGCTTCAACTTGCGTTTGCGCCTGAGAGAGATCCATAGGTTCTGGGGCTTGTGGCGGCTTTGGCTGTTCAGGCACAGAGCGTTGACGGCGCTGAAGTTCGGCTTCATTTTCAACCATCACCATGTCAAAACGCACCGCCTCTGTTGCCTCTGGCACTCGTTTGTTGCCATTGTCGACCATCCATGCCATGAAGCTAAACAGACTCACTGAAATCAATAAGGACAGTGGTAGCGCAATAAACAGCCTTGCCATTAAGGAGCCTCCGCCGCCAACGCGATATTTTTCACACCCGCGCCTTTTGCCGCATCCATCACTTTCACAACGGTACCATTATAGGCATGCTCATCCGCTTGAATCACTAATGTCGCGTCGGGCTGGTCAAGCAGTAAGTGTTCAATCGAAGCCTCAACACGTTCAACATCCACCAATCGCTTATCGATATAAATATCATTCGCTGCTGTTACAGCAATAAAGATACCTGCGTCTTTCTGGCTCACGACATTTGATGCTTGTGGGCGATTCACTTCGACCCCAGATTCACGCACAAATGAGCTAGTAACAATAAAGAAAATCAACATAATAAAGACGATATCCAACATGGATGTTAAATCGACTTGTGCTTCGTCTTGTTGATTAGGTCTGCGTCCGAGTCTCACTTCTGACTCCTTAAAGATTGTTCTAATTGAATAGCTCTGCGCTCACATACTTTGCTTAAACGAGCATGAATAAACATCCCCGCTAACGCGGCTACCATGCCGGCCATTGTCGGCAAGGTAGCAAGAGAAATACCCGATGCCATCAATTTGGGATCGCTGCTTCCCTGAGAAGCCATGACATCAAAAACGGTAATCATTCCGGTAACGGTCCCAAGTAGGCCAAGCATTGGGCAGATTGCCACGAGTAATTTGATGGTTGACAGATTTTGGCGTAGTTCAATCTTCGCTTTTGCCACCCATCCTTCGCGGATTTGATGCGCGTACCAAGAGTGGTGATCAGATCTCAATTGCCATTGCTCTCGGAGCTGCTTTTTTACCTTAGGAAATACGGAGGTAAGATAGATCACACGCTCCATTACCAGTAACCAGCACACCGCAACAACCGCTGCCAACCACCAGAGAATTTGGCCACCTTGCTGCATAAAGCTCATCAAAGTCGTGGCCCAATCCTGACTGATCAAACCCAATGTGTTGAGTAGGATCTGCTCCATTACGCTGCGTGCTCCGCTCTGTTGTTCGCATTATTTCTGTCTTGCGGTAGGTCCTGTTCTGCCTGCTCGGCAACCAACCCAATACCTTGCTTCTCAAGAATATTGCGGATACTTTCGGCCTGAGAGCTCAAGACGTTGTGCGCTAGAAGCAATGGCATCGCAGCCACCAAACCAAGCACTGTCGTCACCAAGGCCATTGAAATACCACCCGCCATGACTTTCGGATCCCCGTTGCCAAACTGAGTAATCACTTGGAACGTTTCAATCATACCCGTTACGGTACCAAGCAAACCCAGCATTGGCGCAAGCGCAGCAAGCAACTTGAGCATGGAAAGGCCTTTTTCCAAATGCGTTTGCTCATCAACCACAGCTTCAAGCAGGCGTAATTCTAACGCTTCAACACTGCGGTGCTTGTCTTTTTGATAAACGCTCAGTACTCGACCAAGTGGGTTATCACCGGCCTGCTCCGGGGTCTTCAACTGTTTTGCAATTTTTTGCCGTGCAATAACTAGCGATGCTCCGCGAACCAAAGCAATCACTAAACCAATAGCAAGCAAACCAAGGATAATTTTACCCACGACACCACCAGCGCTAATGCGATCTTGTAATGTCGGAGAGTGAGCTAATTGCTCTAGTAGCGTGCCGCGCGATGGGTCGATGACAACCGCATCTACGTCACCCGAACTCAATGTCTGAGCGGTTGGGCCATTGTCTGGCTGGCGAAGGTAGTTCACTGCATCGCCACGTTGTCCGTTCCAGTTCACGTATCCATTGTCACTCAATAATGCCATCGCACCTAGACGCACACCATCAACGGTTTGCTCTCTGCCTTCGCCATCTAACAAAGTAAAAGAGACATGAGCAAGTTCACCACTGGCTTTAATTTGCTCTTCCATGCTGTGCCACATTGCATTCAACTGAGGCAGCGTCGGTAGAGATTTAGCGGTAACTATTGCGTCAATATCGTCCTGATAAGAATTTGCGTCTACACTGGTAACAGATTGTTTTAGTTCAGAATCTAGCTCCTTGGCACTTTGACGTACGACCCCAAACAACTCACCCAAACTGCCAGATTCCAAACGGAGCTTTTCTTCCAGTTGGGCTAGCTGCGCTTCATTCTCGCTGAAAGATGTACTCAAAGAATCTGCTTCAGCTTGAATCGCAGCGCGCTCTGATACTAGACGGTTTTTAAGCGCTTGTAGTTCCTGCTCTGTTCGTTTGAAGCCAGCTTCTCGTTCCGCGTTGTGCGTGCGTTGTTGACGACTTTCTTGTTGAGCTTTCTGTACTAGCGAATCAGCAAATGATGCATGAGAAGTCATTACTGCGATGGATATCAACGCAATAGATAATAGTCTTTTCATCATTTATTTGCCCTCCGCAATGCTCAGCGATACCGGTAAGGTAAGAATATCAGGCGCAATTTGCTTGTTTGCCATCGCAAATGCTTTGTCCAATTCCACTTTTTGATCGGTGGAGACTGGCTGCCACTCTCGCTGCTGCTGGGACCAGCTCCAAAAGGTTTCTCCTGATAGACTCCGTGCCACTAAAGTTGCACGACCTAAATATAAGATGTCTGCCTCAACCCGTTCGTTGGCCGCGAGTTCGATCTTCCCTTGATACACACCAAGTTTCGTTCCGTAGTCCATCTCTATTTGGTACGCCTCTAGAATACGGCGAAATTTTTCTGCATCGGCGACATCTGCGCGAGTCATCATTTCATCGAGTTTAGCGATACGCTCTTCACGTTGCGCTTTTCGAATTGGCTTATCATTCGCCAGAATCGTTTTTAAACCATCAAGCATGTGATACATCAGTGGTACAACACCCTGACGCGTATGAGCTATCTGATCAATTTGCTCATTTAAGTTTTCAACTTCCTGATTTTGGTTTTCTACGAGACTTGCAAGGTGGTCTCGATAGATTTCCAAGTTGCTCACTTCTTCTTGCAATTGCTCAATTTCAGACTCTAACGTCAACGCTTTTTCTGCGCTTGCATCAATACGGTTCTGGCTGACCGCAGAGGCTCGGTTAGTTTTGCTCTGCACTGCTTGTGCATCGTTGAGATTCTCCGCGTGAGCAGGAATCAAAACCGATGAGATCAATAGTGCGATACTTGATTTCATTAGATTCATACGAGTTTTAATGTAATTTCCTAAAAACGAGCAAAGGGGAAGATGCCCTTCCCCTTCGCTAAGCCAATTTGTTATCAGTACTTAAACTGAATCGTCGCCATGTAATTTCGGCTTTCGCCAATCACTACACCGCTTGCTCCATCTTGTTGGCTATTCGTGCTACCGCCACCCGCTAGGTAGTCGGTGTCGAACAGGTTCTCAACATTGAACCGAGTCACGATATCCAAGTTTTCATCGTACTGGTGTTTGTATGACACGCCCATATCAACACGCGCATACCCGTCTTTCTTAAAGGTGTTCGCTGCGTCTCCGTAGCGCTCACCTTCGTAAATCAAACCAAGATTCACATTGGTATTCTCTTGGACTTTGTAGCTAGACCAAAGACTTGCGGCAAACTCAGGAACGTCAGCAGGACGATTACCCTTGTATTCTGCACTCTCTTTAATTTCAGCGTCCAAGTACATAGCAGAAGCGGTTAACGATAACGCCTCTGTAACAAAACCTTGAGCAATAAACTCAGCGCCTTTATGAACTTGCTCACCATCTTGAGTTCTGTTGTACATTAAGTCACCAGCAACATCAAAACCGTCTTCTACGTCAAGAGCAATATTCTCTAGTGTGATATCAAATAGCGCACCAGACACAAACAAACGCTGATCGAACAATTCCCACTTAGTTCCGATCTCATAAGAGATACCACGTTCAGCATCAAGCTCTTCACCATCGTTTGTATATCTATCATCATTGACTTTACCCTGTGGCATGAAGCTCTCAGAGTACTGTACATAGACAGAACCGTTATTGCTTGGATGGAAAATCAAACCAAACTTTGGTGATACTTGATTTTCAGTCAGCTCGTCAGTGCTTCTTTCGTCGTAACGAACGCCCGCTAATACCTGCCAGTAATCGTTGATGGTCATCATATTCTGTGCGTAGATACCCCAGGTATCGTACTCACTCGTCGGCCACTTGCGCGAACTGGTGGTACTTGGTCTTGTTACTGTTTGTCCAGCAGGAACATATTCACCATCATGAAAAGCCATAAAGCGGTCATATTTGTAATCGAGGTAGTTAGCACCAACGAGAAGTGTGTTATCCGTCCCCAAAATTGAATAGTTTGTCGTGACATCAACGTAGGCGGTGTCAAACACCCAGTTATCAGTACGTTCGTTGCCTTTATGCTTTACTGTTCCATCTTCTTCATATTGGTCATAACGTGGGTAAGACTCTACATCAAAGCGCTTAAAATCTTGGCGGTTGACACCCGCTTTAACGTTTACGTTGTCCGTGACTTGTGCATTAATGTCGACACCGTAGTTTTCGACTTCGTTGTCAATCTTCGACCACTGAGCATCCCAAATATACTTATCACCGCGAACCGCTTTGTCACCAATAACATAAGCGCCCGAATCCACGTTACCCTTGTCTTCAGAACGATCGTAATGGGCGGATACCATAATGGTATCGGTAACATCGTAGTCAACCATTACGCCACCGACCATACGGTCTGTTTCGGGCTCTGTACCATCCCCATATCGGCGTGAAGAGCCATAACTTTCTTTGGCGAAAATAGCGCGAGCTCTTAGGGTTTCGTCTTGGTTCAATGCACCGCTTACATCCAATACTGTGCGAGAGCGATCATGAGATCCAAGATCTTGACTCAAACTAGCTTGAGTTTTCGCGGTCGGCTTCTTCGATACCATGTTAACCAGACCACCGGGCTCAGACTTACCATAAAGCAATCCAGATGGACCTTTAAGCACTTCAACTCGCTCCAAGAGCTCAATCGGCTGGCGGTAATGAGACCAATGTTGACGTCCATCTTTTAAGAAACCATCCGAGCTGCTCAATTCAAACCCACGTAAAGAGAACCGCTCGCGGTTTCGACTTGTACCACCAGCGCTAACACTTGCATCGTTGCGCAGTACTTCACCCAGTGTGCTTGCTCGTTGTTCATCAATCACAGTTTCATCAATCACTGCAACCTGCCCCGGGGTTTCAAGTTGCGTCATCTCCATACGCATTGCGGTACTGTTTGTATCCGCCTTGTAACCGAACTCTCGGCCTTCGACCACAAGATGTTCATCTGTTTGAACTTCAGCCATTACAGGTGCTGCCAGCACCGCACCGATCACTAACGCCAGGTGGCTCTTAGTTAACATATCCTTTCACTCCGAATTTTTTCGAAATACACATCTCCCTTGATGTATATCCGCTCAATTATTTCGCGGGTGAATATAAGTGATAATTATTACCATTTGCATTAAATTTACATTCTTTGCATTTGCCAACTTTTGTAAAGCACTCTCGATAAACAGAGTCTCTCACTGTGACATTAATCACAAAAAAGAGTTGGCCGTTCACTATTTTTGTTTGAATAAAAGTGAAATACATAATCCGCCTTTCGAGCGGTTTCGAGCCAAAACCTGCCCTCCCATAATACGCATCGATTCCTTAACAATCGCCATACCTAAACCATAACCACCTGACTTTTTGTTTCTCGATTGATCTAAACGCGTAAAGGGGTCAAAAATATCCCGCAGATTATGTTCGGGAATCCCAGGTCCATCATCGGAGACCGACAACACAACATAATGTTGCCCATCGTTGACGTGATTGGCTAATGACACCACTATCTCGGCTTGCTCTCCCGAATATTTGATCGCGTTACCAATCACATTATTCATACAACGTACGACCAATAATTCATCACAATATACGTTTGTATCACAAACGTCTGAAATTAAGGTCAATGTTTGCTGTGGCTTTAAATCGACTTTGTAACGCTCGACTTGTGGCGTGATAAGGTTTTCTAAATCAATCACTGCTCCGGTATTGTTGTAGCGAGTATTTTCAAGCCGACTGAACTCAAGGATCTCGCGTATCAAACTATTCAGATCTTCTGCTTCTTCTTCAAGTCGATGTACTAAGGCTTGCTCTTCTAACCCGACACGCTTTTTAAGCAAATGTAAGACTAGATTCTGCCTTGCGAGTGGCGTTCTGAGCTCATGAGACACGTCACGAATCAAAAGCCTTTGTTTTCTGGTCAGAAGTCGAATTTGTTCTGTCATGTGATCAAAATCTTGAGCAAGCTCGTTGAACTCAGTCGTCGTCGACTTCAACTCCTTCACTACGCTGACATTAAAGTCGCCGTTGGATAACTTTTTACTCGCTTCTCTCAATCGGTCCAATGGTTGCTGTAAGTTACGTGCCATCAGTAATGAAAACAGCGCTAAAATAACGGCAGCAATAACGACTTTTATAATAGAAAAGTACAGCACAAAATCGTTTGCAGGATGCAGTTGGTGAGGAATTTGAATCGCTAAATTATTGTTGTTTACTAAGGGAATGCTGATGATAGGTTGACTAACTCTTCCTTCTAATTGTGTATCGAGGCTTCTTCTAAATTGAAGCTTAAATTCAAAGTGAGGATGCATTTGGCGATGAGTCAGTGGTTGTAGTTGATCATCCAGAACAAAAACACGAAATTTCTGGGCGCGTGCCAATCCGCAATCTCATCCATGTCCCCATACCGAATGAGAACATTGGCCTGATGAGCAAGATCGAGCATTTCAATTTTAAGGCTATCCGGTACTTTTAGCATAGCTTTAACCATTGCTTGCTCAGCCAATGCCTGAAGGAGCAAAATACTGATCACAATGACGGACATATAACTAAATAGTTTGAAAGCTAAACGATCTTTTCGCTGTGCAATATAAGCCGTGTAGAATCGAATCATTAGATGTTTACGGCATCTAAATAGCTGTAGCCTTTACCCCTAAAGGTTTTAATACGTTGTTTAGACAGGCCGGCTTCGACTAATTTTCTGCGTATGTTGCTGATATGCATGTCTAAGTTGCGATCAAACGGGCTAAGGTCTTTTTTCAGCACTTCAGTTTGTAGCTCCGCTTTGGAGACGACAATACCTTGGTTTTTGACTAAATAACTTAATAAATCCGCTTCGGTACTCGTCAACGGTAAACTATCCAAGTTATCACTCATGCATTGAACAGTATTACTGATGGTTTGCCTTTGTCGCTCTAAGCCAACCCGTCGAAGCATTGCTTTGATGCGCATCAATAGCTCTGCAACGTTAAATGGCTTGCCGATATATTGATCCGCTCCCGCCTGATAACCATCTAGCATCGAATCTTCATCATTGAGTGCAGTAAGCATTAAAATAGGTGTAGCGAACCGCTGACATATTCGCCGTGCAACCTGTATTCCGCTCAAGTTGGGAAGCATGACATCCAGTAACACCAAGTCTACTGGGGCTTTTTCCATATACTGCAAGGCACTTTCACCACAATGCATTGCATGTACGGTATAGCCTTCATCCTGAAGAACGGCTTCCAATAGCTCACAAAGAGAAGCATCGTCATCTATGATCAAAACTCGCGACATAACAAACCAAAATACAAATAAAAACGATTTGCATTTTATTACTCATTTATAAATTGAACAACTAAATATTGTATGCTTTTTATATGAGTGCGATGCATGTAATAGGATCTTGGAATCGGATGAGGACATTGGCGTATTTGCGCTCTCTGTCGCTCATCCAAGCTTAATGGAGAGATAGGGTCTGAATATTGAGCGATTCCGAGAGTGAGCTCGCAAATAGATATGTCTAGGTACTGCTGTACTCTCGTAATGATTTCCTGCTTAGCAACTTAATCCGGTTGATTTCGCGACATCTTCAACAACCTGTCTCAAATTCTGACTTATTGATTGGAGTGTTTTAAGCTCATCCCCCGTAAACGGATGAGTGAGAACCGATTCGGCCCCATTTTTTCCAACAACAGTCGGCAAACTTAGCACGACATTACTTAGACCATACTTACCTGACATCATTGTACCCACAGGCAAAACAGAGCGTTCGTTGATCATCACCGCTTGAATAATTCTAAATACACTCGCCGCAATACCATGCACAGTATTTTGTTTGCGACGAAATATTTCAAATCCCGCCTGCTTGACTGACTCTAACAGCTCATCAGCGTCAATGCGTTTGATATTGTGCGTATCGCAATAATAATCGGCAGGCTGTCCAGCGATAGAAATCAAGCTTTTTGGGGTAAAGCAATGGCTACCGTGCTCGCCCAACACGTAACCGAAAATATTCTTCGGATCCAAGTCAACTCGGTTAGCAACGATACTCATTAAACGAGCCGTGTCTATAACGCAGCCACTGCTGATCACTCTACTTGATGCAAAGCTTGTGTTAGCAGTGATAAAGTGAGTCACAATGTCGCAAGGGTTGGAGACAACGATAAGCACAGCCTTAGGAGCAACTCTCTCAATATTACGAGCAATATCTACGCCAATATTTGCGTTAATTTCCGCTATATCTAAACGCGATTGACCTTGTTTGATTTGAGCCCCAGCGGTGATAACGACAATGTCGGCTCCCAACAAATCGAGATAATCGTTCGAGGGCACAATACGGGTATTTTTTGAAAACGTTAATGCCGCTGTATGACGAAAGTCAAACACCTCACCTTCCGCTCGTTCTAAATTTTGGTCTAACAACACCAACTCGCTCAGGCTACCTAATGTCAGCAAGTAGTTACACACGCCGACACCTACCGCTCCAGCACCAATGACACCGATTTTCATTTTCCTCTCCCTGATAATTTCATTGCCCCTGAAAAACAGTTCACCGTTTTACCCAAACAAGTGAACAATAAGAGCATAAATGTCCAATTCATTTATATTACTTAGAATTCTTTACCAAGCCAGAAATTTTATTCGACATAATAGGCCAGTAATCTACTCTGCTCATTCTTAATACGCGCCCATCACATACAAGCGTACTTTGCTGCCTCACTTCCTGATGGATACTAACGTAAGTCCAAGCTTTAGGCGTATCGCTAGCAACCATTTACACTATGAATTTTGAGGTTATTTAAAGAGAAAATAAGGCGTACAATCTGTTCATCATTCAAAGAATAAGAATAGTCTAATGAATACGCTGTTGATAGGTCACCGCGGAGTCGCAGGGCACTACCCAGAAAACACCAAAGTCAGTGTTCAAGCAGCCATTGATCTTGGATTAACGTGGGTAGAAGTCGATGTACAACCTACAAAAGATAAGATTTTAGTGGTTTGCCATGATCATACAGTGAACCGTTGTAGCAATGGGCAGGGACGAGTCGATGAACTCACACTTAATGAGTTGCGAACTCTCGATTTTGGCGAATGGTTTGATCGTGCGTTTTCAGGTGAGCGGATTATGACCCTTAAAGAACTGCTGGAATTAGCGGCCAAACATGACCTCAATTTGAATATTGAAGTCAAAGTGGATCGCCATCCAACAGAGGAAGTAGCCCAAATCCTCAAGCAAGTTCTTACCGACGGTCCTCTTTCAGACGAAAATATTCTGCTATCTAGCTTTAACCATGACGTGATTAGAGCACTCCACAAGCACTGTAAAGGCTTCCGCTTAGCAGTACTTAGTGAATTTTTAACCAGAAAAGACAAAAAACTGTTAGAAGATGTAGGTGCCGAGTACTGCAACTTAAACATTAATTGGATTCGCGCACGCCAAATTAAGCAACTGCAACAGTCAGGGGTCAAAGTGATGTGTTACACCGTTAACAATCCAAACAAGCTGAAGCATCTCCCGCAACTAGATGGCTTTTTTACCGATTATCCCGATCGATTCCTGTAGCGGGCATCACGTTAATGGGGCTGTCAGCAACACAATCACCACTCGATAGCAATGGGTGTTCCCATTTTGACGAGTTTGATGAATTCATCCATCTCTTCGTTAGTAATGGCGATACAACCGTTAGTCCAATCAAAGCTTTGAATAAAGTTAGGGTCTTGAGTTTCGCCGTTTTTTAGGCCATGAATTTTGATATCTCCACCAGGGTCAACGCCTTGGCGGTGCGCCTCGAGGCGATCGATAGCGTCTGGGTAGCTGATATGCACAGAACGATAGTAAGCAGAATCATCGAACACGTAGTCGAGTGTATAGCTTCCTTCTGGCGTTCGATTATCCCCACGCTCTTGTTTGTGCCCTTTCGGATTTGCACCTAATGCGATACGGTACTCTTTAATAGTGACACCATTATCCATCAAATACATTCTGCGTTTCGATTTATCAACTTTTACGAGATCAACAGCGGCATGAGCACCAGATACAAATGCACAACACAAAAGTAAAGAACACCATTTTACCGACATTGTCAGAACGCCTAATCAAACAAGCTAAAAGGAAATACAAGAAGTCGTTATGCTAGTCAGTTGGTGATAACAAAGCAAACTGATTATCAAGAATCAACGTAAAAAGAGTTATCTTCTCCGTGTAGAAACGCAAAGATGCTGAACGATAACCAGTGTAAATCCGTTTATAAATTTATAAAAAAATAGAGAGAAAGTTATGATTAACATTGCCTTTTTTAGTGCTAAGTCTTATGACGAACACTCGTTTAATAAAGCAAAAAATGACCGAGATTTTGAATTTCATTATCACGACTTCCGCTTGACCAAAAAAACCGCCAAGATGGCACACGGATGTGAAGTCGTATGTGCCTTCGTTAACGATGATTTATCTGAGCAAGTGTTAAAGCAATTGGCGTTGGGAGGTACCAAGCTCATAGCGATGCGATGCGCGGGTTTCGACAAAGTTGATCAACAAGCCGCAAAAGCGCTAGGAATACAAGTTATGCGTGTTCCAGCCTATTCTCCTGAAGCTGTAGCAGAGCACGCAGTCGGGCTAATGATGTGCTTAAACCGTCGACTGCACAAAGCATATCAACGTACCCGTGATGCCAACTTTTCACTAGAAGGCTTGGTCGGGTTTAACTTCTTCGGTAAAACGGTTGGTGTGATAGGTACCGGGAAAATTGGCGTCGCGGCTATTCGTATTTTTAAAGGCCTTGGCATGGAGGTATTGTGCCATGACCCTTATGAAAACCCTCAAGCAAAAGAATTAGGTGTACGCTACTGCTCTCTTGAAGAGATGTATACCAATGCCGACATTATTACTCTACATTGTCCTATGAGTAAGGAAAATTACCATTTGCTCAATACTAAAGCCTTTGAACAGATGAAAGATGGTGTCATGATCATTAACACCAGTCGAGGAGAACTACTCGATTCACTGGCAGCCATTGAGGCTCTCAAGCAAGGTAAAATAGGGGCACTCGGTTTAGACGTATACGACAATGAGAAAGAACTCTTTTTCCAAGATAAATCCAATGATGTCATTGTAGACGACGTATTCCGTCGTTTATCTGCTTGTCACAACGTCCTGTTTACTGGACATCAAGCGTTCCTAACACATGAAGCCTTGCATAACATCGCGACTGTAACACTTAATAACGTAGAAGCGTACTTCTCTGGGCAAACCTCAGGGAATGAATTGATCAACTAAATATAGGATAATAGAGCGAAGAATTTTAGCTATGCTATAATCCGCCACTATTTAAGAATTGAGTCAAATTACCATGAGCATTAAAACTGATATTCAAAAGCTGCACAACCGCGTAGATAACTGCCAACGTAAACTCGATGCAGCTCGGACTCGCGGTGATCACGAAATGATTTCTAAGTTTACTGACGAAGTTGAGCAGTTAACGAAAAAGCTTAATCAATTGAAACATAAGCAGAGTTACGAGCTAAATAAAGAGCGTAAGAGCCTGTTAGATATGCCATTTTCTCGTGAAATAACCAAAGAAGAACAGGCGGATATTGGTAAGCTCAAGAAGCGCGTTCGCGGCCTTGTGATTGTTCACCCGCTGACAAAAGTTGGCAAAGAACTGCGTCTAGATGTGATGACAGGGTTTGCTCCAAAAGAGTTCTAACAACACTGTTCTATACTCGCATATTAGAAAGCCCAAGCTACGTGACGCTTGGGCTTTTTTGTATTCGAAGTTCCGAAGTGAGATGCCTATGCTTTCTGTCTCATTAGCTAATACCAATCACAGTAAATAAGTGATCAGAAATAGCGTAGGAAAAATGCTTGAGAACAAGGCGCTATTTTTCGATAAGTAGTTATTCTACAATCAACCTACTTTATAAACGAAAAAGGCAACGAAGTTATCGAGTATTTTAACAAGCTAGAATGACCAGTTATTTACTACGATTGGTATAAATAACTGTGTTCAATGCACTTCATCAATACTCACCATTGCTTCTACCAACGGTGATTTATCCGTCATAAATATTTATGACAACTGCTGTAGCTTGTGCTCTACAACAGGATCGCCTGGCGCTAATTGTTGCGCGACTTCCAGTAGCTTTACCGCATCCTTAGGGTTTTCTTCCTGATGCTTGATAGCAATATCCACTAAAGGCTGAATATCAATTTGCGCTTGATGCTCCTTTACGTGCTCTTTTTTCTCTTCACGCAACACCTTGTGAGCCTTACTCAGGAGCCCAAGTCGATGTTTAGAATAACCATTCGCTTCGTTGAGGCTTTGATAATAATCCTCTTTTAAGCGTAGTGTTTTAGTTTGGTGGCGGAATTGGGCAATGTCTATTTGCTGGTGACGGATGAAGTCGACAGCCACTTGCTTATAAAACCCAAACTTACTCAAATACGTTGCATGAGTACCATGGCCCATTCCAAATACTCTAAGATGCTTTAGCTCTGGATAGCGTTTTGCATGACGTTTATCAATGTCATTTGTTGGATCATAAATGATATAACCTTTAGCATCACCAAGGTCGAGATCGTGGTAATTGCCCTTCCAATCAAACTGCTGCGCCAGTTCTGTACTCGAACGGTCATCCCACGGGACGATATCTTTATTTTTTGTACTCACAGGATGAAACAATAACACTTGATCCAGCCTAAGTAACTTGGCAAAAGCACCAACAGCGAAACCTCCCCGACTTAACCCATAGCCCAGACGGCTCTCGAAAGGTTCCAGTAATGTTGAAAGTTGTTCAAGGAAGAAAATCAAATTTCGGCTGCGAAACCAATTGCTTTTACCAAGATGTTGAAAAGATATAACGTTAACATGCTGTTTTTGGGCTAGCTTGTAGCCCCAAGGCGCAAAATCTGAATGTAAGTCCTGTACTTGAAAATTCGTACCGGCAGGGGAAAATGTAAACAATAACGGTTTATTGAGATCGACAAATTCATATTTAACGAAGACATCATCAAGTAGGTCTTCCCCAGTCATCGGTAATCTGGTTTGTTGGTCTTCTCGAGTAAGTGTCAACCATTCATCCAACCAGTACAGTAACTTCATTTATCCTCCATCTAAATTGCGCCTAGCAATTGTGTTAAAAATCTAGTTTTTAGTGTGTGTGATTTCCTTGAAACAGGAACCCTGATACTCATCCTCTTTTAAAAACAAAGCCGTTGTTTGCTCATTAAATTGGGCAATATCTATCTGTTGATGGCGGATGAACTCCTCCGCCACCAGGTTAAAAAAATCTGATTTATTTCCTTGTCCAGTTTGTGTGCCGTGTCCCATACCGATAACCCTGAGATGAATTAACTCTGGGTAACGCTCAGCATGCAGACGATCGATTTGATTGGTTGGATCATAGATAATATAGCCCTTCGCATTTCCCAACTCTCGATCACTATAATCGCTCTCCCAGTCATACTTTTGCGCCAGCTCTGTGCTGGGTCTATCATCCCAGGGCACCAACGTCTTATTCTTAGTACTAACAGGAGAAACTAGCAGGATATGGTTAAGTTTGAGTAGCTTGGAAAATGCACCTACGGCAAAACCACCCAAGCTCTGGCCATAACCCAGACGACAATTAAAAGATCCCAACAATTCAGATAACTGCTCTAGAAAGAAAATCAAATTGCGACTACGGAACCAGTTGTTCTTCCCTAAGTGTTGGAAGGAGATAATATTGACGTTAAATGACTGGATTAACTGATAACCCCAAGGTTTGAAATCCGCATCTAGGTCCTGTTCCTGTATATCAGTACCGGAAGGAGAGAAGGTGAAAATTAGTGGCTTAGTAAGATCGACGAATTCATACTTAACAAAGACATCATCAAGTAGATCTGCGCCAGTGAGCGGTAGTCTGATTTGCTGCTTTTTGTGGGACAGGGTTAACCATTCATCTAATAAGTACAATAACTTCATTAACACCCTTCATAAATATACACATCTACTTATCATCAACCCGACTTTAGCTCTTTTTTTGTACAAAACATTTTTAGGGCGAAAAAAAACCGCTGTAAGAACAGCGGTTTAATTTTTAAAAGTGGCGGAGAGATAGGGATTTGAACCCTAGATACGCTATTAACGTATGCCGGTTTTCAAGACCGGTGCTTTCAACCACTCAGCCATCTCTCCACAAATTGTTACTAAAATTTAGTCTTACACATAGATGCTAATTTTTAGTCTTGGATTTCATCTTTTTTAAAGATGAATACCTATTTAGTTTTGCCTTTAGATTGTT
>NZ_JXOK01000060.1 GCF_000830505.1 Vibrio mytili | reverse complement strand
GGGGCGTTTACCACCACCCAAGGCGCTGACCATGTGGTGAGTTACCAAATTGATTCCACAGCCGATCCTGTTGCAGGTTTAACTTCTCAAGGTGAACCAGTTACTCTAGTAGAGACCGCGAATGCTGATGGCAGCTTTACTTACGTTGCTACCGCAGATGGCAATCCTGTCTTCACCATGAATGTGAATGCAGACGGTACATACAATTTCCGTCTGGAAGGGCCAGTTGATCATGCGTTAAATAGTGATGAGTTAGTACTGAACTTCCCAATCATTGCAACAGACTTTGATGGCGATACGACAACTGCGACCATTCCAGTCACTATTACTGATGACGTTCCCACCATCGATAATGTTGTCCCATTGACAGTAAACGAAGATGATCTCGTCTCAACTGGCTCAGACCAAAACGAT
>NZ_JXOK01000059.1 GCF_000830505.1 Vibrio mytili | reverse complement strand
GGAGCATTTACCACCACTCAAGGCGCTGACCATGTGGTGAGTTACCAACTTGATTCAACAGCCGCTCCGGTTGCAGGTTTAACTTCTCAAGGTGAACCAGTTACTCTAGTAGAGACCGCGAATGCTGATGGCAGCTTTACTTACGTTGCTACCGCAGATGGCAATCCTGTGTTCACTTTAAATGTAGCGAAAGACGGTACGTACGACTTTACGCTGCAAGGCCCAATCGACCATGCTACAAACAGCGACAGCCTAACCATTGATTTCCCAATTATTGCGACCGATTTTGATGGTGATACGACTTCGGCAACCATTCCGGTCACAATCACGGATGATGCGCCAATCATTAATAATGTCGTGCCGCTGGCGGTGGATGAAGATGATTTATCAGGCATTGGGTCAGACCAAAGCGACGCGGTCTTTGTTGAAGGCATGTTTACGACCACTCAAGGCTCAGACAATGTGGTGAGTTACCAAATTGATTCAACAGCCGATCCTGTTGCAGGTTTAACTTCTCAAGGTGAGCCAGTTACTCTAGTAGAGACCGCGAATGCTGATGGCAGCTTTACTTACGTTGCTACCGCTGACGGCAATCCTGTCTTCACCATGAATGTGAATGCAGACGGTACATACAATTTCCGTCTGGAAGGGCCAGTTGATCATGCGTTAAATAGTGATGAGTTAGTACTTAACTTCCCAATCATTGCAACAGACTTTGATGGCGATACGACCAGCGCGACCATTCCTGTCACTATTACTGATGACATTCCAACCATCAATAACGTTATTCCACTGACGGTAGATGAAGACGATCTAACCACAATTGGTTCGGCTCAAAATGAC
>NZ_JXOK01000058.1 GCF_000830505.1 Vibrio mytili | reverse complement strand
GGGGATCAACGTAAGTGTCACGAGGGTCAAGAATGCTTGTCTCTACACCAGGTAGTGATGTCGGGACTTCAAGGTTGAAGATCGGAATATGTTTGGTCGGTGCATCTTCGATTGATCCGTCTAGGATCGCGTCAATGATGCCGCGGGTGTCTTGAATTGAGATACGCTTACCGCTGCCGTTCCAGCCAGTGTTGACTAGATACGCCTCCGCGCCAGACGCTTCCATACGTTTTACTAATACTTCCGCATACTTAGTTGGGTGAAGTGTTAGGAACGCAGCACCAAAACAGGCCGAGAAGGTCGGTGTTGGCTCAGTAATACCACGCTCGGTTCCGGCCAATTTCGCGGTAAAGCCCGACAGGAAGTGGTACTTGGTTTGCTCAGGAGTCAATTTCGATACCGGTGGCAGTACCCCAAACGCGTCAGCAGAAAGGAAAATGACTTTGTTGGCATGACCGCCTTTCGAAACTGGCTTCACAATGTTTTCGATATGATGGATCGGGTAAGAAACACGCGTGTTTTCTGTTTTTGAACCATCATCGAAGTCGATAGAACCATCATTGCGCACCGTCACATTCTCGAGTAATGCATCGCGGCGGATAGCGTTATAGATGTCAGGCTCTGCTTCTTTAGATAGCTTAATGGTTTTCGCGTAACAGCCGCCTTCGAAGTTGAAGACACCATCATCGTCCCAGCCGTGTTCATCATCGCCGATTAAAGCGCGTTTTGGATCGGTAGACAGTGTGGTTTTACCCGTACCAGACAGGCCAAAGAAGACCGCGACGTCACCGTCTTTACCCATATTCGCGCTGCAGTGCATAGATGCAATGTCTTTGAGAGGAAGGAAGTAGTTCATCATGGCGAACATGCCTTTCTTCATTTCACCGCCGTACCAAGTGCCGCCAATCAGCTGCATGCGCTCCGTTAAGTTAAAGACAGTAAAGTTTTCAGAGTTTAGACCTTGTTTTTCCCAGTTTGGATTGGTGCATTTCGCACCGTTCATGACCACAAAGTCGGGTTCAAATGTGGCGAGTTCTTCTTCTGTTGGGCGAATGAACATGTTTTTCACAAAGTGAGCTTGCCAAGCCACTTCAGTAATCACACGAATGTTCAGGCGTGTGTCTGGATTAGCACCACAGTAACCATCAATAACAAATAAACGCTTACCTGATAGCTGATTGGTCACGAGATCTTTCAGCTCTGACCATACTTTTTGATCAATGGGTTTGTTGTCGTTTTTTACTTGCTCAGAGGTCCACCACATGTTTTCTTCGGTCGTGGCATCTTTAACGATGTATTTATCTTTCGGTGAGCGGCCAGTGAAGATACCTGTATCGACGGCAACGGCACCTAATTCAGTAACCACACCGCGCTCATAACCCGTTAAGTCGTCGCGCGTTTCTTCCTCAAACAACACTTCGTAGCTTGGGTTACGAACAACCTCTGTTACGTCGTGCAGTCCATGTTTGGTTAGATCAAGTGTTGCAGCCTTAGTATGTTCCATAACGGTCATAGGTGCTCCTTATAAGGATTTTTGTAGGGATTTTGTAAGAATTTTTTAATTTTTGTCTGCTCACCATGCTAGCAACGGGTCCGGGATAAAACAGGGATATAGCTCAAAAAATACCCACTATTTCTTTGTGGTTGTAGGTGTCCCGTCACATATTGGCGTAAGTAGTGTATCGTGTGCGGAATCTTTTCCGCTAGGGGAAAAGGATTATTAATTGATTAAAATTAAGCCGTTGTTTTATTACGTGTGAGGCTAGGTTTTACGCGGGATTGATCACAAAAAAGCCAGCGGTTTGCTGGCTTTTTTTGGGGAAATTACGTGCTTGATGGTCTATGAAAATTAATGCAGTGTTTTATTCTCGTTAGACGCTTGCGTATAGAGTGCGGTAACTTCAGATTCATCAAATGAATAGGTTGTGCCACAGTAATCACAGTGTAAAGAAACGGATCCGACTTCGGCTAAAATGTCATAAATTTCTGTTTTATCGACGGTAATGATTGCTGCACCGCTACGCTCACGAGAACAGCCACAATGGAATGTTACTGGCTGAGGTTCGTACAAGCGCACTTTGTCTTGGTTGTAGAGACGGTAAAGCAGTTCATTCGCTTCTAAGCTAAACAGCTCTTCGTCCTTTACGGTGTCGGTCAGTTGCTCAAGGTGTTCAAAGTCATCGGCAGATCCAGTACCATCAGGAATGACCTGAATCAACATGCCCGCTGCGTGCGGCTTACCTTGATATTCACCAGTACGTATCCATAGGCGGGTTTTCAATTGTTCTGAGTTAGCGAAGTACCCTTCGATAACCTCGGTCAAATTGTCTCCGTCTAAGCCGACGACGCCCTGATAACGCTCCCCAACCTTTGGCTCAATGGTGATCACTAAATGACCTTTACCCATCATGTCGTGCAGAGTGGCATCATTTGCGATATCGCCTTCCCAGCGAGCAACACCACGGATTTGTTGTTTGTTGTCACCGTTGATCACCGCGAGTGACACTGGACCATCACCTTGTAGCTGAATAGTGATAGAGCCTTCAAACTTAAGAGTTGCGGTTAACAGTGTGGTTGAAACAAGTAATTCACCTAGCAGCTTCTGTACTGCTACCGGATAGTCTTTGCTGGAGATAACACGTTGGTACGCTTCATCCAATTGTACCAATTCGCCACGAACTGAAAGGTCTTCGAATAGGTAACGGTTTAAAACATTGTTTGCCATGGAGTGCTTTCCTCGTTGGTAATTCCGGCTTTTTATTGGTGCTTGAATTTAATGATATCTCGACGTTGCTTTTTATCTGGGCGACGATCAGGACTTGGGTTATGGGCATTGAGTTTGCGTTGTGTCGCATGTTCTTCACGTTTCGCTACACTTTCTTCAGTTTCGCGATACAAAGTTTGTGCGACAGGGGCACCGCGACGTTGATCTGAAATGATTTCGATGATCACGGTTTTTTCTTCATTACCTTGACGAAGTTTTATTTCAGCGCCCACTTCAACAATTTTACTTGGTTTGCTTCGTTGGCCATTATAGTGGACTTTACCACCGTCGACCATATTGCGTGCAATTGAGCGGGTTTTATAGAATCTTGCGGCCCAAAGCCACTTGTCTAGCCTTACGGCCTCATTTATGGAACTCATAGAACATTACGCTATCTAAGCACTGCCTCCCGAGAGTGAAAGGCAATGAGTGATGGATTATTTTCTTACAAATGGAGCCATGACGTATTTTTTTCAAGGGAGTTGGCAAAAACTGCACAAGTCAAAGGTATGAGAAACCAGTTGTGATATAATCGGCGGATTTGCATATATTTATAATATCATTGTCATTTTAGCTATATAGAGTCGAGGTTTTTTGTAAGTAAATTCGGCTTTTATTTGGAATAAAGGAATCAATTTCGTGAAGCGATTAGAGCTAAGTGCTGGATTATCAAACAGCCCGCTACTGGCTCAGTTCAAATCTCATCATCTTGCTATTCAAGCAAAACTCAGCGTGTTGCTCACGTGTTTATTTGTGGCGATGACAGGGTGGATACTCGGTAAGGTGGTGTGGTTGGCTGTGCCTCAATCTTCGGATGTGCAGCAGTGGCAACCTACGGCAAGTCGAACGATGGTTGGGGACAAAACTAATACGATTGATTTCAATGCTTTGCAAAGTGCCAACCTATTTGGCAAGTACAGTGAGCAAAAGCCAGCGGTTATCGAACAACCTGTCGTGAAGGACGCCCCTAAAACTCGCCTAAACTTAACCTTAGTTGGTGCAGTGGCCAGTACTCAAGTACAAACTAGCCTCGCAGTGATTGCGAATCGTGGTAAGCAAGCCACCTATGGTGTCGGAGAGGAAATAGACGGAACGCGGGCAAAGCTTAAAGCCGTACTGGTCGATCGAGTCATCATCGAAAACCAAGGTCGGGACGAAACGTTAATGATGCAGGGGATAGAGTATAGCAAGCTGTCTGAATCCTCCCCTCGCTCAGAGCCGTCAGAGGCGGAGCCAGCATCGGATATGAGCGAAAGGTTATCTCAAATTCGAGAGGAGATAGCGCAAAATCCGCAAAGCGTCTTTAAATACATTAGTATCTCGCCGGTAAAAGATGGTGAGAACATTGTTGGTTACCGTGTTTCACCGGGACGTGAGGCTGCATTGTTTAATGATGTAGGTCTAGAGCCGGGCGATATTGCGGTACAACTAAACGGGATCGATTTAAGTGATCCTTCGTCCTCAGCTGAATTGATGCGTGTAATGAGTAACCCGCAAGAGCTGAGTTTAACTGTTGAGCGAGACGGCCAGCAGTATGACATCTACATCCAATTGTAATACTTAGGCTGGTTAGCAGCGTGAGTTCAGGGAGACATACGTGAAACATTGGTTAAGCAAAAGTGCCTGGTTACTGGCGGGGAGCTTGCTTTGCGCTCCGGGTGCAATAGCGAATGATTTTAGCGCCAGCTTTAAAGGCACTGACATTCAGGAATTCATCAACATCGTTGGTCGTAACTTAGAAAAGACCATCATTGTGGATCCGGCGGTACGCGGAAAGATTGATGTGCGTAGCTACGATGTGTTGAATGAAGAGCAATACTACAGCTTTTTCCTCAACGTACTTGAAGTGTACGGCTATGCTGTAGTTGAAATGGACAACGGTGTACTCAAAGTCATCCGAGCGAAAGACTCAAAAACCTCTGCGATTCCAGTTTTAGGTGACGGTAGTGCCCATGGCGATAGTGTCATTACTCGCGTTGTGGCCGTGCGCAACGTGTCGGTTCGTGAGTTATCGCCACTGCTGCGTCAGCTTATCGACAATGCGGGCGCGGGTAACGTGGTTCACTACGACCCTGCGAACATCATTTTGATCACCGGGCGTGCAGCCGTTGTGAACCGCTTAGCGGAAATCATCAAACGTGTCGACCAAGCGGGTGATAAAGACATTGAACTGGTTGAGCTACGCAATGCCTCCGCGGCTGAGATGGTGCGCATTGTGGAAGCGTTGAATAAGAGCAACAACCAAAAGAGCACTCCGGAATTTTTAGAGCCTAAGATCGTCGCAGATGAACGCACCAACGCAATTTTAATTTCAGGCGATCCAAAAGTACGTGCTCGCCTTAAGCGTTTGATTCGTCAATTAGATGTAGAAATGGCGACCAAAGGCAACAACCGAGTGGTGTACTTAAAAAACGCCAAAGCCGAAGAGCTGGTCGATGTGTTAAAAGGCGTCTCGGATAACTTGCAAGCAGAAAAGCAAGCTGGGCAGGGAAATGCGAGCTCTCAACGTGGTGAAGTCGTGATCGCCGCGCACCCGGCAACGAATGCATTGGTGCTCACTGCGCCACCCGATATTATGTTAGCGCTGCAAGATGTCATTGCTCAGCTAGATATTCGCCGAGCTCAAGTACTCATTGAAGCTCTGATCGTTGAGATGTCTGAAGGTGATGGTATTAACCTTGGTGTTCAATGGGGCTCGCTAGAAAGTGGCGCAATGATTCAGTATGGCAACACAGGTGCGCCGATTGGCCAAGTGATGGTCGGTTTGGAAGAAGCGAAAGATGTAACAAAGACTGAAAGTTACTGGGACAGTGATTCCAGCAGTTGGCAGACACGCGAATATACCGAAGACGGGGATTATTCGACGCTAGCTGCCGCTCTCGGCGGAGTAAACGGGGCGGCGATGAGTATTATGATGGGCGATTGGACAGCGCTAGTGAGTGCAGTATCAACCGATTCCAACTCAAATATTCTGTCTTCGCCAAGCATTACCGTGATGGACAATGGCGAAGCCTCATTTATTGTCGGTGAAGAAGTGCCGGTGATTACTGGTTCCACTGCGGGTTCTAATAACGACAATCCTTTCCAAACCGTTGATCGTAAAGAAGTCGGTATCAAACTGAAAGTGGTGCCACAAATCAACGAAGGCGATTCCGTTCAGCTCAATATCGAGCAAGAAGTTTCCAATGTATTGGGTGCTAATGGTGCGGTTGACGTTCGTTTTGCTAAGCGTCAGCTTAATACGTCAGTTATGGTTCAAGATGGACAAATGTTGGTGCTCGGTGGCCTGGTTGATGAACGAGCGCTAGAGAGTGAGTCAAAAGTACCGCTATTAGGTGATATCCCCGTGTTGGGACACTTATTCAAATCAACCAGCACTGAAACACAGAAACGCAACTTGATGGTGTTTATTAAACCGACCATCATTCGTGATGGTATGACGGCCGATGGTATCACTCAGCGCAAGTACAACTTTATTCGTGCAGAGCAGCTGTATAAAGCGGACCAAGGCTTGAAGCTGATGTCGGATGACAAAATTCCAGTGATGCCTGAGTTTGGTCATGACATGAAGCACCCTGCTGAAATCCAAGCATTCATTGATCAGATGGAAACGAACTAATGGTGGATATGTTAGACACTGCGCCAAGTATGCGTCGTCTGCCATTCAGTTTTGCCAATCGCTTTAAACTGGTTTTGGAGACAGAGCATCCTGAGCGCCCTCCAATTCTGTATTATGTCGAGCCGCTTAATCCTGCGGCTTTGGTTGAAGTGCGTCGAGTACTTAAGCAGAGCTTCGTACCGCAGCCGATTGATCAGGACGCGTTCGATAAGAAATTGACCGAGGCGTACCAACGTGATTCTTCTGAAGCGCGTCAATTGATGGAAGACATCGGTGCGGATAGTGATGACTTCTTTTCTTTAGCCGAAGAGTTACCTCATGATGAAGACTTGCTCGAGTCTGAAGATGATGCGCCGATCATCAAATTGATTAACGCGATGTTGGGCGAAGCGATTAAAGAAGGCGCTTCGGATATTCACATTGAAACGTTTGAGAAAAAACTCTCGATTCGTTTCCGTGTTGATGGTGTACTTCGCGAAGTGCTTACTCCGAGCCGCAAATTGGCACCGCTTTTGGTCTCCCGTGTTAAAGTCATGGCGAAGCTGGATATTGCGGAAAAACGTGTCCCTCAAGATGGTCGAATTTCGTTGCGCATTGGTGGCCGCGCGGTAGATGTGCGTGTTTCTACCATGCCGTCTTCCCACGGTGAACGTGTGGTGATGCGTTTGTTAGACAAAAACGCTACGCGTCTTGATTTGCATAGCCTCGGTATGACCCCGTCGGTTCACGACAACTTCCGTCATCTTATTCAACGACCGCATGGCATTATTCTCGTTACCGGTCCGACTGGTTCTGGTAAATCGACGACCTTGTATGCTGGCTTACAAGAGATCAACAGTAACGAGCGCAATATCCTTACGGTAGAAGACCCAATCGAATTTGATATTGACGGCATCGGTCAAACTCAGGTGAACACCAAAGTGGATATGACCTTTGCGCGTGGTTTGCGTGCGATTTTACGTCAAGACCCGGACGTGGTGATGGTCGGTGAGATTCGTGACTTGGAAACTGCCCAAATTGCGGTACAAGCCTCCTTAACCGGTCACCTCGTGATGTCCACATTACACACCAATACTGCGGTGGGTGCGATAACGCGTCTGCGCGATATGGGTATAGAACCGTTTTTAATTTCATCGTCCTTGCTTGGTGTGCTTGCACAACGATTGGTGCGAACGCTTTGTTCTGACTGTAAAGAACCGTATGAAGCAGACAGTGAACAGAAGAAGCTGTTTGGTCTTGCGGAAGAGGAACCTTTAGTTCTACATCGTGCAAAAGGTTGTGAAAACTGCAACCAGAAGGGCTATCGTGGCCGTACCGGCATCCATGAGTTGGTGATGGTCGATGAGAAAGTCCAAGAGCTGATCCACAGAGAAGCGGGCGAACAAGAAATCGATCGAGCTGTGCGTGCACATACACCAAATATTCGCAGTGATGGCCTAAGCAAAGTACGTCGTGGTATTACGTCACTTGAAGAAGTGATGCGAGTGACGAAGGAAGCGTAATGGCAGCATTCGAGTACAAAGCGCTGGATGCTAAAGGCAAACAGAAAAAAGGCACCATCGAAGGCGATAATGCCCGCCAAGTTCGTCAGCGTCTCAAAGAGCAGGGAATGATCCCGGTTGAAGTGATTGAAACCAAAGCAAAGTCTTCCAACTCTTCTTCTGGATCACAAGGGTTTAAGCGTGGGATAAAAACGTCCGAGTTGGCGTTAATCACTCGCCAAATCTCCACTTTGGTTCAGTCAGGCATGCCACTGGAAGAGTGTTTGCGTGCTGTGTCTGAGCAAGCGGATAAACCGCGTATTCGTTCTATGATGGCTGCTGTACGTGCAAAGGTCACGGAAGGGTATCCACTGGCCGATAGTCTGGGTGACTACCCACATGTTTTCGACGAGCTGTATCGCTCCATGGTGTCAGCGGGTGAGAAATCCGGTCATTTAGATGCGGTTTTGGCGCGATTAGCAGATTACGTCGAGAATCGACAAAAGATGCGTTCTAAGTTATTGCAAGCGATGATTTACCCGGTGGTCTTAGTCGTATTTGCTGTGGTTATCGTCTCTTTCTTATTGGCGACCGTCGTACCTAAAATCATCGACCCGATTATTCAGATGGGTCAAGAGCTACCACAATCGACGCAATTCCTACTGGCCGCCAGTGAGTTTGTGCAAAATTGGGGACTGATCATTTTTGTGGTGATGGTGGTGTGCTTTTATAGCCTGAAAATCGCACTGAAAAAACCTGACTTTCGGCTTGCTTGGGACAGAAAGATACTCAGTTTGCCCTTGTTAGGTAAGATATCGAAAGGTCTAAATACCGCTCGTTTTGCTCGAACATTGTCGATTTGTACCTCCAGTGCGATTCCCATTTTGGAGGGGATGCGAGTGGCGGTGGACGTGATGTCGAATCGGTTTGTTAAGCAACAAGTGCTTATCGCAGCGGAAAACGTTCGTGAAGGGGCGAGTTTACGTAAAGCACTAGACCAAACCCGTCTGTTCCCACCAATGATGCTGCATATGATTGCCAGTGGTGAGCAAAGTGGCGAGTTAGAAAGCATGCTGACGCGTGCCGCGGACAACCAAGAACAGAATTTTGAGTCGACCGTTAACATTGCACTTGGTATTTTTACACCCGTATTGATTGCTTTGATGGCAGGTCTGGTATTGTTCATTGTCATGGCAACCTTGATGCCAATGCTAGAAATGAACAACTTGATGAGTGGATAATATTTCAGTTTGGGCATGTCTTAACACATGCCTAAGGCTAACTTTTGGAGAGAAAAAATGAACTTTAAGCGCAGTAAGCAACGCGGCTTCACCTTATTAGAAGTGATGGTCGTAGTCGTTATTTTGGGGATTTTGGCCAGCTTTGTTGTGCCAAACTTGCTTGGTAACAAAGAAAAAGCAGACCAACAAAAAGCTGTGACTGATATTGTTGCATTAGAAAACGCGTTGGATATGTACAAATTAGACAACAGTGTCTACCCAACGACGGACCAAGGTTTGGAAGCGTTGGTGACTAAACCGTCTAATCCAGAACCACGCAACTACCGTGACGGTGGCTATATTCGTCGTTTGCCAACAGACCCTTGGGGTTACGAATATCAATACCTAAGCCCTGGCGATAATGGCACGATTGATGTCTTCACACTAGGTGCAGATGGTCAAGAAGGCGGAGAAGGTCCAGCAGCGGATATTGGTAACTGGAACATTCAAGACTTCCAATAAGTCACACAAAAGCCAGCACTAATGAAACACATGCAAAAACATAACGGTTTTACATTGATAGAGGTTCTATTGGTGCTGGTGTTAATATCTCTCACAGCAGTCGCTGTCATTACCACTTTGCCTGCCAATCAAAACGATCTCTCTAAACAGTACGCCCAGAGTTTCTATCAACGCCTACAGTTACTTAATGAAGAAGCTGTCTTGAGCGGTAAAGACTTTGGTGTGCGTGTGGATGATGCGAAATCCACCTATGTGCTATTGAGTTTAACCGAAGAAGGTTGGCAGCCTTTGGCATTGAAGCAAATCCCAAGCAAGACCGAGTTGGATGAGATTGCACTACAGCTTGATCTTGGCGGTGGCGTTTGGGACAAGGACGATCGCTTGTTTGAGCCTGGCTCTTTGTTTGATGAGGACATGTTCGCCGAAGAAGAAAACCAAGAGGCAGTAAAACCGCCACAGGTGTTTCTTTTTTCTAGTGCGGAATTGACGCCATTTACCCTGTCTTTCTATCCCAAAAATGGTGATGCTTTTAATGATGGCTGGCGTGTCATAGGTAAAGAAAGCGGGCAAATATTGCTACTCGCACCGGGTGAAGAAGTCGAAGAGGATGAGAATGCGCAATACTAAGCAGGCTCAATCAGCCTTTAAGCATCGCCGTGTGAGAGGGATGACACTATTAGAAGTGCTGGTGGCTCTAGCCATTTTTGCTACGGCCGCCATCAGTGTGATTCGTTCTGTGAGTCAGCATATTAATACCGTCAGTTACTTAGAAGAAAAAATGTTTGCAGCCATGGTTGTGGATAATCAAATGGCGAGTGTGATGTTGAGTACTGAGGAATTGAAAGCCAAAAACGGAACTGAAGAACTGGCTGGACGTACCTGGTATTGGAAGTTGACTCCTGTCGCCACCACGCAACCATTGCTGAAAGCATTTGATGTAAGCGTATCCGTCGAAAAAGACGCGAGCCCAATCGTAACGGTGCGAAGTTATGTGGCGCAATAACAGATTAAGCGTGACAAAGCGCAGACCGGAAAAAGGTTTTACACTGATAGAAGTGTTAGTGGCGATTGCTATCTTTGCGAGCTTGAGCGTCGCTGCGTATCAAGTGGTCGCGCAAGTGCAGCGCAGTAATGCTTTGTCACAGGAAAAAACGCAGCGCTTGAATGAAATTCAGCGCGCGATCGTCATGATGGATAATGACTTTCGTCAAATCGCGTTGCGCCGGACTAGAACCAATGGCGAAGGGCCAGCGAGTAAACTGATTTTCTGGTCGGACTATTTATTGGACTCCGATGCGAAGGGCATAATGTTTGCGCGCTTAGGTTGGCACAATCCGCAGCAACAATTCCCTCGCGGTGAAGTGACCAAGGTTGGCTACCGTATAAAAGACGAAACATTACAGCGAGTTTGGTGGCGCTATCCCGACACACCCGTTGGTCAGGAAGGGATGATTACCCCGTTGTTAGCGCAAGTGACGTCTTTCAACGTACGTTTTTATAATGGCTCTGAATGGACAAATGAGTGGGAAAGCACTACGGAACTCCCTAAAGCCCTGTCTGTGGTGATCCGCTTGCAAGATTACGGTGACATTACTCGCACTTATCTTACCTCCGGTGGCAAAATCGGCGCGGTTAATACGCAGGAGCAGCAATAATGGTGAAGCGTCAACGGGGTGTCGCTCTGATCATCGTTCTTATGTTGCTAGCGATCATGGCAACGGTTGCTGCGAGTATGTCAGAGCGCCTGTTTTTACAGTTTCAGCGCGGTGCCAATCAAATCCATTTCCAACAAGCTTATTGGTACAGTGTTGGGGTAGAAGCGTTAGCTAAAGCGGGTATCGAGCAAAGTTATAGTGATAGCGATACGATCAACTTGAGTCAGGTTTGGGCGCTTAAAGAACAAGTGTACCCTCTCGATTATGGTCAAGCATCAGGCAATATTGTCGATAAACAGGCGTGCTATAACCTCAACGTTCTCAGTCGCGTTCAGCCCACAGGGCAACAAACAACTCGGCCGTACTTGGTGCAAGTATTACAGCGATTACTGGAAGAGTCTGAGGTTGACCCTTATCAGGCGGAAGTCATCGCCGACTCTGTGTGGGAATACATTGATAGCGATTCCATTGTACGGTCCACTACAGGCGTAGAAGATAGTACGTATGAAGCAATGAATCCATCGTATTTACCACCGAATGGCTGGATGGCCGATGCCACGGAGTTGCGTTCGGTTTACCAAGTCAGTGGTGACATATACCAAAAACTTGCGCCGTTAGTGTGTGCGATTCCAAGCGATGATTGGCGTTTGAATGTGAATACTATAGCGATAGAGCAGGCGCCAATTTTAGTTGCGATGTTTTCACCAGGTTTAAGTGTTGATGTCGCAGCGCAGTTGATTGAGAAGCGGCCATTTGATGGCTGGAACAGCATTGATGACTTTTTAGCAGAGTCGGAGCTGGCAGGTTTGAGCAATGACGTAAAAGATGAAGCCAAAGGCTATTTAAGCGTCGATAGCTCCTTCTTTGAATTGGATGCACAAGTGTTAGTGGATGAATCACGCGTGCGTATCCGTAGCCTTTTGCAAAGTACAAATAGAGAGACGGTCACGGTCGTGCGCCGTCGTTTTGGAGGGATCAGTGAGCGAGTTTCTAACCGTTCGGCTGAGTAGCGAACAACAAAGCACCATTCCTTGGTTGGTATGGTCGACAGAACAGCAGGAAGTGATTGCCAGTGGCGAACTCGCCGGTTGGGAACATTTGGATGAGTTGGTTTCGTATGCCCACCAGCGTCAAGTGTTTGCCCTGTTGGCGAGTAATGACGTGGTGCTCACTCAGGTGGACATTCCACCGGGTGCTGAGCGCCAATTTGATACGATGTTGCCTTATTTGGTTGAAGACGAAGTGGCGCAGGATGTCGATGGCTTGCACTTTACGGTATTAAAAAAGCAGTCCGGGACCGCGCAAGTGTGTGCGGTTGAGCGAGCTTGGATTCAGACCGTATTACAGCGTTTTTCTAGCCAAGGCATGACCATAAATCGCCTCTTACCTGACGTACTGGCATTACCTGTTGGTGACAACAGCAGTGCGGCAGCGATGGGAGCACAATGGCTCATCCGTCACTCGCAAACCGAAGGGGCGGTGGTGGACATATCCTGGTTGGATTTGTATCTCTCGTCTTATCTGCAAAATCATCCCGGTTGGAAGTTGGACTGCTACAGCTCCGTACCTGACTCTGAGTTGACGGAGGTTTGGGTACAACAACCAGAAGAAATGACCATGGCACTGCTGGCTAAGGGAGCGTTGGCAAGCAAAGTTAACCTGTTGACCGGAGCGTTTAAACCTAAGTCTTCTTGGGGCAAGTACATAAAAATTTGGCAAAAAACAGCAATAGCGGCAGGAGTGTTACTGGTGGTTTTGGTCGCCCAACAGTTGTTTGTGGTGCACAAATATGAAGCCCAAGCACAGGCGTACCGTGAGGAAAGTGAACGCATTTTCCGTCAGGTGTTCCCTGATAAACGTCGTATTCCGACGGTGAGCTACCTCAAACGTCAAATGGAAGACGAAGCGCGTCGCTTGTCAGGCGGTACGAGTAATGAAGCAATGTTGGAATGGTTGGCGGCCCTACCGTCAACGCTTGGCCAAGTAAAAGATTTGCAGGTCATGAGTTTCAAATACGATAGTCAGCGCGGAGAAGTGCGCATTAACGTAAGTAGCTCTGATTTCCAACCTTTTGAACAAGCTCGAGTCAAATTAGCCGAAAAGTTTACCGTTGAGCAGGGACAACTGAACCGCAGCGGCGAGGTTGTGACAGGCAGTTTTGTTTTGAAGCGTTTGTGAGGTTGAGGTCGGTATGAAAGATTTAATTGCTCAAGTACAAACTTGGTGGAGCAGTATCTCACAGCGTGAGCAGCGTTTGATGTTGGGGTGCGGTGTCATTGTCGTGATCGGCATACTGTATTGGGGGCTTATTCAGCCTGTGACTCAGCGCGCTGAATTGGCACAGTCACGAATTAAGAGCGAAAAACAACTACTGGTATGGGTTCAAGACAAAGCCAATGACATTACCGCGCTGAGAAAAAGTGGTGGAGTGACTTATTCGAATCAGCCACTAAACCAGCTTATTTCTTCGTCTGCTCGCCGGTTTAAGGTTGAGTTAATTCGCGTTCAACCGCGCAACGAAAGCGTACAAGTATGGATAAAACCAGTGGCGTTCAATCAGTTGGTGGATTGGCTCCGCTACCTGAAAGAGCAACAAGGGATTGAAGTGGAATTTTTAGATATCGATCGAACAGAGCAAGCGGGGATGGTTGACGTCAACGCCTTCAGTTTAAGCGAGGTTAAGGTGAAGCGAGCGGTACTTTATACAGGTATTTTTGTTGTTTTCTTTTCGTTGAGTCTTGTCATGGGATTGCCTGTATCTTGGGCACTTCAGCAACTGCCAACGGTAAGAGGACTCGATATCCAAGGCGCCCACGGCTCTATTTGGCAAGGTGATGCCACCAATGTACGCTGGCAGCGTCAAAACTTAGGTGAATTAAACTGGGACTTTCAATGGTCCTCATTGTTTACAGGTAAAGCTGAGTTTGCGGTGCGCTTTGGTCGCGGCAGTGCCATGGATGTGCGAGGTCGTGGACTGGTTGGTTATAGTCTGAGTGATGGCCCGTATGCTAAAAACTTAGTGGCATCAATACCCGCTGCTAAAGTCTTTGAACAGGTACAGCTTCCGGTCCCAATAGATGCGGAAGGTCAGCTAGAATTAAATATTCGTCATGCTACTTATGTCGCTCCTTGGTGTGGTACCGGCGAAGGCACCTTGGTTTGGAATGCCAGTCGATTACAGAGCCCGATGGGGGAGCTCGATCTAGGCCCAGTCATTGCGGACTTGAATTGTAAAGACAGTGTACTGACCACGTCTGGGGAGCAAAAAAGTAAACAGGTTTCTGCAGCGTTTTCCGCGGAGTTAATGCCAAATCAACGTTATTCTGCAAAAGCATGGTTTAAGCCAGAGGCGGAATTCCCAGCCAATATGCGTGACCAACTGAACTGGTTGGGTAACCCAAATGTAAAAGGGCAGTATGAGTTTGATTACAAGGGGCGTTTTTAGCGCGATCACTTACCAGTAACGGATCCTCCTCATCACCATAAAAAGAGCTGCACATCGGCAGCTCTTTTTCTCTCTCTTTCTTACTCATGCATCTGCCTTGCTCATCATGCTGTGCGTGATCAAACAACATGTCTGAGTTACTTAACCTTTCTCTTTGTATTGTAGGATGGTATCCCAAGGCAGGCTTTCATCGCCCAACACGATAAAGTTTGGATTTTCTAACGTCTCACGTTCGTTATACGACAAAGGTTCTAATAGCGTACTGAGAATTCGTCCCCCCGCTTCCTCCACAATACATTGTGTCGCTGCCGTATCCCATTCGCCAGTCGGCCCCAAGCGTAAGTAACAGTCTACCGCTCCCTCGGCAACCAAACACGCCTTTAGTGCGGCTGAGCCGAGTGGGATAAGGTCGTAGTTCCAGGCGCTACTCATGTGGTTAGTGATTCGGTTGATATCTTGGCGACGACTGATGGCAATCGCAATGTTTTGCCCAGGGTGTTCATGGCTGTGGGTATGAATTTTCACACTTTCAGACATATCTGGGATTTTCCAGGCACCTTTACCGCTGTAGGCGTAATACGTCACACCAGAAACTGGGCCATATACGACGCCCATGGTGGGTTTGTTGTTGTCAACCAGTGCAATAATCGTGGCAAAGTCGCCACTACGAGCAATAAATTCTTGTGTGCCATCGAGTGGATCAACCAGCCAGTAGCGCTGCCATTGAGCTCGTTTTTCTAAACTGATGTCTGCGTCTTCCTCTGATAGCACTGGGATGTCGGGGGTCAACTCGCGTAATCGCTCAGTAATCAGTTTGTGGGCGGCAATATCAGCGCTGGTGACAGGAGTCTCATCACTTTTGATAAAGGCCTGATATTCCTTTTTCTGGTAAATATCGAGAATAAGTTGACCTGCACTGCGAGCGATTTCTATCACTTGAGGCAGTAGGTGGGATAGATCTTTTGTCATTGGCATAAGTGATTGTCCTTACTCACATCGATGTCATCGTTTTTGGTTGTTATTGATTGTGAGTGGTCTGAGGTAAGTGTTTCAACGCTAGCATGAGTGCAGTGATACTGCGGGCTTCACAGAAGTCTAAATGCGTTAACAGTTCTTCTGCTTGTGCAAGCGGCCAGCGTACTATTTCTAATGGTTCGGGTTCGTCCCCTTCTTGCTTTTCCGGATACAAAGATTGGCCAAGAAATAAGGTCATTTTGCTCGAAAAATAAGAAGGAGCCAGAATGACTTGTTTCAGCGGGGTTAACTGATGACAGCCAAAACCGATTTCTTCTTTTAATTCACGATCGGCGGCTTGGTGTGGTGTCTCGCCGGGGTCAATCAACCCTTTAGGGAATCCAAGTTCATAGCGTTCCGTCCCAGCCGCGTATTCACGCACGAGGAGTAAGTCACCTTGATCTGTAATGGGGACGACCATCACAGCATCTCGACCACTTGGCTTCATACGCTCATAAGTACGATGCTCACCATTAGAAAAGCGCAGATCAAGGGACTCCACTGCAAACAGTTTGGATCGAGCGACCGTCTGACAGGAGAGAATCTCTGGTGGGGTCCTTTTAGGCATAGCGCTGACTCCTTGGTGTCGTTGACTCATGGGTTAAGTGAGTAAGATTCTTAATATATGAAAAGTCTGAGTGAGTTTCTAGCTGGAATTTATCGCGCCAGACATAAAACAGATATAAAAATGGGAGACATACGCCTCCCAATTTAACTCATTACCCTTACTTTAGTAGTAAGAGTGATCACCGCGATCATGCTCTGTTGCATCACGAACTGCAGTTAGCTCACCAATGAATTGATTAAGCAGTTCTTTTTCGATGCCTTCTTTGAGTGTGACGTCGACCATAGAACAACCGTTACAACCACCACCAAAGGCAACAATCGCAACGCCATCGTCCGTAATCTCAACCAGGTTGACGTGACCACCGTGCCCCGCAAGTTGTGGGTTGACCTGAGTTTGGATAACGTACTCAACACGTTCTACCAAGGGAGCATCATCCGACACTTTACGCATTTTTGCGTTTGGTGCCTTCAATGTAAGTTGCGAGCCCATTTTATCGGTCACGAAGTCAATTTCTGCATCCTCTAGGAATGGCAAGCTGAGTTCGTCCACGTAAGCTGTAAAACCGCTGTATGGGATTTCTGTGTCGGTAGACTCCACCGCTTCTGGTGGGCAGTAAGACACACCACACTCAGCGTTTTGTGTACCAGGGTTCACAACGAAAATACGAATGTTAGTGCCTTCAGGTTGTTGACCTAGAAGGTTTGCGAAATGCGTTTGAGCAGTTTCTGTAATAGTAATATTTGACACGACGAATACCCGAGTAATTTTGTAGGTTACTGCTGCTATTCTACTCTTGTTGACGTATGGATCTAGTCTTTTTGATGATAAGACATGGCACTGCGTTCTAGAGTGAATCAGGAGCGGCGGTTCTGCAGATGCAGTAAATATCAATTCTTTCGACCCCAACTTCAAGCAGTAAATGACATAATTGTCGAATCGTACTCCCAGTCGTTACGACGTCGTCAACGATCGCGACATGCGAAGACGTTGGCCTTTTATTCAGCACAAATACACCTTTCAAGCTCTGCTCTCGGCTCGATTTCTTCCTGCCTCGTTGTGAAGCAGAGTGTTTAACACGTCGAAAAATGCTCAAATCAAACTCACCGTTCAGATGCTTAGCCAAGTGCCGGGCAAGGACGTCGCTTTGATTGAATCCTCGTTGTAAGTAGCGTCGCCAGTGTAGGGGAACACTAGTAATGAGAGGGGCGGGGCCCGGAATGCGCGCGGCAAGCAATTGTGTCATGGCGCTCACGTGCCAAGACTCGCCATGATCTTTAAAACGTTGTACTTCTTGACTTAGCGGGTAACCATAATTGCCGAGGGTAAACAAATACTGCCAAGGTGGAGGATCCGATAAGCAGTCACCACAGATGGTTGGGTTTGGCGATGTCTGTTCATCATCGGGGAGAGCCAAACCACATTGTATACAGCGATATTCAGGAGCCAAGTGCGCCAAGCATGATGGACACCAGCGTAAAGGGTTCGATGTGGATTCGTGTGTTAACGGCAACCGACATAAGCCACACTGGCTGCCCAGTACACGATGCATGATGTTTTGCCACTGATGAGATATCATACGATTTATTCAAGGTTGGATGACCTATAGGCTAACGCTTGGCGCACGTTTATAGGCATAGGATAAGTAGGAGACATTGAGAGCATGAGCACGAATTTACACTGGCAGTCGTTTGGTTGTGGACCAGACTTGGTGCTTTTGCATGGTTGGGGGATGAATGGTGCGGTTTGGCAACAAACGGTTGAGTCTCTTCGGGCTGACTTTCGTGTCCATGTGGTTGACCTTCCCGGTTATGGGCACAGCGGCGAACATCATGGTCAAAGCTTAGCTGACATTGCCGATATGGTGCTATCAGATGCCCCTTCGCAAGCGGTGTGGTTAGGATGGTCACTGGGTGGGCTGGTGGCTACGCACATTGCACTCAATGCACCGCAGCGCGTGACGAAACTGATTACGGTGGCCAGTTCACCTAAGTTTGCTGCAGAAAAACCATGGCGTGGTATTCAACCCAATGTTCTCAGTGCGTTTACTGACCAGCTTCTGGAAGACTTTGCGCTTACGATTGAGCGCTTTATGGCGTTGCAAGCGATGGGCAGTCCGTCGGCACGAAAAGACGTGAAGCAGTTGAAGCAGGCGGTATTGTCTCGCCCGCAGCCTAACCCAGATTCCTTATTAGTGGGACTCAATATGCTCGCTGAGGTGGACTTGCGTGATTCCCTAGCGGCGCTTTCCATGCCGATGTTGCGACTGTATGGGCGCTTAGATGGGCTGGTACCAATCAAAGTCGCCAATGACTTAAACCAGCAGCTACCACATACCAAGCAGTTTATTTTTAACCAATCTTCCCACGCCCCTTTCATAACTGAGCATGAAGCATTCTGTATGCAAGTACGTGACTTTGCTTACGAACAGCCGCAAACCGAGCAACATAAAATGCCGAAATAAGCGTAAAGTTGCTTAAACATTGGCCGATACAAAGTGTGGTAGGTTTACTCACCTACCGCCTTGACGAGTTGGGCGACCTGAGGAGGGTTCGCAATGATTGTGTCACCGACCAATGTAAGTGTGCCACTGATCGCCCCATCCGTTAATGTGCAAACAGAGCAAGTGGCGCGTGACAACCGAGTCCGAGAACCGGTGACACCGACGATGGCATTGGCGAAAACCAATGCGGAGCGCAAAGTAAAAGGTGATGACAAACGGCGGCGTCAATCCGCTTGGGATCCGGCAGAACATCCGGATTACGAAGTAGACGTTGACGTCGAAACGGAATATCACGAAGAGGCAAACGATACGTTAGATAGGCTCTTCAATTTACTGGCGCTCTCTTCGTACAGTGACACACAAGGTAGAGGCTATGCGATACGTTTTCGCTTACCCAAGCGCATTTTGGATGCTGCGATCAATCAAGGGTTAATGGAAAAGCGCCGAAAAGTGATCAGGTTTCATTATGGTCACTCAGTGGTGCCTCATACTCCGTCAGAAGTCATAGCGGTATTGTGATAGGTATGACAACTCAAACCAAAACCAAAACGCTCCAACCAGAAGCCCTGGTTGGAGCGTTTTCTTGTCTAAGTCAATTTAGTTGAGACGGCTATTTTTTGGCTTTTGCAAAGGCGGCTGCAAACGCACCACCCATTGCATTATTCGATGACGGCTCATCACGGCGTGGCTGACGACGTTGCGAATCGTTGCGGCGTGGTGCGGATGCACGTTGGCCACGGTTATCTTGTCCCGGCTCGTCGTTGAGACGCATAGAAAGAGCGATCCGCTTGCGTTGCACATCCACTTCCATCACTTTCACTTTAACGATATCTCCGGCTTTGACGACTTCGCGCGGGTCAGATACAAAACGATCAGTGAGGGCAGAGATATGTACTAAGCCATCTTGATGCACACCGATGTCGACGAAGGCACCAAAGTTGGCGACGTTCGATACCACGCCTTCTAAGATCATACCCGGCTCTAAGTCGGATACCGCGTTGACCCCTTCGGCGAAAGTCGCGGTTTTAAACTCAGGACGCGGGTCTCGCCCAGGTTTGTCGAGCTCTTTGATGATGTCTGTTACGGTCGGGACACCAAAGTTGTCATCGGTGTAGTCCACGGCGTGCAAGCCTTTTAAGAATGTCGAGTCACCGATCAGTGCTTTGATGTTCTTGCTGTTTTTCTCTGCGATGGCTTTTACGACAGGGTACGCCTCCGGGTGAACTGAAGAGGCATCAAGCGGGTTTTTACCATCCATAATGCGCAAGAATCCAGCACATTGCTCAAACGCTTTTGGCCCTAAACGCGGCACTTTTTTGAGCGTAGTACGTGCATCAAAGCGGCCATTTTCATCACGGAAGCCAACGATATTTTGTGCGATGGTGGTGGACAGGCCCGCCACGCGAGTTAACAGCGCCGCAGATGCTGTGTTAACGTCAACACCGACCGCGTTTACACAGTCCTCTACCACGGCATCCAAACGTTTAGCCAGCATCGATTGGCTCACATCGTGCTGATATTGACCTACACCAATAGATTTTGGATCGATTTTCACCAACTCTGCCAGTGGATCTTGCAGACGTCGAGCAATAGAGACTGCGCCACGCAGTGACACATCCATATTCGGGAATTCATTCGCTGCCAGTTCCGACGCTGAGTAAACCGAGGCTCCGGCTTCGCTGACCATGATCTTTTGTACTTTCAGATTGCCACGTTTAATGACATCGGCCACGAAGCTGTCGGTTTCGCGTGATGCCGTGCCATTACCGATGGCAATCAGATCGATGTTGTACTTACGGACTAACTGGTCAACGATTTGCGCGGATTTATCGTATTGATTTTGCGGTGGATGAGGATAGATAGTCTCGGTCGTCAACACTTTGCCAGTAGAATCGACCACCGCGATTTTAGAGCCGGTACGCAGACCCGGATCCAGACCAAGCGTGGCGCGTGGGCCAGCAGGTGCGGCCATCAAGAGGTCTTTTAAGTTAGTTGCAAAGACTTCAATCGCTTCGATTTCCGCGCGTTCTTTCATCGCACCCATCAGTTCGGTTTCCATGTGCATCGACACTTTGATGCGCCATGCCCAGCTGATCACTTGTTTGCGCCATGCATCCGCAGGTGCACTGCTTAAGGTTACGCCATAGTGATCGGCAATGATGGTTTCACAGTACGACTGGCGCACGCCTTCTTCTTGCTCCGGATCGGCATTCATGGCGAGCGTCAGGAAGCCTTCATTACGACCACGCAGCATAGCCAGAGCACGGTGTGACGGTACTTTGTTCAATGGTTCATTGTGGCTAAAGTAATCTTTAAACTTCTCGCCTTGCTGCTCTTTGCCTTCAACCACACGTGAAACAAGCTCTGCATGTCGGTTTAAGTGGTTACGAATCTTTTCCAGTAAATTTGCATCTTCTGCAATGCGTTCCATGATGATGGCACGAGCGCCATCCAAAGCGGCTTTGGTATCAGCGATGCCTTTTTCAGCATCAATGTACTTACTGGCTTCACTTTCTGGTTCGGTTTGTGGTTGGTGCCAAAGGGTATCGGCCAAAGGCTCTAAGCCAGCTTCAATGGCGATTTGACCCTTGGTTCGACGCTTGGGCTTGTAAGGGAGGTAAAGGTCTTCAAGGCGAGTTTTACTGTCTGCCTGAGTGATTTCTTGCTCTAGCTCGGGGGTTAACTTACCTTGCTCTTGGATGGACTTGAGTATGGTTTGACGACGATCGTCCAGCTCTCTAAGGTAAGACAGACGGCTGTCCAGAGTTCGTAATTGAGTATCATCCAGTCCGCCGGTCACTTCTTTACGGTAACGTGCGATAAAAGGGACTGTGTTACCATCATCAATTAGGGTGACGGCAGCATTAACTTGCTCTGGGCGAACATTGAGTTCTTGAGCAATCATACGACAGATAGCTTGGCTCATCCGTGGGTTCTCTTTTGATTCATTGGCTGTTAATACGAGTAAACATTGGGGTCATTCATCGAATTTGCAATGTTTTAAACGAATTTACTCAGCGCTGGTGGACATCAGTCATGTTTGTGTCAAAACTTTAGGTAAATTGAGAACTTATAACTTCATTTATCAACTAATGAGTATCACTCAGATCATACGGATAATAATGATGATGAAAAAAATGTCTTTGGCTCTGGTACTTACGAGTGCCTTACTTGCTTCCCCGTTGAGCTGGCTCAAGCGCTTTCGGCGACCACGCAAGATCCAATTTATGAGCTCGATGGAAAAGTGATCTTAGGTCGGGTTGAAAGTGTTTACTACAGTGATATCCCAAAATTAAAGGATGTGCCATTCATCGGTAAAATCGATACGGGTGCGGATACCACCTCAATGCATGCAGAAAACATTCATCTTTACAGTAATAATCCTGAATTCAAAACATTAAAAGACAATGAGTTGATGTGGGCTATCTTTGGCGACTTGATCGGAACCGACGGTTCGTGGGACGCAGAAAAGTTTCATTCGTCGAGTATTGATCCGGAAGATTTTGATGCTTACCAAGTGCACGTTACGTTCACCATTCCCCATCCATTGACAGGAGAGGCGGTTAAAGTTGACGACGAACTAGAAAGACTCAGTGTCATTCGTAACCGAACCAGCAAAACGCCGATTCTGCGTCCAACGATTGATTTGCCGCTGACGATTGCGGGCAAAACCGTAAATACCGAGGTTAACCTGACCAAGCGTACCCAATTTTCTGCACCGATACTAATTGGTAAAACGTTTTTAAAAGATAATGCTTGGGTGTTCGCTGGCTACGATTATCTGCAAGAGCAACCGAATGCCACCATGATGGGTAAAAAAGAAATCGTTGAAGTGGAAGGCATACCTTATAAAGTCAGTATATCTACCACCAGTCGTTACACCAACGTGCATGCGTTAGATATTCGCGTTGATGAAAAGAACAAACAAGTCTCGTTCACGTTAGAAGGTGAAAATGGTAAGCGCCATCCGATGACCTTACCTTTGGTCCGGATGTTAAAAACGACCAAAAGTGAACGACCGCTGGTGTACTTACCGGTCAAAGTGAGTGACAACCAAACCCAATATTGGCTGGTTTACTTGCGCGACCGTAGCAAGTTCAGCTCGCAAATTCGTCTTGGCCGAGACGTGGCCAGCCAGCACTTTGTTATCGATACTGACAGAGAAAATATGCTGGGTGGAGTAGAAAAAACCTTTAGCCATGCATTGAAATCGAAACCGTTGGTGATTTCTCCTGAAGAAGAAGTCAGTATTGACGGTTACACCGTTCCTGCCTATCCAACCTTTACCGTTAAAACGCCATTACTAAGGGTTCACAGCTTCGAGCTCAGTGGTAAAGGCAAAGACGAAGTGGTGACCTTTTATTTGACCAATAAAAAGGGCAAAGAAGAGAAAGTAACCAAACCAGTGGTGAAGAAACTCAAAGTTGGTGACATGGTACGTCCAGTTGTAGAAGGGAACTTTTTATTTGGTCGCAAAGAAACCTCAATGGAATTTGCCATCGATGTACTGGATAAAGATGAGAAGCAGCCATTTTTTGTATTCGGTCATGACATCACGCAAGGGGGAGTGCTGCTCAACACTCGCGCCGATCACTTGCTTGATGCGCGTCCCTTATTCCGAGCGGGTCACATTGAAGTCGCAGAAGTTGAGGGGATGTTCTTTCCGGTTAAGCTCGACACCGGCGCAGATATCAGCTCGATTAATGCGAAAGACATCAAGTCATTTCAAAAAGACGGTAAAGACATGGTGACGTTCACTTATCAGAACGACTTGGGCATGGAAAAAACGTTTACCCGTGAAGTCGTCGACGTGATGCGCATTAAGGCGAAGAAAGGGGAAAAGGTTAACGTTCGTCCTGTGGTTGAAATGCACGTTAAGTTAGGTCAGCTAGAGAAGAAAATCCGGGTGAACCTACAAGACCGTGCGCGTTTTCATTACAGCATGATCTTAGGTAAAAATTTCTTAAAACACGGTGCACTGGTATCCAGTGACCAGAACTACATCGTGACGGAAAAACCAGAGTATGAAAAATAAGGAATTAAGTTGAAAACCAAGCTCATTACGCGTGAAGGTTATAACAAACTCAAACAAGAGCATGATTATCTGTGGCACGAGCAGCGCCCAGAGATCACCAAAATCGTCACTTGGGCTGCCAGTCTGGGTGACCGCTCTGAGAACGCGGACTACACCTTCAACAAACGATTACTGCGTCAGATTGATCGCCGTGTGCGCTTTCTTCGCAAGTTTTTACCGGAAGTCACCGTGGTCGATTACTCCCCACAACAAGAAGGTAAAGTCTTTTTTGGTGCTTGGGTTGAAATCGAGAATGAGGCCGGGGATGTCAAAAAGTTCCGTATTGTTGGACCGGAAGAGATCTATGGTGATGCAAAAGACTATATCTCGATCGACTCGCCAATGGCGAGGGCCATGCTGAAAAAGCAAGTCGATGATGAATTTACCGTCAGAACACCAGAAGGTGAGAAAGAGTGGTTCATCAATGCGATTGAGTACCAGAAAAATGGCTAAAACCTTTTAAAAGCGTGGCTAAGATAAAAAGAGTAACAATTTGCACAAGCACGGTCGAAAAAACAGTGATACATTTTTGGCAATAAACGCGGTTGAAAGGATGTTTCAATGCAAGAAAATCATAAAATTTTAGTGGTTGATGACGATGCTCGTTTGCGTGCGCTGTTAGAGCGTTACCTATCTGAGCAAGGTTTTCAGGTGCGCAGTGTTGCCAATAGTGAACAGATGGATCGCTTACTCACGCGAGAAAACTTCCATCTGATGGTGTTGGATTTGATGTTGCCGGGTGAAGATGGTTTATCCATTTGTCGCCGTTTAAGAAACGCCAACAACATGCTGCCAATTCTCATGTTGACAGCCAAAGGTGACGAAGTCGATCGTATTGTGGGTTTAGAGGTAGGGGCGGATGACTATCTGCCAAAACCATTTAACCCTCGCGAGTTACTTGCACGTATCAAAGCCGTATTGCGCCGCCAAAGCGTCGAGTTACCAGGTGCGCCAAGCAGCGAAGAAAAAATCGTAGAGTTTGGCGAGTTTCGTCTAAACCTAGGGACACGAGAAATGTTCCATGGTGATGAGGCCATGCCGTTAACCTCTGGTGAGTTTGCGGTACTTAAAGCGTTAGTGACGAATGCGCGTGAACCGATGTCACGTGACAAGTTGATGAACATGGCTCGTGGTCGTGAATATTCTGCGATGGAACGCTCTATCGATGTACAGATCTCGCGCCTTCGCCGCATGCTTGAAGACGACCCAAGCAAACCGCGTTACATTCAGACAGTATGGGGCTTAGGCTACGTCTTCGTTCCGGATGGTAAAGAAGCGTAACTCATCGCTCTTTAACGCCAGTAATTCCGTCTTCATTCTCATCTGGAATGAGGACGGTCAGTGCTCGCTGGGCCTGTGTTAACACTCTCAATGACCTGTTAACGCTCTCAGAAACGGTCTCAACCCCTTCAGGAACTTTCCATGCGAATCCGAAGTTCACTTACTCAGTCTATTCTTTTGTTTATCTCTTTGCTTCTCGCTAGCCAAGTTTTCTCTTATTACGCCGTATTTAACTATGCCTTGATGCCGAGCTTGCAGCAGTTCAATAAGATTCTCGCTCACGAGCTAAACTTAGTTCTCGATACCGAGGGGGCACTGAGATCGGACGCACCATTAAGACGCCAATTACTCGAAAGATTAGGAGTGACCGTCCACGGTATCGATAGCGAAAAAGCCTCCGAGTATGCCCACGCGATGTCGATCGATTTGATGTCGGAAGAAATGACCCAAGAGCTAGGCTCACCGACAGAGGTACGCCTGTTTTTGGGAGATGAGAGCTACGTATTATGGATGCAGATTGAGAAATTACCCAATTCTCTGATTCGTATTCCCTTGTCAGAACTGCAAGAAGAAGACTTTGCCCCGCTGTTCCGCAACAGCCTGATCATGGCATTGCTGATCATTATCGGCGGATGGTTGTTCATTCGTTTGCAAAATCGGCCGCTTGTCGCATTAGAGAAAGCGGCGAAAGAGGTTGGGCAGGGAGACATTCCTCCACCATTGCCTGAAAAAGGCGCCACCGAGATTCGCTCAGTGACACGAGCGTTCAATCAAATGTCGAAGGGGATCCAGCAATTAGAAGAAGACCGTGCGTTATTGATGGCGGGAATCAGCCATGACTTACGCACACCATTAACGCGCATTCGTTTAGCCACGGAAATGATGTCACCGGAAGACAGCTATTTAGCGGAAGGTATCATCAGCGATACCGAAGAGTGTAATGAAATCATCAGCCAGTTTATGGACTACCTGAAACCCGTCAATAAGGAATCGTTTGAACTGGTTGATATCAGTGCGATTGCGGGTGACGTTGCTAACTCCCAAAGTGGCTATGAAGCGGAAATCGAAACCGACTTGACGACAAATCTACCGCAAGCCAAAGGCAGCCCAATTGCGATAAAACGTGCGGTCAGTAATCTTGTGGTGAATGCGTTACGTTACGGCGATAGCTGGGTAAAAGTGAGCACTGGCGTGACAGCCGATAAACAACTGGTGTGGATATGCGTTGAAGACAATGGTCCTGGTATTGAGCAAAGCCAAATCGCTAAATTATTTGAACCTTTTACCCGGGGCGATACCGCGCGCGGCAGCGAAGGACGGGACTCGGACTGGCAATTGTCAAACGTATTGTCAGCCAACATTCCGGTGCGGTGGTGATGCGTAATCGTAGCGAGGGCGGATTGATGGCACAGATCAGCTTTCCGACGAAATGATGTTTTTTTAACCGACTGATGGATCATCAGCCGAGGTTCAAGGCCCCCAGTTGTAACACGACGACTGGGGGCTTTTTTATTGTCTTTGCAACGGACTTTTGAAGGCAGAGCACCTTGCTGTAACCAGTGTGAAAATTACGTCTCATGTTGCGAACTTACAGGACACCGAAACAATTTGTTTTACTTTTCTCTGACAAAATGGGTCAAAAAACGCACTTTATCACGATTTATTTTGACAATACGGTGTAATTTATATTTTTGTTAAAACTAACTATGTATAATCCGCAAGATATGGCTCTCGAAATGATAACTAATATGAATATACCCAAAATTGTATTGTCATTGTTGGGATTGAGCTTACTCACAGGATGTGCTGAGCCAAAACCCATCGTGATGAAAGAAGCGACGCTAAAGATCCATAACTTGACTAGCGATAAAATCAGCAAAGTGACCTATAAAAGGTGCGACTCAGCGGATGAAAATGTTGTATTTGAAAACATTCGAATTGGGCAAGTCGTAGAAAAACCAATGTCGGTCAATTGCGCGGATTTTTACGCCTACGATAGGAAAGGTAAAGTCGTCGGTAAGCAGGTCAGTGTTGAAATGCCGCCTAGTTTACAGTGGAAAATAACCAATTTAGCCCATTAAGGATTGATGAATGAAAAAAACAACTTTACTCGCTCCTGCCGCATTATTGTTTTTGGCGGGTTGTAGTACCACGGATTTTTACCAGGTTAAATCTCAGTTTCGAGTGAACGATGCCGGTGAAGCGCCCGCAAGTGTGACACGTGCGCGTGGTTTTGATACCGCCTTTGATAGCATCCAAGTCATCGCGGTCAAAGCACCAGACCGTTGTATCAGTGAAACGGAGACGCAAAGCACTGGTCGAGCTACGTCTGGCAGCACGGTAATGAAAACCGAATGTGGTGTTGAGATGGCGCAAATTGAGCGCGAACTGGCGAAAGCAGGATACTCTGTCATCAGTTGGAAAATCCTTGAAAACCAAATGGCGGCGTCTAAAACGCACTTAGAAGCAGCAAAATCACTTGATGCCGATGCCTTGTTCCAAATTAACTCATTGGAGCGTACTACGTCTGCCAAAGGACAAGACGCTCGTTGGGATCGACGTTACTACAAATCTGATGCCAAAGGGGTACTGGGTGCGCCAGCTTCAGTAAAAGAAGGCACTGCAAATCAGTTAAACTACATTGCGGACCTAGAAGAGAAAGCGATTCTCCCATCATCGGACGCATTAAGTGCAACCATCAATGCGAATGTGACCTTGGTGGCAAATGCGCGAAACATTTGGTTCTACGATTGGAACCATCAAGAAGCCATTGCTAAAGATGGCGTGATTGAGCACTACTCGTTGGTGCGTTGTTCTGACGAATCTGATTACTATCGTTGTCTTCCTTACATGGCGAAAAAAGAACAATCCAACGACGATGGCCTTGTTCAAGGTTCAAGCCAAGGTTTTTCTAGAAATGTAAATCTTGAAGATAAAAAGCGTTTCAAGCAAGACCAGTTGATGAAAGAAGTCATTTCAGACATGGTGAAAAACTTCTCCCGTTAATCCATCCTTAGTAAGACGCCTTTACGTTGCTCCTTAAAGGCGTCTCTTTCCCAGTTGAGTTGATGTATTAAGACTCTTTCGCTTCTTGAGCGTTGATCTCTTCCTCTTCCAATTTTTCAGGCAGAAGCAGGTTCAACACGATCGCTGTGATACCACCAGCAGCCACACCAGTCGAAAAAATGCTCTTAATGAATTCTGGCATAAACTGCAGAATCTCGGGCTTTTGCGCAATACCTAGTCCCATTGAGAATGAGAGCGCCATGATTAAAATAGCGCGGCGGTCGAGATCGACACGAGAAATGATACGCACACCTGCAGCGGCAATTGTACCGAACATCACGATGGTTGCACCGCCGAGCACTGGCTCAGGGATAAGCTGGACGAAGCTTGCCACACCTGGGAACAAGCCGAGTACAACCAGCATCGCCGAAATAAAACACCCTACGTAGCGGCTTGCGACGCCGGTTAGCATGATGATGCCGTTGTTCTGGCTGAAGGTCGAATTTGGGAAGCTGTTTAACAGCGCCGCAATCGCGGAGTTCAGACCATCTGCCAATACGCCACCTTTGATTCGCTTCATGTATATCGGCCCTTTTACTGGCTCGCCCGACACTTCTGAAGTCGCGGTAATATCGCCAATCGCTTCCAATGCGGTGATAAAGAAAATCAGTACCAATGGAATAAACAGTGACCAGTCAAATGACAGGCCGTATTGCATCGGTACTGGCAAAGCAACTAGATCGGTTTGTCCTAATTGTGAAGTATCCACCATGCCCATCAAATAGGCCATGACATAACCGACTAACATCGCAATGACGATGGATGCAACGCGTATGTAAGGATTCTTAGAGCGGTTTAAAATCACTATCAAACCAAGAACGGTGCCTGCCAGAGCGAGCTTATCTAAGCTGCCAAACGTACCGTCACCTAGTGCTGCATAACCGCCGCCCATGGAGACCAAACCGACTTGAATCAGCGTCAGGCCAATCAACGTTACCACAATACCCGACACCAATGGCGTAATGATTCGGCGCGCATGTTCTAGCACTCGTGACAGGAGAATTTCAGCAAAAGAAGCCACCAAAATGGTGCCGAAAATCGCCGCCATCATCGTACTGATATCCGCGCCGCCTGCTTTTAACGACAAGCCCGCACCAATAATTGGACCCAAAAAGTTAAAACTGGTGCCTTGCACCGAAAGCAGCCCCGATCCCACAGGACCAAAGGTACGAATTTGAATAAAGGAGGATACACCAGACGCAAATAACGACATACTGATGATGGTGTTGGTTTGATCGGCCGGAACACCTAACGATTGACAAATGATCAACGAAGGCGTGATAACCGCAACGAACATCGCCAATAGGTGTTGAATGGCGGCAAAAATCGTTTGAGGCAATGGTGGACGATCATTGAGTTGATAGATCAGTTCCGAGGAACGGTTTGGAGTAGTCATGGTTTTTCTCGCTTGTCGCAATGTTTCTGGCCCAGAATTCGCTGAATGGGAACTTTGGGGTGAGCTGATGTTTTGATCTGTGATTGCTGTTAGTCAGCATCAGCTCTGGTAGCCAGGCAATTTGCTCCACCCAAAAATGGTGTAAATGCCCTAAAATTTGTGCGCGATTATAGAGAGATTGAGACAAAAAGCAAACGATTGCTTGGTGGGGAATTAGGTGCCGAATGAAAAAGGTAATGCTAAAGATATGCACATAAGGCAGCGTAAATCGCAGTTATGCCTTGGAATAAATATCTCGTTCGCCTAGCCAACGGTCAATAATAGCGGATGCATTCGTTGGGTAATTGTCGTGAATATGACGAGCAATACGCTGAACTTCTGGGATTAGGCGTTGATCTCGAATTAAATCCGCAATCTTAAAGTCTGCCAATCCAGTTTGCTTAGTGCCTAACAACTCACCTGGACCACGGATTTCCAAGTCCTTTTGTGCAATCACAAAGCCGTCATTACTTTCACGCAATACGCCCAAGCGCTTTTGCGCTGTTTTTGACAACGGTGAATGATAGAGCAATACACAGTGACTCGCGACGGAGCCCCGTCCTACCCGACCTCGCAACTGGTGCAATTGAGCCAGACCGAGTCGCTCTGGGTTTTCGATGATCATCAAGCTGGAGTTGGGCACGTCCACTCCCACTTCGATCACGGTTGTGGCAACCAGTAGATGCAGTTTATTGTCTTTAAAATCCTGCATCACCGCTTGTTTTTCAGTGGGTTTCATTCGGCCGTGGACTAAGCCAATTTTCACATCCGGAAGTTTACGCTGCAGTTCTTCTGCGGTGTCAGCGGCGGCTTGTGCTTCTAATACTTCTGATTCATCAATCAGAGTACACACCCAATACGCTTGTTTGCCTTCATTGAGACAAGCATGACGAACTCGTTCAACAATATCATCGCGCTTGGTGTCCGGAATCGCCACGGTTTGGATCGGGGTTCTACCCGGCGGTAATTCGTCTATCACCGATGTTTCTAAGTCGGCATAAGCGGTCATGGCGAGGGTACGAGGTATCGGAGTCGCGGTCATGATCAGTTGATGCGGATAAGCGCCTTGTTTCGCGCCTTTTTCACGTAACTCCAAGCGTTGATGAACACCAAAACGGTGTTGTTCATCAATAATCACTAACGCCAGGTGGTGGAATTCGACGTGCTCTTGAAACAGCGCGTGAGTGCCCACGACCATTTGCGCCTCACCATTGGCGATGCGCGTGAGCTCGGCTTCCTTGGCTTTGCCTTTTAATTTGCCTGCCAACCAGCCGACCTGAATGCCCATGGCTTCAAACCAATTGGCGAAGTTGACCGCATGCTGCTCGGCGAGCAATTCGGTGGGCGCCATCAATGCCACTTGATATCCGTGTTCAATGGCTCTTACTGCCGCCAGTGCGGCCACTAACGTTTTACCCGAACCCACATCACCTTGTACTAAACGCATCATTGGATGCGGCTTCTCAAGGTCTGTTTCAATCTCTTTGACTACGCGAGTCTGAGCATTGGTGGGCGAGAACGGCAGTTGATGCAGAAGCTGGTTTTTCAGTGTGTCACAAGGCGCAAGTGGTAACGCGATGTCTTTTTGCCCTTTGCTGCGCACCGCGAGCATAGAGAGGTTTTGCGCCAGCAACTCTTCCATAATCAGGCGAATTTGCGCCGGGTGTTTTCCTTCGTCAAACTCATCCAAGTTAATGGTTGGCGGTGGTCGATGAATGGTGTGCAGCGCCTGAGACATGGTGATTTGGTGGTTGTACAGGCCGGCAGGGAGTAGTTCTTGAACTGCGGCTTTATCGAGTAGAGCTAACGCTTGTTCTGTCAGGTTGCGCAGGGTAATTTGTCTTAACCCATCGGTGGTGGGATAAACTGGGGTTAAGCTCTGTTCTACATCGGGCTTTTGCTCACTGATATAGAATTTGTAATCTGGGTGGACGATCTCTAGCCCCATCCCGCCACGCTTTATTTCCCCGTAAGCATGCACTAACTTACCTTGTGCAAAGTTGTTTTTCATTGCGGCGGTGAAGTTAAAGAAACGCAAGGTAATGGTGCCGTTGCCATCGCTGATCTTAACCGTCAACATTTTGCGCTTACCGAATAGGGTATCGACCGCCATCACTTTTCCTTGCACTGCCGCCCAGAGACCGGCATGAAGTTTTGCGATGGGGTAAATGCGGGTGCGATCTTCGTAACGAAGCGGTAAATGAAACAGCAAATCCTGAACTGAATGCAGACCGACCTTAGCCAATTTTTCTGCGACTTTGGCGCCAACCCCAGAAAGTGAGGTTAATGGAACAGCAGATAACAGTTGGGCAGACATAGCAGGCTCAGAAAATGGTTAACATAGCAATATGTTAACCACGGAGCTGTGTTTTTGTACAGGAATAATTTTTTGGAAGGTCCTAGGTGGGGAAAAGGTCCTAGGAAAAGAAAGGTCCTAGGTTATAGGATCCTAGGTCCTAGGTGTGGTACACGAGGCTTCAGTGTTACTTTGTCGGTATTTGTTTTTGCTGTTTGGAATACTGATTACAGAGTACAGAAGCGTTTGATATTGAATTGGTTTGGTCGAAAAATAATCCGTAATCCGTAATCCGTAATCCGTAATCCGTAATCCGTAATCCGTAATCTGTAAGCGAAGCGTCCCGTATTCCCAAGTCTTTTCCCTAGGACCTAAAACCTAGGACCCTAGGATCTTTCTTTTACCTAGGCCCTTTCTCTTACCGAGAACCTATTTTTTTTGCATCTCTTTCCACCATGCTTCATCGGCGACGATTTGACCTTCGTCATCAAGAGGCGGGTAAGCTAAGCCTTTGCGTTTGGCCACTTTTGCCAAAACCGGATGACCGCGCTCAAACAGAATACGGTGGATGGTTTCTTGTGGTAGGGCGCTTTCTTCACGGTCGTACATGCCTGCGGCTTCACGCTGACGTTGTGCTTCATACAAAATGACTGCACTGGCCACTGAAACATTGAGGGATTGAACCATGCCTACCATAGGGACGATGATGTCTTGATCCGCAAGCTGTTTCGCTTGCTCAGAAGCACCGACTTTCTCACTGCCGAGAATGATCGCTGTTGGTTTGGTGTAGTCGATATCACGAAAATCAACTGCAGTGTCTGAAAGGTTGGTAACCAATACCTGCATATCCTGTGCTTTTAATGCCGCAATAGCAGAGTTGATGGAATCGTGTGTGTCCACTTCGACCCAGTTACGTGCCCCCGCTGAAGTATGGCTCAACGTACGCATTTTATCCGGCCAAATGGCGTGAACTTTATGCAGGCCAGTGGCATCGGCGGTGCGGATCACGGCGGAGACATTGTTCGGCTTGTGGACTTCTTCGAGGCACAGAGTTAAGTCGGTTTGGCGCGCTTTCAGGACTTGGTGAATACGTTTATAGCGTTCTAAATTCATAATGTGTTTATAGGCAGGTAAAAAATCGCCACCGAACTGACTAAGTCGGTGGCGATGGAGGTTATCTTCTTCTACGTCTGACGGTCGTTGTTTGTGGCATCGCTTTGATTTTTCGCATAATGCTAGCCAAATGAACACGATCTTTCGTGGTTAATAACACGGTGACGGTGTACAGGCGACCATCACGTTCCTCTGTGGAGAGGCCGTGGATGTTAGAACCTGTTTTAGATATCACATTGGTTAACTCAGCTAAAGCGCCCTGGCTGTTAAGCATGTCGACTTTGAGTTCAGCAATAAACTCTTTGTCGTAATCCTCAGACCAAGCTACGGCCATGTAGCGATCTGGCTCTTTTTGGTAGCCGCGAACGTTCGGACAGGTTTCACGGTGAACCACGAGACCACGACCCGGTGACACGTGAGCAATAATGGAGTCATCTGGAATTGGATGACAACAATTGGCAAATGTCAGCAATAACCCTTCTGCGCCACGAATTGGCAGCTTGTTCTTGGCGTCGGTAGGAATCGAACTGGTGGTGGTCAACTCTTCCGTATCGCCCAATAAACGACGGGCAATAACGATGCTCATCAATTCGCCCAAACCAATTGCTGCTAATAGGTCATCAATACTTTTTAAACGTAGGTCGTTTAGGACTTCTTGGACGTTTTCTGGGTAAATCGAATCAATCGAGTGGCGACCCAGTGCATGATTTAACAATCGGCGACCCAGTGTGACTGACTCTTCACGGCGCATGGTTTTTAGTACTTGGCGAATCTTAGTACGTGCGCGAGAGGTCACCACGTAGTTCAGCCAAGCGGCATTTGGCCGCGCGCCTGGCGCACTAATGATCTCAACGGTTTGACCGTTTTTCAGTGCCTTACTTAGCGGGTAAGGGTTACGGTCTACTCGCGCGCCAACGCAGGAGTTACCCACGTCAGTATGCACGGCATACGCGAAGTCAACCGCTGTCGCGCCAAGTGGTAATTCGACGATACGACCTTTAGGCGTGAAGACGTAGATTTCATCTGGGAAGAGATCCGATTTAACGTTCTCAATGAACTCAAATGAGTTCCCCGCACTTTGCTGTAGCTCCAGCAAGCTTTGCATCCAACGTTGCGCTTTCACCTGTGCGGTGGTGCCGGACTTGTCGCCCTTGTCTTTATAAGACCAGTGCGCTGCGACCCCTTTGTCTGCCATTTGGTCCATATCTTCAGTACGGATCTGAACTTCGACAGGCACGCCGTGAGGACCGACCATCGAAGTGTGCAGAGATTGGTAACCGTTGGCTTTGGGTACGGCGATATAGTCCTTCATGCGACCTGGACGAGGTTTGTACAAGCTGTGTACTTGGCCTAGAGCGCGATAACAGGTGTCGGCACTATCAACAACAACACGAAACGCATAGATATCCATAATGGTGTGGAAGCGCTGTTCTTTGGTTTTCATCTTGTTGTAGATGGAGAACAGGTTTTTCTCACGACCTAATACACGCGCTTTTAAGCCAACATCTTGCAGTCGACCCTCAATCTCGCTGTGTATACGCTGAATCATCTCTTTACGATTGCCGCGTGCAGTTTTTACCACTTCTTTAAGAACGCGATACCGATTTGGATAAAGGGCTTCAAAACCCAGCTCTTCAAGCTCGGTTTTAATATTGTGAATACCAAGGCGGTGTGCGAGCGGTGAGTAAATTTCTAATGTCTCACGAGCAATACGACGTTTTTTATCTGGTCGAAGTGCGCCAAGTGTCCGCATGTTATGCGTGCGGTCAGCCAGCTTGATAAGAATGACGCGAATATCTTGCACCATTGCCAGAACCATTTTACGAAAGTTCTCTGCTTGGGCTTCTTTTCTGTCACGGAATTTGAGTTTGTCTAACTTAGAGACACCATCAACCAGCTCTGCAACGGTATTGCCGAATTGCGCTTCGAGATCTTCTTTGGTGACATCACAATCTTCGATGACATCGTGCAATAGAGCCGCTTGGAGGGTTTCGATATCAAGGCGCATTTCGGCCAAAATACGAGACACAGCAACAGGATGGATGATGTATGGTTCACCACTAGAACGGGTTTGCCCTTCATGGGCATCTCGCGCTACCACATAAGATTGACGCAGAGCCTCAATTTGAGGCTCTGTTAGGTATTCTTGGGCAACGTCTTTGAGACTATCGAATAGATACAAATTATAGGCCCGGGAGGTTGTTGAATTCTAGAGACAGAATTAACGGTTATGAGCGATGCTGCTGACTGCCGCTAGCTCTGCCGCTTCTTGCTCTTGTTGTTCTTGACGTTCACGAGCGTCGAGAACTTCTTTCGTAATTAAACCTTCTTCGATTTCGCGTAGAGCGATAACCGTCGGCTTATCGTTCTCTTCTGGCACTAGTGCATCTTTACCGCCAGTTTGCATTTGACGAGCGCGGCGAGCCGCAATCAGTACTAGGTCGAAACGGTTGCCAACTTTTTCAACAGCGTCTTGAACAGTTACGCGTGCCATGAGGACTCCAAATAGTTAACTAAAATATTAGAATGACGAGAAAGTATACAACCTAACAATGTTATTTACTAGCAATTAGGTTGCTCACGCACAGTGGGCTTTCTCGGGGGTATTATTATAAGTTCTTTGCGCTGTGCAAAGTACCAAAAAATTCTTTATCTCTTACAGAGAGGCGCTTATCAATAGCGACTACTATGATAACAACAGCGGTTACTCTGCTAACAACGCGTCAAGCATACCTTTATATTTAGCAGCTTGTTTTTCTTCCTTCAATCTTTCTGCACGCAGGATGGCTTTAAAGTCCATCAATGCAGAGTCGAAGTCGTCATTAATGATGACGTAGTCGTATTCGTTGTAGTGTGAGATCTCTGACTTGGCTTCTGCCATGCGCTTTGCAATGACTTCTTCACTGTCTTGACCACGTGTGTTCAAGCGACGTTCTAGCTCGCCATTTGATGGCGGCAAAATGAAGATGCTTTTTGCTTCTGGCATCTTTTCACGAATTTGACGTGCGCCTTGCCAGTCGATATCAAGGAATACGTCGATACCTTTGTTGAGTGTTTCTTCAATCCAAGCGCGTGATGTGCCGTAGTAATTCCCGAACACTTCTGCGTATTCTAAGAAGTCGCCTTTCTCGATCAAAGCTTCAAATTCGTCTTTTGCGACAAAGTGGTAGTGGATACCGTTTTCTTCACCAGGGCGCATACTGCGCGTAGTGTGAGACACAGACACTTTCATGGCGTATGTTGGGTTGCGCTCCAACATCGCTGAGATCAAGCTAGATTTACCTGCGCCGCTTGGTGCAGATACGATATAGAGAGTACCTTTGCCCATTGTACTTTTCCACTTTTGATTGGATTGATGAATGCCGAAGGAAAGGTTCGACAAAACGATAACGATAGCACTGGCTTTGTTGAATGTCGCACCAATAGGATGGAGATTGGTGGTGAATCCGCCAGAAAAATGGAGGCGAAGAGTATCATGATCTTTCCGTTGTTGCCAGTTGATCTTTTGGCACAATCACGAGAAAAACAACCACGAGAAAACCAATGGAAAAAAGGGGAAGCTTTCACTTCCCCAGGCGTGCGACTGACTCACACTTAACGCTTATTGTTTGAGTTTAACCTTGAGTCTCTAAGAAGTTGATCCAAGGGTTGGCCATGGCCTTCATGTCCGGAGACTGCGCTGCACTCTTCATTGCTTTAAGGGCATTATCCGGTTGATTCAACTCGAAGTATGCCATACCACGGATGTAGGCTAATTCACCTTTTTGTTCGCGTTTGGCATCTGAAGCTGCATTTTGCGCAAATTTCGCTGCTTGTTGATACTGTTTATCCAACATCATTAAACGCGCAATTTTTATTTGCGTTTTTGCTTTTGGTGAAAGGCGATAAACCTGTTGGTAAACATCGATTGCCTGCCCAAGTTCTTGCGCTTGTTGCCAAAATTCGCCCAATTTTTCCAGGTTATCCGCATTGCGCTCTACATGACCATCATCAAAAGCTGTCTGCAGTGTTTTTGCTGCGCGGAATGGGACGCCTTGGTAAGCTTGGAAATTGGCTAAACGTAAATACTCTTTTTCGGTTTCGAGAAGTCCCATTTTATAGGCCATCTCTAACGTTGAAAGGGCATTGCGTTCTTGGTTTAACTCCATATATATGCCCGATAACTGCGTCCAGTACCGTTTGTTTTTCGGGTATTTGGTGGTGAGAATCTTCAGCACCCCCGCGACACTTTTGAATTGTTTTAACTCATAGTGTGCCGACATCAGAAGTTGGTACCAAGATTCACTTGGGTCTTTACTCATCGCAATTGCCTTTTTGGTTGGCGGAATCGCGTTTTTGTAATCTTCCATTTGAATGTAAGCACTGGCTAACGTGATGTAAGCGTGAGCTTGTGGCTTTTCTTCGGTTGTCTCGGCGACTTTGAACCACTCATTCATAGCCCTGACTGATTTTTTGTACTGACCTTCAGCGAGATACAGCTGCGCTAAGCTATAGCGAACTTGTTGTGCAACAGGTACCGGTAAGGCATCTAAGCTCAATGCCTCAGCAAAATACTTCGCTGCTTTCGGGTAATCATCTTTTAATGAGTATAAAAACCCCATTTGCTGCAATAATACCGCACGATCGTATTGGCGTTTGCTGGAGCTACTTAGGGCTGAATTCAGCTTAGATAAGGCCTCCGAATACTGTTCCGTTGCGATCAGCTCTTGAACTTTATTTACGGTTCTAAATGTTCTGTCAGACAGCTCAGGCGTGCTGGCAAAAACAGGCGCGCTATACGCGCCTGTCATGAGCACCAGAGAAGCCAACAATGTTGTGTATGATTTCATAATTGCGACTCCTAGTTAGTAGAGAACTCGATTTCTTGAGAAAGGCGAGAACTGACCGCTTTACCATCGACCATCTTAGGTTTGAAAGTCCATTTGGAGACGGTTTTCTTCGCTTCTCTACCAAGACCAAGTTTACGTGGCGACTCTTTTAAGATCCTTACATCTTGAACGCTGCCGCGCACTGTCACCGTAAACTCTATCAGTACAATCCCTTTTTCCAGTCCTGAACGTGCAGCCTTACGTGGCATTTGCGGTTGGAAGGTTGCTAAAGGAACCGGACCTCCGCTACTGGCCATTTGCGCACCGCCACCTTGGGTGTAGTGCCCGAGTACTGAGCCGCCGGTCACGTTGACGGCAGATCGAGTTTAGGCATGTCCATTGGTACTTGATCCATCACCGGTTTTACGGTCGCAGTCACCTTCATCTCTGGTGGCGGCGGCGGACGCTTCGGTGGTGGTGGTTTCGGGAGTTCGCGTTTTTTCTCCTGTATCTTTTCTTCTGGTTTAATGCGAATGAACTCGACCATACGTTGATCATCATTCGACACTAGCTCGTGGCGCTCTTTATTTACTAGCTTGTCCATGCCCCAGAACAGTCCGAGGGAGACAATGAGCGCCAGTGCAATTGAGGCCAGATACCGCATAGGCTTAATCCTTACTTGTTGCGGCAATGGAGATGTTGTCGACACCTGCCATCTTAATCTGGTCCATTACCTTCACGACAATACCTGATTTGGCTTCTGTATCGGCTTGAATCACCACAGCACCATCAGGGCTTTCTGCGCGAAGACGTTCGATGTTAGCGCGAACCGCATCCACTTCTATACGGCGCTTATCGACCCAAACATCGCCAGCGGCACCCACGGCAACCATAATATTGCCTTTTTTCACGGTTTGCGCGGAGCTAGCCGTTGGGCGATTAACTTCTAATCCTGCTTCTTTAACGAACGACGTCGTGACAATAAAGAAGATCAACATGATAAATACGATGTCGAGCATCGGTGTCATATCGATAGCGGTTTCATCACTGCTATCACTGCTATAGCGTCTCTTCATGACCTATACCTCTAATTCCTTTTACTCAGGCAATGTGCTTAAGCTTATCTTCCAGCTTTTGCGTTGTGACTTTGGCTAAATGATCAAGACGTGAACTAAAGAACAGCCCTGATAGTGAAGCCACCATCAGCTAACGTTGGGATTGTTGCCTTTGAGATCCCCGAGGCCATTGCTCGAGGGCTTCCTGTTCCTGTTACCGCTAAGATGTCGAATACTTGGATCATGCCGACAACGGTGCCGAGCAGACCGAGTAGGGGACAAAGCGCAATCAGTACCTTGACGATGGGCAGTCCCTTTTTATTCTCAATATCCTGACGAGAAACGATTTCTTGTCGGATCATCTTTGCGTTCCAGCTCTGATGTTCTGGGCGTTCACTCCATCCGCTGACGGCTTTTTTCATCGCCCTAGGAGCAACGGCGACAAAGTAGAACCAGCGTTCTAGCAATACGGCCCACAACATAAAGCTGAGGATAAAGATGGCGACAAGTACATCGCCACCCATTCCCAAGAAGCGCCTAATCGATTCAAGTTCTCCAACTAACCACCACATAACGCCTCCTTAGCTTTCGGCTTTATGCAGTTTTTCCTGATAGCGAGCGATGAAGCCTGCACTCTGTTCTTCAAGAGATTGAACCAAACGACGACCCTTACTGTGAACAATGGTGTAGAGGAACAGTAGAGGAATAGCGACGACCAGACCTAGCATGGTGGTCACCAGCGCTTCTGAAATACCACCTGCCATGAGTTTTGGATCGCCAGTACCAAATAAAGTGATGGCTTGGAAGGTGCCGATCATCCCCATAACCGTACCAAGTAGGCCGAGTAGCGGTGCGACGGAAGCAAACAATTTGATTGAGCTGACAAAGCGTTCGATTTTAGGTGCATTGCGCAGGATGATTTCGTCCAGTTTGGCTTCGAGATCTTCCAGGTTATCACCTTTGTGTCCTTGGTAAGCTTCAATGACTTCACCTAGTGGATTACCAGGAATAACCGTGTCTGATTTTGCTTGTTTACGCATCTTGCCGCCAATAATTTGCAGGCGTAGGTAACAGATCAGTGCGATGATAGCACCCACTGCACCCATAGCAAGAATGACATAACCGACAATGCCGCCTTGATCAATACGTTCTTGTACGGTTGGGCTTTGTACCAGTAGAGACAGAATCACACCACGAGAAGGGTCAATAAACAGGGGCTCGTAAGTGCCTTTCGCGGATTCAAACCCCGCAATTAATTTGGTGATGTTGTTGCGTGGCTGGCGAGACAGTTCTTCAAACTTGCTCGTTTGCGGAACGTAAGTGACGTATTTACCATCAGCAATCGCATTAAACTCACCGATAAGTGTTACATCGCGAACGGCTTCTTTCCCCTCGCCGTAAACCACCGTGGCGTGGGTTGTTGCGGTTTCACCTGAGACAACGATTTGTTGAAGAATGGTGTGCCAGAAGGCTTCTAACTCTTGAGTGGATGGCAGTTCTTTGCTTTCTGCCAGTTTCGTTAGCAGTGCATCACGCTCTGGGAACTGAACCGCATTCTGTGAAGCAGCAAACAGACCTTTAAACTCGCCCGCGTACTGGCGAACCACACCAAACATTTCACCCAATGTTCCAGAGCGAACGCGTAGCGTTTCAGTGAGATCGGTAAGCTGTTTATCGTTCTCATCGAACGTGGCTTTCAATTGATCTCCGAGAGCTTGCTGCGATGCCAGTTCATCACGCGCTTGTTGCAATAGAGCGGCTTGTTGGTCGCGATCGCGTTTGAAAATCGCTTCACGCTCTTTGTTTTCTTTTGATTCAACAATACTCTCTGACTTTACATTTTTCAGCAGTTCAGACAGCGTTTGTGGCGTGTTGGCATGAACGCCCGACACCATAAATAAGCCCGCTAATAGGCCAGCGGCTAGCGTTTTGAATCCTTTCATCTCTTATTCCTCCCCAGCAAATACAGGCAGTTTGATCAGCGCAGGTGGCGCTTGTTTCTTCGCGATACGAAGGCCTTGCTGTACCGCTATGCGGTAGCTTTCCGGTAGTGTTTCCCACTGACGAGTTTGTTGGTTCCACATGCCTGTTTCACCGCCATCAGGAGATTGGAATAGAAGGGCTGTACGACCAATGCGTAAGAAGTCGTAGGTCACCACTTCGCCGTTGCGGTCTAAGCTGGCTTTATACGACTCGATGGAGCGAGAGAAGCCTTCTTCGATTTGGTAGGCTTCCATCACTTTACGGAATTTTTCTGAGGTGGTGACATCAGCGCGATCCATTAAGCGATGCAGCTCATTCACGCGTGCGGTGCGTTCTTCTTTTTGGAAAGGGAGGTCTAGGGTGACGAACTCATCCAGAGCGTCGATCATTTTTAATGTCAGCGGCACCACTTCGGTGGCGGTCTGATCGATCTGTGCAATCTGACTGTTTAACGAGTCCAATTCACCTTGTTGCGATTGAACCATGCGGTTAATTTGCTCGTTGTAGATTTTCATACTGTCGATTTGACGAAGCAAACCTTTGTATTCTGCCAACATGCTCTCTGTACTTTCCGCATAGTTGTCGATTTTTTGTTGTGAAGCCTGAGAAGACTTAGTGGTTTGTGCTTGGTTAGCGACGACGGTCCCTGAGTCAGCAGCCATTGCTGTACCACTTACCGTGAGAATCGCGGCAGTCACTGCACTTACGCCAAATTCCTTTAACGTCATAGTAGCATCCTTGTTAGTGTGTAAAGTTAGTCAGTCGAATAGGGCGCAGGAAAGACTCCTGCGCCAAAGGGGTTAATTAAAAGTCTTGTGAGTACTTCAGGAAGTAAACACGGCCTTGAATGCTGTATAGGTCAGAATTGTAAGTCACACCGTCAGATTCAAATGCCGGATCTTCATCCGTTAGGTTACGTACGCCAGCGGTGAACTTACCGTCCCATGGTGCTAGGTAGTTATATGCGACGTTGTAAGTGGTGTGGCTTGGGATACTGCCAATTTTCTTGTAGTTGTCGTCAACATCTTGCGCCTGACCTGCAATGTGATCTGCCGATAGGTAGATGTCATGACCTTCAAGGAAACCAACACCAACACCTGTGTTAAAGCGGTATTCAGGCAGACCATTGCGGCCAACTTGGTTGTTTACTGGCCCATTCACGTATTCAGGGGCGCTGTAGTCCAGTACATAGGTACCCATAAAGTCGTAACGAACCGTTGCGTAGTCGAAGTCGTAGCGGTAACCCAACTTCAAGTCGAGGCCAGAAGTATCCAGTGTACCTAGGTTTTCAAGACCAGCAGTTGCTTCAATAATACGACCGCTGCCATCACGTATGATTTTTGGATTCGAAACGCCCGTATTACGCTCTTGGTCGATCATGTCTTGAAGCGATACAAATGTAATCACGTCTTCGATGCTGATGTTGTAGTAGTCGACGGTTATATCTAGGTCTTCAATTGGTGAGTAACTTGCACCGAAGTTAAATGATACGGATTTTTCTGCATCAAGATCTTCATTCGAGGTACGAGTTACATCATATTGTGATTCCGGACAGTCAGCAAAGGCTATGCCATTCGCCGTACAGAAGGCGTAATCTTTCGCGTAGTCAGATGAGAAGCTATCCGCAGAATAAAGGTCTGATAGTGTAGGGGCACGGAAGCCAAGGCCTGCACCAGCACGGAACATCAGGTTATCAAGAGGTTGGTAACGGAAAGAGACTTTCGGTGATATTTCTTCGCCAAAATCGCTGTAGTGGTCGTAACGAGCGGCAAGATTCATTTCTAGCTCATCGGTAAACGCGATCAAAGATTCTGCGTATAACGCGTAAGTTTCGCGATCACCGCCTGCAGAGTTACCCGCACTACCAATGATATTGCCTGCTTCACTTTGTGAGTCATACTTGTCGAAGTAATTGTATGAGGTGAACTCACCACCAACATACAGTGGAATGGTAATGTCACCAATTTCTGCAAGATCAAATTGAAGACCGCCATAGATTTGGTGCATTTCCATTTCTGTTTCACGGCCAGTTGGTGCAGATAGCTGTGCTGTCGCGTCGTCGCTGAATTCACCGTTTACGAAGTTACCCGATTCCGCAAGCGATGATGCGACTGAACCAAATACGTAACCTGAGCCAATTTCGTTGCTGTTGGAGTAGTTTAGATGGTAGCCAGTTTCCCAAATTACATCGCCAAAGCTGTCAGTATAAAGCGTGCCGTCTAGGCCAGCTTTGAAATCTGCTTGGAAGTCGGTAACGCTGTTATCACGTGTCCCCACGTTATTGAAACGGTAGTATATCGATGCAGGACCTCTGCTGGGTCTAAGCCATTGCCTGCAAAGAAATCTGCACCACCGTCGGTGTTCGGGTCAATCGAAAATATACCTGCAGCTGGCGCAAATCGGCTGAAGCTTTTATTCCGGTTTAAAAGTAATTGCGAGTTAAAAGTCGTATCGTTGTTTAAGAAAATATTACCGTTTATAAAAACTGTATTACGTTCGATAGATGCTGTTTGTGCGGCTTCTGATGTGTAATCGTAGCCACAGATATCTCCCAAACCAGGGTACGTTGTTAACCCAACAAAACCTCTTGATGGGTCACACGATGCATCCGTGTCGTATCCCTTGAGCGCTTTTAACTCACCATTATGATAGACGTTACGACCGTAAATACTCACACCGGACATGTCGAAGTAGTCGGCTGAATCAGTGTTGGTTGAACTTAGATAGTCTCGGCTTCGTTGATAAATTTCATCTTTGCTATCATGTTCAAACGAGAACATGATGTTACCCTTTTCACCGCTTGTTCCCATCACCAGAGCTACGTTTTCTTCATCTCCGCCCTCTTGGCTTGGGATACCCGAACCCACGGTGACGTTAATACCATCAAACTCTTCTTTAAGAATGATGTTGACGACACCTGCAACGGCGTCAGAGCATAAACTGCTGAGCCGCCGTCGGCCATTACTTCTACACGTTCTACAATGGCTGATGGGATAGCATTGATGTTTGCTGCACCACCGCCCATGGTTGCAGAGCCTGGTAAACGTTTGCCGTTAACCAACACCAAAGTACGTTCGCCACCAAGACCGCGAAGGCCGATAGTCGCTTGACTCTGCCACGAGCTACCAGAGGTCTCACTGTATGAACCAAATGAGTTGAAAGAGGATTTACGTAAAACGTCTGCGATCGAAATATCACCGGCACGCTCAATTTCTGCTCGGCCGATGACGGCAACGGGTGTGCTCCCCTCCATCGATGCACGAGTTAAACGCGAACCCGTTACTTTCATCTTTTGAAGTTTTTCAACTTGTTGCTCTTCTGCCTGTGCTGTTAGAGGGGCTACGGCTGCCGCGGTACCCAAAGCAAGACTGATAGCAACTGATAAAGCTGTTGTGTTTTTATACATCCTTGTTGCTCCAATTTTTCATATTTCCCTATGCTGGTCCACACTGCGACCAAATGTAACGCCTATGTTTCATTAGCGTTTCGCAAATGTATAACCGAGATGAAAAAAAGAAGTCAAACCAGTAGTAACGCAATATGGCTAAATGTAATAAAGATGTAAAAAACTATATATTTAGGCATTTTTAGTTTTTTATATACAATTAAGTTAATAAATGAATATTAAAATCCAAAATAAACGTGTGTTTTATGTTTTATTTAGAATTTAATGACTTATGTTGCATGTGGTTTTTATGTGGGTAATAAAGTTTGAATATGTGTAAATATGCAGTGAATTGTTCTGATTGGTTATCTATGTAGTTCATTGTGCCTATTAATCCGTACAATTAATGTGGTATCAAAAAGTGATACCTAAATACAGCAAGGGGTTCACCATGTTTTTAAGGTCAATAGTCACTTTGGGTGATATGCGTTTTTATTCCATCAAGGTAAGTTTTTATACTGATTAATCACTCTAATTTGCTTAGATTGAAATTCTGCGTGGGTTGTTTTTGTGGTTTTTTATCATTTTTTTCAAAAATATTTCGCTTTTTTGACGCTACAAGAAGTTCGTCATGTTTTGTTTTTAAACACTTGAAGACAATGTGGATTCAAGATACATATGACGTCGAAATGATTAACCATAAGTTGTTGGAATGCAGGGAGTGTAAGCCAACATCATTGGGCGGAGTATTACTACTTCCCCTCAACTACTATGCTAAAAATACTTACCATTTTTAGGTCGGAACACGGCTCGCTATCCGGCTTGAATTGGACAGTGGACAAGGAGCAAGTTGTATATGCTGTCGTACTTTTTACGTCGTTTAGCGTTGGTTATCCCAACGTTTCTCGGTATCACTATTCTCATTTTTGCTATTACTCGCTTTGTGCCTGGTGGTCCTGTTGAACGCATGCTGTCTCAGATGCAAGCGCAGGGAGACGGTGCGGCATCCATGACCGCAGCAGGAGGGAATACCGCACTTTCTGACGACCAGATTGCTGAGCTTAACGCCTTCTATGGGCTCGATAAGCCAGTGATGGAAGCTTACGTTGAGTGGCTGGGTCGTCTCGTGACATTAGATCTTGGCGAGTCTACCCGTTATTACGAACCAGTTTCCGATATGATTGCTGAACGCCTTCCGGTATCGCTGTTTTATGGGGGGATGACGTTCTTTATCAGTTACTTTATTTCCATCCCACTCGGTTATTACAAAGCGCTCAAACACGGCTCCGTCTTCGACTCCAGCTCTTCAATACTGATATTCGTTGGTTATGCCTTGCCGGGTTATGTGGTGGGTGTCCTTCTTATCACCTTGTTCAGTTATCACCTCGAATGGTTCCCAATGGGAGGCTTTGTCGGTGATGATTTTGATGACTATGAGACCTTCTTTGAGCGCGCCAAAGACATTATGTGGCACGCGGTGTTACCGCTGATTTGTTATTTGATTGGTGACTTTGCCACGCTCACCATGACGATGAAAAACAACCTAATGGAAAACTTATCGTCGGATTACATACGTACTGCGATTGCCAAGGGCCTGCCGTTTAAAAAGGCAGTACGTAAGCACGCATTGCGTAATAGTCTGATCCCAATTGCAAGCCATTTCGGAAACTCCTTATTGTTCTTCATGACAGGTGCTTTCTTGATTGAAGTAATTTTTAACATCGACGGTATTGGCCTGTTGGGATACGAATCCATCATGGAGCGTGATTACCCTGTGGTAATGGGTATTGTTGCCATCAACGCGATATTGCTGCTGATCGGTAACATTGTTTCCGATATCTGTGTTGCTTTAGTCGACCCACGTGTGAAGTTTGGAGCGTAATATGATTAAAGTCAGTCCATTAACTCAAAAGAAAATTCGCCACTTTAAAGAAATCAAACGAGGTTACTGGTCGTTTGTGATCCTAGCGATCATGTTGATCTTATCGCTGTTCGCTGAGCTATTGATCAACAGTAAAGCCTTGGTGGTGAAGTACGATGGTCACTTCTATTTCCCGGTGGTGAGCGATGTGCGTCTTGGTAGTGAATTTGGCCAAGCCTCCTCCAGTGAAGCTGATTATCGTGTACTACAAAAGACCTTTGCCGACGAAGGGGGAGATAACTTCGTTATTCTGCCAATCGTGCCTTGGAACCCGTATGAGCAAGACTTTAGCGGAGATTTTCCGCCGACCGCTCCTAATGCTGATAATAAACACTACTTGGGTACGGATGTTATCGGCCGCGATATATTAGCTCGATTGGTTTATGGCTTCCGTACTGCGATGGGGTTTGCTCTGTTAACCATGGTGATCTCATACGCGATTGGTACCGCAGTGGGCTGCGCGATGGGTTATTGGGGCGGTAAGTTTGACCTTTTTGTTCAGCGATTGATTGAAGTGTGGTCTATGGTGCCATTCTTGTATGTCATCATGATCTTAGTTTCTATCGTCCAACCGACCTTTACGCTTTTTGTTGCGATAAACGTCCTGTTTACTTGGATGGGAATGACGTGGTACATGCGGACCATGACGTACAAAGAAGCCGCGCGGGAATACGTGATGGCGGCACGTGCATTGGGCGCATCAACCGCTCGGATCCTGTTTAACCACATTCTACCCAACACCATGGTGATGATTGTGACCCTTGCTCCGTTTACGATTGCTGCCAATATTACCGCGCTGACAGCGCTCGATTACTTAGCTTAGGCCTAATGCCGCCGACACCAAGTTGGGGGGAATTGTTGCAACAAGGTAAGTCTAACCTAGACTCTCCATGGATCGTTGCTTCGGTTGTTACCTCCATTGTTTTGGTACTGGTGATGGTCACGTTCATTGGTGAAGCGATTCGAGCTGCATTCGACCCGAAAAAATTCACACGCTATGTTTAAACAAGTGGTGTGAAGAGAACATAAAAGGGAAGTTTTATGAAACGTATATTTTTAGCGTCAATGTTGGGCGCTGTGAGTTTTGGGACAATGTCCGCGACGCTCCCGACGGATTTAAACTGGCAAACAAACTGGGATGAGCCACAATATGGATCGCCTGAAGCGAAACGCGGCGGCACTTACCGCACCTATATGTCCAGTTTCCCTCAAACCTTACGTAGTGTGGGTCCGGATGCCAATGCAGGGCTGCGTTCTTACTTTTTAGATGAAACGCCAGGGTTGGTCGTCCGCCACCCAGACACTTTGGAATTCATTCCTGAAATGGCGAATGAATGGGCACTCGCGGGTGATAATAAAACGGTTTATTTTAAGCTCAATCCAGCGGCTAAATGGTCGGATGGCGAGCCAGTCACGGCCGACGACTTCGTGTTTATGTTGAAGTTTTATCGCTCAAAAGACATTCTCGAACCTTGGTATAACGACTACTACAGTAAAACCATTGCCGATGTGGTGAAGTACGATACGCATACCTTTTCGGTTTCAGCGGCCAAAGAGTTCAATCCAGAAGAGTTGTTGCTGCGTATGGGCTCGTTGCGACCTCGTCCAGCACACTTCTACGCCAATCCGAAGAAAGACGAAAATGGCGACGGTATTCAGGATAATTTCGTTCGCTACTACAACTTTAAGAGTGAACCGACAACCGGGGCGTATCACCTTGCGGATGTCAAGAAAGGCAGAAGTGTGACGTTTGAGCACGTGGGTGAAGATTGGTGGGGTTATACCAACAAGTATTACAAAAACCGTTATAACGTCGACAAAATTCGTATTACGGTGATCCGTGATAACGATATTGCGATGAAGCACTTTGAAAAGGGCGATCTCGATGCCTTTGGGCTTGTGCTGCCAAGTTTGTGGCATGACAAGTCTAATTCAGGGCCTTATCAGAAAGGCTATATCGAGAAGTTTTGGGGTTATAACCAATACCCTGTAGGGGCTGGTGGAATTTGGATCAATACCGCGCAGCCGTTGCTAAACGATCTGAATATCCGCAAAGGCATCACTTACGCGACAGATTTTGATGGCATGATAGAAAATCTTATGCGTGGTGACTATACACGCAAGCCGAACCCGACGGGGTTTGGACACGGTAAATACACCTTGCCAGATGCAAAAGCGCCGGCCTTTGATGTTGATAAAGCAGTGGCCGCTTTTGAAGCGGCCGGGTTTGACCAAATTGGCCCTGATGGTATTCGTGTCAACGCAGACGGTCAGCGTCTGAGTTTTGAGCTGACGTATGCAACGCCTGTCCATACACCGCGTATCGCTTACCTCAAAGAGCAAGCGAAGCTCGCCGGTTTAGAAATTGAGCTGAAACTGATCGACGGCTCATCAATGTTTAAGTACGTCAGTGAGAAAAAACATCAACTTGCGTTCCTGACCATGAGCACGTCCGAGATCCCAACTTATTGGGAGTACTTCCATTCAGCAAATGCGAATAAGCCACAAACCAATAACTTTACCAACTACAGTACGCCTGAGCTGGATAAAAAAATCATGGAGTATCGTTTCAGCTTAGATATGGATAAAAAGGTTCAGCTTGGTTACGAGATTCAGCGTGATATTACCAACGCTTACGTCATCGTTTCTGGATATATGGTGCCTTATGTCCGTTACGGTTACTGGCGTTGGCTAAAATTACCGGAAAAACCGATGACACGAATGACCGAAGCGTTGTTTAGCGGGGGCATTATTGGCGACGGCACATACTGGATTGACAAGGATGTGAAAAAAGAAACCCAACAAGCGATGAAATCCGGCAAAACCTTTGAGCCAGTGGTGACCATCGACGATACCTACAAGCTGTAAGGAACGAGCTGTAAGGTACAAGTTGCAAGGTATAAGTGGTAAGGCGGTGTTATGGAAAACGATGTAATTTTAAGTGTGAAAGACCTCGAAGTAGAGTTCATCACTGACGATGGGCCAGTCAAGGTGCTGCATGGGGTCAACTTTGATGTGCGTGCTGGTCGCACTCTAGGCTTAGTGGGCGAGTCCGGTAGTGGTAAGAGTGTCACCTCCATGTCGATCATGGGGTTATTGCCAAAGCCATACGGAAATATTATTAACGGCGAAGTGAATTACCGTGGCACAAACTTAGTCAATTTGCCGGCAGAGCAGATGTATGCGATGCGTGGAAATCGTATCTCAATTATCTTCCAGGATCCGATGACGGCGTTAAACCCAGTTCATAGTATTGGTCGTCAGATTTGCGAAGTGTTGGAACTTCACCGTCCCGAGCTGGATAAGAAAGATCGCCAATCCTATGCAATTGAAATGCTCGATAAAGTAAAAATTCCTATGCCGGAGAAGCGGCTCAACGAGTATCCACATAATTTATCCGGCGGTATGCGACAGCGCGTGATGATCGCTATGGCATTGGCGTGTAAACCGGACATATTGATCTGTGACGAACCGACTACAGCATTGGATGTTACTGTGCAGGCGTCTATCCTTGAACTAATGAACGAGCTGCAAGAAGAAACCGGCATGGCGATGATCTTCATTACTCATGATCTTGGCGTTGTCGCCGAAGTCTGTGATGACGTTGCTGTCATGTACGGTGGTCGAATTGTCGAAAATGCAGAGATCTTTGAGTTGTTTGATAACCCTCAACACCCATACACCGAACGTTTAATGGGATTGATGCCAAGCTTAGATAATGAACCGAAGCAAATGATCGACATCAAACCGATCGATGCCAGTATGTTTGCCAGTTAATGGATACAAAGTGTTCAGTCATGAATCAGTCATAAAAGAGGATGTGATGACAAAAGAAGTATTAAGGATTGAAAATCTTAAGCAGCACTTTGTATCTGGTAAAGGGTTGTTTAAAAAAGGTTATACCATCAAAGCCGTTGATGGTGTCTCTTTGTCGGTGAGTGAAGGAGAAACTCTGGGGCTAGTTGGAGAGTCGGGTTGTGGCAAAAGCACCTTAGGCCGAACCATCCTCAAGCTTTACGAACCCACGGAAGGTAAGATTTTCTTTGAAGGTAAAGACATCACCAGGCTTTCGGTTAAAGAGATGCGCGCATTACGTAAAGAGATGCAGATTGTCTTTCAGGATCCGATGGAGTCACTCAACCAACGCCATACTATCGGTATGATTTTAGAAGAGCCGTTTGTGATTCATAAAGTTGGCACTCCAGCCGAGCGTAAGCAGTGGGTCAAAGAGTTATTAGTCAAAGTGGGCCTGCCAGAAACAGCAGTCAATCGCTATCCGCATGAGTTCTCTGGCGGTCAGCGTCAGCGTATCGGGATTGCTCGAGCGATCGCGCTTAAGCCAAAACTACTGATTTGTGATGAGTCGGTGTCCGCGTTGGATGTTTCCGTTCAGGCACAAATTCTGAACTTGCTATTGCAGCTGCAACAGGAAATGAACCTGGCGATTATTTTCATTTCGCATGACCTATCGGTGGTAAAACATGTCTCGGATAAAGTTGCGGTGATGTACTTTGGTAAAGTGGTAGAAGCGGGCAGCGCGAAAGACATCTACGCCAATCCGCAAAATGAATACACCAAAAAACTGCTCTCTGCTATTCCTATCACGCACCCTAAATACCGTAAGAAAAAGCGTCTGGCTGAAAAAAAGCAGCAAGTGGCGTAAGTCGTGCCACTACGACAGTCAACCAGCACCGCTCTGGCAAGTAGTCAGAGCGTTTTTCTTTAGTATGCTTTTTGTACTTACATGCTAAACTCAGGCTTATCTATTTGGTTTTGTTTGGATAATTGGCTATGGCGTCAGAATTACCTAAATCGTTCAGTCGACCGTTTTTAAAAATCTTCCACTTCTTCGAAGCGGTATTATTGGTCGCGATCACCTTGGCGACGCTCTACGCATGGTGCAAGAGTTCATTCATGTGTTTGTCGAAAAGCGCGTCCTGCTTACCGACATCTTATTAATGTTCATTTATCTCGAAGTGTTGGCGATGGTGCGCCAGTTCGTCATGAACGGCAAGATCCCGGTACGTTATCCGATGTACATCGCAATGATGGCCATTGCGCGCTACATCACTTTAGGTATGAAAGAGTTAGATGCAGTCCCAGTCGTATGGCTCTCCTTGGCTGCGCTGATACTCGCCGCTGCCACGTTGTTAATTCGCGCTGGTCACCATTATTGGCCCTACGTTGATAACCGAACTTTGGAAAAAGACGAATAAAAGAAGTCGACGATGAGTTTTGCGTCAAAATCGCCATAAGGTGACAAAGAGTGGTTTGTGAACGCCATTCGTTATTCGCAATGATATTACTTAAGCCCGTGGTATACGTTTAGCGCGATGTTCGACGTACGTCACTAGGTGAATGTTGAAAGCTGCGTTTGTACGCACGAGAAAAGCTCGACAGCTGTGAAAATCCCACTTCGGCGGCGAGTTCTGTCATAGGCATATGGCTGTTACGCAGCAAAAATTGTGCTTTTTGCATGCGTCGCTGCAAAACGTACTTTTGTGGCGTCACCCCAAACTGCCTTTGGAATAAGCAGTAAAAATGACTTTCGCTTAGGTGCATGGCCTGAGCAAGCTGAGCATTGGTTAACGGCGTCGAAATGTTTTTATCGATATACGTATTTAAATGGCTAGCTTCCAAGCGACGATGCGGGGCAGGTAGCGTAGCACTGGAGGACATTTGACCAAGCTGCGTTAAAAATAATGACACGAGCTGGCAGTTTATCTGTGGTGACATTTGGCCTTGGCTGACTTTCTGCGCAGCAAAATCGAGCAATACCTGACTTTCTGTGCCTAGGTCTAGGAAGTAAGGCTGTTGAAATACCGACTCTTTTAATGACAAATTACACGCTTGTTCCAGCGCTTGGATGTAAGGATCTGCTGGCGCTAAGTCGATGACGAATAACTCACTGTCTTCACTTAAACCATTATAAAAATGAGGAGCATTATCCGGCACTATCGCCACAGTGCCATGCCCTATATTTCCACTTTCAAGTTCAAACTCGCACGCCATTGTACCTCGCCAGCCTAACAATATCTGAGCATAGTTGTGCAGGTGTTGGCCTTGTCGTCTGGCAATAACATTTCTTCTTATCTGAGTTTGATTCACAGTGAGTTTCCTACGTTTCTCTGAGCGCTGAGTTTCCCCAAAGTAACTTTTCCTTCTCCAACGTTTTTCAGTTTCGGAGTCTGGGGTAAATACCACAGAGTTTCGGGCAAATGAATGGCGCTATTAATAGGTAAAATAACAATATATTAACAATAAAGGAAGAATGACATGCAACTCAACCAGAAACAGGTTTGCGACGCACTACCTTGGCTACCATTGGTCGACGCTTTAAAAGATATTTTTACACGTGATGTAACGGCGCCTATTCGTCACCATCACACAATGAACGTACCGCAAGACCCTAGCGCGACCTTGTTATTAATGCCGGCATGGATTGAAGGAGAGTACTTAGGCGTAAAACAGGTGAATGTCTTTCCGGGGAACTCTGCTCGTAATCAACCTGGACTCAGCAGTCATTATTTACTGAGTTGTGGTCAGACAGGACAAATGCTGGCCCAGATCGATGGTAATGAGCTCACTGCGCGCAGAACTGCGGCGGCTTCGGCACTGGCTTCTCGTTACCTCTCGCGTGAAACGACCAGAAAAATGTTGATGGTTGGGGCAGGGCGCGTTGCACGACGTCTAATACCAGCCCATATGAGTGTACGTCCCATTGAAACGGTTCATGTATGGGATATTAATTCGGCCGCGGCTGAGCAATTGGCTACAGAATTGCGTGATGAGGGCGTTGATGCCATTGCATGCTCCGATGAGCAGTTAGAAACGGTTGCGCGCGAAGCCGATCTCATTAGCTGTGCCACGCTTTCAACCGAACCACTCATTAAAGGTGAGTGGCTTAAGCCGGGTGCGCACTTAGATTTAGTGGGGAGTTTTACGCCGACAATGCGTGAGACCGATAACGAAGCGTTGCAGCGAGCGAATGTATTCGTGGATGTGAAGGCGGCGGCACTGGTTGAAACGGGCGAGTTGATCATGCCTATCCGTGACGGAGCGATTACCGAAGATAAAATCTTAGCGGACTTTTCGGGGTTGTGTCGTGGCCAACATGCAGGGCGTGCAGTCCTCGACGAGCCAGAAACAGCGATCACCTTATTTAAATCGGTCGGTGACTCTCGTGAAGATCTGGCGGGCGCGATTCTGGCTTATCAGTCAGTTCAGATTGCGTAAATAGTAATCAAGCTGACGCATATCTTGGCTTTTCTTTTGCCCTGCTTGCGGTGTTGTTATCCGCTATCAGGCTTTCCATGCGTGCCGCATTTTTTAGGTGCGGTCCTGCGCAACGTGATTCGGAAAAAGACCTATGACTAAAAAGAACTCAGATTATACGGCACCGCCACCATTAGGCCTGGCAGTCGTACCGATTATCCTCACTATTGGCTTGTTAGCGACACAGATTTTTTATTATGACGATTTTACTCCTCATATCGCGTTAGCTATTGGTTTTGCTATTACTGCGTTAGTCGGTTGGTATCAGGGGCTACGTTGGCAGGACATCGAGTCCGGCGCATTTCGTGTCTTACACGTGGCGATGCCTCTATTGCGACCCTTATTGTGGTAGGGATGCTGGTAAGTACCTGGATAGCTAGTGGTACGGTGCCTACCCTAATTTATTACGGTTTAGTCTTGATTGAACCGGAGTGGTTTCTAGCAGCGACCATGCTGTTGTGCTCTGTAGTATCTCTTTCCATTGGTTCGAGTTGGACAACCGTGGGCACGGTCGGCCTAGCGTTAGTTGGAATTGGTTTTGCGTTTGGTATTCCTGCGTATTGGACGGCGGGTGCTGTTGTCTCTGGGGCTTTTTTTGGCGATAAGATTTCACCGCTGTCGGATACCACGAACCTTGCTGCTGCCGTAACCGAAACCAATGTATTCGCTCATATTCGCAATATGATGCCGACAACCATACCCGCAATGCTGATCGCTTTGACGCTGTACTCGATTCTGGGTGGTGCAGTAATGGGAGATGCGACCTCTGGCGCCCAGCAACAGCTACAACAAATTACCGCAATTCAATCGGGTCTGGAGAGTCACTTTTCGCTCGGTTTTCTGCCTTTGCTGCCGCTCTTTGTGGTGATGCTATTGGCGTTTTATAAGATAGCACCTATCCCAGCCCTGTTTATTGGCTTTGTTCTCGGGGCAGGTGTCGCGGTTCATAATTATGACTATAACCTGAATGATATTCTCACCTTTGCCCACAGTGGGTACAAGATAGAGACAGGTTCGGCTGCGCTGGATAACTTGCTCAATCGCGGTGGCGTCACCTCAATGACTTGGGTGATCACTTTGATGATGTTCGCCTTGGCATTTGGTGGTGCACTGGAGCGGACTGGGTGTTTGGAGTCGGTCGTGAATGCCGTGATGAAGTCGACACGAGGCTTTAAAGGGTTACAAACGAATGCCATTCTGACTTCTATTGCGACCAACGCCGTATCAGGTGATGTATACCTATCGATTGCCTTACCTGGGCGTATGTTTGGGCCGCAATATGACAAGTTGGGCTATAGCGACTTAACCTCTCCAGAGCGATTGAAGAAGGGGGAACTTTAGTCTCGCCATTGATCCCTTGGAATGCGGGTGGCGCATTTGTGATGGGAACCTTGGGGCTGATTGTCGCACCGGGCGATTACAGTGCTTTGTTGTACGCTCCGTTAGCGTTTGCTTGTTGGTTATCACCAGCGATTGGCATTTTATATGCTCAAACGGGGTGGTTCTCAAAGCGAGTGGAGCAAGAGGCGACGGCAAGCTCGGAGTCCGGCTCACCAGTGAGCAGCAGCTCTCATTAAATCGTATCCAATACCTTTTTCATCTAAGTCAGTAGGTAGAACATGACACAACCCGCGATACATATCGCTTTTAACGACAAGTCCTCAGTTGCTGTAGTGGGAGCTGGAGTTGTAGGGCTTTGCACAGCGCTAGAAGCACAGCGCCATGGCTATCAAGTCACTTTGTTTGACAAAGGTTTGCCCGGTAAAGGCGCGTCGTTCGGTAATGCTGGTTATTTAGCAACAGAATTGATTGAACCTCTGGCAACGAAAAAAATATTGGCTGCCGCACCAAGGATGTGGATGGATCCTAAGGGGCCGTTGGCCCTACCTTGGACGTATTTACCTAAAGCCCTGCCTTGGTTGGCGCGTTTTGTTCGCTCTGCCTCTTCTTCGCGAGTGGAGTTTAGTCGACAAGCGCTTTACCAGCTCAACCAAGCCGCCATTCCTGCTTGGCAACGCTGTTTGGCGGATATTGGGGCCGAAGAGTACCTCGTGCCGTCAGGCTACTTGCTGGTATGGGAGTCAGAAAATAAGTTAGATGAGGCTAAAGCGCATGCTGCTTACCTTGCTCAATGGAACATAGAAAGTGTCCTACTGCAAGGTGCACAACTGAGGGAAAAAGAGCCAGAGCTGGCTGATACTGTCAGTCACGCTCTGTTTTTCCCCAATGCGTGTCGAGTGAAAGATCCTTACTTACTGTCGAAACAACTGTTTGCGGTTTTTCAAGCGCGTGGTGGGTGTTTTGAACAAACCGAAGTCAGTGAAATTCTTCCGCAAGAGAACGCAGTAGAGGTAGTCACGACGAGTAAAAATAGGTTCGAACATGTGGTGCTTTGCACAGGCGCTTGGGGTAAGCCACTGTTAGAACAAACAGGGATATCTGTCCCACTTGAAGCAGAGCGCGGCTACCACCTGACGATAGAGACTGCCGATATGGAGACGCCGCCACTCCAACATCCTATTGGTTCCGCGGAACGTAAATTTGTGATGAGTCCTTTGGCATCTGGTTTAAGGGTGGTGGGCATCACTGAAATTGGTGGTTTGCGTTTACCTGAGTTTGCTCGCCGGTTTAATGTGCTGCGCCATCATAGTAAGCAACTATTACCAAGGTTAAACAACTCTGCTCTGAACGTGAGTGAATGGATGGGACATCGGCCGACTCTGGCGGATTCGTTGCCTGTGATAGACCAGCACCCGAGTTATCCACGGTTATTGTTTGCCTTTGGGAATCAGCACTTAGGCTGACTCAAGCCGCCATTAGTGCAGAGTTAGTTATTAGTCTATTGCGCGAAGCGGAGCCTGAGTGTGATTTGGAACCGTATCGGGTAGACCGATTCTGAGGGCTAAAGACAGTCGTTAGTAGAACGATAAAAGATAGGCGCGAATGGCGGTGATTTTGCTCACCCTACCTATTGGCTCTCACTTGCACATCATTGACATATCACGGCTTGCCTATACTTGATTATTTCCCGCTTATTCGTGGCTATTGATGAATTTCATGGGTATCTGTAGACGATTAAAACTACAAAGCCCTTTTAATCAAGGGCTTTGCAGAACGTTAAACAATAAGTTGAACGTTATTCAATATTCTGGATCTGCTCACGCATTTGCTCAATAAGCACTTTTAACTCAACGCCAGATGCGGTGATGTCGGTGCTGATGGATTTAGACGCGAGGGTGTTCGATTCACGGTTGAACTCTTGCATCATGAAATCGAGACGACGACCTACTGAGCCACCTTTTTTCAAAATATTGGTGGTTTCCTTAACGTGAGAGTCAAGACGGTCCAGTTCTTCAGCTACGTCAGACTTTTGTGCCAATAGAATAAGCTCTTGTTCAACACGCGATGGATCTAATTCCACTTTGGCGTCTTCAAATTTGGAGAACAAACGTTCACGTTGCCACTCTAAAATCTCAGGCATGCGCGCACGCACTTTCACCACTTCTGCAGTGATCGCCTCTAAACGTTGCTCGATCAGGGCTTTCATGTTGTCGCCTTCACGACCACGAGCTTCAATAAAGTCGCTGAGTGCCTCTTCAAAGCCTTCTAGCAATGCTTTATTGACGGTGTCCATGTCTTGCTCTGGCGTTTCCATGACACCTGGCCATTGCATGACTTGGAATGGGTTGATGCGGCTCAGTTCGCCCGTCATATGCATCACTTGTTCTGCCGCTTTAATCACTTGGTTAGCCAGTGACTCATTGATGCTGAGTTCACCTTTTGCGGCTGGGTTAGCTTCAAAGCGAAGGTTACATTCCACTTTACCGCGGGCTAAACGCTTACGAAAACGCTCACGCAATACTGGCTCGAGTGCGCGAAACTGCTCTGGCATGCGAAAGTAGGTTTCTAGGTAACGTTGGTTAACGCTGCGGATTTCCCATACCGCAGAACCCCAATCGCCTTTTACTTCTTTGCGTGCATACGCCGTCATACTGTAAATCATCGAATTTTCCTGTCTTCAATTTTTGAAAATTACTTAAAGAGTGTATCACGGAGCAGAGGTGGGTGCGCGGGGGAGGAGGGGAAATGTTTACGGTGTGGCGAATGTGTAACCTATGAATTCGATATTGATTCCGTTATAATCCCCGCCCAACCAAATCGTCTTCTCCTCATTATTTAAGGTAGATGCCCATGCGTCCAAACGATCGCAAGGCGGACCAAGTTCGCCCAATCAAAATGACCCGAAACTACACTGCTTATGCTGAAGGCTCTGTGCTAGTTGAGTTCGGTAACACCAAAGTGTTGTGTAATGCGACCGTCGAAGAATCGGTTCCTCGCTGGCTAAAAGGCCAAGGCAAAGGCTGGGTCACAGCAGAATATGGCATGCTACCACGTGCTACGCACTCTCGTACCCGTCGCGAAGCGGCCATTGGTAAGCAGGGCGGCCGCACGATGGAAATCCAACGTCTTATTGCTCGCAGCTTACGTGCCGTGGTGGACTTAAAAGCCATGGGTGAGTTCATGATCACGGTTGACTGTGACGTTATCCAAGCCGATGGTGGTACACGTACGGCGTCAATCAGTGGTGCAAGCGTTGCTATGGCCGATGCGTTCCAACACCTGGTTGATAACGGCAAGCTAAAAGCTAACCCGATGAAAGGCCATGTAGCGGCTGTGTCTGTTGGATTGCTGGGTGATGATGTCTTATGTGACCTTGAATATGTCGAGGATTCTGCGGCTGATACTGACATGAATGTTGTCATGACAGAAGAAGGCAAGATGATCGAAATCCAAGGCACGGCAGAAGGTGAACCGTTCAGCCACGAACAGCTGATGGCATTGCTAGAATCGGCGAAAGGCGGGATTACCGAAATCGTCGCGGCGCAGAAGGCGGCGTTAGAAAATTAATTGTTTAAATAGCTTCCCGTTAAGGAAGCTATTTTTTTACGTATTCCTAGGACCTAGGACCTAGGACCTAGGACCTAGATACTGATATCCATAAAAACTGAAAATCGAGAGAAAATAATGAAAGCATACCAGCGTGAATTTATTGAGTTTGCACTTGAGAAAGAAGTTCTTAAGTTTGGTGAGTTTACTTTGAAATCAGGCCGTAAAAGCCCTTACTTCTTTAACGCTGGTCTTTTCAATACAGGTCGTGACTTAGCGCGTCTTGGCCGCTTTTATGCCGCGGCTCTAGCAGATTCAGGCATCGAGTTTGATGTGTTATTTGGCCCAGCATACAAAGGCATCCCAATTGCGACAACGACGGCAGTTGCTCTGGCGGATCACCATGATATCGATACGCCTTACTGCTTTAACCGTAAAGAAGCCAAAGACCATGGCGAAGGTGGTAACTTGGTAGGCTCTGCACTAGAAGGCCGTATCATGCTGGTGGATGATGTGATCACTGCAGGTACAGCCATTCGTGAATCAATGGAAATCATCAAGGCAAACGGTGCGGATCTTGCGGGTGTGTTGGTGGCGATTGACCGCCAGGAGAAAGGCAAAGGTGAGCTGTCAGCAATTCAGGAAGTGGAACGTGACTTCGGTTGCGCGGTTGTTTCTATTGTCAGTTTAGGTGATTTGGTCACTTACCTTGAAGAAAAAGGCAACGCAACAGAACATCTCGATGCAGTGAAAGCGTACCGTGCGCAATACGGGATTTAAAACAAGGTCCTAGGGGAGTATACATAGGTCCTAGGTTTAGCGCGCTGCAACTCAAGAGATAAACGGTGGGCTTTGTGTTTGCTGTTTTGGAATACAGAGCGCTTCGCTTACAGATTACGGAATACGGAGAAGGTCCTAGGGAAAAACAGATCCTAGGTCCTAGGTGTGGTACACGAGGCTTCGGTGTTCCTTTGTCGGTATTTGTTTTTGCTGTTTGGAATACAGATTACGGAGTACTGAAAACGGGTTAATCTTTTCCTGTAATCCGTAATCCCAAATCCTTTCCCTAGGGCCTAGAACCTAGGATCCTAGAACCTTTCTGTTACCTATACCTAATCCCTTTCGGTACGTTTTCATCCGCCATGGTCTTGTAGCGCTTGTGCAGCCACATCCATTGCTCAGGCGCACGCAGGATCACTTCTTCAACGTACTTGTTCATGTAGGCGGCAGCGGCCACTTCGTCTTTTTGTGGGTAATCGGCTTCGATGCACTTATCAGCGATGATCTCGTATTTTCCTTGTGCATTGCGAAAGCCTGAGCCCGGAATGATGGCACATTTTGATGTGTACGCCAGAATGCTGGTTCCTGTGGTCGTACACGCATCCTCTACGGCGAAGAAAGGCACATAAACCGATTTATTGCGGCCGTAGTCATGATCCGGTAAGTAAAACAGACGTTCACCGCTGCGCAGTACGCGGATCATTTTTTTCACGTCTTTACGGTCAATTAACTTGTTGCCGTTATGCGTACGCCCCCAGTATTGAATAAAGTTGTAAGCATCATTGTCGTGTGGACGGAATGCGCCATAACCGGGAACGCCAAGTACGGCAAAGGCTCGCGCCGTGATCTCTAAGTTTAAAGCGTGAACGCAGCACAGTAGCACCCCTTTGCCTTCGGCATCTTTTTGTCTCAGAGCATCGAGATCTTTCTCTACGATAAGGGTTTTAAAACGCCAGGTAGGCCAAAACCACGTAATTCCCGTTTCAATCAACGCCATGCCGGTGTTTTTAAAATTCTCTTCCACGATGGCTTGAACGTCTTCTGGCGTTTTGTCTGGAAACGCGAGCTCCAGATTGCGCGTTGCTACATGGACACGACTTTTGCCGTAGCGCATGCCCAGCTTACCGACAGAGCGACCTAATGACAGCAATAGGCGATAAGGCAGAATATTGACGACGATGGCCAGCAGACCAAAACCAAGCCAGACTCCCCAGTTACGAGGATGAAGAAGGGAAAGAGAAAATTCAGGCTGTTTAAGGTTGTCTTTACTCATAATCTTTACTTAATTTGTGCGCTTAGCAGAGCCCAGTACTCGTCAAAGTTTGCAGTTGGCTGATATTTAAAGTCACTGCGTACAAAGCGGTTCAGGCTGCCCTCTACTTGCCCCAAAATTTGCGCGGCAAGAATTCGTTCTTCGACAGGGAAAGATTTACCTTCACGTAGCTTACGCTCGCGTAGGATCTGACGCAATTGGGTTTCAATGCGTTCAAACAACTGATTAATGCGTTCACGTAGACGTTCATTTTCGAACATCAAAGCATGGCCAGAAAGAATACGTGTTAGACCTGGATTACGTTCTGAAAAAGCAAGAATCAAATGCATCACCATGCGGATGCGCTCTAAGGTATCTTTCTCGTCGTCCAAAATGCGATTGATACGCGTCATTAACGCTTCTTCAATGAACTCAATCAACCCTTCAAACATACGGGCTTTACTTGGGAAGTGGCGGTATAGTGCGGCTTCAGATACACCGACTTGTTTTGCCAGCTTTGCCGTAGTAATGCGGGAAGCGCCGTCGGTCGACTCAAGCATTTCTGCTAATGCTTGTAAGATCTCTTCACGACGATTGGATTTTCTACTACCGGCCATTAGTTACTTCCTTTCAAAATACAAAGTTGAGCGGAGGGGATTATAAGACGCTATGCTGCATCAAACTAGACTACTGAGAGCGGAATGGGAGATTTAACGCTCTCAATTGTCATGTGCGTAGCAAATTTATGCCAGTTTTTGACAAAAATTGAAGCTCTAGTTACATAAGTTCGTGCATTTTTTCCAGAACTTTAAAGCTCAAGGCTTCTTTTGATTCCAAAGCGAGAGTCAGTTCACCTTCTGGCCAAAACAGCGTGAGCGCATTGTTACTGCTGTTAAAGCCTTGGCCTGCAACCGATACATCGTTTGCACAGATCATGTCGAGGTTCTTCTTGGCTAATTTACCACGTGCGTACGTTTCGACATCGTTGGTTTCAGCAGCAAAACCAACCGTAAATGGACGTTGCTCTGTCAATGCGGAAACCGAGGCCACAATATCAGGGTTTTTGACCATTTTGATGACCATGTGATCGTTGTTTTCTGTCTTTTTCAATTTTTGAGACGCCACGTCTTGAGGGCGATAGTCCGCCACCGCAGCGCAACTGATAAAGGCATCGTGACTGACGGCGTTTTCCATCACCGCGTCATACATTTCTTGTGCACTTGAAACGTCAATACGCGCAACACCACTTGGCGCGTTTAAGCTTACTGGACCACTGACTAAAGTCACTGTCGCGCCCATTTGAGCCGCTGCACTGGCCAATGCATAGCCCATTTTCCCAGAGCTGTGGTTGGTTAGGTAGCGCACCGGGTCGAGTGCTTCGCGCGTTGGTCCTGCACTAATCAGTATTGATTTTCCTGCCAAAAGTTTTGGCTGAAAGAATTGCTCACACAAATGCACCAACTGCATCGGTTCCAACATACGGCCCGGACCCACATCGCCACAGGCTTGTTCGCCAGCTGCCGGTCCCCAAATGTGCATGCCTCGACGTGCCAGGGTTGCAATGTTCTCTTGTGTCGCGACGTTTTGATACATCTGCTGGTTCATCGCAGGAGATACCGCAACTGGCGCATCAGTGGCAAGTACCAAGGTGGTCAGTAAATCATTGCCCATGCCGGCAGCCATACGCGCAATTAAGTCCGCCGTGGCAGGCGCGAGTAGAACGATATCGGCCCATTTGGCGAGTTCAATGTGTCCCATTGAAGCTTCAGCAGCAGGGTCGAGTAAGCTGTCAGAGACTGGATTACCTGAGACGGCTTGCATGGTAAGAGGGGTAATAAATTCCTTGGCGGCTTTAGTCATCACAACCTGAACTTGCGCGCCTCTTTCGATGAGACGACGCGTTAGCTCCGCACATTTATATGCAGCTATGCCGCCACTGATGCCGAGTAGAATTTTCTTTCCTGCGAGTGTTTGCATGTGAGATCTCCAATTTTTCTGGCGACGATTTTAGCACAACTACCAAAAGTCTCATCGTCTGCTTACCTCTTGCTGAGCATAATACTCACCGTTTTAGGGTGTTCTGAACCTTATATATGGAACAGCGAATAGTGAGATGTATGCAAGACTAAGCTCAAAAGTGCCCTCACTTAAGCTTTCTCACCACGATGATAGAAGCTTTCGATTGAGTCGGAGATTATCACTATTGATGAACGACTAAATTACACAGAAAGCCATAATGACACGAAAAAAGCGCACGATGAGCTCGACTTTTGTGCTTTATTTTGTGCAATAAGGGCTGTTTATCTTCAATGAGAAGCCTGATGATACTAAAAGCTCTGCCGAGTGAGTCGATGCCGAGAGAGAAATTACTCCAGCGCGGCCCTCAAGCATTAAGTGATGCTGAACTGCTGGCGATTTTTCTCCGGACTGGAACGCAAGGTATGAATGTACTCGAACTGGCCGACTTCCTTATTCAGGATTTTGGGTCTTTAAGACAGTTGTTCTCAGCGTCAGAAAAAGAATTTTGCCAACACAAAGGATTAGGGCAAGCCAAATACGTGCAACTCCAAGCGGTCTTAGAAATGACACAGCGTTATTTGGCGGAAACTTTAAAGCGTGGGGATGCGCTGACCAGTCCGGAACAGACCAAGTTATATCTTTCTTCTATATTAAGAGATCGACAAAGAGAGGCTTTTTACATTCTTTTCCTAGATAACCAGCATAGAGTGATAAAAGATGAAATCTTGTTTGAAGGAACATTGGATGCGGCGTCTGTGTATCCACGAGAAGTGGTTAAGCGAGCCTTACATCACAACGCAGCAGCTTTGATTTTAGCGCATAATCATCCATCTGGAGTGGCAGAGCCGAGCCAAGCCGATAGAAGAATTACTCGTCGTTTAATTGATGCGTTAGCGCTGGTGGATATTCGTATTTTGGACCATTTCGTCATCGGTGACGGAGAAAGTGTTTCTTTTGCAGAAAGAGGGTGGATATAACTGTGCGTTTTTTAGGTTGTTAGTTGCTAAAAATCTGCTATCATCCACGCCACTAAATTTTTAACTGAATTCAGCTTGGACTGCTAAAAAAATCTGCTGTCTAAAAAAAGATCACGAAAACCTGTAAAAAGGATCTGTTCGGGTCTTGAGCAATGCATATCAAGTTAGTATAATGCGCGACCTTTGATAGCCTTGTATGGATTTTCCATAGCGGTTCTTAACCTCTAACTTCTTTCCAAGAAATAGAGAGGTTCGGCCACCAAGGTTGATATCGAGCTGAAACGATTTTGGAGAAGACATTCATGTCACGAGTATGCCAAGTAACTGGTAAGCGTCCAGTAACGGGTAACAACCGTTCACACGCACGAAATGCTACTAAGCGTCGTTTTCTGCCGAACCTACAAACTCATCGTTTCTGGGTAGAGAGCGAAAAACGTTTTGTTAAACTACGTCTATCTGCTAAAGGTATGCGCATCATCGATAAGAAAGGTATTGATACCGTTCTTGCAGACATGCGTACACGTGGCGAAAACGTTTAAGAGGAAATAAGCAATGGCAAAGAAAGGCGTTCGTGAGAAAATCCGTCTAGTATCTTCTGCAGGTACAGGCCACTTCTACACAACTGATAAGAACAAGCGTAACATGCCAGGCAAATTTGAGATCAAGAAATTTGATCCAGTAGTTCGCCAGCACGTTATGTACAAAGAAGCAAAAATCAAGTAATTGATTCCGTCTCTTTAGTGTATTGAAAAAACCCAGCTCTCGAGCTGGGTTTTTTTTGAAACAAGATCCTAGGGGAAAGACAGATCCTAGGTCCTAGGAAAATATTACGTTTATTTTCAGATGTTTAAATCTAACGTCAAGCATTTCTGTATTCTGTAAGCGAAGCGCTCTGTATTCCCAAAACAACACACTCAATAGCCTTTGTGAATACATAACGTACCAACAAACTCCCCCTAGGACCTAGTACCTTTCTTTCCCCTAGGACAGTATACCCCTAGCACCTAGGAGCCTAGGATCTTATACTCAACTACTATCTTCCTCCCTCTAGGATATCAAACCATGCGCATTAGTCCGGCTCGTCGCCGCCGATGGAACAATATTCTGATGCTTGGCATCATCGCATTTATTGTTATTTTAAATGCGCCGACGTGGATCAAAACCTACTTGTTATCGGAAGAGGCTGATGCTTATCCGAACTTGTTACGTTCCGATCATGAGGTGAGTGCAATTTACTACGGTGGTTGGGAATTAGAGAACATTGACGGGCAGTGGCAATCGAACATTAAAGCCAATATTCCTGCGCAACAACTGGTGTCTCGCTGGCAGTCTTTGGAAGGAACCGAGCTTTCTGCTGAGCAATACCAACAGTTGAAGCCTGAGCTAAAAGTCCCAGAAACCATCGAAATTTGGTATCAAGGTATTGAAGAGCCGCAACGTGTGACCTTTTATCGCCTTAAAAACTTTTGGCTTTTCAAAAACTGGCAAGAACAATGGATTGCGGTTTCGGTCGATGGCAATTACCTGCTTCCTGAATAACTCGAATTGTTCGAGTAACCTTAAAAACCTTCCGTATATCTCTTTCTGCATTTCGATTATGCTAACCAAAATTGCGGAATCAAGTGGATAAATGGAGCCAAACATGCCTGAATTACCCGAAGTAGAAGTCAGCCGAATGGGGATTAGCCCACACCTAGTCGGACAGACGATTCAGTCATTTACGTTTCGAACGCCCAAATTGCGTTGGGACATTCCTCAGGAGCTAAAGCTGCTTGAAGGCCAAGTCATCCGCACCATTAGCCGCCGCGCTAAATATTTATTAATTGAAACCGATAGAGGAACCGCGATTGTGCACTTGGGCATGTCGGGGTCACTGCGGGTGCTAGATGCGGAGTTTCCTGCGGCAAAGCACGATCATGTTGATCTTAAACTGAACAACGGCAAAATTCTGCGTTATAACGATCCGCGTCGTTTTGGCGCTTGGCTCTGGTGTGCGCCGGGTGAGTCCCATGCAGTACTAGAGCATATCGGGCCTGAACCATTAACCGAGGCGTTCAACCCGGAGTACGTGGCCGAAAAAGCCCAAGCGAAGCGAGTCGCAGTCAAACAGTTCATTATGGATAACAAAGTCGTCGTTGGTGTGGGGAATATCTACGCTAATGAATCGCTGTTTAAGTCCCGCATTCATCCCACCCGACCTGCTGGTAAAGTCACGGCACAAGAGTGGAGTTTGTTGGTAGAAAATATCAAAGCCACACTCGCCATTGCCATCAAACAAGGCGGAACGACACTTAAAGACTTCGCTCAAGCAGACGGAAAACCAGGCTACTTTGCCCAAGAGTTATTGGTTTATGGGAAAGCTGGAGAGCCTTGCCCGCAATGCGGTGAGCCGTTGCAAGAGCTAAAAATTGGTCAGCGAAATACGTTCTTTTGTGATGACTGTCAGAAGTGAGTGTATTTGAACGGTGAGTCACCGGAAGAAAGGAGCCTGACAAACGTTTGTATCGTATCTCAGGCTTTTTATTTAGGTTTATCCGTTCAGCTTTTTACTGTGCATGGCATCCGCAACAATCTGTGGAACAAAGGCACTGACATCACCGCCGTGAATCGCAACTTCGCGAACGATGGTTGATGAGATAAATGCGTATTCTTCAGCGGGTGTGAGAAAAACACTTTCCAAGCCAGGCAATAATCGGCGATACATATTAGTTAAGCCGAACTCGTACTCAAAGTCCACAGTGGTTCTGAGGCCCCGAATCAGTACATTGGCATTAACATCTCGAGCAAAATCGACCATCAAGCCAGAAAAGCCTTGAGCAGAGACATTGGTTAAATGTGCGGTGACGCCTTTAACAAAATTAACACGCTCTTCGAGAGTGAACATGGTGTTTTTACTTGGGCTCTCAGCGACCGCGACAATCACTTCATCGAACATATCCGCAGCACGCTCAATTAAATCAAGGTGTCCGTTGGTAATAGGATCAAAGGTTCCTGGGTATATGACTTTTTTCATCGCAAAGTGTTCTCGTAAACGTCTGCATATTGATTAGCAGTGTAGCTTATGTCGAAGGTTTTCAATTTCTCTTGGCCATTTTTGATCAATCGCTGACGAAGTTTAGAGTCACGTGCGATGGTCATGATGGCTTTGGCGAGCGCGTTCGCATCGCCTGGCGGAACTAACAAACCATTAAATTCGTGTTTAATGATATCCGGAATACCGCCAGCGCGAGAGCCAATAACAGGCAAGCCTGCTCCCATGCCTTCCAAGATCACCGAGCCGAGTCCTTCGGTGTAAGACGGGTGGATTTGCAGATCTGCCGCTGCAAACCAGTCCCCCATATTGCTTTGTTTGCCTTCAAAGCTCACATTCGTGATCCCTTCAGCCTGCGATTCAAGCGTTGTGCGCTCAGGCCCGTCGCCCAGCAAACAAATATGGATAGGTAACTCTGACTTTTCAAGTAGCTTGGCAGCCGCGGCAATAGACACATCAAAACCTTTATGTTCCAACATGTTTGCCGCGTGAATAACCAAAAACTTGCCAGCAAAGCGTTGCCTGATGTTGGCAACATTCTCCTTGTTGGTCGGGTAGTTGACTGGAGAGCTTGGAATTCTATACGTAGTGAGCTTTGGGTAAGCATCTTTCACTTTGTGTACAATTTCTTTACTCAGCCCCACAACCGCAGCGGCTTTGGAGTAAGCAAGGTTCGCCAACCACTTCTTTTTTAGCGTGTTATCGATTCGGCGCGTCACAATATAGGGGGTGCCAAACAGCATATGTTGAATCAGCGCCCAGTAAATGGCTCGGCCTTCATGAACATGGATTAATGCACAATCTTTGGTAATCGATTTAGCGTGCGCTTTAGTAAAATGTGTCGCTAGCACGAGTTTCACATCCAATTGGCGAATCGCATCGGCAAACGGGCTTTTCGGATTGGCGACCACGGTGAGGTGGTAACCCTGCTTAACCTGTTGCTTGATGAGCTGAAGAGTTTGGTTTTCGCCGCCGTGATAACCGGAAGCTAAGTTGACGTGACAAATATTCATGCGTTGACTTGCTCAGATTGAAGGGTAGGCAACATGTTATCTAGCATGTTGATGACCTGTTCGCTGGTGATTCTTTGCATCGCTTTTTCATCCTGAACTCGGGTTCTCCAGTCGACCTCATCTGGTTGTTTTTGGGTTTCTGCCCAGAGCGCTTCGTTATAGGCGGATACGACGAAATCACGATAATTATAAGGTCCTGTGCGCTCAGGATTATGATGGGCGTAGAGTCCAATCACTGGTGTCCCCATCGCATTAGCCATATGTGTCGGTCCTGTATCCGGAGCGATAACAAGGTCGGCTTTATCAAGCAGTGCTAACATTTGCAGCAGCGAACTTTTGCCAATCAGGTTCGTAACAGGTACATCAAGTCGTCGCTCAATGTCTTGACCAAGATCTTTCTCCACTTGTGCAGGGCTGCCAGCAAGAATGACATTCAAGTTATTCGCCACCGCATAATCAATCACGTCTACGTAACCGGCTGCTGTCCAGTTTTTGTACGCCTTACTCGCCCCGGGTACGATCACTAGATTAGGCTTACCTTTGGAGAGGTGCGTAGTTGCCCAGTTTGCTGCTTGCTCAGAATAGTTCAGTGACCATTCAGGCACAAATGCTGGCACACCAAGGGTCGTGGCAAATTGGCATAATCCATCCAATACATGATAAGAGGACGGCGACGGAACTTTCACGTTGGTAAACAAACGCTGACCGTCTTGGCTTCTCTTCGCATCAAAGCCCAGTTTGTATCTGGCTTTGATACCGACGGTCAGAAGGCTGGCTCGAATGGCATACTGCATGTGAAGCAGCGCATCAAAGCGAATAGGTTTTAACGCTCGCCAAACCCGAAAGTACTCTTTTAAACCTTTCTTTTTATCAAACACCACCACATTAATGTTTGGAATAGATTGGAGTAATTGTGCTTCCAACTTTCCGGTTATCCACGTGATTTCTGTGCTCGGCCAGTGCTTTTGTATCGCTTGTACCACCGCAATGGTGTTGCACACATCGCCAATAGCCGAGAGTCTTAGAATACAGATTTTCTTCGGAGGTGTCGTAAAAAGGCTCATGATTGCAAAAAAGTGATTGTTAATAATTGAATTATGCAGTTGCATCCAATGAATGTATACCCTAATCACCTCAAGATGCCGAGTTCTAAGAGAATCTCCGGATAGTGCAAGTATCCTCCACGGGTTGATCATTAAATTGCAAAACTCTCTTATTATCTTAGGCGCATATTATTTCAATCGTGCACCCACTGTCGCTTTTACCCACAGCCTAGTGGTGCCAATATTTGAGCTTGGTTTTGTTTTTGCATTTTCTTCTTCAAAAAATTCGTTCTGAATGTAAATACCATGTCAATTTTTGATATAGTCCGGCGTCCGGTTAATGATCAAGTTTTCGGCATTTCTGGTGACTATCAGTCATGCTTTTTGTATATCAGGTGGATATATTAATGACAAACGTGGCTGTATTCGTTCCACACAGAGCCCAATTTGGCAATATCACAACGCAAATTCCCTTACTTTGTGCAATCAGAAAAGAAATTAAAGACGCAAAGATAACGGTGTATACCAAGTCCAACAACAGTGAGTTGCTTGTGACTGCGGGACTTGCTGAAAAAATTGTTAACTACAAAGGTTGGAGCATCTTCAAAATTGTCTCGAGTCTCAACGCCCAAAAGTTTGATAAAGTATTCAACATCTACTCCGGATCGGAGCGCGTTCACGCCGCGTTATTTTTGGCAAAAGTGAAAGAAAAATATGCGTTTAGCAATTCCAAACTGCTGGATAAATATGGGTTCTACAGCCAACACGTGTTCACGCAAAAAGGCAAGCAGTACGTTGCAAACAATAACTTAGAGTTAGGTAATGTGGTGTTTGGCACACAGTACGACACGAGCATTATTAATATGCTCGGCAGTAAAGATTCTGCTCAACAAACCAAGTCGCGCTTGACCATAGTACCAGCGGGTGGAGCAGGTGAGTTCAAAGTCTGGCCAATAGAAAAGTATTGTGAGGCGGCGAAGACGATCTATCAAACGTCGAAAAGTATTGAGACCATCACGGTGATTTTAGGGCCGCAAGAGTGCGATAAAGCCGCAGTCGTAGAAGCGTGCCTGAAAGGCTGTCCTTATGAAATTGTCCAATCTCCGAGTATCCAGACGTTAGTGGATATCGCTAACTCGTCGCGAATCACTCTGGCCAATGATTGCGGACCGTGTCATATATTCCAAATGTTGAAAGTCCCAATGGTGATGATTTGGGGCTGGAATGTAGGAAGTTGGGGCGCAACCTCACCTTATATTCCGTTGCAGGAGTGGTACCACTGCACCAATCACTCTTGGTGTGTGTTCCCTGATGAAGAGAACAAAGCCATTCAATCGATTTCGGCAGAGCGAGTAACCAGCCTTGCGTTGATGGAACTAAGTCGCGACCCAAAAAGCAAAGAGAGCATATAACTGCTCTCTGAGTGAATTTGTATTGACGCTAATTGGACGGTGTCTACTTTTGTTGCTTTTTCTGCCATGCTTTTTTTATCAGCTGATAGTTCATCTCCATGATGTTATTCACATCGAGTGGAGCGACGGACTGTCGGCATGCGTTACGGAACTCGTCTGACTTCGCTTCTTCTGCCCAATATGTCATTGCCTCGGCCAGTTTTTCAACGGTGTAGTCTTTTTCAAGAATGGTACTAACGCTGTCGTTCATCACCTCTTTTGCACCGCAATCGACGGTTGTGATCACCGGACAGCCGCTCGAGAGTGCCTCGATGGCGGTAAAGCCAAACGGTTCATACTTGGTTGGGAACACATAGCAAGACGCCATACTAAAGAACACTTCAGGATTGCCTTGTTTGCCTAAAAAATGGCATTTGTCTTCAATACCTAACGATTTAGCGAGGTCTTTATAAGGTTGTGGATGTTGCTCGTTGCCGACAATCACTAAGCTGGCTTGTTGCTTTAGCAAGCTGAATGCTCGCAGTGTGGGCTCCAGACCTTTGCGGTTGTAACCTGAGCCTAAAAATAGAAAAATCGGATGTTGATCATTAAGTTGAAGTTTCTGTTTGAGTTGTGCAACTTGTTCTGCACAACGTTCACGAGAGAAACGGTTAAGATCAACAGCATTATGAATCGTCGCGATTTTATTTGCGTCAACGCCATAGTCTTCCATGATTTCAGTGCTGCTTTTGTGTGAGTTCGACACCACAAACAGGTTGTTTTCAGAAGTTAGTGCTTTTTGTTCAATGTACATCGAAACGCGATCACGCGGAGTAGGCCGCTGGTCTTTTCTCAGTTTAACGATGTGTTTACGTGTACCACCACCAACGCGAATCAGATCGTGTGTCCAGGTTTTCCCTAATGCGTAGACAATGTCGTAATCGCTTTCTGCGACATGCTTTTCAACCGCTTTAGCAAAACGGTATGCACGATGAGCTTTGCCTAAGCTCCACGGTTTGAGTTGAACAAACTTGATGTTTGGATGGCTCGGCTCTTCGTGAGAACGGCAAATGACAGTGACTTCTTCACCTTGCTCACAAAGGTACTTAGACAATTGATTTAAAAAGAGCTCTGTGCCACCAACCTTGGCGTGACGCATGTGAATCAGTGCTATCTTCATGATGAACCTTTCGACTAGAAATATTAGGATATCTATCAGTGTGCTAAGTGTACCAAAGCTTGTTTGATAATAGTGATCTTACTTGAGATTTTTAAACGTCCGTACTACTTCGCTTGAGCTGTATCAGTTTTCTTATTGCTTTGATTGGTCCCTGAATCAGAACAAGGTAACATACTGTATAGCCCATTCATTGATGCAAAAAAGTTTATCTATAAGCGAATGCCTGATTCGTGAGGGAACTTGGACATGCATTTCTCAGCTAAGGTATACCATGAAGCTTTTCCAACAGAATAACCTCCGAATTTGGTACGATGAATCCAGCGTTTCTGACCCAGTACAATCCCTGTTTGATATCGATTATTGGCAACGGGAAGGCGCGGTGGTTGGCAGTGCTACTGGGCGCGGTACGACTTGGTTTGTCCAGCTCAAAGGTATGCAAGCGGCCTTACGGCATTATCGACGTGGTGGTTTGTTTGGCAAACTAGTCAAAGACAATTACTGGTTCTCTGGTTGGGAAAACACACGCAGTGCGCAAGAGTTTCAGCTGTTACTTACGCTGACAAAAGCGGGCGTGAACGTACCTAAGCCGATCGCCGCAAGAGCGGTAAAAATGGGTTTAACCTATCAAGCTGACTTACTGAGCGAACGTATTCCACATGCGAAAGACTTAGTTGATATCCTTCAAGAGCAGAGTTTATCGGCAAAAATGTATGAGCGTATTGGCGAAGAGATTGCAAAAATGCATAACGCAGGCGTGAATCATACGGATTTGAATATCCATAATATTCTCATCGATGCAGATGATACGGTATGGATCATTGATTTCGATAAGTGTGCTCAAACACCGGGTTCGAGCTGGAGACAGGGTAATCTAGACAGGTTACATCGTTCATTTCAAAAAGAATTGGCAAAGTGCAAAATCCACTGGCAACCAACCGAGTTTGATGCGGTTGTTAAAGGTTATGAATCATCCGTTCGCTGAGTGGAACCGAACATGCGGTTCAGTTTCGTTGAAGAATGTTTCATCATTCGCGCCATGGAAGACTCACCAGCGACTCGCTAAATTTGTTATACTTCCCCATTATTTATCAGGCATGTTCGCTTGGCGTAGAATGCGTTGATTCATTTCATGTTGGACAATTATCAAAATGAAGATATTAGTTACTGGTGGTGCAGGATTTATTGGTTCTGCTGTCGTACGTCACATCATTAATCACACTCAAGACTCTGTTGTTAACGTCGATAAACTGACTTACGCGGGTAACTTAGAGTCACTGACTGAAGTGGAATGTAATGAGCGCTATGCGTTTGAACAAGTTGATATCTGTGATCGCATTGGGTTGGAGCGTATTTTTGCACAGTACCAACCTGATGTGGTCATGCATCTGGCAGCAGAATCACATGTTGACCGTTCAATCGATGGCCCAGCCGCGTTTATTGAAACCAATATTGTTGGCACTTATACGTTGTTAGAAGTAGCGCGAGCCTATTGGAAACAACTTGAAACAGAAAAGCAAGCCGCGTTCCGCTTCCATCATATTTCAACGGACGAAGTCTACGGAGACTTGGAAGGCACCGATGACTTGTTTACCGAAGAGACACCGTACGCACCATCTTCGCCTTATTCTGCGTCAAAAGCGTCCAGCGATCACTTGGTGAGAGCATGGCAGCGCACTTATGGCTTTCCGAGCCTGATAACCAACTGTTCCAATAACTATGGTCCATTCCATTTCCCTGAGAAACTGATCCCGTTAATCATTCTGAATGCGCTGAAAGGTAAACCACTGCCAGTTTATGGTGACGGAATGCAAATTCGTGATTGGCTATTTGTTGAAGATCACGCACGGGCCCTATATAAGGTCGCGACAGAAGGTAATATTGGTGAAACCTATAATATCGGTGGGCATAACGAAAAGGCCAATATTGAGGTTGTGCGCACGCTGTGTGAGTTGCTCGAGGAATTGGTTCCGGAGAAGCCAAAGGACGTTGTGCACTACCGTGACTTGATTACTTTTGTTAAAGACCGCCCTGGGCATGATGTGCGATATGCCATCGACGCCTCGAAGATCGAGCGCGACCTTGGGTGGAAACCACAGGAAACCTTTGAAACCGGGTTGCGTAAAACCGTCGTATGGTATTTAGAAAACGAAATGTGGTGGCAGCGTGTTTTAGATGGGTCATACAGTCTAGAGCGTCTTGGAAACTAATCGATAGCGGGATTTAAATGAAAGGTATTGTACTAGCGGGTGGGTCAGGGACCCGTCTTTATCCGATAACACGTGGTGTATCAAAACAGTTACTACCAGTGTATGACAAACCAATGGTTTATTATCCGTTGTCTGTACTCATGCTCGCAGGCATCAAAGACATCTTGATAATCACCACACCAGAAGATCAGGATGGTTTTAAGCGCTTGCTTGGCGATGGTTCTGATTTTGGTATTTCGTTGACCTATGCCGTGCAAGAAAAGCCGGAAGGTCTGGCTCAAGCGTTTATTATTGGTGAAGAGTTTATCGGTGAAGAATCGGTTTGCTTGGTATTAGGCGATAATATTTTTTATGGACAATCCTTTTCTCAGGTATTGCGACGTGCCGCAGGCCAAAAAACAGGCGCGACAGTTTTTGGGTATCAGGTAAAAGACCCAGAGCGTTTTGGCGTAGTTGAATTTGATTCAGAGATGAAAGCTAGGACAATCGAAGAGAAACCTAAAGTCCCTAAGTCTAATTATGCAGTCACTGGTTTATATTTCTATGATAATCGTGTTGTTGATTGGGCGAAAACGATTCAACCGTCAGAAAGGGGCGAGTTAGAAATTACCGCTTTAAACCAAATGTATCTAGAAGATAGCTCACTAAATGTAGAGTTATTAGGAAGAGGTTTTGCGTGGTTAGACTCTGGTACGCACGAGAGCTTGCATCAAGCTTCCTCGTTTGTTCAGACCATTGAAGAAGTTCAAGGGCTAAAAGTTGCCTGCTTAGAAGAAATTGCTTGGCGCAATGGTTGGTTATCAAATGAAGACATGGTACGTATTGCGACTCCAATGTCAAAAAATGAATATGGTCAATATCTTTTGCGCTTAGTATCGGACACAAAAAATGATTAAAGTTATTGTGACTGGCTGCAATGGTCAGGTAGGCACCAGTTTAGTGTCGAAACTAAATTTGAGAACTGATGTTGAGTTGTTTGCTTTTGATCGAAAAGAACTTGATATCACGAATGCAAATTGCGTGGCTTCTACTGTTAAGTTGGTGCAACCGCATGTGATTATTAACGCGGCAGCCTACACAGCCGTCGACGACGCTGAACAAAATTCGCCGCAGTGTTATGCCGTCAATGTCGATGCTGTTGAAAACCTTGCTAAAGCTGCGTCTCATGTGGACGCAATTATGCTGCATATTTCAACCGACTATGTGTTTGATGGTGAAAGTGATAAGCCTTATTCCGAAAAAGATATTACTAACCCACAAAATGTTTATGGGGAAAGTAAACTTAAGGGAGAGCAAAAGCTTATGGCTATGTCTTCTCGCTATGCAATACTTAGAACTTCCTGGGTGTTCGGGGAAATTGGTAATAACTTTGTGAAGACCATGCTCAGATTATCAAAGACGCGAGACGAAATTAGCGTGGTAGATGATCAAGTGAGTGCTCCAACCTATGCTGGAGACATTGCTCATACGTTGATTAGTATGATGGACAGGATGTTGAATACTGAAGAGGATCTGTCTGGTATTTATCATTATTCTGGATGGCCTCACGTTAGTTGGTATCAGTTTGCGGAAGAAATTTTTTCTAACGTTTCATCTTCATTAGATGACAGTAAAAAAATGATAGTGCATCCAATCCCCACCCAAGAATACCCATTGCCTGCCAAAAGGCCATTGGATACTCGACTAGACTGCAGCAAGATAGAAGAAGTCTTCTCAGTTAAACCAAGCCTGTGGAAAAAAGCTTTAAAAAACATAAAGGCATATCAAGAATGAAGGTAACGTCAACCGCTATTCCAGATGTTAAAATTATCGAACCCCAAGTGTTTGGCGATGAGCGAGGTTTTTTCATGGAAACCTGGAATCAAAAAAAATTTGAAGAGCTAGTTGTTGGTAAAAAGGTTCAATTTGTTCAAGATAATCACTCGAAGTCCAAAGGTGGTATTTTACGCGGACTGCATTTTCAAAAAGAGAACACGCAAGGAAAGCTAGTACGAGTTATCTCTGGTGAAGTGTTTGATGTGGCTGTTGATATCCGTAAAAACTCTCCAACTTATGGCCAGTGGGTCGGAGAATATTTGTCTGCAGAAAATAAACGTCAACTCTGGGTACCGGAAGGGTTTGCGCATGGCTTTTATGTCACCAGCCTAGAGGCTGAGTTTGTATATAAGTGCACTGATTATTACAACCCCGGGGCAGAAGTCTCTATCGCATGGGATGATCCAGAGATAGGGGTCGAGTGGCCTCTAACGGATCAGCTTGCTCCAAAGCTCTCTATGAAAGATAGTGAAGGCATGCTTCTCTGTAATATTCAGCCACTGTAGTGAATTTGAGTTTTTCGCTACAGTATTAACTGGTTCGGTTTGATATGTATCCTACATGGTCAATCTAAATATTGTTTATTTTTGCATCCATATCATCAAATTTGTTGACATCACTAGGTAAGTTTTTGGCAGTAGTTTTATCTCGTCATGATTTTTCTACTCGTAATTACGGGGCATTTTATTTATTCCTACTAGACCGTGTGTTCACTGAGTTTAGGTTAATTGGATTTATTGTTAATATGGCCCGAATGAGCTTTTAGTGAAAAGTAGCCTTGGACTTATCATCTCTTCAATGAACGCTTTGGTGGATATTTTGAGACGTTGCTCTCAATAAACAACTCAAATTACTTACGGAATCGTTCAATAGCAATAAAACGCTTCGGAATAAAGTTATGAAATATGATTATTTAATAGTAGGTGCGGGGTTATTTGGTGCCGTATGTGCTAATGAGCTGACAAAGCTAGGACGCTCAGTGCTGGTGATAGATCGTCGACAGCATATTGGCGGCAATGTGTACACTGAAGATAATGACGGCATTCAAGTACATAAATATGGTGCTCATATCTTCCATACGAATGATAAAGCGATATGGGATTATGTTAATGAGCTCGTGGAGTTTAACCGCTTTACCAACTCACCGTTAGCTAACTATAAAGGCAAATTATATAACTTACCCTTTAATATGAACACGTTTTATCAGTTGTGGGGAGTGACTACACCCGCTGAAGCCGAAGAAAAATTGTGTGAACAAAGAGCTGAAATGGCGGATAAAACGCCGACCAACTTAGAAGAGCAAGCGATTTCTTTGGTAGGGCGTGATATTTATGAGGCCTTAATAAAAGGGTACACGGAAAAACAGTGGGGACGAGATTGTTCTGAGCTTCCTGCTTTTATCATTCGCCGTCTTCCGGTACGTTTAACTTATGATAACAATTACTTTTCTGATCGTTATCAGGGGGTTCCAATTGGGGGATACACCAAGCTGATTGAAAAGATGTTAGAAAAGGCGGAAGTTCAATTAGGTGTAGACTTTTTATCGGACAAAAATCACTTTCAATCAATGGCTGACAAGGTGATTTATACCGGACCAATCGATGAATACTTTGATAATCAACTTGGGCGCTTAGAGTACCGCTCTTTAAGATTTGAAAATGATCGAATGGATACCGCTAACTTTCAAGGTAATGCGGTTGTTAACTATACAGAACGCACCATACCTTATACTCGAATCATTGAACACAAGCACTTTGACCCGGTAGAAACGGCGCATACTATCATTACCAAAGAGTATCCTTCCGAGTGGAAACCTGGTGACGAACCGTACTATCCGGTAAACGATGAAAAAAATATGGCGTTATTTAAACAATATCGACAGTTGGCAAAAGAAGAGTCTGAAAATGTAATTTTCGGTGGCCGACTCGCTGAGTATAAATACTACGATATGCACCAGGTCATACGAAGTGCATTAAACAAAGTGCTTGATATGGAAGGAAATGATTGAACCATGGATAAAGTTATTGTTCTCTGTCCAGCAAACAGTGTCACTGGTGGTCCAGAGTTGATTCATCAGTTTGTGGACGCTCTGACCCGGCTAGATGTTGACGCTAAAGTGCTGTATTACCCTTTTACGGAAACGCATCAAACTCCGTCCGCGTATGCTCATTACAATGCACCATTAGCGAGAGTTGAAGAGTGCCGAGATGCTGTTGTTGTGGTACCAGAAGCGGCAACAAAGTACTTAAACTTGGTGGAAGGGAAAAGAAAAATAGTTTGGTGGCTGTCAGTAGATAACTACTTTAAGTCTCACCCCAATACGTTGTTCAAGCATATAAAACATTGGTATAGACGTAATGTGACAAACAAGCCAAAGTTTTTACCGATGAATGAGCTAAAGAAATACTCACATTTAACCCAAAGCTATTACGGTGAGTTATTTTTGAATCAACATGGTATTACGGATGTGTTCCACTTGAGTGATTATCTTGGTGAGGAGCATTTAAACCGAGAAGTTGATATTAAGCTAAAAGAAAATATTATTTGCTACAACCCTAAAAAAGGTATCGAAACAACAAATAAATTAATATCAGCCATGCCGTCAGTAAAGTTTGTGCCGATTCAGAATATGACCGCATCGGAAGTTGCTGACTTACTAGCCAAGAGTAAGGTTTATATCGATTTTGGCAACCATCCGGGTAAAGATCGTATTCCTCGTGAAGCTGCAATGGCAAAGTGTATCGTCATCACGGGTGAAAAGGGTAGTGCAGGGAATGCAGTAGATATAGCCGTTCCTAAGAAGTATAAACTGAATGAGTCTGGTGCCGGGTTCACTGACAATGTGAGCTCTTTAGTTAAAGACGTATTTACTCACTTTGATCGCGCACTGGATGATTTTGAATTTTACCGCAATAAAATTAAAGAAGAGAAGGTTGTATTCAATCAAGAGGCTGCGGATTTTGCTAAAAAATTCTTGTGATCTTGATGAATAAGCATCTGAATCAATTCGAGAAATAATCGAAATATTCCGGTGTAGCATCATTGACGAATTGGTATCATCGTCAATGATGCTTACTCTAGGGAGATATGCAGGTTTATTGCTTATCTCTATAATGTTTTCCAGTCATAATCGCTTTGAATATATACCCTTCTAGGTCCTCTCTGCCGTACAGGCGGTTTTTTAAGCTTTTTAATCCTGTGCGTATTGTGTATACGATCAAACTTGATTTGCTTTTGTAGTACCTTGCTCTGAGGCCTTCATCATAGGCTCGTTCTTTTTTTCTAAAGTCACTAATAGCGTCTGGTTCTGTAGAAAGGCGAGAGTACGAATGTTCAAACCCAGGGATTACACAAAGGTGTTCAAGAAGTCCTGCGCGTTCTAAGCGAATGAAAAATGTCGTATCAACACCATAGAGTAAAAAGTGTTCATCAAAAACACTGCCGTAAGTGGCTCTTAATTTATGAGCGACACTTGTCCCTACTGCTACACCGCTGCCAACGGCTCTAAATCGACTACGATCCTCTGGTAATGTCGTTCCTTCCACTTTCATCTTTTTAAGTGTTGGACTTTGAACTGCACCATTGTGAGTGAGAATAGGAACGGCACAGGCAGTTCGATCGGTTTTTAGCACCGATTCAATATAGTCAGTAGATAGGTCGGAGTCATCATCTAGGAAGATGCAATAATCATTTTGTCTAAAGCCTAACGCATAATTATAAATTTTGGCGAGGCCCGCATTTGAGAGATCTTCGCGGATGGTAACGCTCTTAAACTTTTGGGTGTCTTTTTCGTCTAGATGTTTACTTATCTCATTGGGTCCATTATTCCAAATAAGAAGGTCTACGGTTTGCAAACTACCTGCATAGTTGATGAGACTGTGGTAAGTGCTCGAATCTGATATTTCTTTGTTATATAAAACAATAAGAAGTGTGCCCGTATTTGCCACTATTTATTCCTCAAGGATCAATTTGATGGTTTCGGCAAGAGGGCTGTGATGCTTTTCCCATTGCGACTGTGTGGTTTTTGGGTTGCCGAGTTGCTCAGAAATATGCTCTGCCAGTTGCTTACTGCTATCAACAATTTCCAGAGTATTAGACTGAGATAAGACAGTAACAATCTCTGCAAAGTTATAATAACTCGGCCCCGTAATCACAGGCACACCAAGCGCGGCAGGCTCGAGAACATTGTGGCCGCCAACTTTATCGCCGATTAGGCTTCCGCCCATAAAGCAGACATCGGCCGCACCAATTAACACCAGCATTTCACCCATGGTATCGCCTAAGTACACTTGAGTAGAGTCCGTAATTTCTTCCTGTGCGTTAATGCTTGATAATGCCGTGCGGCGAACGGTATTAAATCCTTGCTGTTGGCATAGCGCGTAAACATCATTAAATCGCTCTGGATGTCGAGGAACTAAAATCAATAACGCATTTGGCTGAGACTCAAGTACTTGCTTATGCGCATCAAGCACTTGCTCATCTTCGCCTTTATGGGTACTGGCAGCGATCCACACTGGACGATTTACTCCCAGCTCACATCTAAGCGCTTTGCCTTGGTCTTTGACGTCGTCTGATATTTGAATATCAAACTTAATCGAGCCAGTAACCGCAAGCTTTGCTTGGTTGACGCCCAAACGTGCAAAACGCTCGGTATCAGAATCTGTTTGGCACAGAACCTTCGTTAGACAAGGATGCAACAGGTTAAACAATGGCTGAACTTTACTGTAGTTCTGGCAAGATTTCTCGGACAAACGAGCATTGACAACGATGATCGGAATACCCGCTTTGTGCACAACATTAAGAGTGTTCGGCCACAACTCGGTTTCTATGATCAGCATCTGTTTTGGATTTATCGCTTTCAAAAAGCCTTTTATTGCAAAGCCAAAATCGATCGGCATGTAGCGGTGCTCAACCAGATCACCCAGTTTTGCTACTTGTTCAGCGCCAGTACTAGTAGTTGTTGTTACCAATATGGCTTGCTCTGGGTTCTGCTCTTTCAACGCTTTTATCAGTGGTGTCGCAGCGATGCTTTCACCGACAGATACGGCATGGATCCAAATAGGGCGCTGGTGTGTGTCAAGTTTTGGTGTGATACCAAAGTGCTCTTTCCAACGCGCACCAAATTTTGGCTTGTTTGGCTTACTTTTGTATAAACCAAATAAGAGAATCGGTGAGGCGAGCGCCAGCAGTAGCGTATAAACAAGACGAATTAGCATGACTCGACCGTAATCGCTTCCAGTTTTTGAATGCTACTCAACACTTGTTTTGGTGACAACTCGGTTAAACATTTCAGATGTTTGAACTGACATTCACGTTTAAAGCATGGGCGACAGTCAATATCGGTATGAACGATTTCGACCTTGTCAGCGAGCGGTGGCGTATATTTTGGTGACGTCGAGCCATAGACCGCGACGACGTTACAACCGACAGCAGCCGCGACGTGCATCAGACCTGAGTCATTGGCAACGACCGTAGAGCAAGCTCCGAGTAAATCGACGGCTTCGATTAAGCTGGTTTGTCCGGCCAGCACGTGAATGTATGGGTGATAGTCACTTGGGACCAACGAACGAATGTTGTTACAAGTCTCGATATCTTTTTGTGAACCAAACAACCAAACTTGACGGCCCTCTTTACACATTTGTGTCGCGACTTCGGCGTAGTGAGTTTCTGGCCACTTCTTGGCTGGGCCAAACTCAGCACCAGGACATAACCCGATCACCGGGCGTTGCTGGTCGAGGTAAAACTTACTGATGGTTTCTTGTTGTTCTTGCTCATTGATTGTCAGGCGAGGGCGTGGCAGGGTTTCTAATCCGCCAAGTGACGCGGAACCTTGCATCTCTTGAGCCGGATACGCCAAAGCGACATAACGTTCTACCATGTATTGGAACGACTTCATATTCGGGCGCAAGTCATTCAATAAGCCGTAACGCATTTCGCCTTTCCAGCCCGTACGAAGCGGGATTTTTGCAAACCAAGGAATCAGCGCTGATTTGGCCGATTTAGGTAAAATGTAGGCGTGGTCGTATTGCTTTTCTCGTAACGTTTTACCGATTTCACGTCTGCCTAGAAGATTAAATTCACCATGACCGAGCGGCATTTCGATGGCTTGGTGAACCTCTGGCATTCGCTCTAGAATAGGTTTACACCAACCCGGGGCAATGACATCAATCTCGCTGTCAGGATCCAGTTGTTTTAAAACGATGTACAGGGACTGCGACATCACCATATCGCCTACCCAAGATGGACCAATAACTAGAATTTTGTTTTTCGACATGTTGATATCACTTCTGTTTGATAAAGCCATGCTCACGCATTTCACTGTATGGATTACTGCCATCGGCTTGAGTACGCAGTAAGCGCAGAGTCCACATGTATTGTTCCGGACTTTTCGTTACAAAGTATTCAATTGCTTCATTTAAGGAGCGAGCATCGTCGCTATCGGTTTCTTGAAGCGTCAGAGGGGGCATGAACTCAATGCTAAAACGGCCCGTACTCGGATCCAGTGAAGCAAATGTAGGGATTACTTTTGATTTGGACAGCTTAGCCAGTTTGGTTAAGCCAGGTAGTGTGGCTTTTGTAGTCGCGAAAAAGTCAACAAACTCACTGAGCTCAGCGCCATGGTCTTGGTCCGGCAAGTAGTAACCTAAATAACCGTCTTTAATTGACTTGATGAAAGGTTTGATCCCGCCAGAACGCTCATACACTCGGCCGCCATATTGCACGCGCTGACGGTGCATCAACCAGTCGGTTACCGGGTTTTTCTGCCTTTTGGCCATGGCAGACACGGGTAAATCTTTTGATGCCAGCAGTACGGCTGGAATGTCAATTGACCATGAATGTGGCACTAATAAGATCACTTTTTCGCCTTGCTCGGTCAGATCGAATAAGTATTCTGGATTAACAAATTCGCACTGTGATTGTAGCCATTGCGGTGAACGTAGCGACACCAAGCCAAATCGCAACGTAAACACACCAGCGGTATAAAGCGTTTTATACGTCAGTTGGTCTCGTTCTTGTTCACTCAAGTGAGGAAAACATAAGGCTAAGTTGGTTTTTACATTATTGACTGAGTTGGCTTTCGACTTAACCAAACGTGATGCCAGAATTTTTGCCAGCCATTGGTGAAAAGAGAGCGGTAGCAAAGCGATCAGCACAGAGCAAAATACAGCGAGCCAAGTGCCCCAATATTTTGGCGCGAGAAAGTGGCGCTCAAATGTTGGGTTGTAAGCTTTGGGATCGAAATCATCACGTTGAGTGGTCATGAATGTTTACGCACCTATTTTGAGAGCAAGTGTTGAAAGCAAGGTAAAGGAAGATGGTTTACATGATACAAGCTATGCCATCTGCACGATTACACATGAAAAGTTGCATCAGAGTTAAGGTGACAAAGCTTGCTCTGTCACCTTAATAGGAAAGATTAACGATTTTGAATCGCGAGGTATTCCGCTACCCCTTCGGCAACGGTTTTGAATTCCACGTCACAACCCGCAGCACGCAGTTTCGTCAGATCCGCTTGAGTGAATTCTTGGTACGCGCCTTTAAGGTGCTCAGGGAAAGGAATGGTTTCAATTTCACCCTTACCGTGATGCGCGATCACTGCTTTGGCCACTTCTTCAAAAGACTCTGCTCGGCCAGTACCACAGTTAAAGATGCCGGACACGCCGTTCTTCAAGAACCATAGATTGACTTTGCACACGTCGCCAACGTAAACGAAATCACGAATAAAACCTTCACTGCCTGCAAACAGTTTTGGGTTTTCGCCCGCGTTGAGCTGGTTATTTAGGTGGAAAGCCACCGACGCCATGCTGCCTTTGTGGTCTTCACGTGGGCCATAAACGTTGAAGTAACGGAAACCGGTAATTTGCGACAGCGTTTCACCATGTTCTTCCGCATCTTTCCATAAGCGGCGAACGTAGTTATCGAATTGCTGTTTTGAGTAACCGTAAACGTTAAGCGCACCTTCGTATTGGCGCTCTTCAACAAAGGTTTCTGTCTCACCGTAAGTCGCCGCAGAAGAGGCATATAGGAACGGAATCTCACGATCTAAACAGTAATGCAGCAGCTCTTTTGAGTACTCATAGTTGTTCAGCATCATGTACTTGCCATCCCACTCGGTCGTAGCAGAACACGCGCCTTCATGGAAAATTGCTTCGATCGGACCGAAATCATCACCCGCCATGATCTGGGTAAGGAAGTCGTCACGATCCATGTAATCTGTGATGTCCAGATCAACTAAGTTCTTAAACTTCTTGCCATTTTTTAGGTTATCGACAACCAAGATATCGTTGATACCCGCTTCGTTAAGCGCTTTAACAATGTTGCTGCCAATCATGCCAGCACCACCAGTGACGATGATCATAGAACTTCCACCATAGATTAAAATTTTCTCAAGAATTTTAGCAAGAAAAGGGGGGGAAGAGAAGGTCCTAGGTTCTAGGGGGAAAACATAGGTCCTAGGGGAAAAATACAGGTCCTAGGTTCTAGGGTCCTAGGCCCTAGAGGAGATCGCTGAAGTTACGGTGACAAAAACGGGGAAGTCGAGAAGACGGTTTTGGAATACGGAATACAGATTACGGAATTTACCACAAGCTCCTCCGTAATCTGTGAGCGAAGCGCTCTGTAATCCGAAACCAAAAGAACCGAATTAATGTTGAACGGAGGAGTTCCAACAAACTCCTCCGTGTTCTGTTGTTTTCCCTAGGACCTAGGACCTAGAACCTAGGATCCTAGGCCCTTGGTTTTATTTCTCCGACCTATTCGGCCTTTGATACCAAGGGTTTCGGTCATCGGTTAGTTCAATCAAGCTGTACTTACGACCCAGTTTCTGACCGCCGTCTCGTGTAATAGGCTGCCAACTGAAGTTCGCGCGGTTGTTGCTTGGTTTAACTGTCATGATGTCGAATGGAATCGAAATATAGAAGCCTTTGGTAAAGCTGCCTTCACCGAATTCATCCGCAGATAGGTCACTAACCGAAGCGAAAGCACCAGCGATGACGCCACTCTTGAACTGCTTGGCAACATTAAACTGAGCACCTTTGTCGCCACCGAGGAACTGTCCCACATCCACCTGAATCATCAAGTCAGAGAGGAATTCCCATTGTGGGTAGTAGTAACCCGAAACAAAACCTGTAAAGCCCTTGTCGATGACTTGGAACGGACGGCCATACTCAGGGATGTTTTGGTATTTTTCATCGTAAATGCCAAAGTAGCTTTGCGGATCACGTTGAGAAACCAAGTTCGCATCAGCGCCAATCGCCCAGTTTGCGCCTTGCGGACGGTACAAGAACTCAGTACCCACACCAGCAAACATACTTTCTAAGTAACCCGCGTAGAACTGCTGATCCATCGAATCAGAATATTCTTGGAACCAGGTTAACTGTAGGTTCTGCATGGTGACGTTATGCTCATTTTGGTAAGCACGGAACAAGGTACGCACACGAGGGATGGATGTACCATCCGGCGGAGCGATGTAGTTAAACTGATCGTAGTTGTTATACCAATCCCAGTATAGTGAGCCACCAAGTTCTAGGTTATCCGTCAGCCAGTAAGACGCGTTGCCACTTAAGCCAACACTGAACAGATAAAAGTCTTCAGAGCTACCTAAAGTTTGCACCAACTTAGGCGCAAAGCCATACTCAAAACGCTCAAAACCATCGTAGGTCAGATCACCTTGCGGTTTATTATTTGACGTGGCAGTCGCATCTTTCATGTTGGCATCAATGTAGTTGACTTCAGCCACATCACGGTATTTGTCTTTCGAAATCACCGTTTGACCGGTTGTTAAGCCGCGGTTGCGCTCATTGATGGTAAACGTATCAACGCTATCCGGTACTTGATTGTAGAGTACAGCAGCGGCTTTTTCGTGTGCTTCGTTGCGGTCACGGTATTTCTTTTGCTCACCGACTATCGCTACGGTATCACCTTGCGCGTAAATCTTGGTGTCTTGGTAACCAGCAATTTTGTCTAGATCTTCTGAGACGCGCTGCCAATCGACATCGGATAGCTCATCCGGTTGATTATTTTCTGGTTTTGGCGTTGGTGTATCACGCCAGAACGACGGCATCTCATTAAAGTTGGTGAATAAACTCACACCCGCAACCAGCGTATCACCACGTTCATAGCTCAAGCGTAAGTCTGCCATGTTACCTAGGCGATAGAGCACACCGACGTTCCATGGTGTCTGTGGTGTCATGTCCGCGTCGCCACGTATGACAGGTAGATCTTCACTGTAGTCGTTGCTGTCATATTCGAGCTTAAAACGCAGCGGTGCGTATAAGGTTTGGTACTCAACGCCACCAAAAATGGCAGCGTTGCCTTTAAACCAGCGCTCAAAATCGACACTTCCGCCATTATCTTTAAAGTCTGAAGGGCGAGAGCAGTATCGGTCAGCCACTTTACACGCCGGGTTGGTGATATTGTCGCGCGTACCGAGGTAACCCCAGCCCATACCTAAGGTAAAATCAAAGGTTCCTAAGTTCGGGTTCGAATAGCGTTTGGTCGCGGCAACAAACTCGGCATCAAACAGCCCTGTACCAGCAAAATCACGCACACCGACCGAGAGCTCGGGTAAGTACTGGGATTCTTCTAACAAACGGAATTTGAAATCGATGCCTTTATCGGTGTATTTGGTATCACCAGAGAAACTAGGATCGTTACTGTAAAGCGAGTCATTAACCAGGGTATAGCGCAGTGTGGTTTCCATCCAAGGCAACACCTGCAGCGTCACGTTGTAGAATTGATACTCGTCACTGAAGTTGACCGCGAAATTGAACTCGCCTTCGGGCGCCATACGCCCCGTTGGCATTTGCATCAAGCCGACACCACCAAAGTCCATCTGCGAAGGTTGCAATGGCGGTACTTCAAATGGCATATCTTGAGCCCACACCAAAGCAGGACCCATTAAAGCTGGACCCATTAAAGAAAGAGTTAAAGTTGTTCTGGTTAGCATCATAGTTGGCTTTTCACTGTGATTGACTTACTTTGCGACTTAAGCGGCTTACTTTGCGTTTTCTGTTGCGGTTTTAGCTGGGTAAGCAACGTAACGATATCTTGATCCAGTTCGGAGGTGGCATACGCTTCAAACGGCACATACACCATGGTCAACGGCGGCAAATAATATTGCGTATTTAGCCAAGCACCGTGGTGCGGCTCAATTACCTTGCCATCGGGGTAAATCAATACCGGTGCCTGAGCCAGTTCACTAAAGTCTTGCTCTAAATTGGTTAATTGCTGTTGAAGTGGGATGCCCGCTTGAGCCTTAACAGAATAAACCTTATCCAAGTTACCGAGATAAAAGACCTGCTCTTCTCGCTGAGGGGCGACAAGCGCGAGATCACCATTCAGCAGCGGATTGTTCTGCTTATCCAAACGCACATTATCAATATCGACTGCAGACAGCAGTCTCGGTGCAAACTGGTGACTCTGAATAAATTTATACAACGGATGTGAAACCAAGTTGTGCTGAATCATGCGGTTCAACACGCTGTTTTTCAATTTTGTCGCCGATCGCTTAGCTTGTTCGGATTGATCAAATAGAGTAGTCGCGAGTGGGTATTCCAGCATGATATCTTGTTGCTGAGCCTGTTTGAGTACATCCACCAAGCGTGTCGATTGTTCAAACTGCAACTGTTTACCTACGCTCATCAATTCGACCTGCAGGGGCAGTTGCGTATTCACGGTGCTCTTATTTACCGAGCCTTTATTTACAGAATTTTCGTCTGCAGTATATTGCGCCCATACAGGTGCGGTTACCATGCTTGCCAATAACAAGCTTAATAAAGGGAATGATCGTTTACTCATGACTGACTGTATCCTTTCAAAATCGTGAGTTCGAGAGCCGGCATATTCGGCCCTAAGTGCTGCAATGTCTTCACCACTTGGCCTTGCGCATCCACCCAGTAATAGTTTTCTACTGAGCTTGATAGAGTAGGGAAGTTGACAGATTCACGATACACATCGGTTTGAGTGGTCGAGATTGGCGTTGTCACCATCTCGTTACCTTGGTAAGTGCGTGTTACTTGAGCCGGGAAGCCATAGCGATACTGCTGTTGCCAATCGTAAGAGAGGGAGAAGTCAGTATCGGCTTTGCTAAATGCAGGAATTGGATTATAGGTGCCCGCAAGGTTTTGATGTTGTAAACCCACGGTTTTCACTATATGACCATTTTCGGTGACGATCATGGCTTTATCGGCACTGACCCATTTCAGTTGGGTTTGACCACTAATCGGGTTTTGCTCTGCAAATGCCAACACCACAAAAACTTGTTTTTGATCGCCGATTTTTAGGTAGGCACTGGCATAAGGTACGGCGTTAATTTCATCAGCAGAAAGATCGATATCGATATAACCGTTATAGGCTTCTTGCACAGTGGCGGAAACATCGTTGATTTTTTGTGTACAACCGACACCGAGGCTTAATAATGGCAGGGCAACCAGTAGGCGCATCCAATGGCGTGTAAGAAAGGTAGTCATGATTCCCTCTTAAAATAAAATCGCCCTGAATAATCAGGGCGATTCTCTAATACAAGCTAATTCTAACGAAATTAGTTAGTCGTAGGAGCTGAAGCTGAAGCTGAAGTAGTAGTTGAGTCACTATCAGTTGCTGCTACTGCTACTACTGTTGCTGCTGCTGCTGCACCAACGCCAACTGCTGTTTCACCGCTTGCTGCTGCTGCTGCGCTATCTGCGCTTTCAGTGGTAGTTGCTGCGAATGCTGTAGAAGCGCTTAGAGCCATAAGAATAGCGAGTGCTGTATTCTTCATTATTATTCCTTAAGTATTTCCGGTATTAAAAACATCGATGTTTGGAACATAAACCTATACTCCAAAGATGATTTTAGATAAAAAATCACCAACATGTAAATAGTTTCTTATGCTTTTTGTTGTTTTAGAAAAGAGAAAGGAAGAAACAAGATCCTAGGTTTAAAAGACAGGTCCTAGGTTCTAGGGTCCTAGGGCCTAGGAAAAACAAGGAATACAGGAAAAGGTCCTAGGTAGAAAACAGGTCCTAGGTTCTAGGGCAGCTTGTTGAAATTATCGTGACCAACGAAAAAGTTTTTCGCTTGTGGTTTTTGATTACAGAGCGCTCCGCTTCCAGATTACAGAGGAGCAAGCTGTGAATTCTGTATTCCGTAATCCGTAATCTGTTTTCCCAAACAACACCCATATAGTTTCGTTAGGCCAAGGAGTCACCACGAGTATTCCTAGGACCTTTCTTTATCCCCTAGGACCTTTCTTTTTCGTTAAATTTTAGTAGCAAAAATCTCACTTCTGACACCGCAATGTTTCCTACTCTTGCCGTTTGGTGACGAACAATGCATAATTTGCCAGCTTTTGTGTGACTCATGTCTAAGTATGATTTTTGAGCGAGTCTCACATAAAAGTAAGGCTTAAAAGATCGCCGTTGAAAAACGCGGTGAACTAACTAAAAAATAATAAACCGAATCAATCGGCTAAGCATCAACAAGCAAATAATCAGCGAACAGTGGCTAACGCGTAATGCCGCCGGGCGGTAGCGTGGAAAACGCACAAACTATCATTTGGGACAAGGCTGCGGGTTAGGCCGCGGTACGTCGACACTAAGGAACCACTTACGTGATAAATAAACGACCATGGCTAGGGGCGTTGAGTGCAATCAGTTTAGGCTTGTGCTCTTTTTCTGCCTCAGCAGATTTCTATGCTGGCGCATTATTGAGTTACTCAAACGCGGAACTTCAATCTCCTTCCTCTTCTTCTGTAGCAGAAGGCAACCCGTTTCTTCTTCAAGCTCAGGCTGGCTACTTCTTTAACGACTACCTCGCTTTAGAAGGTCGATACGGCACCTCGCTTAAGCGCGACAGTGGCTTATCGGTTGATCGCCTTGCCAGTGGCTTCGTTAAATTCAATATTCCTGTGTCTGGTCGCGTTGCCCTTTACGGCTTGGCAGGGTATTCGAGCATCGAAATCGATCAAAAAGGCATCGGCTCCGATACTGGCCAAGGTGCGAGCTTTGGTGTGGGCGTACATTACGCGATGGACAAACACAGTGCAGTGGTCTTCGAGTTTGTTGACTACAGCGCAGAAGACGACGTTCGCCTTAACGGTCTATCACTCGGATTCCAACACCGATTTTAATCAAAGCCCCGAGTGCTCAGCCTAATCCATGCGCCGAGAACTTGGTCTCTAAGATTTTATTCACTCTTTACTGACAGCGGATTACCATGCTTAAAGGATATTTCTCCATTGCCGTTTGTGTATTGGCAAGTCTGTTTGCGCCATACACCTTGGCGCAAAACCCAACCCCAGAACAGCTTAAAATGTTTCAAAGCTTACCTGCCGCGCAACAGCAAGCATTAGCAAGTAAGTATGGCATTACCCTGCCTTCTGGTTCGTCACAGTCGACCAGCTATGAGAACCCTAAAGTGGTTGAGCAGCGTCCGGAAGCGACGAACGCTAATGCTGTGGACAGTGACCAGTTTGACTGGTTGAAGCCCGAAGAAGATCAAGAGCTCAAGCGTTTCGGCCTTGATTTATTTGCTGGTTCTCCAACCACATTTGCGCCGATCAGTGATGTTCCCGTACCTGCCGATTACACCATTGGCGCAGGGGATGAACTGGTTATTCAGTTGTTTGGTAAAGAAAACACCACGCATCGCTTACGCGTGAATCGTGCCGGCATCATTAACTTTCCGTCGCTAGGCCCGGTACAAGTGGCTGGCATGACCTTCTCTGAAGTACGTGATTCGCTAAACCAACGTGTGCAAGAGCAGATGATTGGTGTGCGCAGCGATATCTCACTGGGTGAAATGCGCACCATGCAAGTGTTTGTGATGGGGGATGCTTACAAACCAGGTGCTTACACCGTGAGTGCCTTGTCGACGATTTCTCAAGCGATCTACTACAGTGGTGGTTTTAGCGATAGCGGTGCGCTGCGTAATATCGAGCTAAAACGCAATGGTCAAGTAATTCGTAAGCTAGACATGTACGACCTGCTGCTCAAGGGTGATGCGCGTAACGATGTACGTTTGTTACCTGGCGATGTGGTGTTTATTGGCTCGGTGGCCCAAACGGTTTCTGTGGATGGCGAAGTGAACCGCCCTGCAATTTATGAAGTGAAACCCGGTGAAACCTACAAACAGCTGATTCAAATGGCGGGTGGCTTTACTGCCAACGCGTTCTTTGAACAAATCGATATTAAACGCTACGGCACCGAAGGCGTTCGAGAAGCGTTAACTCTGAACTTTGTCAACCCACAAGACCAGCAAGTGAAAGTCAAAGTTGGTGATGAAGTTAACGTACTGAAGAAAAGTGAAGAGCTAACCCGTTACGTGCAAATTGAAGGTGATGTGCGTCACCCAGGCTTTGTAGAATGGAAGAGCGGCGTGCGCGTTGCGGATCTGTTCCAATCGGTCGATTCTTCATTTAACTCGACCGCAGACGTCAGCTACGCTGTTATCGTACGTGAAATTAATTCACAGCGCGATATCGAGACCTTCCAAGTTAACTTAGCCAATGCGATTCTCTCACCAAACAGCAGTGACAACATTCAACTGCAATCGCGTGACCGTGTTTTAGTCTTTAACCGTTTTAACAATGAAGATTTGGACAATCTTGCAGAGCAAGATACGGTAGCCAAAGCAAAAACCTTAGAAGAGGCACAAGCACAAGCTGAGATGGATCAATTGAGAGAGCAAGAAATGCGTAGCACTTCAGTGGCTATCTCTCCTTCTCAAAATGGTTTGTCGAACGGTACTAACAACACAAGTGCAAATCAGGCCGAAAAACAGCAAAAGATCATCTTCCGTGGTAAAGAAATTACTCAAGAAGAGTTCGATGCCATGAAGCAAAATACGCGTCAAACGTTACTTGCTCCAGTGCTTTTACAGCTTCAGCAGCAGTCTAAACTAGGCCTTGCACCACAAATCGCTGAAGTCTTCGGTGAAGTAAAATACCCTGGTCGTTACCCAATTACGCCACGAATGACAGTCTCTAGCTTATTAGAAGCTGCGGGCGGTCTTACGTACAACGCGTTTACTATCAATGCAGAGTTGGCCCGTACCGTCATCAATAACGTTGACGAACGTGCATCGATTAATGTCGAACGCATTGACTTGCGTAAAGCGATTCAAGGTAGCACTGCAGACGATGCGATCATTGTCGGCCGCGACCGCTTGAACGTATTGGAAAAACCAAGTGTGAAGCTGCAAAGCACCGTCACGCTACAAGGCGAAGTGCGCTTCCCAGGTACGTACACCGTTAGCCAAGGTGAAACATTAGGTGAACTGCTAGAACGCGCGGGTGGCCTAACCGAATTTGCTCACCCACAAGGTGCAATCTTCACTCGCGAAGCACTACGCTTACAAGAGCAAAAACTGCTTAACCAGTATGCAGCCGACATGCGCGCAGAAACCGCGAAGAAGACCTTCCGTGCCGACAGCAACATGAGCTCAGTGATTTCTGACCCGGACAAGACGCTGAAGTTTGTTGAAGAAGCCAGCCGCAGCAAGGCGCTAGGCCGCATGGTGGTACAGCTAAACCGCATCTTAGACAACGAGCGCTCTGCCGACTTTATGTTGGAAGATGGCGATTTCTTGTTTGTACCGACCTTCCGCAACACGGTTTCTATCATGGGTGAAGTTCAGGTACCAATCACCTACTTGCTTGATAGTAAGCTGGACGTGAATGATTACCTAAACAAAGCGGGCGGCGCGAAGAAACAAGCCGACGAAGATCGTATCTTTGTGGTGCGCGCTGATGGCTCGGTATACAAACCAACATCAGGCTACTGGTTCGGTAACAACGACGACGAGCTGAAAGCGGGCGATACTATCGTTGTGCCAATCGACACCGATTACCGCGACGCACTTAGCACCTGGACAGCCGCAACCCAGATCCTATACCAAACTGGTGTAGCGATTAATGCGCTTAAGTAAATAGGAGCTAGGTTCCTAGGTCCTAGGGACTAAGGACTAGGAAAACCAATACAGGAAGTGGATGATGCGACAACTTGCTTTTGAAAAACTAGATGTTTGGAAACGCAGTTGTCGCCTTTCTTGCGAAGTGTATAAACAACTAGAACCTTGCAAGAACTTCGGGTTTAAAGATCAACTATCCCGAAGCGCACTTTCGATAGCATCTAATATTGCAGAGGGTGAAGAGCGAGAAACAGCAAACGAGTCAGCGAGATTTCTATACATCGCCAAAGGCTCCGCTGGAGAAGCAATCACCCAGCTTTACGTTGGAATAGAAGCAGGCTTTATAGAAAAACAAAAAGGCCTAGCACTCATCAACGAGACAAAAGAAATATCCGCAATGTTAGCCGCCCTAATCAAGCGCAGAAAAGGCTCAGTCCGCGAACCGCCCGCAAAGTATGAAAACTAGATACTAGCCGTAAAAAACTTTATTAACAGATTAAACTCGATCCTAACCCCTAGCCCTTGGTTTTCACCTAGGATCCTAGGACCTAGGATCCTAGGACCTAAATACCCTATGGACCCACAAAAAGAACCACAACACAACTACTTACCATACCCACCCCAACCTTCAGCGCCCGCCGACGAAATCGATCTCCGCGAACTCTTCGCTGCCATCTGGAAAGGTAAGTGGATCATCATCGCGACAACTTTTGTTTTTGCCGTAGGCTCTGTACTTTATGCCCTTAGCTTGCCGAACATCTATAAAGCGGATGCTTTGCTAGCTCCTGCAGAAAGCTCCAACGGCGGCGGCTTAGCCAAAATGGCAGGCCAACTTGGTGGCTTGGCAGCTTTAGCGGGCGTTAACCTTGGAGGAGGAGAGTCTTCCCAAACTGATCTCGCTGTACAAGTGATGAAATCACGTCAATTTGTTGATGCGTTTATTAACAAACACGATTTGTTAGTACCAGTAATGGCAGCCAAAGATTGGGACTTGACCAGCAACCAGCTAATTCTAGACGAAGAAATCTATGACCCAAGCTCTGGAGAATGGTTACGTGAGCCAGATGGTTTGCGAGGTGCAACACCAACGGCACAAGAAGCATTCGAAGTGTTCAAGAAAGATATTTTAAGTGTTAACTCAGATACAGAAACGGGATTGTACACAGTATCCGTCAAACACTATTCCCCTTATGTCGCTCAGCAATGGGTAAACTGGCTGATAGAAGACATTAACAAAGTAATGCGCGAGCGTACCATTGCAGAGACGTCACAAAACCTTGATTACTTAAATACTCAACTGCAAAAAACCGCTGTTGCCGATATGCAAAGCACCTTTTATAGCTTAATTGAAGAGCAAACCAAAAGCTTAATGTTGGCAGAGGTTCAAGATGAGTTTGTATTTAAAACTGTGGATCCTGCAGTAGTTCCTGAATTAAAGGATGCTCCGAAACGTGCCTTAATTTGTGTGTTGGGTACTTTACTTGGCGGCATACTAGGTATTGCGTTTGTTCTTGTACATTTTGCGTTTAGAAAGGAGTATGAGCTTCCCGTAAATAGTTAAATAAAGTACTAAAAGCAGTTGATTATAAAGTGATTTAAGTAATGTTGTTTTGCTTTCCTATAGTAGGAGTGTCCATTGTTTTATTTTTTTTGTAGGGTAAAGTTGGTGAAGGTTTGAATAAAAATATATTATATTTGAGTCTTGTTCAAATATTTAAATTTGTTATCCCAATAATTACTTTTCCTTATTTAACTCGAGTTCTTGGTGTCGAAAGCTTTGGTTATTTGGCTTTTGCAACTGCACTTTTGAGTTATAGTATGATAGTTTGTCAGTATGGTTTTGACTTGAACGCTACTTCTAAAATAGCAAGGATAAAAGATAATAATTTTAAGATGGATGTATATTGTAGTGGTATATATAGTTCGAAGTTGGTATTGTTTTTTATATCATTAACCATCTGCTTTTTGTTTTTATTTTTATATGATGACTTAATGTTAACTAAGTTGTCACTTTGTATGTTACCTATGGCACTTGGGACTTTGCTCTTACCTACGTGGTTATTTCAAGGTTTAGAAATGATGAAGGAGTTAGTTTTTATTACACTAATTAGTCGATTGCTTATTATTCCGTTTGTTTTTATTTATATCAATAGTAGTCAAGATTTATTTCTTGCAGGATTTCTTCAGGCTCTTCCTTTTTTTATTTCGGGTGTTCTTTCTGTTATATACATAAAAAATAAAAATGTATTTTATTTTTCACTTTCAAAATATAAATATGTACTTGTAATCCTTAAATCAGGATGGGATGTTTTTCTTACTAGTTTAGCTTCAAGTGTTTATTTGACATTAATTCCCATTGTTATTGGTGTTTTTCACGGACCGATAAGTGTTGGCTACTTTAATGTCGCTGATACTATAAAAAAAATATGTATTTCATTTTTTACTCCTATTTACCAATCTGTCTTTCCTAAAGTCAATTCTTTAATTGTTAATGATAAGCCTAAAGCCAGTGAAATTGTTAAGCGATATTTCTATATTAGTTCTATATTAGCGTTATTAGGAACCGCTTTTGTGGCGTTTTATGTTATTGAGATTATCATTTTAGTCTCTGGTAGCGAATTTATCCCCGCTAGAGAAACAGTTCTCATTATGATGGTTGTAGTTATAGTCAGTGTTGCTAATAATTTTTTCGGAATTCAGAGTTTGATTCCGACTAAAAATGAGAAGGTCTTGAGAAAAATTGTAGTAGCTGGAGCTACTTTGTGTCTAATTATGATGGGGCCTGTGATTTATTATTTTGATTATATAGGTTCTGCATTCCTGGTGTTATCCGTAGAAGCGTTCGTATTTGTGCTATTGGGCTTGTATCACTTTAGATTTAATGTTGGTATGATTTTTGATTGGGGAGTTAAGCCATGAAAATATTATTAACCGGTGGAGCTGGATTTATCGGCTCTGCGGTAATTCGTTTTATCATCAATAATACACAAGATAGCGTTATTAACGTTGATAAATTGACCTATGCTGGTAACTTAGAATCTTTAGATGGTGTCAGTGACAATGCGCGTTACACATTTGAACAGGTTGATATTTGCAACCGCACTGAACTTGATCGTCTTTTCTCGCAATACCAACCGGATGCGGTGATGCACTTAGCTGCCGAATCTCATGTTGACCGTTCGATTGATGGCCCTGCGGCATTTATCGAAACCAATATTGTTGGCACTTATACTCTACTTGAAGCGGCGCGTCAGTACTGGAATACGCTAGAAGGAGAAAGCAAAGCGGCCTTTCGTTTCCATCATATCTCGACCGACGAAGTTTATGGTGATTTAGAAGGTACAGCTGACCTGTTTACGGAAGACACCTCTTACGAGCCATCTTCACCTTACTCTGCGTCAAAAGCCTCCAGCGACCACTTAGTGCGAGCTTGGCTACGTACCTATGGTTTACCTACCATAATGACCAACTGTTCCAACAACTATGGTCCGTTCCATTTCCCTGAAAAACTGATCCCACTGATGATTCTTAACGCCTTAGACGGTAAACCGCTGCCAGTGTATGGAGATGGTATGCAGATCCGCGATTGGTTATTTGTTGAAGACCACGCTCGCGCACTGTACAAAGTTGTGACCGAGGGTGTCGTAGGACAAACCTATAATATAGGCGGTCATAATGAAAAAGCCAACATTGAGGTGGTGAAAACAATTTGCTCGCTGCTTGAAGAGCTAGTGCCTAACAAGCCACAGGGTGTTGCTCAATACCAAGATCTGATCACTTACGTAAAAGACCGCCCGGGGCACGATGTGCGTTACGCAATTGATGCGGCGAAAATTGAACGTGAACTAGGTTGGAAACCGCAAGAAACATTTGAATCTGGTATTCGTAAAACCGTGGAGTGGTACTTAAACAACACCACATGGTGGAGCCGTGTATTAGATGGCTCTTACAGCATGGAACGTCTAGGGGCAGGAGAGTAGCAATGAAAGGAATTATTCTGGCGGGTGGTTCTGGCACACGTTTATATCCAATTACTCGTGGCGTTTCTAAACAATTACTGCCAGTTTACGACAAACCTATGATCTATTACCCGCTATCAACACTGATGTTGGCGGGTATTCGCGATATTCTGATTATTACTACTCCTGAAGATAACGACAGCTTCAAACGTTTGTTGGGCGATGGCAGCGATTTTGGTATTAGCCTGCAATATGCTATTCAGCCAAGCCCTGATGGTTTGGCACAAGCTTTCTTGATTGGCGAGGAGTTTATTGGCGACGACAGTGTATGTTTAGTGTTGGGTGACAATATTTTCTATGGTCAGTCATTTGGCAAGCAATTAAAGCGCGCATGTGAACTCAGCTCGCAGAGCGTGGCAACCGTATTCGGTTATCAAGTAAAAGACCCTGAACGCTTTGGTGTGGTTGAATTTGATTCGCAAATGAAAGCGGTATCGATTGAAGAAAAACCGCAGCATCCCAAATCAAACTACGCGGTGACGGGTTTGTATTTTTACGATAACCGTGTCGTCGAAATGGCAAAACAGGTTAAACCTTCTGAACGTGGCGAACTAGAAATCACTACCTTGAATGAAATGTATCTCAATGATGGTTCATTAAATGTGGAATTGCTTGGTCGTGGCTTTGCATGGCTAGATACTGGCACCCATGAGAGCCTACATGAAGCATCTTCGTTTGTGCAAACCATTGAAAACGTGCAAGGCCTTAAAGTTGCGTGTTTGGAAGAGATTGCATGGCGCAATAGTTGGTTAAGCAATGACGAGTTAGCCACTATTGCCAAGCCTATGTTGAAAAACGCTTATGGCCAATATTTACAGTCATTAATTAAGTAGCAGGGCAAGTGATGAAAGTTTTGATTACTGGTTGTAGTGGTCAGGTGGGTCACTGCCTGACTAAGCGTTTAACCAAACAAGCAGAAGTGCTGGCGTTAGATTATGAAGGATTAGACATTACGAACCGTGACGCAGTGCTAAATACTGTTTCTGAGTTTCAGCCCAACTATATTATCAATGCTGCAGCACACACTGCGGTTGATCGAGCAGAGCAAGAAGTTGAGCTTTCGTATTTAATTAATCGTGATGGGCCAAGTTATTTAGCGCAAGCGGCAAGCGATTGTGGCGCGGTGATGTTGCACATTTCTACCGACTATGTGTTTGATGGTATGGGTGATAAGCCTTATCAAGAAAGCGACGCTACTGTACCGCAAGGTATTTATGGGCAAAGCAAACTGGCGGGTGAACAAGCCGTGGCAGAAAACTGCCAACAGCATTTGATTTTACGAACCGCTTGGGTATTTGGTGAACACGGCAATAATTTTGTCAAAACCATGCTGCGTTTGGCACAAAGCCGTGATGAACTGAGCATTGTTGGCGACCAGTTTGGTGGCCCAACGTATGCGGGTGATATTGCTGATGCATTAATCGCTATGGTGCAACACCTAGAGCAAGGTAAGCAAGCTAAGTGGGGTATTTACCACTTCTCTGGCATGCCTTACGCCAGTTGGTTTGATTTTGCCAACGCGATATTCCAAGCAGCAGAGCAGCATGATGTGCTTGCCAAGCAACCTAAGCTTGCAGAAATTCCATCCTCTGCTTACCCTACACCAGCGAAGCGCCCTGCAAACTCTCGTTTAGATTGCAAAAAAATAAAAAATCAATTTGGCATTAAACCGAGTGATTGGAATGCCGCGTTGAACAATATTCAAGCTTATAAGTAATTAAAATTATGAAAGTTATTGATACCAAAATTCCCGATGTGAAAATTATTGAGCCAGCCGTGTTTGGTGATGAACGTGGTTTCTTCATGGAAACATGGAACCAAAAGCGCTTTGAAGAGCTAGTGACTGGCAAACCGACAAAATTTGTCCAAGATAATCATTCAAAATCGAAAAAAGGCATTTTACGTGGGCTACATTATCAAACGGAAAATACTCAAGGTAAATTGGTGCGTGTAGTTTCGGGTGAGGTTTTTGATGTAGCGGTTGATATTCGCAAAGGTTCAACAACGTTTGGTCAATGGGTCGGCGAATATTTGTCAGTTGAAAACAAACGTCAGTTGTGGATTCCGGAAGGCTTTGCTCATGGATTTTATGTGATCAGTGACGAAGCGGAATTTGTATATAAGTGTACTGATTATTATAATCCGAGTGCAGAAGTGTCGATCCGGTGGGATGACTCAACAATCGATGCTAAATGGCCGATTATAGGATATCCCCAACTGTCCATTAAAGATAAAAATGCTATCTCTTTAATGGAATTAATCTTAGTTGAAAATTAAATTTATATTTTATGTAGATAATGTTTCTTTTTAATACATGATTTTTTCAAATTTTATAGTGAGTTATCATTGTAAGTGATATTTTTTAATTAATTTAAAGTCAATAGTAGGTCGGTCATGAGTTTTGAAAATTTAAAAGTTGGAATAGTCGGGCTTGGATATGTTGGTTTACCTTTAGCGGTAGAGTTTGGTAAAAAATACAATACTATCGGTTTCGATATTAATGAACCAAGAGTAAAAGAGTTAACCTCAGGTAAAGATTCAACTTTAGAATGTACAAGTTCAGAACTATCTGAAGCGTATTTATTGAAATACACCTCGCATTTGGAAGATATTAAAGACTGTAATTTTTATATCGTAACGGTTCCTACTCCCATCGATAGTAGCAATGCGCCGGATTTGACTCCGTTGAAAAAAGCTTCCGAAGCGTTAGGAAAGGTTATTTCTGTAAATGATGTCGTTGTCTTTGAGTCAACAGTTTATCCAGGTGCCACAGAAGAGGTTTGTTTACCGATCATTGAACGAGTATCAGGGTTGAAGTTCAACAAAGATTTTTTTGCTGGCTATAGTCCAGAACGTATCAACCCAGGTGACAAAGTTAACCGCTTGACAACCATTGTCAAAATTACTTCAGGTTCAACCCCTGAAATTGCTGATTTTGTCGATTCTGTATATCGTTCAGTTGTGACTGCTGGTACTCATAAAGCTTCGTCAATCAAAGTTGCCGAAGCAGCTAAAGTGATTGAAAATACGCAGCGTGATTTAAATATCGCGATTATTAATGAGTTCGCCAAAATTTTTAACCGATTAGATATCGATACAGAAGAGGTATTGAAAGCCGCTGGTACTAAGTGGAATTTCTTACATTTCAAACCAGGTTTAGTGGGCGGGCATTGTATCAGTGTTGATCCATACTATCTTACTCACAAAGCAAAAGAAGTCGCTATATGCCAGAAGTGATTTTAGCTGGTCGCCGCATTAATGATGGCATGGGTAGTTATGTCGCTACTCAGATGGTTAAGAAACTTGCTAGTAAGAAAATTCATATTGATGAGGCCAATGTGCTTGTAATGGGGTTCACCTTTAAGGGGGATTGTCCAGATGTGCGAAATACCAAGGTCATCGAAATAATTAAAGAGCTTCAAAGTTTCAATATTAATGTCGATGTACACGATACTTGGGCTGAACCTGAAGAAGTTAAGCATGAATATGGCGTTGAGCTAACGTCAGATCTAAAAGAAAATTATTATGATGCATTATTTTGGCCGTAGATCATAGTGAACTTAAACAGATGGGGATTGAGAAAGTAAGAACTCTTGGCAAAGAAAATCATGTTGTTTATGATGTGAAATATGTATTCCCTCTCGATGCTGCAGATATTCGTCTATAAGGAATAAGTTAATGAAAAAATTTGCTCTAATTGGAACTGGTGGTTATATCGCTCCTCGTCATTTGAACGCCATCAAAGACACAGGAAATGACTTGGTTGTTGCGATGGATATTAATGACTCTGTAGGTATTATGGATATGCATTTCCCAGAGTCTGAGTTTTTCACTGAGTTTGAAGATTTTGCGGCATATGTAGAGGATGAAGCTTTAAAAGGCAATAAGCTTGATTATATTTCTATTTGCTCTCCTAATTACCTACATGCACCGCAGATGAAGTTTGCATTAAAAAACGGCATAGATGTTATCTGTGAGAAGCCTTTAGTTCTCAGCTCTTCAGAGATTGATACTTTAAAAGTATATGAAGAAAAGTATGGAGCAAAGGTCAACAGCATTCTTCAATTACGTTTACATCCATCGATTATCGCATTACGTGAAAAAGTTCAAAATAGCCCTTCAGATGAAATATTTGATGTTGAACTCACTTATATGACATCTCGTGGTAAGTGGTATTTAAAATCTTGGAAAGGGGTTGATGAGAAATCTGGAGGGGTTGCTACCAACGTAGGTGTTCATTTCTTTGATATGCTTCATTTTATCTTCGGTGAAATCAAGTTTAATGAGGTTCATTATAAAGATGAACAAACAGTTGCTGGTTATTTGGAATATGAGAGAGCACGTGTGAAGTGGTTCTTATCTATTGATGCAAATAACTTACCTGAAAACGCAGTTCAAGGCGAGAAGAAAACATATCGTAGCATTTTGATTGGTGATGAAGAGCTTGAGTTTTCCGGTGGTTTCACTGACTTACATACTCAGAGCTATGAGAATATCTTAGCTGGAAATGGCTATGGGCTTGAAGAGAACCGAACAGCTATTGAGACCGTAGAGAAAATACGTGATCAAAAAGTTGTTGCTAACACAGAGCACTATCACCCATTAATGTCTAAATTAGTCTAATTATCTTGGAACCTGCAAAAATGAATTATATGAAACACGAAACGGCGATCATTGATGAAGGTGCAGTGATTGGTAATGATTCAAGAGTATGGCACTGGGCACACGTATGTGGTGGTGCGAGAATTGGGGAAGGAGTTTCTTTAGGACAAAACGTTTTTGTAGGTAACAAAGTTACTATCGGTGACAAATGTAAGATCCAGAACAACGTATCAGTGTATGACAATGTACACCTAGAAGAAGGTGTATTTTGTGGCCCGAGTATGGTTTTTACCAATGTATATAATCCTCGCTCGCTTATAGAGCGCAAGGATCAGTACTTAGATACCATAGTAAAAAGAGGTGCCACTTTAGGTGCCAATTGTACTGTTGTGTGTGGAATCACGATTGGAGAATTTGCATTCATTGGTGCTGGCACGCTTGTGAATAAAGATGTCAAACCTTTTGCATTAATCGTTGGCGTTCCAGCAAAACAGATTGGTTGGATGAGCTCATATGGGGAAAAGTTAGATTTACCTCTGTCAGGTAATGCAAAGGCAATTTGTCCACATACAAATGACGTTTATAAGCTGACAAATGACACTCTTATTCGCGAAGAATCAAAATAGAATTGAGTATTAGAAATGCAATTTATAGATCTTGAAGCACAGTATCTTCACTTAAAAGATAAAATTAACTCTCGTATACAAAAAGTCTTAGAGCATGGGCAATATATTATGGGACCGGAAGTACAAGAGTTAGAGGAAAAACTAGCTGAATATGTAGGGGTAAAACACGCCATAACATGCGCTAATGGTACAGATGCATTGACTTTAGCGATGATGGTTTTAGGCATAAAAGAAGGAGATGCCGTTTTTTGTCCGACATTTACCTTTTTTGCAACGGCAGAAGTTATTGCTTACGAAGGAGCTACACCCGTATTTGTTGATTCAGATCCTGATACATTTAATATCTGCCCTATCGATCTTGAAAAGCGCATTCAAGCAACAATTTCGGAAGGTAAGCTAATTCCAAAAGCAATTATTGCAGTTGATTTATTTGGTTTACCGGCCAATTACCCTGAAATACAAAAAATTGCCGACAAGTACAATTTAAAATTAGTTGAAGATGCAGCTCAAGGTTTTGGTGGTAGTATCAATGGTGAAAGAGCTGGAAGTTTTGGTGATATTGCTACAACAAGCTTTTTCCCTGCAAAGCCACTAGGTTGTTATGGTGACGGTGGCGCAATATTCACTAATAATGATGAATATGCTGAACTTATAAAGTCATATAGAGTTCATGGGAAAGGAACTGATAAATACGACAATGTCAGAATTGGAATGAATTCTCGGTTGGATACTATTCAAGCCGCTATTTTGTTGGAAAAGCTAGCAGAGTTCCCAACTGAACTTGTTAATCGTAATAAAGCTGCAAAAAATTACGAAAAAACGTTGGCAGATAAATATAAGCTCCCTCAAGTACCAGAAGGCTATATTAGTTCTTGGGCACAATATACATTGGTTTCTGATAATCGAGATGCAGAAATGGCAAAGTATAAAGAGCAAGGCGTACCTACAATGATTTACTATAGTACTTGTATGCATCAGCAAACAGCATTTTCTTACTTACAATATATGGACGGAGATTTTATCGTTGCTGAGAGGTTAGCTCAAGAGGTTTTTAGTTTGCCTATGCACCCATATCTTAATATATGAAAGATAACAATAAATAATAACTTTTATGACTTATAGATAGTTATAAAAGTTATCTAAATTAAAAATAATATTAATTATAAATACATCATAGAATAAATTTTGAGAAATTATATATATTAAATATTGATAAATCAACAACTAAACCGGGATGCGTGTAACGGCCTGAGTAGTTCCCCTTGTGGTTTTCATAAAAAATTATTAAGTTAAGGGTAGCGCATGTCTTATCATGTGATCAAATAGTTCTGAGAAATCAACTGTTCAGACGGCAAGATGGTGCAGACTCAATATTTTACGTGCTTTCTTCACCAATTCGTCGACCCCAATATCGTATTCACACTGTTTTCTAGTTTTTCGGGATTAAATTTCAAGTAACTATTTAGCCTCGAGCTATTAAAGACTTTTTATGCTAAGAACGAGTTTTTATCCTGAAACTTGAGCGTATGATATTCAAAGGTTTTGTGAGGCTATTTATGAATGGAGATTTATTGTAGTTTTTCCGTCTCGAACAAAGAGAGTGCACTCGCAGAGACTTAGCGCCTCGATATAGGGTATCTCATTTATTAGTTATATTCAGAGTTTCAGAAATATGGAATTGAGTACTTGTAAATTATAGATAAATATCTTTTCGTAGGATAGGGGAATTTCCTCTAAAATATATTTTCATGGAAACTATAAAAATGAAAAAAAGAATATCAGTTGTTATGGCGACGTTTAATGGTGCTCGTTATATAACTGAGCAGTTAAATAGTATCGATAATCAAGATGTTTTACCTGATGAAATTATTATTAGTGATGATTGCTCATCTGATAATACTAGAGAATTAATAACAAGCTGGATTGCTAGTTCTAAAATCAGAAATGTAGTATTTATTAAAAATGAAATAGGTAAAGGGTGTAACAAAAACTTTAATGATGCAATCTCGTGCTCTTCAGGTGATTTTGTTTTTGTGTCAGATCAAGATGATGTTTGGTATCCGAATAAAATAAGTTCTATGGTTAGTGAAATGTTAAGGGGAAATAAATTTTTACTAGTTCATGATCTATTATATTGTGATGCAGAACTTAATAGAAGTAATATTAAAAAATTTGATAGATTAAAAAAAACATTAGACTTAGATGTGTTGAAATATAACGTTACGGGGATGTCTACTTGTTCTAATGGTAAATTTATTCGTGAAACAAGTATTCGAAATACTAAAAGTTATGCTTATGATAATTGGATATCTGATGCGGCGTATTTTCTTGGAATGAAGAATTTGGTTAATGAAGTTTTGTCGGATTATAGACGGCACGATAGCAATGTAACTGGTACTAATTTAACAAATTCTTATTTAGTCTCAGGAAGGATTGGTTTGATTTTTAGCAAAATTAAAATGAGACAACTTGTTGATTATGATTACTTTATAAGTTATTACACAGCATTATACGAAACTCTGTCTGATGAGAATTATTTATTGGCTATACAATATGATACTGATAAACTAGATCTTAAAGAGTTGCATGAAAAAATAGAGACAATGAAGCTGAGGAAGTTGGTGAACTCTAATTTTGGTTTGGAATGGGTTTTTAATTTTTTCAAGTTGTTTAAGCTGGTTTTTTATAAGTCTGATTATAAATTAAGGCATCTTTTAAATGATGTGTTCTTACGATAGCGAAATTTACAAAAACAATAGAAGATTATCTTTATCGATTTTCTTTGCTTCTGTTTTTATTTTATTTTTTCTAGCTGCATTTAGGCCATTAGGAGTTGATGCGGACTCTTTGGGATATAAATATCTAGTCGATAATTCTAATTTGACAGAGTTGACGATCGAACCTACGTTTATGCTCTTATCCTACTTTTTTAAGTTGGTTTTTGATGAATATGCATATAGAGGTGTGTTTGTTTTTTATGCATTACTAAATTTATATTTTCTAGTTAAAGTAATATATGACCGTTCTTGCTATATTAATGTCAGTCTAGCAACTTATTTTTTAATTTCATATTTTATTTTAACTTTTACTCAAATAAGGTTTTCGATTGCTTGTTCGATATTTATTTTGTCAATTATTGATATAGTAGATAGGCGTTTCTTTAAATTTTTCATTAAAATAGCATTTGCATCACTATTCCATTTTTCTGCTGTGATTTTTATTTTTTTCTATATTTTAGGAAGTGATAAATTTAGAGTTTCTTATTTATTTATTTTGTTGGTTTTTAGTTTTATATCCATCTCATTTTCACATGTTATCTTGAATATTTTATTGGGTAATATTTCTTTTCTTCCAGAATATTTTTATTACAAATTATATGCGTATTTAAATAGTGGAAATTTTAATAGTTTTAACCCACTAAATTCTCTTAGTGTTATTGTTATTTTTTTTTCCATAGTTTTTGCGTGGGTAATCGTTTTTTATGATGTGAAGTTTGATGCGTTTAACCTTACATGTTTTAAAATTATGGTTTTAAGTGTGTCCTGCTTTTTCTTTTTTCTATCTTTCCCTACGTTAAGTATACGAATGTTGAATATATCGGCATTGATGCTGATGTATTTGGTGCCATTTATTTTGAGTATTGTAGTTCAAAAAAGAATATCCTTGATTTTGATTATGGTTGTCTTTTTTGCTTACTTTTTAAATCAAAATTTTGTTAATGGATTGATAGATGTTTCCCTTTTGTTATAGTGGTTCATTTTATGTCTAAAAATATATTGTATATTCATCATTCCCCTGTCTTCGGAGGGGCGTCGAGAAGTTTGCTTGAGATGATAAAAGCTTTTCCTAGTCATGAAGTGGAGCCCTATTTTATATGCACAAAGGGTAGTGCATCTGAACAGTTTATTACTGTGTCTAATAAAATTTGTTCTACATTCGGTATCAGTTGTTTTGATCATACTAGATTCGGTCATTACACAGGTAGGCGTTGGTTTATTTTGCTGAGGGAGATTTTATTTATTTTCCCCACTTTATTTGTGTTTGCTAAAGCTTTTTTTAAGTGGAGAAAAATAAAATTCACTGCAATACATGTTAATGATTTGGTTTTATTACCTGCTGTTTTAATATCAAAGTTTTTATTTAAAGCTCCTATAGTATTGCATTCTAGATGTTTGTTTGAAAATAAAAAAGGCGTCTTTCGTCTTTGGTTGATAAAAAAAATAGTCGATAAAAATGTTGACGTTATTGTGGCTATAGATTCGGACTGTCACAAAGATATTAAGGATTTTTTTTGTTCAAAAAGTATTGTTATACATAATGGTCTATGTGTTTATGACAATAAAATTACGGATGAGAAAAGTGACGATGATTTTATTGTTGGTTTTGTTGGAAATATGTTACCGAGTAAAGGTATATATGAATTAGCTGGCGCTGCTGTAAAATTGAAGGAATTAGGCCATGATGATATCGTATTTTTAATCGTTGGTCCTAAAGTAAATAATAATGTTTCTTTACGTTCCAAAGCTCTGGATTATTTTGGGTTTAGAGAGCTTACTTCAGAAAAAATTGATAAAGTAATCACAGATAACAACTTGGATAACATTGTTTTTTCAGGATTCTGCACTGATATAGAAGAGCAGTATAAGAAAATGAGCGTTCTAGCTTTTCCTTCGCGACTTAATGCTGTTGGTCGTCCCGTCTTTGAAGCTGCTTATTATAGAGTACCTAGTATTGTAGCAGTTGATAACCCTACATATGATACATTTATTCCTGATGTTACAGGTTTGCAGATCAAACAAAACGATATTAATGATTTAGTGGAAAAGATTTTGAAACTCAAGAATGACCATGAATTTTTGCAAGAACTAGGTGAAGGAGCCTTTTCTATGACTGAGAAATTTTATAATATTAATAACAATGCAAAGAAAATGCTAAGTGTGTATGACAATTTATAAAATAAAATAGAGTAGGTATTATGTTTTTCGAGAAGGTCTTATTGATTACTGGTGGCACAGGTTCTTTTGGCAATGCTGTTTTAGATCGTTTTTTAGATACAGAAATTAAAGAAATTCGTATATTCTCTCGTGATGAAAAAAAACAAGATGATATGCGGAAAAAATATAATAATGATAAGCTAAAGTTTTATATTGGTGATGTTCGCGATTATCAAAGCATTTTGAATGCAACACGAGGTGTAGATTATATCTATCACGCAGCCGCTTTAAAGCAAGTTCCGTCTTGTGAATTTCACCCAATGGAAGCGGTTAAGACTAACGTTTTAGGTACTGAAAACGTGCTAGAAGCGGCGATCCAAAATGAAGTGAAGCGCGTAGTGTGTTTAAGCACAGATAAAGCGGTTTATCCGATTAATGCGATGGGTATCTCTAAAGCGATGATGGAGAAAGTCATCGTTGCTAAATCTCGCAACGTTGATCCAGAAAAAACAGTGATCTCAGCGACTCGCTATGGGAACGTAATGGCTTCTCGCGGTTCGGTTATTCCTTTGTTTCTACGTCAAGTTATTAATGGACAGCCTATAACCATCACCGACCCTAATATGACTCGTTTTATGATGACGCTTAATGATGCAGTTGATTTAGTGTTACATGCGTTCGAAAATGGAACTAACGGTGACATCTTTGTTCAAAAAGCACCTGCTGCAACTATCGACGTGTTAGTTAAGGCTTTGCTTAAGATCACTGCTAAACCTGAACATCAAGTTAATATTATCGGCACTCGCCATGGTGAAAAGCTCTATGAAGCCCTTTGTAGCCGAGAAGAAATGTTCGTTGCACAAGATCAAGGTAACTACTATCGCATACCTTCCGATAACCGTGATCTGAACTACTCAAAATACAATGAAGAAGGTGAAAAAGATCTTTCGAATGTTGAGGATTACAATTCACACAATACTGAGCGTCTTGATGTCGATGGTATGGTTAAGTTATTGCACAAACTAGACTTTATCTCTGATATTGAAGCGGGCAGTTTGGTCGTACCGGAAGGTGTATAAATGAAGATTGTTGTAACAGGAGCTAAGGGTTTCATTGGTAAAAACCTTTGTGTCATGCTTCGTGAGCATGGTTATGAAGATCTTATCGAAATAGACCGCGATACGTCGCGCGAGCAAACAACTGATGCTTTAGTAAATGCAGATTTCGTCTACCATTTAGCGGGAATTAATCGTCCAAAAACGGAAGCGGAATTCCAAGAAGGCAATGTTGATTTTACTGACTTTGTGGTTGAACAGCTCAAAGCTAGTGGTCGAAAGACGCCTCTTGTTGTGAGCTCTTCTACACAAGTTACTCAAGATAATGCATATGGATGTAGTAAAAGGGCTGCGGAGCATAGCGTTGAGCAGTATGGACAAGAGTGTGGCGCGCCATTTTATATTTTTCGCTTCCCAAATGTATTTGGTAAGTGGTGTCGCCCTAATTACAATTCTTTTGTGGCTACCTTTTGTTACAACATACTCAATGACCTAGATATTACTATAAATGATCCTAAAGCCTCGGTAACGCTTGTCTACATAGACGACGTTTGCCGTAGCTTACTTTCCTTACTCGACGGTACTGAACCGTGTGGAGCTAAAGCAGTTTCGCCGGAATATCCAACCACGGTGGGTGAGGTTGCGGATTTACTGCGAGCGTTTAAAGAAAGCCGTGAGAACTTAGTTACTGAAGATGTGGGGATGGGTTTAGTTCGGGCGTTGTACTCAACCTACTTAAGTTACATGTCACCTGAACAATTCAGCTATACCATTCCTAGTTATGGCGATGAACGTGGCGTATTTAGCGAGATGCTAAAAACGAAGCAGGCAGGCCAGTTTTCTTTCTTCACAGCACATCCTGGGATAACTCGAGGCGGGCACTATCACCACAGCAAGAATGAAAAGTTCCTTGTATTAAAAGGTAAAGCTCGCTTTAAGTTTGAACACATCGGAACAGGTGAGCGTTATGAACTGGAAACAGAAGGCTGCGCTCCTCAAATCGTAGAGACCGTACCTGGTTGGTCTCATGACATCACAAATATTGGTGATGAAGAAATAATAGTGATGTTGTGGGCGAACGAAGTCTTTGATCGTGAAGCACCAGATACTTTTGCTTATCCTCTGTAATTTTGGCTATACAAGAGAAATAAAATGAAAAAATTGAAAGTGATGTCGGTAGTTGGAACTCGCCCAGAAATCATCCGTTTGTCTCGTGTACTTGCAAAACTAGATGAGCACTGTGAGCATATTCTCGTCCACACAGGACAAAATTACGACTTTGAGCTCAACGAGGTGTTCTTTAATGATCTTGGTGTACGTAAACCTGACTACTTCCTGAACGCAGCGGGCAAAAATGCGGCTGAAACCATTGGTCAGGTAATTATTAAAGTTGATCAGGTATTAGAGGAAGTTCAACCAGAGGCAATGCTGGTACTCGGTGATACCAACTCTTGTATTTCGGCTATTCCTGCTAAACGTCGTAAAGTACCAATTTTCCATATGGAAGCGGGTAACCGTTGTTTTGACCAGCGTGTTCCTGAAGAGACAAACCGTCGTATAGTTGACCACACAGCAGATATTAATCTGACTTATAGTACGATTGCTCGTGATTACTTGTTAGCAGAAGGTTTACCTGCAGATCGCGTGATAAAAACGGGTAGCCCAATGTTTGAGGTGTTGAATCACTACATGCCTCAAATTGACAGTTCAGATGTTGTTGAGCGCCTTGGTTTAGTGAAAGGTGAATTCTTTGTTGTGAGTGCACATCGCGAAGAGAATGTCGATTCACCTAAGCAGTTAGCTAAACTTGCTGAAACATTAAATATGGTAGCTTCGAATTATGATCTTCCAGTTATTGTTTCAACTCATCCTAGAACGCGTAACCGAATCGAAGCCCAAGGTTTGGAGTTCCACCAAAATATCCAACTGTTAAAGCCGCTAGGGTTCCACGACTACAACCATCTTCAAAAGAATGCTAAGGCTGTACTTTCTGATAGTGGGACTATCAATGAAGAATCTTCAATCATGAATTTCCCTGCATTAAACCTACGTGAAGCTCATGAGCGTCCTGAGGGGATGGAAGAGGCTTCAGTAATGATGGTTGGTCTCGGGGTGGAACGAGTTATGCAGGCTTTGGCTATACTAGAGTCACAAGCGCGTGATGATGAGCGTTTATTACGTCAGGTTTATGACTATTCAATGCCAAATGTGTCAGAAAAAGTCGTGCGTATTATTCATTCTTATACGGATTATGTAAAACGCGTAGTTTGGAAAGAGTATTAATGCATTTTGCTTTTATTATTGACGATTATTTGCCTCATAGCACTCGTGTTGGGGCAAAGATGTATCACGAACTCGCGTGCTATTATATATCCCTAGGTCATGAAGTAACAGTGATTACTCCTAACGATAAGCAGAGTGACAAACTTGTGAAGTGCACGATCGATGGTGTTAGCGTTTGGAGTTTTGCTAGTGGCGCAATAAAAGATGTACCTAAAGTTAAACGTGCTGTTAATGAGACGTTGCTATCATTTCGGGCATGGAGAGCTATAGCTAACGAAGTTAAACCTGATACGTTTGATGGGATTGTGTATTACTCGCCGTCAATTTTTTTTGGCCGATTAGTTAGTAAGTTGAAATCACGTTGCCAGTGTCGTTCCTATCTGGTTCTTAGAGATCTTTTTCCCCAATGGGTTATTGATGCAGGCATGATCAAACAAGGCTCGCTAATTGAAAAGTATTTTCGTGCATTTGAAAGCCTCTCGTATGCTCAGGCAGACACAATTGGTTTGATGTCGAAGAAGAATCAGTCTCTTTTTGAACAGTTAACAGAAAATAGTTTTTCTACTGAAGTTCTTAGAAATTGGGCCGCGTTAACTCCTCATACTTTAACTTCTGACAACCGCAGCATTCGAAAAAAGCTTAATTTAGGAAATAAAGTTATTTATTTCTATGGTGGTAACATCGGTCATGCTCAAGATATGCCAAATTTGATGCGACTGGTAAAATCAATGAGCCAATATGATGATGCGCATTTCTTGTTTGTTGGGCAAGGGGATGAAGTTAACCTTATTAACGAATTAGCTGTTAAGTGGGAGCTTGATAATTTCACTTACTTGCCTTCTGTCAGTCAAGCTGAGTTTAAAGATATCTTGGCTGATATCGATATCGGCTTGTTTTCACTCTCAATTCAACATACAGCACATAATTTTCCTGGAAAACTTCTTGGGTATATGGTCCAGTCTATTCCTATTTTAGGTAGTGTAAATCAAGGAAATGATTTGGCTAATATTGTTAATGATAACAATGCTGGAATGATCTCTGTAAATGGTGAAGACGATGTGTTGTTTAGAAATGCGGTTGCGCTCTATAGTGATATTGAGCTAAGAAAGAGTATTGGACGAAACGCTTTTTCCCTTCTTGAGCTCGAATTTTCAGTGCAATCCGCAGGAAACACGATCCTAGAGAAGCTAAAGGGGCAACATGAAAGTATATAGCGATAAATCACTGATTTCACTTTATGAATTAGCAGCAAGCTCTCCACGACAAAGAGCACATTTAAATTTACATGCTAGTTATGATGAGAAAGTGCAACGATTGTTTATCGCGTTACAAAAAGGAAGTTTTGTTGAGCCTCATTACCATGAGTTGCCCAATCAATGGGAAATGTTCATCGTGATTCATGGCGTTATTCGAGTGTGTCAATACCAAGCTAATGGACATTTAGCTTCTGAAGTTTTTGTTGGTGATTCTCAATCAAGTAAGGTTGTTGAGTTCCAGCCCGGGGATATACATAGCGTTGAATGTATTTCAGAAACAGCGCTGATGTTGGAGGTTAAAGAGGGGCCCTTTAACCCTGAATATGCGAAGGTGCCGTTTGAAATAAAATAATTAACCAACGTTTAGCTTTGGCTGCAACCAAATAAAATAGCCGTTTTACTGGCTCAAACGGCTATTTCGTTTAATCATGCAATGTTCACAGATGAGCTGCCTTTTCTACTAAACTTAGTTCGTAAAAAGCTGGTAATACGCCAAATATAGCTCAGTACGGTTGCATAAACGACGAAACATCCAATAAATAGTGCAAACATAGTTACTTCAGGGATATTTGTTGCTTCGCCGTAAATACCAAAAGAGGCATACGCTGTAGCAATTAAACAAATTGCTACGAGTGTTTGCCTAGGGCCTAACCCTAGTCGTTGGAATAAGTGGTGTAGATGATCACGGTCTGGTTTGAATGGCGAGTCTCCACGGCGAATGCGACGAATCATGATCGCTGCCATATCCATTAACGGTACTGCAATTAGCCACAAAGCGGTTACTGGTCTCATAAGCGGTTCTGAGTGCTCGGTTTGCTTACGCCTAAAAGAAGCCAAATCACAGTGAAGCCAATCATCATGCTGCCAGCATCACCCATAAAGACTTTTCGTTCTCGGCCTAAAATCCCGAGGTTCATAAAGATATACGGTAGCATTGCAACAATGAATACAACGCATAGGTAAGCTGCGCCATGTTGGCTATCTACTTGCAATAGGAAGGCTAACGCGCCAAATGTGACAATAGAAAGCCCACCTAATAAGCCATCTATTCCATCCACCATGTTAAATGCATTGATTGCGCCTATTACCGCCAAGATGGTAATAATGCTGCCACTCCACCCCAATGAAATCTCACCGAAGCCAAACATATTACCTAAGCTGTGAAGTTCAATGCCTGCAACTTTCATCATCACGATAGAAAGTGCTGCTTGAATACCCATTCTTACCTTAAAGCTCAGATCGATCTTATCATCAACAGCGCCCACTAATGTCAGCAGAGCAATAGACAGCACGAATAACCAACTGTGCTCAAGCGCCTCTGGTCTAAAGGTTAAGTATTGTGCAACCACCAAGCAGATCGAAATACCACCAACTAAAGGGACGGCACCATCATGAAGTTTTCTTGCGTTAGGTTTGTCTACTAGACCGATTCTTTTTGCGATTTTTCGCATTAGGAATAGGGTGGTAAAAGAGGAAAAAAAGATAAAACTAAGCTCAAGGAACATAAGTCGCCAACGGTTGTCTTTAATATTATTGGTCAATTTTAGATCAAGTTGGCAATTTTAAAAAGTAGAGATTTGATCAAACCTTGGACGAAATCGGTTACATTTTGTTGTAACTAGTGCTGATTTTCATTCTCTGGTACTCTTTGGGATAAATGATACAAGGAATCACCCATGAAAATTGCAGTTGCTGGGACGGGCTATGTTGGTTTGTCCAATGCTATGTTGCTAGCTCAAAACCATGAGGTAGTGGCTGTCGACATTATTCCAGAGAAAGTGGCGCTATTAAATAATAAGCAGTCACCGATTGTGGATGCAGAGATAGAAAATTTTCTTGCAAACAAACAGTTAAACTTTGTTGCGACGACCGATAAAACCCTCGCTTATCAAGATGCGAAGTATGTGGTGATCGCAACACCAACCGATTATGACCCGATAACCAACTACTTTAATACCTCTTCCGTAGAAGCGGTCATTAAAGACGTAATGGCAATTAATCCTGATGCGGTTATGGTGATTAAGTCGACGGTACCGGTTGGTTATACCACTCGTATTAAACAAGATCTCGGTTGTGAGAATATCATCTTTTCTCCTGAGTTCTTGCGCGAAGGTAAAGCCCTTTACGATAACTTGTACCCATCTCGGATCATTGTCGGTGAGCGCAGCGAACGTGCTGAGGTATTTGCCAGTTTATTGGTTGAAGGGGCGGTTAAAGAAGACATTCAAGTTCTATTTACTGATTCGACTGAAGCCGAAGCGGTTAAGCTGTTCTCTAATACTTATCTTGCAATGCGTGTAGCGTATTTTAATGAACTAGATTCTTACGCAGAAGCGCATGGCCTAGACGCACGTCAAATCATTGAAGGGGTAGGGTTAGACCCACGTATTGGTAACCACTACAACAACCCGTCGTTTGGTTATGGCGGTTACTGCTTACCAAAAGACACTAAGCAGCTGTTGGCCAACTATCAAGAAGTGCCAAACAACATCATTGGCGCAATTGTAGAAGCGAACCGTACGCGTAAAGACTTTGTTGCTGAGTCGATTCTTAAGCGACAACCAAAAGTGGTTGGTATTTATCGCTTAATCATGAAAGCGGGGTCTGATAACTTCCGAGCTTCTTCGATTCAAGGCATTATGAAACGCATTAAAGCCAAAGGCGTTGAAGTTGTGGTTTACGAACCAGTGTTAAAAGAAGACGACTTCTATAACTCTCGCGTAATTAAAGACTTTGAAGAGTTTAAGCAGGCTGCTGATGTAATTGTCTCCAACCGCATGGTAGAAGAACTGGCCGATGTGGCGGATAAAGTTTACACCCGAGATTTGTTTGGGAGTGATTGATAACTAAAGGTCCTAGGGAAAAGAAAGGTCCTAGGTCCTAGAGGAGTGCGCTGTAACTGAAGTGATAAACGTTGGGTATTGTGTTTGTTGTTTTTGGAATACAGAGCGCTTCGCTTACGGAATACTGAGAAGGTCCTAGGGAAACCAAAGATCCTAGGCCCTAGGTGGCAAGCGCTGGCTGTTTTGTCGATAACCCAGCATGCGGTGCTTGCTTCTTTGGAATACAGAGCGCTTCGCTTCTAGATTACGGAGGTGTTTGCTGTGGTTTCCGTAATCTGTAATCCCAAACAGCGAGCACCAGTCTGTTGTTTATTCACCATAACCCCAGCGATCTCA
>NZ_JXOK01000057.1 GCF_000830505.1 Vibrio mytili | reverse complement strand
CCGTCAGCGTAAACACTGGGTTGCCAGCCGCCGTCGCTTCATAAGTGAAGCTGCCATCACCGTTCGGCGTTTCTGTCAACGTCACAGCCACACCTTGCGATGTTAAGCCGTCAACCGGTGTTGCAGAGGCATCTAACTGATAGCTCACTACATGGTCAGCGCCTTGGGTGGTCGTGAAATTGCCATCAATAGAAACCGGATTGCTTTGGTCAGAACCAAAGTTAGCT
>NZ_JXOK01000056.1 GCF_000830505.1 Vibrio mytili | reverse complement strand
TAAATACCGATGGCAGTTACAACTTTACGCTTAAAGGTCCGATTGACCATGCGCTAGGCAGTGACGAGCTGACACTAAACTTCCCAATTATCGCGACCGATTTTGATGGTGATACCGTCACTGAAATCATTCCAGTCACGATTGTTGATGATGTACCGACTATTACAGCGGTTGATGCACTGAATGTTGATGAGGATGACCTTAGCGGTGTGGGTTCCGACCCAGGCGGCGATCTGTTTGTTGAA
>NZ_JXOK01000055.1 GCF_000830505.1 Vibrio mytili | reverse complement strand
GGATTACGGATTACGGATTACGGATTACGGATTACGGATTACGGATTACGGATTACGGATTATTTTCAACCACCTAGATCGGATGTCAAGCACTTCTGTACTCTGTTAGCGAAGCGCTCCGTATTCCTAAATAACACACTCAAAAGCCCTTATAAATACAGACTCACCAGCGTTCTCCCCTAGGATCTAGGATCTAGGACCCTGTCTACTATTTCAACTTATAAATGATACCCGGATTACAACGCACCATTTCAAATCGGTCAGTCAGACCCGTCAATGATTCGGATGCGCCCAACAACAGGTAACCACCTGGGTTTAAGCTATTTGCCATTTGGTTCAGCACTTTTGACTTCATTTCTGGAGAAAAGTAAATCAAAACATTACGACAAAAGATAATGTCGAACTTCCCCATGAGTGCATAACTTTCCATCAGGTTTTGAGGGCGAAAACTTACCAGGCGCTTAACGTTGTCTTTGACCTTCATTCGACCATCGCCAGCATCTTCGAAGAAAGTGCGTCGGCGCTCCGGAGAAAGACCACGTCCCAACGCAAGATTGTCATACACACCCGCACGGCACATATCCAACATACTGGCTGAAATGTCAGTGCCAGTAACAGAAATATTTGGCAGTAAACCCGGTTTACGCTGCTGAGTTTCCAGTATAGTCATCGCGATAGAGTACGGTTCTTGACCTGACGAACTGGCGGCAGACCAAATCTTGATAGGCCGTTTATTTGCCGCCACTTCAGGTAACAGCTTGTCAGCTAAAACCGTGAATGGATAAGTATCTCGAAACCACAGCGTCTCGTTGGTCGTCATCGCATCGACTGCAGCAAGGCGCAATTCACGATTTCGACCCGAAATAACATCTCGTAATAAATCAGATAACGAAGCGATTTTAAATTTAGTCACCAAAGGGCTTAATCTGCTGCGCACCAAGTACTGCTTACTATCGCCAAGCACAATGCCACATTGCGATTCTAGAAAACGGCTAAAGTCACGATACTCTTGATCACTGATTGTAATAGCTGTCATTAATGTCTCTTTTATTCTGTTAATGCAGTTTTAACCGCGTTACCCAGTTCGTCTGGGTTGAATTTTGCGATGAACGAGTTGGCACCAACACGCTCAACCATCGCTTGGTTGAAAACACCGCTTAGTGAAGAGTGAAGGATAACATAAAGATCTTTCAACTCAGCATGTCTACGAATCTCTGCGGTTAAGGTATAGCCGTCCATTTCTGGCATCTCAATATCAGAAATCACTAAAGAAATCTGATCGTAAATACTGCCTTCTTGCGCCATTTCTATGAGCTTATTATAAGCCTCTCTGCCGTCTTTCACTGAAATCACTTCAAAGCCAATAGAAGTAATGGCGCGTTCGACTTGCTTGCGAGCGACCGTCGAGTCATCGGCAATTAAAATTCGGCGGACAATCTGCTTGGATTGCTCAGCTTGTGCTATCTCCTCTCCGATGGTCGCATTCATCGTTTCATCAATAGGAGCTATTTCAGCTAAAATCTTTTCCACGTCAAGAATTTCGACCAATTCATTATCGATATTCGTTACCGCAGTCAGATAATGTGCCTTACCAGCCCCTTCCGGCGGAGGTAAGATTCCTTCCCAATGCATGTTAATAATGCGCTCAACAGAAGAAACTAAGAAGGCTTGAATAGAACGGTTAAACTCTGCGATCACAACAAAACATTTATCAATGTCAGTAGTTGGTCTGCCGCCAATGGCAAGGCTTAGGTCAATCACAGATACCGTATGGCCACGAATATGAGCAACCCCTTTCACCAACGGGTGAAGGTTTGGCATGGCAGTCAACTTGGGACACTGTAGCACCTCTTTTACTTTAAAGACGTTAATGCCATAGCGCTGACGTCCCATCAATCGAAAGGTCAATAATTCTAATCGGTTTTGACCGACGAGTTGTGTACGCTGGTTTACAGAGTCAAGAATCCCCGTCATATGCTCATCTCCATCTCAAACTTTTGGTTTTTAAATGTTACTCTATCACTGGTAAGCATTATCCCAGGGAAACAGTATGACGTACCTCACTAACACCCAGATACCATTGAGTATGACAATAAGTAGAGCGTTATTTACAAAGTACGTTAAGTCTATCGGCATTTTTCTCAGTATGTTTAGCTTTTTTGCACATGCAGCAACAGAAAATCAGTTAGAGCAAATAAAAACCGCAGCGGAACAACACATTCTTGCCACGGTAGAGCAACCTACTGGCGGTGAGCTCAGTGTGAATGCGGCGGACATCGATAACCGAATTAAAGCAACTGACTGCCCAGAACCACTGGATACTTCAGCATCGACCACCAGCAATACGCGCAGCAACATTAACGTGTTGGTTGAATGTCCGGCCGACAACTGGAAAGTTTACGTGCCTGTAAGAGTCTCTTCATCAGTCCCTATGGTAGTCGCAACTCGTCAACTTGGACGCGGAGAACTCGTGGGAGCATCCGATGTGACCATATCAATGGTTGAGCTACAACGCTTTCGCAAAGATGGATTTTCCAGCTATGAACAAGTGGTAGGAGCAAAATTAAAGCGCAGCGTGCGTCTGGGCGATGTCGTCGAACGCAATGATGTGTGCGTCGTATGCCGCAATGAAAGAGTGACCATTAAAGCCGTAAAACAGGGCATGACCATCACCACGCAAGGTACCGCTCTGCAGGACGGCGCGACCGGGGACCAAGTAAGAGTGAAAAATGACAACTCTCAGCGTATAATAGAAGGAATCGTGACTGACATAGCGGAAATCACCATCACTTTTTAGCTTGATTGACGCAACGAATTTTAGTGATGAGTAAGCTCCGTAAAAATCGCCCAATAAGAACGCAAAAAATGACTAAAGTTATTTTCGCATTGGTCGATAGTCTGAATACCAGTATGACGATACAAGGCAAAATACAACATGGCAGGTATAGATAACAATATACGCTCAGGGCAAATAATGACGACAAACAGTCGCGCTCCTGCACGTAGTGAATCAAGCACCAACAGTGCAACAGAAGCTAAGAAAACGCCCGCTCAGCAAGACGCGGTATCACTTAGCCAACAAAGTAAAGCGGTTAGCCAACTACAGAAAGATATGGCATCGTCACCGGCATATGACAGTGCGAAAGTCGCTGCCATCAAGGAAGCTATCACAAACGGTTCATACAAAGTTGATCCAGAAAAGTTGGCTGATAATATGATAAAGTTTGAAAACGAACTGCAGGGCAACAGCTAACTCGCTTAGGCTTAAGGTAAGAATTCATGGCAGCATTAGTCGATCTCGTTCATTTCCAATTAGAAAATGCCAAAGCACTTTCTGAAATTTTAAGTCAGGAAACGCATGCCATTACCGCACGTGTCTCTTCTGAGATCGAAAATATTGCCAAAAAGAAAATGACATTGATTGATCAACTTCGTACGACTGATCAACGCATCGCCTCTCACCCGCATGTCAATCTACTTACCGAAGATAAGAATCTAAGACAGATTGTTGACCAAATCCAATCTATCGTTCTGGACTGTCAGCAAGTCAACCAAGTCAATGGGGAGTCGCTTAACCGTGCGCAAATGAGCTTCAATAAGCTCAATAATATGCTTCAACGCAGCCATGGAAAAGTCGGCATGACCTATAACTCTGGCGGTAAAACCCACACCATTTCTACGCTTGGCACCAATATCAAAGCCTAATTGCACCTTCTCTTCTTCCACAGCCAATATTCAGAATATCCTGCAGAAAAAAAGCGACTAATTGTTGCCAATTAGCCGCGAAAAAGACGCTATACCCAAATGATTAAATTAAAACAGGGTTTGCTGACGTTTCTCTGGGACTTGCTGAACTTCACCATAGCCACGCATTTTATCCATTTTTCGGATATCCAAACGCAACTCGGTTACATAGCTGTCTTCAACTAAGTAGCTGCGTACTACCTCCGCGCCACGAATAACACCATCAACGGCACCCGATGTATTTTCCACGCCCAATCGCTGGTCTTGTAACTCTGCACGCCCGCTGATGCGCATGCCATACACTTGTTCCGCTAATTCACGGTAAGCATCAATTTTAGACGCTCGCATTGCGCGAACGCGTTGTTCTTCAACACTTCGGCCGGTTTGCTCACTCACACTCGCGTACCCAACCGCCACCAAAATTTCATCTTGACGCATTTGTTGTAGTGGCTGACACCCCATCAGTACTAACGTGGCGATAATAAAAACTAATTTCTTCATGGTCACATCCTATGGGCGGAGAATCACAGTGTATGGCTGACGAATAGTTGGGTCGGAACGAATTAACACACCATCTTGAGTACGAATACTATTGAGTGTATCCAAATCACGTCCGATGCGGTCGGCAGGCAAAAAGCCCTGTGCAGTTGCCACTACAATACGGCTCTGCATACCGACTACTCGCGCATTCACTAAAACGCCACCTTCTTGACGCAACATGGTTCCTGTTAGCACATATTGAACTTCCTGTTCTTGAGCCAGGTCTTGCCAGTCACGACTCAATGCAAAATCACCTTGCTGAGTGACTTGAATCGATCCAGTGGCTTTGAAATCAACCACTTTAAAACCACGGCGCTGGAACTGATAAATAAACCCTTCCGATACCGAGTTTCCCAACCAGTTGGTTGCATCCATGTGCTGAACGTCCACAAACGAGGTGACAGCAATAGGTGTGCGCGATGACACAGCGACGTTAGATACCATCAGATCTTCCGTCATGCTTTCGATAAAAAAGTCCAACGTATGGCGCGGGCTGTCCATCAACGTGAACTGGCTGCCTGAATAAGGCTCTTTACCATTGTAAATTGGTGAGTACGCACACGATGTCAAAAGCGTCATCATCGAGGCGGCAACAAGCCACTTTTTCATGGTTCGATTCTCCAGATTATATAAGGTGGCACTATTCTTCATTTTCTCGCAAGAAACCCAATTTCCTTGCTGAATACTGAATGTTGGAACAGTCTTTGCTTTTCTTTGTATGTCTCACTCAGAAAATGACCACCAAACTTTGCTGATTTTATAAAAGCAATATTTATACCTAAACGGCCATAACCAATGAAAAAAATATTAATTACTTTATTTTCAACCACTTTAATATTGCTCCTGCCCTTTCGCGCAGTGGCAGCATGGTATGAAGTGACAGGAGTTGCCACAATCGTTTCTTCTAAAGAAGCGGCAAGGCTCCATGCGTTAGAAGACGCCCTCTTCAAAGCCGTCAATTTTTCGGGTGCGGATATTGGCAGTATTAGTAATCTCATGCCGTTATTGGAAGAGAATCGCAACGAATACCTGTTCACTAACCATGAAGTCCGTTACATTCTTGTCGTTTCTGAGCGTACAAAAAGTGGAAAAGTCAAAGTTAAGATTCGAGTCGACATCTATCCATCGGCAACGGGTTGCCACACCAACCAATACAAAAAAACGGTTCTGGTTGGAAACATCGACATTGCCTCACCCCAACAAGCCGTCATGGGGCAAATCTACCGTGTCGGTGACGACTTTAGCCGAGTCGTGAATCGTCAGTTAGATCAAACCTCACGCAGCTTTGTTTCTGTTGGTACGACCGACTACTTCATTAGCAGTCATACCCCAGCTCGCACACAAATGATTGCGCAAGATAATGGTGCTCAATATATCTTAGGTGGGGAAATCACTGACTTAACCGCGACGGTTGAGTCTCAAACATTACAAGACGACATTATCAACCGCCAGTTTGCCTTGGAGATGAACGTCTATGATGGCAAAACTGGCCACGAAGTCTTCAATAAAACCTACCGGGAAGTCGCGCAATGGCCGTTTGCGAAGATAGCCAGGTTGACACCAAAAGTGCTCGCTTCTGGGCGTCTACTTATGGTGAGATGTTGCTACGAGTCAGTCGCAATATAATGCTGGATCTGGAAGCAGAATTGTCTTGCAAAATAACATTGCCAGAAGTTGTCGCAGTATTTGGCAACACAGTGACGATGGATCTTGGTCGAATACATGGCGTGAAAGAGGGTGACACTCTGCAACTTTGGCATACCGCAGCATTCATTGACCAACATGGTTTACCACGCAATAAAGTATCTCAAAGCGAGATTACGTTAACAGTCTCTCGTATTTATGAACACGAAGCAGAGCTCACCATTGATCAACCTAATTTGGCATCTAGTGTCCAAATTGGTGACGTGATGAGCAGGTATTAGGGAGGCGTTGAGCTTGGGCGAACACTTCTCGCTCAAAAAAACAGCATTCCCGATCACAACCGGACATAAAACCTTGAGATATGCTTTCTTTTGAATATCATGGAAAGTCAATGGTTCTTCGCCCTCATGGCACAGCTGGATAGCGCAGTCCCCTCCTAAGGGACAGGTCGTAGGTTCGAATCCTACTGGGGGCGCCATTTCTCAAAAAGGCTAGCGAGATAGTCACTACTAGCCTTTTCTTTTCTCAACGAAAACGGTCACGTTACGGATCACGTAATACCGTACTTAGCCTTCGACACCACAAGTATGACCTTGAAGTCATTTTCCAATACTATTTACAGTTTTATATTTTATGTCTTTAATTAATGGAGAACTTTACCTATTCTTCGGATATTAATAAAAATATTATTAAGATCATGTCTAAAAGTAATCTAATAACAAATACTGGACACCGCTTCATTTCGAAAGGTAAGACAGCTTTTAAGATCCATATACATACGCCAGAAGATACGGTACTTCACCGCTCTGTCGGATTCGTTCGGATTGGAGAAGAGAAAGGGCTAAAAAAAGCCATCAAATTGAGAAATGAACTGGGGCGGCAAATGTGGGGGAAATTTTGGCGCCGTTTATTAAAAGATCCATACTTGATGACGCGTCTACCACATAGCGTTGAGCCAAAAATCGTTCACAAACCAAACCCTACCCTTGAAAATCCCGACAACCGAGACACATGTTACATTGCTAAATGGCGCGAATTCGATGACAACGGAGAGTACAAGTATAAGACGGTTGTGCGTTCAATTAGTAAGTATGGCAAGCTCGCCGCCTACATGCAGACCAAAAAGGCCTTGCTAGAAGCACACAAAGACAATCTCGAGATTTTGGTTTATATGGGACGTTTAAGTAGCATTGGGCTTAAGTAAAGCTGATACTCCCTTCATTTCGAGTTAGAAAAAGGGTCGCGTGAGTAATTCGATAGTCAGCAGTTCGATAGTGACTTTTCTACCGGAATAAAAAAACCGCGGTGTACATACCGCGGTTTCCGATTAGCAGAGCCTTAGCCTTGAACTATGCGTTGGCTTCACGCTCAGCAATAAATGCCAGTGCCATTTTGATGCGAGCAACACAACGATCTTTGCCAATCAGCGCCATTACTGCATCTACGGAAGGAGACTGACCACCGCCAGTTACCGCGACACGTAAAGGCATACCGATTTTGCCCATGCCAATTTCTAGCTCTTCACATACTGCTGCAATAACGCCATCTTTGATGTTCGCTGTCGTCCACTCAGTCAGTGCTTCTGCTTTCGCTAGAGCAAGCTCCAAAGGCTCTTTCGCCACACCGCGCAGGTGTTTCTTCGCTGCTCCCGCTTCAAACTCAGAGAAATCTTCGTAGAAGTAACGGATTTGCTCAGCAAGCTCCACTAGCGTATTGCAACGCTCACCAACCAACTTGATCACGTCTGTGATTGCAGGGCCATTTGTGACGTCCAGTTTTTGCTGATCAAGATGCCATTGTAGGTGCTCTGCAACGTACGCTGGTTCAGATGTTTTGATGTAGTGGTTGTTCAACCATTGTAGCTTGTCAGTGTTGAATGCAGACGCTGACTTTGATACCGCGTTTAGGCTGAATAGGTTGATCATCTCTTCTTGTGTGAAGATCTCTTGGTCGCCATGAGACCAACCCAGACGCACTAGGTAATTATTTAGTGCTGCTGGTAAGTAACCCATATCGCGGTACTGCATTACCGATACCGCACCGTGGCGTTTAGACAGCTTCGCTCCGTCATCACCTAGAATCATGGCACAGTGTGCGAATGTTGGTACTGGTGCACCTAATGCTTCGTAGATGTTGATCTGACGAGGCGTGTTGTTGATGTGGTCTTCACCGCGCACGACGTGAGTGATACCCATATCCCAGTCGTCAACCACTACACAAAAGTTGTACGTCGGTGAGCCATCGGTACGACGGATGATAAGGTCATCCATTTGTGTGTTGCTGATTTCGATACGACCACGGATTTGGTCTTCGAATACCACACTTCCCTCTTTTGGATTGCGGAAGCGAATGACACACGGGTCGCCATCTTTAGCAGCTTCATTCGCGGCTTTAATCTTTGGATGGTTTGCATCGTAACGAGCCATTTCTTTGTTGGCTTCTTGCTCAGCACGAATTTCATCCAGCAGCTCTTTAGACGCATAGCATTTATACGCTTTATCTTCTTCGAGCAGCTTATCAACCATTTCATTGTAACGATCAAAACGTTGAGTCTGGTAGTAAGGACCTTCATCCCAATTTAGACCTAACCATTCCATGCCTTCGAGGATTGCATCTACCGCTTCTTGCGAATTACGTTCAAGGTCTGTGTCTTCAATACGAAGAACGAATTCTCCGCCTTGGTTTTTCGCGTAAAGCCAAGAGTAAAGTGCAGTGCGCGCACCACCAACGTGTAGATAGCCAGTTGGGCTAGGAGCAAAACGAGTTTTAACCGTCATTTGAGTTCCTTAAGGATAATGTGCAACGAGAAGGCTCTCGTCATAATGTCAAGGATGTAAAGTGGCGACATTTTAACACCCTAAGTCAATTCTACAATCATTCCGTGTTGATATCTCTAGATAGAGAGAGACAACAAAACTTGACCTTACCCTTGCAGGAAGGTTTAAGCTCATTACATTGCTAATAATGAGGACAAGTTATGAATCAGTTTGTCGTCCCAATGTCAGGGCTCAACTGCATGGGCTGTGCGAGAAAAGTGGAGAAAACATTGCATGCCAATCACCATGTTGAAATCAGCAATTTGTCTCCAACCTCAGTTGAAATCAATACTGAAGACTCTTTAGAAGATATCGTTCACTCTATTGAATCCTTAGGTTACAAAGCAGGCAACACGTATGAGCTTCACCTATCAGGTTTGAGCTGTGGAGGATGCGTTAATAAGCTTTCTTCACTTTTAGAGTCAAACTCGAATGTGATTTCATTTGAAGCTTCTAAGACACACTTAAGCATCCGAACGATTCTTTCAGAACCACAAGTCATCGAACTGGTTGCTACTCTGGCTACAACGCCAGCGTAGAGTCTGACGAAGAAGAAACCATCAGTGATCAGACTGAGACCAGTAAAAATGAACAGAATACTCAACCAACTGAGCCAAGAAGCAAGGTAGAAGAAATTCCACCAGCGACGGGAACTCAAATTCAAATGCTCGTTCAAGGCATGACGTGTGCGAGTTGTGTATCTTCCGTTGAAAAAGCACTGACCAGTGTAGCTGGTGTCGAAAAAGCGCAAGTGAACCTGGCAGAACAAAGCGCCTTAATCTTTATTGATAAAGACTCTGAGGCACTGCACCAATCCATTGTCGAATCCGTAAAACAAGCGGGGTACGACGGTGAAATTCTGCAAGATGCCGCGACACAGCAAGAGAAACAAGCCGAGCAACAACGTCGACAACAAAAACGCTTCAAGCTGGATGCCATAGCTGGTTTAGTTGTCGGTGGACCTTTAATGGTTTGGGGCATAGCTGGCGGCAACATGATGGTGAACAACACTAACGATCAGCTTGCGTGGGGTGCAGTTGGTGTGCTCTGCTTGATACTGTTATCCACTGCAGGTAAGCACTTTTTCAGTAATGCTTGGTTGGCTGCTACGCACAAACGCGCAACCATGGACACCTTAGTCGCTCTAGGCACTGGTGCGGCTTGGGCTTACTCTATGCTGGTCGTAATTTTCCCAGACTGGTTCCCTTCTGCATCGCGCCACGTCTATTTTGAAGCCAGTGCGATGATCATTGGCTTGATTTCATTGGGTCACTATATCGAGGCAAAAGCGAAAGCAAATACAACACGCTCATTGCAAGCGCTCGTGAACCTGCAACCTCAACGCGCTACCGTGATCACAGAGCAAGGCGATCAAGATATTAGAGTTGAGCAAATCACCTTAGGAATGACACTGCGAATTAGACCTGGGGAGAAACTCCCTGTTGATGGTTCAGTGATGCAAGGTGAGTCTTATGTCGACGAATCGATGCTTACGGGTGAGCCAGTTCCTGTGCTCAAAACAAAAGACGCTCAAGTTTCTGCTGGCACCCTTAACACTGACGGCAGTCTTATTATTGAAGCAACTGGTATTGGCAGTAATACCATGCTAGCCCGAATCATCCGTATGGTTCGCAGCGCGCAAAGCAGTAAACCTGCCATCGCAAAACTCGCCGACCAAATATCTTCAGTGTTTGTTCCTGTCGTGGTTGCGATTGCGATTTTATCCGCTCTGGTTTGGTTGGCGGTTGGACCTGCACCACAGGCCAGTTATATGTTGGTGGTCGCCACCACCGTTCTGATCATCGCTTGTCCTTGCGCGCTAGGTTTAGCGACTCCGCTTTCTGTCACCGTCGGGGTGGGTAAAGCCGCTGAGCTGGGTATATTGATCAAAGACGCCGATGCCCTGCAATTAGCCAGTAGGCTTGATACAGTTGTCTTTGATAAAACTGGCACATTGACGCAAGGAAAGCCGAGTGTACAGCAACTCTTCACGCACGCGACAAGTGAAGAGGATCTGCTCGCCATGGCCTATGCCGCAGAGCGCCAATCCGAGCATCCTCTCGCAAAAGCAGTCTGTGACTTTGCAAAACAGCACCATGCAAAGACCGTCACGTTGGATTCCTTTGACAATATTCGAGGACGAGGCATCGTCGCGACTTACCAAGGTCAATCCTTACAAATTGGTTCATTGCAATTTATGCAAGCAGAGCGCGTACAAACAGACGCACTTCAAGATGCTATCGAACAATGTGCTCAGAATGCTTGGACGCCAGTTGCCGTCGCACTTGATGGAAAACTTATTGGCCTGATTGCCATTGCCGACCCAATTAAATCTGACGCCAAACAAGCCGTTGCAGCATTAAAATCACAAGGCATCAAAACCGTAATGTTAACGGGTGACAACCAACATGTCGCAGAAGCCATTGGTCAGGAGCTTGGTATTGATGAAGTGATCGCTCAAGTCATGCCGGATGAGAAAGCACAAGCAATACAAAAACTCCAGGATCAGGGTCGTACGGTTGCGATGATAGGCGATGGCATTAATGACGCCCCAGCGTTAGCCCTATCGGACCTTGGCATTGCGATGGGCAGTGGCAGCGATGTCGCGATCGAAAGCGCACAAATGACGATTCTCAACACGTCCCCCATGGCCGTCGTTCATGCCATCGAATTGTCCCGTGCGACACTTAAAAACATGAAGCAAAATTTGTTTGGAGCGTTTGTTTATAACTCTCTAGGTATTCCAATTGCTGCCGGTGTCCTTTATCCAGCATTTGGTTTTTTGCTGAGTCCCGTTGTAGCAGGAGCAGCAATGGCCCTATCGTCAATTACGGTTGTGAGTAATGCTAACCGATTAAGACTGTTTTCTGTTAAATAACCCGTTCTTTAAGAGGCTACTATGAAATTGAAACTCTTAACCTTCGCAATACTGACAACAGTATCCGCTAACGTACTCGCCGCCGATGTCATTAACCACAAGTCGCCTTACTGTGGTTGTTGTGGTGATTGGACAAAACACATGGAAGAGCATGGCTTTACCGTTGAAGAAAAAAAACATCAAGACATGAATGCCATTAAGCGTGAATTAGGCATGAACAATGAGAAATTGTATTCATGCCACACCGCTGAAATTAATGGGTATCTTTTCGAAGGGCACGTCCCTGCCGCAGACATCAAAGCATTCTTAGCAAATCCGCCTAAGAACGCCAAAGGTCTTGCAGTACCCGGTATGCCAATGGGTTCACCAGGGATGGAATACGGAGATAAAAAAGACAGCTACACTGTTTATGCCTTCAACGCACAAGGACAGGTATATGAATACCGCCACTATAAAGGCAACGACAAAGGCAACGACAAGTAATAGACATCAGGTTTCCCCATAAAAACAAAGCCCTCAACCTAATAACAGGTTTGAGGGCTTTAAGTAAGGAACCTATTTTAACAGAGTATTCCGCTCACCAACGCTATGATTATCGGACGCTGGTTACACGACTCGCACGTTGACCAGTTTGTGATACGGAACGGATAAACACTTCACCGTTAACGGCTGGACGAGCATTATCAGAATATGTCTGCCAGTTTTTGCCATCTTGGGAATACTGCAGCTCAACACCAGGAAACTGAACATTCATCGTTAAGCGACCATTGTCGATCTTTGCTCCTGGAACCGGTAAACGATACTCAATGCCCGATTTTTCAAGTTTGGTCAACTCACGCTGTCCAAGCAAGTTAGCAAAGCGGTTGTAATCACGATTTAACGCGTCTTTGTTAACAAGATTCGTGTCTTGTGAGTACTCTACCCCAACTTGGTAATCGTTCTCCCACTCTGCACGGTGCCATGCTCGCTCTGCTGCTGCCAGTACGCGTGGGAATACCATATATTGATATTGCTCATCATTACGTACTGTCTCAGACCATAACTGTGCAGACAATCCATAAAACGGCTTCGCTTGATTTCGCCTTTGCCTGAGAAGCCATTACCGTCACGATCCAACGAGGTTTCCGCATTTTGCGGCATGTTTTCTGGCGCAAAGCCAAACATTTTACGCGTGTCTGTCGCACGTGTAGCCCAGTAGTAGCCACGCTCTTTAGGGTCGGCTTCGTATGGCATATCCATATATACATAGTCTGGGTTAGACACTATCACGTCATAACCTTTCTGGGCCCATTCGTAGACCGAAGAGGTTCCACCCCAGTAGAGTACGTCCCAGAAGTTTACACGATTGTTTTCGGTGGCAAACGCTTTAGGGCCTTCACTGTATTTCAGACCATCTTGCCATGCTTGGAAATTAGGAATGCCCTTCTCAGCAACTAGCTTGGACACTTGCTCAGCGAAGTGACTTGGTAAATGAGCAAAATCACTGACGTTACCTTCGGCAATCAAGGCTTGACACTGAGGTGAGCGAGCGAATGGCTTGTCTTGTTTAGAAAGGTCGATGTTCCCTTTCCAACTCACTTTCTCTTGCGCTTTTACATCTTGGAAACCCGCGCCCAATTTGATGTTTTTCGCTTCATCACCACCAAAGTGCCACGTCGTCAGTGGAGAACCCGCTTCTTGGTGCATCGCTGCGACTTCAGAAATGACCTTATCCACAAAGCGTGTTGACGATTCCATGCATGGGTTAATAAAGCTTTGCTTGTCGTAAAACTGAACCGTAGTGACATTGGATGTGTCTTGCGGATCCATCAAACGATATTCATTGGCCTGAGCTTCTTTCCCTTCAGCCATCAAGCGATCATAACGCGCTTCCATTGACACGACGGCGGCTCGGGCATGGGCTGGCATATCGATCTCTGGGATTACCTCAATACTGCGCGCTTTTGCATACTTCAAGATCTCCACGTAATCCGCTTTACTGAAGTAACCCGAACCAAAGTTCTCTGAGGTTGGGCCGGATCCCAACTGAGGCAATATGCAACTTTTCTCTTCGAGATCAAAACAACGGTTTGCACCAATCTCTGTCAGTTCTGGTAAACCCGGAATCTCCAAACGCCAGCCTTCGTCATCAGTCAAATGTAAGTGCAGCTTATTCATTTTGTACGCAGCCATTTGATCCAATGTTGCTAGGATTGCCGCTTTTGAATGGAAGTTACGCGCTACATCAACCATAACACCACGATAGGCAAAACGCGGGGCGTCTATAATCGTAACTTGTGCCAGTGAATCTGTATTCTGGCTATCTATCAAACCAAAGATAGACTGCACAGCATAAAAGGCGCCCGTTTTATCAAATGCTTGAATTGAAATCCCATCTTGTTTGATGCTCATCTGGTAAGCACCTGACTTTTTCAGTTCACCAGAAAAAGCGCTTGGTTCGACGGAAACCCTGACAGGAAAACGGCCTTCAATATCGACGCCTATCACCTCACTTCGGGCTTGGATTGCCGCATATTGATCGTCATCGAATGCAGATTTAGGTAGTGAAAGACCATTTGCGATATCGACATTCCCATTACCGACTTCAACATGCATTGGGGTAGGAAGTAACGTCGCAGAAACATCTTGCTTCTCTAAATCCAGATTTTTATCAAAACGAGTGAGCGCATTGGCAAACACATTGTTGTCATCAGGCGTTCGCTTTAAGTTGTCCCCTTCAAGTCCAGAAACAAAAGAGTCAACGTCTTCGGTATTTAAAGATGCGATCATTTTTGGTTCGGCATTTTCAGCCGCAACAAATGCACCAGGCATAAAGTCCGTATCGAATAATTGCCAGTATTCTCCAACTAGCGGTATAACAACCTCTTCTCCGGCAGCGAAGCCGTCAAACTTGTCTGTAGGTTCAAGTTTGTGTAAATCTCCCGTCACACGAGTCACTTTAAATTGTTCATTTTCAACGTCCAGAATCAGACGAATACTATGAAAATAAATGGCCCAATCGTTTGATTCAACTGCGTCACCCTGGTTGGTTAACGTCATATTGACCTTGTTACAAGACGCCCACTCCGCCCCCATGTCTTGACAGGCAAGTCCATCGTTCGCTCCGTGGTTGGTCAACACTTCATATTGAATATCAAGGTTATTGGCCAGTGAATTGACCACTTGTTGTTCATTGCTCTGAAGCGCAGAGCAACCCGCTAGTGTAGTGATAACAGAAGCAGCAATCAGGCTATGTTTTAACATCTTACTTCCCCAAAAAATCCATATTTTAAACGACAATAATGAGAATAGTGAGCACACCAAACCGTGTGTTCAACCGATGCATTCAACATACAACTTGTTTTTTCTAAGCGTAAAATAAATAAAATTAAGAAGTGATCCTGCTCAAACTTCACAATTCAACACAACAATAAAATAAAAAGAATCATACACTTAATAAAAACGTTAAAAACGAACAACTCTTTTTGACGTGTTTTTCGCGATCTGTGTCATGAATATCGATGGATTAAACGGGGTTTAACTGGACCCTGATCACATCCAAGCATTAACAAAAAGATGGGCAGACCACCGTCAAAGTCAGTTATGTGAAATTGTTCACAGTTATCCCTCGTTAAAGCTCGTCAAAATTTATTGAAATGACGGTTTTGTCGGAGCAAAAAAAGCGATACCAACAGCGATACCAACATAGATAGGTCATGTTTTTACACCGCCCCTTGTCTAAGGTATAAATTGAAAGTGAAGTCTATAAAAGGATAAAAATATGGTTCGTCTCATGGCACTGCTGTCATCTCTCATCGTCGGCTTAACTTCCTTTTCATCATTCGCAGAACCACAACATTGGTTAGTGAAAAAAGGCAGCATCGAGTACATGATCATTGGTTCCGTTCATGTAGGAGACGATAGTATGTATCCACTACCCCGAGCCATCACCAACTACCTGAAAACAAGCAATGGATTAATCATCGAAGCGGATATCAGAAGTTCGGAATCCATTGTCTATCCAAAAGATTCCATCGCCACAAAAATGATTCTAGACAGAGCTCAACGAAGAGAACTGATAGAAATCGCAAAAGAACTTGGACTATCAGAAAAACAACTTCTTAATTCTCCGCCTTGGTCCACGGCATTGATGATTCAACTCGCATTTGTCAATAAACTGGGATATATCGCTGAAAATGGCGTGGACATGCATTTGATTAATCAGGCCGATGAGCTAAGGATACCCGTCCTTTCTCTGGAGTCACTTCAGTTTCAAGTTGACCTTATTTCAGGTCAGCCTGATTCCGGTAAAGAAATGTTAATGTCGACACTCAAAGAATCTCACCGAGGGGAAGAGATGATTCAGTGCCTTATTGAGAGTTGGCGCAGTGGTGACGACAACGCATTAATAGAGGCCACACTGACGGATGAAGCCAGTGATGAGTTTAATGATGCGTTCTTGTATTCTCGTAACCGCGATTGGGCAGCAAAGTTAGACTCTGGCAACCTACTGCCGCAAAAAGAAGGCCGCTATACAGTCGTCGTCGGTAGTTTGCATTTGGTCGGGCAAGACAATCTCATTGAACTGCTGGCACAACGCGGATTTGAGATAACGCCTTTGGGTAAGACGGGCAAAGCTAGGTGTGAGATTTGAAATGGAAGATCTAGGTGAAGGTAGAGCCTAGGTTCTAGGTTCTAGGTCCTAGCTCCTAGGTCCTACCAAGCAGCACTATTTACAACCTGTAGATATGAAAAAGCCCCAGCAATTTGCTGAGGCTCTAAATTTGGTCGGTGAAGAGGGATTCGATCGGACTGGCGCTCCAGCCCCGACCCTCTGGTCCGCTATGTTTACAAAGAACGAGATGCACTACCAAGCTGCGCTATTCACGACCTTTCAGATATGAAAAAGCCCCAGCAACTTGCTGAGGCTCTAAATATGGTCGGTGAAGAGGGATTCGAACCCCCGACCCTCTGGTCCCAAACCAGATGCGCTACCAAGCTGCGCTATTCACCGAAACGTTTAACTGGGAAGTTATCCCCGTCAACGAATGGGTATATTACGGATTCTCATCTGAGACGCAAGTGCTTTTCCTAAAAAAATCCATTGTCATAATTCGTTTGCTGAATTACTGAACACTAGCACGCTAAATGTGACTAACAGCTCACAATTAAACACAGTCTGTTAACCTTAGAAACATAATTGATCCAGATCAGTGCTGAAAAAACCACCGCAATTTAGTTTGGCACTTGTCGGGAATATCTTAGAGGAAATATTATGGACTTTTGGTTTGATCTTCTATTTGGTAATGCAGTGGGTCTATCATCAATGATTGTGATCTTTGGTGCGATAAGTCTAATGTTGTTTTACGGCGGTTTCTTCATCTATAAGGTAATGAACGACAAATCTCCTCACTAGAATCTCGCTTAGCCAAAAACGCTTTGCACCGGAGTCGGTTTTTTGCCTACTCCGGTTTTTTATTGATTTTTTCCCACATCTCGTCAATATAATCTACCTGTCCAGTTCTTATGAGATCGCCGTTATGTCTCACGATGACGATTTAGATTTATTTCAACAGATGATGGGCGACGTTAAACCTATCACCCAAGATACCGCAGAACTCAAGAAGGTTCATCAAGTCACGGAAGCACAGCTTGCTAAGCGCGAAGCGGCAATATGGCTTACAGAAGATGACCCAGAATATTTGTCGCTCGACCATGCCAACATGCTCAAGCCAGATGACTTCGTTGAATACAAGCGCGATGGGGTACAAGACGGCGTATATCGTAAACTCCGCCTAGGGAAATACCCAATTCAGGCTCGTTTAGATTTACACCGCAAAACGCTAAAAGAGGCACGTGATGAAGTGGTCAAGTTCCTCAAACAATGCATTTCTATGGACATTCGAACCGTTATGATCGTACACGGTCGCGGTGAACGCTCTAATCCCCCAGCATTAATGAAAAGCTTTGTTAGTAGTTGGCTGCAACAAATCAATGAAGTGCAATGTGTCCACACGGCGCAGCGTTTCCATGGTGGCAGTGGCGCGGTTTACGTACTGTTAAAGAAAAGTGCCGATAAGAAACTCGAAAACCGAGAGCGTCATCAAAAACGATTGGGCTAAGCTTCCCTCGGTGTTAGAATGCGCTCCCTTATCTCCCCTTGCCAGTGCTAAGGGGAATTCTTATTGACCGCCGTTGTGAAACGTTAGGAGACCAACATGTCACAAGATAATGCGAAACGCTTAAACAAATTCATCAGCGAAACTGGCTTTTGCTCACGTCGTGAAGCCGACCGATTGATTGAACAAGGTCGTGTCACCATCAATGGCAATACACCAGAAATGGGCACTAAAGTGCTCCCTGGTGATGATGTCTGCGTCGATGGCAAGCCAGTTGCAGCGAAAGAAAGGCCTATCTATATCGCGCTGAACAAGCCGACCGGAATCACCTGTACGACAGAAAGAGATGTCCCGGGTAACATTGTTGACTTTATTGGTCATAAAAAACGTATTTTTCCGATCGGTCGCCTCGATAAGCCTTCGGACGGATTGATTTTTTTGACCAACGACGGCGATATCGTTAACAAGATCCTTCGCGCAGGTAACAACCACGAGAAAGAATACGTAGTACGGGTCGACAAGCCCATCACAGGCGATTTTCTCAAGCAAATGTCGACTGGTGTAAAAATTCTCGATACCGTCACACTGCCATGTAAAGTGACCAAAGAGACCAAATTCTCTTTCCGTATCGTTCTAACTCAAGGTTTAAACCGTCAGATCCGTCGTATGTGTGAAGCATTGGGTTATGAAGTGTTTAAACTGCGTCGAGTTCGTATTATGAATATTTCTTTAGATGGCATCCCAAATGGTAAGTGGCGCTACCTGACTGATAATGAAGTCAATGAAATTCTCGCGATGTGCGACGGTTCTGTTGGCACGGAAGAAGCGTCAAAAATGGATGCTCGAGGCCGCCAGATTCGAAAAGCGACCGACGCAAAGCTGTTTGATAGCCGAGATGAAAACCAAGAGTCCACCGCTCGTCGCAACCAAAAAACGCGTACCTTCCGTGGAAATAACGCGGATGAGTTTCGCCATGCTCCTAACTCGAAAAAAGTTCAGCAGGGACACCGTCAGCGCCAGAACGAAAGCGCACGTCCAGCCAAAGAACGAGACCGGGCGAAACCCGCAGGGCAAGACGCAAAATCTCAATCACAACATAAGCCGCATGCACCAAGTAAGCCAAAGCAATTCTACGCGAATCCGAATGCGACAAAACCTAGCAAGCCAGCAAAACGTAGTGGCGGCACATTGAGCTTAAAAAAATAACGCTATCCTTGCTAAGCCATAGATAGCCTGCCCCATATAACTACAGGACGCTTATGCGTCCTGTAGTTAAAAGCAAAAATCTCGCTCAATTACAAACACAACGATGCAAACTGACCACGAGTTAACAGCAACAGATCTTGTGGGGCCAACTCTATCTCTAGCCCTCGCTTCCCTGCACTGACACAAATCGTGTCCAGCTCATTCGCACTTTCATGCAAAAATGTTGGCAATGCTTTTTTCTGCCCCAACGGGCTGATTCCGCCGACAACGTAGCCAGTTGTTTTCTGTGCAATATCCGCATCAGCCATATCCGCTTTCTTTCCTTTGGCTGCTTTTGCTGCCAGTTTAAGATTCAATTTCTGATCGACAGGAATAATGCAACCGCCAAATTTCTTGGTTCACCATTTAAACAAAACAGTAATGTTTTAAACACCGTCTTAGGGTCTTGCCCCAACACCTCTGCCGCTTCCAGTCCATAACTATCGGCTCTTGGGTCGTGTTCATACTGATGAATGGTGTGTGGCACTTTTTTCTTTTTCGCTAGATTAATGGCCGGAGTCATCAATACTCTCCTTCTAAAAACAAAAAACACAGAGTCATTAAACGGACTCTGTGTTTTAAGTTAATGATATCGACAAGTTTGAGTCAATCGTTTATCACCAATGACAATGAACTTGATTAACTCATATCCTCAAATGACATAAGCAAGTTACTGTACGATTACATTATTGGTGATGTATTTAACTTGCCCCGCAGGCGCATATTCATTAACGTCAATTGGACTGTGCGATTGCAGATATTCTTTTAACACTTCTGCATCCGTAAAGCCTGTGTTGACGTAACCTGGATGGTCGTCAATCTTCGGGTAACCATCGCCACCAGCAGCGTTATAACTTGGTACGGTAAAGCGATATTGGTCATCTAAATTCAACTGTTTCTCACCGATAAAAACATTCGTCACTTGACCATTTTCGATGCTCATCGAGATACCAGCAAACTGAGCGTACGCACCAGAATCAACGGGTTTGGTTGCAACCACGTTCAAATAATCCAGCACCTCTTGTCCAGTCATATCAACATAAGTCACCATATTGCCAAATGGCTGTACCGTTAAAACATCTTTGTAGGTAATGTCACCCGGCGCTATAGAGTCTCTCACGCCACCGGAGTTCATGATGGCAAAGTCCGCTTTTGCACGCTGCATATGAGCCGTGGCAATCAAACGACCTAAGTTAGTTTGTTGGAAACGCACGACGTTACGATCGCCTTCCAACTTACCATTTGACTCGGCAATTTTAACATTAAGCTGCCCCTGACCTTTCTCCTGATAAGGACGCAGGAAGGACAACATCGCTTCATCTTGAGCAATTTCATCTTGCACAAGGACACGTTGTGATTCTCCGTTAACTTCGATTTTTTTCTTCAAGTTCACCGGAATCAGATCGTAGCTTACCATCGAGAGTTCACCATTGCGGAACTCGTAATCTGCACGTCCCACATACTTACCCCATTCGTAGGCTTGTACAATATAGGTACCATTTTGCAGATCCGGTTTACATTCGTCGCCAGGTTTGAAATTCTTTTTAATAACGTTCGGCCCTTCCATACAGACTGGCTCTTGTGAATGCCCACCGACGATCATATCCAAATCGCCTTCAGCTAGGTAACGAGCCAATGCCACATCACCTGGCGCATTGATTCCACGATTACCATTTTCGTAGTGCCCCATATGGGTAGCTGCAATGATTAAATCAGGCTTTTCGGTCTGTTTTAATTCGGCAATCAGTTTTTTCGCTTCCTCTTTGGGATCGCGGAAATCAATTTGCTCAATAAACTCTGGGTTCCCAAGTTTCGCGGTATCTTCTGTCGTTAATCCAATAACCGCGATTTTGATGCCCTGTTTATTGAACATTTCATAAGGCTGGAATAAACGCTTACCCGTTTTCTTGTCGTAAATGTTGGCAGATAGCAGCGGGAAGTTTGCCCACTCTTGTTGTTTAAACAACACGTCGAGTGGATTATCAAACTCATGATTACCTAACGCCATGGCATCATAGCCAATTTTACTCATCCCTTTGAAGTCAGGCTCAGCATCTTGTAAATCAGACTCGGGAACTCCTGTATTGATATCACCACCAGAAAGAAGCAATACGCTGCCGCCTTCCTCTCTGATTTCATCACGTAACTCATCGATTAGGGTTTTCCGTGCTGCCATGCCATATTCACCGTATTTGTTTTGCCAAAAGCGGCCATGGTGATCGTTTGTATGCAGAACGGTTAACTTGTAGGTCGTGTTTTCATTCCATTCATGGGCTGGTTCTGTCGCACACCCACCAAGAGTAAACAGAATCGCGGCACTTAATGCGGTTTTTATCATCAGACGTTGTTTCATTGCCTTACCTTTTTCTTTCTTTTGAGGTCCACTGCTTTGATGCTTTTAAGCAACAAAATTTTTGTTGCTAATCAATGAGTGTAGTCTAACCAAATAAATGTCGCCTAACATATTGATTTCACGATTATGATGCATTGATCATCAATATTCGAAAGTGAGGTCGAAAAGCCATCCTTATTGAGATCACAGACAAAAAAATAGCCAACACTTGGTTGGCTATTTTTGAGATGAATCACAGTGTGGCTATTTGATATCAATGTCCGCAAAGCTTTTGATCAAATCATCCAGAGACTTCATTTGTGCAAGGAATGGCTCTAGCTTGTCGAGTGGCAGAGCGGATGGCCCATCACAACGTGCTTGCTCTGGGTTCGGGTGAGCTTCAATGAATAGACCCGCAATGCCTGTCGCCAGACCTGCTTTTGCCAGTTCCACCGTCTGTTCACGACGGCCACCAGATGCCGCACCTGATGGATCACGCATTTGTAATGAGTGGGTGACATCAAAAATGATTGGGCTGCCTTTCGACGCGTTTTTCATTACGCCAAAACCAAGCATATCCACAACTAAGTTATCATATCCATGGCAAGAGCCGCGCTCACAAAGAATGATATTTTCGTTACCACACTCGGCAAACTTCTCAACAATATTGCCTACTTGACCAGGGCTCATAAACTGAGGTTTCTTAACATTGATAACCGCACCTGTTTTTGCCATAGCTTCAACAAGGTCTGTTTGACGAGCAAGAAAAGCCGGAAGCTGAATAACATCGACCACATCCGCTACCGGTTGTGCCTGTGCTTCTGTATGAACATCCGTAATAATTTTCACGCCAAACGTGTCTTTTAGCTCTTGGAAGATTTTCATACCTTCTTCCAAGCCAGGGCCACGGTACGAGTGAACAGAGCTGCGGTTTGCTTTATCGAACGAGGCTTTAAATACGTATGGAATACCCAGTTTATCGGTCACTTTTACGTAGTGTTCACAAATCTGCATAGCAAGATCACGAGACTCGAGAACGTTCATGCCTGCGAATAAGGTAAACGGCTTGTCGTTCGCAACCTGAAGGTCGCCGATATTAACGATTTTCTGTTCCATATTGATTCTCTTTCTTTCTGTCCACGATGCGCCACATCAAGCACATCGATAAAATTAGGTCTGATTTAGTGCAGCGTCACTTGCTTTTCAGTCATCACATTCACTTGCGATTTTAGTAGCTCAGAAGCAGGATCGTCGGGGCACTGGTCAATAAAGTACTGGAAATCTGACACAGCCACTTGATGGCACTCCAACTGCTGGAAGATAAAACCACGATCACGAATTTCGTAAGGATCGTCAGGCACAAACGTGAGGGCAAGATTAGTACAGCGCAACGCTAACGTGTAACGCTCTTCACGTAGCATGGCGCTTTTAATCAGCGCTAACCAACGGCCAATGATGGTTGGGTTATCGGCTTCTTCAAAATGCTCTGGTTTTAGCTGCGCAAGCGGGCCTTCTTGACCAATCAACCAAGCTTGTAAAATTTTCTTGCCCACATACTCGCCATTAAATGGGTTGATGTAATCAGGTGCTTTGTGCATCCAATCAACTTTGAGTAAAAATTGCGTTGGGAAAGTGACGCCCTTTAAAGGAAAACCGAGCTTTTGGCCAAGATGTAGCAGTACTGCTCCTAAACTGACAGGTATCCCTTTTTTGCGTTCGAGCACCTTATCAATAAAACTGTTGTCAGAGATAAAATACTCTTGCTCGTCACCTTTAAAACCCCATTCATGAAAAAACAAACGCAAAAAAGAATCTAATCGTTGCTCTTCATCGGTTTCATGAACTAATGCGGCTTCCGCTTCTTGGTATAAACGTTCTAGCTCTTGCTTCGCCCAATCTACATCTGTTTCTGGGTTGATAGACTTGTTTAGCTCTAACGCCCCATCCACCAGTGGCATATTGTCGAAATCTTCGTCAAAAAACTCCAGCATAGTGATTACCCAAATAACGTCGGACTTTTAGAAACAGCAATATTCGCAGCCATCACCAACCAACCCAGCGCGCCTAAAAAGCCAAAAATTTGCAGAAGTTTGTTTTTTGCTAACTTCAATGCAAAAAAACCTAAGGCGATGTACGCGAGTACGCAGGTGATCTTATTCGTCAACCATGGTGCAGCATCGGTAAACGGAACAAAACCAGTGATAAAGATAAGAGCAATACCAGACAATAGCAGCGCAGTATCTACACATGGGGAAACACTTTTAGAAAACGATGGTTGCGCTTTGGAGAGTTCATCATCATCAATACGAATCGGATCGATAATAACGTGGCACTGAGCGCCACGGTTAGGAGGTGAATATGTTTTAAAGCTACGTACATTTATCTTCTCTTTTGTATTGTGCCACTGGTTACAAACACGATGAAACCGTTTATTGCTTTGGTGTTCGCAATTTTAACCATGGCAACAGTGGCTGCTGACTGACTCAATGTGGTTATGGGGTGAAACAACCGAGCGTTACTCGATCGTTGCCACCGTAATCTTTCTCTGTGGTGACTTGCTGGTAGCCAAAGTCGCTCATAATATCCCGAACGGCACTAGCTTGATCGTAACCATGCTCAAACACAAGCCACCCTCCTAACTCTAAATACTGACGCGCAGTATTTGCGATATAGCGAATGTCTGCGAGTCCCTGTTCATCTGCCACTAGGGCGGACTTTGGCTCGAAGCGAACATCCCCTTGCGCAAGGTGCGGATCTTTTTCATCAATGTAAGGAGGATTGGAAACAATTAAAGCAAACTTTGTACCCAACTCAATTGGTTCGAACCAACTGCCTTGGTTAAACGTCACATTTTTAATGTTTAGCTGGGCAGCATTCAACTCGGCCAGTTGTTTTGCTTCTGATTTGAGATCAACGCCGATGACTTGTCGTTTCGGTAGTTCCGATGCCAGTGCCAACGCGATTGCACCGGTTCCTGTACCTAGATCAAGTATGGCCCCACTCTGATTGAAGGTTTTATCCAGCGCGACTTCGACCAAACGCTCGGTATCGGGCCTTGGGATTAACGTCGAGGGCGAGACTTTCAAAGGTAATGACCAGAACTCCCGCTCACCAATAATGTAAGCCACTGGTTCTCCTGTGAGACGCCTTTCAAGTAATGCTTCAAATTGCTCTTGCTGCTGCGTTTCTAACGCTTTTTCTGGCCAAGTAAGAAGGTAAGACCTTGGTTTATCGAGCACAAAGCAAAGCAGTACAGCGGCATCTAAAGCAGGCGACGTTTTGCCGCCTGCTGTGAGTTTTGCCGTGGCACTCTTCAGTGCTTGTTCAATCGATTGAGCTTGAGCCATGAGTTACACGTTCTCGGCAAGTGCCGCTAACTGATCTGCTTGGTGTTCTTGAATCACTGGATCGATCAAACTTTGTAGATCCCCTTCCATCACTTCATTCAAGCGGTATACCGTTAGGTTGATACGGTGATCAGAAACGCGCCCTTGTGGATAGTTGTAAGTGCGAATACGGTCACTGCGGTCACCCGAACCAAGTAGGTTACGACGGGTGTCTGAGACTTCGGCTGCACGCTTTGCTTCTTCCGCTTGGATAATACGAGCGGCAAGCACTGCCATCGCTTTCGCTTTGTTTTTGTGCTGTGAACGTTCGTCCTGACACTCCACAACAGTACCGGTTGGTAAGTGAGTGATACGGATAGCAGAATCTGTGGTGTTGACGTGCTGACCACCTGCGCCCGATGCACGGAATGTGTCTATTTTAAGGTCAGCCGCTTTGATTTCTGGAATTTCCGCTTCCGGAATTTCCGCCATAATCGCAACAGTACACGCAGAAGTATGAACGCGACCTTGTGATTCGGTTGCTGGCACACGTTGTACGCGGTGGCCACCTGACTCAAACTTCAAGATGCCGTATGCGCCTTCACCACTGACTTTGGCGATCATCTCTTTGTAACCACCATGTTCTGATTCGTTAGAAGACATCACTTCGATACGCCAGCCTTTTTTCTCTGCGAATTTGCTGTACATACGGAATAAATCACCAGCAAAAATACCCGCTTCATCGCCCCCCGCACCAGCACGAATTTCTAAGAAACAGTTACGGTCATCGTTCGGATCTTTAGGCAAAAGCAGTATTTGTAGTTCATCGGCTAAACGCTCGATGGTCGCTTTAGCTTCTTTAATTTCTTCTTGCGCCATTTCGCGCATTTCAGGATCGTCTTCGTTTGCCATCTCTTCAGCCGCAACAAGATCTTCTTGCGCTTGTTGATAAGCCTGGAAGCACTTTGTCACTTCCTCTAGCTGAGAGTACTCTCGAGATAGAGCACGGAATTTGTCCTGATCGCCAATGACGTCAGGATCACCAAGAAGATGTTGTACTTCTTCGTAACGTTCGACTAGCGTTTCAAGCTTAGTCAGAATAGAGGCTTTCATAGTGTCGTTTTCTTAATAAAAAGCGTGAGTCACAGATCATCCAAGCCAAGAGTCTGGCGGATAATCGTTAATTTTGCCGGTTCGCCCTGTTCCGCCGCGCTTTGCAATGCACGAGTCGGGGCGTGAATTAATTTATTGGTGAGCTTGTTACTGAGTTCACGTAGAACTTTTTCTGGTTCAGCGCCTGCTGCCAAAGACTGCAAACTTTTACTGAGCAAGTCCTCGCGTATTTCATTAGCTGCCGCTCGGTAATCCCGAATGCTATCTACAGCTTGTAGGGAACGTAACCACGTCATAAACGCAGCACTTTCCTCACTTACAATCGCTTCAGCCTGAATCGCTTCTAATTTACGTTGCTCAATATTGTTATCGATTATAGATTGCAAATCATCGACCGAATACAAATAAGCGTCGTTCAGCTCCCCGACTTGTGCTTCAACGTCCCGAGGAACGGCAATATCGACCAACAACATAGGTTGATGTCGACGTTTCTTTAATGCCGTTTCTACCATCCCTTTGCCAATGATCGGCAACGGGCTTGCCGTCGAACTAATCACAATATCCGCTCTTGCCAAATGATCTGGAATTTCATTCAAACTGATCACTTCTGCACCGAACTGTTCGGCCAAGCCCTGTGCTCGCTCCTTAGTACGGTTAGCGACAATCATGTTCCCACAACCATTCGAGGATAAGTGCTTGGCGACCAACTCAATGGTTTCGCCAGCGCCAACCAGTAAAACCGTCGAGTCAGATAAAGATTCAAATATGTGTTTAGCAAGCGTACAGGCCGCATAGGCGACCGACACCGCATTACCGCCAATATCTGTTTCAGTGCGAACGCGCTTGGCTACAGAAAAGTTTTTCTGAAACAATTTGTCTATTGATGCATCAACAGATTGATGTTCGCGTGAATCAAAAAACGCTTGTTTGACCTGCCCTAGAATTTGGGGTTCACCCAATACCAATGAGTCAAGCCCACAAGACACGCGCATCAAGTGTCGAATGGCCGCCTGCTCTTCATGTACATAAAGGCTTGGCATCAAATCTTCTCGGCTCACTTGATGGAACTGAGCCAGCCAATCGATCAGTTTATTTCGCGCTCCTTGCTTTACATCGCAGTACAACTCCGTTCGGTTACAAGTTGACACGATCACACTACCGTTGACCGCTTCATGCTCGCGAAGCTGTTCTAAGGCTGGACCCAATTTGTCCGGCCCAAACGCCACCTTCTCTCGCAAGTCGACAGACGCTGTATTGTGATTAATTCCAATAGCAAGCAAGGACATCTAACGTGGTATCTCTGAGATCGATTATAAAATAGGTTCAGAATTTTACTGTAAGGACGCAGTTATTGAAAGGGTAAGCCGGATTTGTTTTCCTAAGTCCGTCTTTTCAATGCTATAGTTGTGAACGAATACAGATGAAATCGATTAATAAGCCATCAAACATGACCTTACGCTCCTTTATTATCTTTCTCCTATCCGGCCTTTTACTGGTTGGTTGTTCTTCTATTCCAGAAAGTGTCACCAGCGTAGAGTGGCAAGCACATGAAAAAAAACTAGAATCTATTCAAACGTTTCAGGCGACTGGAAAACTCGGTTATATTGGGCCAGAGCAAAGGCAGAACCTGAATTTTTTCTGGAAGCACTCATCTGCACTTAGCCAGCTTCGACTCACGACAATACTTGGTCAAACCGCATTAAACCTGACCATCACTCCCCAAGGAGCAACAGTAGAAACATACGATGATCAAGTACTTTCTGCTCGCGATGCCAACCAATTGATTTACCGTCTCACCGGATTAATGATACCCGTTGATCATATGCCAGATTGGTTGCTTGGCTTACCAACCGACGCAGACAAGTTCCAACTCTCTGCAACCAACACACTGCAAGGTTTAGAAAAGAAAATAGATTTAAATCAGTGGAGTATCGCATACCAAAGATACACTGATGTACAATGGCATAAGCATGCCCTGCCTTTGCCAAGTCGACTAAAACTGACCACCTCTGACGTAAAAATAAACCTCATGATCACAAAATGGAACATCGCCCAATGATCGACATTTCAACCCGTTGGCCCTCACCAGCAAAATTGAATCTCTTTCTTTATATCAATGGTCGGACTGAAAACGGCTATCACGAGCTGCAAACCCTGTTCCAATTTATCGATTACGGTGACGAGCTTACTATCCAAGCTAATCACTCTGGTGACATTACCCTTTCGCCAGCAATACAAGGCGTGCCTTTGCAAGACAATCTCATTTGGAAAGCAGCGACCGCCTTGCAAAACTACGCGAACTGTCAGCTTGGTGCGCATATTGAACTGCATAAAATCCTTCCTATGGGAGGCGGTATCGGAGGAGGCTCATCGAATGCCGCGACGACACTGGTTGCGCTCAATTATTTGTGGCAACTGAATCTCAGTGATGATGAGTTAGCGGAGATTGGCCTGAAGCTTGGTGCGGATGTACCGGTATTTGTGCGAGGTTTTGCCGCTTTTGCGGAAGGAGTTGGGGAGAAATTGTCTCCGGCTTACCCAGAAGAAAAGTGGTATCTCGTCATCAGACCGAATGTTTCCATCGCTACCGCCGACGTTTTTTGTCATCCAAATCTGACGCGAAACACCCCAAAACGCGATCTGGAAACACTTTTGAACACACCAAACGTAAACGATTGCGAAAAAATTGTACGAATGCTCTACCCAGAGGTTGATAAGCAACTTTCATGGCTGCTACAATACGCGCCGTCAAGATTGACTGGGACAGGATCTTGCGTTTTTGCTGAATTTTCGAGCAAGACAGAAGCAGAAACTCTCCTTGCACAACTCTCTGATAACGTCTCGGCATTTGTCGCTCATGGCCGCAATATTTCGCCACTAAAAGAGACTTTGGCTGAATACCAATCAGCCTCACACCGACCTATTTAAACTGGACGCAAACCCGAGGTTTCCACCGTGCCTGATATGAAGCTATTTGCTGGTAACGCAACACCTGAACTAGCCCAACGTATTGCTGATCGTCTATACATCTCTCTTGGTGATGCATCTGTTTCTCGCTTTTCTGATGGCGAAGTTGCAGTTCAAATCAATGAGAATGTTCGTGGTAGCGATGTTTTCATCATTCAATCCACTTGTGCACCGACTAACGACAACCTAATGGAATTGGTTGTTATGATTGATGCAATGCGCCGTGCTTCAGCAGGCCGTATCACTGCAGTTATTCCTTACTTTGGTTACGCTCGCCAAGATCGTCGTGTACGTTCTTCTCGTGTGCCAATTACTGCAAAAGTTGTTGCTGATTTCCTATCCAACGTTGGTGTTGACCGCGTTCTTACTATCGACCTACATGCAGAGCAAATTCAAGGCTTCTTCGATGTACCTGTAGACAATATCTTCGGCACTCCAGTGCTTCTAGAAGATATGCAGGCGCGTGGCCTAGAAAACCCTGTGGTTGTCTCTCCTGATTTAGGTGGCGTTGTTCGCGCTCGAGCAACCGCGAAAGCACTGGGTGACATCGATATTGCTATCGTTGATAAGCGTCGTCCACGTGCAAACGTTTCTGAAGTGATGAACCTAATCGGTGACGTTGAAGGTCGCGACTGTGTCATCGTTGATGATATGATCGACACTGGCGGTACACTTTGTAAAGCAGCGGAAGCACTCAAAGAACGCGGAGCTAAACGTGTATTCGCTTACGCAACTCACGCAGTGTTCTCTGGCAATGCGGCACAAAACATCGGTAATTCTGTTCTAGACCAAGTGATCGTAACAGATTCAATTACGATGAAAAAAGAGATGGAAGCGACAGGTAAAGTAACCACACTTAGCCTGTCTCGCATGCTGGCTGAAGCGATTCGTCGTATCAGCAACGAAGAGTCAATATCTGCAATGTTCAATTAATTCGAACATTTCAGTTAGCCTGATTTTGAAACACCCCTCTTTGGGGTGTTTTTTTATTGGTACTGAGTGTGCACGATGTGAGTACAAAAGATCGTATATTGTGAGTTCACCCTCTGCGAGTTTTCTGTGCTATCATACTGCGCTTTTTGAGATTCCAGAGAGATCCTAACCTTGAGTCAACAAATCAAACTTCTTGTTGGTCTTGCTAATCCGGGACCAGAATATGCTAAAACTCGCCATAATGCGGGTGCTTGGGTCGTAGAAGAATTAGCTCGCGTGCATAACATTACACTGAAGAACGAGCCAAAGTTTTTCGGGGTAACAGGCCGCATCATGATCAATGGACAGGATCTCCGTTTGCTCATTCCAACCACATTTATGAACCTGTCTGGCAAATCGGTTGCTGCAATGGCAAAGTTTTACCAAATTAAACCAGAAGAAATTATGGTTGCTCATGACGAGCTAGACTTACCGCCAGGTGTCGCTAAGTTTAAAAAAGGTGGTGGTCATGGAGGACATAATGGACTGCGTGACACAATAAGCAAACTTGGAAACAATAAAGATTTTTATCGCCTCCGGATTGGAATTGGCCATCCAGGGCACAAAGATAGAGTAGCAGGTTTTGTACTAGGCAAAGCTCCCGCTAAAGAGCAAGAGCTATTGGATGCCGCTGCCGACGAGTCGGTGCGCTGTCTAGACATTCTAATGAAGGATGGGCTGTCAAAAGCACAAAACCGCCTCCACACGTTCAAAGCTGAATAAGGTTACTATCATGGGTTTTAAATGTGGCATCGTTGGTCTACCTAACGTTGGTAAATCAACTCTGTTCAACGCACTTACTAAAGCAGGCATCGAAGCGGCTAACTTCCCGTTCTGTACTATTGAACCAAACACTGGTGTGGTTCCTGTGCCAGATCTACGTCTCGATGCACTTGCAGAGATCGTTAACCCACAGAGAGTTCTTCCAACGACGATGGAGTTCGTGGACATCGCAGGCCTCGTTGCTGGTGCATCACGTGGTGAAGGTTTAGGTAACAAATTCCTAGCGAACATCCGTGAAACGGACGCGATTGGCCACGTTGTGCGTTGTTTCGAAAACGACAACATCGTCCACGTATCAGGCAAAGTATCACCAATTGAAGATATCGAAGTCATCAACTTGGAACTTGCCATGGCTGACCTTGATTCTTGTGAACGCGCTATGCAGCGTAATGCAAAGAAAGCTAAAGGCGGCGACAAGGACGCAAAATTCGAACTGACTGTGCTTGAAAAGCTACTTCCAGTACTGACTGAAGGTGGCATGGCTCGTACGGTTGAGCTTTCTAAAGAAGAACTGGCAGCAGTAGGCTACCTAAACTTCCTAACGCTCAAGCCAACCATGTACATCGCTAACGTCAACGAAGACGGTTTTGAAGACAACGCCTACCTAGACGCTGTGCGTGAGTACGCAGAGAAAGAAAACAACGTAGTTGTTCCAGTCTGTGCTGCGATTGAATCTGAAATGGCAGAACTTGAAGACGACGAGCGCGAAGAGTTCCTCGCAGATATGGGCATAGAAGAACCTGGTTTAAACCGCGTGATCCGTGCAGGTTACGAGTTGCTAGACTTGCATACCTACTTCACCGCAGGTGTTAAAGAAGTTAGAGCCTGGACAATTCCTGTCGGTGCAACGGCGCCAAAAGCCGCTGGTAAAATACACACCGACTTTGAAAAAGGCTTTATCCGTGCAGAAGTCGTAGGTTACGACGACTTCATTCAACACAAGGGTGAAAGTGGCGCTAAAGATGCAGGTAAATGGCGTCTAGAAGGGAAAGACTACATCGTAAAAGACGGCGATGTTGTTCACTTCCGTTTCAATGTTTAATTAAATGAATGAATTTTAAACACTTCATTTACACAAAAAGCCAGCGTGAAAGCTGGCTTTTTTTACTTCTGAAACCAGATACCTACAGTAAACTCCCTAGTTGCACGCTAATTTATTTCCAGTTTTTGATCATAAACACGCCTCTTTGTTTAAAAAGAAAGCGAACAAGGTTTTTTCCTGGATTTATTGAAAAAAACTATTGACGGATCTCACTCAACTTCGCATAATGCGCGCCGTTCCCGACGACAAGACCATTGTCAGTCGAGAGAAAAAACATGGTTTTGGCTACGTAGCTCAGCTGGTTAGAGCACATCACTCATAATGATGGGGTCACAGGTTCGAATCCCGTCGTAGCCACCATTCCTAAATGCTTTTCTATCAGAGCAATTAGGAA
>NZ_JXOK01000054.1 GCF_000830505.1 Vibrio mytili | reverse complement strand
GCCATTCTGTGCATGATCGATTGGCCCTTCTAACGTGAAGTTATAAGTGCCGTCCGTGTTTACAATTAGGGTAAATACGGGTTCTACCGTGGTACCATTATCTGCGGTCGCTGTGTACGTAAAGCTGCCGTCTGTGTTGGCGGTTTCGATTAAGTTAACCGCAACACCTTGTGAGGTCAGATTCGCGACTGGGCTTGCGTTCGTATCGAGTTGGTAGCTCACCACACGATCAGAGCCCTCAGTCGTCGTGAAATGCCCATCGATAGAAACAGAATTTGAGCCATCAGAGCCCATATTCGCCAAGTCATCTTCATCAACGGTGATTGATTCGACAGCCGTTATTGTCGGAATATCATCGGTAATGGTGACCGGGATCGTCTCAGTGGATGTATCACCATCGAAATCGGTGGCAATGATTGGGAAGTTCAGCGTCAGTTGATCTTCACCATTCTGT
>NZ_JXOK01000053.1 GCF_000830505.1 Vibrio mytili | reverse complement strand
TGCAAAACGTGAAGCGGAAGAAAAAGCGGAACGTGAAGCTAAAGAAAAAGCGAAACGAAACGTAGATACGAATGCACAACGCGAAGCTGAAGAAAAAGCTAAGCGTGATGCTGAACAGAAAATTAAGCAAGAAGCAGCGCGAAAAGAGGCCGACGAGCTTAAGCGTCGTCAGGAAGAAGAAGCTAAGCGTAAGGCTGAAGAGGAAAGTCAGCGCCAGCTTGAAGAAGCTCGCGAATTGGCTGAAAAGAACAAAGAGCGTTGGTCTGCTGCAGAAGAGAAAAAGGGTGATATGGAAGATACAGATTACCATGTAACGACTTCACAATATGCACGTGAAGCCGAAGATGAAGCAGATCGCAAAGTTGAAGGTGGTCGTCGTAAGAAGAAGAAACCTTCAAGCAAAGATGAGAAAGCACGTAATACTCGTGGCCAACGCGGTGGCAAAGGCGGTCGTAAAGGCAAGCTGGCGAAACCAACATCAATGCAGCACGGCTTCGATAAGTCTGCTACGGTTGCAAAACAAGATGTTGTGATTGGTGAAACGATCGTTCTTTCTGAACTTGCGAACAAGATGTCGGTTAAATCGACAGAAGTTATCAAAGTGATGATGAAGATGGGCGCAATGGCGACTATCAACCAAGTTATCGATCAAGAGACTGCGCAGCTAGTGGCAGAAGAAATGGGTCATAAGGTCGTTCTTCGTAAAGAGAACGAACTTGAAGAAGCCGTGCTTTCTGACCGTGACACGAATGCAGAAGCCGTTCCTCGTGCTCCAGTCGTTACAATCATGGGCCACGTTGACCATGGTAAAACGTCAACACTTGACTACATTCGTCGTACGCACGTTGCTTCTGGTGAAGCGGGTGGTATTACACAGCACATCGGTGCATACCACGTTGAAACTGATAACGGCATGATCACTTTCCTTGATACTCCTGGACACGCAGCGTTTACTGCTATGCGTGCTCGTGGTGCTCAAGCGACAGATATCGTTGTACTTGTTGTTGCTGCAGATGATGGCGTAATGCCACAAACGGTTGAAGCTATCCAGCACGCGAAAGCGGCGGGTGTGCCTCTGATTGTTGCAGTGAACAAGATCGATAAAGAAGGTGCTAACCCAGACAACGTTAAGAACGAGCTTGCTCAATATGACGTTATTCCTGAAGAGTGGGGTGGTGAGAACATCTTCGTTCACATCTCTGCAAAACAGGGTACAAACATTGATGCTCTTCTAGAAGCAATCCTTCTTCAATCTGAAGTTCTAGAGCTAACAGCAGTTGCTGAAGGCATGGCGTCTGGTGTGGTTGTTGAATCTCGCCTAGATAAAGGTCGCGGTCCAGTTGCAACAGTACTTGTTCAGTCAGGTACCCTAAACAAAGGCGATATCGTTCTTTGTGGTCAAGAATACGGCCGTGTTCGTGCAATGCGTGATGAACTGGGTCAGGAAATTACACAAGCTGGTCCATCGATTCCTGTCGAGATCTTGGGTCTATCTGGTGTGCCATCTTCAGGTGACGAAGCAACAGTAGTTCGTGATGAGCGTAAAGCGCGTGAAGTTGCGAACTACCGTGCTGGTAAGTTCCGTGAAGTGAAACTGGCACGTCAGCAGAAATCGAAGCTAGAGAACATGTTCTCTAACATGACAGCGGGTGAAGTTGCTGAGCTTAACGTTGTGCTTAAAGCAGACGTTCAAGGTTCTGTAGAAGCCATCGCAGACTCACTAGTGAAGCTATCAACTGACGAAGTGAAAGTGAACATCGTTGGTTCTGGTGTTGGTGGTATTACGGAAACTGACGTAGTACTTGCTGAAGCATCAAATGCAATCATTCTTGGCTTTAACGTACGTGCTGACGCTTCTGCTCGCCGTGCTGTTGAGGCAGCGGCAGTTGACTTGCGTTACTACTCAATCATTTACCAATTGATTGACGAAGTGAAACAAGCAATGGGTGGTATGCTTGCTCCAGAATTCAAGCAAGAGATCATTGGCCTTGCTGAAGTACGTGACGTGTTTAAGTCACCTAAACTGGGCGCAATCGCTGGTTGTATGGTTACAGAAGGCGTGATTAAGCGTAACAACCCAATCCGTGTATTACGTGATAACGTTGTTATTTATGAAGGTGAACTAGAGTCACTACGTCGTTTCAAAGATGACGTTCAAGAAGTTAAGAATGGCTACGAATGTGGTATCGGCGTTAAGAACTACAATGATGTTCGTGTTGGTGACCAAATCGAAGTCTTCGAAATCATTGAAATTAAACGTACTCTAGACTAATTGACTAAAATTACTAATATTGTCTTTGAAAGGTAAGTAGTAATTGGTTGTTGAATACACCATGGGGGCTGGCTTTGACCAACCCCCCATTCTTTCTATATGAGAGTAAAAGTATGTCAAAAGAATTTAGCCGCACGCAGCGTGTTTCACAGCAGCTGCAAAAAGAATTAGCGATGATCCTTCAACGTGAAGTTCGTGACTCGCGCCTGGGTATGGTCACGATTTCCGATGTGGAAGTGTCTCGTGACCTTGCTTACGCAAAGGTATTTGTCACTTTCTTATGTGTAGGTGAACAAACGCCTGAGTCCTGTCTAGCGGCACTGCGCGAGCACGAAGTGCATATTCGCATGATGCTAGGCAAACGCATTCGTCTGCGTTTGACACCAGAGATTCGCTTCTACTACGACAATACGCTTGTCGAAGGTATGCGTATGTCTAACCTAGTGTCTGAAGTCGTTAGTGCAGACAAGAAAAAGCAAAAAGATTCTGGTCGTGAGGGCGAAGAATAATGGCTCGTCGTCGTAAAGGTCGTCCAATTAATGGCGTTATCTTGTTGGACAAACCAACGGGTATCTCTTCCAATGATGCACTGCAAAAAGTAAAGCGAATCTACTTTGCTGAGAAAGCAGGCCACACTGGTGCCTTGGACCCATTAGCGACAGGCATGTTGCCAATTTGCTTGGGTGAAGCGACAAAATTTTCCCAGTTCCTTCTTGATTCTGATAAACGCTACCGTGTGATTGCAAAGCTCGGTGAGCGTACTAATACATCAGACTCTGATGGAGAAGTAGTCGAAACTCGTCCGGTCGATGTAAATTTAGAAAACCTGGAAGCCTGTATTGAGAAATTCCGTGGTGAATCTGATCAAATACCTTCAATGTTTTCTGCGTTGAAATACCAAGGCAAACCTTTGTATGAGTATGCTCGCAAAGGCATTGATGTCCCGCGAGAGTCTCGAAAAATTACGGTCTATGAGATTGTTCTTCATCGCTTTGAAGGTGATGAAGTTGAAATGGAAGTGCATTGCTCAAAGGGCACTTACATTCGCACTATCGTCGATGACCTTGGAGAAATGCTTGGTTGTGGTGCGCATGTCACCATGCTTCGTCGTACTGGTGTTGCAAAATACCCCTATGAAAAGATGGTAACACTCGAGCAACTCAATGATTTGTTAGAGCAAGCGCATCGTGAAGAAATCGCACCTCGTGAATTACTTGATCCGTTGCTTTTACCAATGGATACGGCTGTCGAAGATTTACCAGAAGTTAACTTGTTACCAGAGCTCGCTGATATGGTTCAACATGGCCAGCCTGTTCAGGTATTTGGTGCGCCGATTGAAGGTGCACTTCGTCTGACGATGGGCGAGGAGCGCTTGTTTATCGGAGTCGGTGAAATGAACGACGACGGTAAAATTGCACCTAAGCGTCTGGTGGTTTTTCGTGAAGAAGCACCATCGCAGTAATTACTTGAAAATACCGACCAATGCGTTGGTATTTTTATATTGCACGGGTTAAAAAATTTCCCTATAATCCGCGCTTCGCGTAGCGGCTGAATCAGAGATTGGCTGCTACAACTTTAAACTTACTCTTATTAGGAGAGAATTATGTCTCTGAATGCAGAAACTAAAGCAGCAATCGTTGCAGAATACGCACAAGGTGAAGGCGATACTGGTTCACCAGAAGTTCAAGTAGCTCTACTTACTGCTTCTATCAACCACCTACAAGGTCACTTTAAAGCACACAAAGGCGATCACCACAGCCGTCGTGGTCTTCTACGTATGGTTTCTCGTCGTCGTAAGCTTCTAGATTACCTAAAAGGTAAAAATCTAGCTCGCTACCAAGACCTAATCAAACGCCTAGGCCTACGTCGCTAATCAGCGACTGCATAGCAGTTTGTCTAAAAAGGGGCTTTATGCCCCTTTTTTGTTGCCTATTTTTTGACTGATATAGCTTATTTTGGCTGCTATGGCTTATTTTGACCGCTATAACTTAGCCAAATCCTACTTATGCCGTTATAATACTGGCGGTTTAATCTTTTGATACAGTTCCAAACCAGTTCTTGGTCACCGATTTGTATCGTAGATTATCAGTAAGGCTCACCGCATTACAGTCAACCTCGTCGACCAAAAGGTCGCGGCTATTAAAAAGAAATTTACTCAAGTTTCTTTTCACTAGTCGCGATTCGTAATGCCTTGAGTATCAATTAATACATCCTAAGCATTGGTATGTACAGTGCTTAGAAACAAGGAATAACAATGTTCGAAAAACCAGTTGTTAAAACGTTCCAGTACGGTAACCACACGGTTACTCTAGAAACTGGCGTTATTGCACGCCAAGCGACAGCCGCAGTTATGGTAACGATGGACGATACAGCCGTATTCGTTTCTGTCGTTGGTAAGAAAGAAGCAGTAGCGGGTCAAGATTTCTTCCCGCTTACAGTTAACTACCAAGAGCGTACGTACGCGGCGGGTAAAATCCCTGGTGGCTTCTTCAAACGTGAAGGTCGTCCTTCTGAAGGCGAAACACTAACAGCTCGTCTTATTGACCGTCCAATCCGTCCGCTTTTCCCGGATTCATTCAAAAACGAAGTCCAAGTTATCGCTACTGTTGTATCGGTGAACCCTGACGTTCAACCAGATATCCCAACAATGATTGGTACATCTGCAGCACTAGCTATCTCTGGTATCCCGTTTAACGGTCCTATCGGTGCTGCTCGTGTTGGTCATATCGATGGTCAACTTGTGCTTAACCCGAGCCAAACTGAACTACAAGCTTCTAAACTTGATCTTGTGGTTGCAGGTACCGAGTCTGCAGTACTGATGGTTGAATCAGAAGCGGATAACCTAACTGAAGAAGAAATGCTTGCAGCGGTTGTTTACGGTCACGATCAACAACAAGTTGCTATCAAAGCAATCAACGAATTCAAAGCAGAAGTTGCTACTCCTGCGTGGGATTGGGTTGCTCCGGAAGAAAACACTGCGCTTAAAGCTAAGATTGCTGAACTAGCAGAGGCTAAGCTTATCGAGGCTTACCAAATCACTGAGAAAATGTCTCGTTACGACCGTATTCATGAGATTGCAGCAGAAGTTAACGAAGCTTTACTTGCTCAAGATCCGGAAGCGGACACTAAAGAGATTCACACTATTTTCCACGATTTAGAGAAGACAGTAGTACGTAGCCGTATCATTGCTGGTAACCCTCGTATCGATGGTCGTGAGAAAGACATGGTTCGTGCGCTAGACGTACGTACTGGTATCCTTCCACGTACTCACGGTAGTGCGCTATTCACTCGTGGTGAAACTCAGGCGATCGTGACGGCGACTCTAGGTACTCAGCGCGATGCGCAAATCATTGATGAGCTAACTGGTGAGCGTAAAGATCACTTCCTACTGCACTACAACTTCCCTCCATACTGTGTAGGTGAGACAGGTTTTGTCGGTTCTCCTAAGCGCCGTGAAATCGGCCACGGTAAATTGGCGAAGCGTGGTATTGCTGCAGTTATGCCATCTCCAGAAGAATTCCCATACACAGTACGTGTAGTATCGGAAATCACTGAATCTAACGGTTCATCTTCAATGGCTTCTGTATGTGGTACTTCTCTTGCTCTTATGGATGCAGGTGTACCAATCAAGTCTTCAGTTGCGGGTATCGCAATGGGTCTTGTGAAAGAAGGCGACGATTTCGTTGTTCTTTCAGACATCCTTGGTGACGAAGATCACCTAGGTGATATGGACTTTAAAGTAGCGGGTACTAATACAGGTATCACTGCACTTCAAATGGACATCAAGATCGAAGGTATCACTAAAGAGATCATGCAGATTGCGCTTAACCAAGCACAAGGTGCACGTAAGCACATCCTATCTGTAATGGATGAAGCGATCTCTGGTGCTCGTGATGATATCTCTGAATTTGCTCCGCGTATTCACACAATGAAGATCAGCGCTGAGAAGATCAAAGACGTTATCGGTAAAGGTGGTGCAGTAATCCGTGCTCTAACGGAAGAGACGGGCACTACGATTGAAATCGAAGATGACGGTACTATCAAGATTGCCGCGACTGAAGGTGCAGCAGCGAAAGAAGCGATTCGTCGCATCGAAGAGATCACTGCTGAAGTTGAAGTCGGCCGTATCTACACTGGTAAAGTTGCACGTCTAGCCGACTTTGGTGCATTCGTCACGATTCTTCCAGGCAAAGATGGTCTAGTACACATCTCTCAAATCGCAGAAAAACGTGTTGAGAAAGTGTCAGACTACCTAGCAGAAGGTCAAGAAGTTCAAGTGAAAGTACTTGAAATCGACCGTCAAGGCCGTGTTCGTCTAAGCATGAAAGAAGCGGTTGAAAAACCAGCAGAAGCAACTGCGGAAGCACCAGCAGCGAAAGACGAGTAATCGACAGATAGCCTTTCCGTCTTTTATTAGCGTATGAGATGGAAAGCATGCTATAACAGGGGAGCATTTTGCTCCCTTTTTTTTGGTTTGTTTCTAGATGTTTAGGCTGAGTATCCTATAGTGCATAAGAGAAGCAGGCCCGGAGCGGCTCAAACAGGAGTATCAATTAGTGAAATGGTTTCAAACCGCCAGTCTATTTATTGTGATCGCGTTAACCGGGTGTGTAAATTCCGCTCAACAGTCTTCGCCTCAGTGGATCTACCCACCTATGGCGGTCTCACTCCAGCCTAGTATTCAGCAAGAAGTGCAGATCGCACGTTTATCTCAGTTGTTGCAACGCCCGGATCTTAGTGATGAGGTGCGCGCGAAAATGCATTATGAAAGAGGCAATTACTACGACAGTGTTGGTTTGAGAGATCTCGCTCGTTTGGACTTCAACCAATCTTTGCAATTGAATCCTGCTCAACCGGATATCTTTAATTTATTAGGGGTGTATTTTACCCAAGTTGGAGAGTTCGATGCCGCATACGAAGCCTTTGACTCAACGATAGAATTGGCCCCAGAAAATACCTACGCGGAGCGCAACCGAGCGATCGCTTTGTACTATGGTGGAAGAAATGATCTGGCGCTGGAAGACATGACGAAACACTACCAAGAGATGCCCAGTGATCCTTTCCGGGCATTATGGTTGTACATTATTGAAGCGGAAGAAAACCCAGAACAGGCGAAAGCGAATCTTGAGAAAAGATATCGTCGTGATCGGAGTGAAGAATGGGGATGGGTTCTCGTTGCTATCATGTTGCGCGATGTGTCTGATGAACATGCGTTAAAAGTCATCATGGATGGCACGCGCGAGAATTACCGTCTTGCCGAGCGCCTGACGGAAACTTACTTTTATTTAGCAAAACGCAATCAAATTGAAGGCGACTTAGCCAGTGCAATCTCACTGTACAAACTCGCCATCTCGTTTAATGTGTACGATTACGTGGAACACCGTTACTCATTCTTAGAGCTAACGCAGATCTATGAGCAGCTTCAGCAAGAAAGAATGGATCAGCAAAACGACGCTGACCAACAAGAACAGCAATAATGATAAAGCCGCTTCCATTAGCGGCTTTTTTTACGCTTGATGATTGAGAGAACTCGTTTTAGAATAGTTAGCTCTGCTAACTAAATGGTGAGCATTTATGGCTTTAGAAAAAAGTTTGATCGATTTGGAACGTTTCTGCGCCAAAGCTTGGCGTGTTTACGCGAAGGAAGATCCATTGTCTCATCTTAGCTTTAACGAATTTGATTATTTACGCGTGATTCAGGTGTTTCCTGAAGGCGTTCGCATTACTGATCTTGCTAACGAGTTACAGGTAACCAAACCTTCTGCCTCCAACATGGTGGTACGTTTAGAAAAGAAAGGGTTAGTGAAGCGCATTACTTGCAATGAAGACGCTCGCGCAAAGCGTGTTCTGCTGACGGAAGATGTCGCTGAAAAAATGTCGTTAGAACAAATTGTTTATAAGGATATTTCGGATCAAATGATGCTAAAGCTAAACGAGCAAGAATCCAAACAATTACAGTCGTTACTCAATAAAGCGCTGAGTAACTAATTATAAAAATCATTTATTTAACTATTTAGTTAGTCTTGCTAACTATTTAATTAGCCTTGCTAACTATTGGTGAGAATCATGCAGAAATCCATTTATAAACAGTTTTGGAAATATACCATTCCAACTGTAGCAGCCATGTTGGTTAACGGATTGTATCAAGTCGTTGATGGTATTTTTATTGGCCGTTATGTTGGTGCTGATGGATTAGCAGGTATTAACGTCGCTTGGCCTGTGATTGGTAGCATTCTGGGCATAGGGATGATGGTCGGCGTGGGGACGGGAGCCCTAACTTCCATCAAGCAAGGAGAGAAAGATCAACAAGGAGCGAAACGGATCTTAACGACGGGCTTGCTGTTTCTGTTGACTCTGATGCCTATTGTCTCAACGGTTCTGTTTTTCTTTGCAGATGACTTTGTTCGCTGGCAAGGTGCTCAGGGGCGAGTGTTCGAGTTAGGTTTGCAATATATCGAGATACTCATCATTGCGTGCATCTTTTCACTTGGCTCTATTGCGGTTCCATTTTTACTGCGTAACGACAACAACCCTAGCTTAGCCACGATTCTGATGGTGATAGGCGCAATCATTAACATTGTATTGGACTATGTTTTCATTGCTTGGTTGAACTGGGAGCTAACAGGGGCGGCTATTGCGACCGCATTGGCACAGATGGTTGTCACCGTGTTAGGTGTCGGTTACTTCTTCTCTTCTAAAGCGAAGTTACGTCTGACAGTTAGAGATTTGAACGTGCAATTTGATGCTATTCCTAAAATTGTGCTTATCGGTACATCCAGCTTTTTTATGTACGCTTATGGCTCGACGATGGTGGCTCTGCACAATGCGTTGTTCGCTCAATACGGCAGCCCGCTGTTGATCGGCGCTTACGCTATTTTAGGTTACATCGTGACGGTCTATTATCTCGTGGCGGAAGGCATTGCCAGTGGTATGCAGCCGTTAGTGAGCTACAACCATGGCGCACGAAATCAGGATAACATTCGTAAGTTGCTACAAATCGCGATGGGGACATCGGTTTTAGGTGGTGTCGTGTTCGTGGTGTTGATGAATCTTTTCCCGTATCAGCTTGTATCCGTCTTTAACGATGCAGATCCACAGCTTATCGAAAGTACTGTGGTGGGAATTCGTCTCCACATGTTCGCACTGTTCCTTGATGGTTTCTTGGTCGTCGCTGGGGCTTACTATCAATCAGTCAACAAAGGCAGTAAGGCGATGTTTGTGACGGTGGGGAACATGCTTATTCAACTGCCGTTCTTGTTCATCATGCCAAAACTGTTGGGTGTGACAGGCATTTGGATTGCGTTCCCGCTATCTAATATTGCGTTAAGTCTGGTTGTGATGAGTATGCTTTGGCGTGACATCAAAAAGCTGATGGTGGAGAGACCGATAGAACCGAGTACGCAAACGTCTTAATTTGGCAGTAAAAACAGAAAAGCGAGGCTAGGGCCTCGCTTTTGTTTTGTCGGAAGAGTTAAATGTTCTTCACTTCTAAGCCAGCCAGTTGATGCCAGTAGCCGTTACATTGGCGGCTTGCTAGTTTGTCAGGGTTTGAACCTTGCTCGTTAGAGCGGAAGCGATCCAATTCCGAGAAGGTACTTACGCCTAACGGACTCAAGCGAACGACATCAACCAGGCCTTGCATGCTTGGCAGATCGTTGATCAGGTTGTAGCAGTAACCCGATTGGGTTTGAATGCCATTCAGGTTGAAGACTTCTTGTCCCTCTTGGCTGCATACTTGTATTCCTGTTGGGTACTTAATGCAGCACGTTTCGCAGTCGTCCTTTGCTTTATTTTCTGCGCGTGCAGTGAAGCAGCGAGCAGAGTAGGCTAAGGGCAAATAGCCGTGGCTAAAGACTTCGACTTCGAATTTGTTGCGAATACCTAGATCTTCACATTGCGCCAGAGTCTCACTTAGCCATTCACGAGATAGCTCGACAGGCATACACCAACGAGTCATTCCTTGTTTCAAAAATAAGTTCAAAGTGTGCGCGTTGTAAGTGTTAATTGCTGGGCCAACGACAAATGGGACTTTGTGTTCAGACGCCAGTTGAACTGCAGAAACGTCATTTGCTTCAATCGCGAAGTCACCATTATCGATGTACTTCTTCATGATGTTAACTTCGCTCGGTGCTTCTAACAGCGCCATGGTGGAAAGAACGACTTGCTTACCGGATGCAGACAGGTCTTTGGCAATATCGAACCAATGGGCAGGTTTCATCTCACGGCGTTTTGAACAAACGGTTTCACCTAGGTAGATGATGTCTGCCGAGCTTTCTTTCGCTTGTAAGTAAAATGCTTCGATATCTTGTTTTGGCCAGAAGTACAGCAGTGGGCCAAGTGCATATTTCATTGAGTTTTCCATCTTAATCTCTACTGCCATTTACGGTGATAAGCACCCAACGTGGTTTGCGTACCTTCAGAAACGTTAGCCAGTGCGGCATCCCAAGCCGCTTCGACTTGGTAAACTTCTGGATTTGCTTGGTAACGATCAATCGCGGCGCGCCAAGTGCGAGTAACTTGCTCTACATAGGCTGGGCTGCGTTGGCGACCTTCTATTTTTACCGATGCAACATTGGCGGCAAAAAGTTCAGGAAGCATAGACAATGTGTTTAAACTGGTGGGCTCTTCTAACGCGTGGTAGCGCTTTTTATCACCATCGATTTGCGCTTCAAAACGACCTTTGCACAGCGTAGGGTAACCCGCGTTTTCCCCTGCACTGTATTTATCAATCAAAATATTATTTAGGCGAGATTCGAGGCCTTGCTCGGTTTCTTGCCAGCGGACGTACTTCGCAGGTGAGCAGGCACCGACGGTGTTTGGAGACTCCCCCGTCATGTACGAGGATAAATAACAGCGTCCTTCAGACATAATACATAGGCTACCGAACGCAAACACCTCTAATTCAACATCTTCAGGAACATTCCGTGACAGTTGTTTGACCTGATGGATCGAGAGAACACGCGGTAGAACGACGCGTTTCACGTTGAAGTTCTGTTTGTAGAAGTTCACGGTAGCAACGTTGGTTGCTGAGGCTTGTACGGAAAGGTGAAGCTCCAGTTCAGGATACTTACGTGCTGCGTAATCCAATACAGCAATGTCTGCCACAATGAGCGCATCAACCCCCAACGCAGCAGCGTTATCGACCGCATTGGTCCAACGTTCAAATCCATTTGGATGAGCAAATGTGTTGAGTGCTACATGGATTTTTTTGTTGCGGTCATGAACATACTGCACGGCTTTTTCGAGTTTTTTACCGTGAAAATTCAGGCCAGCGAAGTGACGAGCATTAGTGTCGTCTTTGAAGCCGATGTAAACGGCATCTGCACCGCAATCGATCGCGGTTTTTAACGCAGGCAAGTTACCCGCAGGACACAAGAGTTCCATATGCACATAATCATAGAGAATAAAAAGGTGCCTGCATTTTATGAAGAATTATGAACGGCAAAATTGACCTAAGTTAGGTTTAGCTCAATAAAGTCTACATTTACCCCTTGAGAGTAGGTGGATTAATTCTTATGGCGACGATTTTGTGCGAACAACTCTTCGATCTCGTGCTTTGGTTGAGGTCGATAAAAATGAAAGCCCTGAATTGAATGGCACTGAAGGTTTGATAATAAAGCCGCTTGTTGGTGAGTTTCTACGCCTTCAGCTACCACTGTCAAATCGAGCGATTTCCCCAAGTTGATGATGTTTTCAATCACTGTGACCTGTTTCGGCAAGATGTCGATATCAGTGATAAAAGCGCGGTCTATTTTTAGTTCATCAATAGGGAAACGCGCTAAATAGGACAGTGATGAGTAGCCAGTGCCAAAGTCATCAATAGACAGAGTAAACCCGAGTTTCTTTATGGCATTGACCATCTGCAGAGTATGTTCACTATCACTCATGACGGCACTTTCAGTAAGCTCAAAGGTGATGCAACTAGGATCAAGCTCAGTAGAACGCAGTAACTTTTCCATATAATCAATGAGCTGAGGGTTGCCAAATTGTTCCGGAGATAAGTTAATCGCCACGCGTCCCGGCAGTATGCCTTGTTGTTTCCAGCGCTTGACGGTACTGAAAACTTCTCGCATGACGACTCGCCCAAGATGTTCAATCAATCCAGCACGCTCGGCCACTGGGATGAACGAACCCGGGCTGATATAGCCTTCGACAGGATGTTTCCAACGAACTAATGCTTCTGCGCCGTTGATGCTGAAGTCGCGCGCATTAACTTTGGGTTGGTACCACACCTCTAACGCGTTTTTTTGCAGCGCTTTTTGTAACTCTATCTCTAACCACAAACGCATTCGTGCTTCTTTGTTCATCTGATCGTTGAATTTTATCAGACGATTGCGGCCACGATCTTTGGCTTCATACATCGCCGTATCTGCATTTTGCAGCAGTATACGTGCGTCTTGACCATCCTCTGGATAGCGTACGCTACCGATAGAACAAGCTAAACGTTTACTAAAATGTTGTAAATCAAATGGTTGATTGATCAAAGTGATGATTTGGTCGGACACGATCTCTGCGATACGGTGATGTTCAGGCTCGGGAAGAATAATGCCAAACTCATCGCTACCTAGGTGACCAATAATGGCTTGTTCTGGCAATAAGCGCTCTAGTCGCATTGACACTTCTTTTATGACTTTGTCACCAATGTGATGACCTAGCGAATCATTGATGTTTTTGAAGTTGTCGATATCCAAATAGAAAACGAGTAGAGGCGTTTGCTTTTTTATAAATTGTTCGAGACGTTTGGTAAATCCAAAGCGGTTGTATTGAGAGGTCAATGAGTCGATATGGGCATCTTCTTTTGAAGTCGTGGACAATAGCTTAGGTTTATCGTCGGCATCTTGGATGAGTACGATTTGTGACTCGGTGCCGATTGCTTTCGCCGAATCGGCATGCAATTGTATTTTGCGTTCAAATCCACAACGAGCACTGGTTAAGCATATAAATGGCTTATCAGAGATCAACGCGCTTAATCGGTGACTGAAGGCCTTTTTACTGTTTTCATCAATGAACAGACGAGAAAATTCCTCACCCAGTAACTCATGGGGCGACTGCAAGCCCAATAATCGGGCTGATGCTGGGTTGGCGGAGATAATAATGTCATCTTCAACCAACAACAAGCCGTCGGGTAATAGCTGGGTCAGCTTTACGAACTTGCTTTCTGATTCTTCGAGAGAACGGACGAGAATATGCTTTTCAGACGTGTCGACAGCATGAAATATAATCAATTGGATTTCATCCTGTTCCACAACAGGTGACAAGCTAAAATGGAGGCTAGTCTCTATCTCTGTTTCGTCTAATGTGACTTCTGCTTCAACATGAGCCCCTTTGAACGCTTGCTGATAATACGGCAAAAGCTTTTTATAGAACTGCTCTCCGAGCACCTGGCTATCGTTTAGACCAACCATTTCGTCGTGATTAAGTCCTGCAATGTCACAGTAGCGATCACTCACCATTCGATAATTGTGCTCTTTATCGAGAATGGCAAAAAAGAATGGGCTATTTGAGGTAAGCTTGGCAAACCAATGTTGTAGTTGTTGGGAAGGCATTAGTGGGTTACCGATCTCCAATGAGCCAGATTATTCATCTGTTTATATTCATCCCTGTAATCATACTATGCATAACGAGCAGGCAAAATAAGTATTTAACTGCATATTAAAGCACGATTAATTCATCGTTTAAACGAAAGTAATCCGCTTAGATTAATGCCACTTTGTCTGTTAGCGCACCATAGTTGACCGCAATATAACGTTTTGACTTGATTGTATTTAGCTTTCTATGTCCAGCCAAAGATCGTGTATGGTTATAACGCATATGATCTCAAGCTGTGAGACTATAACGTTGAAATCGAGATCATACCCATACTTTTATCTCTATCACGTGAAACAAGCACTTTATTGATACATAACAGGGATAAACCGCTCACTATTACGTATTATTACCAGCCTGATGACAAAGTAACGGATAATGAGTGTGTTAAACAAGATTCGCAGTCAACTAGTACAGAATGCACCTTCAATTTTGCGATCGCCAGTTCAGTTTCTACCAAAAGTAATTCAGAGAAAAGCGTTATTGGAAGGGCTAAAAATGGTCTTTAAAGAAGCGTTAGAGGATGGGGATTTTGAGTTTCTTGAGGATAAATGGTTAAAAGTCGCAATCAAGGACATGAATTTAGCTTGGTATATCAGTTACCAAGAAGAAAAATTGATCGTTGCTGATAAACCTGTACTGGAAGACGTGAGTTTTAGTGGTAACCTAAACGACTTAGTACTGATTGCTGGTCGTAAAGAAGATCCTGATACCTTATTTTTTCAGCGTCGCTTATCAATTGAAGGTGATACCGAGCTCGGTTTGGAAGTGAAAAATTTAATGGACAGTGTTGACTTAGAGCAGTTACCAAAAGCAATGCAGGCGGCTCTGAACCACTTAGCTGACTTTGTTCAAAAAGGGGCTCAAGCGCCAGCACAAAACACCGGAGTAGCGAATGCTTATTCGAACTGAAGCCCCCGCGGACATCCTTACCATTGACCGCTTATTGAAACACGCGTTTCCAACTAATGCTGAAGCAAACTTAGTGATGCGTTTACGTGAAAACGGCAAACTCACTCTGTCTTTGGTCGCGTGCACCGATGAAGGGGAAGTGATTGGTCATGCTTTATTTAGTCCTGTGACCTTAAATGGTGAAGATTTATCTTGGCAAGGGCTTGCGCCACTGGCGGTACATGAAGATTATCGACGTCAAGGCATTGCTGCGCAGCTTATTAAGGAAGGGTTCGAGTCACTGCGTGATTTTGGTTATCCAGTTTGTGTTGTACTTGGTGAGCCTGATTACTATGCGCGCCAAGGCTTTATCGCTGGCGAAGACATGGGGTTTGACTGCGCTTTTGATGCGCCTGCTGGTGCATTTCGTGTTGCAGAACTTGTTGAAGGTCAATGCGCTGGCCGCGCTGGCCGGATTGAATATGCCCCGGAGTTTGCTGAGCTTTAAGTTCCCAGACTGATCGTTATACAAAGCCCGCTATCTGAATGGCATAATTTGGATAGTGGGCTTTGTTATTTCTCGCTTACATTTGATACGATAAGCGCCGCTTAAATAGGTGATGAAAAAATGTCGATTAACGAGAAAGCGTATTTATCTGAAATGGGGATCAGCACATGGGAGCTGATTCACCCAGAAAAACTATCCGGTTATCAAGCTGAAAGTATTGATTTACCCGATACATGTAAGTTGCTGCTTATCTCACCGTCGTGTCCAGAAGGTCAGCTTGTCGTGTTGTTCGAAAACATACTTAAAAGTATGAAACTATCGCTCGAACAAGCGATGCATATAGAGCCGCAACGTTTACCACTTCTCGGGGAGCATCAGTTAGAGTGGATATGGTTTGCTGGGTGTGAAGCGATGCAATGCGGAAATGCCAAGCAACTTATTTCGCCTTTATTGCAAAATATTGATGGTAACAACCAACAAAAACGTGCTCTTTGGCAGCAAATCTGTTCTTATTCATAACGCATTTTCTAGGTTAAATCCATGACGATTGAAATTATTCCCATGTGTGCCGAACACTTGGATCATATTTGGCAAATTGAGCAACAAGCACACTCTCATCCATGGGCTGAGTCTCTAATCCGTGATTTATCCAGTCGTGGCGCTTGTCATCATGTTATGCGAGATGGCGATGAAATCATTGGCTACTTTTATGCTCAGAATATTGTCGGAGAAGTGACCTTATTAAACATTGCTGTTAAGCCGAGCAAGCAAGGGCAGGGCTATGGGCAAAAGCTGTTAGATGCCTTCTTAGGTCATTGTCAGCAAGTAAAAGCGGAAAGTGCCTGGCTAGAAGTAAGGGAAAGTAATGTGTCTGCACTGCACATTTATGAGCAAGCGGGCTTCAATGAGTTGGATCGACGCTATAATTATTACCCCGCGAATTCGGGGAATGGTAAAGAAGATGCGATCATCATGAGTTATATGTTCTTTCACTAGCATTCGAACGCTATTTCCATTGACTTGGTTTGAGTGGCTCCCATAAAGCCAGTCAGTGAGGCCAAAGCCAATCAGTTGCCTGTCAGCGATCTGTTGCTCCTTAAGCAATAATAAGCGAGAATACCGCGCAAAACTGAATCTAAAAGAAGGGGGGCTTTACCAGCGTTCCTTCAGACATCAAAGAAGACTATTTTCATGTCAAATACACCTTTTCTAAGCGAAGTGTCTAAACGTAGAACCTTCGCGATTATTTCCCACCCGGATGCGGGTAAAACAACCATCACTGAAAAAGTGCTTTTATTCGGAAACGCGATTCAAAAAGCGGGTTCTGTGAAAGGTCGTGGTTCATCACAACACGCTAAATCTGACTGGATGGAAATGGAGAAGGAGCGTGGTATCTCGGTTACAACTTCTGTGATGCAGTTTCCTTACAATGATTGTTTGGTTAACCTTCTTGATACTCCGGGACACGAGGATTTCTCTGAAGATACCTATCGTACACTGACGGCAGTAGACTCGTGCTTGATGGTGATTGATGCTGCGAAAGGTGTCGAAGACCGGACTCGAAAATTGATGGAAGTTACGCGCCTGCGCGATACGCCGATCGTGACTTTCATGAACAAACTTGACCGTGACGTTCGTGATCCAATGGAAGTCTTGGACGAGGTCGAAAATGAGTTGGGCATGATGTGTGCACCTATCACTTGGCCTATCGGCTGTGGTAAAGAGTTTAAAGGTGTATATCACATTCACCGTGACGAAACGATCTTGTATGAATCAGGTCATGGTCATGAGATTCAAGAAGTTCGAATCATCAAGGGATTGGATAACCCTGAACTGGATGAAAAGGTTGGGGCAGATCTCGCAGAAAGCGTACGTGAAGAGCTAGAGTTAGTGATGGGCGCATGTCCAGAGTTTGACTTGGAAATGTTCTTAACGGGTGACCTAACGCCAGTCTATTTTGGTACAGCGCTAGGTAACTTTGGTGTGGACCATATGTTAGATGGGTTGACAAAGTGGGCGCCAGCGCCGAAAGCGCGTCAAGCGGTTGAGCGTGAAGTTGAAGCAACAGAAGAAAAGTTCTCTGGCTTCGTGTTTAAGATCCAAGCGAACATGGACCCTAAACACCGTGACCGTATTGCATTTATGCGTATTGTTTCGGGGACTTACACGCAAGGTATGAAGATGAACACGTTCGTCTTGGCAAGCAAGTGAGTATCTCTGATGCAGTCACCTTTATGGCTGGTGATCGTTCTCGCGCAGAACACGCTTATGCGGGCGACATTATCGGTTTACATAACCACGGTACGATTCAAATTGGCGATACCTTCACGCAAGGTGAGTCTCTAAAGTTCTCTGGTATTCCGAACTTCGCTCCTGAGCTGTTCCGTCGTATTCGTCTTAAAGATCCACTTAAGCAAAAGCAACTGCTCAAAGGTCTGGTTCAGCTTTCTGAAGAAGGGGCGGTACAGGTATTCCGACCACTACAAAACAACGACTTAATCGTTGGCGCGGTAGGTGTGCTTCAGTTTGATGTGGTTGTCGCGCGTTTGAAGTCTGAATACAATGTAGAAGCGATTTACGAAGGAATAAGCGTTGCAACGGCCCGTTGGGTTGAGTGTGATGATGCGAAGAAACTGGATGAATTCCAGCGTAAAAACCAAGCAAACCTAGCTTTGGATGGCGGGGATAATTTGTCTTACATTGCGCCTACCATGGTTAACCTAAACCTTGCAAAAGAGCGTTTCCCGGACATTGAGTTCCGAGCAACCCGCGAACACTAATTATCAGCGTTCTCGGGAAAGAACACGTTCCAAAGCGATGAGTTAGTGACTGGATTTTAAAACGCCCTTGGCTATACACTTAGCCAAGGGCGTTTTTATTTTTAATGATTGGCATCACACTGAGAGGGCAGCAGATGAATTGGTTTAAACGTGGGTTAAAACGTTACGACGACTGGTGTAAAGAAATGGGGCTAACTCCAGATCAAAAGCGCAGTTGCGTGCCTTACCGGAAAGATCCAATAAATGGTGATGAAGGAGAGAATGCTGTGTCGAAACCTTCTCCAAGTGACCTGAAGAATAAGCATGAAGCTCTTTGATACCCACTGTCATTTTGACTTTGCTGTGTTTCAAAAGGACTTTGCGCATCAGCAGCAGTTAGCAGCAAAGCAGGGGGTGTCGAGAATAATCATCCCTTCTGTTGGTCCACAAAACTGGTCTCGTATCCGGGAGTTAAGCCATCAATACTCAAGCCTGTATTTTGCGTTGGGGTTTCACCCCTACTTTTTGCAACCCGACTTTGAACAATCTTTACCTCAACTAGTGCAGTATTTAGAGCAAAGAAACCGTCAATGTGTTGCCATTGGCGAGTGCGGTTTGGACTTTGCGATAGATGTGCCCGCAGAGCGACAAGAAAAAGCACTTAATATTCAGTTTGAACTCGCTCGCCGCTTTGATTTACCTGTCATTATTCACAGCCGTAAAGCGCATAACCGACTTATTCAATTGGTCAAGGCAGCCCATTTGCCAAGGGGCGGTGTGTTACATGCTTTTTCAGGGAGCTATCAGCAGGCGATGGAATGGATCAAATTAGGTTTTTTTATTGGTGTCGGAGGAACAATTACCTACCCTCGAGCGAATAAAACCCGCGACGCGGTTCAAAAATTACCAATAGACAAGCTCGTCATCGAAACTGACGCTCCAGATATGCCTATACTTGGCTATCAAGGGGAGCCAAACCATCCAGAGAAACTTATTCATGTGCTAAATGAATTGGCAATATTACGCAACTGCAAAAAGCAATCGATTGCTTCTCAACTATGGATAAATAGCAATTTTGCTTTCTCTATATGTGAATAAAATCTAAAGATAGTGTTTGAAACTGAAATTACTCTCTTCGTTGTTGTGATTTTTATCACAAAAGTCGGTGAATGAACCATGAATGTGATAGGAAAGTGTGAAGGTGGCATTACTTTAATTGTTGTGGCATGAGTATAATTGCCCCCGCTTTATAGCTCCATTTTGTTACACGCCAATTAATAACTTATAAGGAAGTCATAAACTATGAGCCTGTTTATGAGCCTAGTCGGTATGGTAGTGCTTCTTGCTATTGCATTTGCATTTTCATCTAACCGTAAAGCTATCAACTTAAGAACTGTGGGTGGTGCATTCGCTATCCAATTCGCATTAGGGGCATTTGTTCTTTATGTACCTTGGGGCCGTGATTTACTAAACGGTTTCTCTTCTGGTGTATCTAACGTTATCAACTACGGTAACGATGGTTCATCATTCCTGTTCGGTGGTCTTGTTTCTGACAAGATGTTCGAAGTCTTCGGTGGCGGTGGTTTCATCTTCGCATTCCGTGTTCTTCCTACACTGATCTTTTTCTCTGCTCTGATTTCAGTTCTATACTACATTGGCGTTATGCAGTGGGTTATCAAGATTCTTGGTGGTGCACTACAAAAAGCCCTTGGCACTTCTCGTGCGGAATCGATGTCAGCAGCGGCTAACATTTTCGTAGGTCAAACAGAGGCACCTCTAGTTGTTCGTCCATTCGTTCCAAAAATGACTCAATCAGAGCTATTTGCGGTAATGTGTGGTGGTTTAGCTTCTGTTGCTGGTGGTGTACTAGCTGGTTACGCATCTATGGGTGTTCCACTAGAGTACCTCGTTGCGGCATCATTCATGGCAGCACCAGGCGGTCTACTGTTCGCTAAAATCCTTCACCCTGAGACGGATCAGCCTCACGAAAGTATCGAAGAAGCGATGGACGGCGGCGACGACAAACCAGTTAACGTCATCGACGCAGCAGCGGGCGGTGCGGCTTCTGGTCTACAACTTGCGCTTAACGTGGGTGCAATGCTAATCGCATTCGTTGGTCTAATCGCGCTAATCAACGGTATGCTAGGTGGCATCGGTGGTTGGTTCGGCATGCCTGAACTAACACTAGAGCTAATCCTAGGTTACGCATTCTCTCCACTAGCATTCCTAATCGGTGTTCCATGGGCAGAAGCGGTAACAGCTGGTTCATTCATCGGTCAGAAGATCGTGGTTAACGAATTTGTTGCTTACTTGAACTTCACTCCTTACATTGGTGACAATGCTCAAGTTATTGCAGCGACAGGTGAAGTGATGTCTGAGAAGACAACCGCAATCATCTCATTCGCACTGTGTGGTTTCGCGAACCTTTCTTCTATTGCGATTCTACTAGGTGGTCTGGGTAGCCTTGCGCCAAACCGTCGTAGCGACATCGCTCGCATGGGTGTGAAAGCAGTACTTGCTGGTACGTTGTCTAACCTTATGGCAGCGACAATTGCAGGCTTCTGCTTAAGCCTTGCAGCTCTGTAATTTAGTACGGGTTTTTAATATATAGACGCCGTTTTACATCATGCCCTGTAGCAAGAGATTGCTGCGGGGCATTTTTCGTTTTGGGGACCCTAAAATGAAGATGGCTTTCGGTGAACGGGTTTTTCTTAACATCACTCTGTTAACAAGAGCGCTTCACCAAAAGAGCGGATACTTGAAAATTTTGAGATACAAACCGTTTGCGCTCTATTTGGTGCTATAGTTTTGCGGTGAAACTCTATAATGTATTCATTACGTAATGAACATTACATTCGCAATGGGCAAATGAATTGCCCTGCAATATCAAGCTTCGTCGACATTTTGCGAACAAAGCTGATATAAAAACGACCGCAATCATAGATTGTTGTGCCATAGACCAAACGGGTACTGTGCGGTGACAAGGATAGCAATTGGCATAGAATATTTGCTGACTATGCCGAGTCTTCAAGGAACCAAGTCCGTTCATTAATAGACTGCTTTGCCATTTATTCACATTATTTCGACTTGTTGATTATAGTTAGAGAAGTAATGAGAGGCGAAGTAGTGATTTTTTTGAATATTGATCGGAGATAGAAATGAGCGATTTAAAAGCAGCAGCACTACGTGCACTTAAACTTATGGACCTAACTACGCTAAATGACGATGACACGAATGAAAAAGTCATCGCACTATGTCATGACGCGAAAACAGCGGTAGGCAACACAGCTGCAATCTGTATTTACCCTCGCTTTATTCCTATTGCTAAGAAGACACTTCGAGAGCAAGGTACACCAGACGTTCGTATCGCAACCGTGACTAACTTTCCTCACGGTAACGACGACATCGAAATCGCAGTTGCAGAGACAAAAGCGGCGGTCGCTTACGGTGCTGACGAAGTTGACGTCGTTTTCCCATACCGCGCACTGATGGCGGGTGACGAAAAAGTAGGCTTTGAACTAGTTAAGCAATGTAAAGCAGCATGTGGTGATATTCTTCTTAAAGTCATCATTGAAACCGGTGAACTAAAAGAAGAGGCACTGATCAAGAAAGCATCTCAAATCTGTATTGAAGCAGGTGCTGACTTCATCAAAACGTCAACGGGTAAAGTGCCGGTAAACGCAACGCCAGAATACGCACGTATGATGCTTGAAGTGATTCGTGACATGGGTGTTGCAGAAACGGTTGGTTTCAAACCAGCTGGTGGTGTGCGCACGGCTGAAGATGCAGCAGCATACTTAGCAATGGCGGACGAAATCCTAGGTGACAACTGGGTTGATGCTCGTCACTACCGTTTCGGTGCATCTAGCCTGCTAACCAATCTACTAAATACATTAGAAGTGACAGACGAAAAAGCTGACCCAACGGCTTACTAATTCCAATATTACGTCTGAATTGGTAGCACCAACCATAGTGCTACCAACCTTTGTCCTTATTTTTATCCTACTGTTACCACAGCTTATAAAAAAGCTTGGGAGGCACTAATGTATTTACCACAAGAAATCATTCGTAAAAAACGTGACGGTGAAGTACTTACCGCAGACGAAATCAACTTCTTCATTCAAGGTGTAGCAAATAATACCGTATCTGAAGGTCAGATCGCGGCGTTTGCTATGACTATATTCTTTAATGAAATGACGATGGATGAACGTATCGCCCTAACGTGTGCTATGCGTGATTCAGGCATGGTTATCGACTGGAGCCACATGAATTTCGGTGGTCCGATTGTAGATAAGCACTCAACAGGTGGCGTTGGCGACGTTACATCTCTCATGCTCGGTCCAATGGTGGCAGCATGCGGTGGGTTTGTGCCAATGATATCTGGTCGTGGTCTTGGTCATACGGGTGGTACGTTAGATAAGCTTGAGTCCATACCTGGCTACAACATTACGCCGAGCAATGATGTGTTTGGTCAAGTAACGAAAGACGCCGGTGTGGCGATCATCGGTCAAACGGGTGATCTGGCTCCAGCGGATAAGCGTGTTTACGCCACTCGCGATATTACCGCAACGGTAGACAACATCTCATTGATTACGGCCTCCATTTTATCTAAGAAATTGGCTGCGGGTCTGGAATCGCTAGTGATGGACGTAAAAGTCGGCTCTGGCGCATTTATGCCAACTTACGAAGCCTCAGAAGAGCTAGCAAAATCGATCGTCGCAGTCGCAAACGGTGCTGGCACCAAAACCACAGCGATTCTGACAGACATGAACCAAGTTCTGGCCTCTTCAGCCGGTAACGCGGTGGAAGTTCGTGAAGCGGTTCGTTTCCTAACGGGTGAATATCGTAACCCACGCCTTCTCGAAGTGACGATGGCATCTTGTGCAGAAATGCTGGTGCTAGGCAAGCTGGCAGAAAATACAGCAGATGCTCGTGCCAAACTGATGGAAGTGCTAGACAACGGTAAAGCTGCAGAGTGTTTCGGTAAGATGGTTGCTGGCCTAGGAGGTCCTGCAGACTTCGTAGAAAACTACGAAAACTACCTAGAAAAAGCAGACATTATCAAACCTGTATACGCAAATGACACCGGTATCGTTTCCGCTATGGATACGCGTGCTATTGGCATGGCTGTGGTTGCAATGGGTGGTGGTCGCCGTGTTGCTACCGATGAAATCGACTATGCAGTAGGGTTTGATGAGTTCATCCGCCTTGGTGAGGAGGCAAACAGCGATAAACCGCTTGCCGTTATCCACGCGCGCACTGAAGAGCAGTGGGAAGAAGCCGCTAAATCTCTGCGCAGTGCGATTAAAGTGGGTGGTGAATACACGCCAACTCCTGAAGTTTATCGCCAAATCCGTGCTGAAGACATTTAATCAATCGATCGTATTTCAGGATCTGGTTGGATATAAGCAATAAATTATGACATAAGGCCTGCTCCCCTAAAATGAGGGAGTGGACCGAAGGAACAGCAATGAAAAGAGCATTTATTTTAGTTTTAGATTCGTTTGGTATCGGTGCAACAGCGGACGCTGAGCAATTTGGTGATGTGGGTTCTGATACATTAGGTCACATTGCAGATCAGTGTGAAAAAGGTTTAGCAGATAACGATCAACGCCAAGGTGCACTTCGCCTGCCAAACTTATCTAAATTAGGTTTGGCGATGGCGCATAAAGAATCAACAGGTCGCTTTGCTCCGGGTTTGGATACCAGTGCCGAAATTATTGGTGCGTACGGTCATGCCGCTGAGCTTTCTTCAGGTAAAGACACTCCATCTGGTCACTGGGAAATCGCAGGTGTCCCTGTTCTGTTTGATTGGGGTTACTTTAGTGACAAAGCAAATAGCTTTCCGAAAGCGTTGACGGACCGTATTCTCGAGCGTGCAGGTCTGGACGGTTTCCTTGGGAACTGCCACGCATCAGGTACACAGGTGCTTGACGACTTAGGTGAAGAACACATGAAGACGGGTTTACCTATCTTCTATACTTCGGCGGACTCCGTGTTTCAAATTGCATGTCATGAAGAGACATTTGGTCTAGATCGCTTACTCGAACTTTGCCAAATCGCTCGTGAAGAGCTAGAAGATTACAACATCGGCCGTGTCATCGCGCGCCCATTTATTGGCCCGGGTAAAGGTCAGTTTGAGCGCACTGGCAACCGTCGTGATCTCTCGGTTGAACCACCATCAGAAACCGTTTTGCAGAAACTTGCCGACGAGAAACAAGGCAATGTCGTTTCTATCGGCAAGATTGCAGATATCTACGCAAACTGCGGTATTACAAAGAAAGTGAAGGCAACAGGCATTCCAGCTCTATTTGAAGCAACACTCGAGCAGATCAAAGAAGCGGGTGATAACACCATCGTCTTTACTAACTTTGTCGACTTCGATTCAGCTTACGGTCACCGACGCGACGTTGCGGGATACGCCGCTGCGCTAGAGTACTTTGATGGTCGCATCAATGAAGTGCTTGAACTCATGCAAGAAGATGATGTACTGATCCTGACCGCAGACCACGGTTGTGATCCTACATGGCCTGGTACCGATCACACCCGCGAGCATATTCCAGTATTGGTTTATGGACCAAAAGTACCTGCTGGTTCTTTAGGCCGTCGTGATACGTTCGCGGATATTGGTCAAACATTAGCGAGCCACTTTGGGACCTCGCCAATGGATTACGGAAAGAATTTTCTATAATCAATAGATGATTAAAATAACAAAACTAGGGGCGTATCTTGCTCCTAGTTTTCTATTTAGCTTTAAATCGCTGTCGGAAACGAGAAAACTCTGGGCTTTATTCGTGGAGCGCTAGAGATAAAAGAAAATAGTAAGGAAAACATTATGGCTACTCCTCATATTAACGCCGAAATGGGTGCATTCGCAGACGTCGTACTAATGCCTGGTGATCCACTGCGTGCAAAGTACATCGCAGAAACCTTCCTTGAAGATGTGGTTCAAGTGTGTGACGTACGTAATATGTTCGGTTACACCGGTACATACAAAGGTCGCAAGATTTCGGTAATGGGACACGGTATGGGTATTCCTTCTTGCTCTATTTATGTGACTGAACTGATCAAAGACTTTGGTGTGAAGAAAGTGATTCGTGTCGGCAGTTGTGGTGCCGTCAACGAAGACATTAAAGTGCGCGACGTCGTGATCGGTATGGGCGCGTGTACGGACTCGAAAGTCAACCGCATTCGTTTCAAAGATCATGACTTTGCAGCTATCGCGGACTATAAAATGGTCCGTGCCGCAGAAGAAGCGGCAAAAGCGCGCGGTATCGACGTCAAAGTGGGTAACCTATTCTCGGCAGAACTGTTTTACACGCCGGATCCTGAGATGTTTGACGTGATGGACAAATACGGCATCGTCGGTGTAGAAATGGAAGCGGCTGGCATTTATGGCGTGGCGGCGGAATACGGTGCAAAGGCATTAACCATTTGTACGGTTTCAGACCACATCAAAACCGGTGAACAAACCACGTCTGACGAGCGTCAAACTACCTTTAATGACATGATGTTGATTGCGTTAGACTCTGTTCTTTTAGGGGATAAAGAGTAGTCTTCTTCTCAATTAACTCCAGAGTATCAAAACGGCCCGCAATTGCGGGCCGTTTTATTGTGAACACGTATTACTTTAACGTGTGCTGGTTATAGCATGAAACAGTTTGAACGAACGACTTTAACCTTAATGAGCGATGGTTTTCGCGTTACTTCGTCAGCAGCAGATTTTCTGCTTTCTTGCGCCGAATCGGTTGTCTGCGCAAGATCATAATAAACAGCATGCCACAGGCAAAGCTCATCAATACCATCATGTACATGTAGCGATCGCTTTTACGATAATGGTGGTCCGAAATAGCCGTCACGCGCCCAGTTTCAAAGGTCACGCGAACAAAACCGATCACGGCGCCATCAGCAAAAACTGGTTCGACTAACTGTTGTCGACCAATAGAGGCTGTCGCCAGTGGTGTATCTAACCCTAGCACTTCTCGTACCGATAACGCCTCTTCGCTGGACGCTAAACGAATGCCTTCAGCGTCATAAATCGTCGCATCGAATACTAATCGGTCTTGCGCCAACTGATTAGTTAGCTTTAATAGCCGCTCTTGATCTTTGGTTAAGATCATTTCGCTCGCAGACAACGATGCCTGAGAAATCAAAACTTTGGTGAGTGTTTCAAGCTGTTGAGCTTGAATTTTCTCATTGCCTTTACTGATCACCACGCTATTTTTAATGGTCATGAATAACATCACGCACACTAATATCAGCGCTAAAATTCTTAAGGCATTTCTCACAGAGAACAAGGATTCACTCATGCTCTTTACTCATCCATTGAAAATAAAACAAAGACTTGCCTTTTTAGCGTGTTGAGGTAACGTTTTAGCAAAGTCATAAAGGATTATATACATGGACGCGTCAAAAAGCTTGCCTATCAGAAAACATACAACACTTTTAAAGCGACTTCCCGAAACTCGGTTTGCTTCTCAATTGGATAAAGCCAAAGCAAATTGGATTATTTTTGCGCAATACCTTTCACCAAAGCATTTTGAAGATATCGACTTCTATACCGGTTTCTATAACCCCGTTCAGGATACTTGGAAGGTCGGGGAATACGAAGTTGCCTTAATGGCTGGGGAACTGACTCCAGAGCATGAAACCATTTTAAACAGCCTTAATTTAGATTATGCCTCACTGAATGAGGTACCAGATTTATCCGCACCAGGGCTTATCGTATTTGACATGGACTCAACCGCAATAGAAATTGAATGTATTGATGAAATCGCCAAACTTGCGGGAGTGGGTGAAGAGGTTGCTGAAGTCACTGAACGTGCAATGCAAGGTGAACTCGATTTTGAGCAGAGCCTTCGTCAGCGTGTTGGCAAATTAAAAGGCGCGGATGAAGCCATTCTAGAGCAAGTACGCAGTCAACTACCCTTCATGCAAGATTTTGAAGCTCTCATTAACACACTGAAAGCACTGGGCTGGAAAACCGCGATCGCCTCGGGTGGTTTTACCTACTTCTCGGATTACATTAAAGAAAAAGTAGGATTAGATTTTGCTCACTCTAATCAGTTGGAAATCATTGATGGAAAACTGACCGGGGAAGTATTGGGTGATGTGGTAAACGCACAAGTGAAGTCTGACATTCTGGTCGAACTAGCGGACGAATATGAAATCGAACAACATAATACGGTTGCTGTCGGTGACGGTGCCAATGACCTAGTGATGATGTCGGTGGCTGGATTGGGTATCGCGTACCATGCGAAACCTAAAGTGGAAGCACAAGCTCAATCCGCCGTGCGCTATGCCGGTTTAGGCGGGGTACTGTGCATCTTATCGGGTTCACTGGTTAAACAGCAAAAAATCAGTTGGAAGTCGAAACCGTAACAATTGAGCCTGTTTTTTGGCTCAAGCTTTCCACGACTTGTAGGCCTTTACAATAAATACAGATCCAAAAAACACCGCAAATTACAGCGGTGTTTTTTGGTTTCGGCTGACGATTAAGATTATTCCGTTAACTCGAGCCGGACGATCACTTCTTCGGTGATGTCTTTAAGCTCACAATAGCCGACCAATGAGGTGAGCTCTTTTTCCAGTTTCCGGGCTTGGTGTACACTCAAGAGAGTTAACTCACTGAGTTCTTTTTCTAACAGGGAAGTCATCGGATCAAAAATCGGTGCTGTCGAGATACGAAGTACGTATACATCCCCTTTCATTCGCGCCTGCTTAATAAAATGAATTCGTTCTTTCGCATTGGCAAAGTCTTGATGTAAATGAGTGTTAAACGCCGTAATTTTGCTGCCGACTTTAGCCGTGCTTATATAAAGATCGTGATACTTAACGGTTGCTCCTTCGACTCGCTTGATCGCTTCGGCAATTAACGTGTTTGTTCTTCCTTTAAAAATAGGCTCAAGAGCAAACGATTTATCGTGTCCTAAGCGGGCGAATAACTCAACGTACTTGGGTAACGGCATATTCACGCCGATTACTGGGGTTGATAACGATGAAGTAGAGCCTGCGCTTTTACTAATAAACACTGGCGCACTTAGCGTTCTTGACAGCAACACACTGTGCAACCTTTCTAGCAGATCGTTGCTCGGTAGTACTTCTTGCTGTTGAATCAGTTTGTCTTGGTTGTGCTCGATAATACTGCTGAAAAATGCGATGACTCGCAGCAGTTTACTGCTTTCATCCATCTTCAGTTGAACGCTACGACCATTGGGACTGACTCTCACAACTCGATAAGGTACTGCAGAGAGTGGCAGCTTTTTATCGTACAGCTGTAGTTCACGAAAATGAATCTGTACCTGTTGCCCGGAGCGCAGCAAAGTCGGTTCATCTAGTCGGATACCAAGTCCATGTTTAGAAATATCAGCGGTAAATCCTGCAGTTTTTGTCTGCCCTGTATTGAGTTCTAAAGGGGTTTTAAAGCGATAACGCGGCTCTTTGCGTCGAGATTTAGCATCAAAATAAATGCCCTTTGGATTGCCAATGATCTTTCTAGGGTGACGGAAGGTGTTAATCGCGTTAGCGGCGAGACGAGGCTTTTCCGACAGGAGGTAATCTTGTCCTGATTGCTCATCAGCAATCTCTTGCAGAAATCCCACGTGGGTAAGCGAGTGTGATTGTTCAGCCAGTTCCGACGAGAAGGAAGCCAAGTCGGCTTTTTCTTGCCCTGATAACTCGAAAATAGAGATGCGGAACACTCGCCAGCTTTTACGCTTTGCTCCAATATGCCAAAACAACTTGCGCTGCTCACGGCTGGCCTCGGGTCTTAGCATCGAATAAAAATAGGTTTTCTGCTCATGCTCATGAGTAAAGGAGTAGAGCACGTTGCTTGTCCCCGTCACGCCTGGCGCGATCAGTGAGTTAATTCGTTGTTTATGCAATAAAGAGCCAAACACTTGCTGATTACGTTCATCATGCCAGTACTGCCAAACCTGCTGGTTATTGGGCGTCAACATGGCGAGTTTGAGCTCACTGCCTTCAAAGAATAAGGGCAGGGTGCTGGTGTGCTTTAATGCGATATGCTCATAGCCGTGTGTTCGCGCGCTAAGGATCTTGTCTTGATTGTCGTGTTGTGTGCGTTTGGTACTGTTATTCAATGCTTCATCGATGATTTGGCTGATGATATTGGTTTCGCTAACACGAATGGTTCTAAGATATAAAATGGCATCATTCTCGTAACAGTCATCGACGGCTAACACTCGGTAGGCGAGTGGTTTTTCGATACCTGGGAGTTCCGAATTGCTGGAAAACTCGGTAAATGTCACTTGGATGACTTCACCAAGGCTGTACTTGAAGGCGCTTGGTACTTTAAATTTTGCTCCAGAATTAGACAGATCGATGCTAACACCATGTAATAGTTGACCTTTGGATAGGCATATTTCAACTTGCGACTGAAGTTTTAAGCGCTTTTCTTGACGTTTTAAATCGTAACCAAAGTGAATCGGCTCAGCCAGAAAAGGGCTTTTAGGATCGGTTAACGGTGCGGTGGTGTCTTGCGACGTATTTTGCCCCATGACTCGGAAGTTATTGCGAGTGTTGTTTAAGGCTTCCCACATGCCTTCGGTATAGCCACCAAATTTTTTGATGTTCTTATGGTAGGCATTAAATGCAACATCATCTAACCAGTGTGGAATGTCATCTAAGATGTATTTTCTGCACTCACCCTGAACGCGACCTCTTAAATCAATGCTCTTACTGCATGGAGCCATCAGACGGTTTAGCTCAATCTTAACCAGGATTTTTACCGACGGCGCTTCTTCCTCTGTCAACTGACCTAGGACAAAATCAAAGTCTTGCGATCCATAAACGGGAATAAGTCGTTCTGCGAGAGAGAGTATTTCAGATTGCTGCATTATTTCTGTTAGAGTATGTCGTTATTTTATGGTTATCGGCCTAGCAGATTATAACTTAAGTCCATCGGGGTCTAGTGATAGGCTTGGTCACATTTGTCGAAAATATCGGATATTGAATTCATCGAGGCATCATGGCGAAAGCAAAACGAGCGTATGTTTGTAATGATTGTGGCGCGGACTTCCCACGTTGGCAGGGACAATGTAATGCGTGTGGCGCTTGGAATACCATTACTGAAGTGCGAATTGCAGCATCACCCACGGTGGCTCGCAATGAACGTTTGACCGGATATGCTGGGTCAGCCACAGAAGCGCAAGTACAAACGCTGTCAGAAATTGACTTACAAGAAGTGCCACGTTTTACCAGCGGCTTTAAAGAGCTGGATCGCGTACTCGGTGGTGGTGTAGTACCGGGTGCCGCTATTCTCATTGGCGGTAGCCCAGGCGCTGGTAAATCGACATTGCTTTTGCAAACGATGTGCAGTTTATCGGCACAAATGCCCACGCTCTATGTGACAGGCGAGGAGTCTTTGCAGCAGGTCGCGATGCGCGCGTCTCGGTTAGGTTTGCCAAAAGATCATTTAAAAATGTTATCTGAGACAAATGTCGACAAAATTTGCCAAATCGCAGAGAAAGAGCAACCGCGCATTATGGTGATTGACTCAATCCAGGTCATGCATGTATCAGATGTGCAATCGTCACCCGGTAGCGTAGCGCAGGTACGAGAGTCGGCCACGGCACTGACACGTTACGCCAAACAAAACAATGTGGCGGTATTCATTGTCGGTCACGTCACCAAAGATGGCACACTGGCTGGTCCGAAAGTGCTTGAGCATATTATCGATTGTTCTGTGTTATTGGATGGCGGTACGGATAGCCGCTTCAGAACATTACGCAGTCATAAAAACCGCTTTGGCGCGGTGAATGAACTTGGTGTGTTTGCCATGACCGGACAGGGGTTAAAAGAGGTGAGTAACCCGTCGGCGATTTTCCTTTCGCGAGGCGAAGAAGAAACCTCAGGCTCATCCGTGATGGTCGTTTGGGAAGGCACGCGTCCGTTGCTGGTCGAAATTCAAGCGCTGGTGGATTATTCACAATTGGCAAACCCACGCCGTGTAGCAGTGGGGCTGGAGCAAAACCGTCTTTCCTTATTATTAGCTGTGCTGCATAAGCATGGTGGTTTACAAATGGCGGACCAAGATGTCTTTGTCAATGTCGTCGGTGGTGTTAAAGTAACCGAAACCAGTGCGGACCTTGCCTTAGTCATGGCGCTATTATCCAGTTTCCGTGATCGTCCGTTACCCAAAGATGTCGTGATCTTCGGTGAAGTTGGTTTGGCGGGTGAAATTCGTCCGGTACCAAGTGGACAAGAACGTTTGAACGAAGCCTTTAAGCACGGCTTTAAAAAAGCGATCGTTCCAGCAGCGAATATGCCGAAAGGTGGTATTGCTGGTATGCAAGTTCACGGAGTCAAAAAACTATCAGAGGCAATTGAAGCCTTCGATGAGTTATGAGGTTCTCATATTCGAGATAACCGTATCTAAATTGTTCGCTTTTTAGTGAGTGAACAAGATCGAATAAAGTACATAAATTGTGGTATTCAGCTATCCTTTGGGAACGGAATATTTACGATTTAATTTTTTTCTTTCCATCTGCACGCAAGGGTATCAGTCTTGACAGATTGTGTTATACTCTGCGCGCAATTTATACCTTATAAACAGAGTAAGACAATGGCAGATTTATCAAAGTACAGAAACATTGGTATTTTCGCGCACGTTGATGCGGGTAAAACTACCACCACTGAGCGTATTCTAAAGCTTACTGGTAAAATCCACAAAACTGGTGAAGTACATGACGGTGAGTCTACAACTGACTTCATGGAACAGGAAGCTGAGCGCGGTATCACTATCCAATCAGCAGCGGTAACTTGTGAATGGAACGGTCACCGCCTAAACGTTATCGATACTCCGGGACACGTTGACTTTACTGTAGAAGTATACCGTTCACTGAAAGTACTAGATGGTGGTATCGGTGTATTCTGTGGTTCTGGTGGTGTTGAACCTCAGTCAGAGACTAACTGGCGTTACGCGAACGAATCAGAAGTATCTCGTCTGATCTTCGTTAACAAACTAGACCGTATGGGTGCAGACTTCTACAACGTTGTTGACCAAGTTAAGAACGTACTAGCGGCAAACCCACTAGTTATGGTTCTTCCAATCGGTCGTGAAGATGACTTCGTTGGTGTTGTTGATCTGCTATCTCGTAAAGCATACGTATGGGATGACACAGGTCTTCCAGAAAACTACGAAGTACTAGACGTTCCAGCTGACATGGTTGATGACGTTGAAGCTTACCGTGAAGAGCTAATCGAAACTGCAGTTGAGCAAGACGATGATCTAATGGAAGCTTACATGGAAGGTGAAGAGCCTTCTATCGAAGATCTAAAACGTTGTATCCGTAAAGGTACTCGTGACCTAGCGTTCTTCCCAACTTTCTGTGGTTCTGCGTTCAAGAACAAAGGTGTTCAGTTGGTACTAGACGCGGTTGTTGATTACCTACCATCACCAACTGAAGTTGATCCACAAGACCTAACTGATCCAGAAACTGGTGAACCAACTGGTGAAAAAGCGATCGTATCTGCAGACGAGCCACTACGTGCGCTAGCATTTAAGATCATGGATGACCGCTTCGGCGCGCTAACTTTCATCCGTATCTACTCTGGTGTGATGAAGAAAGGCGACACAGTACTTAACTCTGCGACAGGTAAAACTGAGCGTATCGGCCGTATGTGTGAAATGCAAGCAGACGACCGTAACGAGATCACTGAAGCGCAAGCGGGTGACATCATCGCTGTTGTTGGTATGAAGAACGTTCAAACTGGTCACACTCTATGTGATCCTAAGCACGAATGTACTCTAGAACCAATGATCTTCCCAGAACCAGTAATCTCTATTGCTGTATCTCCAAAAGATAAAGGTTCAACTGAGAAAATGGGTATCGCGATCGGTAAAATGGTTGCAGAAGATCCATCATTCCAAGTTGAGACTGACGAAGATTCAGGCGAAACTATCCTGAAAGGTATGGGTGAACTTCACCTAGACATCAAGGTAGACATCCTTAAGCGTACTTACGGCGTTGAGCTAGAAGTAGGTGCTCCACAGGTAGCTTACCGTGAAACTATCACTCAACCAGTTGAAGATAGCTACACGCACAAGAAGCAGTCTGGTGGTTCTGGTCAGTTCGGTAAGATCGACTACCGTATCAAACCAGGTGAGCTAAACTCTGGCTTTACGTTCAAATCAACAGTTGTTGGTGGTAACGTACCTAAAGAATTCTGGCCTGCAGTAGAGAAAGGCTTCGCGAGCATGATGAACGAAGGTGTTCTAGCTGGCTTCCCAACTCTAGACGTAGAAGTTGAACTGTTCGACGGTGGTTTCCACGCAGTAGACTCTTCAGCAATCGCTTACGAAATCGCAGCGAAAGGTGCATTCCGTCAGTCTATGCCTAAAGCAGGTCCACAGCTTCTTGAGCCTATCATGCACGTTGACGTATTCTCTCCAGAAGATAACGTTGGTGATGTAATCGGTGACCTTAACCGTCGTCGTGGTATGATCAAAGACCAACAAGCTGGCGCGACTGGTGTTCGTATTAAAGCAGACGTTCCTCTATCAGAAATGTTTGGCTACATCGGTCACCTACGTACTATCACTTCTGGTCGTGGTCAGTTCTCTATGGAGTTCGCACACTACGCACCTTGTCCAGCAAACGTTGCTGAGCAAGTAATCGCAGAAGTTAAAGAGCGTAACGCTAAGAAGTAATTCTTAAGTTAACTCTATGATTTCAAAGCCCCGCCAAGTGCGGGGCTTTTTGTTGCTGTCAACGTATTTTGGGGCGTCGTTAAGGCAGTGCTTTTACTTCAACCGTGATAGTATCTCGATAGCTGCCTGCTCTGGCAAAATCTATATTCCCCAGTGAAACTTCCATGGGTATTCCCCACTTTTTAATGTTCCCGCTGTTTTCAAACTGAAATGTGGACTTTGTATTCACGGGTTTGTGGTTGAAATCCAACTTATAAGGTATCGCTATTTTTTGTTCAGAGTGCAGCCTTAGTTCTCCGTACTTTTGCTTGATAACTAATCGAACATTTGAATTCGACAGCAAATCGAAATCTGCTCGATACGTTTTATTAGATTGTAAATTTCCTAGTGAAAAACGATAACTAGAATGCCCTTTACTTTTTAGCATTGGGTTATTACCGGATGAACGGAATGCAACAAAAGCAGGAACATCGAGTTGAACCTTCGCTTTTTTGCTTTGTTCATCATCGCCTAAGCGCATGCTTAACTCTAAGATACCATTGTACAAACCAGAGGAAGCCATCTTGGCCTGATTCACTTTCAACCAGAATTTGGTTACTGCGCCTCGCTCAAGGTTTAACTGAAAACCTTTGTTTTGACGATAATTCAGCTGGTGGAAGTTTCTGTCTAAGACGGTAAGATTTAGCTGGTGATTGAATGCCCTCAAGTGACTCTTTTGTTTGTTATTGACATAAACGAATGAAACCGGAAATCGACATTGTTGTACGTCACTCGACATTTGCAGGTAAACCGGAATATACGCACTAAGATCGCTTTTATATTGCGTATTACTTCGGTCGACATCAATTGACCAGTTTCCTCTACATTCAGATTTAGACCAAGCTGGAGTTGACAATAGTGCAGCAGTGACTAGTACAAGTTTGGTTGATGTGTTCATAAATTAGCCCTCTTTAATTTGTAAAGTGTAGATAGATAAGGTTTTCACTCACATCGGGCACTTGGACTTCTAAGGAGGAAAACCCAGGTATCGTGATCGAATATGTACCCGGTGCTACACCCTCAACGACGAATTTTCCTGCGCGATTGGTAAAGAACTCATATGTTTTGCTCTGCCCAGTGAACAGCCCCTGATGAAGCGATAGTGGCGAATTATTTGCGATTTCTATAGTTCCAATGATGGTTTTTGATGCATCAGAGCCGACTTGTATTACATGACCAGTCTGGGTACCGGGCGTGATGGTACGCTCGTAATCGCCCAAGTTATACCCAATAGGCGCATCGGGGGATGTGATGTATATATTTGACTGTTGATGCCCGCCAGGCAAACTTGCTGCATTACTGATTGATGACGTAGAAATTAGTTCTGGAGGGTCATCGGCAAATGCATTCACATCGACATCCGCATCCAAGCTATTATGGACGTTAATGATGGCGATTGGCCCATTTATTGGTCGCGACCAAGCAATATGACCATCGGCCATCGACAGTGCCGTACTGGTTCTTAATGACGCTGTGTGATAGCCGTCGGTCTCATCAAATTGGTAGTGCGACACTTCTCCATCAATTAAAAAACGGTTGGCGACATAGTTTGCTTCGGCTGAATAAACTTGCGAAGACGAATCACCCTCGAGAGACAGCGCGTAACCATGGCTGCCAGTGTAATTGTCCGATGGGCGTTGAAATTGAGCTCGGTAAGAGTCGGGTAAATTAGAATAAGATACATTGGCGCCGTAATCGCCATTCTCTGAATACCAATTCCAGTCAGAAGAAAAGGTAAAACGGGTTTCATCTATATTTTCGTTGGGGTTGTCTTCTTGTTCTACGCCGGCCGATATCGACAAACTGTTCCACTGCCAAGTCAATTGCGCCGACGCCAACCATTCTATTTCCTGTTCATCATAATCGCGATAGTCTCCGCTAATCACTGTGCTTAGAGTATCGGTAATGGTGAACACATAATTACTGAAAACTAGATAGCCAGTGACCGGGAGCTCCTCTTGCCAAGGCAGCGAAAAATATTGTTGCTGGTATTCAGCCCCTAAGCGAAAGTTTGGTGAGCCATAATCGTCTGTACCCCAAATTTGGTGTGCGTAATCTAAGCTAATGATGCCGCCTGAAAGGTCGTTTGGCTTGTTTTGTTGCCCCGATAAACGCAGGCCTATATTCCCGTATTCGGTACCTATGGTAGCGATAAATCCAAGTTGCTGGCCTTCTGGGTGATACAGGCCATTAATTCCGACGGTCAAATAGTCGTTAATGCCATAATCGTAATAACCAGAGGTGATCCATTGATCTTGATCGTATTCAAAATCGTTGTCGACGATACTGGAGTACAAACCGGAATAGAAACCAAAATCAGAAATACCTTCTCGTAATAAGCGTGAATTAAAGAACTGACTATAAACAATGGTATCCCTCCGACCCGATTGATAGCTAATATCAAGGCGCACATCATTGGTGCCAGAGATGAGCGGCAGATCGTCTAAAGTATAACGCCCAGGCGGTAAGCGGATCTCAGTGAAAAAGATGTCATTAATGTAGATTTCAACATCGGCACTTTCATTTAGAATAAGCGGCTGAGTGCCACCATTTTGAATATTTCTTGTTGGCTGCAAATCTTGATACAGGCGTTCAAAAGCCAAACCTCCAATGGGTGCCGAAGGTAAATGCCCGGCACCGTTAAGCGAAACGTCACCTAGGGTAAACCGCCAAGGGGAGTCGGGTTCATCGAAGAACAATTTGGCTTCGCCTCGATAAAACTCAGCATCTATGTTTGTTCCTCCATCAATAAACCCAGATACATCAAGGTTTGCGCCCCGAACCCCACCAATGTTCATGTTTATCAGCCATTCGCCTAACCATGTTTGGGTATTATCAAGACCTGATGCTTGGTTGAAGGTGTAATCTGTGCTGGCATTAAATGTATTTTTCCATGTCCAAAAAGCACTTTCAGAATACTGGGCTGGTTTATATTCGGACCCAAACGACAGGAGAAAATTTGCCGCGGCACTCTCGGAGAAGGTAAAGTCGACAGTTTGAGTGCCAGCATCGAAATTGATCAGTATGCCCATCTGCTCTAATTCTTTGGTGCTAATAAAGCTATTGCTATATTGTTCGAGCTTTGTATAGGTCTGCGGATTCACCAGTTGTTTGGTTAATGTTTTTAACTGCGCGGTATTGACCGAATTGACTATTTGTCCATCGGTACGAGAGTCCAGTTCTCCGAGCTCTCGATCCCCCCATGTTGCAGGTAAAGGAAAAACCCAGTCTTGCGCATAAGCAAAAGAGAAAATGAAAAGTAAAAGTAGCCCGGAGATTGTTTTTTTCATTGGGCTTTCCTTATTCCAAATTGCTTATTTTTACCTGTTTTGGTGTGCCTAGGGATTCAGGTAAAGCATAGCTGACTCGAGAGCCGGGCATCAGATAAGCACTTGTCTGTTTGCTGAGTGTTTCCCAACTGATTGATTTATCCTCTTTACCTCCACTAAACTCGAACTCAAGGGTTGTCATATTAAGAACACGATTACCTTCGTTGCTAACGATAAGGCCGTTTTGAGTTAATGATGCTTTAGCGACTGGTTTACTGGCTTGTGGTGAGACAAAAGCCAACGTAGCAAATTCAAGCAACATGGAGATAGAGCTGTCTTGATCGTCTTTTTTTCCAGAATTTTCGAGTTCTACTTGAGTAAAGATAATTCGGTAGGTGTGAGTCTTAGACGTTTTATTCTTGGGAATATGTCTGACGCGGAAGGTTTGAGATTTTAACCCGTCAATTTTGGCTTGAGGAGGAAGAATCAGAAACTCATCATCTGCTGGTGTTAGCACTTCTTCTCCAGATGAATAGTCAGCGCGGTAAGTATTGACCTCAAGCATGATTGGTGACTCTTCAACGTTCGTGATGACGTATAGCCCTTGTGCCTTTTTGCCTATATCATCAAGCTCTAGATAGATGGGACTCACTTCGTATGCGGGGGCTAAAGAACTAAAAAGTGTCGTAGTAACACAAAGTAATAAGTACGTAATAACTTTAATCATAGTAAATGTCCTTATTTCGTATGGTTAGCCTTACACTACAATTTCCTAAATAACGTCTATATAAATCAACCTAAAGTCACGCTGTACAAAAAGCTTGGTCCGATTCAGAACCAAGCTTTTAAACATGCATCTAATGGCGATATTTGGATATTAGTCGACAGTGATTTTTAACTGTTATTACCGCGACTACCACTTGTTCCTTCCTATCCAAAATCCCACTTTAGTTTTCTTAATAGCCAAAATGAGGTCCAATTGCAGAGAGGCTAACTGTCATTTTGCCGAAATATTTGCCATGTTTTGCAAATCCAGCATCTTCTGGTTGTATGGCTATAGAGCGTTTACTTGCTTTGTTTTTCAGATGTTCAGCGTCATTGTAAAACTTCACTTCCGATTTTTTAAAGATGCCAAAATCTTTGGTATTACCTAAAGGTTGCCCACCGATAAGTACGTCGTAATCAATGGTCTTAAATAAATTGCTTGATCCTATACCGACGAGTTTTGTTGCTTTTACTTCAAGCTTTAGTTTACTGCCGTAGTTGCACCAAGCTAAAAGGTCGCCTAGAGCTACCGGGTCGTTTTGAGCATTGCCACCGATATCATCATGTACATTTCTTGCGTTCTTCAAAACGTCTTTAAAAGAATTATTTTTCACTCTGAGCAAACACCGTTCTGGAACGTAGCCGAATAGATCAATTGTCTTACTGTCTGTTGATTTTAAAGAGTCGAAGTCAATAGTTTCTGTAAACTCAACAGCAGAAGCCCCAAAAGAAAGTGAAGCAATCGCAGTAGCAAGTAGTAGTTTTTTCATAATTCAATCCCTCGTTTGTATGAATGCGTATTGTTGCATCGCATAAAAAGCTTAAGAGGGAGGCCCTGTGTTCACCTCATCAACAAAGGTGAGATCCCATCGATTGTTGGGGTGAAAATAGGGTGAAATTACTGTTACTTAGTCTACTTTGCTATGTTCACTAGTCTTGCATCTTAGAGATGGGAAATGTTTGATGTCATTGTTTTAGACCTGCTCTCGTGCCATGGCCATCAACTCATAACGAGAGCGAATTTCCAATTTGTGCAACACATTTGAAGCATGAGTCTTAACGGTATTAATACTCACGTTGGAATGCCTTGCAATTTGTGTATTAGAAAGTCCTTGCAACATTAATTTACATATCTCACTTTCTTTTCTAGTTAAAAGAAATCGCGAGCTGAGTGCTTCCACTAACACAGCGGGGTTTTCACTTCCTTGTTGATAATGATGAATCGCTTTATTTAAAATCGAGCGAGGAAACCATATATCGCCATTGACCACCGCATGTACGGCTTTGGGTAGCAACTCCAAACCATGGCTTATTTGGCCTGAATAGCCTTTTTCCAACCACTCCAATGACGTTTGAGAATGGACATTCACTGCGATCCATTTCTCTTTACGCTTATTGGGCAAGATGCCGTAATTTTGTGGACTTGGCATGGTTTTTACATCGAAAAGTATGATTGTTATCGCCTCATTCTCACTTATTTGCGGAAAGTGTTCATGACACGAAAGATTTATATACGGAAACGTGACTTTGAGTAAATCTCGAATCACCCGAGAGTATGAATTATCTCTGGTGAGTAGATGTACATCAAAGTACTGAGTACTGAGTTCCATTGCTCTTAATCCTTAGGTCTAGTATTGTATTTTTATTAACCTAGTCTTTAACCAACATGTGGATATGTTGATTGAGAAAACGAATAGACAGCCGCACAAGGTCACATTGATGATGACATTTTTTATGTCTTGCTTTACATCATGATATGCAAGCTAGTACTAAAAAATACTAGTACCAAATAACTAGAGTACCAACTTTTTAATACAAACTATTTTCTGGATGGTGTGGTAGATCGAGGAAATGAAGAGTGAGTACATCTAAGCAGGTTAAAATAGAAAGAATGAATATATCCCCTTTAATTATGATGAGCATTAAAGGGGAGAGATAATTAAATAATTTTAAAATCCAGTTCTAAATAATTATTCGTGTTCTTCCTCGTTTTTATTCATGAGTTGTCGTTAGTTCGTCTTCCCAGAGCACTAATTGATCTTTAGGCCAATTGTGACCGATCTCGTGATACTTTTGCTCCAACACATGGCGTTTGATCTTTAACGTTGGCGTGAGAATGCCATTCTCAATGCTCCACGGCTCTTTGATCATCAACACCCCTTTAATTTGCTCATGCGACGCCAGCTCTTGGTTCATTCGTTCAATCACTTTTTTGGTCGAGCGAGCATAGCGCTGTTTATCGAAATTAGGGAAGTCATGCGGAACCACAAGTAGAATCGGCGCAGGTAAGCCCAATCCAATCAGACACATCATTTCCACGCGGCTATATTCGAACAGCTTTTTCTCTATTGGTACAGGTGAGACGAACTTACCTTTGGCCGTTTTGAACGTATCTTTTTTACGACCTTGTATACTTAAGTAACCCTCATTATCAATAGCACCAATATCGCCAGTATGAAGCCAACCCTCTTTATCAAACGACTCCTGAGTGGCTATGTCATTTTTATAATAACCGGAGAATAAGCCTTTACTGCGTACCATGATTTCCGCATCGCTCGCGATCTTGAGCTCAACCCCTGGGCCTGCATTCCCCACACTGCCGATTTTATCCGCGCGGAACGGGTAATTCAGTGTGCTGTAAGCAAATGATTCAGTCATGCCCCATGCTTCAGTGATGTTCAGACCGATAGAGTGATACCACTTGAGCAGTGCTGGAGATACAGGGGCGGAGCCACAGCCCAGTACTCGCGCTTGATCTAATCCCAAGCCGTCCGCGAGCTTTTTCTTAATCAACGAGTTCACGAATGGAATTTTCAATAAAATGTTTAATGTTTTTTGCGGAAGCTTGTCTTGAATCCGTTGTTGGAATAGCGTCCAGAGTCTTGGCACTGAGATAAACAAGGTAGGACGCTGCATTTTGACATCTTCAATAAAGGTATCGAGTGACTCAGGGAAAGCGGTTGGGACCCCTCCCATGATGGAAGAGCCAAAGATATACACGCGCTCGGTAATATGCGCCAATGGTAAATAAGAAAACAGTCGGTCATTTTCTTGTATGCCAATATGATTGATCAACTGCTGGGCTGACCAAGAGAACGCGCCGTAGGTCAACATCGCGCCTTTTGGTAAACCGGACGTTCCCGATGTATACACCAAGGACATCAACTTATCGTCGTAATGTTGTGGGCGTTCTTCACTTGGCTCGGCATCATCAATGAGTTGTTTGAACTGATACTGACACCTTGGCGCTGTATCGTAAGGCAATGAAATACTGATTAGGTCTGCGATACTATCAATCACTTGCTGTGTTGCGGCAGGGTCATCCAGCTTACCACCAATGACCGCTTTACTCTCACTATGGGTGATGCAGTACTCGATGGTGTCTGCGCCAGCGGTAGGGAAAATTGGCACACTGACGTAATCACCCAGCATCATTGCTAAATCGCAGATAAACCATTCTGCACAGTTTTTGGATACTAGTGCGACTTTATCACCAGGATGAATACCAAGCTTGCGCAGTGCGCTAACCAGCCGAAGCGCCTGATCCGCCACGTCGGCATAGGTGTATTCGACAAACTGTCGGTTGATGATTTGTTTTAGATAAACCTCATTCGGGCGTTCTTGTGCCCATTTGAGGATCATTTCATTTGGTGGTGGGAGAGCGCAAGCAGCCGCGCTGTTGGATTTTGGCTGACTCATCATCTGTGACTCCATGTCATCTCGTTAACTGTTATTTGAATTTATAGTTGTTAATGTAATGTTAACTTTAGCATGGTAAGTCACAAGTGGTGAATCGCTTGTGGCGAAAACTGTGGCAACGGTAACGTTAGTTTTGGTACGTTACCGTTGGTTTGACGAGCGCGAAAAAGGTGTTCATAAAAGATAAATAGGCGCAAATCAAAACTGCTGACGATAACTGGCAGGAGACAGTCCGGTTTTCTTTTTAAATATTCTCGAGAAATAAGACACATCATGATAACCACATTGATAAGCAATATAAGCAATCTTTGTCGAATCATCTTCAGTAAGCATTTGTTTTGCTAAAGAAATACGCTTAGTGGTGATGTAATCTCGAAAACACATGCCCACTTTTTTATGGAATACTCGCGAGAAATACGTCGGGGAATAGTGACACAGTGCCGCGGCATCTTCTTCGCGCACATCCTTGTCAATATTATTCATAATATAATGAATTACTTGGGATATATCTTTTTCACCTGTTTCAATCGATATTTCACCACTGTTTATTCCGTTGGATAAGAAATATTTTAGTTTGATCTGAGAAAGCCAATTATTGATAGTGCTTTGATTTAAAGAGTAATATTCTGCAGTGACATGTTCAGGAGGTAAACTCTCGTAGAGCTCCGCCGGAGCATTAGGTTCAGTATTCGTATCGTTGTGCGGATACACCACAATCAACCTTTTATCCAAGTTCTCGCACAAGGTGACGATGCCTTTTAGTAACTCGTTGTGATCGTGAGTGAGGTAATAAAAAAAATACTCACACTCTTTACTACTCAGTATAGAAATGTCGTTGCTGTAATCGTGTAATTCAAAATTGTTATAAAATTCAGAATAGTATGGTTCAGGCAGAGATTGAAATGATTCTCCGATCCAATAAGCTTTGGTTTGATTTTCCATAAACAACCCATTTAAGCGAAATGTAAGATTTTTGTTGTTATCTGACGTTATCTAATTACTTTCTGTTATTGAGAGTGCGTACTTTCTCATTCCTTGAGTTTTTTGTCTCACTCTTAATTCATTCTTTTATTGTTAGTATTAACTATAAAACTAATCCTTTAGTTCTGGTTTTAAAAAGTTGTTCGCTTAAATATGATAAGTGCATCACTATTTTTGAATGAATGTCTCATTTTTGAAGCGCATTATCCTTCTAAGTGATAGGGCAAAAAAGTGCTACTTAATCTTAACAAAGTCCTAACGTTCTAACACTTTGCTAACCTAAGTTATAAGCGAACGTCAAATACATGACGTCTCGTAAGGGATTAACTTAACATCAATGAAAGAGATGTCTGAAGAAACAGAGATCTTTAGGGGGCAAAATGGACAAGTTCACACAAGTATTAAAAGACTTTTGGAATGATGAAGAAGGATTGACGCTTCTTGAATATATCTTAGGTGCGGCATTGATTGTAGCGGCCTTACTCAGTATGGACTTCTGGGGAGCTTTGGCTGATAAGTTTGGTGAAGTATCTTCAGAGATTGATGGGATTGAAGTTAACTCTGGTGGTTAATAGTCAAAGTCTGACAGATATCAGTATGCACATAATTATTTGGGTATTGTTAGCTGTAATCGGTGTCTCTGATGCTCAGAGGCACCGTATACCGAATCAGCTTGTAGGTTTACTTGCCTGTGCCGTTTTAGCAGATATCTACATGCAAGGGAGTGAAGTGTTGGGGAGTCACATTCAAGGGCTACTTACGACTTTTGCTATTTGTTTCGGGTTGTATCTGCTCAGAGTTATGGCTGGAGGCGACGTAAAGCTTCTGGCGACGGTTGGTTTGTGGGTTGGTATTGATGTAATGGGGGAAGTCTCGCTCTATATCGTTGTGGCTGGTGGTTTAATCGCCTTATTTTATCTAGCGTTACATGTGGCATGTTCGACCATTCCATTTACACAGCAAGTTAAAGGCTATGCTGTACAGAAAGTCACTCCGGGATGGAAGTCTAAGCAGCCACTCGTGATTCCTTTTGCACCAGCGATAGTCATAGGTTTGGCGTACTACTTTTATATTCATTAGAGCTACCAGAAAATACTCAATTTAATGCTTGATTCAGAATGGAATCTTTTGTTTGGCAATTGATAACTTGCCAGCAAAGGCAATGAGTAAGTGCCAACATTAGGAGGGCACCACTTTATGGCTAAGGTCTTCAAAGACAGCTTAGTGCCGCAAATAGCGCCTCCACCAGTTCCGGTATCCGAAGATAATTTGGACATTCCTATAGCGGTGGTGGAGCACTTACTGCTTAAACATTTGGCTGCCTATCCCAAATCAGACTTGATTGAATTGTCGAATAGGTTGTGTGTGGTGTCAACGATCGTTGAGTCTTCACTAGCACACATGCGTAGCCGAAGCTGGGTCGAAGTTTATCAACCGTTAAGCGCGACGAGTTCCTATTCCAACATACGCTATGGGTTAACGGAATTAGGCACGGCTGAAGCTGAGTTGGCGTTTCGCCGTGAAGCGTATATGGGGTCGGTTCCTGTATCTTTAGAGCAATATTGGGATGTCGTGCAGCGGCAAAATCTACGTAATCAGCCGATTACACGATCCGATGTAGAGCGCGCGCTGGATGATGTGTATGGCTCACAACGACTAATCCCGGTGTTGGGGCCTGCGATAAACTCAGGTCGCGCGCTGTTGCTGTATGGGCATGCAGGGACGGGTAAGAGTTATGTGGCTGCACGAGTACTGAATGCCTTAAACACTTCAGTATTTATTCCTCACGCTGTTTATGCCGAAGGCAATATCATCAAAGTGTTTTCCGAACATCACCACAAACGTATCGATAACTCACACAGCAAATCCTTTGTCAAAGTGGCTGACCATTATGATAAACGCTGGATACTGTGTGAACGCCCTAATATTCAAGTGGGCGGTGAGTTAACCATGGATATGCTGGAAGTGAATCACTCAGAGCACAATCGAGTCTGGATTGCGCCACTGCAAATGATGGCGAACAACGGAATTCTGGTGATCGATGACTTAGGACGTCAATCCATGCCAGTGGATGCGCTGCTTAACCGTTGGATTGTGCCTATGGAATACTTTATTGACCACCTCGGGTTACCGAATGGTCAACAAATCTCTGTGCCATTCCTATTAACATTAGCATTTTCTTCTAACTTGTCTCCGAGTTCGATTGCCGATCCGGCGTTTTTACGTCGTCTCGGCTACAAAATCGAGTTCACCCCATTAGAGCTAGATGAGTATTGTCAATTATGGATGGAGCTAGCACAAAGTTATGAACTTGATCTTGATGAAGGCTTTTTTGACCAATTAAAACAATTACATGACGAGACTCAAACGGGATTTTTTCCGTGTTTGCCAAAGGACATTTTGGGAATAAGCAGAGATATTCTGTTGTTTGAGGAAATAGGGCAGCAGGTGTCGAACGAGGTATTGACTCGTGCTTGGGGTCTCTATTTTACCGTGGATGAGTAGTGGATGAGTAAAGGAGAGGGAAGTCATGAGTAAAACGCAAATTGCCATGCTGTTACTGTTATCCATCGCTTTTGGGTTGGGCGCAGTGATGATTGCAAAACAGTGGTTAGATAACCAAACACAGCCTACGATTAAATTAGAAGAAGTCGAGCGTCACCCAGTTCTTATTGCTGCCACTGATTTAGAGCCCGGGGTGATTATTGAAAGCAAGCACCTAACGACTAAGCAGATGGAAGTGGATTGGATTGAAGAAACAACCTTAAAAGAGTCAGCGTCGGCAGTGGGCAAAGTGGTTGCGACATCCATCTATAAAGGTGAATTGATCAATCCAAACCGCATAGCTGTTCCTGGAGAGGGGGTAACTTTGGCAGCCATGATTCCTGAAGATAAACGAGCGCTGACTATTCGTGTGAATGATGTCATCGGTGTTGCCGGATTCTTATTGCCTGGTAACAAGGTTGATGTGCTGAACACTAGGGAAAATAGCGGTACTCGAACTGTCCTAAAAAACCTTAAAGTACTCGCTGTTGACCAAACGGCACGAACTAACGATAACAAGCCAGTAATCGTGCGAGCCGTAACCTTAGAAGTAACGCCGAAAGAAGCGGAAAAACTGCTCACTGAAAACAGTAAAGGCAGCATTCAGCTTGCGTTGAGAAATCCGCATACCATTGACAAAGCACCACCAGTACGAACCTACAAGCCGCGACCTAGCGTGACCGTAATTAAAGGGTCACAAACTTCCAATGTACGAGTGAGTAATTAGGTGAATTATGAAAAGAACAATACTAATTTTAAGCCACTTAATCATGGTGCTCACGAGTACCACAGCCTACGCTGCCGCGCAGTCAGGACGGTTTGTTAGCGTACCTCATCACCAGTCGACCCAATTGATGATTTCGGGTAAAGCGAAAAAAGTTACGTTAGGTGATCCGGCTATTTTGGATATTTTGGTCTTGCGATCAAACGAGCTCTATCTGATAGGCAAAAAACTAGGCACGACCAATGTATCCGTGTGGGATCGCAATGGGCGCATTATTGAGTCATTTAACGTTGAAGTAACCCATGATTTGAATACTTTAAAATCTAAGCTTCATCAGTTTTTGCCTGAAGAAAGCATTGAAGTGCATAGTACTCAAGACAAGATCGTATTGCGAGGGCTTGTGAGTAATCAGCAAAATATGGATGTGGCAATCAAAGTCGCAGAAACGTTTGCGGCGGGTAAAGCTGCAGATGAAAACAAAGACCAAGACCAAGAAACTGAGAGTTCAGTGATCAACTTACTTTCTATTGGTGGCGCTCAACAAGTGACGCTTGAAGTTACCGTCGCTGAAGTACAGCGTTCATTAGTGCGCACCTTCGATACTAATTTTCATTTCTTTCAAAAAAGCGGCGACATCACCTGGGGAACGACAACGGTCGGTGGAGCGATTGATAGTATTGGTCCGATATTGAGTGGTAATGCAGGAGTGAATGAATTTGGTTTTTTGGGATCGTTTATCGACAGTAATACCTTATTTACCTTTGCCTTAGATATCGCGAAGCAAAATGGTGTGGCCAAAGTATTGGCAGAGCCCAGCTTAACCGCACTTAGTGGTACCAAAGCGGAATTTGTTGCAGGTGGTGAGTTCCCGATTCCTGTTCCTAATGAAGATGGCATAACCATTGATTACAAAGAGTATGGCGTCACGCTCGATTTTATTCCCTACATCCTGAGTGATAAGAAGATAAATCTAAAGCTTAATGTCAGTGTGAGCGAGTTGGCCACTTCTGGCGTCGTGACTTATAGCGTCGGAGATACTAACGCCGCGTATTATATACCGCCTTTAACTAAGCGTAGTGCAAGTAGTACGTTGGAATTAGCTGATGGCCAAACCATGGGTATCGCAGGCTTGTTAAGCGAGAACTCGCGAAACGTCGACCAAGGCTTGCCCGGTGTGTCTGATTTACCTGTGTTGGGGCGTCTATTTAAAAGTGAGCAATTTACTTCCGGTGAAACTGAGTTGGTTATTCTTGTCACACCACGTTTAGCCAAACCAATAGATAGACGCCGAATTACATTACCAACGGATGGCTATGTGAGCCCGAATGATGTGGAGTTCTATCTGCTTGGGAAGGGGGCAAGTTTAGATTTTGATAAATACAAGCTTGATGATGAAGCAAGTGTGAGTACTCAAAATCAACCAGACTATCAATTTACCTCAGGTGAAGGCGGTACTGATGGGCAGTTTGGACACAGCTTATAAACGCTTAGGGAAGTGAGTGATATGAATAACATAATCAAGTTAACCGTTGGTCTTATCTGTTTTGGCTTGTGGGGGTGCGCTAATGAGCCAGCGCTTGGTGTCGCTAAGAACCAACTCCGCGCGGAGCAAACTCTTAACCCAGAAGCTTGGCACGAAAACTTAGGTTATCTGCCCGAGGGAAGCGGTGAGCGTACCCAAACAAGTTTAAAAGTATATAACAACAATGGTGTAGCTAAGAAAAATAAGTGAGAACATCACTTAGGAGGCTGCTATGCGGTATAGAAAAATAATCACATCAAGGCGATCACAGCAAGGGATCACTTTGGTATTGATAAGTCTAATCATGCTGATTTTGATTGGCATGGGTGCATTTGCAATGGATTTGAATCACCAAGTCTTAAACAAAGCGCGTTTGCAAAATGCTGTAGATTCGGCCGCGTTGGCCTCCGCTGTCGTAGCCGATGACACCGGAGATGCAAATTTAGCTGAAACGGCTGCTGTTGCAGCACTCAATAGTTTTGCTACCTCGACTGGTAATGAAGAGTTAGTTTACACATCAGAAAATATTTCTATTACCTTTTCTACTGATAACCAAACCTTTGTTGATGTAGCCTCTTTTTCACCGACAGCTGATGATGACATTTATGTTCGTATCGCGGTTAGTAATGTCAATTTAACTCAATACCTAAGCTATATATTTGGTGTCGGAAAGAATGTGTCTGCAAGTGCGGTAGCAGGCCCCAGTGCTCCAATAACGAGTACGTGCAACATCTCACCAATAGCGATGTGTGGAAACCTTGCTGCAACTGATCTTGCTTGGGGGTATATACCGAGTACGAAACCCAATTATGACGCTAAGACTGACAAGATTGCTGAAACTGTTCATGTGTTAAAGCCGTCAGGTCATAAAGATGGAGGAATCGGCGCAGGTAATTATCATCTGTTAGATTTTGGTTCCGGTAAAAACACCGTTAGAGACTTATTGGCTGGTATCTCAGATACTTGTATTTCTGTTGGAAATACGGTTACAACTGAAACGGGTAAAGGAACGGGCCCAGTTGCACAAGGTTTAAATACACGATTTGACACTAAGTCGAGTAATAAGACAGATACGGGAGAAGAAATTAAATCGGATAAGTATTTAGAAGAGTCTAATGTTACTTATGACAACTATGAATCTGTGTATAAAGAAGCGGAAAGTACCTCTAATCCAGATGCTTTTTATTATGCTGATTATTACGCTGCGTTAAATTCGTGTAAAAGTGGTGGTATTTGTAACACAAGTTATTACGAACCGTCGGGGCAAGAAGGAAGAAGAACACTTCGGGTGCCTATCGTTAATTGTGATGGTTCACCAAAATCTGGCGGAAAAAAGGACTTGGAAGTCCTAGGGATAGGTTGTTTTTTTATTACACAACAAGTGAAAAAAAAAAGGTAACGAATCAGAGATATATGGCCAATTTCTCGAGGACTGCACTGTTAAAAATGCATCAACGGGCATAGACCCTAGTGATACGATTGGCCCATATAAGATTCAGCTCTACAAGGATCCTTATGGTGGAGCGTCTTGATATGAACATTGGCAATCGAAATAGTGTTATGTACAAAACTAATAGATATCAAGGTGGCCTTGCCGCACTTGAATTTATTATTTGTTTACCCGTGCTGCTAATGCTTGCTGTATTGCTTATTGATGTAAGTCGGGCGTTTATTCAGTACACAGAAATCAATAAAGCGTTGCAAAATGGGGTTAGGTACGCGGTAGTAGATACCTACGGGACGCTAGACTTTGGGGCGATTGCTGATAAGAATAAAATTAAAAATGTGGTGGTCTACGGAACACCGTCTCCGCCGGTTGGGGCTTCTAAGGTTCTGAAATACATAGAAAAGGATGATGTCGATATTGATGACACAACGGTACCGAACGAGGTGACACTTTCTGCCACGTATACATATGAGCCAATCTTTAATACGCTTCCATTCACGAATAACTCGCTGTCATTCACGATTGGCGCATCAACAAAGATGAGGACAGCCCCATGAGTAATTTTTTGCGTAAACAGAAAGGTGTAACTCAGGTTGAATTTACTTTGATCGCGTTAGCGGTACTGTTAGTTATTTTTTCTATTATGGAATTTGCACTTTATTTTTATTCAATACAAATGGCCAATGAAGTTACTCGCAGGGCAGCACGTTTAGCGACGGTTTGCTATATCGCTGATCGAGATAATATTCCTCAGCTTCCAGCAGTAACAGCGCTCTATCCACCTGGATTTTCGCCGGAAAACTTGACGATTAGCTATCTTGATAAGGATGGTAATAACGTAGATGTATCGGGGTTCTTGACATCGCCCCCTGCTGATACTGATGCATTAAACGCAACGTTTTCCACTATTCGTTTTGTCAAAGCAGAAGTAGATTATACCTTCAAGTTCTTAGTTCTATCGTTATTAATTAATGCTGTCGGTGCAAGCCCTGAATTTCAGACGATTCTACCAGCAGAAAGTTTAGGGGTATTAAGGCCAGAGTCAGGTCTTAATGATCATGAGGATTGCTGAGGGAGTAATTATGTTGAAACCAGTAGAACTAGATAAAGAGATAAAAACAAACAGCACATATTCCCTTAAAGCGAATATTAATATTTGGGTAATTTATGCGACGACTGAGTTCAAAACTCATATGGATTTGGAACTTTCGAAGTGCGTCAATGTAAATAGAGAATTGTTAGATTTGAATAAAGTCGCAGTAACGTCGTTGGGTGACAGAAGAACACCGGATGTTATTTATATTGAAGCTGGAAGTAATTGGGCACAAAGAGTTGCCCATATTTATTCTAACGAGGGTAACTTACAACGTAATCAAACTGCCTTGGTTGTTTTTGGCGATGAGCAAGACACCACTTCCCTCAAGCTAGCATTAAAGCTCGGGGCTTCTGATTATTTTCACCGCGAAGTCGGATTTAATGAGTTGTTGCCACTGCTAGAGGACATTGCCAACGAAAAAATTTCTAGCAGTGAGTTGGGAGAACTGTCCCTTTTTATCAATACCAAAGGCGGCTCCGGAGCGACGACGGTTGCATTGAATACCGCCATAGCGTTGTCGGAATATTCTAAAGGCAAAGTGTTGTTGATTGATTTGGGAATGCAGTTTAGCGATGCGGCTGACTATCTAAACAGTAAACCTAAATACAGTATTAATGATGTGATCGATACCATGGATGACCTTGACGATTTATCTCTGGATGGCTTGGTTTATCGACATGCTTCTGGGGTCAATTATCTCTGCTTTAGTTCTGACAATATTAAAGACAACTATGACCGAGCGGAGAAAGTCAGTGCTCTGATTCCATTGTTACGCCAATTTTATAGACACATTCTTGTCGATATGTCGAATGGTGTTGAACATGTCTTTCAGCATATAGTCAGCCCTGCTTCGTATGTCTATTTAGTGATGCAGCAAAACGTCACCTCGATCAAGCATGCTGCTAACTATGTGAAAACATTGCAGTTCGATCACCACTTATCGGGTGAGCAAGTCAAGCTGGTGGTGAATCGATATGAAAAGAAAAATTCCATTACGCTCAAAGATATTGAAGCAACGTTTCCAAATAGGGAAATGTTTTTAGTCCCTAATAACTACGCATTGGCAATGGAGTGCTCCAACTTGGGTAAGCCAATCGTGCAAACGAAGAAAAATTGTCCCATCAAGTCATCACTTATAGAGATATCACACGGTTTAGAGACACCTAGCAACGAAAAAGCACAAAGTTGGTTAGGTCGATTATTTTCTTAGCAGGGAGTTGCTATGTTTTTTAAACGAAAGAATATTGGCAGTACGTTTCCAGAGACAGAGCTGGTGACTGCTAATGAGAAGAAAACTCACAGATCCGCTTCTGATTCGAAAAGTAACGTTGTTGCTCAAACGGCATCGATTGATGAGAAAATTCGAGCAATGGAAGCTGAGAGAAAGCAGTTAGAAAGTGATCAGGCGATCAAGCACTATTACCATAGCAAACTCTTAGATACGTTAGATTTAGGGTTGCTATCACATCTGCAAGAAGACCGCGCAAAAGAGGAATTGCGTGAAGCAGTCGTTCACTTGATTGCTGAAGATCAGACTCACCCATTAAGCTCGGAAGCCAGAAACCGGATGATTCGCCAGATTGAAGATGAAATTTTTGGTTTGGGGCCACTGGAACCCCTGCTGGCGGACACCACCGTATCAGATATTTTGGTTAATGGACCGAAGAGTATTTTTGTTGAGCGCTTTGGTAAGTTAGAAAAAACCCCTCATACCTTTCTCGATGATCGACACTTACGCAGCATCATTGACCGCATTGTTAGTCAAGTGGGACGGCGAATTGACGAGTCCTCGCCAATGGTGGATGCTCGTTTAAAAGATGGCTCGCGTTTTAACGCCATCATCCCACCGCTCGCTATTGACGGTGCTTCGGTATCGATTCGTCGTTTCGCGGTCGAACGTTTGAATATGGACAATTTATTAGAGTTGGGCTCTCTCTCAACTGAAATGGCAAAATTCCTCAATGCAGCCGTTGTAGGTGAAATGAACATCCTCATTTCGGGAGGGACAGGCTCGGGTAAAACAACCACACTCAATATTCTTTCAGGGTTTATTCCATCTGATCAAAGAATTGTCACGATAGAAGACTCTGCTGAGTTACAACTGCAGCAGCCGCATGTGGTGCGCTTGGAAACTAGGCCAGCCAATATCGAAGGGAAAGGTGAAATATCTCAACGAGAATTAGTAAAAAACTCGTTACGTATGAGACCTGATCGCATCGTTGTTGGTGAGGTCAGGGGTAGTGAAGCAGTAGACATGCTTTCTGCCATGAATACCGGTCATGATGGCTCCCTTGCGACCATTCACGCCAATACACCACGCGACGCATTAAGCCGAGTGGAAAACATGTTTTCTATGGCGGGGTGGAATGTTTCAACCAAAAACTTACGTTCTCAAATCGCTTCCGCGATTCATCTTGTGGTGCAAATGGACCGACAAGAAGACGGCAAGCGTCGTATGGTCAGTGTTCAGGAGATCAATGGCATGGAAGGTGAAGTGATCACCATGTCAGAGATCTTCAAGTTTCAAAGACAGGGGGTGGACGGGAACGGTAATGTCATCGGTGATTATATTGCCACAGGCATTGTTCCTGATTGTCATGACCAGTTGATTAAAAGAGGCCTTGATCTGCCTTTTGAAATCTTCAACGAAAAAATACGTTAGGGAGGCTCTATGGGCGGCCAATTACCACTGTTTATGCTGTTATTGTTCTTGTCGGTATTTTTTATCAGTCAAGCGTTAATCATGCCGTCTGCAGGTAAGAAAGTTAAACACCGACATCTTATTCAACGTATTAAAGAGAGCCATAAACATATTGATCAGGAGAGTATTTCTTTATTGAAAGAAAACTCACTGAAACACCTTTCTGGTATTGAACGATTTTTAGTGCAATTTTCTTTATTTGCAGTCTTCAAAAAAAAGTTAGAGTTGGCCGGTATCGATATGACATTTGGTAAATTTCTTTTTCTTTCCTTTGTCGTAGGCGTCATCATTGCTTTGTTGTTATTACTATTTAGCCAGCCTTGGTACATGTGTGTGGGGGCAGCATTCTCTCTTTGGGTCATTGAGTACTTTTTGATTCAGAAGCGTATTGGCGATCGGTTAATGAAGTTCGAAGAGCAACTTCCCGAAGCGCTGGATATTATTAAGCGTGTTCTCCAAGCTGGACAGCCGATAAATCAAGCGTTTGGTGAGGTTGGCCGAGAGATGCCAGAGCCAATAGGTCCCGAGTTTAAGAACACGTTCAGCTTGCTGAATTATGGCTATGATATGCGTTTGGCGATTATGCAAATGAGTGAGCGCGTGCCTACCGTCTCAATGATGGCTTTTTCCAGCGCTGTTCTACTACAAAAAGAAACGGGCGGTAACTTAATCGAAAATATTGAAAAATTGTCTCGTGTATTGAGAAGCCGTTTTAAGCTTGCACGAAAAATAAAAACAATTTCAGCTGAATCTCGGATGTCTGCTTGGGTATTGGTTTTGGCACCGTTTGCGATGTATATCATTATTGCATTACTCAAACCGGATTACATATCTATCTTACACAACCATCCGACAGGAATTAAAATGATCATAGGCGGAATGGTTTCACTATTCATTGGTTCAATATGGATCCGTAGAATTGTAAACTTTGAGGTGTAGCTATGGATACAATAAGTGATTTATTTTCTAGCGTGAACATAAGTCAAGAAATGTTATTTATGTTGTTTGTCTTGGTTACAACAGTCCTGATAGTTATGACGTTAGGTATATGATAATTGGCGTCAACTCACCAATAAAACGTAAATTGTCAGAGATATCGTCGGGTGATGAAAAGCCGCAACATTTGTCAGCAAATGAAAAAATGTTGAATACATTGGAATCTCTAGCGCCTTTAACATCTTCAAAAAATGAAAAGGATCGTCAAACAAATCGGATATTGCTGATGCATGCTGGATTTCATCAGAAAAATGCGTTGTCTCTGTTCTATTCGATAAAATCGCTTACTACTATCATTGGCTTGTTGATAGCTTTTGGGTTTTACATTGTATTACCCAAATCAAATAACCTCTATATATACATGGCAGCCAGTGCATTTATCGGCTTGATTTTTCCTGACATTATCTTGAGGCGAATGGTTAAAAAGCGTCAAGAGAAAATACGTTCGGGTGTTGCGGATATGCTCGATTTATTGGTGGTGTGTACCGAATCTGGATTGGGTTTTAATGCTTCCTTACGTCGTGTTGGTGATGAAATGGTGATATCCCACCCTGATTTGGCTGATGAACTTGATACCGTATGTGCGAAAATTCAAGCGGGTAAATCAATGCCTGACAGTTTAAGAGAAATGATAGTTAGAACCGGGCTCGATGAGTTTATGGGGTTAGTGAGTATGCTTAGCCATGCATCTCGAGTGGGCGGCAGTTTGGTGGACTCTCTCAGAGAATATACGGAGGATTTCCGTGATAAAAGACAGCAAGCTGCAGAGGAAATCGCAGCAAAAATTCCGGTCAAAATGATGTTTCCGATGGTGTTATTTATTTGGCCCTGTTTTTTTATTGTTGCGATAGGGCCTTCATTGATAACGCTTGCAGAAGCATTTTCTAAATAAAAATGAAAGAACGAGCATTTTAAGGGACGATTATGTGGAAAATTTACTTGCTAGCTACGGTGCTAGTTATTTCTGGGTGTGCTAATAACGACACCAAACAATCTAATTTTGATAAAAGTCTTTATTCAGGTAAACCGGTTGAGTCATTAACTAGTGAACAGCCGCCTTTGAGTGAGGAAGAAGCGATTGAGAGGGGGGATCGAGCCCTAACCAGTAAGAATACTGATTTGGCGTTATACGAATACATCCGTTCACTCACATTTGAAAACGGCGTACATAAAGATAAAACGTTATACACTATTGGCCGTATTCACGAAGCAAAAGGTGACTTTGAATTAGCAGACCGATCGTTCAGAGCATCTTTGGCTGAAAACCCAAATCATATAGGGTCATTGGAAGAACTAGGTAAGCTCTATACTAAGCAAGGACGGAAAGATGTTGGTAACGACTACTATTTACGTGCCCTGAATGCAGACCAAGTTCGATTAGGTGGTAAAGGGGACTTAGTCGTCAACGCAATCACAACCGAAAAAGTAATGGCTTTGAGGTATGATGAGAATTCTCCAGTTAATGCGTATGTGGGGCTCGGTGTTCTCTATGATATCAACAATCGTCATGAAACCGCACAAGCATTCTTACGTCGAGCGCTTGAAATTAAACCGTACAACGAAAATGCATTAGTCAGTATCGGCTATTCCTACTACATGGTTGGCGATTACGGTAAAGCAACGCACTTCACCAATTCAGCTTTAAACCTAAACAACAACAATGAGAAAGCAATTAATAACCTAGGGTTGATTGCAATCGCAAGAGGCGAGCCGCGTAAGGCGCTTGGTATCTTCAGTCGTCATATGACGCCATCCGAAGCGCTAAATAGTGTCGGTTACTTCTTAATTTTACGTGATGAACCGGGTGAGGCGATTCCATACCTACAGCAAGCTATTGACAAAAGTCCTTCTTACTACGCAAAGCCAATGAAAACTTAGAGCGTGCTTTGGCGATGGTAAGGGCAGATAGAGATACTTCAAAAGCGTTTTTTCAGTAGTGTAATTAAAATAATTAACAATTATGCGTATAGACCAAAATATAATTGTTTGTTCTCTATTAAATAAAAATTCGTCTTGAGAAATTGAGGAGAATTTTTAATTAGAATTGGTCAGGTTTTGTAAAAGTTTTTTCTATTTAATGGAGGTGGTAGAAATAAAAAAGATAGTAATCATGTGCATTATTGTTTGAATGTTATGTATTAATAAAAATATATATTAATATGATTTTATGATTAATTTTAAAGCGTTAAATCTGATAATATTGTAAATAAATATAGCTGGTGCGACTAATGATTTTTTAATGGTTTCAATTTTCCCTTCCATGAAGGCTGTAAGAAAAGTATATTACTCTAATAATTCTTAGTTCTAAATTTAGTATGATAATTGTTTATTTTGTAGGTTTTTTGATTTTACAAATACTGCAGAAAATATTTTTAATGCTATTCTTATATCTGCATTTTTTTCATTATCATTGTAAGTTTTTCCATGTTTTATTATTTATATTTCAACGATCTTATCTTTTTAACTAAGTATCCAATTAATTTCCATAGAGCTATCGTTAGAAAAATAGATACATAACCATCTATTGCATAGTGCCAGCCAAGATGTACTGATCCTATCAATATTAATATAGCGTAAGCATAAGCAAAAAAACCTATTTTTTTATTTATCCGGTAAACACTTAGTGCCATAATAATTGCTATAGAAACATGCATACTTGGCATGGCAGAAATACCGGAACCTATACTGTTTGCATGTGTCATATATTCTTTCCAAAGGTGTTGCTGTGTTGGTAGAGCCCATAATTTACCTATGTGCATATCCATAAGGAACTGATTTTGGTTTGTAAGCTTGATCATTAATGGTGCATATTGATTATTTCCTGTTATAAGTTCCAAAAAACATGGACCTGCAGAAGAAAATATCGTGGCAAAAAAAACACCGATTATCATCCAAGACAAAGAAAAGCATAATAAAAACTGTTGCCTCAATTGAGGTTTGTTTTTATAGACTATGAAAAATATTAACAGTCCCCACATAAAGAAGAACCAAATATTATATGCAAAATTTATCGCTAGTGATGATAACGGAGATGAGAATATTGCATGTGTAATTTCCCAGGGGTAGAATCCAAAATGAATAAACTTATCAACTTCTGAAAAAATTATATCCCACTTAAATGGGTTAATTTTAGGAATAAGAGATTTTAAAAAAGTATGATTTGAAAATATTAAGTTGAAGGCTAGGAGGGATATAAAAATCGATACTATCCTGCCTGCAGGGAATAAGAAATTTATTATTTTAGTAAAGAAGTTTTTCAATATATACTTTTCTTTATTTAAAATTAAGTATAAATAATAATAAATGCTAAATGATATGCCAGTTATATAAAGTGCGACTCCCATTGTTTTTAAGTAGGTTATAAAAGAGTATGCGATGGTGGAGTTCACGAAATATGAAAGAAGATAGATAATGAATGTGGTAATAAGGCAGTATAGATATAGTACCTTGTCAACAAGTAAATGTTTTTTTATAGAGCTTAACTCTACGTCAACTCTTTCTCGCCAAGTGATAGTGATTGATAGTTTGCGTTCTTGTGTCATCATTATCCCATTGTAAACTTCGTCTTATTTAACAAAGCATAGTTGAAAATGGACAACCTGACGTTGTGAACTTTATCTATTACAAATTCATTCTCAATCACAGAATTGGATTGTCTACATTATAGTCTAATCAATGGCCGTATTTTATCAATGTCCAGAGTTAACGAATGTTCTCAAAAATCGACGCTAGAGTTTGGAAGACAAGTTTAACTTCGGCTCTGCATCCATGCAGTTGTGCTCTATCCAGAACTGAGGCATGTAATAGTCTAACTTGATGTGGCGATATTGGTTATTGTCTATTCTTTGGTAAGTTTTATAGCCAATAAAGATGAGAGACCAAAGCGCGATAAATATCAGACAGAGATGCGAAAATGTTGATGCTTTTGATGAAAGTAAGCGAGACTTTGATTCTTTCTCTGACGTATTTACTTCTCTAACACTTGCCCAATATAGAGCGACCGATATAGCAGCAAAGCCTTGACTCATCGATGCGTTAATTACTGAGGATATAAAGCTGTAAGCAAACCCAGATAGCACAGTCAGACCTAAAATTCGGACAGATTCATTTGTGATTTTGCAAACGCGATAGAGGGTATGCAGCAATAACACGATATAACAAAGCGCGGTGATGACTCCCCATTCGACAGCCATTAGCAGAATGGAATTGTGAGGGGAGTGGGCAATGACATCGTTGTTACAAACAAAGGTATCTCCACCGTGTCCCCAAAATGATATCATTGCGATGGCGTTCGACCATAAGTTCAGTCGGTTTGAATCACTTAAGCGAATCTCTCCTTGTCCGTCAGGCCAAACCCCATGAATAAAATACTGCGGCAGCGGCGTGAAGAGCAGCCACTTTAAGAGAAGCCCACAAGCTACCAATGTCAGCACCCACTTGAGTTTTTCTACTTTTTTTTCTGAGAGCAGTATCCAAAGTATTATCCCCGTAAAACTAGCAATAATTGCCCCTCTTGCATCCAGAGCAAACAGCAAACTAAATTGAATCACGACTGGAATGGCGAACATCCAAGACTTCGCTTTTCCTTTGTTTGTCCATGCCCAATAGAGTAGGGGCAATACTAGCCAGACTTGGACATAATTTATGTTTCTTGGGTTTACAAAGCTGAACAGGTAGCGGTAGTTTGGAATATCACCTTGCCAAGTCGCGAGGATATGGAAAAGAAAAACGGAAAGAAAGATCGAGAATGTCAACCAAACATACAGGCGTAAAATGACATCTTTATACTTTAGGACGACACCCGTCAGCAAAGTGGTGACAATCATGAGCATCAGCGCGTAACTAAATACGGCTTGTGACTTGACCCAGTACAAACTAGAAATGTTGGCGACAGTCGCTGCAGCGACTGCTGAGCTAATAACACGCCATTCGTACGTGACAACGTGGATAGAGATACAATGACTTTTTCACGCACGGACCATGAGACTAAAAGAACTATCGCTGTGCATAGCAGATAAAAGATAATAAAAAAGCGCTTATTATCAAATAGAGTAGTAGGATCAAGCCAATAGGGAGTAAAGCTCAGTAATATGCTTCCGCCTAGAATAAAGAACAGTAGCAGCGTAGGGTATTGTTTTTGTAGTGAAAACTGTTCCGTCTTGAACATCACACCTTACTCATGATTTTACGTATTATGAGTATAGGTAAGGGAATCGTCACATGACGGCGAATTTTTCCATATTTCTACTTAGCTAACATTTTATTTTGCGCACTTATTGAATACCAACCGCTGCTCCCATCCCCACAAAAAACACAATCAACCACAGTATCGACAGATTCAATTTCTTAAGCAGATAAAAGCCGGCGATGATTAAGGCGATGTCGATAGGGGCAGTCACGGCGCTACTGAATACCGGTTGGTAAAGTGCAGCGAGTAGAAGACCAACCACCGAAGCGTTGACACCATGAATCGCGCCCGAGACTCTAGGTTTACCTGCCAGTGCTTGCCAGTTTTTGAGTACACCAAGCAGTAAGAGAAAGCCCGGGAGGAATACGCCAATGGTGGCGATCAGGGCACCGAGGATTGGCGTTGCAGACATTTGATAGCCAATGTATGTTGCGAAGGTAAACATCGGGCCCGGTACAGCTTGCGCTGCGGCATAACCAGTTAGGAATGCGTCTTGGCTCAATTGATCACCAACGATATTCTGTAACAAAGGCAGTACCACATGACCGCCACCAAACACCAAACTGCCGGCTTGGAAAAAGTCACTGAACAGGCCGAGTATTGGGAGGGTATGCGCGAGCAAAGGCAAACCAATGAACAACAAAGCAAATATCATTAATGGTGTGAGAGTTGGTTTAAACGGTTTGCTCTCAGCCGTTGATGGCTGATGAAGAAAGCGCGTGCCAATCAATCCGGCAACGATCAATACCATCATTTGTGTCCACAAACTTGGTGCCACCAGTAATGCAATCGCGGTTGAGACACACAAACCCGCCGTCAGTTTGCTTTGGCAGAAGTTTTTATACATACCCCACGTTGCATCCGCTACGACAACAACGGCTAACAGTTTTAAACCATGCACGATGTTTTGAAAAACAGTGGTATCGGTGATTTGGCTGCTGACCATGGCCAATACGAGCATAATTAAAACTGAAGGTAGGGTAAATCCAAGAAAGGCTGCGCATGCACCAGTTAAACCACCGCGTCTATAGCCTAAGGCAAACCCCACTTGACTAGAACCTGGACCGGGTAAAAACTGACTCAATGCGACGATTTGTGCGTATTCGCTGTCATCGAGCCATTTCAACTTCTCTACAAAGGTTTTACGAAAATAACCAATGTGTGCTGCGGGACCGCCAAAGCTGATCCATCCGAGCCAGAAGAAGGTTTTGAAAATGGTAAACATGCTGATCCTATTCAATATTCTAAAATTCCGCTGTTGCCAATTTACCCATTCACATAAAATGATTCCAATTAATAGATTTAATGAAAACTATGAATGAAATGGGATTGGGTTTGAATGAAAGAAGATATCCAGTGGCGTAACATCGATCTGAATCTGTTGGTGACGTTTTCTTATCTTTATCGTTATCGAAGTGTCAGCTTAGCTGCGGAAAAGAGTTTCGTCAGCCAGTCGGCCATGAGCCACAGCTTATCGCGTCTTCGGCTATTGCTGGATGATTCGCTGTTTGAGCGCAAAGGGCATAAGATGGAACCGACTGAGCATGCGCATCAGGTCGCTCCGGTCGTGCATCATCTATTGGACTCCATTGCCAAAGAATTGCTTACCAAATCCTTCTTTCAACCCGATAGCTACACGGGCGTGTGTCGTATTGGTTTAACGGATTACGCGGAATTTATCTTTGCGCCAAAGATTTATGACCACATTCGCCAATGCGCACCCGAAGCACAAATCAGCTTTGTTAACGTGAATCGCAGTAATTACGTTGGATTAAGCGAGAGTGATAAATTGGACGTCATTATTGGCAGCATACCGATATTAGATGACAACTTTACCAGTGAATACTTGTACACAGAAAGGCACGTTTGCTTGTGTGATAAGCGGGTATTGAAAGGAAAGGATACATTGTCGGTTCAACAGTTTGCCGACATCGAACACGCTTTAGTGAGCCCCGATGGCAGCTTAAAGACACAAGTAGACCAAAAGCTCATTGAGCACGGTTTACGCCGCAAAGTGACGGTGGCTTCGCGTAACTTTCTCACCATACGAAAATTGCTTAAGCAACGTGAATTAATTGCTATCGTGCCGGAAAAAATGGCGCTTGCAGAAGGCTTCTCAGATAACTTAGTGACAGTGAAACCGCCGATTTCGGTAGCGGATTTTGATATTGCAATGGTGTGGCACACCAGTCGAACCAATGATGAAAAAGGCATTTGGTTACGAGCGCTACTTTCCGAGTTAATCACTACGGCGTGAATGTTTAATAATATGATTTACTGAGTTTAGTGAAAACGTTTTACCTTATTCCTTTGTTCAATCAAATGCGCTTTATTTATCTGCAATTAGCAATTAGCAATTAGCAATTAGCAATTAGCAATTAGCAATTAGCAATTAGCAATTAGCAATTCGCGGGAGTGAGCTGAGAAAATCTAAGCATCTGAGAAAGGCTTGGTGGTGCCGCGCAGCATTAGCTGGCTTGGTAGTGTCACCTTCAGTGGTATGGAGCGATTGTCGCGGATTTTTTCGACCAGTAGGTTCACACCTTGAGCGCCCATTACTTCAGGGTACACGCACACTGTTGACAAAGGCGGGAAGGTAAATGGTGCGGTTGGGGTGTCATTCACGCTAATCAACGCGATATCATCTGGAATATGTAATCCGTGTTCATGAATGGCACGAAGGACACCAATGGCGATGGTATCGGATGAAATGAATAATGCATTTGGGACATCATCTTGAGCCAGCATTGCTTTCGCTACGTCATAGCCCGACTGGCTGGTGTTGTCACTCCAGTAGATATCTTGTTCAGATAAAAGACCTTTTAGCCTACCATGATCTAAAAAGTCCTCACGCTGAACAACGCTTTCACTTAGGTGTGTTTTATTGGGAGTTTCTGCGCGGCTTTTTATCTGTTTATCTCCAATAAAACCGACACTTTGGTATCCTTGATTTGTATATAAATCAATCACTTGATTGGTGATTCGGGCGCGATCAATATCGACACTATCATGTGGGTTTTCTGGAACTGAAAAGTTGATACAGCAAATGCTATTGATGAGCCGTTTCGGCAGCTTATCGGTGAGTGAAGGGGATGGTTTTCCGACTAAAAGGACACCCGTGATCTTTTTGGTTTCAATATCCAGTTCTGGACCAAAACAATGGCTCAGCGCGATGCCTAATTTGTCGCACTGGCGTTCTATTCCGTGGCGAATCGACAAGTAGTGGGGATCGCTGGCTTCTGCTGCTTGAGGGTAGCTGTACAGGGCTAAAAAGTGATGTCGGTGTGTTGTGCCTTTGGCTTTTCTCGCACTGCTGGTGCGGTACTCAAGCTTTGCTGCGATCTGCTTAATGCGCAGCTTAGTCTCTTCCTTTACATTGATTGTTGGATCGTCATTCAATACTCGCGATACCGTTGCAAGTGAGACGCCGGCTTCTTGCGCAATGTCTTTTAATTTCGCCATTTACTTCTTACTCTTCCCTTTAGCACAGCTCACCTTGTTTGAGCGTTCGCCCATTTTAAACAGGCGCTTATGCGTTCACAAACTTTTCGTCTTCAGTAGTTACTCGATTCATCGCTCTGCCTTTCGTTTTTTCTCTTACTTTCTTTCTCCTAATAGTGTGAATCGAGACTTTAATGGAATTTTGTGGAAACGTTTACACAACTTGATATTGATCACGGACCTGAATAGGAATTGATTGCTAGACTTTTAGCCAGTTAAGCGAATTTGCTAGATGAATGCGGTTAAAGGCTCAATTACGCACTTATCGGGCAGTCATAGGAGAAGCAAAGTGAAAGTTCTTATCACAGGCGGTATGGGATACATCGGCAGTCACACATGTGTGCAAATGATTGAAGCAGGCATGGAGCCAATCATTGTTGATAACTTATGCAATGCAAAAATGGAAGTGTTAAGCCGAATTGAAGCACTCACAGGCAAACAACCCGTGTTTCATCAAGGTGATGTGCGTGACGAAGCGTTTTTGGATTTGGTCTTTGCCCAGCATGATATTCAATCCGTTATTCACTTTGCGGGCTTAAAAGCAGTGGGTGAGTCGGTAGTGAAACCATTGGAGTATTACGACAACAACGTCAATGGCTCTCTGGTTCTGGCACGCAGCATGAGAAAAGCTGGCGTCAAGAGCATCGTGTTTAGCTCTTCCGCAACGGTTTATGGTGATCCAGACATTGTTCCGATCACTGAAGATTCGCCAACGGGCGCGACGACCAATCCTTATGGGCGCAGTAAGCACATGGTGGAAGAATGCTTGAGTGATTTGTTTCATGCAGAGAACGACTGGAGCATCACATTACTGCGCTACTTCAATCCTGTGGGTGCACATCCATCTGGCACTATGGGCGAAGATCCACAAGGAACTCCTAATAATTTGATGCCGTTCATCGCGCAAGTGGCCGTCGGGCGACGCGAAAAGCTGTCAGTCTTTGGTGATGACTACTCAACCCCGGACGGTACTGGGGTCCGCGATTATGTACATGTGATGGACTTAGCCGATGGTCACATTGCCGCGTTGAAAGCGGTCGGTGAAAAAGCGGGTTTGCATATTTATAACCTTGGGACTGGTAAAGGCTCGAGTGTGCTGGAAATGGTTGAGGCATTCGCTGCTGCATGTGGAAAGCCAGTGCCTTACGAATTGTGTCCTCGTCGTCCAGGTGACATTGCAGAATGTTGGGCTAGTACCGATAAAGCAGCACGAGATCTAGGTTGGAAAGCGACTCGCTCTGTGGCTGAGATGACCGCCGATACTTGGAAGTGGCAATCGAACAATCCGCAAGGTTATTCCCCAGAATAATATTGTGGAATAACTATCAAGCTGTAAGCCAGAGGTTCTAGGTTCTAGGTCCTAGGGGGATCGGATTACAGATTACAGAGGTTAATCCTCCCTTCTGTATTCTGTAAGCGAAGCGCTCCGTGTTCAGTAATCAGTTTTCTTTCCCTAGGTCAAAGTCAAAGCCGAGAAACGAAAAAGAATTTTTAAAAGTTGAGTAAGTACTATGTCGAATGTTGAATTTAACCCTGTGGACCATCCACACCGTCGTTACAACCCGCTCACTGGTCAGTGGATTTTAGTGTCCCCTCATCGTGCCAAGCGTCCTTGGAGTGGTGCGGATGAAAAGCCATCGATTGCTGAGTTACCAGCATACGACGAGAAGTGTTTTCTGTGCCCGACCAATGAGCGAATCTCCGGAGATGTGAATCCGGATTATGAAGGAACCTATGTGTTCAATAATGATTTTGCTGCGCTGATGGTGGACTCGCCTGATGCGCCTGAATCAGACAATCCGCTATTCAAAAGCCAAGGTGTGCGTGGTTTGAGTCGAGTGATCTGTTTTTCTCCCGATCACAGTAAAACATTGCCTGAACTGTCCGTCGATAAGATTCGTGGGGTGATTGATACCTGGAACGATCAAATTGAAGAGCTGGGTAAAGATTACGTTTGGGTTCAAGCGTTTGAGAATAAAGGCGAGGCGATGGGATGTTCACAGCCTCACCCACACGGTCAAATTTGGGCAAACAGCTTCTTACCCAATGAAATTGAGCGCAAAGAGCACAACCTGAAAGCTTACTACCAAGAAAACGGCAGCAACTTGTTGGTGGATTATGTGCAAGCAGAGCTTAAAGATGGTTCGCGCATCGTGGTCGAAACTGAACATTGGGTTGCTGTTGTGCCGTACTGGGCGGCGTGGCCATTCGAAACTATGTTGTTGCCAAAAACGCATATTCGCCGTATGAGCGAGTTAACGGATGCGCAGCGTGATGACCTCGCGGTTGCGATCAAAAAGCTCACCAGCCGTTATGACAATCTATTCCAGTGCTCATTCCCTTACTCGATGGGCTGGCACTACGCACCGTTTTTTGAAGAGGGTACAGATATCGACCATTGGCAACTTCACGCCCTGTTCTACCCACCACTCCTACGCAGCGCCACCGTTCGTAAGTTTATGGTTGGCTACGAGATGCTAGCGGAAAGCCAGCGTGATCTCACTGCAGAACAAGCCGCACAACGCCTGCGTGATTTGAGTGAGGTGCATTATAAGGAAAAAACAAGGTCCTAGGTTCTAGGGGCCTAGGTCCTAGAGGGGAGCTAGCGGAGGCGGCAGTGTCTATTTGGTTTTATAGCTTTTGTTGTTCTGGATTACGGAATACGGAATACAGAAAGGTCCTAGGGGAAAAACAAGGTCCTAGGTAGAAAAGGTAGGTCCTAGGTTCTAGGGTCCTAGGTCCTAGGAAAATATTAAAGACTACGGATTACGGAATACGGAATACAGAGGTTCAGCCTTCCTCCGTATTCCGTAAGCGAAGCGCTCCGTATTCAGTATTCTGTTTTCCTTCCCTAGGACCTAGAACCTAGGATCCTAGGACCTCAAAAATCCTAGGACCTTTGTTTTCCCTAGGACCTCAAAATCGTTTTCCCTAGGACCTTAACCTCATATATTTTTAAAAATTAAAAAAACGAGATTTTACTATGTCTGATTTAATACAAAATGTGAAAACATCCTTTAACACCGTATTGGGCTATGCGCCGACGCATATTATTCAAGCGCCTGGTCGTGTCAATCTGATTGGGGAACACACAGACTACAATGACGGGTTTGTATTGCCATGTGCGATCAACTATCAAACGGTTGTGGCTGCGGCGAAGCGTGACGACAACATCGTACGAGTGGTGTCGGTGGACTACCAAGATGCCGAGGATGAATTTGATATCACTCAGGAAATCACCTTTCAACAAGACAAAATGTGGGCGAACTACATTCGTGGAGTGGTGAAGTGCTTGCTGGCGCGTGGCTATCAGTTGAGTGGTGCGGATATTTCGGTGAGTGGTAACGTGCCTCAAGGGGCTGGGTTGAGTTCTTCTGCGGCGCTTGAAGTGGTTATCGGTCAGACATTTAAAGTGCTGTTTAATCTAGAAATCAGTCAGGCTGAAATCGCTCTCAATGGTCAGCAAGCGGAAAACGAATTTGTTGGCTGTAACTGCGGCATTATGGATCAAATGATTTCGGCACAAGGGCAAGAAAATCATGCGATGCTTTTGGACTGCCGTAGTCTAGAAACTCAAGCGGTTTCCATGCCAGAAGATATGGCTGTCGTTATCATCAACTCAAATAAGAAGCGTGGGTTGGTCGACAGCGAATACAATACCCGCCGTGAACAGTGTGAAGAAGCCGCGCGTTTTTTGGTGTCAAAGCACTGCGTGATGTGACGATCGAGCAGTTTAACCAAAAAGCAGCAGATATGGATGAAATGGTGGCTAAGCGCGCTCGCCATGTCATCACAGAAAATGATCGTACTGTTAAAGCAGCAGAGGCGTTGCGTTCACACGATATGAAACGTATGGGCGAACTGATGGCTGAGTCACACGCCTCTATGCGTGATGATTTTGAAATCACCGTCAAAGAGATCGATACGTTGGTTGATATGGTCAAAGATGTGATCGGTGAGCAAGGCGGTGTGCGCATGACTGGCGGTGGTTTTGGTGGCTGTATTGTGGCGCTTGTGCACCAGTGCTTGTGGAGCAAGTTAAAGCAGCGGTAGAAACCAACTACCAAGCGGCCACAGGCTTGAAAGAATCCATTTATGTTTGCCAAGCTAAAGAAGGCGCAGGTCTGGTTGAAGTATTGTGAGTGAGCTCAATATAGTGTTGAGTTTAGGGGGTTGCTATCAGCATCAGGCTGTATAAGTTTGAGTTTTAGATAGCGTTTGGGTGGGTAATATTCCCACCATTTTTTTATTACTAGCTATGCGTTACCACCCAACCTTCAGGCGCGAGCTCAACGCTTTTCTACCGAATGTCTTCTCACCAACGTTGGGCTAAAAACAACGGTTTCGTCTTCGCCTGGTTCATCGCGCGATAATGCCAGCGCTAAGCGAGCGGCTCGTTCAGCCATCATCTCGATGGGGTAACGAATGGTGGTTAGGCTAGGGTGAACAAAGCGAGCAATTAAGCCGTCGTCAAAGCCAATCATCGAGATTTTTTCAGGGACTTGAAGGCCATTTTGATCCAGCGTGATGAGCGCACCAGCTGCCATATAGTCGTTATAGGCCACGACGCCTGTGATATCTAATGATTTCGTCAACAGGTTGGTCATGGCGGCTTCGCCACCATCACTGTTTGGCTCACCATATTCGATGTAGCTTTTCGAAAGCGCAATACCATTATCTTTGAGCGCGGCTTGATAGCCGTGTATGCGCTGTTCGGTATCTTCAATGTCGTGTGAAGAAGCAATATAAGCGATTTTGCTGTGTCCATGACGAATTAAATAGTCTGTGGCGAGATACGACCCTTTGTAGTTATCAAGTGAGATACAGCGATCGGCCAGCTCTGGTATGTGCCGGTTGATCAATACCATGCCTTTCACTTCTTTGGCGTAGCAATCAATTCTTCATCAGATAAGCCTTTAGCTGGATGACTAGCGCGTCACATCGGCTATTAATCAGTAACTCTAACGCTTGACGTTCATCATTGGGGTTGTGGTAGCCATTACCAATCAAGATGTGCTTGCCGTTTTCACGTGCGACGGTATCAACGGATTTGATCAGCGTGCCAAAGAATGGATCAGAGACATCACCCACCAACACGCCCATGGTGTTGGTGCTTTGGCTGACAAGGGCACGAGCGGCGGCATTCGGACGATAACCGAGCTTACTCATTGCTAAAGTGACCGCATCAATCGAAGACTGGCTTGCTTTAGGGGATTTGTTGATCACCCGAGAAACGGTGGCGACGGACACGCCGGCTTCTTTTGCCACATCTTTAATGGTTGCCATCGTGAACCTTCACTGACTAATAAATCGAATATGCGGTATTAAACACCCAATGTGTAACAAGTGCAATTTTCTATTATCAGGAACGAGAGCTGTATAGCTTACTCTCTGTAATTTAAAAGGTTGTTATTGTGTAAACGTTACCCTTAGCGATGTTGAGCGATTAAGTTATCAATTAACTCATAATGATGTTCTTCGACCCCTGCAAGGTTGCCGTATTTAGGCTGGTGACGATCGTTTTCTTTCGCATGTTGCCAGCCAACTGTGTGGTGAACAAAGTGCTCAGCAAAGGAGTGAGAGACTTCTAAACACCCTGCTAGTACGGTATCGACATAGCTTTGCATGATTGGGCTCTTTGAGCATGGCGGCAATGGCTCATCTTTAACATACACCCAGATATCGTGATCACGGTTAAACGACGTCTCGGCTTCTATCTGATGAGCTTGAACCGGAATTCGGTGGTAGCCGCGCTCTCGGCGATCAAATTCTGCTAATGCTGATTCATCGACCTCCAGCAACACGCCATTGACCTGTCCTTCACCTTGATTAACTACGAGGGGGGATAGGGTATAGCTGTCATCGATTTTTCCCCAGTAACGGACCAAGCCATGAACGATCACGGGAATGGCTTCGCCTGTTTGACCGGTTAACTTTCGTGACGCAGCATTGATTAAGCTGCCATAACCAAAGATATACATCTGACTTTTCCTTTGCTTTATTTGTTTTGTATTCGCTCACTTCTTTTATACCTAACCCCGCTCTTAAGCACAAACTTTACCCCTAAAGAGGAGTCTTAGTTTTTAACATGTATTTTTTATACATGTTTATGATAACATCTATCGTGTAGTTGAGTTCATCAGGGTAAAGCAACGCTTGAGGGCAACATAATGCTGAACATTACCGATAAAAAAGTGGAAGAAAAGATCCCCGCATGGCTGCGTTTAGGTTTTAGGCCGTTTTTTCTGTTTGGTTCCATCTATGCGATCATAGCGGTAGCTTTGTGGGTGTGGATGTTTCAAGCTGGTCAGCCGGATGCTCTTGCTGTCCCCGCATTGTGGTGGCATGTGCACGAAATGTTGTTTGGCTTTTCAATGGCGATTGTTGCTGGCTTTGTGCTCACGGCGGTGCAAAACTGGACGGGCATCAATGGCACCAAGCATTACACACTGTTGGCGATTTTTGCGTTATGGTTAGCGCCAAGGTTGTTACTTTGGACGTCTACTCCGTTATGGGTTACCAGCATTATTGAGTCGCTATTCTTACTTTTTGTCGCGTATGAGGTTGGTATTCGGGTCTACCGCTCGAAAGGGTGGCGCAATCTCTTCTTTGTTCCGCTATTTTTTCTCGCTATTTTCGCGAATTTTGCCAGTTACGCAACGATAAAGGGTATGCCGCCATTTTCATCTTCGGCTGTGTGGCAAGCGATGCTGTGGTGGTTTACTTTACTGCTTTCCGTCATGGGTGGGCGAGTCATCCCATTTTTTACCGCGCGTCGGTTTGATTTCGAAAAAGCTCAACCAATGTTGTGGCTTGATTGGTTAGCGAACTTGCCGTTGTTGATGTTGTTTATCCTGAGCTTTTTCCCGGTCACCTTTGTTGAGCTTGGCAACCCATTGATGCTATTTGCAGGGTTAGCACAGTTGGTGCGCTTTCTGCGTTGGAAACCATGGCGAACACTCAGTGAACCTTTGGTTTGGTCCCTGCATGCGGCTTACCTGTGCTTACCGTTAAGCTTAATCTTGCGAGGCGTGTGGAGTAATGCCTTCGCGAGCCATAACCTGATTCACCTGTTTGCCATTGGTGCATTGGGTGGGTTGATTTTGGCAATGATTGCTCGAGTGACGATGGGACATACTGGGCGAATGATTTATAAAGGCCCGAACATGAGTATTGCGTTCGCAGCGGTGATTCTGGCTGCCATCGTACGCAGCTTCGCGGTGATCTTGGATCCTGCCAATATGATGCTGTGGATTGATATTAGCGGTGGGTTATGGATAGTCGCGTTTGGTCTGTTTGTGTGGCGTTTTGGCGTGATGCTTATTACCCCTCGAGTTGATGGTCATCCCGGCTGACGCAATTTTTAGAGTTAGAGAAAGAGGAGCTGAGTGCTCCTCTTCTCGTTTTCATGCAATTTAGGCTTCATTCATCACTTTTGGCGGTAAAGCCTAAGCGTTTAAACAGCATCCATTCAAGAGCAAAAATCACGACCAGCGCGACACAGAACCAGGTAAAGGCTTGTGAAGAGTCCACACCAGGCATGCCGCCTATGTTAATGCCCAGTAAACCCGTTAAGAAGCTGGTGGGCAAGAATATGGTGGCAACTAGAGTGAACAAGTAGCTGTTTTTATTGGTTTTCTCGTCTCGGTAGTGTTTGATTTCTTCTTGAAAAAGAGCAACTTCACCGAGGTAGAACTCCAACGTTTCATTGATTCGAGTAATGTTGTTGTGGGCGAATCGATATTGATGCGGTCTGGAAACAACCAAACTTGAATCCGACTCGATCAAGTCACGAATCGCGTATTGCTGAGGGCGGATAAAACGTTTGATTGCAATCAATGCCTTCTGAGCTGCGATGTGTCTGTGTGTCGATTCATCATGGACGTCGAAATGATTTAAGGTGTCTTCAATGGTATCTAGGTAGGTGTCGATTTTACCATTTAGCCCTTCAATAATTTGATTGAGAAGGCTCGCTAAACTTTTTGGCCCTTTTTGTTCCGCCAGTGCCCGTCTAATCTCCATAATTGCCCGCGACGGAATCTTGCGTGTTGAAATCAATGCGCCTTGAAAATAGAGAATACGAACACTCAACATATCTTCAGGTGAGGCGTTATCGTTCATATTGATGCCACGCAGAATCAACATAAAGTTATCGTCATCCAAAGGGTGAAAAGAGGGGCGACTTTCATCGGCGAGTAGGTGTTCTACCGTTGCTCGAGGGACTTGGTTTTGCTCCAACCAAGTGCGAATATCAGGATGCTGTCTTTCACAGTGATACCAATGGTTCGCTTGTATCTTCTCGGGTGGACGGTCTGGTGTTGATTCGTTTGCGGTGGCAACTTGGGTAGAAAAATCCCAATGATCAATCATAAAACCCATCTATTTATCCTTGTCGTGAGCCTATCTTTATTTGAGCGATGAATATCAATGTCAATATCTACGAAAAGTCGATGGAGAGCAAACGAAAAAAGCCTGCACGTGGCAGGCTATACGGAGAAAGAATGAAAGACTAACTGACTTGCGATAGGCTTATGACTTTCTGTTGCAATTTTTCTTTTAAGTAGGCTGACAGTGATTGTTTTTCGTCATCACTCATGTAAAGGCCAAGCTTGGTGCGGCGCCAAAGAATGTCTTCATCTGTCATGGCCATTTCATGGTTCATCAAGTAATCCACTTCTCGTTGATAAACGCCGCCTGCTTGCGCAGAGAATTCATGACCTAGGTCAGCTTCACACGTGGCGTCTTCCATCAATGCCCACGTTTGTGTCCCAAACTGAGTGACATAGCGTAGGATCAACGCTTCTGGTGCCCAAGCGTATCTAGTATGAATTTGCTTCGCTAATTGCTCTCGACTACAGCTGAAGTTTCCGCCGGGTAACGCTTGATTTGCTGTCCAGTTACCCCCCATGTTTGGCAGAAACGGTTCAAGCTTTTTCATTGCAGCTTCACCCAGTTTACGATAGGTCGTTAACTTACCCCCAAAGATAGACAGCAGTGGCGCTTGGTCGAATTCTGCGTCCAATTCCAGAGTATAGTCCCGGGTGATCGCTTGAGGTGAGTCAGATTCATCATCACACAGTGGACGCACGCCGCTGTATGTCCACACGACATCTTCTGGCGTTAACTGATGGACAAAGTGTTGGTTAACGATATCGATAAGGTAATCCACTTCATCTTCAGAAATTTCGACGTTACGTGGATCACCGTGATATTCGAGATCCGTTGTACCAATGATTGAGAATTGATCTAAGTAGGGGATCATAAACACAATACGGTTGTCTTTGTTTTGCAGAATGTAGGCCTGTGGCTCGTTGTGAATACGAGGAACAACAATATGTGAACCTTTGATCAGACGGATGTTGCGCGGAGACACTTGTTCCAGTCCATCATCAAAAAACTGTTTTACCCAAGGCCCAGCAGCGTTAACCAGCGTTTTTGCTCTGCGCTCGAAACGTTGATCCGTCATCATATCGTGGATGGTGACGTGCCAAATACCGCACTCGCGATGCGCTTTTTCGACTCGGCAGTAGTTACGAACTTCAGCTTGATTTTCGCGAGCGGAAAGCACATTGAGTAACACCAAACGCGCATCATCTACCCAGCAGTCAGAGTATTCAAATCCGGTTTTTATCTCTGGCTTCAACAGGCCAGACTTCGCTAGGTCGACGGTTTTACTCGCTGGCAGTGTCGTACGTTTACCTAAGTTGTCGTAAAGGAACAAGCCGCAACGGATCATCCAAGCTGGGCGTAAAAAAGGGCGATGAGGTAAACGGAAACGCATTGGCAACGCGACATGAGGGGCTTTACGAAGAATGACTTCGCGTTCCGCGAGCGCTTCCGAAACTAAACGAAACTCATAGTGTTCAAGGTAGCGCAGTCCACCATGAATCAATTTAGAGCTTGCTGACGAAGTCGCGGAGGCGAAATCATTGGCTTCATACAAGCCAACACTCAAACCTCTGCCAGCAGCATCTGCCGCGATACCAGCACCATTAATGCCGCCACCGATTACGATTAAGTCTAATGGAGTGGATGAGTCAGTGGTGGAAGCATTTTTTTGTATACTCATAAATTTGACCTCTTTGTGCGCGAACGAGCATTTTGGAACATGGTGTAATCGTATCCTAGGTTTCGTTTGTGGTCATTATTTATTTTCGTTTTTGAGCGTTTTGTGTGATTTGTGCATAAAAAAACCTCTGTCTAATTAAGGCAGAGGTCATTTAAAGGTTCAAGTTTACATGATTTATTTATTCTATTTCATCATCAATCGCGGTGTTGGCCTGAACGACTTCTAAAGGGATGGCGCTTCTTTTAGGATCGCCAAAATTTCTTCGGGTGGTTGTTGGTTGGTAAATATCATGTTTAATTGTGCGATGTTGCCCAGCTTCACCATTGCATTGCGACCAAACTTAGTATGGTCAACAGCAAGAAATACACTGCGACTATTGTCGATAATGGCCTGCTTTACTCGCACTTCGTGGTAATCGAAATCCAATAGAGAACCGTCGAAATCAATCCCACTGATACCCAGAATGCCAAAATCGAGGCGGAACTGCTTTACAAAATCTAAGGTCGCTTCACCAACGATGCCACCATCACGGTTACGAACTTCGCCACCTGCCAATATCACTTTAATTTCTGGATTTGGGAAAAGGATCGTCGCGACATTGATGTTATTGGTTACAACGCGCAACTGCTTGTGATGTTTATTCAGTGCTCGTGCTACAGCTTCTGGTGTCGTACCAATGTCGATAAATAGTGTGGCACCATCTGGTATATGCTTAACGACCTCTTCAGCAATGACATCTTTTTCATTAAAATTCAGTGCTTTTCGTGTGTTATAAGAGGTGTTTTCAGAACTAAGAGGTATGGTCGCACCACCATGATAGCGACGAATTCTGTTGTCGTCTGCGAGTTCATTGAGGTCGCGTCGTATGGTCTGTGGGCTGACATTGAACCGTTCTACCAATTCCTCGGTGCTGACATAGCCTTGTTTTTTCACCAAATCGACAATTTGTTGGTGTCTAGGTATTTGCTTCACTTGCCACTCCATAATGCATTGAGCACGTCCAATGCTTCATCTTCGAAATGTTTTTCTCAAATTCATCGAACAATTTGAGGCTATTTGAGGATATTGTGCTCGAATTTGCGCGTTGTGAGAAGCGAAGGCATCAAGGAATTGGCGGTTTTATGCAAAAAAAGAGCGCTCGAACAGCGCTCTTTTTTTCGTTTTGTGATGGTTAATCGTCTTCGTCGTGAAGCGAGGACCAAGTTTGCGCACACTTCACCGCTCGTTTCCAGCCTTTATAACGACGGTTACGTTTCTCTTCATCTTCATGAGGCTCGAACGTACGATCGAGAATGGCTTTATCTTGTAGTTCATCAAGGCTACCCCAGTATCCCACAGCGAGTCCCGCTAGATATGCCGCGCCAAGGGCGGTGACTTCCGTCACTTGAGGGCGGTGAACTTCTGTGTTGAGTACGTCTGATTGGAACTGCATCAGGAAGTTATTCGCGACAGCACCACCGTCAACTCGGAGGTTAGCCAGTTTTATGCCGGAGTCCGCTTGCATTGCGTCCAGTACATCACGCGTTTGGTAAGCAATGCCTTCTAAAGTTGCTCGAATAATATGGTTTGAGTTGACGCCCCTTGTTAAGCCAACGATCGTGCCTCGAGCGTACGCATCCCAATATGGCGCGCCAAGGCCCGTGAATGCTGGTACGACGTACACACCATTTGATGTATCTACTTTCGTGGCGAAGTATTCTGAATCTTCAGCACCATTAAGGATCTTAAGTTCATCGCGCAGCCACTGAATTGACGCCCCTCCCATAAAGACTGCACCTTCCAGTGCGTACGCTGGCTCCCCTGTTGGGCCACATGCTAGTGTCGTCAATAGGCCATGGGTTGAGGTGACTTTCTCTTTCCCGGTGTTCATCAATAAGAAGCAACCCGTGCCGTAGGTGTTTTTTGCCTGGCCTGCTTCTACACACATTTGTCCGTACAGTGCTGCTTGTTGGTCACCTGCAATACCAGCAATAGGGATACGAGTTCCCCCTTTACCACCGATGTTGGTTTTACCATAGACTTCCGATGAGCGTTTTACTTCGGGCATCATTGATGCAGGAATACCCAGTTCATCCAGCAGTTTCGCATCCCAGCATAAATCGTTGATATTAAATAGCATGGTTCGAGAAGCATTGGTGTAGTCTGTCACATGTACACGACCTTGAGTCATTTTCCATACTAGCCAAGTATCGACAGTACCAAACAAGAGTTTGCCAGCTTCAGCATCTTCACGCGCGCCTTCGACATTATCAAGAATCCACTTCACTTTCGTGCCAGAAAAATATGGGTCAAGCACTAAGCCTGTATTATCACGCACATAGTCTTCTAACCCGCGATGTTTGAGATCTTCACAGATTTCTGCGGTACGGCGACATTGCCAGACAATGGCGTTGTAAACGGGTTTGCCAGTCTCTTTGTTCCAGACAATGGTTGTTTCACGCTGGTTGGTGATACCAATAGCGGCTAGTTGGTCACTACGGATGCCTGACTTCGCTAATGCTTCCACTAAGGTTGAACTCTGTGTTGCCCAGATTTCCATTGGATCATGTTCGACCCAACCTGCTTGAGGATAAATCTGAGTAAATTCGCGTTGAGCAACGCTGACAATATTGGCGTCATGATCAAGAATTACTGCGCGAGAGCTGGTGGTGCCTTGGTCTAGGGCAACGATGTATTTTTGCTCAGTCATGGTAAGAATCCTTTTTGTTTCGTTATTTATATTTTAGTCAGTGGTTAAGCTCGCGCTTGTTCAGTTTCTTCTGCATCGCATTGATTTGGTATGGTACAGCCCTGGCCTTGTTGTGGAAGGTAAGCTGCAATCGCTTTCGGGTAGAGCCAGCCACCAAAGCAAGCGCCTGCAATTGGACCAAGAATTGGAACAATAAAGTATGGAATCTCTTTCGCACCAGTCAGGGCGTAATCCCAGCCCGCGAAGTAAGCGAACAGTTTAGGTCCAAAGTCACGCGCAGGGTTCATAGCAAAGCCAGTCAATGGACCAAGTGAGCCACCTATCACTGCAATAAGAATACCAATTAAGAGAGGGTTCATCGCCCCTCGAGACGCGCCGTTACTTTCATCACCCAGCGCAAGAATGGCAAACATTAAAACGGCAGTAATCACAAATTCAACAGCAAACGCACCCATAAAAGAAAGCGAAGCGTGTGGATAGGTAGAAAAAATCCCTGCGGTTGCTAAGGCCTCTTGGCTACTACGAACGAAATTGTGTGCGATTTCATAATCAGTAAAGAGGTTGGCGTACAAGCTGTAGACCAAAGCGGCAGAGCAAAATGCACCGAGTAGTTGAGCTGCGATATATGGCACGACTTTCGCCTTATCAAAGCCATGGAACAGTGCAAGTGCAATGGTTACGGCTGGATTGATGTGAGCACCAGAAACGCCAGCTGTACAGTAAATAGCAATGCTGACCCCGAAGCCCCATACGATGCTAATTTCCCATTGTCCAAATGATGCTCCGGTTAATACGAGAGCAGCTACGCAGCCAACACCGAAGAAGATAAGCAGTCCGGTACCGATAAATTCCGCCAAACATTCTCCGAGCAGGGAAGGGTGTTTGTTGATTGTCATGTTAAGAGTCCTTTAGTTATTTTTGCTTATTTAGCAGGGTAGTATTTTGCACATTTATTCGGTTTCGAAAATAAACGAGCATTATAAATGAGCGTTAGAGCATAAAAATGTTAAGGAAACTCTTATTTTTTGTTAAATGGCGCATGTTTTGATCATGAAAGAAATATTATAACCTTGTTTCTTAAACATGGATGATCATGTTGTGGTTTAAGTTACCGAGGTAAAAAATAATACGCAACTGGTAAGAGGAGTTTTGTGATGCTAGAGTGTAAAAGGTGGTTTGTTGTTCAGTTTTGGTATGAAAAATAAACCTAAATAATTAAAAAATATAAGTTTTTACTGGTTTCTGTATGTGTAGTGACGGCGTGAGCTCAGGTTAAGTACAAACGGCTGTTCATTGACCTATCGTGAGTGCTAACGTCTTATAGAGGTCTCATTCTGTCTTTTTAATGAAAACTTATATGAGCATTTTTGAGCTTTTTTCTTCGTTTTTAATTTGAGTTGTGATGTTGAAAGTAACCAATGTCGTTCGTGATTTATGGTATTCGTTAATTTATATGTAACATTGTTGACGTTAAATCCCTCTCAGATATTGCTTTATTACGGATTACTGGCTATCGATTGTGCTTGGGCACGTTTTGGTCGGACGAGCATGAACGTTAAAAAGCGCGCAAAGAAAATGCTAGCGTCATGTATCTTTAAACAAGCAGTGGCATGCTGCTTTTCGCTTTTCTAAAGGGAATAACAATGAAAACAACGTCTATATGTCTTACTTTTTTGGCGATCGGCTTATCTGTGGGGGCGATTGCGAAGCCTGTCGTGATTGCTCACCGTGGTGCGTCTGGTTATTTGCCGGAACACACCTTGGAAGCTAAAGCACTTGCTTATGCAATGAAACCCGATTATATCGAACAAGATGTGGTTATGACCAAAGATGATAAGTTGGTGGTTTTGCATGATCACTATCTGGATCGAGTCACGGATGTTACGGAACGATATCCCGATCGAGCACGTAAAGATGGACGCTACTACGCGATTGACTTTACGTTGGCTGAAATCAAATCGCTGCGAGTCACGGAAGGGTTTAATCTCGACGACAATGGGAAAAAAGTGGCGGGTTACCCAACTCGATTCCCGATGTGGCAGTCGGATTTTACAGTCCCTACCTTTGCTGAAGAGATTGAGCTGATTCAAGGCCTGAATAAGACATTGGGTTACGACATCGGTATTTATCCAGAAATCAAAGCCCCTTGGTTCCACCGCCATGAAGGCAAAGATATTTCCAAAGCGGTTCTTAAAGTCTTAAAGCAATATGGTTATGACACCCAAGATGACAAAGTCTACCTGCAGTGCTTTGATGCCAATGAACTGCAACGTATTAATAGCGAATTGATGCCAGCAATGGATATGGATTTAAAACTGGTTCAATTAATGGCTTATACGGATTGGAATGAAACCATGGTTTATCAAGGTGATACCGCAATACCATACAGCTATGACTGGATGTTTGAAGCGGGTGGCATGAAAAAAGTTGCTGATTATGCACAAGGGATTGGTCCATGGAAGCCGATGCTGGTGGATGACAAGTCGACCAAAGATAACATCATCATTAAGCCTCTCATGAAAGCGGCAAAAGACGCTGGTTTACAGGTTCATCCTTATACGTTCCGAGCCGATCCAGGCCGTATTCCTGCTTACACGGATAGCTTCGAAGGTATGATGGATATCTTCTACAATCAAGTCAAAGTCGATGGTTTGTTTACCGACTTCCCTGACAAAGCGGTCAGTTTCTTGAGTCATACCAACCGTAGTAAATAACTGATTTCGCAAAGTTAGAGAAACAAAAATCCCCCAACATTTCTGCTGGGGGATTTTTAGATTCTAATTCAAAAAAATTAGTTGTTTGAGTGCAGTTCGCTGTTCAGTTCAACCGCGCTCTTGTTGGCAAGACACTCAACCTGGCCCGTTTGAGAGTTACGGCGGAATAGTAGGTCTGATACGCCTGCTAGATCGCGAGCTTTAACAATTTCTACTTCGTTACCTTCTTTATCCAGCATGCGTACTTTAGTACCCGCCGTTACGTATAGGCCTGATTCAAGAGTACAACGATCACCTAGTGGGAAACCAAGACCTGCGTTTGCGCCCAGTAGTGAGTTTTCACCGATAGATACAACCACTTTACCGCCGCCTGATAGCGTACCCATGATAGAGGCACCGCCACCGATGTCTGAACCGTTGCCAACGACAACGCCAGCTGAGATACGACCTTCGACCATGCTCACGCCAGTCGTACCTGCGTTGAAGTTAATGAAACCTTCATGCATAACTGTCGTACCTTCGCCAACGTGTGCACCAAGACGTACGCGAGAAGTGTCAGCGATACGAACGCCAGTTGGAACAACGTAATCCACCATTTTAGGGAATTTGTCTACACAATCTACGCTAAGTGTGCGGCCAGCAAGGCGTGCTTCGATTTGACGATCTGCTAGTTCAGGCAAGTCGATTGGGCCTTCGTTAGTCCACGCGATGTTGTGCAGTAGACCGAAGATACCATCCAGTACAATACCGTGAGGTTTCACTAGACGGTTAGAAATAAGTTGAAGTTTTAGGAAGCCTTCAGCCACAGATTGTGGTTGCTCATCAGTCGCAAGAATAACCAATACAAGCGGCTGTGCTGAATCCGCGGCTTTAGTTGCGAATGAAGCGTTTGCTGTATCGCCGTTTGCTTCAAATGCTGCTGCAAGTTCTGCGCTTTGCGCGGCAGAGATCTCGATAGCTTGGTTGCCTTGCTCGTAACCAGCTACTGCCGCTAGGGCATTAACCAGTGCTTCGCTTGGGTTAAGAACTGGATTTGGAAAAAACGCTTCGATGATTTTGCCGTCGCGATTTTTAGTTGCCGTACCAAAGGCGAGAGAAAAGAAAGCCATAGTTGATCTCCATGTGTTGAGTCTTGAATCTCGCCATTCTCTGGCAAGAGCTTTAAGTAAGTGGTAGCCATCATAATGACACTATTGAGGAGTTTAAAGGGAAGAAATCGATAAAGTCCGTAGATGGATACCTTTTGTCTTTTAGTCGATATATTTTTCCAACCAGAAAAATAAAGGTTCTAGGGGGAAAACAGAGGTCCTAGGTTATAGGATCCTAGGTCCTAGGGGAGAACGCTGGGACTTCGGGGTTTATCGTGTCTTTTGAATTTGTGGTTTTGGGAATACAGATTACGGAATACCGATAAGGTTACAGGTAAGAACAAGGTTCTAGGGGCATTAAGAAAGGTCCTAGGTTATAGGATCCTAGGTCCTAGGGGAGATCGCTGGGGCTTCGGGGTTTATCGTGTCTTTTGAATTTGTGGTTTTGGGAACACAGATTACGGGAACAGTCCTCGCTTCTTAGAACAAGAACTTCTGTACTCTGTAATCAGTATTCCAAAGCGATAAGCTCGAAAAGTATATTAAGCACAGAAGTTTCAACAAACGCTTCCTAGAGCCTAGAAAAACCTAGGCCCTTATTTTGACCTATGCGGCGTCTTCGTTTTTATCTTCTTCAACCGCTTCAAGCTTTTTTGCTTTTTTGGGTGCAGGTCGACGTTTTGCTCCTAGAGCGTACAGTACTTCTTCTTTATTTTGTGCAAGGAACATAGCGAGGTCTTCTTGTTTACTTTCCTCTTCAAGAAGTTCACTTTTACCTAGCAGAGAAAAAAGTTCATCTGCCATATCCAGCATTTTGTCGTAGGCGTCAGCTTCCGCTTTAGAGGTAAAAGTCATTTTCTCTTCTCCATTGCGTTCTACCACGTACTTGACGATTACAGCCATGGTTGGTCCCCTAATTTGGTGTATTGATACTGGCTTTTTATACAGTTTTTGACTAGCCAAGTCTAGTAACGAGCTCAAGAATGAGAGGCACGCACAACTAACTGACCAGCATTTAAACTATCTCGGTTTATGTTGAAACGTTCTGCTTGGCGTGAAGATGATCTTTTCTTTGCCAATGTTGGCAAAACTCAATGAAGGCTTTCAGTAAAGGGCTTTGGTATTTTTCCTTATGCACCAGTAACCAAAAGCGACGCTTCATATCGAGCGGCATTTCTAACACTTTGACTCGGCCATCCAGGATAGCCGGCTCAGCAGACAAACGGGACAGACAACCAAGCCCCAAGCCTGCGGAAACCGAGTTGATTAAGGCTTCGGTGGTATTGAGTTGAAACGCTTCATGCCAATGTTCCAAGCGAGGGGCGACAACGCGCATAAAAAACTCACGTGAACCAGAACCCGCTTCACGCAGTATCCATTCGCTGTTTTCTAATTCAGCGAGGTTCATCACGCCATCGTGTGCAGCCGCATAGTCTGGCGCGCAAATGACACACATTTCATCTTCACTAAATTGAGTGGATTGCAACTCTGAATGCAGCGTTTTACCCTCGATTAGCGCGATATCCAGTTCATAGTCCGTCAGCATGTCACAGATTTGTGCCGTGTTGGAGATGAATAAGCTTTGCGAACGGTGCAGGGTGTGCTGGCGAAAGTCGCTGAGCAGATAAGGCGCGACTTGATTACCAATCGTGTCGCTGGCCCCAATTTTTAGGAAGCCCGTTAAGGTTTGGTTGCCCTCGAATAGGTTCTCGATATCTTCAGCGCGATTGAGCAACTCATCGGCTAAAGGCAGGAGTTTTTGGCCTTCCTGATTGAGAATAAGTCGATTATTGACACGATCAAACAGGTGATGACCGATTTGCTTTTCGAGTTCAGACAACGTCATGCTCACTGCTGCTTTGGAAAGAAACAAGCTCTCCGATGCAGACGTCAGGGTTTTATGCTGGGTGATGGTGGTAAACACCTTGAGTTGCTTGAGAGAAATATGGTTTGTCATGGCAGGTTGTTTTCAAGCGCCTTGGTTGAGTAACGGTAAACAGTTTAATCATAGTAAACGTCAGTGCTTGATCATTAGATAAAACAAAACGTACTGCAAGTTACAGTCACTGAAATGGAGTCACGATACCCAAATGCAATTCACGGTATGTTGATTATTTAGGAGAAATCTCTTCATCAGAGTGGTTAGAGACCACACGAATATCGCGTTGTGGGAAGGGGATTTCAATACCATTTTCTTGTAATGTTTCTAGGATAATCAGCAACAAATCTCCGCCAACCCGGTTGCGACCATCGTCAATGCCTTCCATCCAGAATTCGACAAACATGTTGATGCCTGAGTCGCCAAAGCTATCAATTTCACAATCTGGGCGCTCTTCGAAAGGCACCTTGGGGCCACTCAATACCTGTGGGTGGGACGCGACGGCGTCTTTAATCAATTCGACCATACTGCGAACATCGGTTTTATAGGCGACAGAGAAGTCAACGCGGTAACGTTGTTTAGTATTCTTATGAGTCCAGTTGGTAAATGAGCTGGAAATGAACTTTTCGTTAGGGACGACAATGTCCTTGCCATCAAACGTTTCCAATGTGGTTGAACGCATATTCAGCTCGGTCACGACGCCAGTTCGTCCGTCTTCAAGTTCAATATAGTCTCCGACAGAAATTGAGCGGTCGAAAATAATAATGATCCCTGAGATGAAGTTAGATGCGATGGCCTGCAAGCCAAACCCAAGCCCAACGCCGACAGCACCGCCAAATACAGCAAGCGTAGTCAGGTTGATGCCCATAAGTTGTAGAATCAACAGAATGACGGTGAAGAAAAGTGCAACTTCAAACACCTTAGCGACGATTTCGCGAGTACGAAAATCCAGAGATTTCTGCTTACGAATAATGGTTTGTCCGGTTACGTTGGAAACGCGTCCGAGCCAAAAAAGTAACGAGCCAAAAATCAAGGTTCTCACTAAGCCGTAGGCCGAGATATGAATGTTGCCCAGGTCAATCGACATCGACTCAAGAATAAGAATGATGTCGTCGAGTATACCGATGCCATAAAAGATAATAATAGGCATGCCAACCCATCTGAATATATGGGCGACAAGTGGGTTTCTGATCAGCAAATTGATAAATGAATTAAACAGCAGAAGAATCGCAACCGCAAAGGCGACTTTGATGACCCAGCCTCCCGTTGTGTAAAGTTGACTGAATTCCAGTGAAATTCTTAATAGCAATATGGCAAAAATGGGGAATAGGAGTTTCCCACAGCGATAAGCAAGCGCGCGAATCGGGTCATAATTATCCGGTGTTGGAGTTTCTCTTAAAATCGGAATGTATTTGTAGACGCGGTTGGCAAGAATGTACGCCATTAAATAGATCAACAAAATAATGCCAATCTGGCTGTATGTTTCAATGTGGGTCAAGGAAGCGAGAAGCGCGTGGTAGTAGTTGGTTATAAGTTCCATCGTGAACCCCTAACTTTCCTTATCGTTATGATTATCGTTGTATATATTTGCTAAATGTTTGGTTCCTAACATTTAACCTTAAAGCTGGACTTGAGCGAGATCTGGTGATGAGATGCACGCGTTAATCTCTTCTTTTGGGATGAGTAACAAGTTATTAACATTGTAGTCGGTGTTGAGGTCATTGTCCTAAACAAACGTCATTTGTTGTGGTTAGGGCTATAGGGGTAAGATGACAATTTGAGCGTTATCTAACCTTTTGTTATTTCAACTAACGACAACGCTGCGGGTTTAAATCGGGCTGTGCTAAGCTAGCTAACAGTTTCAATCGGCACTCGGTGTTCCTACTTTGTTTACTGTTTACCACTCCAATCAAGTTGACGTTCTCAAATCACTCCTTGTGGAACTGATTCGAATCAGTCCGCTGGAAAATCCATTCGAAAAAGAACAAATTCTAGTGCAAAGCCCTGGTATGTCTCAGTGGCTAAAAATGGAGCTTGCAAAAGAATTTGGTGTCGCAGCGAACATTGATTTCCCTCTTCCCGCTACGTTCATTTGGGAAATGTTCACTCAGGTTCTGCCTGATGTACCGAAGCGCAGTGCGTTTAATAAAGAAGCAATGACGTGGAAGTTAATGCATTTATTGCCGGGGTTATTAGACCAAGAAGCCTTTTCGCCGTTAGCACAGTACCTTAAAGACGACAGTGATCATTCCAAGTTGTACCAATTGTCAGAAAAAATTGCCGATATATTTGATGGTTATTTGGTGTACCGTCCGGAGTGGATTGCAACTTGGGAAGCTGGGCAACGAGTTCCCGAATTGGAAGGTGAGCATCCGTGGCAACCGATTCTGTGGCAAGCGCTGTATGACCATACGGTCGCGCTAGGGCAGTCGCCTTATCACCGCGCCAATTTGTACGAACATTTTATCGACACGTTAGAAAATTCTACTCAATCATTACAAGAGTTAAACGGCAATGTTACCCACTTGCCAAAGCGCCTGTTTGTGTTTGGTATTTCTTCTTTGCCACCTCGTTATATGGACGCACTTAAAGCCATTGGTGAGCACATCGACGTACATTTGATGTTCACTAACCCTTGTCGTTACTACTGGGGTGAAGTTCGTGACCGCAAGTATCTGGCTCGTTTGGCGGCTAAGCACCGGCAGCATGTGGTTTGGCAGGATGATCACTCCGAAGTGCGGGGCGAAACTGAACAGTTGAAAGGCTCACTAGAAGAGAATGTGGTTGATGAACTGCACACGGACGTCGTCGGAAACAGTCTATTAGCGTCGATGGGGAAACTTGGGCGCGATAATATGTATCTGCTTTCTCAGCTTGAATCCCACGAGATTGAAGCCTTTGTGGATGTTGCACGTGACAGTCTGCTCCATCAATTGCAGGCGGATATTTTGAATCTCGAAGAGCATCAAGATGATGAGCAAATCGACAACAGTCGCCACAAACAGATCGTCAGTTTGGCGGATAAATCATTAAGCGTGCATGCTTGTCACAGCCCAATGCGCGAAGTGGAAGTGCTGCATGATCAGCTCTTAGCGATGTTCGATGCCGACCCAACGTTAAAACCGCGCGATATTATCGTCATGGTCGCGGACATCAATGCCTACAGCCCTGCGATTCAGGCGGTCTTTGGGAATGCACCGGGTGAGCGCTTTATCCCGTATTCGATCTCGGACCGAACTGCGGACCAAGAAAGCCCCATTCTTGCGGCGTTCATGCAATTAGTGAACTTACCTAACACGCGTTGTTTGGCATCAGAATTACTTGAACTGCTCGAAACTCCGGCGATCTTGCAGCGTTTTGAATTGAGTGAAGATGATTTCTTACAAGCTAAGCAATGGGTTGAAGAGTCCGGTATTCGTTGGGGTCTAGACGCTAACACTGGTAGTGAGTTTGAATTGCCTGAAACTCGTCAAAATACCTGGCAGTTTGGGATTGAGCGCATGTTATTGGGTTATGCAATGCCAGACTCGGCAGGTCTGTTTGAAACCGAGCAATGCAGTGTCTCTCCCTACAACGAAGTGCAAGGTATGGGCGCAGAGCTTGCGGGGAAATTAGCGCACTTTATCCAACAAATCAGTATATATCGTAGCAAGCTTTCTCATGTTGAAACCATTGATGGTTGGCGCGAAACACTCGTTTCGCTGCTGGATGACTTCTTCTCCGTCGAGTTAGAAGGTGAAATGGCGCTGAAGTCGATTCGTGACACACTCAGCCAACTTAAAGAACAGCTAGCGGACGCCGTGTTTGATGACGCGCTATCGCCTGCAATTATCCGCCAGTACTTGCAAGATAAATTGTCTGGTACTCGCGTTAGCCAACGCTTCCTCGCTGGACAAGTGAACTTTTGTACCTTGATGCCAATGCGTTCGATCCCGTTTAGAACCGTGTGTTTGCTGGGAATGAACGATGGTGTTTATCCACGTTCAATGCCGCCAGAAGGTTTTGACTTGATGACCGGTAGAACCAAACCCGGGGACCGTTCTCGCCGAGATGATGACCGTTACTTATTTTTAGAAGCCGTGCTATCTGCGCAACAAACCTTGTATATCAGTTACGTCGGTCGCTCTATTCAAGACAATACCGAACGGGTGCCATCGGTACTTGTGTCTGAGTTGATGGAGTATTGTCACCAAAACTACTGTTTAAGCAGTGACAAAGATACACCTGTGGACGAGTCCGGCGATAACTTGTTGCAAGCGATCGTGACTACGCACGCCATGGTGCCATTTAGCCCCAGTGCATTCCAAGGGGTGAATGCCAGCTATGCGAAAGAGTGGATTCCGGCTGCGTTAACCCAAAGTAGTCACTCTCAGAGTCACATTCGCGGTGACTTTAACCGAGCGCTGGATGATTACCTACTCGGCGCGACGTTTCCAATTGAGCTTGATTTGGTTGAGCTCCAGCGTTTTTGGCGTCTACCTGTACAATACTTTTTTAACCGTCGATTAAAGGTGGTGTTTGAGCCGCCACTGCCTGTTATGGAAGACGATGAACCATTCGTACTCGGCGGCTTGGAAAGCTACCAAATGCGTGATGAGCTGTTAGATACCTTACTTGATACCGCGCTAACCCAACCAGAAAAAAAAGCGGATGTGCTCCAGCACTTTATGCATGAGCAACGTGCACAAGGGAAATTACCTGTGGGAGCCTTCGGCGATATTGAGTTTGAAACGAACCGGGTTCAAGCGGAAGAGTTAGTCGATAAGTTGGCGTTTTTATCTGGAGCTCCGCAAGAGGATTTAGAAATCGATCTGACTTTTGATTCTGTGTTTGATTCCTCATTTGAAAATAACGAGAGCGAGCAAAAGAAGGTACGTCTGACTGGTTGGCTTACTCAGTGCTATCAATCCGGGTTGATTCGTTATCGAAGCGGTAAAATTCGAGCGCAGGATTACCTCTCCGCTTGGATTGACCATCTGGCTATGTCCGCGTCGGGTTGTGCCAAGAAAACGCATGTGATTGGTTACGACCGCAAAGAAGGTGCTGTGCATTTAATTTATCCAGAAATTGCCGATGCCCAGTATGCGAAACAGCTTCTAGCTGAGTTAGTTCGTTTGTTTTTTGAAGGCATGACCAAGCCTTTACCTTACTTCCCTAAAACTGCGTTAGCTTGTGTAGAAGCAGGCTTTAGTCGTGGTCATTGGGCGGATGATGAAGAGAAGTCGTTGAAGAAAATGGCCGATACATTTAATGATGGTTACATGACGTCTGGCGAAGGCAATAATGCTTATATTTCGCGCATTTGGCCTGCGTGGAATGATGAGCTAGCAGAAGAAGTGCGCTTGTTGACGGCATTAGTCCTGCAAGGTGCTCGCTTAGCAGCGCAAGACGCAGAAGATATAAAAGAAAAATAAAGCTTAGAAGAGTAGGGTGGCCGCCAGAAAATCATTATTTTGTGTAGGGCGTTCGCTGTACGGCCACAGGGTCAGAGGGACCATGATTCTTTTACTTAATTCGTTTGAGTTGCCACGCCTAAATAGGCTTGGCTTGTCTCGTGACGGGGATAGTAATGGTACAACGGACGGATAACTGTGAGAAAGATCCCACAAAACTTTAAACACTCATACTTAACAGACAGATTAATAAGAATTTTTACGATAGATCACAATTTGATTAGTCGACAAGCCGGAGAGATTCAGAGCAATGGTCCACATGTCAGGTGAAGAATTAGAAAATACGGTGCAATCACAATGCGCCCAGCAGACAGTTCAGCCAACGCCTCTAAAGCCGATGACGTTTCCTTTGCATGGCGCAAGATTAATTGAGGCATCGGCTGGTACAGGTAAAACGTTTACGATCGCTGGATTATACCTGCGCCTTTTGCTTGGGCACGGCAGTGCAGAAACCAAACATCGTGTCCCTTTGACCGTGGACCAAATATTGGTGGTGACGTTTACCGAAGCTGCGACGGCGGAACTGCGTGACCGTATTCGAGCTAGGATTCATGATGCACGCATTGCTTTTGCTCGTGGAAAAAGTGCTGATCCAGTCATCCAGCCATTGCTTGAAGAAATAGACGATCGCCAACAAGCGGCTGAGATTCTACTGCAAGCGGAACGCCAAATGGACGAAGCCGCAGTGTATACGATCCATGGCTTCTGTCAGCGTATGCTGACCCAAAATGCCTTTGAATCTGGCAGTCGATTTAATAATGAATTTGTCACTGATGAAAGCCATCTAAAAGCTCAGGTAGTGGCGGATTACTGGCGACGTAACTTCTATCCGTTACCCTTTAATCTCGCCGGGGAGATTCGTCAGTTGTGGGGTTCTCCGTCTGCACTATTAGGTGATATCGGTCGTTATTTAACCGGCGCACCTTTGAGCTTGTCTGTACCTGCGATGCAAGGCAGCTTAGCGGATCTTCATGCTGAAAACCTGAAAAGAATTGATGAGCTGAAAGCGCTATGGCGGGAAAGCCAAGATGATTTTCTGGCGTTAATTTCAGACTCCGATATTAACAGACGTAGCTACACCAAAAAATCTTTGCCGACTTGGTTAGAGGTTGTGAATGGATGGGCCGCGACGGAAACCACTGGCTACGACTATCCGGATAAACTGGAGAAGTTTGCTCAGAATGTACTTGAGGAAAAAACACCGAAAGGTACCGCGCCTCAGCATGCGGCTTTTGCTGCGATTGAAACCTTTCTCGCCAACCCCATCAGTTTAAAAGCGCCGCTACTTGCCCATGCGATTGAACATTGCCGGGTGATGTTAGCCAACGCAAAAAGCCAGAAGCAGTGGCTGTCGTTCGATGACTTGTTGACACAACTTTCAGCGTCCATGGATACCGATGAAAGCGGGTTGCTGGCAGAGCGAATTCGCACTTTGTATCCCGTTGCTATGATTGACGAATTCCAAGATACCGATCCGTTGCAATACAGCATCTTCAGCCGTATTTATCTGAATAACCCAGAATGTGGTTTGTTCATGATTGGAGACCCAAAACAGGCGATCTATGGGTTTCGTGGCGCGGACATTTTCACCTATATTAAAGCGCGAAACCAAGTCAGTGCCCACTACACTCTCGGTACCAACTGGCGTTCCAGCGCGGATATGGTTCGGGCAGTGAATCAGGTTTTTGATTTACCAGACAGTCCATTTATCTATGATTCGGACATTCCATTCTTACCGGTTAATTACAGTCCAAACGCCGATAAACGCATTTGGACCATGGGTGGTCAAAAGCAACCTGCATTGACGTACTGGTTGCAAGACGCTGACGATAAGCCATTGCCGAAAGGGGAGTATTTAAGCCGAATGGCAGAGGCTACCGCGAGCCAAATTCAAACCATATTAACCCATGCTAAGCAAGGCAGGCGAGTCTGGTGAACGGTGAAAAACAACAGTCGGTTCAAGCGGGTGACATTGCGGTATTGGTTCGTACCGGTAGTGAAGGCCGAATGATTAAGCAGGCTTTGGCAGACCAAGGCATTGCCAGTGTGTACTTATCTAACCGAGATAGTGTCTTCACTAGTTCAGTTGCGCAAGATTTACAGCGTCTTCTACAAGCGGTCCTTACGCCAGAAAATGACCGGGCCTTGCGAGCGAGTTTAGCGTCTGAGTTATTTGCGCTGGATGCCGCGAACCTAGATGCACTGAATAACGATGAAACCGCATGGGAAAACGCCGTCAACGAGTTTAAAGAATATCGCAAACTTTGGGTTCAACGTGGTGTACTCCCTATGCTGCGTGCGGTGATAAGCAAGCGTCATATTGCTGAACGATTGTTGGAAGAAGGCGCAAGCGCGCAAGGTGACAACGGTGAGCGAGTCCTCACCGATCTCATGCACATAGGGGAATTGCTTCAGCAAGCCAGTAATGAATTAGACAGTGACCACGGTTTACTGCGTTGGTTGGCACAGTCCATCAGCGATGCGCAAAATGGTCTGGGTGGCAGTGATGACCAGATTCAGCGTTTGGAATCTGAACGTAATTTGGTGCAGATCGTCACCATTCACAAATCGAAAGGTTTGGAGTATGACCTTGTATTCTTGCCGTTTGTATTTAGCTATCGAGAGGCCAGCGAAGCTAAGTATTATGATGAGGCTAGCGGTCGTACCGTACTGGATATCACCGGGAATGACGCTTCGATGAAGCAAGCGGACAAAGAGCGATTGGCTGAAGATCTCCGTCTAATTTATGTGGCATTAACCCGTGCAGTTTACGCTTGTTTTATCGGTGCTTCGCCACTACGTAATGGTCGTTCGACGAAAGAACCAACAGGAGTACATCGCAGTGCAATTGGTTATTTGGTGCAAAATGGACAAGAAGGCGGAATCGACGATTTATACCAGGGGCTAAAGCAGCAGCAAAATAATCTCGATAGTATTGTGCCTGGTTGTGTCGTAATAACCGATCCGCCGAAGCCGCTTGAGGAGGCCTACGTTGCTCCTCAAGAAGAGATACAGAACCTGACGGCGAAAGAGCTGCAAAACCCAATCGACAGACATTGGCGCATCACCAGTTACTCTGGCTTAGTGAAGCAGGGTTCCAAGCATGCAGAACATGACGCGACCATTGAGATGACTGGCTTCGATATTGACTCTTCAGAAGAGCATGATGAAGCAGACTTGGTTGAACCAGAGCGTTCTATTTTTACCTTTCCACGTGGTGCGCGACCGGGAACATTCCTGCACAGTTTGTTCGAGGAAATAGAGTTTACCCAATCAGCCATGACGGAAGAGAATACGCGAATTATTCTGAGCTTGATGGAGAGTGAGCAATTAGACGAAGAGTGGTTGCCAATTTTACAGCAGTTAATAGACACCGTGTTGGCTACGCCATTGGATGGCAAGTCTCTGCTGCTCAATCAAAAAGCACCGCCGCAGCGGTTGGTTGAAATGGAGTTTTTGTTGCCGATTAAAGTCTTATCTGCACCCGCGTTAAATCGCGTGATTCAGAGACATGATCCATTATCTGCCAAAGCGGGGGACTTAGGATTTCAGACCGTACAAGGCATGCTGAAAGGGTTTATCGATTTGGTGTTTGAACATCAAGGTAAGTACTACGTGCTGGACTGGAAGTCGAATCACCTTGGGGACGACGTGACGCATTATCATGGCGAAGCATTGAAGTCTGCAATGGCTGATCACCGGTATGACTTGCAGTATCAAATCTATGCCCTGGCTCTGCATCGCTTTTTACGCAGCCGACTGGCTAATTATCAATATGAACAACACTTTGGTGGTGTGTATTACTTATTCTTACGTGGTATGGACGGGCAAAGCGATCACGGCATTTTTTCCGCTAAACCTACTTTAGAGTTTTTACAAGAGATGGACCGCCTGATCGATGGGCAAGCGCCGGATACACGTTCTACTCAAGCTGGGCAGATGGAGTTACTGTAATGACGACAATTCATGATTTTTCATCTGACCAAGCCAGCTTAATGGATGCACTGAATTTGCTCGCGCGCAAGGGGACGATACGCCAGATTGACTACCAGTTCGCACGCTTTATTTATGCTCAAGTCAAGCATGAACCAAGCGAGCAACAACCCGATGGTCAGGCGCTGGCGTTTATCGCTGGCGTAGTCAGTAGTGAGCTTGGTAAGGGCCATATCTGTTTATCTCTTTATGACTTGCAAGGTCAGCCTAACGACTTCGCCAGCAAGTTGGGGCTGTTTGGTGAGTCAGCGTTAGCACTCAATACACATCTGCAACGTATTGACTGGATTGAAGTATTGCGTTCCTCTCCTTTGGTTGGCGAACAAGGAGAAGCGTTACCATTGATGTTTGATGGCGAACGCTTGTACTTGCATCGCTATTGGCATTATGAAGTTACATTGGCAGAGAAGCTTCATCAATTGGGGGCTGCGGTTAGTTTAGCGCCGCAAGAATTTGCTCGGTTATCTGAACTACTCAACCATTTGTTTGCGCGCCAGTATCACTTTCTTTTTAATGCATTAATTAAAGCGACTGAGATAGGGAATAATAACCAAGTCCAGCGCCAGCAATTGGTGTGTGATCATCTTGATGTGGTTGAGAGCGATAGGTTGGATTGGCCCGCCATTGACTCGGTTTTACGTCAAGCGAGTAAAGTTCAGGATTTACAGTCACTGGATGAGCTTGTGCCACTTTCAGCGTGTGTAAACTGGCAAAAAGTCGCTGCTGCGGTTGCGTTAACTCGTCGGTTTGCAGTGATTTCTGGCGGACCAGGAACGGGCAAAACAACCACGGTAACCAAATTGCTCGCCGCTTTAATTGAGCAGGCCACACAAGAGAAAAACCTCACCATTAAGCTGGTGGCGCCAACGGGCAAAGCGGCCGCACGATTAACCGAGTCGATAGGTAGAGCAGTGCAAGAGCTGCCTGTTTCTCCGGAGTTAAAAGCGAAAATTCCAACAGAATCGAGTACTTTGCACCGTTTGTTGGGGGCAATTCCTAATAGTGCGGAGTTTCGTCATAACAAACATAACCCGCTACATTTGGATATCTTAGTCATCGATGAAGCATCCATGGTTGATTTGCCCATGATGTACAAAGTCGTTGATGCGTTACCTAAACACGCCCGGTTGATTTTACTTGGAGACAAAGATCAACTTGCTTCGGTAGAGGCGGGAGCGGTGCTTGGCGATATCTGTTCTTTCCATGCATTTGGTTACAGCAAAGAGCAGGCTGCTGCTGTCGCAAAGCTAACGGGCTTTGATACTTTAACGCATAGCTCGAACAGCTTGGTTACCTCCAGTATTGCTGACAGTCTTTGTATGCTGCAAAAGAGTTACCGATTCGATGCACGTTCGGGGATTGGTCAGTTAGCCAAAGCGGTTAACTCAGGTTCTGCGGTTAGTGTTGATAATGTTTGGGCGAGAGAGTTTGCCGATATTGAACATTTCGCGCTGAGCAGCCAAAACTACAATCATATGGTTCAGACGCTAGTGAAGGAATATGGTCACTACCTTCAGCGTATCGGCCAACAAAACATCGACCCAAATACTGGGGAACCGGAGTCTGTTACTCACAAAGCAAAAGCGGTACTCGATACGTTTAACCAATGCCGATTGTTGTGCGCGATTCGCGAAGGTGATTTTGGTGTGGCCGGGTTAAATCAACGTATTGAGAAAGCGCTCGCCGCACGTAAGCTGATTCAGGTACAAGATGAAGTTTGGTATCACGGCAGGCCAGTCATGGTCACCCGTAATGATCATGGTTTAGGTTTGTATAACGGTGATATCGGTATTTGTATGCGCGACGATAGCGAAGAGAATCCGCGCTTAAAAGTCTTTTTTGAATTGCCTGATGGCAGCGTAAAATCAGTATTGCCAAGCCGAGTTCCTGAGCATGAAACGGCCTACGCGATGACCATTCACAAATCACAAGGTAGTGAGTTCGACTACACTCTGATGATCCTACCACCGGACTTTAGTCCGATACTCACCCGCGAGCTGATTTACACCGGTATCACTCGTGCGAAGAAGCGTTTGTCGCTGTATGCCGAGCTCAATGTGCTTAAGCGAGGAATCAGAGTCAAAACTACCCGAGCCAGTGGATTGGTGGATAGATTGACCAATTAATAAAAGACCGAGCTATGGCTCGGTCTCTATTTAGGTGTTTTGTGTAAATACGCTCGTAAAGGAAATGCTGCGGAATTTATATTGTTGCTGGCGCGTTAGAATAAATTCGCGAATGGCATCATTAACAGGGAATACACAGTGAACATTTAAGCCTTCTAAAAACTCGTTGTCGGCCATATCCCAAAAGCTTTGTAGTGAATTGCAAACTACAGTTTTCATAACAGTGCTCGTCTCAGCTTAATTAACGTAAGATCAACCGCTGTCCTTGATGTGAAACACCGAGTGTTTTATTACTCAGTATTTTAGGGTGAAGGTGTATGCACATCACCTAGATCCATTTCAACTGGTTGATTATCAACCGTTGGTGCGCAAATTATAGACAGTTGAATGTATATTGCAAAGGAAAAGTGTGATAGATATCAATATAATGTTTGAGCTTTGATGTTTTTTTGCGCAGCTTGCCCTTTTAGGTTCAAGCTGCACATATACTCAAGCATCTTGAAGTTACTTGAGTATAAATATTAGTGTTATAAATCCAGCGTTAGGATTTTTGATTTACGCTGAAAGTTGTACAGGCCTTGCTTTTCGCTTGGTAGATAGTCTACGCCCACCTCATAAAAACCTTGCTCTCTAAACCAATGCAAGCTATGCGTGGTCAGTACGAAAATCTGGCTAATATTGTCTGATTTTGAGCGGTGTTTCATGTAGTTGAGCAACAGCAAACCACGGTTTCCATCTCGATAATCTGGGTGAATGGCCACGCATGCCATTTCGGCCTTGCGTTCTTCAGGGTATGGGTAGAGCGCAGCACAGCCAATGATTAAGCCATCTTTTTCGATAATAGTGAACTTGCCAATTTCTTGCTCGAGTTGCTCACGTGAGCGCCTGACTAAGATGCCTTGCTCTTCTAATGGTCTGATTAAGTCCAAGATACCACCAATATCATCAATGCCTGCATGACGGACTTGTTCTGCACTGGCCATGACAACTTGAGTACCAATACCGTCAAAAGAGAAAAGTTCTTGAATCAAAGCACCGTCGACCTTGTAACTGATCAGATGGCTTCGAGGGACACCGGCTCGACACGCAGCAATAGAGCCTTTCAAGAAGCGTAAGGTCCCCGTATCGTGTTCGACATTTTTTTCCGCTCTCTCGGTGAGTGTTTTAAAGACGTGCTCAGCTTCGATAGGCAAAAGTTCTGCAACTGCATTGCCGTTGTCATCAATAACCCCTTGCTCGGAACAGAAGCCAATCAGCTTGTCGGCACCGAGCTTGATCGCGAGTTGTGTGGCGACTTCTTCAGAAAGTAAGTTGAAACACTCCCCGGTGACTGAACTCGCAATTGGACCTAATAGGACGATGGAGCCTTGATCGAGCGTACGATTGATCGCATCCGTATCAATGCGCCGAATTTTTCCTGTATGGCAGTAATCAACGCCATCATCCACGCCCAAAGGTTGAGCAATAATATAGTTACCAGATACGACACTCAGTTCCGTTCCTGCCATTGGCGTATTGTTCAGACTCATGGAAAGGCGAGCAGTGATCGTAAGCTGCATTTGGCCGGCGGCTTGCATAACTACTGATAGCGACTCTTCATCAGTGACTCGAATGTTCTTATGGTATGGCGTAGTCAGGTTTTGTCTTTCCAATAACTGGTTTATTTGTGGACGCGCACCATAAACAACAACAACTTTAATGCCGAGACTATGCATTAAAGCAATATCATTGATTATGTTGCCAAAATTACTATGGGCAACCGCTTCGCCACCAAGCATGATAACCATGACCTTGCCACGGTGTGCATTCACATAAGGTGTCGATTGTCGGAATCCTTTTACGAGTGCGGTACTACGAATTTTCACTACAGCCATTCCTATTGTTTATTTATGCTTAAATAATGTCTTTTTATTCATCTCATGGCAAGGTGAAATTTTGCCAAAAGGTACAATTGATTAAGATAGTTGTTGGTTTGAGTATATGACGTTTCGAGAGAGCTAGAGGTTGACCGCACAAATCTGTTCGAAAGCTTAGTTAAGGTCAAAATAAGGAAGGTTTTAGCGCTATAATATAGACCTTCATTTTTATGATAGGCAGAAATGACACAATGATATCGTCCTCTCTGGGAGCAAAAAAAACCACATTACGTAAGTGGGTTGAGCGTTCTCTTATGCTTTTGGCAGTCATTGGTACCGTCGTGGTTTGTATGTTGTACAGTGATTTGTTTACGCGCTATGTCACTCCAACCAACTCTAACTCAATGATTTATGGAAAGTGGGTAGAGCAAAACGTAGCGCCTTATGCCCGAGAAGTGATTGTATTGAGTGAACGTGGTGTGAGCGTCAATGATTCACTTGTGGCAACGTCATTCAAGTTCGATGGCGACTCGTTTTCTTATCGAGTGGGGGATGCTGAACGACACTTTGATTTTGTTGATCACGAAAATTATACGGAAATGAAGCTAAACGCGAACGCTCACTATTTGCCCGTTTTCCATTTGCAAGAGCGTTCTACCAAAGTAATCCGTTAATTTATCTTGATCTAAACTCGTTGATGCAGCTCTGAATCCGCATCTTGAGTCACTTGAGTATAAAAGTTTGCTTCCAGACATTTTCTGGACAATTGGTTGCATGTGGTTTTGGTACCATCCGCCGCGAGTCTGAAATGGCAACAAGTCGAATCGTTCGCTTAGTATTGAAACACTTTAGCGTTGCTTTTCAATTGCCTTGTGTGTATTTGTTTGCCATCCTTTCGCTATCTTTTACTACGGAAATGACACGTGTTAAAAAAACTCCTCCCTATCCTTTCTTTGAGTTTACTTTTTGGTTGCGCCCAGCAAAGCGACACCAACCAAACGCTCAGCGACAAAGACACCAACGATTTTGCGAAGCAGTACGTCGATGGTGAATTTTCTGAAATTCTAAACAAAGTCGACGTGGTTAAGTCAGACAAACCGCGTGATTTTACTGAATTTAATAAGCAAGCCGAACAGGTCATAATCAAGTCACCGTCTATGGCTCGGATGTATCAACCGCTTTACCGAAAATTAAATGAGTGGGCCCAGCAAAGTGGTGATACCGCGATGCTCGATGCTTATGGCATAAAAGCCGCGCAGTTGGGGGGCGCAGATAAACAAGGCAATGTTTTATTTACAGGCTATTTCTCGCCTGTGATGGAGTTACGCCACCGACCAAATGAGACGTTTAAATACCCGGTTTATGGGAAGCCAAACTGTTCTTCTAATTGCCCAACTCGCGCAGAAATATACAACGGTGCTCTAAATGGTAAAGCCCCAGTATTAGGTTATTCGCCTAACCTGATAGATCCTTTCATGATGGAAGTGCAGGGCAGTGGCTATGTTCATTATGAAGATGACGATACATTAGAATATTTTGCTTACGCGGGTAAAAACAACAAAGCGTACGTGAGTATTGGTCGTGTCTTGATTGATCGTGGTGAAGTTGCGCGTGAAGACATGTCGTTAAAAGCGATTAAGGACTGGGTCGCGAAACAAGACGAAGCCACCGTTCGTGAGCTATTAGAACAAAACCCATCTTATGTCTTTTTCGCTCCTAAAGCGGGCGCACCTGTAACAGGGTCGGCGGGTATTCCTTTGTTACCAATGGCATCAGTAGCGGGTGATCGCTCTATTTTACCTATGGGGACGCCAATTTTGGCAGAAGTGCCATTATTGAATGCGGATGGGAGCTGGAGTGGTGTGCATCAACTTCGTATGCTGATTGTGTTGGATACAGGCGGCGCGGTAAAACGTAATCACCTGGATCTTTATCATGGTATTGGTGCGAGAGCGGGGAATGAGGCTGGTCATTACAAACATTTTGGTCGTGTTTGGAAGCTCGGACTAGAAAATACGCCAACGCAAGCCCCTTGGGCTTTGTCGCCAGAAAAGATACAATAATAGTCTGATAGGAGAGGATTCCTCTCTTACCTAGACATTTCTTCAAAGAGTGCGTATAAATCGCACTCTTTGTTTTTCTACCGTTCATTTGGATTTTTCTATGCGCGAACTCGATACTCCGGCATCCGATAATTACAATCAACGTTTCGGCGGCACACGTCGTCTTTATGGTAATAGCGAAGTTGAAATTCTTCGCGCTGCGCATGTGTGTGTGATTGGGATTGGCGGTGTAGGATCGTGGGCGGTAGAAGCGCTTGCTCGCACCGGAATTGGTGAGTTGACGTTGATCGATATGGATGATGTCTGTGTCACTAATATTAATCGTCAAATCCATGCCATGTCAGGTACGGTTGGCCAGAGCAAAATTGAAGTGATGGCTGAGCGAGTGAAGCTGATCAACCCTGAGTGTAAAGTCAATTTGATCGATGATTTTATCACTCCGGATAATCAACACGAGTACCTAAGTAAAGAGTACGATTATGTGTTGGACGCGATCGATAGCGTTAAAGCAAAAGCGTCACTGCTGGCTTACTGTCGCAGTAACAAAATCAAAGTGATTACCACCGGTGGTGCGGGTGGTCAGGTGGATCCGACTCAAATCATGGTGGCGGACCTTACCAAAACGATTCAAGATCCGTTGGCGAAAAAGATTAAAGACACGTTGCGTCGTCACCATAATTTTCCGCAGAATCCTGCGCGTAAATTCGGCATCGATTGTGTGTTCTCTACCGAGCAGTTGAAATACCCACAAGCGGATGGTTCGGTATGTGGAGTTAAATCCACCGCTGAAGGTCCAAAGCGTATGGACTGTGCCAGTGGGTTTGGTGCTGCAACCGTCGTGACAGCAACATTCGGCTTCGTGGCCGTTTCACGCATCGTGGAAAAGCTGATTCAAAAACACAAAAAGTAATGAATTCTAGAAAAATAATTGATTGTAGAGAGTAGAAAGCACCATGACGGATTTTCCTGTTTCCCCATTCGGTTCTGAAATCACCAGTGACGATATTGTTGCCACTATGCAGCAATTTAAAGGTTGGGAAGATCGCTACCGTCAGGTCATTCAATGGGGAAAAAAACTGCCGCCAATGCCAGATGAATTAAAATCTGAGCAAGTAACGGTTTCCGGTTGTGAAAGCTTGGTTTGGTTAGTCAGCCAGGAGAGAGACGGTGTCTGGAACTTCTGTGCCGATTCTGATGCGCGCATCGTACGTGGCCTAATTGCACTTGTGATGGCGGCGTATAACGGAAAAACGGCGGAGCAAATCAAAGCATTCGACATAGACGAGTACTTTGACCAGTTAGGTTTGGTCGCTCACCTGAGTCCCTCTCGCGGAAACGGATTGAAAGCGATTGTAGAAGAAATAAAGAAAAAAGGATCTAGGTAGAAAAGAAGGTCCTAGGTGGCTAGGATCCTAGGTCCTAGGCGTAATACTCGAGGCTCGGTGTTTATTTTTGAGCATCGATGCTTGCGGTTTTGTAACACGGAACGCTGCGCTTACGGAATACGGAGGAGCGCATTGATGGTTTTGTGTAAAACTTCGGGTTCTGAGTTTGTGGTTTTGGAATACAGAGTACAGAGTTGCTTGACATCCGAGCTAGGTGTTTGAAAAT
>NZ_JXOK01000052.1 GCF_000830505.1 Vibrio mytili | reverse complement strand
GTGAAACCAAACATCTTGAATAGTTCGCCTGCTGGGGCAGATTCACCGAAGGTTGTCATACCGATGATACGGCCGTCAAAGCAACGTACTTGTACCAGAAGTCTGCAATACCTGCTTCGATAGCGATGCGTGCTGTAACGTCTGACGGAAGTACTGCTTCACGGTAAGCGGCGTCTTGCTTATCGAATGCATCGGTTGATGGCATTGATACAACACGTACTTTCTTACCTTCTGCCGATAGCTGCGCAGCCGCTTCTACTGCAAGCTCAACTTCAGAGCCTGTTGCAATCAGGATAAGCTCTGGTTTGCCTTCGCAATCTTTCAGGATGTAAGCCCCTTTTGCGATATCAGCAACTTGCTCAGCGGTACGCTCTTGTTGTGCTAGGTTCTGACGAGAGAAGATAAGCGCGGTTGGCGCATCTTTACGTTCGATAGCCAGTTTCCAAGCCACTGCAGACTCAACCTGGTCACATGGACGCCAAGTGCTCATATTTGGCGTAAGACGTAGAGAAGCCATTTGCTCAACCGGTTGGTGAGTTGGACCGTCTTCGCCAAGACCGATAGAGTCGTGCGTGTAGACTTGGATGTTCTGAATTTTCATCAGAGCCGCCATACGCATTGCGTTACGTGCGTACTCCATGAACATTAGGAATGTTGC
>NZ_JXOK01000051.1 GCF_000830505.1 Vibrio mytili | reverse complement strand
GGCTTTAAATTTCAGTTTTTAGATTTAGACAATCTGAAGACAATAGTTGAAAAAGCCCGCTCAAAGAGCGGGCTTTTTTGCATTTTTCGTTAGAAAAACTACCTGAGGGTAGGTATAGCTGCCCGATCAGGGCGCTATGAATTTGCTCTCCGCTACTTCCCAAAATGCTTTTACTAATGGGTTATTTAATTGACTTTTGGTACAGCAGACACCTAACTCGAATGGTTTAATTGGTAAGACTTTTAAACGGTTTATTTTCTCTCTTACCGGGCTGTTGTTAATTACGACGTCTGGAGCAATTCCTACACCACAACCTAGCGCTACCATGCTGACAATCGCTTCGTGTCCTGAGGTTTGTGCGTAAATATTGGGCTTAATTTTCATTTGCTTCAACCAAATATCGGCTCTTTCTCTGGCGGTCCCAGCTTCAGGTAGAATAAAAGGAATTGCAGACCAATCCGGAGTTTCTTTTTGTAGTTCTTCAGCAAATGTGCTTATCCCCACGGGGGCGATAACAGAAAGTGGTACTTCACTAATCAACTCAAAGGCGATATTTGTTGGCAGTTGCTCAGGCATCGCTGAAATAGCAATATCAGCTTCATCGGCCAAAATCTTATCGATAGCTTGCGCAGGATCCCCAGTAGAGAGTTTGAACTCAATGAAAGGGTGCTGTAAGCGGAAATCTGAAATGAGTTCAGGAAGGTGGCTGTAACTGGCGGTCACAGAACAGAAGAAGCGAATTTCTCCTTTAAGCTCTCCTTCTGTGCCTTTGAGATGGCTTTGGTATTGCTGCCACTCTCCTAAAATTTTGAGAGCAACAGGTACAAGTTTTTTACCTTGAATCGTTAATTCAACACTGCGGTTATCGCGAACAAAGAGGTGCTGATTTGTTTCTTCTTCTAATTTCTGTATTTGTCGACTTAGCGCAGACGGACTGATGTGCATCGCAGATGCGGTTTTGACAAAGCTTTTACTGTCACACAGGTGAATAAAAAATTGTAAGCTTTTAATGTTCATTGAAGATGCAATTCCCATGTTGCAAAAAGTGCAATAAGTAATTGTGAATATATCACTTTGAGCAATGGTCTGTCTGCTTTAGTATGAACGTATTCGGTAAGATAAGTGCCGACCTCTTAGGAAGAATAGTAAAGGAGCGCCATGATGGCTAATTATTTCAATACCCTAAACTTGCGTGAGCAATTGGACCAACTTGGTCGTTGTCGTTTTATGGATCGCAGTGAATTTGCTTCAGAAGCAGATTACCTAAAAGGCAAGAAGGTAGTCATCGTTGGTTGCGGTGCTCAAGGCCTTAACCAAGGTCTTAACATGCGTGATTCTGGTTTGGATGTAGCGTATGCACTTCGTCAAGCAGCTATCGATGAACAGCGTCAATCATTTAAAAATGCCAAAGACAACGGTTTTGAAGTAGGTAGCTACGAAACGTTAATTCCCCAAGCAGATCTCGTTGTAAACCTTACACCTGACAAACAACACTCCAATGTTGTAGAGACGGTAATGCCACTAATGAAAGAAGGTGCAGCTCTAGGTTATTCACACGGTTTCAACGTTGTTGAAGAAGGCATGCAGATCCGTAAAGACCTTACGGTTGTGATGGTAGCGCCTAAGTGCCCTGGTACAGAAGTTCGTGAAGAATACAAACGTGGTTTTGGTGTTCCAACACTGATTGCTGTTCACCCTGAAAATGATCCAAAAGGTGAAGGCTGGGATATCGCGAAAGCATGGGCTGCAGCGACAGGGGGACACCGTGCTGGCTGCTTGGAGTCTTCTTTCGTTGCGGAAGTAAAATCAGACCTAATGGGTGAGCAAACAATCCTTTGTGGTATGTTACAAGCTGGTTCAATCGTATGTTACGAAAAGATGGTTGCGGAAGGCATTGACCCTGGTTATGCAGGTAAGCTACTTCAGTACGGTTGGGAGACTGTCACGGAAGCACTGAAGTTTGGTGGCATTACACACATGATGGACCGCCTATCTAACCCAGCTAAAATCAAAGCTTTTGAGCTTTCTGAAGAGCTAAAAGAGCTAATGCGCCCGCTTTACAACAAGCACATGGATGACATCATCGAAGGCGAGTTCTCTAGCACCATGATGGCTGACTGGGCAAATGATGATGTGAACCTACTAGGTTGGCGTGAAGAAACAGGTCAAACTGCGTTTGAAAACTACCCAGAAACAGACGTTGAAATCTCTGAGCAAGAGTACTTCGACAACGGTATTCTGATGATTGCTATGGTTCGTGCGGGCGTTGAGCTTGCGTTTGAAGCAATGACGGCGTCAGGCATTATTGATGAGTCTGCTTACTACGAATCTCTACATGAGCTACCACTTATCGCGAACACTATCGCACGTAAGCGCCTATACGAAATGAACGTTGTTATTTCGGATACAGCAGAGTACGGCAACTACCTATTTGCCAACGTTGCAACGCCACTATTGCGTGAGAAATTCATGCCTTCAGTAGGTACAGATGTTATCGGTAAAGGTTTGGGTGAAACATCAAACCAAGTTGACAACGCCACGCTGATCGCAGTGAATGAGAAAATCCGTAATCACCCTGTAGAGTACATCGGTGAAGAGCTTCGCGGATACATGACTGATATGAAGCGTATCGCGGTAGGTGGCTAAGCTTCTTTGCTGTAGAGCTTAATTTCTTTGCCGGAAATACTCATTTGCTTACGTAAACGCTGTGTTTCCTCTTCGATATTAAATTTTACAGTATTGAAGCACTAAAAATCCTCAGTCAGACTGGGGTTAAAATACAAAACACAACATCTAATAAAAAGGCTTGGTCGCCGTTGACCAAGCCTTTTTTGCGTTTATAGACAATGGAATTAGCGATAGCGTCTATGTTTGATTTCAATAAAAACGCTTCCCTACTTGGAAGCGTTTTCTGGTTACTTATCTGCTAACTTGGCTTCTAGCTCGGCTAATTTCTGTTCCATCTCAGTGAGCTTCTGGCGAGTGCGAAGCAGAACCTGAGTTTGAACATCAAACTCTTCTCGGCTTACTACATCAAGTTTATTGAGCTGGCCTTGAATGACTTGTCGAACTTTTTGGTCAACGTCTGCACCGAGCTCTTTTACTGGTTGTGGCATTGACTCGTGAATTTGTTTAGCGATTTGCTCTAATTTCTTTGGGTCAAACATAGTGGTGAAAACTCCTTATGATTTGTCCTCATTTTAAGTAATTGATACGGGAAAGTCGCTAGTTAGAGAGCAAAAAATCGAGACAAGTACAGCAAACATAAGGCAATAAAAAAGGCCACCGAAGTGGCCTTTTTAGTTATAGGCGATTAATGGTTGTCAGTAAGGCCTCGTTGCGCCGCTCTCGCTTCATCAACTCGCGCCAACTTCTCCAGGTCTTTGTCTTCTACAAACACTGGCAGAGGCTTATGCTTTTCAGCTAGGTAACTATAGATGACTGGCAGTACAAACAATGTGAATAATGTACCGATAGCTAGACCAGAAACAATGACAATACCAATACTGAAACGCTGTGCAGCCCCTGCACCAGTGGCATACATCAGTGGTATTAGGCCTGCAATCATCGCTGCAGTTGTCATTAGAATTGGACGAAGTCGAACTTTTGCTGCTTCCATTACTGCTTCTGTTTTACCCAAACTATTATGTAACTGTTCTTCTTTAGCCACTTCACAAATCAAGATACCGTGTTTGGTAATCAAACCGACTAGCGTGATCAAACCAACTTGCGAGTAGATGTTCATCGAAGCTGTGCCCCATGCTAACGCGATCAAGGCACCACATATTGCTAGCGGTACAGATACCATAATGACGATAGGGTCGCGGAGTGACTCAAACTGAATCGCTAGAACCAGGAAGATGATCGCCAGTGCAAGACCAAATGTTGCGTATAACGCACTGCCTTCAGTTACAAACTGACGAGACTCACCCATGTAATCGTGGTTGTAGCCTGCGGGTAGTTTGTTTTGTGCGATATCTTCAAACCAGTTAATAGCATCACCCATTGCAATACCAGGCGATGGAACCGCACCCACAGTCGCTGAGTTTAGCTGGTTGAAGTGTGGTAAAGAGCGCGGCTCTGCCACGACATCAATGGTGATTAAGCTACCCAGTGGTACGGCTTTACCATCAACAGAACGTACGTAGTAGTTATTCATTGATTCTGGGTTTAAACGCCATTTACGTTCAACTTGTGGGATCACTTCGTATGAACGGCCATTCAGATCGATACGGTTAACATAACCGTCCGCCATCATGGTGCTGAGAGTGATACCAATATCTTGCATGGTCACGCCATAAGCGCCTGCTTTATCTTTATCTATCTTGATCTTCATGGTTGCTGAATCGTAGTTCAGATCCAGATCCGAATAGACAAACATCGGACTACTTGCAACATCTGTCAGAATATCACTAGCAATGGTAAATAAGCTCTCGAAGCTATTTGGTGTTGTAATGACAAACTGAACAGGCAGACCTGAGCCTGCACCAGGTAGTTCAGGCATTTGGAATGCAGTGACAGACATACCTGGAACACTTGAAACTAGCCCACCAACACGCTTAGTCACTTCGGATTGGCTCGCTTCTCGTTCACTCCATGGTTTTAATGTTGCTAGACCAAATGCTTGGTTTGAGTTTGGTATACCGTTAAATACCTGCGCGTACTCCACTTCTGGCTGATCAGACAGAATCTTGTTCACGTCATCCATGGTATTTTGGATATAGTCCAAGTTAGCATTCGACGGTGCTGTACCCATCAGTACAACGACACCTTTGTCTTCAGACGGAGCCAGTTCGCTAGGAATAAACTTGAACAGCATTGGTAAGCTCGCAAACACAATTATCGCAAAAGCAATGACAACTGGGCGGTGAGCCATGACCGCTGCGAGCATTTTCTCATAGCGGTTAGTCATTCCATCGAGTATGTGATGTACTTTTTGCTCAAACTTGTTTGGTTGCTCGTTGGCTTTCAACATCTTTGAACACATCATTGGTGATAGTGTTAAAGCGATGATGCCTGATACAAACACCGAACCCGCTAGCGTTAAAGCAAACTCCTTGAACAATGAACCAGTGATACCACCCATCAGTGCGATTGGCGCGTATACCGCCCCCAAGGTTAATGTCATTGCGATAACCGGTACTGCAATTTCACGTGTACCAATGATTGCTGCGCGGAATGGTGACTCCCCTTCTTTGATGTGCCGATCCACGTTTTCTAGCACCACGATCGCGTCATCTACCACCAGACCAATAGCAAGTACCATCGCCAGCAGAGTCATTAAGTTCCATGAAAAGCCCATCGCTTGCATAACCATCGCCACACCAATCAAAGAAAGTGGAATAGTCACGATGGGAATGAGTACCGCACGGAACGAACCAAGGAACAAAGTGATCACCACAAGTACGATCAGAGCTGCTTCAACAATGGTTTTCACAACTTCGTGAATAGATTCGTTGATTGCAATAGTGGAGTCGTACAGCACATTCATTTTAATGTTGCTTGGTAGGTTGCGCTCAAGCTGAGGCAGCAGTTCAAGTACATCGGCTGCGATGTTGATTGGGTTAGCACTTGGTGCAGCGTTGATCGCTGCAACTACTGCTTCTTGGCCGTTTGCACTTGCACGGTAAACGTCGTGACTCTTCTCAAGAGTTACCTTAGCGATATCACCTAAGCGAACCACGTCCCCTTCACCCGTTTTCACGACCAATGCTTCAAGTTCAGCAACGTTTGATACCTGAGTATCTGCACTACCATTATAGAGTACGAACTCGCCAATGGCTTGGCCTGTCGCGGATTGGTAGTTGTTAGCATTTAGAACGCTCATGACGTCCGTTGCTGTCAGCTTTAAAGCGCCCATTTTTGCTGGATCTAGCCATACGCGCAGCGCGTATTTCATACCACCATAAAGGTCAACTTTTGAGACACCGTTTACAGTGAACAACTGTGGGTTAATTACGCGTTCAAGGTAGTCGGTGATCTGGCTGGAAGATAACTCGTCACTGGTAAAACCAATGTACAGTACGGCGGTTGTCGAGCCCGTCGACATCGTTACGGTCGGGTCTTCGGATTCTTTTGGCAGCTGGGAACGTACCGAGTTCGTTTTCGCTAAGATATCAGCCAATGCTGCGTTCGGGTCGGTATTCAACTTCATGTTGACGGTAATCGTTGAACTACCTAACACCGATTGCGAGGTCATATAGTCAATATTATCGGCTTGAGCAACGGCTTGCTCCAATGGCTGTGTAATAAAGCCTTGGATCAAGTTGGCACTTGCACCGTAGTAACTGGTGGAGACGGTAACCACCGTATTGGTCATTTCAGGGTATTCACGAACTTGCATTTTGAACACGGCTTGCAAACCAAGCAATGCAATCAAAAAGCTGATCGATACCGCCAAAACTGGACGTTTTATAAAAACATCTGTAAAGCGCATGATGCCTCCAGCTTAAAGCATTGGTGTTTCAGCAGGTGGGGTTGTTGCATCGCTTTCAACAATGCTCACTTTCGCGTGGTTGCTTAAACGAACTTGCCCGGATGTCACCACAATATCCCCTGGCTTCACGCCTTCGAGAATGTGGGCGATATCTTTAGAGCGTTCGCCTACTTTCACCACATGCTGTTTAACGCGTTTCTCACCATCTTCTTCCGTTACGATATAAACATTGTCGCCGTATAGCGTAAACGTGATCGCAGTTTGAGGTAGAGTTACCTGGTTTTCTAATTTAGGCAGAATGATGTTTGCACGTGCGAACATACCGCTACGCAGTTTGCCATCACTATTCGGAATATCGGCCTGAACCTGGATTAAACCACTTTGTACATTAACCGCAGGCTCAATGGCGGAAATAGATCCTTTGAAAGGCTGATCTGGGTAAGCATCAACAAAAATATCCACTTCTTGGTCAATATTGATACGAGAAATATCTGTTTGCGGTACAGTAAAGCGCAAGCGCATCACGCTTGTATCTTCAAGGCGAACAATATCAGTACCCGCCTGTAAATACTGACCTAGATAAACATTACGGATACCTACTACGCCATCAAACGGCGCTTTAATTGCACGTCGGTCGATGGTTGCTTTCAAGCTTTCAATATCTGCTTGTAAAGAGAAGTAGTTCGCTTCTGCTTCATCATACGCTTCTTTAGAAATAGAGCCTTTCTTGAATAACCCTTGATAGCGTTTGTATTTTGCTGCAGCTGCTGGGAGCCTCGCTTGTGAGCTCTTCAAATTTGCTTTTTCGACATCAGAATCAAGCAAAACGAGAGGTTGGCCAGCTTTAACTTGTGCGCCAGATTCGAAAGCGATGTTGTCGATAACACCGGTGGTTTCATTGGCAACAGTAACCCCTTGGTTTGGTTCGATGAAGCCGATTGCTTCTATGACTGGTACCCAATCAACCGCTTGTACTTCCGTAACGGTCACAGGGAATTCAGGCTCTGGGCGGTTTGCCATGTATTCAGCAATCTTCTGTTGCTTAAAGAGATTGAAACCTATCACGCTGCCGAACAAAAGAACGGCGATAAGTAACATGAAAAAAGTCCACTTTTTCATTCTATTAAGAACTCCAAATTAGTGTTTAATAATTGCATCCCAACTGGCCTCAATGGCAGCCTCTAAGGCGTCATCATCCAGGTGGTAAAATCCAAATGCGTGTCTTCTAGCCAATGCTGAACATGCTTCAAAACTCAATCCAGCAAGGACATCATTGTCGAGAGGTTTAAAAATGTTTTGTTCTTTCCCTTGGTCAAAAAAACGATCGACTTGAGCAAACAATTGTCGTTCGATTTTCTGTGTTTCGATAGTTTCGGCCCGGGGTAAAGATTGATACTGAGCTCGATTACTGATGGTGCATAAGTTTGAAGCTGTAAAGTGCCAGACATTAAGCCACATGGTTCTATAACGCTCTTTCAAGGGCATTTCATCACTAACACCAGCTTGCATAGCAGTGGCGACTCGTTTGGCAACATGAAGACGCACTTCCTCTAGAAGGATCTCTTTGTCTGTGAAATAACGGTAGATTGTCCCTGTTGCGACCCCAGCCTCATTGGCGAGCTTTTGCATCGAAAGGCCTTGAAAACCTGATTCAGCAATGAGCTTTTCCGTAGCTGTGAGGATCTGTTCCCGTTTATCCCCGGTAGGGGGAGTGCTCATAATTCCACCTCAAATGAATGAACGTTCATTCATTATAACTTAAGATATAGGTTGATGTGCAACAAAATGTTTTTATTGTCTGCCTAAAATATACCGCTAAAAACACCGTAGCATTCATTAGGCCACCCCTTTATCATAGGCAGCATATTTTTCATCTGCAGAGAACTTTTATGAAGCTGAACCCCAATCAAGATGAAGCCGTAAAATACGTATCAGGTCCTTGTCTAGTGTTGGCGGGGGCTGGCTCAGGCAAAACACGTGTGATTACCAATAAAATCGCTTATTTGGTTCAGCAATGTGGCTACAAAGCTCGTAATATCGCTGCGGTAACGTTTACCAATAAAGCGGCACGTGAAATGAAAGAGCGTGTTGGACAAACGTTGGGCAAAGCAGAATCTAAAGGTTTGATGGTGTCGACCTTCCATACATTGGGGTTAAATATCATCAAGCGAGAGTACAAACAGCTTGGGTTGAAAGCGGGGTTCTCTCTATTTGATGATCAGGACCAACTGGCGCTGTTGAAAGAGTTAACCGAAAAGCAGCTTGATGGTGATAAAGATCTGTTACGCCAACTGCTTAGTTGTATCTCCAATTGGAAAAATGACATGTTGACCCCAGAGCAAGCGAAAGCGCGAGCACAAGGTGAGCAGCAACAGCTATTTGCTTTCTGTTTCGACATGTACCAAAAGCAGATGAAAGCTTACAACGCGCTCGACTTTGATGACCTCATTCTCATGCCCGTATTGTTGCTGCGTACCAACGAAGAGGTAAGGCAGCGTTGGCAGAGTCGAATTCGTTATCTATTAGTGGATGAATACCAAGACACCAACACCAGTCAATACGAGTTAGTCAAACTGCTCGTGGGGGAACGAGGTCGTTTGACGGTGGTTGGTGATGATGACCAATCTATCTACTCATGGCGCGGCGCCAAACCACAGAACTTAGTATTGCTTGGAGAAGATTATCCAAATCTGCGTTTAATTAAACTTGAACAGAATTATCGTTCGACAAGCCGTATTCTTCGTGCGGCAAACATATTGATAGCCAACAACCCACATGTGTATGAGAAGTCACTATTCTCTGAAATCCCGGATGGTGAGAAGCTGAAAGTACTGTTGGCGAAGAATGAAGAACATGAAGCCGAGCGAATTACCGGTGAATTGATCGCGCACAAATTTCTGAACCGCACTGACTACCGATCTTATGCGATTTTATATCGTGGTAACCATCAGTCTCGTTTGATTGAAAAGTCCTTAATGCAAAACCGCGTGCCTTATAAAATATCTGGAGGCACTTCCTTTTTTGCACGTGCTGAAATCAAAGACATCATGGCGTATCTTCGAGTACTGGTTAATCCAGATGACGACAATGCATTTTTGCGCATCGTCAATACGCCACGACGTGAAATTGGCCCGGTTACATTAGAGAAGTTGGGTAGTTACGCCAATATGCGAGGCAAAAGCTTATTTGAAGCGAGCTTTGAGATTGGGTTAGAGCAGCACTTAACTGGGCGAGGATTAGAAAATCTGCGTCGTTTTACGCAATGGTTAGTCGCGATTGCTGATCAAGCGGAACGCGGCGATACCGTAACGGCGGTCCGCTCGTTGGTTCGGGATATCAACTACGAAGACTGGTTATATGAAACGTCGACGAGTCCCAAAGCGGCCGAAATGCGTATGAAGAATGTGTCTGATCTGTATTCTTGGATAGTCGCTGATTTGGAAGGCGATAATTATGATCAAGAAGAAAAAACTTTGAAAGAAGTGGTTCAGCGCCTAACTTTGCGCGACATGATGGAGCGTGGCGAAGAAGATGAGGACAGCGATGCTGTTCAACTCATGACTTTGCACGCATCGAAAGGTTTGGAATTTCCTTATGTCTACCTGATTGGATCGGAAGAAGGGATATTGCCACACCAAACAAGCATTGATGAAGATAACGTCGAAGAAGAGCGTCGCTTGATGTACGTAGGTATAACACGAGCTCAACGGGAGTTGACCTTTACGATGTGTAAAGAACGTCGACAGTTTGGTGAGCTAATCAAACCGACCCAAAGCCGTTTTCTTGATGAGTTACCTTTTGATGATGTTGAGTGGGAAGTGAACAAAAAGCCCGTTACGCAAGAAGAGCGCATGGCGAAAGGGCAAGCTCACATTGCTAACCTTCGTGCCATGTTTAAGAAGTAACAACCTGTTTAGTAAGTAACAACAAGTAGGCTTACTCATCATTAGCAAGCCTACTTGTTGTTCAAATAGGGACTTTAATAATAAAGCTCGCCGTTTATAGGCCTTCAGTCATATGGTCGATGGCTGCAGCTATCTCATCATCAGAACAATCCATACATGTCCCTTTCGCTGGCATTGCGTTAAAGCCTTCAAGTGCATGCTTGAGCAAGACATCTTTACCTTGAGCGATACGAGGCGCCCAGTCATCGGCGTTGCCAACCTTAGGTGCACCACTCACACCAGAAGCGTGACACGCAATACAGAACGTACCGTAAACTGCCGCGCCATCACGTGGCCCCGTCGGCTCTTCTTTAACTGGCTCGGCACCTGCTAGGTACACATCACCGACAGGTTTGATGCGCTCTGCAATCGCATCGTAATCAGTTTGGCTGATGCCGGAAGCTAGCGCTGCCGAAGAAAACGTTAAGGCAGCGAACAAAACGCTAATCATTTGTCGAGACATATCCATTAAACCCACTTCACATTCCCGAGGTAAGTGACTTACCTATTTATATAGTTAGAGTATTAGTGCCGAGTGGAGAACAAGGTTATAAGTGTCTCCATGGCATAGAATGATTAGACAACCTAGTTGCAGCTGTTAAATCAATGTAAATAATGAGTGATTATATCCCGAGAACTTGTTGCAATAAACAACAAGTTATCCATGACAGGGCGTGAATCACATCTAACCTTCAGTTTAAAGGCAGATAACTGTCGAAAAAGAGACCAAACGATAAAAAAAGTTAAAAAAACACTAGACGGCATAGTGTGATATCCGTATTATTCCACTCCGCCGATAGGGCATGCGCCCGTAGCTCAGCTGGATAGAGCGTTGGCCTCCGGAGCCAAAGGTCGAAGGTTCGAATCCTTTCGGGCGCGCCATTATTCCCGGAGGGATCTAGTCGGTAAAATCAGTGGTGGCTATAGCTCAGTTGGTAGAGCCCCGGATTGTGATTCCGGTTGTCGCGAGTTCAAGTCTCGTTAGCCACCCCATTCTTTCTTTTTTAGAGAGAACAAGGTAGCATTGCTTCCTATCTTGATTTAAGTCAGGATAAAACTTAGTCGGTGAATAGCGCAGCTTGGTAGCGCATCTGGTTTGGGACCAGAGGGTCGGGGGTTCGAATCCCTCTTCACCGACCACTATTATTGGTTTATGGCTTATTATTAAGCGGTAAACATGACAATTTGATGGTGGCTATAGCTCAGTTGGTAGAGCCCCGGATTGTGATTCCGGTTGTCGCGAGTTCAAGTCTCGTTAGCCACCCCATTCTTTCTTTAAAGAATACACGATCGGTGAATAGCGCAGCTTGGTAGCGCATCTGGTTTGGGACCAGAGGGTCGGGGGTTCGAATCCCTCTTCACCGACCACTATTAAGAAACCTCATCAGAAATGGTGAGGTTTTTTTACATCTGAAATTGGTGAAAGGTGCAGCTTGGTAGCGCATCTCATTCTTTTACATATAGCGGACCAGAGAGGGTCGAGGGTTCGCCTGATGTTCAAGTTCTGGCTCTTCACCGACCACCATTTAAAGCCTCGACAGAAATGTCGGGGCTTTTTTGCGTTTAAAGGTCCTAGGCGAGTGTGCTGGAAGCACAGTGTGAAACGTGATCTTTATATGTGTTGTTTTGGAATACTTATTACAGAATACAGAAGTATTTGATATTGAGTTGGATCGGTCGAAAATAATCCGTAATCCGTAATCCGTAATCCGTAATCCGTAATCCGTAATCCGTAATCCGTCATTTTGAGATTATATCCGCACCATCAATAATCCCTTCTAGGACCCTAGGACCCTAGGACCTTAAATTCCGCTTACTCTGCTAGCGTTTTAAGGATTTCTTTCAACTCGAGAGTGTCTCTCACTTCGTAATCTGGTTTGATATCGGTTGGATTGTTAGTCGCGGTTGGGTTTACCCAAACGCTCAAAATACCCATATTGTTTGCACCCGCGATATCTGCTGTGAGTGAGTCTCCAATGTGTAAGGCTTCTTCTGGAGTGACATCCGCTAAGCTCAGCGCTTTTTCAAAGATACTTGCTGCCGGTTTTTCTTCAGGCTCTTCCCCACCGACAATAATATGATCGACCCAATCGCTCATCTTGGTTGCTGCCAGTTTTGGGTGTTGAGAAAAGACGGGACCATTTGTGATCACTACCAGAGTGTAGTGTTGACGCAGATCGGCGAGCATCTCTTTGACACCGGGGAAAAAAGTAAACGCACTCATGCGTGCCGCGTCAAAATAGTTCTGTGCTTGCTGTGCGTGTTCAGCATTGATATCGATACCGTGTTCAGCCAAAATCGTTTGAATTAAGCCACAGCGAAAAGCGTTTTCATCCGGAAGTAAGGCCACCAGTTGGGGAAACTCTGCGTTAAGATTTTTGTACACACCTTGTAGGTAACGGTGTAAGAACGCATCTGGTGCGGTGAGTGCTGGGTAGGTTGCTTGGATCCAATCTGCAAACTGTTGCCCTGCAACTTTGTCGGCCTGTGAAGTACCGCATAACGTCTCGTCCATATCAAAAAAAATCGCTTTAAGCACTGGGGTTCCTACCATCTATCGTTCGTTTATAGAACCAATTATCTATGATTTGGGCTGAAATGACACCCTAAAGCCGGTATTGGACTCTGCATCTAAGTGGAAAGCGCAAAACAGCGGGGTTGATAGTGAAATTTGCGATTTTTACGGATGAATAAATTGCAAAAATAACGCTGCTCTATAATAGGGATGAGTATTTGTTCTATTTTGTTGAACGGTTCACGTTTTGGCTTTATCGACCTCGGGTTGGCTGTGGTTTTTTATATTCATAGACTAGTTTGTGAGTGGAGCATTATCTTTATGTATTGCATTACATTCAAAACTTTGTTTTGTAGATGTTAAAAATCGCGTATGAATAGAGTGTTGTCATTAATAGTGATGAATCGTTTAATTTTGGAGCATTTTTCTGCTTTTATTGGTGCATGACGCACAAAAATAGCGTGACATTCGAGTGGATAAATACTTGTTAATGCATTTTTATTCGCTTTTTGTGCGTCTGTAAGAGGTTTTCCCGGCGGATTATACTTTAATTGTTGCTTTTTTGTGTTATTTTTGCCACATTGTTACCGCATTTTGTTTTCAGATTATTATTCTGAATTTGAACGGATTCATTCGGGTGATGAATGGTGCTGCGGCACGATTCGATACCACAGACAAGGCAGTAGAGGTCTGAAATGTCACTATTAGAAGTGAAAAACCTTCGCATTGAATATCCATCCCGTCACGGCATACACGCCGCCGTGAAATCGCTCTCGTTTCATATTGATCGTGGCGAAATTGTGGGTGTTGTTGGCGAATCAGGGGCGGGAAAGTCCACCGTTGGTAACGCTGTTATAGATTTGCTAAGCCCTCCGGGTCACGTGGCCAGCGGTGATGTTTTCTTGGATGGAGAAAAAATTTCTGGTTTGTCTCCAGAAGCGATGCGTAAGGTGCGCGGTTCGAAGATAGGTTTTATTTTCCAAGACCCAATGACCTCTCTTAACCCATTATTTACGGTTGAGCAGCAACTGAAAGAAACCATTCATGCCAATATGAAAGTTTCTGATGAAGAGGCTTATCAGCGTGCGCTTTCTCTGATGCAACAGGTTGGTATTCCTCAACCTGAAAATCGTCTCAAGCAATACCCGCACCAATTCTCTGGTGGTATGCGTCAACGCGTGGTCATTGCCATCGCACTTGCTGGTGAGCCAGATCTTATCATTGCTGATGAACCAACTACCGCATTGGATGTTTCTATTCAGGACCAAATCTTAGGCTTGATTCGTGAACTGTGTATCAAGAAAAACGTAGGATGTATGTTGGTGACACACGACATGGGCGTGGTCTCGAATGTCACTGACAGAGTCGCGGTTATGTACCGAGGTGACCTGGTTGAGTTTGGTCCGACGGCGAAAGTTCTGGGCAACCCTGATCACTCTTATACTCGCAGCTTGATTTCAGCCGTACCGCGCTCAGACATGAAGTTGGATCGCTTCCCTCTAGTGAGTTACATCGAAGAAGCGGCCGAAATGGCGCCGATCGATATCAAGAACCACTGGCTAGGCCAAAGCCAAGATGAGCGTGAGTATACAGGCCCTCTGTTGGATGTAAAAAACGTTAACTTACGCTTTGTCACTAAAGATTCTTTGTTTGAAAGTCGCCGTGAGTATGTGCAAGCCTCGAACAACGTCAGCTTTGAAGTTCACGAAGGGGAGACGTTTGGCTTGGTTGGCGAATCTGGTTCCGGTAAATCGACCATAGCACGCGTTATTGCAGGGCTGTATGAACCAAACTCAGGCCAAGTGAAATTTGAAGGCCTTGACCTGACGGCAATGAAATCAGAAAAAGAACGTCGCCCGGTTCGTCGTCAAATGCAGATGGTGTTCCAAAACCCTTATACGTCAATGAATCCGCGTATGAAAGTCGCGGACATCATTGCTGAACCGATCCGTTTCCATAAATTAACCAAAAACGAATCAGAGACACGTCAGATCGTGAATGACTTGCTTGATCACGTGGGGCTGGGGCGTATGGCTGGCTTGAAATACCCACATGAATTCTCGGGTGGTCAGCGCCAGCGTATTTCTATCGCTAGGGCATTGGCGACTCGTCCTCGACTTCTGATTTGTGATGAACCGACGTCTGCGTTGGACGTCTCGGTACAGGCACAAATTCTTAATTTGCTGAAAGATCTGCAAAGTGAACTGAACTTAACGATGTTGTTTATCAGTCACGATTTACCCGTGATTCGTCAAATGTGTGATCGTGTGGGGGTCATGCAGATGGGGACTCTACTCGAAGTCGCACCGACCGAGCAGCTCTTTACCGCCCCTCAACACGAGTACAGCAAAAAACTGATTTCCTTGATGCCAGAATTTACTGGCTTGAGAGAAGACATCAAAACGGCATAAACCAAGTATTTCGCTTGGCTGATTTTTAGCCTTAACAGACGCAAACACAACAATAAGGGACTCGATCCCAGCATGAAGGAGTTATGCAAATGAAAACCATGAAAAGCAAATTAGCAGTGGCGCTAATCGCAGCGGGTTTAAGCTTTAACGCATTAGCAGCTGATATTAAAGTTGGCTATGCAGCTGACCCGGTATCTCTTGACCCACACGAGCAGTTGTCTGGCGGTACGTTGCAAATGTCACACATGGTATTTGACCCATTGGTTCGTTTTACTCAAGAAATGGATTTTGAACCTCGTTTAGCAGAAAGTTGGGAACGTATTGACGACAAAACCGTCCGCTTCAAACTGCGCGAGGGTGTTAAATTCCATTCAGGCAATACATTAACAACGGACGATGTCGTGTGGACGTTTGATCGTCTACAGAACTCTCCAGACTTTAAATCCATCTTTGAACCGTATGAAAAAATCGTCAAAGTCGACGACTACTCGTTCGACTTAGTGACGAAAAACCCATACCCATTGGTACTGCAAACGGCCACTTACATCTTCCCAATGGACAGCAAGTTTTACACGGGAAAAACAGAAGATGGTAAAGACAAATCTGAGGTGGTCAAACACGGTAACTCCTTCGCCTCAACACACGTATCTGGTACTGGTCCATTTATCGTTACATCACGTGAGCAGGGTGTAAAAGTAGAATTTGAACGTTTTAAAGACTACTGGGATAAAGAATCAAAAGGTAATGTAGACAAGTTGACTCTAGTGCCTATCAAAGAAGATGCAACCCGTGTAGCAGCGCTGCTTTCTGGTGGTGTTGATATGATTCACCCTGTGGCACCAAACGATCACCAACGCGTGAAAGACGCAGATGGCATCGATTTGGTGACGCTACCTGGTACGCGTATCATCACGTTCCAATTGAACCAAAACAGCAATGAAGCGCTGAAAGATGTTCGCGTTCGCCAGGCGATCGTTTATGCGATCAATAACGAAGGCATCGTGAAGAAAATCATGAAAGGCTTCGCGACGGCTGCAGGTCAGCAAAGCCCAGCTGGTTATGTTGGTCACAATGACGCGCTCGTTCCTCGCTACGATCTGAAAAAAGCCAAAGAGCTAATGAAAGAAGCAGGCTATGAAGATGGCCTGACACTTACCATGATTGCGCCAAATAACCGTTACGTGAATGACGCAAAAGTGGCTCAAGCTGCGGCTGCGATGCTATCTAAGATCGGTATCAAGGTTGATCTGAAAACCATGCCTAAAGCGCAATACTGGCCAGAGTTCGACAAGTGTGCGGCGGATATGTTGATGATTGGTTGGCACTCAGATACGGAAGATTCAGCAAACTTCAGTGAGTTCCTCACTATGACTCGCAACGAAGAAACGGGTCGCGGTCAGTACAACTGTGGTCACTACTCAAACCCAGAAATGGACAAAGTAGTGGAAGCGGCAAACGTAGAAACCGATCCTGCGAAACGTGCTGAAATGCTAAAAGGCGTCGAAGCAACGTTATACAACGACGCAGCATTTGTACCGCTACACTGGCAAAGTGAAGCATGGGGCGCGAAGTCTAACGTGAAAGCCGCAGACATCGTTAACCCAATGGTTATGCCTTACTTCGGTGATCTAGTGGTTGAGTAATCACCCTTTGTCGTTAAGTCGTTAGAGGGGGACAGCGTCTCCCTTGGTGAGCCTCGTAACACATCAACGTGTATGAGGCTCAATCTTGGCTCAGTTTTATTTCAGTCGGATTGAGCTGGTTTAAAGACTGAATTTTCTCTCTTATTTATAGAGACTTATGGATAGTTAAGGGGCAAGGAATGTTTTCGTTTCTGGTCAAGCGCCTGTTTCAGGCACTGATAGTGATGTTTGTGATCAGTTTGGTGGCGTTTTCCATTCAGGATAACCTGGGTGATCCGCTGCGTGAGCTTGTAGGTCAATCGGTTTCAGAGTCGGAGCGTCAAGCGCTGCGTGATGAGCTGGGCCTGAACGATCCCTTTATCACAAAGTACACTCGCTTTGTCGGTAATGCACTGCAAGGTGATTTAGGTACATCTTACTTTTTCAAGCGACCAGCGGTTGAGGTGATTCTCGATAAGCTGGTAGCAACGCTAGAGTTGGTTTTTGGAGCGACACTGATCATTATTGTCTTCTCTATACACTCGGGGTTTATTCTGCCATACACCCAAAAAGTATCTTTACCAAATTTGTTATGGCCATGAGTAGTGTCGGGATTTCGATCCCCGTATTTCTGACCGCCATTATGTTGATGTATGTATTCTCCATCGAACTCGGTTGGCTGCCGTCCTATGGGCGAGGTGAAACCTCCAATCTGCTTGGTTGGGAGTCGGGTTTCTTTACCATTGATGGTATTAAGCACCTGATCCTGCCGTGTATCGCACTCGCTTCTATCATGCTACCGCTGTTTATTCGTCTTGTTCGCTCCGAAATGCTAGAAGTGTTGAGCTCAGAGTACATTAAGTTTGCTAAAGCAAAAGGCCTGAACTTACAAAAGATTTACTACCAACACGCTCTAAAAAATACCATGCTACCAGTTCTGACGGTAGGTGGTGTACAAATCGGTACTATGGTGGCCTACACCATTCTGACTGAAACCGTATTCCAATGGCCGGGTACCGGGTTCCTTTTCCTTGAGGCAATTAACCGTGTTGATACACCGTTAATCACAGCCTACGTCATCTTTGTTGGTTTGATCTTCGTGGTAACCAATACCATCGTTGACTTGCTGTACGGCATCATCAATCCAACCGTGAATCTAACAGGAAAAGGAGCTTAATCATGAGCCTATCAAATCCAGTCTCTGCGCCTGAAGCCGCTCCTTCAGCTTGGCAGCGTTTTAAACAATCAGATTTTCTGTATTACTTCAAGCGCGACAAAGTCGCGATGGCGAGTTTTACGATATTTTTGATGTTTTTAGTTTTGGCTCTTGCTGCGCCTATTTTGTCACCAACGGATCCGTATGACTTAACGTCTATCGACATCATGGATTCAGAACTGCCGCCATCTTGGATGGCAGAAGGGGACGAACGTTTTGTGCTCGGTACGGATGAGCAGGGCCGCGATATTTTATCTACCATTCTTTATGGCTCGCGTTTGTCACTGACGATTGGCTTTCTTGCCGTTGGCTTGCAGTTGATCCTCGGCATCATCATTGGTCTGTCTGCAGGTTACTTTGGTGGACGTATCGACAGTTTCTTGATGCGTTTTGCTGATGTTCAGCTATCGTTTTCGACCATGATGGTGGCGATTATTGTTTCAGCGATATTTAAAGCCAGTTTTGGTAGTGACTTTTACAGTCAATATGCCGTGGTGATGCTGGTGGTCATCATCGGTGTTGCGGAGTGGCCACAATATGCGCGTACGATTCGAGCATCGGTACTGGCTGAGAAGAAAAAGGAATACGTAGAAGCGGCGCGCGTGATGGGCTTTAAAGCGCCACGCATCATGTTCCGTCACATCCTGCCGAACTGTCTATCACCAATCTTGGTTATCTCGACGGTACAGGTAGCGAACGCAATCATGTCAGAAGCGGCACTCTCTTTCCTTGGTTTGGGGTTACCTGTCGATCAGCCTTCGCTTGGTGCGTTAATCAGTATTGGCTTTAACTACATTTTCTCCGGCGCTTGGTGGATCACTGCTTTCCCTGGTGTTGTATTGGTTACACTGGTGTTGGTTATTAACCTGCTCGGTGACTGGTTACGAGATGTCTTTAACCCTAAGCTGTACAAAGGTTAAGAATCGCGTTATTCAGGGTTGTTAATTCACCTAATTCCTTCCTAAACTAAGAGCCGGATGAATTTCCGGCTCTTTTTTTGCTTGTTGTTCTTTATGTTTAAGTATGTTCACCATTTTTTGGCGCTCTGACGCCATATGATTTTATCCATTAGTTTAGAGTGAAGCGCATGGAAATGAAGAAGGCACCACACCCATTTCGTCTTATCCAATCAAGCCTTAGCCTAGGTGTGCTACTAATATGTGCCCAGCTTTCTCCTCCCGCTTTAGCGGACGAGTTTCTTTGTCAGGCTACGCAAGCCAGTGACAAACAGTTGCCGGTCCTTGAACAAAGTTGCCCTATTGGCAAAGGGGTTTGGGGAAAGAAAGTGCCAACAGGCAATCCTGATTTTTATTGGATTCAATGCGGCTTGTTACCCAAACCGATGTCACTGGCTAAAGCAAAACCCATTTATAGTAAAATCACCACCGATGTCTGGATGAAGCCAGAGTCAAATGGTTACCGTTGTCTGATTGGTCCTTATACTTCGTTTTCCAGTGCTTCGACGGATTTACGCAGTGTCAAAACCTTGTCGAGTTATAAAGAAGCCTTCATTCGTGTTGTCGGGCAAAACCATGCTCAGGTTAGCACTCAAACTCAGTCAGCCGAGATACCCACACCTGCTGCGGTTTCCGCTGCGCGTACCAATACCGACGCGTTTAAAGAGACGACGAGTAAAACAACAGCCAATCAATCCACCTCGTCAACACCGCAGTCAGAAAAAGCTAAGTCTGCTACGGTAGCGCCAGTTGCCAAATCAAAACTAACCCCTAATGATGCGATTTCGGTACGGTTGAAAACTTCGTTGCAAGGTAAAACTTACGTCGTTCCTTATCTTGTTGAAAATCATAACCAGTTCTATATGGAGTACGGCAAACCGTGGAACCGACTTAATTACGCGGATGCCACACGTGTCTGCCAACAGATTGGTATGACTCTGGCGACAGAAGCGGAATTTAAGCAATTAAGAGATTCAGGCGTGATGGAGAAAAACAACTGGCCAATACAGCTACCTTATTGGGGCAAAGATAGAAAAGGGTTGTTTATGGACCGAGATTCTAACCAATTAACGGGCACATCATTACTGAATGTGATGTGTGTACAGTGACCTTGGTTGCGAATAGATAGTGTTGATCATCCTGTTGTTACTCGTCATTTAGCAGGGAACAAACGCGCAGTTGGCTTCTGATTTTTTTTGCCCCCCGAGCTTAATCAACTTGTTGTTGTGCTTGGGATTGGTCATAATGTTACAAGTAACATTATTAATAAGTAACACATTTATGGCTCAGCAGAGTAAAAAATCACGTACGACACTCCAAGATATCGCTGAACACGTTGGCGTGACTAAAATGACGGTCTCGCGTTATATGCGTAACCCTGATTCTGTGGCAGAAAAGACTCGGGAAAAAATTGCCAGCGCAATTGAAACAATGGGTTACATCGAAAATCGTGCACCAGCGATGTTGTCAAAGTCATCGAGCAAAGCGATTGGGATTTTGCTTCCTTCTTTGTCTAACCAAATCTTTGCCTCGTTTGTTCAGGGTATTGAGATGGTGACTAAAGCTAATGGCTACGAGACACTTTTAGCTCACTTTAGCTACGATGAGCTGGAAGAAGAACGCAAGATTGCTTCACTGCTTTCCTACCAAGTTGATGGCTTGATTTTAACCGAAAGTCACCACACACAACGTAGCGTACAAATGATCAAAAACTCGGGTATTCCGGTAGTGGAGACGATGGAATTACCAGAGAATCCCATTGATATGGCGGTGGGCTTGGATCATGAGGACGCCTCTTATTGTGTCGTTAAGCGTATGTTAGGTTCAGGCAAACGCACCATCGCTTACTTTGGCGCGCGTTTAGATACGCGAACACAACTACGGATGAGAGGCTATGATCGCGCAATGACAGAGGCGGGCCTTGAGCCGAAGCACGTATTAACGGGAGAGCATTCGAGTTTTTCATTAGCTCATGACTTACTGGCTCGTGCGCTGGAGACGTACCCAAACCTGGATGGTGTATTCTGTACCAATGATGATATTGCTATTGGTACAATACTCAGCGCCCAACAGCGCGGTATTCAAATCCCTCAGCAGTTAGCGGTTGTGGGTTATAACGCGTTAGACATTGGGCAAACTATTAGCCCGAAATTAACCAGTGTGGATACGCCTCGTTTGGAGATTGGCAAGAAGAGTGCTGAATTGTTGATTGCGAGACTTAAAGGAGAAGCGCCATCGACTTTGGTGGTTGATATGGGATATGACATCACGGCTGGTGAGAGTGTGTAACCTTTTTTTAAAGAAAAATAAAGCGGAGTGACCAGCACTCCGCTTTGCTGTTTAGGCCCTACACAGTAAAAAAGCCCAACAAGCGCTGTCCAGAGGGGGCGAGCGAGACGCCCTCATCCTAACAACATTTAACCGCGAAACCTCAACAGACCCTAGACAATGAAGCTTGCACCTTGATCGGCACTGGACACATTTTGACGGATCACCTCAAACAACCCGCGCCCCCAAGTTTGCTGCATCGACTCGGTATTTACCGGAATCATCTCTCGGCCAGAGGTGTCGGCCAAGTTGTTCAATTCGCCTGTTTGGCAATCAAGGCGAATCAAATCGCCGTTACGCACCAAACCAATCGCGCCGCCACGAATAGCTTCGGGTGAGACGTGAATCGCAGATGGAATTTTACCTGATGCACCAGAGAGTCGACCGTCGGTGACCAAAGCCACTTTGAATCCAGCCTTTTGAAGATTGCCTAAAATCGGCATGAGTTTGTGCAGTTCTGGCATGCCATTCGCGGCCGGGCCATTGTGCGTGACCACTACGACGCAATCTTTATTCAATTCGTTACGCTTGTAAGCGGCTTCCACTTCATGTTGACACTGGAAAACGACGGCAGGTGCTTCGATGATGCGTTGTTCGTCTTTGACCGCAGAGACTTTTACCACCGCCTTACCCAAATTGCCCTTGAGTACGCGTGTGCCGCCTGTATTTTGGAAGACGTGTTCAGAAGCGGCGATAACGTCCGGGTTTTGGCTGCCTTGGCAAGTGGCCCAAATCAGTTTACCGTTAATCATGTTTGGAATGGTCATCTGGTCAGAAAACGTACCAAATACGGGTTTGACATCGCTATGCAGTAGTTCTGATTCATTTAATCGGTGCAAGAGTGCGGGGACGCCTCCAGCGGCCTGAAACGCATTCATATCCGCTGGCCCGTTGGGATAAACTCGTGCTAATAGTGGCACAACGTCAGAGAGCTCACTGATATCTTGCCACGTCAGTAAAATACCGGCTGCCCGTGCCACGGCGATCATATGAATCGTGTGGTTAGTGCTGCCGCCAGACGCTAATAGTGCGACGATACCGTTCACTAAGCTCTTCTCTGTGACGACTTCAGCCAAAGGTCGGAAGTTACTAGAGCCTGTTGTCATTGAGGCTATCTTCAATGCGGCGTGTTCGGTCAAGGCGTGACGTAGTTCGGAGTGCGGATGGATGAACGCTGAGCCTGGCAGCATTAGTCCCATCGCTTCAAAGACCAGCTGATTAGTGTTCGCGGTGCCATAGAATGTGCAGGTTCCGGATGAGTGGTAAGATCGGCACTCCATATCGAGTAAAGCATCTTTATCGACCTCGCCCGCAGCATATTTTTGGCGAACATCAACCTTTTCTTCATTGCTGATGCCTGTTGCCATAAGCCCTGCTGGTATAAATGCGGTTGGCAGGTGGGCGTACGATAGCGCGCCCATCAGTTGTCCCGGGGCAATTTTATCGCATATTCCTAAAAGTAGAGTGGCATCAAATACGTTATGACTTAAAGATAGTGCGGTAGATTGGGCTATCAAGTCACGCGAGAACAAGGACATATCCATACCAGGTTGCCCTTGTGTCACACCATCACACATGGCTGGAACACAGCCTGCCACTTGGGCTGTGTGTCCATATTGAGCCAATGCTTGTTTGATTTGTTGTGGGTAAGTTTGGTAAGGCTGATGAGCACTTAACATGTCGTTATAGGCACTGATTAATGCGATATTTGAGTGAGTAAAATCAAGAAGGCTCTCTTTCTCACTGGCACAGGATGCTGCCACGGCATGGGCTAAATTACCGCAAGATAATCCAGTACGGCCCTTACCGGCATCGGCTTGAATTTGTGCTCGTGCTAAAAATGCTGAGCGAGCTTCGCGACTGCGCTCGATGAGACGAGCTGTCACATTGATAACAACGGAGTGGGTCATGATGCCTCCATAACCGAGTGTTGTTTCAGTAGCGCTTGAGCTGAGCGCTCGACGACGGCATGAATGTCACCGTCAATACTGACTACGATGGTTTTTGGTTCATTATCTGGCCGTTCAAGTGCATCAAATTGGCTCTTCACCATGCTTTCTTTCATGAAGTGCCCTTGGCGCATTCGCATACGATTAAGAATGAGTGACATATCGCCATCAAGAAACAAGAAAGTCACGTTACTGTTACCCTCACGGATTTGATCGCGATACACCTTTTTTAGAGCAGAACAAACAATAATACCGTGTTCATTCTTACTTTCTAAGCTATAGGCGGCATCACGAATTCGTTCTAGCCATGGCTTACGATCGTCATCATTGAGAGGTTGACCTGATGCCATTTTTTGAATATTGGCTTTTGGATGCAGGTCATCACCGTCGATGAATTTGCGCCCTAGTTTTTTTGCTAACATATCGCCAATTGTGCTTTTTCCACTCGCACAAACGCCCATAACGATGACACTACTACCAGCCATAACTTATCCTCATAACTAAAGTTGCGCGTGATCTCAATTTTTGAATTCACTTTAAAATATGGGTTTATCTTATTCATGTTATCGGTAACATGTTACCGGTAACTTAGATAAATGTGAACCAAAACACAAACAATAATATTTAAAGGTGAAACCCATGGAGCACTTAACCCAAGTCCCAGATCCTACATTTCTACTCATGGTTGCAGGCTTTGCTATTGCTGCCTTACTTGTTCTAATTATTAAGTTAAAAGTCCACGCATTTGCCTCCCTCACGATGGTGAGTTTAGCGACGGCTATCATAACGGGTGTCCCTTCTGAAGATGTTGTCCCAACCATGATGGGCGGCTTCGGTGGCACACTTGCTTCTGTCGCATTGCTGGTTGGTCTAGGCGCGATGATTGGTAAAATTTTGGAAGTGACTGGCGGAGCTAAAGTTCTCGCTGATACCCTAATTGGTCGTTTTGGCAAAGAGAGAGCGCCTTTCGCGCTAGGTGTCGCCTCGTTAATGTTTGGTTTTCCGATCTTCTTTGATGCAGGTCTTGTGGTTATGATGCCAATCATTCTTAGTGTGGCGGCGCGTTTTGGTGGGTCGCCACTCAAATACGCATTACCAGCAGCGGGTGCGTTTGCGGTCATGCATGCGTTTGTGCCACCGCATCCTGGTCCAGTGGCAGCGGCGGAGTTTCTTGGCGCAAATATTGGCCTACTACTGATGGTCGGTATCTTGGTGGCGATTCCAACTTGGTACATTGGTGCTTACCTATTCGGCCTTTACGCAGGTAAGAAATTTGAAATCCCATTGTCCAAAGCTTTCTTTAATAGCGAAGTCACTGTGGATGAAAACAATGCGCCAAAATTTGTTACTGTCCTGACCATTTTGGTGCTTCCTGTTCTGCTGATCTGTCTTGATACCGTTTTAAATACCCTTGCCGTAGCAGGTACTATCGATGGCAATGCGCCGCTGGTTGAATTTTTGCGTATGCTAGGTAAAACCCCGGTTGCGTTGCTGATCACTTTGATGGTTTGTCTTGCCGTGTTCACTAAAGATTACGGAATGGCTAAACTGGAGAAACTGTGTGGTGAGTCATTAGCTCCCATTTGTGGTGTTATCCTGGTAACCGGTGCTGGCGGTATGTTTGGTGGTGTCTTGCGTGCAAGTGGTATTGGTGATGCACTTGCCGGGGTGTTAACAAACACTGGTATGCCTGTGGTTGTTGCGGCATTTGTGATTTCAACCTGCCTTCGTGTCGCGCAAGGTTCCGCCACGGTTGCTCTCACCACAACTGCGGCTTTGATTGCACCAGTTGTCGCGGTGACGACGGGGCTGAGCGAACTTGATCTCTGCTTTATCGTGATTGCAATTGCGGGAGGCGCTACTGTGCTTTCGCACTTCAATGATTCTGGCTTCTGGTTAGTGTCTCGTCTGCTGGAGATGGATGAGAAAACGACATTAAAAACTTGGACGGTAATGGAAACATTATTAGGCAGTATCGCGTTTATTATCGTCGCAACATTAAGCTTTATTCTTTAGAGGTTACTCATGAAAACTCTTGAACAACGATTAAGAGAGATAAAAATCGTCCCTGTTATCGCCATCAACGATGTTGATCAGGCATTACCGTTGGCAAAAGTGCTGGTAGAAAACGGCCTACCATGTGCAGAAATTACATTCCGCACAGACGCAGCGGCTGAGTCCATTCGTATCATGCGTGAAGCGTACCCAGACCTGCTGATTGGCGCAGGTACGGTGTTGACCACACAACAAGTGGATATCGCAATCGACGCGGGCGTGGACTTTATCGTTAGCCCTGGCTTCAACCCAACTACAGTGAAGTACTGTCAGCAACGAGGCGTGACTATTGTCCCGGGCGTGAATAACCCAAGCCTTGTTGAGCAAGCGATGGAAATGGGCTTGCATACGCTTAAGTTCTTCCCAGCAGAGCCATCTGGCGGCGTAAACATGCTAAAAGCACTTACGGCGGTTTATCCAGTGAACTTCATGCCGACTGGAGGCGTAAGCCCTGCGAACGTTGAAGATTACCTAGCGTTGAAATCGGTTGTTGCATGTGGCGGTACGTGGATGGTGCCAACAGTAATGATGGACAATGGCGATTGGGACGGTATTGCAGAGTTGGTTCGTGCGGTTAAGTAATTTACGTTAACGTGATAAAACCTGATGTAAAAAAGGGTCATCAATTGCATTGATGACCCTTTGTATATGTGGCCTGAGGGTTATTAGCGCGTTGCGCTTATCTCATGGTCTGAATCTACCGCGACAGGTCGATTCTGAAATAAATCTGGAAAGGTATGTGTGATAAGGCTTCTCAGCCTTTTCCAGAAAAACAGTAGTTTTTGACTATTTTTCCTAAAATTCGAGTTTTTAGAATACCAATTTCCAGATAATTTGTCACTTCCCAAAAAGCGAGGCTCAAGGTGGTGCTGATGGATCGCGCCATCAAACTCATTT
>NZ_JXOK01000050.1 GCF_000830505.1 Vibrio mytili | reverse complement strand
ACGCACCCTGATTTCTTTAGAAAAATTTTTGGATTTTTTCGAAAATAATTCGTTTTGAGGACAAATTGCACTGAAGTAAGTAAAAACACAAAAAAACGTTAATTTTTGCTAAAGCTTGTTTTCAATCTGTCGATACAAGCTGTTTTTTCCCTAATTTTGCAGCGGTAGTGGCAATAGGAATGATAGTGAAATTAACCTAACAAAGATAAAACAAGATTTGGGCTTTGTTTTGCTTGAGCTAAAATAGAGGTGCTGACTTGCTGCAAAATCTGCTGTTTCACCATTTGCGTGGTTTCTTTGGCGTAGTCGGTATCTTGGATACGGCTGTTTGAAGCCGCTAAATTTTCGTGGATATTATCGAGATTATTGATCGCGTGATTAAAACGGTTTTGATACGCACCTAACTCTGCACGACTGCTGTCTACGTACTTCATTGCCGTATCTAATACTGCAACCGCACGCTGAGCGCCACCAACGCTGGTGATATCGATATTATCGACCGCTTCATAACCTGATAACGCCAAGTCTAGCTCATTCGCCAAACCGCCAGAAAAGGACACCGTTCCCGATGTTTCTTCTCCAGCCATGAAAATCTGTAGCTGCCCTTTTTCATTCACCGAAGCTGATACTTTATCCGTTTGACCATTAATATAAGTGGCCAGCTCTTCTATATCATCACCAGCTTTGGCATTAATCTGAATTTCTTCACTATCACCGAACCGGTTGGTAAAAGTCATGTTTAAATCGCTGTCATCCGGTTTTACGCGCCACAACTCACTCGCTCTACCTTGTGAAACATAACTAAAGCCACCCATTTCGATACCATCCGTTCGCATCGACTTCAGTTCGATTTGCACCGCTTCTCCAGACGCGGCGCCGATTTGAAACGCGGACTGGCCAAAAGCGCCATTCAATAGCTTTCGTCCACCGAAAGATGTGGTTTCCGCGATGCGATTTAATTCGTCATTCAGTGCCGTCACTTCTTCTTGCAACGCAGTCCGTTCCGCTTTGCTGTTTGAGCCATTAGCCGACTGAAGCGACAAGTCACGCATACGTTGCATAATGTTGGTCACTTCATTCATCGCCCCTTCGGCGGTTTGCATTATTGAGATTCCATCGTTCGCGTTACGTACGGCCACGTCTAAACCTCGCATTTGAGCCTGCAACCGGTTGGAAATTTGCAAACCTGCAGCATCGTCTTTTGCGCTGTTAATACGCTTCCCTGAAGACAAACGCTCCATGGATTGATTCAACATATCGGTTGCACTGGTCAAATGACGTTGTGCGACAAGTGCTGCAACATTGGTATTAACGGTGATCGCCACGAATAAAGGGTCCTAAAATTAAGGCTCTGGACTGTTATCGACCATACGTGACAAAGGTTTAGTGATTTTTAAGCAGGCAAGATGAGAGGTAATAAGACTAAGCGGCAACAAAAATGGAAACAAAAAGCCCTCCAGTTGGAAGGCTTAGGGCATCGTATGCAAGACGATTATTTGATGGCCAATTCCGCTAACATTTCTTGTGAGGGAGCGAAGAAATAAGCGCCAGTTACTGCATTGGTAAAACGTAACAGTTGATCGGTTTTACCGTCAGTGACGCCATACATGCTCTCAAGCATGACTTTGATATTGTGTAACGTGTGGCAGTAACAAATGAACAGTAGACCATGGTCGCCCGTGGCAGTGCCATATGGCAAACTGTGGCGAACGATCTTCAAGCCTTTGCCTTCTTCTTTGATGTCCACGCGACCAACATGCGACGCTGCTGGAACATCTTCTAACTCAATGGAATCTGGCTTCGTTCGACCAATCACTTTTTCTTGTGCTTTTACATTCAAACGATCCCATGCTGGCAAATTGTGCTCAAACCGCTGCGCCATGACATAACTACCACCAGCATAGGGGCCATCTGCAACTAATGCGACTTCGGCGCGAGCCATCCCTTTGGGGTTCTCTGTTCCATCAATGAAGTCGGTCATATCACGAGCGTCTAGATAACGATAGCCGTAGGTTTCATCAACAACCGTGACATCGTCTGATGTCTCCATCAGGAATTTACGCAAAATAAAAAAGTGTAAATCGTGACGAGTAGAATGACAGTGAATTAGTACATCAACATCTGAAGCTGGCGCGACAATGTCACCTTCGCCTAACTGTGGGAAATCGATCAACTCTTCTGGTGCATCAATGTTTAGGTGCTGCCAGAATGACTTAGTAAATGCGATAGAGAGTGTCAGGTCAGCACCTGGCTGACTGATATTTAACTCTTTAACCAGATCGGGAAGTGCCTTAATTTTCGCCAGTACACTTTCACGATTTTGATTAACTTTCAATTGAGTAAACAGTGCAAATGGTCCGGCTTCTGGCACGATTGCCGTTTGAGCTTGTGACATGGAGGTTTCCTCTATACTTTTGCCCAGATGGGAAGTTCTTGTTTAATGCTTTGATGACTGCTTTTCATTCTGCTCGAAGTGTGGAACATTGAAGCAGTCCTTTACCCACCGTCCGTTGAGAAGGTAGATAATAAACCAAGTTAATAGTGTAATGGTCAGCGCATTCGCCCAGTTGAAAACACCGTGTTCTAGATAGACATGATACATGGTTTGGACGAGTTGGACTCCAGATAAGATCAAAGTCACTTCACGTCCGTACTTTGTAAGCGAATTAATCTTCGGTCGGTCTGGGTGGCGTAATCCCATAAACCACATCAATAACAAACTTGGAATACCCATCGACAACCCCAAATACAGGGTACTGGAATCGGGGTATGCGATCGCCAAAATTTTACTACCGCTATCACGACTGACGCCAGCCATGGCAAAAACCACCCAAGAGCGCGCAAGGAACATCCATCCTAACCACACCATCACCGGCGCTTTCAAAAATCCATGAGTGTCATATTGATCAAAGGAATAGCGCACAATATTGTCTTCTTTGTTTCTATAAAGCACTGACTTTACCTGATTCGCTCCGCCCTGAGAAGTCACGGTCTTGTCGTCATTTACTGATAACGTCGCACTCTGACAGTGGGAGGTTCATTTCAACGCGTTGGGCAGGTAGACTAGGCGCAGATAACCATCCATATTGAATACAACCATGAAGAAAAAAAGCACAACAGTTCCCTCTCAAGAAACCCAAACAGAAGCCATGAAGATAGCAAAAGCGACCCAGAAACCTGGACAAACCAAGGATCAAACCAAGCTGATCGCACAAGGCATAGAGAAAGGCATTGCGCTATATAAAAAGCAGCAGAAAGAAAAAAATCGCCAGGCAGACAAAGTAAGAAAAAAGCAACAGAGAGAAAAACAGCGTCAACCACAAGAATCAACCGAGAACGAAGCTCAAATGACTGTGGAGACAAAGTCAACGAGATCGAATATTCTGCCTTGGGGTTTACTTATCCTAAGTTGGATTGGTTTTGCAGCTGCTACTCTTATAGAACATTCTTTTTTGTAAGATAGGGTATGCGAAAACTCATTGCTTTAAGCGCGACGCTGTCGCTTTTGGGTTGTTCAGCGACACCACTGAAGCCCCATGATGAAACTCAACGGGTTACCGTACGTATTGATAGCCAATTTGATCCAGAGCACTGTGAATACTTAGGTGAAGTCACCGGCAGTGAAGGACATTGGTATAACTACTTGTTCTTTACTAACCCAGACATGATAAAAGGTGCTATCAACGATTTAAAGAATAATGCTTTGGACATCAACGCAGATACGGTTTTCATGGTTTCTCCACAGTATTTCGTCACTTCTTTCACGTTATTAGGAAGTGCGTACCGCTGTCAGTCGTCATTACGAAATATACCAAAATAACCTCAAGCGAGAATGATAAAAAAGCCAGCAATTGCTGGCTTATGCACGAAATCCAAGGCTGTTAGCGATGTCGGTTTCCCTCTCTAAGACCCATTGACTATCAAAAGGACCCCAGTCGGAAAGCTGATAGTAGCCGTCATTATGGCGACGACCATCCTGAACAAATATAAGCTCAATGCCGATCCCGGGTAGTGCCTTGAGTACATCTTGAATTGTACGACGAGGCCACCCCGTTTTTTCGATCAACTTTGGTACGTTTGGCCTTTCTAGATTCTCCACTAACAAGGCCAGATACAGCCGCCTTGCAAAAACAGGACTCAATTCCATTGACACCTCCTAAAATTGTGCTGACTCATTATTTCGTTTTTGCACAGCGAGATGTTGCGTTTGATCAATAACTCGACGTATCCAAGCGATTTAGGTGGTTCTTTAATCATATTTAAGAAAATAAAACGCAAGCTAGGCATGGAATGAAATTTATTCACACTCTGCCTCTTTATCAGCTTGATTGCTTCTTGGTAGGATGCTGGAATAGTCAGAGAAACCAAAACAAAAGCATATAGACTGCCTTTCTAAGATAAAAGGAACCATTATGACGATTACCATGTTCGGTATTCCAAACTGCGATACGATAAAAAAAGCCAAGAAATGGTTGGATGCAGAAAGCATCGCTTATGATTTTCATGATTACCGTAAACAAGGGGTTGACGCAGAGATGGTGACAGAGTTTTGTCACGCTCTAGGTTGGGAGCAAGTACTTAATAAACGTGGCACCACGTACCGCCAGTTAACTCAAGAACAAAAAGACGCCCTCAACGAAGAAAATGCGGTGACTCTACTGGTAGAAAATCCAGCGATGATTAAGCGCCCAATCCTCAAAGTGGATGGGCAACTTCATATCGGTTTCAAAGCAGACCAATACGCGACTATTTTTAACTCATAGATCTATTTTTTAACTCATAAATAAAGGAAAACTCAAGGATGACAGACAGTCCAGTATTAGCCCTTGCTAAAGACCTGATCAGCCGCCAGTCCGTAACTCCTGAAGATGCAGGTTGCCAAGACCTGATGATAGAGCGACTGAAAGCCCTAGGTTTTGAAGTGGAAGTGATGGTGTTTGAAGATACCACCAACTTCTGGGCGCGCCGTGGTACTGAAGCGCCACTGTTCGCTTTTGCTGGCCATACCGACGTTGTACCAGCGGGTAAGCTTGAGCAATGGGATACACCACCATTTGAGCCAACGATTAAAAATGGTTACCTTCACGGGCGCGGAGCAGCGGACATGAAAGGGTCGTTGGCCTGTATGGTCGTCGCCGTCGAACGTTTTATTGCTGAGAACCCTGATCACAAAGGCTCTATCGGCTTTTTGATCACTTCTGATGAAGAAGGCCCGTTCATCAACGGTACAGTAAGAGTAGTGGAAACATTGATGGAGCGTGGCGAGAACATTGATATGTGTATCGTCGGTGAACCATCAAGTACTGACATTGTCGGTGATGTGGTGAAAAACGGCCGCCGCGGTTCGATCACAGGTGATCTCACGGTTAAAGGTACCCAAGGTCACGTGGCATACCCTCATTTAGCCAACAACCCTGTTCACGCCTCTTTACTAGCCATTCACGAATTAGCGACAACAGAATGGGACAAAGGCAATGACTATTTCCCGCCAACCAGCTTCCAGATCCCCAATGTTTCTGCAGGAACCGGTGCATCCAATGTTATCCCTGGGGAGTTCAATGTCCAGTTTAACTTGCGTTTCAGTACCGAGTTGACCAACGAAACGATTGTTGAGCGTGTCACTGAGACACTGAACAAATACGATCTAAACTACGATATCGATTGGACATTTAACGGCGAACCGTTCCTTACCGATACTGGCGCGCTGTTGGATGCTGTTGTTGTAGCGGTCAGCGAAGTGAACAACACGAAGCCTGCTCTACTAACAACAGGTGGCACGTCTGATGGTCGCTTTATCGCCCGCATGGGAGGACAAGTCGTGGAGCTTGGTCCAGTCAATGCAACCATCCATAAAGTCAACGAGTGCGTGAAAGTAGACGATTTAGAAAAGCTAACGGACATGTACCAGAACACGCTGAATCACTTGCTCGCAAAATAGCGGTCTATCGCGCAACCAACGAGAAGAATATGACGCCATCGCAACTCACTGGAACCACCAACACTCATCTTCAATCAACGATGATTGGTCAGAAAGCGTTTCTTCTGCATTCAGAAGTCACCAACGACCTGCTCGCGATGATTGAGGCCGCGACGCTTGCCGGATTCAAAATGGAAATCGCCAGTGGTTTTCGTGATTTCAGCCGTCAGCGATCGATATGGAATGGAAAGTTTGCCGGTGAGTTGCCTGTTCTTGATTCAAACTCGGCGCCACTGAATAAAGAGGATTTGAGTGATGAAGAAAAACTCATGGCGATCTTACGTTGGTCTGCCCTACCAGGTGGCAGTCGACATCACTGGGGTTGCGATTTTGATGTCTACGCGCGAAATCTATTACCAGAAGATGTCCAATTAAAACTGGAACCATGGGAATATTTACAAGGGCATCAAAACGCGTTTTATCAATGGCTGACTGCGCATCTTGATGAGTTTGGCTTTTTCTTTCCCTATCAACATGACCTTGGCGGCGTTGCAGTCGAACCCTGGCATATCAGTCATAAAGTCATTGGCCAACAATGCTTGTCTCAGCTCACACCTGAGATTCTTAAAGGTGAATTGACACGACAAAATCAACTCGGTGCTATTGCCGGATTAGAAGTTATCCTAAATAATCTAGAAAAGATTATGTCGACGTATATTTGCAATATCACCCCACCACCGGAGGCACTATGATTGAACTGCTGACTAACCCGTGGGTTATTATCATTGTGGTGTTAAGTGTCGTTATCGGTAATATCGCGGCACTGAAATACACAGCCAATACGAAGCTTGGCCAAATGGATAAGACTCGTAAAAGCGACTTAGACAAACTGAATGAGCTTGATCAGCATCGTGACGATAATAAAAGCAAGGACAAAAGTACGCACTAACGCTCGCTAGCCAATGCCACATCCCCATAAAACAAAACGCACACCAAGAAACACACACTAAAAAGGGACCATAATGAGGTCCCTTTTCTGTTTAAGCACTTATTTACTGTGATTGGTATTACTGCTGTTCCACCACGGCAGACATCACAGGGACAAGCGAGTTCAAGAATTGCTCTTCAACAGGTTTACCAGAAGAATCGGTAATATTAACCGAAGTACGGTTACCCAAATCGCCGAATAGGAACGTATATTTACCCGCTTTCAGATCAACAGGCTGAACGCCGATGTCATTCCAAAACTCATCATCCGGAGATGCGTACGTCGCCACGACAGTACCTTGAGACTGAGTACGTTCGTCAATTTTAAAGCCCATTTTAGGCAGAATGGTTGGTAATCGCTGCCATAACACATTGTATTGTGCACGAGCAATAATAACAGGAAGACCACTACGGTCTTTACCCATCGTAATCGGGATTTGTTTTACTAACTCTTGCGCTTGACGTTGCGCTTCTGCGCGCTGATTTTGATCGTAGCGAGCGGTGACCAAGTTAGTCATGAACACATTGTAGCGTTCTCGATTGGTTGCGGAGACTTGCTTAACCTGATTACCTTCACGCCAGTCAATCAAGCTGACATTAAATCCATATCGACCACCTGAATCTGTACGCGTGATCTCATATCGGCTGCCAATTTCCATGTCTTCATCAGCAGCGTTCCAAGTCACCCAGCCAGTCTCTATACGACTGTCTGTTTGACTTTCTACTGGAATTTTCTTGGACTCGACCATGCCAAGTACAGTTTGCCAAACCTTGTCCAATTCATTTTCACGCAACAGCCATAGTGTCACTTCACCGTTGTTATTACGCTCAAGGCGTGCGCCTGGAATAAGCTCCAACACTTGCTGTGGTGGTCGAATATCAACGTCTTTACCGATGCCACCAGAAAAATTCCCTTGAGGAATTTGATAATTTGGATACATCTGAGGCTCTGAGCCTTGCGGAACCTTCCACGTGCCCAAACTCGGCGTATTTAAATACTCGAAATCGTCTTTAGCTTGACGACGCTGTGTAGCACCACCCGAACAGGCAGTTAATACGAAAACAGCTAATGAACTTAACACTAACTGGCTTGAAAGCTTCATTTATACTCCTAAAACACTGAGGGCTCGTAAGCCCTCAGCATGAACTTCAGTCCTAGGGCCTGTTGATCTTTCCCGGTTAAATTTTGTTCGAAAGGTCAACAGACCCTAGTGTTCAATCTTAATAAATACCGACGTCTTTCAACGCCTGTTCCACGATCGGCTGCGACTTTTCTGACAGTGTCGTTAGCGGCAAACGCAAATCACCAAATTCAATTAAACCAAGCTTGTGTGCCGCCCATTTTACTGGAATCGGGCTTGCTTCAATAAATAGATTTTTATGCAGCGTCATCAAACGCTGGTTAATGACTTCTGCTTCTTCGTACTGACCTTCACTTGCCAAATGGAACATGTCTGCCATGTCTTTGGCTGCAACATTGTTGGTTACCGAGATAACACCATCACCGCCAAGTTTAACAAAATCCAATCCTGTCGCATCATCACCACTGAGTAAGATAAAATCTTCGCCACAAAGTTCACGATGAATTGCAACTCTGTCTAAATCACCTGTCGCGTCTTTAAGACCGACAATGTTTTTCAGCTTTGATAAACGACCTACCGTCTCTGGCTGCATATCTACGGCAGTACGGCCCGGAACATTGTAAAGAATAACCGGTACGTCGCTCGCTTCAGAAATCGATTTATAGTGTAGGTACAAGCCTTCTTGCGTAGGTTTATTGTAATACGGTGTCACACTAAGGAAACCTGCAATACCTGAATCTGCCAGCAGTTTGCTGAATGTCACGGCTTCGTGAGTCGCATTCGCGCCCGTCCCCGCAATCACTGGGATACGACCGTTTGCAAATTCAACCGTTTTATTCACGACCTTCACATGCTCTTCAATGGTCAGTGTCGCTGACTCACCTGTCGTGCCTACTGCAACAATACCGTCTGAACCCGCTTCAACGTGATATTCCACCAGTTTCTGTAGACCGTCAAAGTCTACTTCACCATCCGCTTTGAATGGCGTGATCAGCGCTACGATACTTCCCGAAAACATGTTTATCTCCCTTATTTAACTCTTTCTGCATGGTACTGTAATGCCATTGACAAACACAAGAGTGTAAACTCGCTTATAAAGTGAATAATTATCAGTTGTTAGATGTCTAGCAACTAATTTACTGCGAACACACAACATTTTGACAATGTTATTCGTTTTTGGCCTGCTCTCTTAGATGAGACAGCGATTTGACTTGTCCCCGAGACAACCCTTTTTTGCTCTATTCCCCTGCCTTAAACAAGCTAAAAAACGCACTGAGTCGATATTTCTCGGCCGTATCTGTGCTAACATCTCTACTATTGAGAGAACGGACAAGAAGCTTATTTATGAAGCAACATCTGGTACTTACAGCAGTAGGAAAGGACCGTCCAGGCATTTGTAACCAAATAGTCAAGCTGGTTACTCAAGCTGGCTGCAACATTGTTGATAGTCGCATTGCGATCTTCGGTAATGAATTCACCCTGATCATGCTGCTTACGGGTAACGCCAACCATATTACTCGTGTCGAAACCCAACTGCCTTTACTTGGGCAAGAACATGACTTGATTACCATCATGAAACGTACCGCAGCACATGAACTGCTCGATAACAGTTATACGATGGAAGTCTTTATTGAATCTGAAGATAGACCAGGCCTAACTGAAAAATTCACTCAGTTTTTTGCTCAGCAACATATCGGTTTAGACTCACTCAGTGCGCAAACCATCAGTAAATCCAAAGTTCAATTAGACAACGACCAATTTCATATTGCTATTACAGCATCGGTTAGCGCTGACTGTAACCTCATGCAGTTACAAGAAGATTTTAATGAACTTTGCCAGTCGCTCAACGTACAAGGTTCACTGAATTTCATTAAAAACACAATATAATATCAATCACAGTAAAGGAAATAATGATGAATACGCTGACAGCAGGCTCGCCAGCACCCGCCTTCTCATTGCTCGATCAAGACGGTAATACCGTTTCTCTAAGTGATTTCAAAGGCAAAAAAGTCCTTTTCTATTTCTACCCCAAAGCGATGACTCCAGGCTGTACAACACAAGCCAAAGGTCTACGTGACATTAAAGCAGAACTCGATGCCCACAATGTCGTTGTTCTTGGTGTAAGCATCGATCCAGTAAAACGTCTGGGTAAGTTCATCGAACGTGATGAGCTAAATTTCACCCTACTTTCTGATGAAGATCATGCTGTTGCAGAACAGTTTGGTGTCTGGGGCGAGAAGAAGTTTATGGGAAAAATCTACGATGGCTTGCATCGTATTAGCTTCCTAATCAATGAAGACGGTGTGATTGAACATGTTTTCAATAAGTTTAAGACCAAAGATCACCATGAGGTAGTTCTGAACTACCTAAACGAAAACGCTTAATCGTTCGCTCGATAATGACTAAATAAGCGATGCTAACTAAGCAAAGAAAGCCCAACACTTGTTGGGCTTTCTTTGCTTCATGAACGTTCTTCTAATCAAAAGAAGTATTCTGCGCTTTGTTCTTCAATAGGAACGGCTACTCTTGAACGGGCTCGTTATCTTCAGGCTTGGTAGTGCATGCCAAACCGCTTTCACTAAGGTTGCCAGTGGAATGGCAAAAAAGACGCCCCAGAATCCCCACAGACCGCCAAACACCAACACAGCCACAATGATAGCAACCGGGTGAAGGTTCACCGCTTCAGAAAATAGGACTGGAACCAATATATTGCCATCCAAGGTTGAATGATGCCATACGCGAGCAATAGCCAGTAAAATTGTGGTGTCATCCCCCACTGGAACAAGCCGACAATCGCAACCGGTACCGTGACAGCAGCAGCGCCAATGTAAGGAATAAGCACAGACAACCCAACCGCAACCGCTAACAGCGCGGAATAACGCAAATCCAAAATAGCAAAGGTTACATAGCTGACGCTACCGACGATAAGGATCTCCAGCACTTTGCCGCGAATGTAATTGGAGATTTGCTCGTTCATCTCATGCCAGACTTTGTTCGCCAGTCTGCGGTTCTTCGGTAAAATGCCACTAGCCATACTGAGCATCTCTTCTTTATCTTTTAACAAAAAGAAAATCAGTAATGGCACTAAGATCAAGTACACCGCCAACGTTGCTATGCTGACTAAGGACGCTAATGACCCTTTTACAACACTTTCACCCAGTCCGAGTGCCTGATTTTTCGCGTTAGTCACAATCGTCTCTACGATTTCTAAGTTCGCCAGTTCTGGGTGACGTTCAGGCAATGTCACAATAAACTTCTGTAAGCCATTGTACATATTGGGGATATCGTTAATCAGGTTACCGACCTGTGTCCAAATTGTTGGCACTAAACCAAACAGAGCGATTAACATAATACCGACAAAAACCAGCAGAACGATAATCACCGATAGTGTTCGTGGCATACCTAAACGACTCATTTTTACCACTGGCCACTCAAGTAGATAAGCCAGTACGATGGCAACCAATAACGGAGCGATCAAATGCCCAAAGAAATAAATGGTGATAAACCCGAACAGCAAAATCGCGACAAGGCTGACGGCATGAGGGTCTGAGAATCGACGTTGATACCAACGACTTACCATTTCAAACATCTTATTCGGATTCCTTATTGAAAACGGTCAATATGTAGTGCTCTGCTGTAGATTGGCAATCTACTGTGTACCCTTGAGTACGTAGATAATTTACAATGTCTTGTTTAGAGCTACGATCCACCACTTGAATAACAAGCTGATGATTATGCTGCGTTTCTTCATTAAAGACTTGAGCAGCGTGACGCTTCGCAAGTAACAGTGCCATAGGACAGCGTTCCTCACGTAAATCAAGTAACATCGATTCCATTGTTTTGCTCTGCACTTATGATAGGGTTGTATTGTAACGGCTTTTTGAGCTGGAGCTAGCACTTCTGACACGATTTGACCCACACCTCAAAGTTGCTTGGGTATATAAATAATTTACGAAACCAATTCGTGCATCACAGGTCTTATAGTTAGCATATTCATACCCATAAGCAGCTGGAGGAAATACGCCTTCAACCGTATGCAGTAGGTATTTTTGGAGAACCTTTAAACCGTATGTTAAAACGCACTCGATCGCTAGTTTGCTTATGCCTTGCCGCCGCAATGAGTTCGCCTAGTTCTTATGCCAATAGTATTGATTTACCCGATATCGGAACCGCCGCAGGCAGCACACTTTCCATCGATCAGGAGTTGATTTATGGTGACGCATACATGCGTATGCTCCGAGCTAGCAAACCGATCATAGACGATCCGGTTATTAATCAATACATCGATACTCTTGGGCATCGCTTGGTCGCCAATGCCAATGACGTAAAAACACCTTTTAAGTTTTTTATGATAAGGGATCGCAACATCAATGCCTTCGCATTTTTTGGCGGTTACGTTGCGCTGCACTCTGGTCTTTTTTTACACGCGCACACAGAAAGTGAATTGGCCTCGGTTCTTGCTCATGAGATAGCACACGTCACACAGCGTCACTTAGCTCGTAGCATGGAAGAGCAAGCCAGACGCTCACCAGCGACAATGGCCGCCCTTGCAGGCGCTCTGCTACTTTCCATAGCCTCACCAGAAGCTGGTATGGCTGCGATTACCGCCGCGACGGCAGGAAACATGCAGAGTCAAATCAACTATACCCGCTCCAACGAGAAAGAGGCCGACCGTTTTGGTATTGCGACACTGGCTAAAGCAGGTTTCGACGCGAAAGCAATGCCACGTTTTTTTGGCCGCTTGGCTGATGAGTATCGCTACGCAAGTAAACTGCCGCCAATGTTACTCACCCACCCGCTTCCTGAAGATCGTGTGGCAGACAGTCGACAAAGAGCGGAAACTTATCCACCAATGCGCGTTGTTCCCTCGATTGATTATCATTTGGCGCGGGCACGTATCGTCGCTCGTTATGCAGGAATCGACGGGCAAGCGGCATTAAGTTGGTTTGAGCGTACTCAGAAAAAAGCCTCTGCGGATATTGTTCCATCGTTCGATTATGGAAGAGCGCTGGTTTATCTCGATACTAAGCGCCTAGACAAAGCGGAAACGCTGCTAAACAAGCTGACACGTCAGGACCCCAATAACCCGTTTTATCTTGATGCGATGTCTGATTTGTACATCGATAAAAATCAACCAGAGAAGGCAATTGATATGCTCAGCAAAGCACTTTCGCGGAACCCGCAAAATAAAGTGCTGACGATTAATTATGCCAACGCTTTGATAAAAGCGAACCAAAATGCTCAAGCGGTTCGCACGCTCCAGAGATACACTCATAATAACCCAGAAGACGCAAATGGATGGCAGCTCATCTCGCAAAGTTATCATGCTCTGGGTCGTAACGATGAAGAGCTGGCTGCACGAGCCGAAATTTTAGCGCTACGTGCAAACTGGAATAAAGCGATTCAATATTATAGTGAAGCAAGTAAAATGGCCAAACTGGGCAGTCTAGAACAGGCACGATATGATGCTCGAATAGACCAGCTCATGATCTTAAGAGATCGATTCATGGCATTACAATAACGAAACGGAGAAAACCATGTCAGTCGTGATTTATCACAATCCACGTTGCTCAAAGAGCCGTCAAACACTCGAATTATTAGAACAGAATGGCGTGACGCCGGAAGTCGTGAAATATTTAGACAACCCGCTAAGTGTCGATCAACTGAAAACACTTTATGCGCAACTCGGCTTTTCTTCAGTGCGAGAAATGATGCGCACCAAAGAAAGCGACTATAAAGATCTTGGCTTAGGGGACGCATCAGTCAGTGACGAGCAACTTTTTCAAGCCATGGAACAAAATCCAAAACTGTTTGAGCGTCCTGTTGTGGTTGCAAACGGCAAAGCGAAAATTGGTCGCCCACCAGAGCAAGTGCTGGATATTCTATAGATGGATTGCCAGATCCTGATTTTGTACTTCAGCCGTCATGGCTGCACAAGACAACTGGCAAGACAGATAGCAAGAGGAGTCGAGTCGACTCCTCAATGCGAAGCAATTTTGCGTACAGTTGAAGAATTGTCATTTCACTCACAGCCTCAGCCCGATCCAATTGTTACTCTAGAGGAACTGAAAAAATGCGATGGTCTCGCTTTCGGCAGCCCGGTTTGGTTTGGCAATATGGCTGCACCACTAAAGCACTTTTGGGATCAAACAACACCATTATGGGTAAGCGGTGATCTCATCGATAAGCCAGCTTGTGTTTTCACCTCATCGTCATCCATGCATGGCGGGCAGGAAACCACATTGCAAAGCATGATGACGCCCTTGCTGCATCACGGAATGGTGGTGCTGGGTATTCCTTATGCAGAACCTGAATTGCACTCGACGGAGTCTGGAGGGACACCCTATGGTGCAAGCAGTGTCGGCGAAGCATCGAGCCTTTCCGCCGAAGAAGCACGCCTCGCACAAGCATTGGGTAAAAGGCTGGCATCCGTAGCATTAAAGCTCAAGACCAGCGTAAATCAAGGATAGTTCAACGATGTCTGATCATTTAGACCAAACCCCCTTAGGTACACAGGCGAAAACGTATCGTTACCTCGCTTTGTTTGGCAATTTATCGCTGTTAGCTTGGGTCGCGATTTGGCAGCTTGTGCTATCCCCGCACCCACACCTAAGCAGCTCGACTCTGGCAATTGCATGGTGTATACCACTGTTGCTTCCTTTGCCTGGGATTTTGGCCGGAAAGCCTTATACACACGCTTGGGCGAACTTCGTATTAATGCTGTATTTTTTGCATGCGTTAACCATTTTGTATGTGGATAACGGAGAGCGCTGGTTAGCTGCGGTTGAATTACTACTCACGTCTGTGGGCTTCGCTGGCAACATTTTGTTTGCCCGAGCGAGAGGTAAGGAGCTGGGCCTAAAACTCAAACGTTTATCCCAAGTTGAAAAAGAAGAGCAAGACAAGTTTCTAAATTAGTCGGCTGAGTCATAAGTTTTTTGATAAAAAAGAGTCGCCATTGCGACTCTTTTTTATTGCTATTTAGCTTCGCGACGACTGCCACTCATAAACTAAATCATACTGTTCTTGTACTGGCTTTTTGCTCGGTTGAACAGGGGATGGGCTATCTTCTAAAGACGACTCAGTCACGTCGGCAATAGCAGGAAGCGACCCTTCTCCATCAGCAGACTCAGTAGAGGTCGCCCTCTTCTCTTTTTGTATCGTAGTTTCCCCTTTCATTTCGGTCGCAGGAGTAAGTTCAGCCACTGGTTCATCAATCATATGCAATCGAGAGATAGAAGCGGCTTGCTGCTGAAAAGAATCTTTGGACGCAAGCAAGTGAAGTTTTAACGTTAGCTCGTTCCCCTGAACTCGTTTGATCTCACTGCTCGCCACTGAGTTGAGCTGCTTCAATGTATTTTCTAGACGGAAAAAATCCGTTGCTGAATTAACGTTACGCACTTTCATTACCAAAACGTTGGATGGCTGCTCCGTAACAACCACTGCATTCTTTTTCGCATAATAATCAGCAAGCCCATTCACCATGGCTTTAATCGCCTGTTCACCCGTTGCAGAGCCACTACGCGGTGGCTTCGGAGAAGCAGAGACGGATGAAGGAGACTGGTCGTATAACGTCCACCGTATCGTATCCTTTTGCACACGTAAGATAAGCAAAGCATCTACTGGATACCGCTGACTCGCTTGGGCGATAGGCGTGATAAAATCGCCCCAAACATCAGAGACCTCTATTCCAGTCACATCATCAAAATCTCCAACAGGAATCGTAACCGGCAACCCGCGCGCCTCAGCAGCACGGCGCAATTTTTGAATGTTCGGAGAGTCAGAGTTTTCCCAAGCGATGGTGCGATCATAGCTTTCTTCTTCAACCATCCAAACAAGAATATTGGCGCGATTAGGTGACCAAGACGGCAACTGTGCCTGATTCAAGAGTGATTGTATCTGCGTACCATTGAACTGCATTTTTAAGCTCGCTTTACCATCCACTCGGCCGTAGCCCAACTGAGAAATGTAACGTGAGCTTGACTCCAGCGCCTTTTGAATAACTGGGTTTTGTAAGGAGGAATCCGACCCCGTCGCTCGGACGATGACATCTTTCATACCTTGTTGACGAGCCATAGATTCAGCACCGCTCAACTGACGGTCGATCACCGCTTCTGCATGATAAATATCCACTTGCGTCAGGGCATGTACGGGGAGAGCTAAACAACCTAAAAGTAACAGAGCAAAATAGCGCATAGTTTTCTTCATCCTTAAAACACAACGACAAATGATAAGCAACGCGCAGAGGTCGAGCAAGATAGTGACAGAGGAAATACCGCTAAATATGACACACTTAATATTAATTTTATCAATTTATCATACTGTGTCGCTTATATTTCCTGATAATCAGTTTTATGTCCCTATACGAACGAGCCACAATAATCACCTAATAGCATAAAACACACATACTCTAAATATTTGTAATAAGACAACTCGCAATTCATCCCTCTGTTTTGTAGAATTCACGCGAAATTTTGATCTAAACAGCATTGCAAACGTTTGCTACATGCTAATATCCGCCAAATTTTTTGAATAGGAAATGATTATGAAAAATGCGTTACAAGGCGCTCAAATGCTCTTTGTCGCTTTTGGTGCACTGGTTCTCGTGCCGCTTCTGACTGGTCTCGATCCCAATGTCGCTCTCTTCGGTGCTGGTGTCGGTACTCTTCTCTTCCAATTGATCACTAAACGTTCTGTCCCTATTTTCCTTGCTTCTTCCTTTGCGTTTATTGCTCCTATTATGTTTGGAATCCAAACGTGGGGAATCGCTGCAACCATGGGCGGTTTGATGGCTGCCGGCTTAGTTTATGTTGCGCTTGGTGCCATGATCAAAGTTCGCGGTGTCGGCTTTATTCACAAGATTTTACCTCCCGTGGTCGTAGGCCGGTGATCATGGTCATTGGTCTCGGCTTAGCACCTACTGCCGTCAATATGGCGATTGGTAAAACGGGTGACGGTGGCGCTCAACTGGTCAACGGTGATGCCGCAATCATTATCTCTTCTGTTTCATTATTAACAACGATTGTGCTCAGTGTCTTTACCAAAGGCTTCTTAAAGCTGGTTCCTATTCTTGGCGGTATTTTGGCTGGATACGCGGTGTCACTATTCTATGGCGTAATTGATTTTACCCCTGTGGCACAAGCGGCTTGGTTAGCGATGCCTAACTTCACTACGCCAGAGTTTAATATCAATGCGATTCTGTTCATGATTCCAGTTGCCATTGCTCCTGCCGTAGAACACGTGGGTGACATGCTCGCTATTTCGAACGTGACAGGTAAAGATTATCTGAAAAAACCAGGATTACACCGCACCATTACCGGCGACGGTATCGCTACGATTGCAGCATCTATGGTTGGTGCACCACCAAACACGACTTATAGCGAAGTAACGGGGGCCGTGATGCTGACTAAAGCGTTCAACCCTGTAATCATGACTTGGGCAGCGATTACCGCTATCGTTCTTGCGTTGGTTGGTAAGCTTGGTGCAATTCTTCAGACCATTCCAGTGCCTGTAATGGGCGGCATCATGATCCTGCTGTTTGGCTCTATCGCGACTGTGGGTCTTAATACCTTAATCAAAAACCATGTTGACCTGCATAAATCTCGTAACCTAGTGATTGTTGCAGTGACACTGGTTTTTGGTATCGGCGGCATGGCTTTCGGCGTTGGCGAGTTCAGTCTTCAGGGTGTCAGTTTGTGCGGCATAGTGGCAATCATTCTGAACTTAGTGCTACCTCATGACCTAGGTGAAAACCACGTCGTTGACAACGCTCAAATGGAAGAACAGAAGTAAACGGTTCACTTTTTCCAATCAAAAACAAATATAAAAAAGGCTTGGTTTTTAATCAAGCCTTTGTTTTTTAATTCAATTTATAAGAATCAAGGTTGCGCTTATTTAGTACCAAAGATCTTATCGCCCGCATCACCTAGGCCAGGGACAATGTAACCTTTGTCATTGAGTTTCTGGTCAATTGCTGCGGTGTAAAGTTCTACATCTGGGTGCGCTTTTTCTAATGCTTCAATCCCTTCTGGTGCTGCCACTAAAACAAGCACTTTGATTTGGTTACAACCTTGCTCTTTAAGTAAGTCAATGGTTGCAATCATCGAACCGCCAGTTGCAAGCATAGGGTCAACCACAAGAGCGATACGTTCTTCGATGTTTGAGGCCAGTTTGTTAAAGTACGGGACTGGCTCTAGTGTCTCTTCATCACGGTAAATACCGACCACACTGATACGCGCACTTGGTACGTGCTCAAGTACACCATCCATCATACCGAGACCTGCACGCAAGATTGGCACTACGGTTACTTTTTTACCTTTGATTTGGTCGACTTCAACTGGGCCATTCCAACCATCAATGGTCACTTTTTCTGTTTCAAAATCGGCTGTTGCTTCGTAAGTAAGTAGGCTACCGACTTCTGTCGCTAGCTCACGAAAACGTTTCGTGCTGATATCACCTTCTCTCATTAAACCAATTTTGTGTTTTACTAGAGGGTGTTTTACTTCAACAACTTTCATGTCCATCTCCGGCTATAGTTGGCAATATTTAAATAAACCTTCAGATTATACATAATTTTGACGAAGATAGCAGGCGATATCACTAAAGAAAAAAACCAGCGCAAACGTTTGCTATCTGTATTTAAGCACTGGTAGAATAGCGCCGTTTTCATATCCAACTTAAATACCGAGGACTTCCCTGTGAGTGGTAATAACTCTTCTCTTAGTTATAAAGATGCTGGTGTAGATATTGATGCAGGTAACGCGCTTGTCGATCGTATTAAGGGTGCCGTAAAACGTACTCGTCGCCCTGAAGTGATGGGTGGTATCGGTGGTTTTGGCGCACTGTGTGAGCTGCCAACTAAATACAAACAGCCAGTATTAGTGTCTGGTACTGACGGCGTAGGCACCAAACTTCGCCTCGCTCTGGATATGAACAAGCACGACACCATCGGCATTGACCTTGTAGCAATGTGCGTGAATGACCTTATCGTACAAGGGGCAGAGCCATTGTTCTTCCTAGACTACTACGCAACAGGCAAACTGGATGTCGACACTGCTGCAGATGTGGTGTCTGGCATTGCAGAGGGCTGTGTTCAAGCGGGTTGTGCTCTTATCGGTGGTGAAACGGCGGAAATGCCGGGCATGTACGAAGGCGAAGACTACGATGTCGCGGGTTTCTGTGTTGGCGTAGTCGAAAAAGAAGACGTCATTGATGGCTCAAAAGTCGCTGCAGGCGATGCTCTTATCGCGGTAGGTTCAAGCGGCCCCCACTCAAACGGCTACTCACTTATCCGTAAGATCCTTGAAGTGTCAGGTGCAGACAAAAACGAAGATTTAGCTGGTCGTACGATTGGTGAGCATCTTCTAGAACCGACTAAAATTTACATTAAGTCAGCGCTTAAGATGATTGAGAAGCATGACATCCATGCGATTTCTCACATCACAGGTGGTGGCTTCTGGGAAAACATCCCACGCGTTTTACCAGAAGGCACAAAAGCAGTGATCGATGGCAACAGCTGGGAATGGCCTGTTATCTTTAATTGGCTACAAGAAAAAGGGAACGTTACGACGCATGAAATGTACCGCACCTTTAACTGTGGGGTTGGTCTGATCGTCGCCCTACCAAAAGACCAAGCAGACGCAGCCGTTGCGCTTCTTAAAGAAGAAGGCGAAAACGCATGGGTCATTGGTGAAATCGCTCAAGCTGAAGCAAATGAAGAGCAAGTAGAGATCAACTAACTTATAATACCAATTCCAGCCATCTTCTCATCATTCTTGCTGGTTAAAATCGCTGATAGCTGCGTTATGATTTTTGTAATTAGAACCACTAGTTACCGCAAATTTTGCCTTGCTCTAAGCGATTTTTCCTACGCAATTTTATGACAATAAAATTACTGGCATTGGTATATTCAAGCTCAAAAAATGAAAAGAATGAGGATACTAGATGACTAGGTCCTCATTCTGCTATCTGGAACCTCGAAAACCATTTTGATAGTAGGTACTTTTAAAGGATCTACAATTTTAAGGCAGCCTCAACACATGAAAAATATAGTGGTCCTCATTTCTGGTAGCGGTAGTAACCTGCAAGCCATTCTAGAAGCCTGCGATGCCAGCATGCCCAACGCGCATGTTTCTGCTGTTTTCTCAAACAAAGCAGACGCATACGGATTGGAGCGAGCTAAGCAATTTAATGTGGACGGTCACTTTGTCGATCCTAAAGCATTTGACTCCCGTGACGCCTTTGATGCGGAACTCATGAAACAAATCGACCAGTATCAGCCAGATGTCGTTGTACTCGCCGGTTACATGCGCATTCTTAGCAGTGAATTTGTCCTGCATTACATGGGTAAGATGATTAATATCCACCTTCGCTACTGCCAAAATACCCGGGGCTACATACCCACCAGCGCGCAATTGACGCTAAGGACAAAGAACACGGTACCAGCGTTCATTTTGTCACTGAAGAACTCGACGGCGGTCCGGTAATACTGCAAGCCAAAGTGCCAGTCTTTGCTGACGATGATGCAGACACGCTTGCAGCCCGCGTTCAAACTCAAGAACACAGAATTTACCCAATGGTGACTAACTGGCTAGTCGAAGGTCGATTGTCGATGCAAAACGGGAAAGCTTGGTTGGACGGAAAAGAACTCGGCGAACACGGTTACGCTGCAGAGGACGAGTAATACACTCTCCACCTAGCACAAAATACCCTCCCTACCCCGAAAAAAAACAAAAGGCAGTCACACGACTGCCTTTTTCGTTGTTCTAGAGGTTATCTTTACTCTAACGGCTCAGCCGGTGCTTGATTCCCGGGTTTTGGTGCAGCAAATGGCACATCAGCAAGCTCATGCGCATTGTTTTTCACCAGTTCTCCAAAATGAAATAGCCCATATTCACCCGGCTTCATGCGTTGCCATTCTTCATTACCTGTTAACGGTTGAGTGGCGATAACGGACACAATGTCGTTTGGCGTGGTCTCTTCCTGAAAGTTGATTTCGACATCTTCATCAAGCAAAGCAGCTTTGCCAAATGGCGCTCTTCGCGTGATCCAATAAAGGTGGTTAGTGCAATACGTCATGACAAATTCGCCATTACTAAGCAGCATGTTGAACACACCTTTGTCTTTTAACTGATCGCAACATTTAGCCACATAAAGGAAGACGGATTCCATATCCTGAGGAGGCTCAGGGTAACGATCTTCCATCTGTTTCAGCAACCAACAAAAAGCGAGTTCACTATCGGTTTCTCCAACCGGTCGGTGCCCACCTGTATGCAAATCTTGGTAGTTAGATAACTGACCATTATGTGCAAACGTCCAATACTTGCCCCACAACTCACGTGTGAACGGATGGGTATTTTCGAGATTGACCCCGCCTCGGTTTGCTTGGCGAATATGACTCACCACTGCACAGCTTTTTATTGGGTAGTTTTGCACCAGTTCGGCGATCTTAGAGTCACAGCTTGGCTTAGGATCTTTGAAGGTTCGAAACCCCTTTCCTTCATAGAAAGTTATGCCCCAGCCATCGCGGTGTGGACCTGTTCGTCCCCCGCGCTGCATCAACCCCGTAAAACTAAAACAGATATCTGTAGGAACATTGGCGCTCATGCCGAGCAATTCACACATGGTTTAATGAACCTCTTGCCTAGAATTATTCCATTTCTTTTTCAATTAACTGAATGATGATATGGATGATTTTAATGTGTATTTCTTGAATACGATCCGCGTAACCAAAATGCGGAACACGAATTTCAATATCAGCCAAACCTGCCATTTTGCCACCATCTTTACCTGTCAGCGCGATGGTTTTCATGCCTTTCGCTTGTGCCGCTTCAATGGCTTTTAAAATGTTTGCCGAGTTCCCAGACGTCGACAAGCCAAACAGAATATCACCTTTGCGTCCCACCGCTTCGACATAACGTGAGAATACAAAGTCGTAGCCAAAGTCATTACTCACACAAGAAAGGTGGCTTGGATCTGAAATTGCAATGCCAGCGTAACCTGGGCGATTTTCACGATAACGACCAGTCAACTCTTCGGCAAAGTGCATCGAGTCACAATGAGATCCACCATTACCACATGACAATACTTTGCCATCGTGTTTAAAAGAATCGGCAATCATTTTCGCCGCGGCTTCAATTTGCGCAATGTTATGGTCATCGCTTAAAAATTTGTTGAGCACTTCAGCAGCTTCGTTCAGTTCGCTTCGAATCAGATCTTGGTACATAGGAGGTTCTCTTTTTTATTTCGGTCATCGGCATGCGGTTGCTTTGCCGGTGCAAATGGCTCTGATGCTGAGTCGTTCTCACAGACCCAAACATATTGAGAGTATCTGGGTATAGAGTTTACCCACAAACAAGAATTAGTGTCGATAGAGATCCAACAGATTTGAATTTTTGACACAAATAAACCCCATAACCTGGCTACAAACTCAGCACTGACAATATAAATTTAGAACATTAACTCTACTTGGATCACTTTTTGACCAAATCAGTATTTTACATTTCGTTAATAAATTGGTTACACTTGCAGTAACTGGTTAGACCTCTTACCTAATCGCAGACATACAACACATATAACGTCTGAAAAGGAAATACATATGGATATCTTGCTCTCAATCGTTGCACTGTCAATGACTCTTAGTGTCACGCTCTATCACCGAATGGCACTGGTAAAATCCGTCGCTTCACTGACCTTAGTAATGCTGGTTCTGTCACTCCTTGGCAGTGTAAACATTATCGGTTGGGGCATTTATGCACTGCTCGTAGCTGTCTTTGCCGTTCCTACCATACGTCAATCTCTCATCAGCCGAAAAGCTCTTGCCCTATTCAAAAAAGTCTTGCCTGCGATGTCTCAAACAGAAAAAGAGGCATTGGATGCAGGGACCGTTTGGTGGGAAGCAGAGCTGTTCAAAGGCAAACCGGAGTGGCAAAAGCTGCACGCAATTCAGGCACCGAAACTGAGTGCGGAAGAGCAAGCCTTTCTCGATGGTCCCGTCAATGAAGTATGTGCCATGGTAAATGACTTCCAAGTCACCCATGAAATGGCCGATTTGCCTCCAGAAGTATGGCAATACCTGAAAGATCACAAATTCTTTGCCATGATCATTAAGAAGAAATACGGTGGATTAGAATTTTCTGCTTATGCCCAATCTCTAGTTTTGCAAAAACTGACGGGCGTTTCAGGGGTGCTTTCTTCTACCGTTGGCGTACCTAACTCATTAGGTCCTGGCGAACTACTGCAACATTACGGAACCGAAGAGCAAAGAAATCACTACTTACCTCGCCTTGCCGAAGGGAAAGAAATCCCGTGTTTTGCCCTGACCAGTCCAGAAGCGGGCTCGGATGCGGGCTCGATTCCTGATTTTGGCGTGGTTTGTAAAGGTGAATGGGAAGGCAAAGAAGTTCTGGGCATGCGCCTTACATGGAATAAACGCTACATTACCCTTGCCCCTGTCGCGACTGTACTTGGCTTAGCCTTTAAACTGCGAGATCCAGAAGGTTTGTTGAGTGACAAAGAAGATCTCGGTATCACGTGCGCCCTGATTCCAACTAACGTAAAAGGGGTCGAAATTGGTAATCGTCACTTCCCGCTGAATGTGCCATTCCAAAATGGTCCAACGCGCGGCAAAGACATCTTTGTTCCTATCGACTTCATTATTGGTGGTCAGAAAATGGCTGGCCAAGGCTGGCGTATGCTAGTTGAGTGCTTGTCTGTAGGCCGTGGCATCACCCTACCGTCAAACTCAACGGGTGGAATCAAGACCGCCGCAATGGCGACTGGTGCATACTCACGAATTCGTCGTCAGTTCAAACAGCCAATTGGCCATATGGAAGGCATTGAAGAACCACTCGCTCGTTTAGGTGGTAACGCTTACGTGATGGATGCCGCGAGTAACCTTACTGTCGCGGGAATTGATTTAGGCGAAAAGCATCGGTTATTTCAGCGATAGTGAAATACCACTGTACCCACCGCGGTCAGCAGTCAATTATTGATGCGATGGACATCGTCGGTGGCAAGGGCATCTGCTTAGGCCCATCTAATTTCTTGGCGCGTGGTTATCAAGGGTCGCCAATTGCGGTAACGGTTGAAGGCGCAAACATTTTAACCCGTTCTATGATCATCTTCGGTCAGGGTGCGATTCGTTGTCATCCTTACGTACTGGCGGAAATGAACGCGGCGTACTCTAAGACAAATGATGCAGTAGAGCAATTCGATAAAGCGCTCGCCGGCCACGTCAGCTTTACTATGAGTAATCTAGTTCGCAGTATTTGGTTTGGTTTGAGCGATGGTCTGGGTTCCTCCGCGCCCACCAAAGACGCGACTAAACGTTATTACCAGCAATTGAACCGCTACAGCGCAAACTTAGCGTTGCTGTCTGATATTTCGATGGCGGTACTCGGCGGTTCACTAAAACGTAAAGAGCGTTTGTCTGCCCGTCTTGGTGATATATTGAGCCAATTGTACTTGAGCTCTGCGACACTCAAACGTTTTGAACAGGATGGCCGTCCGATAGAGGATTTGCCTCTAGTTCATTGGGGCTTACAAGACAGCTTAAAACAGGCAGAAACGGCAGTAGATGAGTTTTTAGCCAACTTCCCAAATAAAGTGATTGGCCGTGCACTGCGCGTTTTAATTATGCCATTTGGTCGCGTACGTAAAGCGCCAAGTGATAAACTAGACAGCAAGGTGGCACGTATTCTACAAACGCCAAGTGCGACGCGTTCTCGTATCGGACGTGGTCAATACTTAGAACCAACCGAACATAACCCTGCAGGTAAGATTGAGCTGGCACTGTCTGTGATCCTGCAAGCAGAACCAGTGTTCGATAAAGTCTGCAAAGCACAAGGCAAACGCCGTCCATTCTTACGCTTAGATATGGTCGCTCAAGAAGGTTTAGAGCAAGGTATAATCACCCAAGAGGAAGCCGCGCTTCTAAAAGACGCAGAACAACATCGTTTGGATACAATTAATGTCGATGACTTTGAGCCAGAGTTATTAGCCGCAAAGCCGCTTTACCCAAAGATGGAACATGTGGCGTAGAACGTCGCGACGTTAACACATCAATAAAATAGCTAAACGGGAGCATTCACTGGCTCCCGTTTTTTTGTTTGTGTTTTGCTTGTTTGTATAGAGGAGATTTACAAGGGGTCTACCGATGAAGGGGGCTTATTTCTGGACGAATCTATTCGCCTGCTCACCTAAATCCCACGCTCAGATAGCCACTACCCTGAAAATAAGAATCATTCATACATTCTAAAAATAAACTTAAGTTGTATTATTGGGGTTCCAGATTAACCAATGTCATAATATTGAGGTCCCATGATTGAGACAACCTCCCTAAACAAGGTATCTTACTGAATGTACCCCACGGCTTCAGAATTCAGAAGATTGAATTGTCTGCAAGGCAGGTAATTCCCGCTACACCAAGCATCTTTAGGCATTTGGGTTTTAAGGTATTTGGGTATATCGACAAATGGAATTGCCGAGGTTTTGTTGAGTTATGAATACCAATCAATCAGTTAAACTACAGTCATTGGTCTATCGCGATTTCCTACGTAGCTCTCTCATACCGCTATTGGTTATCGAGGTGTTATTACTCGCCTTGTATTTTGGTATCAACCTGTACATTTCCGATAAAAACCGTTCTGCGCTGATTTCTGAAGTAAAACAATCTCTCCGTGAAATCACAACCAATGAAGCACTGCGGGTCAATCAGCACCTCCAAGAAGTCACAAGACTTGCGAAGATAATGCAGTATGACCATGAATTATTTTTCAGTTCAACCCGCTGCTTTCTCCCGAATGGAAACCCAGAGTTTGCGACGCATGCAAACGGGGTTTATTACAAAGTAAACCCTGTTGGTGCGAGCGTCTATTACTCAAGCTCAACCCATATTGGTGAGAAAGAATCGCTAAAGGCTAAATGCAGCGAGTCTCTAGATCCTCTCCTTAAATCCATTGTAGATAACAATCCGTCGGTGACTCAGGCCTACCTGAATACCTGGGATAACATGAACCGGCTGTACCCATTCATGCCAGACGCTCCCGCTCAATACGGGCCTGTTCTTAACATGCAAGAATTTAACTTCTACTACGATGCGGACCAAGCGCATAATCCCAGCAGAGGAAACGTATGGACAGAGGTCTATCTAGACCCTGCAGGTCAGGGATGGATGCTTTCAAACCTAGTGCCTATCTATCGGGGGGACTTCCTAGAGGGAGTCAGTGGCCTCGATGTAACGGTAGAATCATTTGTTGAAAACATCTTAAATCACAAGTACCCATGGGATTCAGCTGCGCTAGTTATTGATGGGAAAGGCACCATCCTGACGATGCAACAAGAAGCCGAGCGTTTACTGGATCTTCAAGAAGTGAAACAACACACCTATGAAAGTAGTGTGACTGGTACCGTTAAAAAGCCTGATTACTTCAATCTGTCCCATGTTGTCTCGCTTTCAGAAGAGGAAATCCGAGCTCTGAGCAACACCAATGCTACGTTCGAGATCAAAATGAACGACATTAACTACATTGTCGACTCTCAATTAATCCCAGAAACAGGCTGGCGGGTCATCACTTTCGTGAATACCGAGTCTTTTCTTACGCCTATCACCAGCCTAAAGCAACTCTCTGACCATTTAGGTCACTTGGCTATTCTGGCGATGATCATCTTCTATGTCGTCTTTTTTATGTACCTTCATTGGAAATCCAAACGATTGGCCCAAGGCATCGCAACTCCCATTGAAGCCTTAACAGAAGCAACCAGTAAGCTGGGAAAAAACTGGAGCATGGAACGACTCGTTGAGTCACGAATCGATGAAATTCAACGGCTAAACCGAAACTTTCAAAGCCTATTTACAGAGTTAAAATCACGCACTGAAGAGTTAGTTGAATCGGCCACCAGCATCCGAGTTCAGAAAAGAGAAAAAGAACTATTAAAGAAACTTGCCCAAACAGATTCCCTGACAGGCATCCCGAATCGCCTCAAGTTAGATCAAGTTTTGCTAGAAAATCATAACAGAGCGACGAATGAGCAGTGCGCCTATGGCATATTGTTGCTGGATATTGATTACTTTAAGCAAGTGAATGATCGCTATGGGCATCACGCCGGAGATCAAGTACTTAAGGAAATATCGATAGTGCTCACTATAAAAGTTCGTGACTCTGATATCGTCGGTCGTTGGGGTGGAGAGGAGTTTTTAGTAATATGTCAGGATTCAGACATGACAACTTCGCTCGATTTGGCGGAAAGATTACGTCAGGCAATCGAAACTCACGTATTTCCTCAATGTCACTCTTTGACCATCAGTATTGGTGTCGCATCCTATCAACACGGTGATAATATTCGTAGCCTGCTCTCACGGGCAGACAAAGCGCTTTATCAAGCGAAAAGTGAAGGCCGCAATAGAACCTCTTGCTTAAATTTGGATACCTATCCACGCGATACTGATGCTTCTACACAGTTCGTAGCGCCATCACAACCACCACTTTAAAAATGGATTATACTTTACAGTAACTTACCCCTACCAATGGAAGATTGATTGGCTAGACGAATTTTTGCGCAGTGGTTTCCCGGATTAGTTCAGCTCAAGCAGTATGAAAAATCGTGGCTTGCTCACGACTTTAGAGCTGCACTTTCTGTTGTGGCGGTTGCTCTCCCCGTTGCTATCGCTTACGCACAATTAACTGGCGTGCCGGCTATCGTTGGCTTGTATTCCTGTGTATTGCCGATGCTACTTTACGCGTTGATGGGCACGTCAAGGCAACTCATTGTTGGTCCGGATGCGGCAACTTGTGCGGTCATTGCCGCTGTGGTTACGCCTCTAGCAGCGGGTGACCCAACTAAACACTGGCAGTTAGTAATGACCATGACCGCTATGACTGGTATTTGGTGTGTGCTAGCGAGCCGTTTTAAATTAGGGATTTTTGCTGACTTTCTCTCGCGCCCTATCCTACTAGGACTACTTAACGGCGTCGCGCTCACTATTATTGTCGGCCAATTCGCAAAAGTGGTCGGCTGGCGATACGAACAGCGCTATTTACTTGAACGATTATGGGAAGCGCCACAACGTTTAGCGGATGTTCATTGGCCCACGGTGTTACTGAGTATCACGACCGTTATGGTTTATTTGCTGACGAAGCGCTACCGTCCAGCTTGGCCTGCTGCCATGCTTGCAATTTTGGTGACGACCGCTTCGGTCTGGCTGTTTAACCTTGACAGTATGGACGTAGCGATAGTCGGTATCACTCAAGGCGGGTTCCCACAGTTTCAGGCACCGCAGTTTGAATTAGGAGAAGTGCGGGAACTGGTAATGCCTGCTCTAAACCTCGCCATCGTCAGCTTTGTGAGCATGATGCTTACCGCACGCAGCTTCGCTGCTAAGAATGGTTATGACATCGACGCTAATAAGGAATTTCAAGCACTAGGGTTCGCGAACATTGCCTCCGCGTTTTCACAAGGATTCGCTATAAGTGGTGCAGACTCCCGCACTGCAGTTAACGATGCCAATGGTGGGAAATCACAACTGGTATCAATCATTGCTGCGCTGACGATTGCGCTGATTGCGGTATTTGTCTACCAACCATTGCAGTTTATCCCTATCGCATCCTTGGGGGTGGTTTTAATCATCGCTTCTCTATCACTGCTTGACCTAAAGGCGATATGGAAATTAAGGCAGCGTGATAAAGACGCGTTTTACCTTGCGGTGATTACCTTCGTTTCAGTGTTACTCATCGGTGTGATTCCCGGCATTACTTTAGCCGTGCTGTTGGGGCTGTTTCAGTTTTTACGCATCGTCATGCGACCAAGCGACCAAATATTAGGGCTGGATGACAAAGGGACCATTCGCACCGTTGATGGCTCAGGAAAAGCATCTCCCATTCCAGGCATGATGATTTATCGCTTTAACTCACCACTGACTTATTTTAATGCGCCGTATTTTAAGCGTCGGTTATTAGAGAACGTAGAACACACACAAGACGTGGGTTGTGTCGTTGTGGACGCAGTATCGAGTTTCACACATCTTGATTTGAGTGTGATGGCAACACTCGCCGACATTCAAAGCATATTAAAAAAACGAGGAGTCCGCTTGGTCTTGGCAGGACGAAAACGACGCTTACGGAAATGGTGTGAACTGACGGGAATCAGCACGAGTGATGGCGGCATCTTGCTGCGCGCAGACATGTATTTGGCGATCAAACTGAGTGGCTGTTATCAAAACGCCGTCGACGAAGGACAAATTCCAACTCTGAGAAAAGAGCCCGATTTGGATCAAACTCCGAAACCGATACCAGAAGTTGCTTAAGTTTATACTACTTTAGTTAAGTTTAGACTCAATACGGAACGCTTTACAAATTCCAGCGTTGTGTAACTGCCTATGTTTGGTTATTATTCGAACAATATTTTTGGAATAAACATCACACCACTCATCCATTAGTTGTAGAACAGGCTTAGATGTAAACAGAACATATTAAATATGTATAACTGGGATGTGTAAATTATAAAAAGGAAAACCAGTGGCTAAAGAAGTTCATAGCTTTGTAGCAGACAGACTATCGGAAGTGGTTCATACCAAGCATCATCGCCAAAGAACGATGATATTTGCGTTGACAATGTTTGGTATTGTTTTTCTCGCTTCATTTTCAGTCTATTGCTTTTACGAAGGAAAGATATTGCTTGCATCGACCTTAGCAATATATACGGCCTTTTCGTTGCTTACCATATGGCTACTTAGAACATGGAGTACCATTGGTTTATTTTTTCTTACTGGCATCATCTATTCTTTAAGTTTGTATCTCATTTATAGTGGCGGATTCGAAGGCACTGGTCCATTGTGGGTTTATCCGTTAGCGGCAATCGGCATATTCATCAATAGCTTTAAGCATGGAATCATACTGTCGTTTCTTTTTGTTGTCGTAGTCTTCCTAACGTTTGCACTTCAGCTACCCGTTTATGAATACTCTTCTGTGACATGCATCCGCTTTGTTATTACCCTTATCGCCTTAAGCGGGATGTGTCACATTTTGATTTATTTTCAATCTCAAATGGATGACTATATTCTAAAAATGCACAAAGAAGGCGTGCACGAATTGGCGTATATTGACTCGCTCACTAAACTCGCTAACCGTTCAAGTTTCAATTCTATTTTGCATCACTCAAACCAGTTAACACATACTCATCGCAACGCGCTCATTTACATCGATCTAGATAATTTTAAGAGCATTAACGACAACTATGGGCATAGTTATGGTGACATCGTTTTGTCGGAGTTTGGCACTAAATTAAAGGAACTCATTCAGAGTCGGCTTGGGGATAACGTCGGCCCTTACGATGTCGCTCGCATCGGTGGTGATGAATTCGCTATTTATGTAAAGAAATACGTTGATAAGAAACATGTTGTAAGTCTCGCCGAAGAAATCATTGCATTGTTTGCCAGCACACAATTGAAGTCACTACAAGAAGTGGTTAATGATGTTAGTGCAAGCATCGGTATTGTATTTGCTGATACGAAGTCCTCAGACTTAGGAGAATGCTTAACGATAGCCGACAAAGCCATGTATCAAGCAAAGATGGCGGGTAAAGGCACAGTTAGGATAGCCAGTTAACGGCTAAACCAAACAACAAAACGGAGCCATTCGGCTCCGCTTTATGATGATGATGTTGTCTTTAACCAAGCAATCGTTACTTTTTCGGCATCGTCAGTTGCATTTCCGGTATTGCTTCTCGCTTTGCTTTAATCTTGCGCCATACAAACCAGACTAATAAACCAATCAACAATGCAATAAGATTCCCTACAGCAATAATGACAATATTGCGTTTACGTTCCGCTTCGCGCTCTGCAATGATACGCTTTTCTAACTCTATTCTGTGCTGCTCTGCTATCTCTGCTTCTTTGGCTAAACGTGCTTGCTCAATATTTACATCGTTGACGACACTGAATGTCTGTTCAGGTATCGGAAAAACAAGGGGACGCTGGGTTGCAAAGTCAGTCGCATAGATGTTGCCTTGCCATGAGTTCTTACCAAGCAATGCGTCATTACTGAGATCGAGCGTTAACGTCATCCCATCTTTTGATACCTGACCTTGGCTGTAGCTAACAAACCCATCAGGGGAGTCATGCTGAACATTCGCAGCAATTGACCCGGGTTGAATCATGCCTTGCTCGCCACTAATAATCAGTTGATGTGCTTTTTCAGGATCACGAGATTGCACAAAAGTACGGGAGATAGGACTAGGATAAACCAATACGATTTGCTCTTGAGCGCGCAAGAATACACCATTACCTGAGGTAATCCGTGCGCGGTACTTACCCGGCTCTACATCAATTGGCAGTTGAACAGTGAAGACACCATCACCCGCGTATTCATCTAAACCACGACCATCATCAGAAAATTCCCCCACTACTGTACTGAGTGGCCTCGCTTCTTTCACCAGTTCCTCTTCGTTTTCAACAAACTGAGTAAAGGTAACTCGTAGATTCACCCGGTCGAGGAAGTCTCGTAAAATGAGTGGCTTATCATTGGATGTCAGACGAGCAGTAAACTTGAGCGCCTCTCCATTGTATAACTGGCTTGGAAAGACGTCGCTGCTTAACTTTAAATGAGAAATTAAGCGGATATTGTTTTTTGGGGTGACTTTCCCTACCGCTTGCCATGGACCCGGCATTGGGGCGTCCACCGAAATAATATCGAGGGAAGGTTCCTGATACCATCGGACATTGTCATACGAACCCCACGCATAATATTTTTTACCATCCGGGCGGACTAAAACGACTGGCTGAGAACTCTTCTCACGATAAACCAAAAACGTAATTTGCTCGATAGTAGGATCGACGCGAAAACGGTTATCCAGTAAAGACATAGTCGACTCGTTCGATGCACTCACCAAACAAGTCCAAGTCGCCAATAACGTGACCAACAAAGCCCTCAGCATAGTTTCTCCTATTGACCCCAGAGGCAATCTTTCACCAGTTCCATTCTTTTCTGGTGCGCTTCTAGTTCATCGGCACTGGCACGCAAAACCTTTAGTCCTTTTCTTGTTTCGACGCGTCGGATGGTTTCCACCCCACCTTCTTGTTTGTTGGCATTAAACTCAAGACTTGTTTGCCCACCCGTCATGAACAAGTAGACGTCTGCGAGAATCTCCGCATCGAGCAAAGCCCCGTGCAATGTACGGTGAGAGTTATCAATACCGTACCTTTCACAGAGAATATCGAGGTTGTTACGCTTGCCAGGGAAGATTTTCTTCGCCATCGCGAGGGTATCGGTCACTTTACAGAAGTCGCTCGTTTTTCCGATATTTGGATCGAGCATCTCAAACTCATTGTCCATAAAGCCGGTATCGAAGGGGGCGTTATGGGCGACCAGTTCTGCGCCTTTGATGAAATCAAGAAACTCTTGATGAACACTGCGGTATTCTGGCTTATCCACCAAAAATTCATCGGTAATACCGTGTACTTCAACCGCTTCAGATTGAATTTCACGATCCGGCTTTAAGTAAACGTGGAAGTGACGTCCAGTCAGCTTCCGGTTAATGATCTCCACGGCACCGATTTCTATGATGCGATGCCCCATATAGTGTGGACCACCTTCTCGGTTCATACCCGTGGTTTCGGTATCAAGAACAACGATGCGGTTATATTCAGAATTGCTGCTGGTATTCATAAGGTTATGTATGTCAGACTATGCTTTAATAATGTTTAGGCTAATAGTACCAAAAAATATGACCAAACACGTTGAGATTTTCACTGACGGCTCCTGTTTAGGTAACCCGGGACCAGGTGGTTACGGCATCGTTTTACGCTATAAAGAGACGGAAAAAACGCTGTCAAAAGGTTTCACACTTACTACCAATAATCGCATGGAGATGTTAGCAGCGGTTGTCGCATTGAAAACCCTCAAGGAGCCATGCAAAGTCACACTGACAACTGACAGCCAATATGTTCGTCAGGGCATCACACAGTGGATTCATAACTGGAAAAAGCGTGGCTGGAAAACCGCCGATAAAAAGCCAGTTAAGAACGCGGATCTCTGGCAAGCGCTCGATCAAGAAACCGCTCGCCATCAAGTCGACTGGCACTGGGTAAAAGGTCATGCAGGACATAGAGAAAACGAAATCTGTGACGAGTTAGCCAGAACAGCCGCAGAGAACCCTACTGAAGAAGATACAGGCTATCAAGCGCCATAACTCCGAAATATAAAGGTTCTCCTATTAAGTACGACTTAAAATTAAGTGCGTCCGTGCCTTTGCTTTGACGCATTCCTGATCCCAGTCCCCTCTCGATTCATCACACCAAGTGGTGTCAACTTTTTCTTTAATCGCCAATGAGGTTTGATTGGTTTGAGAGGGTAAGTTCGCTTGCGAGCAACGATAAAGTATAAACTTCCCATCGGGGATGCCCACTCTCCTAAACTGTTTTCAAGCCAGGTCCATAGTGTTCGATACCGAGTCATTGGAAACAGAGCATAACGGTCACAATGAATCACCTGATAGTTCAATAAACCTAACCAATCTTTGACACGATTCGATGCAAACATTCGCCCACTCCATGGTAAATTATGCTTACGCCAAGGCAGTAAACTTGCCAGCCCGGTAAAACTGAATGGATTAAAACCGGTGAGAATCAAATAACCATCGTCCATCATCACCCTATCCACTTCTCGCAACAACCGGTGGGGGTCAATTGCATAATCAAGCTGATGCGCAAGTATTACGCAATCAAAACTTTTTTCAAAAAAGGGCAATTCATAACCATCTGCGATAACATTGTGCGATGGATTGTGGATATCTACGTTGACTTGGTGTTGAATATTACAATTAACGCTGGTTAGCTCACAGCTCAACCCGCCCAGTTTGAGTAAATGGTAGCCGAAAAGCCTTGGGCACCACTCATCCAGTCGGGTTTGAATCGACTCAAGAACCCAAGGTCCGTTGGTCATATCTGACCACGTTGACGGGTGTGGTATCGTTTTGTTGCTGAGTGCTGGTTTCATTAACCACCTGACTAATAATGGGTGACGGAGAACGAATCGTGTTAGAGATCAAAAGCATACCCGCATTTAATGATAATTACATCTGGCTAATACAAAATAGCGATAAGCGTTGTGCTGTTGTCGATCCGGCGACGCAAAACCCGTATTGGAGTATTTGCAAGCCAACGAGTTAACTTTAGAAGCTATCCTGATTACACACCACCACAACGATCACATTGGTGGTGTTTCAGACTTAGTTCGTGCTTTTCCGAAAGTAACAGTGGTTGGCCCGAAAGCCGAACCTATCCCAACCTTAACCACCCCAATGGAGGAAGGTGACAAGTTAGAACTATTTGGTGAAATATTTATGGTTCTCGGCTTACCAGGCCACACATTAGGTCATATCGGTTATGTAGGAGACAGCAAACTGTTTTGCGGTGACGTCCTTTTTTCAGCAGGCTGTGGACGTATTTTTGAAGGCACACCAGAACAGATGTTCGAATCGCTCAGCAAAATTGCCTCGTTACCAGAAGAGACTCAGGTATTTTGCGCTCACGAGTATACCGCCAGTAACGTTGCTTTTGCCCTTGCAGTAGAGCCTGACAATGAGCAACTACGCCAATACCGAGATGAAGTTAATCGGCTGCGCGCACGCAATATTCCTACCCTTCCCACCACTTTACGCAAAGAAAAATGGATCAACCCATTTTTGCGAACAACAAATTCAGAAGTCATCAAATCCGTTGCAAATCGTATTAAAAACAGCGACCCATGCTCAGTTTTTACCGCTTTACGTGCGTGGAAGAACGAATTTTAACCAATTTTTGCTTGTAAGTTTACAAGACCTCAGTATCATCTTGTCTGATTTTCGAGAAGCGCCACTGGCGCTTCTCTTACGTTTAGGGAGATGTAAATCTAGTTGAACTTCTCCCACTTGCATATTGTTCCGCTCAAAAGCCACAGCTTACCCAGTGTAACGGCTTACTTATGTATCAGCCGTTGCGGGTCGCGAACAGTATTTGATAGAGGTTCGCCTCTGTCGTTAATGTTTACAAGATGTCTATTATCTCACAACTGCCACGTAGCTCAGACTGCGCGACATGCAGGAGAAGATAACAAGGCCCTAACGAGGCTGATTTCATGCGTTTGAAGTACAGTTTGGCGTTGGTGTTATTGCTTTCTGGTTGTCAAGTGACCTCTCCAGAATCAACAACAGCAACCCCAGAAACCAACAAAGCGGAGCTTGCTGCAAAACAAGCAGCGAAAGCGGAAGCTAAAACGAAGCAAACGGTGACGAAGAAAAAAATCGTCAAGTTAACGCCAAAAGTGCTTTCTCCTCAGGATCAAGAAGATGTGTGGCAACGTATTGCAATGCAACTTGAAATGGATATTCCTGACAACAAAACCGTCAACTATTACCGTACGTGGTATTTAAAGCACCCAAACCACCTTAAGGTGGTTTCTGAGCGTGCCAAGCCGTTTCTTTATATGATCACAGAACGTATAGAGGAGCGAGGCCTTCCGATGGAATTAGCACTATTGCCTGTGGTTGAAAGCTCTTTCGATGCCTTTGCCTATTCGCACGGTAGCGCGGCTGGATTGTGGCAGTTTGTGCCTGGTACCGGAAAAATGATGGGATTGGAACAGAATTACTGGTATGACGGACGCCGTGACGTTGCCGCTTCTACAGATGCTGCTTTGGATTACTTAGAGCAATTGAACAAACGTTTTGACGGCAGTTGGGAGCACGCTATCGCTGCGTACAACAGTGGCGGTGGTCGCGTGTCACGAGCAATCCGTAAAAATCGCAAGCTTGGTAAACCCATCGACTTTTTCTCACTCGACTTACCGAAAGAGACCAGCAGTTACGTGCCAAAACTTTTAGCGCTTGCTGATGTCATTGCAAATCAAGATAAATACGGCCTTCACATCCCTACTATCGACAATCAGCCAGTATTAGCAAAGGTCGATCCACAAGAACAGTTGGATTTAGCGATCGCGGCGAAATACGCGGGTATTAGTGTTAAGGAACTGCAAAGCTATAACCCGGCTTACAACCAATGGTCTACCTCACCGAATGGCCCTCATGAATTACTTATTCCTATTGAGAAGAAACAAGCGTTTTTGGCTCAAGTGGAAGAGAACCGTGGGAAAGGCATGAAAGTGGCACGCTACAAAGTTAAATCCGGCGATTCACTTGGTGTACTGGCAAGAAAATACGGCACAACAGTCAATGTCATTCGTCGTGCAAATGGCCTTTCCGGAGACAATATCCGTATCGGTCAATACCTGATGATCCCGACCTCGACTAAAGATGACTCTCAATACGCGTTGTCTGCTGATAACCGCTTGAGCAAGATCCAATCAACCGTCCGTGGTCAGTTTAAACTCACCCACGTTGTTCAATCTGGTGAAAGTTTATGGTCCATTGCGCATGACAACCATGTGTCCTATAAGTCTCTCGCCAAATGGAATGGCATGGGCCCCAAAGACACACTTAAAAAAGGTCAAAAAATCGTTATTTGGAAACAAGCATCCAGCAAGAGCACGGTTCGCACTGTGTTCTATAGCGTTCGTTCGGGAGATACGATCAGCGCGATTGCGAGTAAGTTTAAAGTGAAGACTAACGACATCGTAAAATGGAACTCATTGCCAAAAGGTAAATACCTACAACCAGGGCAAAAGCTCAAATTGTATGTTGATGTAACCAAGGTAAGTGCATGAAACCATCAAACAACCCTCTCGTGATGTTGTTGGACATTTTTCGCTCTCCAACCTCTTGTTTTTTGGCGTTATACCAGCATGGGGGATGGGGATGGCAACCTTTCATCGTCTTGATGATCAGTCCATTCCTATTCTGGGGAGCGTACTTCTCAAATGTCGACTTTACTTGGTTAAGTAATCAGCTTGCGAATCAGTTTCAGCAAATTGACCCGCAACAAGTGGAATTGCTGGAACCCAATACCTTGATGGCGGGAGCGATCATCAATGATGTGGTAAATCGCTTTGCTTCACTCCTTTTGCTGGCGCTCTGGTTCTTTTTAGCCACCAAATCGAGCCAACAGCAATACGGATACTGGAAATGGTTTGCCGCCTCTTGTGCCATCCTATTTCCAGCGGTTTTGGGCGATATCGCTAGCTATGCCAGCTTGCTGCTTAAGTACGGCGAGGTCATGACATATGCAGCAGATCTTAACAGCTTAAACGGCCTGTTAAAGCTACCGTTGACCAATGAATGGTGTCACTTTGCCAGCTCGCTTCCTCTTTTACTGCCTTGGTACATTGTCTTGGGTTACGGTGTGGTGCTGACCTGGACGGAGTTTGAGCGCGGACAAGCGCTTGTCATCGCTAGCCTGCCATGGGTTGTATTTTATCTGGCATGGGCAGCCTACATCGTTGTCACTTAGTTACATAGTGGCTGCAGAGAAAAGCCGTATCTGGGTGTCATCTCACTGTTGCTGCAACGAAAATGACACCAACAATGGATTATGATCGGAAGCGTCGCTCTGCGGCGCTTTCGCGTTTTTAAGCACTAAGCCACGGTAAAAAACATGGTCTAAGGGCTGACCAGTAACGAACTGAGTACGATGATCTGGAACAAAGTTCGCCTCTTTTAATTCCGCTTCTTGCAATGCGAGCTTCATTGCGGCTATCCGCTCTTCACTCCAACTATTAAAGTCACCAGCAAACAGAACTGGCCCCTCGTGTTGGTTCAAAAGCACCTCTAATGTCGTAAGCTGCGACAAATACTCCTCGGTTCCTAGCGTAAAATTAATCGCATGGACATTGATGACGGCAAGTAAGTCGCCATTGCTCAAACGATATTGGCTATACAGCGCTGACTTTGGCAGCCTTAACCAAGGTTCTCTCGACGTATAAGCACACGCTTTGATAGGCAGAGCCTGAGCAATGCTGATCACACCAGCCCCACTTCCTAACGCTTTAAACGCGCTGACCTGATTGCTCATCCAATGACCATCCACTAACCACTGTTTAAACCTGTCAGTCATGCTGGCCTCTTGCAACAGCAATAGCTGTCTATCGGAAGACAGCGCGGTTAATGCACGTTGCCAGTTCTGTTTGTTCTGCTTATAAATATTCCAGATCAAAACATTTATCTCACCATTTTTATCTAGAAAGTGCGAATCATCAAATTCCATACACTGAATATTTTCAGTCACTTGACTCCCTTTCTGGGTAACAATCTGAGGATGTTCAGGTACAGTAAAGATTATTTGAAAACTTACAACAGCGGCGAACATAAGAAACGCTAACGCCAGAAAAAAACGCTTAAACATAATGCTACCTTGAAATATGTAACCTGAAACAAAAAGGGAGCCGCGGGCTCCCTTTTAGCTTAATCAATTTTTTATCTTAGCCTATAACATGACCATATAATGCTGATATTAAATCGCTTCTTCGTCTTCTTCACCAGTACGAATACGGATAACACGATCAATGTCTGTCACAAAGATTTTGCCATCGCCAATTTTACCTGTTTGCGCGGTTTGAATAATTGTCTCGACACATTTATCGGCAACGTCAGCCGTAACAACGATTTCCAGTTTTACCTTAGGTAGAAAATCGACCATGTACTCGGCACCACGGTACAACTCTGTATGCCCTTTCTGACGACCAAAACCTTTTACTTCAGAAACCGTCATCCCTGTGATACCAACATCAGCTAATGCTTCTCGAACATCATCCAATTTAAATGGCTTGATAATCGCTTCAATCTTTTTCATGTTCATCCCTTAAACTTCAGTCGTTTGCGCTTATTATCGTTTAGCGGCCCACAACATTCAATATTTCTCTCCATCAAGAACTAAATATACTCATTTTAGTAACATTTATTTGATCATTAGTCACAGAGCCTCTCGCAATTTAAAAAAATCAACAACGCCTGAGGGCTAGCTATCAAAGGCTCGAATAATACGCGGCCAAATTAGCCATATCACTCTCGGAGAGGATTGAAGCCTGGACTTGCATAACCGCAGCCATTCCACCTGCTCGCTGTTTGTTTTTGTACGCTTTCATTGCATTGAGTAGGTATTGCTCATTTTGCCCTTTGAGATTAGGATAACCGGGAATCACCGCAACACCATCAGCGCCGTGGCAAGCCACACACACCCCAGACTTAGCCTTTCCGGCTTCGACATCGCCGCTGGCAAATGCTTGACCACTGAGTAGAGCCAAAGCCACCAGACTGTTCACTACCCATTTATTCGCTATCCATTTGTTCATAATTTTCCTTAGCCATTCACGATTGCTCCTGTCGTATCAATATAATCTGAGAGACTTTACAAATACTTGCGCCAGATCAGTTCACCGTCTTGTCCACTAAACGCACGATCGACAAACAGCCCTGCTACGGCTACAACTTGATCCTGATACATGAGGATTGGTGTTTGACGACGCTGCCAGCTAGGTACCTCATACTCTTGAAAGAGTTTTTTCAGTTTACGGCTATGCACGCGTGTCGTTGGGTGTGCCGATAAGCCCTCGGGGTTAAAGGTCACTCTTAAGCGTTCGGGTTGAGGCGGAAATGCAATGTTTGGCTGAGTTGATGATGACGTTAACAGCAACTCTCCGAGATTATTTGGAAGCTTGAGTTCTGTATTAATTTGGATTGGACTTTGCCATCCGCTAACATCTCGACTTTCATCCACCCAATACAACTTGCCTTTGAATCGACGGACTTCCCCTGCTTTCAACTTAAGCTGTGGGTTGGCATCTTGCTGCGCTAATGCCACTTGTTGCCAAATCAACTGCAATTGAACTTGAGTAGGCATTTGAACACGCATCTTTGCGAACCACATGCGAATAAGACGCGCCCTTGCGAGCTCACTATGCGCTGTCAGCTCTGCGATATCCAGACTCATATCTGTTTGGAGGGTGCGAGCAAACGTTGCCTCAAGTAATTCATCCAGAAGAGACTCTTGTTGTGCACATAAAGTAGCACTTCGTTGAACGGCTTGATGGAGGCCTGGCCAACGTTTAGACAATTGAGGCACAATATGATGGCGCAAAAAATTACGGTCGAAACGCGTATCTTGATTACTCTCATCTTCAACCCAATCTAACTGAAGATTAGCGGCTGCAGACTCAATCTGCTCCCGTCGTATGCTCAGCAATGGGCGAACTAAAGTACCACCAGCATAAGGCATGCTTTCCGCCATAGAGGCAAGTCCTTTTGGGCCACTACCACGCTTAAGTGCCAGTAAAAATGTTTCCACTTGATCGTCGGCATGCTGACCCGTAAGCAGGAGATCGCCCTTGTGAACGTATGCAGCTAAGGCTTGATAACGTGCTTCACGGGCCTGGAGCTCGAGGCTTTCTCCAAGAGTGGTATCAATCTGCACATGCTCTACCGAACAGGCGATACCGGCTTGCTGAGCCCACAATAAGCACTTTTCGGCCCATTTATCGGCATTGTTACTTAAACCGTGATGCACATAAACCGCACGACAAGATACTGAGTGCTCATGTTGATAGCGACTTAAGAGGGCCAACAATAGGCGAGAGTCAACACCACCACTGAATGCCAATGTAATATTAGTATTCGGTTGATAATGTTGGCTTAAAACATGAACAAAGTGCTGGTAAAGCGATTCCATAATTCATCCAATCGATATAAAAAAGGGTTGGACATACATCCAACCCTTTCTATTCTAACTCGATTTCAGAAAAATTTATCCGTTATCTTGTCAGAGCTCAGCAGTAACCGTAGCTCATTAGGCGCTGGTAACGACGTTCACGCAGTGAGTCTTCATCCAACTGCTCGAGATCTTCTAGCTGGCGAAGCAAAGTGGCTTTCATGTTCTCAGCCATTTGAGCATGATCGCGGTGTGCACCGCCCAGTGGCTCCTCGATGATTTCGTCGATAAGCTCAAGCTCTTTAAGACGCGGAGCGGTCAAACCCATCGCATCTGCTGCTTGTGGTGCCTTATCTGAATCACGCCACAAGATAGATGCACAACCTTCAGGAGAAATCACCGAGTAGGTTGAGTACTGAAGCATGTTCACGTAATCACCGACACCGATCGCTAGTGCACCACCAGAACCGCCTTCACCAACCACATTACAAATGACCGGTACTTTTAACCCTGACATTACTTTCAAGTTTTTTGCGATAGCCTCAGACTGACCACGCTCTTCAGCACCCACACCAGGGTATGCGCCTGCCGTATCGATGAATGTAATGATAGGCATGTTGAAACGCTCAGCCATTTGCATTAAGCGCAGTGCTTTGCGGTAACCTTCCGGTTTTGGCATACCAAAATTACGTTTTACTTTTTCTTTAGTCTCGCGACCCTTTTGATGACCAATGATCATGACAGGACGGCCTTCTAAACGCGCCATCCCCCCCACAATCGCTTTGTCATCAGCAAATGCACGATCGCCCGCTAATTCATCAAACTCTTCGAATGCATAGCGAATGTAGTCCAACGTGTAAGGACGTAATGGGTGACGAGCCAATTGAGCAGTTTCCCATGCACCTAGGTTACTGAAGGTTTTCTTCTTCAGTTCTAGGCTTTTCTTCTCAAGCTGTTCGATTTCTTTATCTAGGTCAACCGCAGCATCACCGCCGTGGCGCGAAACGTCACGTAGGGCTTCGATTTTTGCTTCTAATTCTGCAATTGGCTTTTCAAATTCAAGAAAGTTTAGGCTCATCTATGAATCCTTGTTGACTCAGCGTCTAACACATTGCGCTGAATTTTAGTTAAATTCGAGTTCTACTTGGCTTTTACCAAGCAGCTGTTTTAAATCGTCGATTAGTGTATCACTTGGCGTTACTCGCCACTCGGTGCCCAATGTTAACCGCGCTCTGGCGTCGGCACGCTGGTAGTATACATTGACGGGTACGGTTCCGGCTTTGTGCGGCTCTAAAATACGACTGAACTGATCAAAAAATTGATCAGAGATCTGAGTTGCATCTATCGATACCGACAAGCCACGCGCGTACTTTTCACGCGCGCTGCCGAGATCCATAACTTCACGCGCCGACATTTTAAGCCCACCGTTGAAGTCATCAAAGCTGACCTGTCCAGAAATCACCAAAATTTTGTCTTTTTCTAGCAGTTCAGCATATCTATCAAGCGCATCAGAGAACAACATCACTTCCATACGTCCACTGCGGTCATCTAGTGTCATGAGACCGATGCGAGTTCCGCGCTTGGTTGTCATCACTCGAGCAGCGATCACTAACCCTGCAACCGTTACCGACTGGTCGCGACGTGTTGGGGTCGCATCTTTAAGTCGACAACTGGTGTATTTATTAAGTTCCTTTAAATAGGCGTTAATGGGATGTCCGGTCAAATATAGGCCTAGCGTATCACGCTCGCCTTCTAACCACACCTTTTCTGGCCACGCCGGAACTTGAGTGTATTTGTGCTCCACTTCATCAGGCGCATCGGTTAACACCCCAAACATATCAGTTTGGCCAAACGCCTCAGCTTGGTGGTGTTGGCTGGCCGCTTTCACCGCGTCGTTCAAAGATGCCATCATTGCCGCTCGGTGTGGACCGAGTCTATCTAATGCACCAGCGTAGATCAGCTTTTCAATCACGCGCTTGTTCACCCGCTTTAAGTCAACACGAGCACAGAAATCAAACAGGTCTTTAAAGTACCCGCCTTTGTTCCTTGCTTCTAATATCGCATCGATTGGACCTTCACCAACCCCTTTGATGGCACCGATACCGTAAACGATGGCACCGTCTTCATCAACATTAAACCGATACAAACCTGAATTGATGTCAGGCGGTAAGACTGTGAGCTTCATGCGGAAACATTCATCCACCAACCCGACAACCTTTTCGGTGTTGTCCATATCCGCGGTCATCACCGCTGCCATGAACTCAGCAGGATAATGCGTTTTCAGCCAGAGCGTTTGATAAGACACCAATGCATATGCGGCGGAGTGCGACTTGTTAAAGCCATAACCGGCAAACTTCTCTACCAAGTCGAAGATTTTCATCGCCAACTCGCCATCAACACCGTTTTTTATCGCGCCTTCTTCAAAGATAGCACGTTGCTTGGCCATTTCTTCGGGTTTTTTCTTACCCATAGCACGACGCAGCATATCCGCACCACCGAGCGTATAGCCCGCCAGAATCTGTGCGATCTGCATGACCTGCTCTTGATACAAAATGATGCCGTAAGTCGGATCGAGTGTTTCTTTAAGAGATTCGTGTTGCCAAGTTTCATCTGGTAGGAGATCGCTTCTCGACCATGCTTACGGTCAATGAAGTTATCTACCATGCCAGATTGCAAAGGCCCCGGGCGAAACAATGCCACCAGTGCGATGATGTCTTCAAAACAGTCAGGCTGAAGGCGCTTGATCAGTTCTTTCATACCCCGTGATTCCAGCTGGAATACCGCGGTCGTTTCTGAGTTTTGCAGCAAACGGAACGAGGCGGGATCTTCCAGAGGTATCGATTCGATACGAACGGGATCTTTGCCTTCACGTTCCAAACGCGGGTTGATCAGGCCAAGTGCCCAGTCAATGATGGTCAGTGTACGTAAGCCCAAGAAGTCAAACTTTACCAATCCCGCCGTTTCGACATCATTTTTATCAAACTGGGTGACTGGAAAGTGCCCTTCTGCATCGGCATAAATTGGTGCAAAGTCGGTAATAGTAGTGGGCGAAATAACCACACCACCCGCGTGCTTACCAGCATTTCGCGTACAACCTTCCAAAATATGGCACATGTCGATGAGTTCTTTGACCTCCTCATCGGCTTCATAAAGCTCTGGCAGCGCAGGTTCGGCCTTGAAGGCCTTATCCAGCGTCATGCCCGGATCGGGCGGAATCAACTTAGAAATACGGTCAACAAAGCCAAACGGATGCCCAAGCACACGACCTACGTCTCGTATAACCGCTTTTGCCGCCATGGTACCAAAGGTGATAATCTGTGATACCGCATCACGACCATACATCTCGGCAACGTGGTCAATCACTCGGTCACGTTTATCCATACAGAAATCGACGTCGAAGTCGGGCATGGAAACACGCTCAGGGTTCAAGAAACGTTCGAACAGCAAATCGTATTCAAGCGGATCGAGATCGGTGATTTTAAGCGCATAAGCCACCAACGAACCCGCACCCGAACCACGACCTGGACCAACCGGAATATCGTTATCTTTCGACCACTGGATAAACTCCATTACGATCAAGAAGTAGCCGGGAAACCCCATTTGGTTGATAACGTCCAGCTCGATTTGAAGACGTTCGTCATATTCTGGACGGCGCTGCTTACGCTCTTCTTCATTAGGGAACAAAAACTCTAAACGCTCTTCCAGCCTTCTCGCGATTTCATGACCAAAAATTCGGTCTCTTTCATCCCTTCGGTTGGGAAGGCTGGTAGGAAGTATTCGCCAAGGCGCACTGTGACATTACAGCGCTTAGCGATTTCGACACTATTTTCCAACGCTTCCGGTATATCCGCAAACAGCTCGCACATCTCCTCTTCGGTACGGAGATATTGCTGTGGACTGTAGTTTTTTGGCCTGCGTGGGTCTTCTAACGTGTAACCATCGTGGATTGCGACACGGATTTCATGCGCATCAAACAGATCGGCGCTAAGAAACACCACTTCGTTGGTCGCAACAACTGGCAGATCTTTTTGTTCAGCCAACTCGACTGCAAAATGGAGATAGGTTTCCTCATCTGGACGGCCAGTACGAGTCAATTCCAAATAGAATCGATCTGGAAAGTACTGCTGGTAAAAATCGACACAGTTTTCGACGATCTTGTTGTTGCCTTTGAGCAATCCACGTCCGATTTCACCGCTTTTGCCCCCAGACAAGACAATCAAGCCTTCGGACATTTCTCCTAACCATGATTTGTCAATCACAGGATGATGTTGGATATGACCGCGCAAATAGGCTTTCGAAATAAGTAACGTCAGGTTTTTATAACCGACATTATCTGCTGCTAGCAAAGTCAACTGCGTAAGTTCTTCACCGAACTCATCAGATTGCATTTTAAAATCGGCACCGATGATAGGCTTAACACCGCAACCATGTGCGTTGCCATAGAACTTGACCAAGCCACACAAGTTGGTGAAATCAGTCAACGCCATCGCTGGCATACCGAGCTCAGCGACTTTCTTAACTAACGGTGGAACTTTACTGATACCATCCACCATCGAGTAATCACTGTGAATACGAAGGTGGATGAACTTGGGATCTGACATTAACAGTACCGTTGTAACTCTACTTTGTTTGGAAGTTTAACCTACTAGGCCATGGTTGATAACTGCCATCGCCGCTATTTCTCTTATTCTATGCCAAGCGCTTTCTTTACTGGCTTAAAGCTCTTGCGATGTTCACTGATCACGCCATGCTGCTCTATCGCCTCAAAGTGCGCTTTGGTTGGGTAACCTTTGTGTTTAGCAAAACCAAATTGTGGGTATTGTTTGTCGAGCTCTTCCATCTCTTGGTCGCGCACCACTTTCGCGATGATTGACGCCGCGCTGATCTCCGCGACCCGTAAGTCCCCTTTGACGACAGCTTGTGCATCCATTTCAAGTACCGGACAACGATTGCCGTCAATCAATACTAAGTCAGGGGCAACATTCAAACCTGCGACTGCCCGCTGCATTGCGACCATCGTTGCCTGGAGAATGTTTAACTCATCAATTTCTTGCGGCGAACATCGGCCTACAGCCCACGCCAACGCTTTCTTCTTGATCTCAGGGAGCAATGCCATTCGCTTTTTCTCACTGAGTTTTTTAGAGTCGTTCAAGCCCTCGATGGGATTATTCGGATCAAGAATCACGGCTGCAGTGACGACATCGCCAACGAGCGGTCCACGCCCTACTTCATCGACACCTGCAATGCGCTGATAACCTTGCGGATATTCAAACAGCGGTAACTCAACTTTTGCTTTCGTGATCTTTGCGGCTTTTGATGCTTGGGTTTTCACAACCATGTGTCTCTATTTCTCTATCAGTGTTAATACGGCCTGAGCGGCTTGTTGATCGGCGTCTTTGCGAATCCAGTGATGCATTTCTGTAAACTTGCTTATCATCTCATGGTTATCACTTTCCAATAAACGCGAGACTTCACCAAATAAATTCTCTGGTGTGCAATCATCTTGTAAGTATTCTTTGACCAACGCTTCATCGGCAAGAATGTTCGGCAGCGACACGTATTTTGTCTTGAGCAAGCGTTTGGCTAAGAAGGCAGTCAAAGCGTTAACCCGATACCCCACGACCATTGGACGTTTAAGCAGCATACATTCCAATGCAACCGTACCAGAAGCTAACATCACAACATCCGAGGCGGTAATCACATTTCGGGCAGTATCATCAACCAGCTTAAAGTCGAGATCCGGGGCATACTCCTTCCAAGCTTGTTCAAATTGTTCACGCCGTTTTTGGTTAACCAGAGCCACAACAAAACCCAAATCAGGGTATTTTTGATGCAATAGCTTGCAGGTTTCAATAAACGGTTGCGAGAGCATTTTTAATTCACTCCCGCGACTGCCAGGAAGAACCGCTAACCATCTTTTATTCGGCGCTAAACCGAGTAATTCCCGGGCAGGAGCCTGCTCAGACAGCATGGGGATCGCATCTGCCAAAGTATGTCCGACAAACTCACAAGGCACATTAAATTTGTCATAAAATGCTTTTTCGAACGGAAGAAAAGCGAGAACCAAATTCGTCGCGGCTTCAATTTTAAAAATTCGCTTCTGACGCCAAGCCCAAACAGATGGACTTACGTAATGGACCGTTTTAATTCCGGCCTGTTTAAGATCAAGCTCAAGTCGTAAATTGAAATCCGGCGCATCAATACCGACAAACACATCGGGCGGGTTTTGAGTGAAGTATTTCACGAGTTCGGCTTTCACTTTCAATAGCCTTGGCAGCCTACCGAGCACTTCCACTAGTCCCATCACCGCGAGCTCTTCCATATCAAAGAGTGACTCACAACCCTGAGCTATCATTTTCGGCCCCCCAATGCCGACAAACTCCGCGTTAGGGTATTTCTCTTTTACCGCTTTGATGAAGCCTTCGCCAAGCGTATCTCCGGAGAGTTCTCCAGCAATAATGCCGATGCGTAATGGTTTATTCATTTGATTCGTCCTATCCATAAAACACAAAAAGATCGCAGCCCGGTAGAGGGCGCGATCTTTTCCACTTAATTGATCATCACTTGTATATTAACGAATGATGCCACGTTCCGTGGTTTCTAGAATATCAGTGAAGCGTTTTACAGCCGGCCACTCTTGCGCCATTTCAGCAAGAATTGGTTTCACTTCTTCTAACGTCTTACCAGAGCGGTAGATTTCTTTGTAGGCTTTTTGTAGCGCTCGAATCTCTGGTTTTTCAAAACCATTTCGTTTTAAACCAACAAGGTTCAAACCAAACGGTGTGGCATGGTTACCTTGTGCGAGCACATAAGCAGGCACATCCTGAACCACAGCAGAACAGCCACCGACGTACGCATATGCTCCAACGGTACAAAATGGATGGATAGCAGAAAGCGCCATCACACCGGCATGGTCATCAACGGTTACGTGACCACCAAGAATAGCGTTGTTACCGATATGAGTATGGTTACCAACAACGACGTCATGAGCTACGTGAGCATTCACACACAGTAAATTGTCATCACCAATAACCGTTGTCGCTTTGTCCTGAACCGTACCACGGTGTATTTGCACTGCTTCACGAATAACGTTTCGATCACCAATAACGACCGTTGTGTCTTCACCACCGTACTTTTTATCTTGGTTCTCTTCACCAATGACAGCATGTGGGAAAATACGGTTGTCTTTGCCGATCTTAGTATGGCCTTTAATCACAACGTGAGACATGACTTCAGTACCTTCACCAATTTCCACCGTAGAGGTGATATAGGTAAATGGTCCAACAGTCACATTAGCGCCAATTTTAGCGCCATCTTCAACCACCGCTGCCGGGTGGATTTGGGCGGTTTCATGTATCATATTAAAACTCTCGACGAGCACACTTCAACTCAGCTGAACATACAACTTCACCGTCAACTTTTGCTACACCACTAAATGCAGCAATCCCACGGCGCTCTTTTAGAAATTCCACTTCAATGACCATTTGATCACCAGGCACGACTGGTTTGCGGAATTTAGCACCGTCGACACTTGCAAAGTAATACAGTTCGTTCTCAGTTGGCGCACCAAATGATTTAAATGCTAGGAGGCCGGTTGCCTGTGCCATTGCTTCCAGAATCAAAACACCAGGGAAAACCGGTAATTGAGGAAAGTGACCAGTGAACTGAGGTTCGTTAACCGACACATTTTTAATGGCATGAAGGTACTTCTCTTCTTGGAAGTCAATCACTCGGTCGATCAATAAGAATGGGTAGCGATGAGGGAGTAGCTCTCGGATCTCAGAGATGTTCATCGTTTTCTTTTCAGTAGTCAAAGTCGTCTTCCTATATCAATACTTACAACCAAATAAGGTGACACCATATTAGCAAAGTATAACTAGCAAGGTGTATACCAACTTGGCAAAGAATATATTATTAGCTTGTCATTATAGAAGAAAAAGACCCGCATTTCGCGAGTCTTTATAAAAAACCTGAGATTGAGGAATTAAGATTCCTCTTTAGGTTCCAGTTGTTTCTCAACCGCTTTAAGGCGCTTATTCATCTCATCGATACGATGAACTCGAGTCGCGGTTTTACGCCACTCTCGGTTCGGTTGTAACGGTATGCCTGATGAATAAAGGCCTTTTTCTTCGACACTGCGCATCACCATACTCATGCCAGTGATCGCCACACCATCCGCGATGGTGATATGACCATTCAGTACCGAAGCGCCGCCGATCTGACAGTATTTACCAATTTTAGTACTGCCAGCGACAATAGTACCACCTGGCATCACTGTACCATATCCGATCTGCACGTTATGACCGATTTGTAACTGGTTATCTAAGATGACGTTGTCTTCGATGATGGTGTCTTCTAAAGCACCACGGTCAATCGTCGTACATGCACCAATCTCAACACGGTTCCCGATACGGACAGAGCCCAGTTGAGGAATTTTAACCCACTCACCGTTGTCGTTTGCATAACCGAAACCATCAGAACCGATCACCGCACCCGATTGAACTAAGCAATCAGAGCCTAGGGAGACTTCGTGATAAACAGTAACATTAGCCCAGAGCTTAGTATTGTTACCGAGCTTAGCGTTCTTACCGATAAAACAACCCGCACCAATGATGACATCGTCACCCAGTTCAACGCCAGTTCGATCACAGCATTAGCACCGATTGAAACGTTTTGCCCGATTTTTACGTCAGCGGCGATGACCGCACTTGGCGCAATATCAGTTGCAGGTTTTGGCGTGGTATCCATTGCCTGAACCGCACGAGCAAAAGCAACATAAGGGTCAGAAACAACCAACGCATTACCAACGCACTGCTCTTTATGCTCAGCTTTTACCATTACAACGGTTGCTTTACACTCAGATAAGTGCTTGGCATATTTTGGGTTAGACAAGAAAGTGACATCACCTTCCTGTGCTTTATCCATCGGGGCAACACGGTTAACAACGAGAGACTCGTCACCAAATAGTTCACCGCCAGTAATTGTCGCCAACTCGGCTAATGTTAATGTATTCATAACGTCTTATTTTAGAGCTTTAATTACGTCTTCAGAGATATTGTACTGTGGTTTACCGTACTGTAGTGCTGAGATGTCAATGACAAGGTCGTAGCCTTTGCTCTTAGCGACTTTTTCTACTGCAGTTTGAATCGTTTTAAATAGTTTCGCTTTTTCTTCAGCTTCGCGACGAGCACTTGCTTTGTCTAGTGCTTGTGCTTTCACTTTGTATTCACTGTCGAGTTTTGCAATATCAATACGCAGTTTTTCAATTTGATCTTGACCTAGAAGCTCGCCATCACGCTGTAGCTTTTCAATTTTCGTTTTCGCTTGCGCTTGAATCGATTTCAGCTCATCGGCTTTACCCTTGAAGTCTTTCTGCATTTTTTGCACAACAACTTCACGCTGAGGAAGCGCTTGAAAAACTTGAGCTGTGTTTACATAAGCAATTTTTTGTGCCGCTTCTGCAGCGTTTGCAAACATTGACGAGCTCAGTACAAGAAGGCCAATTCCAGCCGCTTTGATCATTTTATTCAAAATATTTTCCTCTTTAGAAGGTTCTACCGATAGTGAATGTGAAGAATTCTTCGTCATCGCCATCATATTTCTTAACTGGTTTCGCTAGTGAGAATACTAGTGGCCCCATAGGAGACATCCATTGCAACGCCGCGCCATATGAAGAGCGGAAATTGGTTGGATCTGAGTAATCGTAATAATACTTGTCGCCGTACTCTGCACCTGCGTCACGGTAATCAAACTCGGTATCCCAGACACTTGCCATATCAAAGAAGATACTGGTACGAATTTGACTGCGTGCTTCGTCTGATGCAAATGGCGTTGGCACGATAAGTTCCAGACTTGCCAATGCAACAGCGTTACCACCGACCGAATCTTCGGTTGCGGTATCTGCACCATTGTTTGAGCCTGAGTAGTCACGATACACCGCTCGAGGACCTACCGAGTTGGAACCGAAACCACGCAGGGTTGTAAAGCCACCCGCGTAATAGTTTTCGTAGAATGGGAACAAGTTATCGTTACCATCTGTTTGACCATAACCATTACCGTAACCCAAGCGCCCACGGAACAGGAGCGTAAACTCATGCTTTTCTGTCAGCGGCATGTATTGACGAACATCATACTGAAGTTTGAAGTACTGAACGTCAGAGCCAGGTACGGTCATTTTATAAAACGCACGTTGGTGGTTACCCGCTGTCGGGAAGTAACCACGGTTTAGGTTGTTGCGTGTCCAAGAAATATTGATATCAAAATCATTGGTGTTTAATGCACCTGAGGAATCAATATTGTCCGCCTGAGCCTGCAAGAATTGCTCTACCTGTAAGTAAGGCGATAAGTTACCAATCTTGTTGTGAGTATAGCCGACACCAAATTCAAAACGATTGAGCTCATCAAATGGGAAACCCCACGTTAGGCTCGCACCATAACTTTCGTTGGTATAGTCAACGATACCCGCTTCTGACGCTTCAAATTCGTTGTAAAAGACTTTACCACCCAAGCTCACACCATCTAGGTTCCAGTATGGGTCACGATAATCTAACTCACGTTCTTTTGATAGTCGTTCATCATTGCGTTAATACCAACGCGATTACCACTACCTAAGAAGTTGTCTTGTTGCAAACCGACCTGGAAGCTCACGCCTGATTCTGTACCGTAACCGACACCGAAGTTCACACTGCCTGAGTTGGCTTCTTTAACTGAGTAAACAAGATCGACCTGGTCGTCACTGCCCGGTACGCGAACCGTCTGAACATCGACTTTTTCAAAGTATCCAAGACGGTTTAGACGAGTTTTACCCGTTTCAATCGACTTCGAATTCAACCAGCTTCCTTCCATCTGACGCATTTCACGACGGAGGACTTCATCTTTTGTCGAGTTATTGCCAGTAAAGCGAATATCACGAACATAGATTCGATTGCCTGGGTCCACATTCACAACGAGAGAGACTTCTTTGTTAGTATCATCAAACTCAGGGATGGTATTCACTTTCGGGTAAGCATAGCCAGCTTCACCTAGCTCACGCTTGATCCCCTCTTCCATCGAGGTGACCAGAGAACCGTTGTAAGTTTCCGCATTTTTGAAAGGCACCATGGCTTTAAAATCGGCGTCTTTACCGATCAGATCACCACGAAACTTGACATCTTTAACGGTGTAAACGTCACCTTCATCAATGCCAAGAGTGACGTACACACCTTTCTTATCAGGAGAAATGGCAACGTGCGTTGACTCGACATTAAACTTTAAGTATCCACGATCTAGGTAGAAGGATTTCAATGATTCAATATCCGCAGCAAGAACTTGCTTTTGATATTTTTCATCAGCTAGGAAGTTCCACCAAGGCACATCAACGTTCAAATTAAAGCGGGATAGCAGCTCTTCGTCTGAAAAAGCCTCATTGCCCACAAAGTTGATTTGCTGAATCTTAGCAGACACGCCTTCGGTAAATACGAACTTCAGATCAGAACGATTACGCGGCAACGGCGTAACCACCGCTTTCACTGTTGCGTTGTACTTACCTACACTGTAGTAGAAGTCTTCCAAGCCTTTTTCGATGTTACTCAGCGTAGTACGGTCGAGCGCTTCACCTTCACGAACACCTGATGCGTTCAGGTTTTCTTTCAGCTGCTCTTCCTTAATCGCTTTGTTACCCGAGAAGGAAATGCTAGCGATGGTTGGACGCTCTTTAACCTGAACAACCAACACATCTCCGTTACGCAGTACTTTTACATCTTCGAAGTTTCCAGATGCATAAAGCGCTCGGATAATCTCTGAAACATCACCTTGATCAATGCTATCACCAACACGTACCGGCATTTTCAATAATGCAGCACCCAGTGCAACGCGTTGCAATCCATTGATCTGAATATCTTGAACTACGAAGTTCTGTGCTCCATTTGCAGACACACTGGTCGCCAGTAAACTTGCAAATAGAATTCGCTTAATCGCCATATTTGTTTTAATTATTCCTTGCTACTGCTGTTGTCTCTGAACTATCACAGACGAGTAAAATCGTTAAATAGCGCTAACGCCATGAGCGAGAAGATGATCGCACCGCCAATGCGGAACCCCATTTCCTGTATTTTTTCAGGAACTGGGCGTCGAATAATGGCTTCAATTGCAAAAAACAACAAATGACCGCCATCCAACATTGGTAGAGGAACGAGATTAATAATCCCTAGGTTAACACTAATCAAAGCGAGAAAACCTAAAAAATAAACCAGACCGTAATCTGCGGTTGCCCCGGCACCTTTAGCAATTGAAATAGGACCGCTTAAATTATTTAGCCCTACATCTCCGACAATCAGCTTCTTAAGCATACTGATTGTTAAGCCAATCACTTGACCGGTTTTGTCCATCGCTTTACCAATGGATTCGAATACACCAAACTGCAACTCAAAGCGATAACTTTCAGGCCATTCTGCGACCTCTGGAGCGATACCCGCGAATCCAATTATCTCTTTGTTAGCTAGCTCACGGCTATCAGGCGTCAGGATTAAAGATTGATGATAACCTTCACGCAAAACCGTTATTTCCATCGGTGTATTTGGGTTTGAACGAACCGCATCAACCACTTGTTGCCAATCACTGATTGTTGCGCCATTTATCGCAACAATTTCGTCTCCAGGTAAAATACCGGCTTTCTCTGCCGCACCACCCTCAGTCACCTGCTGTATCGAGTTATAGATCTCTGGAGTATACGGTGTAAACCCTAATGAGTGCATCGCAGACTCGGTCTCCGGATCAAACTGCCAATCACGCAGGTCAAGCGTTTTTGTTACGTCAGAGCCGATCTCATCATTGGATGCGACAGTAACCGTCATCAAATCATCACCAATATGAGAAATCAATCCCATATTAACTGATTCCCAATCCGGAGTTTTGATACCTGCAATCGCTTTTAGTTCCATTCCAGATTCAATTCCGGCTTCTGCAACGATCGAATTGGGCGTTATTTGACCAATAACAGGCTTAACCGCGGGTACGCCAATAAGAAACACTAACCAGTAAGCAAAAATTGCGAAGAGGAAATTAAAAATAGGACCCGCTGCAACAATAGACGTTCGTTTCCATAGCGGCTTATGATCGAAGGCCAAATGTTTTTCATTTTCCGGCACATCGTCAACACGGCTATCGAGCATTTTAACGTAGCCACCTAACGGGATCATCGAAACACTATATTCAGTTCCGTCTTTACCTTGCTTACTCCAAATTGACTTTCCAAAGCCAATCGAAAACTTTTCAACTTTGACGCCGCAACGGCGAGCAACCCAAAAGTGGCCGAACTCGTGCACAGCGACCAAAATACCCAGCGCAACGATAAAAGAAACAAGATTCCATAAAATACCAGTCATTAGCGTCGCTCACGTTTAGTTTCTAAGACAATAAATAGTTTCTAGGGCAATAGTTCGTGCCATTCTATCTAGCTCAAGCAAGCTTTCCAAGCTATTCACATTCTCACCTTTGCAGCTTGCACTCATTTTGTTCAAAACTGACTCATTGATACGTCCAATATCAGTAAATTTAATCTGATTGTTAAGAAATGCATCAACCGCCATTTCATTGGCCGCATTGAGAGCCGTTGTCGCATGTTGCCCTTCATAACACGCATCAATGGCTAATTTTAAGCATGGATAACGCGCGAAGTCAGGCTGTAAAAAAGTCAGTTCACCAACTTGTGTAAAATCTAGTGGCTTTACACCAGCATCGACTCGGGATGGGTAAGACATCGTCAATGCAATTGGCGTTGCCATATCGGCTCGCCCATTTGAGCTAAGACGGAACCATCACGATACTGAACCATGGAATGAATAACAGATTGTGGATGAATGATCACTTTAAGCTGCTCTCGAGCTGCATTAAACAACCATTTCGCTTCTATGTACTCCAATCCCTTATTCATCATCGTTGCTGAATCAACCGAAATCTTTGGTCCCATTGACCAGTTAGGATGAGCAATCGCTTGTGCAGGAGTCACATGCTCCAGTTCTGAGATGTCACTGTAACGAAACGGGCCACCAGACCCCGTCAACAAAATATGAGAAACACCGTGCTGCTCAAGACTGCCATGACCTAAACTGGTCTGAATCTGCTCTGGTAGACACTGAAAAATAGCATTGTGCTCACTATCAACGGGAAGTAATTCTGCGCCATATTTTTCTACAGCATCAATAAATAGTTGACCAGACATAACCAAGGCTTCTTTGTTGGCCAAAAGCACACGCTTGCCAGATTTGACCGCCGCCATCGTTGGTAACAAACCTGCTGCACCGACAATCGCAGCCATAACGCTGTCGACCTCTTGCAAAGAAGCAACATGACAAAGCGCATCAACGCCTCCTAACACTTCTGTCTTCGGCGAGATGCTGGCAAGTTCAGACTTCAATACCAGAGCGGCTTGCTTGTCAGCCATCACCGCATACTGAGGTTGCCATCTTTGGCACAATGCGACCATTTTTTTAACGTTCGTGCTCGCTGCGAGCGCAACGACAGAAAACCGCTCCGGATTTTGTTCGACTACTTTAAGTGTGCTCGCACCAATTGAGCCAGTTGCACCGAGAATCGTTAACTTTTGCATGTTGTTAGACCGTTAGAAAGACACAGGAGCGGTGAATCCGCTCCTGATAAATTAGAACACGTAGTATAGAAGAGCAAAGACTGGAAATGCTGCGGTTAAACTGTCGATACGATCGAGCACGCCGCCATGACCGGGGATAATGTTACTGCTGTCTTTTATACCTGACGCGCGTTTGAACATACTCTCGACCAAATCGCCAAGCACCGAAATGACAACGGTGACAAACGTAATAAACACCATATGTACAGGGCTTGTAAATTGGATATCAAACCAACACGCAAATCCCCAGCCCACAATCAGTGCGGTAATAATACCACCAACCAAGCCTTCAATGGTTTTGTTGGGGCTGACATTTGGCGCCATTTTACGTTTACCTAAACTCTTGCCAGTAAAGTATGCGCCACTGTCAGCGGCCCAAACTAACAAACATACGTACAACACCAGTTTCGCACCATAATAAGGTTCTACGCCGATATCTGATGCTCTTAATATGATCACGCTCCAAAGGAATGGTAGCAAGGTTAAAAAACCAAATAGGTGTCGCAGTACCCGACTGTTCTGCCAAACCGTGGCATTTTTAGGATAGGTAATCGCCATTAAGCTCGCGATTATCCACCAGCCAAAACCCAAAGACAGCATCACATAATGTGGCAACGCGAGGTGATTGAGGCTATTTACATCCGGCGAGATGTACACGAAACTGAGTCCCGTAGCCACAAGCGCTGGGACAAGAGCAAAAAGACGAGAAGTACTTCCAGTGAACTGGGTCCACTCCCAAAACCCAATGAACGTTATCGCAGTCAGTGCGATAACAAATCCCATTAGCGGTAATTTAAAAATGCCTAAAATAACCAAGGGAGCTAAAATTAGTGCCGTTATTATTCTTTGTTTCAAACTAACTAGTCCTTATTGAGCAGCCATCAGTGCCTTAATTTGTTCACCAGTACAGCCAAAACGACGTTCACGGTTAATAAACCAGGTGACCGCTTCAACAAGACTGTCTTCATCAAATTCAGGCCAGTACTCTTCCGTAAAGTACATTTCAGCATAAGCCATTTGCCACAACATAAAATTGCTGATACGGCACTCACCACTGGTGCGAATCAATAAATCCACTTCCGGTAAGTCTGCCATAGTCAAATGCTCAGTGATTAACTGCTCATTGATATCTTCTACACGAATTTCACCGTTACGAGCTTTGGTCGCCAGCGTTTTCACTGCTTCTGTGATGTCCCATTTGCCACCATAATTGGCCGCAATGTTAATCACCATACCAGTATTGTTTGCCGTTAGCTTTTCTGCCTCAAAAATTTTATTTTGTAAGCGCTCACTAAACCGGCCAGTATCGCCAATGACTCGTAATTGTAAGTTGTTTCTGTGTAGTTTCTTTACTTCACTCGACAGGACTGAGATAAACAGTTCCATCAAAAGACCAACTTCTTCCTCTGGGCGACGCCAGTTCTCACTACTAAAAGCAAATAGCGTCATGGCTTTAATACCAAGTTTTGAAGCTGCGGCTACTGTTTTGCGAACCGCATTGACGCCTTTTTTATGGCCAAATACGCGAGGTTTTCCTTTGGACTTCGCCCAACGACCATTACCGTCCATTATGATGGCGATATGCTTAGGGAGGGAATCAGAGAAGGATTGAGAATTTTGCATAGGGAGTTAAATGAGTTCCATCAGTTGGACAGATTAACATAAAAAAACGCTGAGCTGCGAGCACAGCGTTTTCCAACAGTGATGTAGGTGGGAGTATTAAACTTCCATCAACTCTTTTTCTTTTGCAGCAAGAACTTCGTCGATCTTCTTAACTGCAACGTCAGTCAGTTTTTGAATTTCTTCTTGCGCTTTACGATCTTCATCTTCAGAAATTTCTTTGTCTTTCAACAGCGCTTTAAGATCGTTGTTTGCATCACGACGGATATTACGCACAGCAACACGACCGCCTTCCGCTTCACCACGTACAATCTTAACGAGATCTTTACGACGTTCTTCGGTTAGCGGTGGTAGAGGAACACGAATAATGGTGCCAGCAGACATTGGGTTTAGACCAAGATCTGACATCATGATCGCTTTTTCCACTTTTTGCGTCAGCTCTTTGTCGAAAACTGTGATTGCAAGAGTGCGTGCATCTTCTGCAACAACGTTTGCAACTTGATTTAGTGGAGTTGCAGCACCGTAGTACTCGACAGAAATACCTGACAATAGGCTTGGGTGTGCACGACCTGTACGAACTTTAGAAAGGTTGTTCTTTAGCGATTCTACGCTTTTGTCCATGCGCTCTTGCGCGTCTTTTTTGATTTCGTTAATCACGGTTTCACCTTAAAAATGTCATCTTTCCTAAAGAAAGGCTTATACCAATCACCATAAAATAAGTGATCAGATATAGCGTAGGACAAATGCTTGAAAACAAGGCACAGATTTTGGAAAAGTAGTGACACTTATCATCCAAAATTGTAACGCAGTTATCGAGTATTTTAACAAGCTAGAATGAGCAGTTATTTACTACGATTAGTATTATAGGGTTGAGCAAGACTCAACGCCACCCAACATAACTGAGCAGCGTATCGTATTATGCGTCAGCGTTGATCAGCGTACCTTCAACTTCACCCATTACCACGCGGCGTAATGCACCTGGCTTATTCATGTTAAATACACGGATAGGCATTTTATGATCTCGAGCAAGAGTAAACGCTGCCAAATCCATCACTTTTAGCTCTTTATCCAGAACTTCAGCGTAAGATAGCTTATCATACAGTTCTGCGTCTGGGTTTGCTACTGGGTCAGCAGTAAATACACCATCAACTTTCGTTGCTTTTAGCACGATATCTGCTTCAATTTCGATACCACGCAGACATGCCGCAGAGTCCGTGGTAAAGAATGGGTTACCAGTACCCGCAGAGAAGATAACTACGCGGCCTTGACGTAGCTCACGAATCGCATCCGCCCAATTGTAGTCGTCACACACGCCTTTTAGCGGAATGGCAGACATAACACGAGCATTAACATAAGCACGGTGAAGCGCATCACGCATAGCTAGGCCATTCATAACCGTAGCAAGCATGCCCATATGGTCACCCACGACACGGTTCATACCTGCTTCTGCAAGGCCTGCACCACGGAACAAGTTACCACCACCGATAACTACACCAACCTGAACACCCAGTTCAACCAGTTCTTTCACTTCTTGCGCCATACGGTCAAGAACCGCAGGATCGATACCAAAACCGTCTTCACCTTGAAGAGCTTCACCACTTAGTTTTAATAAAATACGTTGATACGCTGGCTTAGGGTTCGTAGTCATGGAGTTTACCTTCCAAAGAGAGTTGTTGATTAACAGTCATGAATAAACACAGTCACGCTGAATCCATTCATCACGGTTAATCGATTACTTATTGGTCATAAAAAGACCGCAGCCTTGGCTACGGTCTTAACTTTATGCAATCTCTAAGGATTAACCTTTTTGAGCTGCAGCAACTTCTTCAGCGAAGCTCATTTCTTCTTTCTTCTCGATACCTTCGCCTACTTCTAGACGAACGAACGTAGAAACTGAAGCGCCTTTTTCTTTCAGCATTTCGCCAACAGATTTCTTAGGCTCCATGATGAACGCTTGACCTGTTAGAGAGATTTCGCCAGTGAATTTCTTCATGCGGCCAACAACCATCTTCTCTGCGATTTCAGCAGGCTTGCCTTCGTTCATTGCGATTTCAACTTGAACCGCTTTCTCTTTTTCAACTACGTCAGCTGGTACGTCTTCTGGGTTAACGTACTCTGGCTTAGAAGCAGCAACGTGCATTGCAACGTGCTTAAGCGTTTCTGCATCACCTTCGCCAGCAACAACAACACCGATTTTCTCACCGTGACGGTAAGAAGCAAGAGCAGTACCTTCAACGTACTGTACACGACGAATGTTGATGTTCTCACCGATTTTAGCAACTAGTGCTACGCGAGTGTCTTCAAATTGAGCTTGTAGCTCTTCAACTGATGCTTTTGAAGCTAGCGCTGCAACAGCAACTTCTTCAGCGAAAGCAGTGAAGTTACCGTCTTTAGCAACGAAGTCAGTTTGGCAGTTAACTTCAAGAAGAACAGCAACGCCGTTTTCTTCTTTGATGATGATTGCGCCTTCAGCTGCAACGTTACCAGCTTTTTTAGCTGCTTTCGCTGCGCCTGATTTACGCATGTTTTCAATTGCTAGTTCGATGTCTGCGTTTGCTTCTACAAGCGCTTTCTTACATTCCATCATGCCAGCGCCAGTACGCTCGCGAAGTTCTTTAACTAGAGCAGCAGTTACAGTTGCCATTCTGTCTTCCTCGTTTGATTCGAAATAAGGTAAAAAACAGGGGCCTAACATTGTCGGCCCCCATTACTAACTATAACTTAGTTTATGCTACACAAAGGTTGCATGTAGACTAAGTGTGACTTAGAGCCGCTATTATTCAGCTTCTACGAAACCGTCTTTTTCAGCAACTGCAGCTACGTCTTTGTTACGACCTTCAGATACCGCTGCACCAGCAGCGTTTAGGTATAGCTGTACTGCGCGGATAGCGTCGTCGTTACCTGGGATGATGTAGTCAACGCCGTCTGGGTTAGAGTTAGTATCTACCACAGCGTATACTGGAATACCTAGGTTGTTCGCTTCTTTAATCGCGATGTGTTCGTGATCTGCATCAATTACGAATAGAGCGTCTGGTAGGCCGCCCATATCTTTGATACCACCAAGAGATTTCTCTAGCTTCTCCATTTCACGAGTACGCATTAGAGCTTCTTTCTTAGTTAGTTTATCAAAAGTACCGTCTTGAGATTGAGCTTCTAGCTCTTTTAGACGCTTGATAGACTGACGAACAGTTTTGTAGTTAGTTAGCATACCGCCCAACCAGCGGTTGTTAACGTAGTATTGGTTGCTTGCAATAGCAGCTTCTTTAACAGCTTCAGATGCAGCGCGCTTAGTACCTACGAATAGAACTTTACCTTTTTTCTCGCCAACTTTAGCTAGTTCAGCTAGAGCGTCGTTGAACATTGGTACAGTTTTTTCTAGGTTGATGATATGAACTTTGTTACGAGCGCCAAAGATGAATGGCTTCATTTTTGGGTTCCAGTAACGAGTTTGGTGACCGAAGTGAACACCAGCTTTAAGCATATCGCGCATTGATACAGTTGCCATTTTAAAATCCTCTATGGGGTTAGGCCTCCACATCCCCCATAATTCCGACTAAGCTTCTGCTCAGCACCCCGGAACATGTGACGGAATGTGTGTGATTTAAAGATAAAAGTTTGTTGGATAAAAGCATGCTTCGCCGTTCAGTATTCTCTGAACGAAGACAACACTCCTCTATTCCGGCGCGCTTTATATCATATTTTAGCGTACTGTGGCTAGAAAAATAATTTCTTACCCTTGTTAATTGAGGGATATTTACTTCCTATAATCTCTATAAGTCAAATAAGAATGACTCATATTCTTAACTCACTTGGGTTCACCACATGTTGTCTGTTAGAATGCCGCCATTCGCACGCATAAGTGCTATCGAATAAGTAGAGAAAACCAATGTCAATCAAGATTAAAACCGCTGAAGAAATCGAACGCATGCGCATCGCTGGCAAGCTTGCCGCAGAAATTCTAGAAATGATCGAGCCACACGTCCAAGTCGGCGTTACGACAGAAGAACTCAACAAAATCTGTCATGAATATGCTCTAGAAAAAGGCGCGTATTCTGCTCCCCTTGATTACCATGGGTTTCCTAAATCTATTTGTACATCGATCAACCATATCGTATGTCACGGTATTCCTGCTGAGAAAGATGAAATCGGTAGCAATGGACAAACCAAACCAGCCGTACTGAAAGATGGTGACATTATCAACATCGATATCACAGTTATCGTCCCTAACGATGAGAATGCAGATTTAAGTATTCGTCCGCAAGGCTACCACGGCGACACATCAAAAATGTTCTTAGTTGGTGACGTTTCTCCAGCGAATAAACGCTTGTGCATGGTCACTCAAGAAGCGCTTTACGTAGGTATGCGCACAGTAAAACCTGGCTCAACCGTGGGCGACATTGGTACAGCGATCGAGAAGTACATCAAAGAAAACAATAAGAACAACCCGCGTAACAAGTTTTCAATCGTGAAAGACTTCTGCGGCCATGGTATCGGTGATGAATTCCACGAAGAGCCACAAGTGGTTCACTATAAGAATAAAGATCGCCGCGTACTCAAAGAAGGCATGTGTTTCACGATCGAGCCTATGATCAACGCAGGCAAGTTTGGTTGCAGTGTCGATGCTGAAGATGACTGGACGGTATACACAGGTGACGGTAAAAACTCAGCGCAGTACGAACACACGATAGTGGTCACTAAAGAAGGTTGTGAAGTCCTCACACTGCGTAGCGATGATACGATCCCTCGCCTGATGAAAAACGCCTAAATGTTTTGATGGCCCACTATTTTATATCCTCGCTCATGCGGGGATATTTTTTATCTGCCAAAGATTTGTTAAATTGCTTTAATTAGTCGCTTGCACGGATAGCAAATATGTCACTACAGTCCCCTTTAGCGTTGACCGATGAACAGATCAACGTTGTTGAGCTTAAACAAGAGCTCGAGAAGTTCAGCTCTGATCAAATACAAGATTTCATCAACCACCAGCCGGTCACGGATCTAGTCCTCGCCCGAGCCAAGTACATGGATCAACTGCTGGCTCGCCTATGGAACCATTTTGGCTTCAATGAGATCTATAATATTTCCCTGGTTGCGGTCGGTGGTTATGGGCGTGGTGAGCTGCACCCATTATCAGACATCGACATCCTTGTATTGTCGAATAACAAACTACCATCGACGCTCGAAGCAAAAATCAGCGAGTTCATCACCCTTTTGTGGGATTTAAAACTTGAAGTTGGACATGCTGTTCGTACTGTCAAGGAATGCGCAGAGATTGGTCGTGATGATTTGACGGTTGCCACCAACCTTCAAGAAGCTCGGTTATTATGTGGCAGCGAGGATACCTATCAAGCGCTTAAAAAAGTGGTCCTCTCTGATTCTTTTTGGCCAAGCGAAACCTTTTATCGAGCTAAAATTCAAGAACAACGGGAACGCCACGCTCGTTATCACGATACAACATACAACCTAGAGCCAGACATTAAGTCTACCCCTGGGGGACTGCGTGATATCCATACGTTAAGTTGGGTCGCACGCCGTCACTTTGGCGCGACCTCTTTGCTGGAAATGAGCAAGTACGGATTTTTAACGGATGCTGAGTACCGTGAACTAGTCGAGTGTCAGGACTTTCTCTGGCGTGTTCGTTTCGCCTTACATATGGAGTTACGTCGATACGATAATCGTCTGACCTTTGCTCATCAGGCACAAGTCGCAGAAAACCTGGGCTACGTTGGTGAAGGCAATCGCGGCGTTGAGATGATGATGAAAGAGTTTTACCGAACTCTTCGCCGCGTCGCAGAGCTAAACAAAATGCTGCTCAAACTGTTTGATCAAGCGATCATCAACGGTGGTGTGACTGTCGATGCAGTCATTATTGATGCCGATTTCCAACGCAGAGGGCCATTAATTGAAGCTCGTAAGCCTGCCCTATTCCAAGCTCGACCAGAAACCATTCTGGATATGTTTATACATATCGCCAATGACTCAACCATCGAAGGGGTGAGCCCTCCTACCCTACGTCAGTTAAGAACCGCTCGCCGTCGTCTGAACAAGTTTTTACATACGATACCAGCAGCGCGTGAAAAGTTTATGGCGTTATGTCGTCACCCAAATGCACTACACAAAGCGTTTACTTTAATGCACAGACTGGGGGTAATGGCTGCGTATTTACCGCAATGGAGCCAAATCGTGGGTCAGATGCAATTTGACTTGTTCCACGCCTATACGGTTGATGAACACAGTATGCGATTGCTCAAGCACATTAACCGCTTCAGTGATCCAGAAAACCACGAAAAGCACCCTATTTGTTGTGACATTTACCCTCGAATGCAAAAAAAAGAGCTTTTGATCATTGCGGCCATTTTTCACGATATTGGCAAAGGCAGAGGTGGTGATCACTCGGTAATTGGTGAAGGAGAGGCTTATGACTTCTGTATAGAACATGGCTTGTCCAAACCTGAAGCCAAACTCGTCAGCTGGCTGGTTAGACATCACTTGCTTATGTCTGTAACGGCGCAGCGCCGGGATATTTACGATCCAGACGTTATTACAGAATTTGCTAAAAAAGTGCGCGATGAAGAATCACTTGAGTACCTCGTTTGCCTAACTGTCGCTGATATTTGCGCAACAAACCCAGAACTTTGGAATGCCTGGAAACGTACATTGCTAGCAGAACTGTTCTACTCAACTCAACGAGCTCTTCGACGAGGCTTGGAAAACCCAGTCGATGTTCGTGAGCGTATTCGTCACAATCAGCAAATGGCTTCCGCAATGTTGCGTAAAGAAGGATTCGCTGCACGAGAGATTGAGGTACTATGGCAACGCTTTAAAGCCGACTACTTCCTGCGTCATACTCATACTCAGATTGCGTGGCATTGTGAACACTTACTACGGATGGATGACGCCAGTAAGCCACTGGTGTTGATCAGCAAAAAAGCGACGCGAGGCGGTACGGAAGTGTTTGTTTATAGCAAAGATCAGCCGGCTCTGTTTGCGACCGTTGTTGCTGAGCTCGACCGTCGCAACTTCAACGTTCATGATGCGCAAATCATGACCAGTAAAGATGGACACGCGATCGATACTTTCATTGTTCTCGATCAGCAAGGGGAAGCCATTGATGAGACCCGTCATGCTGCGGTCATTAAGCACCTAACCCACGTGTTAGAAGATGGACGCCCGACCAAGATTAAAACGCGTCGTACACCGCACCAGCTTCAACACTTTAATGTCAAAACCAAAGTGGACTTTTTGCCCACAAGAGGGAAAAAACACACTTTAATGGAATTTGTCGCATTAGATACTCCGGGCTTGCTAGCGAGAGTAGGACGTACTTTTGCCGATTTGAACATCAATATTCATGGCGCAAAAATAACCACCATTGGTGAGCGCGCAGAGGATTTGTTCATCCTGACCAGCGACGCTGGGGGAAGATTAAGTGAAGAACAGCAGGATGAACTACGTAAAATCCTTGTCGACAAACTGTCTGACTCTGACCCTGCGTAGTTGTAGATAATAAAACCAGGAGTGAGCAAGGTTGATAGAGATCTTGCCCACAACTTGTTCGATTAGATTAAAAAGTCGCTATCTAGCGCACAAATAGGCTGCTAAAGTTATTACTGAAATTATTTCAGTAAAATAGAGGTAGCCTATGTATCCACACCTCACTGGTTTGGGCATCCATGATCCAAAACAGATTGAACGTTACTCCCTTCGTCAAGAAGCTCACAAAGACGTACTAAAGATCTACTTTCTTAAGCAACCTGGCGAACTCTTCGCTAAAAGTGTTAAGTTCAAATACCCACGTCAAATTAAAAATGTGCTTGTGGATAGCGGCAGTCATCGATATCGAGAAGTGACAGAAATCAACCGTAACCTCACGCTCGTTATTGATGAACTCAATAAAATAACTCGACCAACAAAAGCGTCCGAAACAGACGTGAAAGAAAAAATCCTCTCGGATCTTCGTCACCTAGAAAAAGTGGTCTCAAGCAAAATAGCTGAAATTGAAGCCGATCTCGAAAAGCTCAAATAACAACGACGTTCATACCTCCAGAATTCAAATAAACGGTATTTAAGTAAAAAAGAGGTGGATACTAATTCCCACCTCTTTTGCATTGCGCTTTGCTCACTTATTCATTGAGCACTAGACTACGTCATCCCACCCAAAGCGCTCAAATAGCCCTTGCCATGTTTCATCAAAGTTCGCTTTCATCATCATGCTTTCCCCAGTAAAAGGGTGCACAAATTGAAGTTCTGATGCATGCAACAGCAGGCGATGTGACGCAAACTCATTACGGAAAAGTTTATTGTGTTTACCATCGCCGTGCGAAGTATCCCCGACAATTGGGTGACGTAAGTGCGCCATGTGACGACGCAACTGATGCTTACGCCCAGTCTTAGGTTTCATTTCAATCAAGCAATAACGTGTCGTCGGGAACTTCCCCGTAGAATAAGGCACTTCGACTTTAGCGAGTGGCTTGTATGCGGTGACCGCGTCTTGCGCTTCTTTATTCTGGGAAGCAAACTTATCCGCAATCTTATCCAACTCAACTTTTAATGCGTAATCTAATACGCCCTCTTCCTCAATCCAACCACGAACGATTGCGTGATAGGTTTTTTCCATCTTGTGTTCGGCAAACATTGGCATGACCTGGGAAGCCACTTCACTAGACAGAGCAAAAACCAAAACGCCTGACGTTGGACGATCCAAGCGGTGCAGAGGAAAAACATGCTGGCCAATCTGGTCACGTAAAGTTTGCATAACGAATTGCGTCTCGTGTTTATCTAACCAACTACGATGCACTAACATTCCTGCGGGCTTATTTACCGCGACAAAGTATTCGTCTTGATAAACAATCTCCAACTCAACGGGTGCCAAAGAGATTGCGGTTTCTTGTTCAGTCATACAGATTACTTACATAATTCGTCAATAGAGTGGATGGTAATAAGTAGCTCAGAATATTGCGGAGCTTGCTTCCATGCCTCTGAGAAATAAGGCCCAATGGCGAACCCTTTCGGCAAAGGCTGGTTGTGTTCAATCATTGCACGCATTCTTGCAATAAATATCCACTGCAACCACTCATGGGGATGCAATGTATCAATCGCAAAAGGCTCAACACTTTGCAACGCTTGTACCGATGGCTTTGATTTTTGCCAAAGGTCATACTGTTGCAATTGCTGTTCAAGTTGGTGAAGTAAGTCGACCAATTGGGTATTTGTTACCATTAATTCTGTCTCGAACCTTGAATTAGCCAAGAATGATACCATTTCTTGTGAAAAGAACGTTAGGACGTCGTATTTAATGGAAAACCTACATACCCTCACCCAACTGCTGAATAACAGCAATTGTGATTACCAGATCTTCGACCTTGGCCGCCGTATCAAGACCATCGATAAGCTGCAATTTATCGATATAGAAAAAGGTCAGTGCCCTTATCCATTCCCAATGCAACGCAAAGCTCACTTAGCGATAGCGTACTGGAATGAACAGAAACAGCCTTGGATTTGGTTTTTGAAATTCGAATTGGACGAGCGCGGTCTGTTAAAACAAGCCGATATAGGAAACTTCATCAAATATGTCGTCGAGGCAATGGGGACACGTCTGAGTGATGACATGTCAGAGAAACAGCAACAAAAGCTGTCTAACAACCCTTATACTTTCAAGCCATCCGAAGACAAAATGGCCGTATTCCATAGCCAAGTTCGTGCACATCTCGATCTTCCTACCAGCCAATACTATGAGCACGCCCAACACTACTTTTCTGGGGGACTTGGATGGGATAATTGGCAAACCGTTGGCTTGCAAGGCATTACAGATATGGCGGCGAGACTTGAAAGAGAGCAAAACACGGTTACGCTGCGCAAAGCCCTCAAACATCTGCCCAACGAGCCTTTATATGCGTTATTAGGCGCTCTCGAGCATGTGGAATTGCAAGAACGACTCGCTCAACGCATCGCTGAAAAAGCACAACAGGAAATCGACAGCAGTGAGCCTGATCTATTTCTGCTCGCAGCGTTAATACGTGCACTAGCTGGAGCACCAAACAAAACAGCGCTTCCCGTACTAGAGGCGATACTAAAAAGTCCGCGATTCAGCCATCAAGAAGTTCTGATTGGCGTCGCAGGTCGTGCCTGGCACTTATTGGCAAGTAAAGACATTGCCGAGCAGTTTTTATTACGCCTCGCACAAACCGGCAATCAAGCGTTGTTCAATCAGTTATTTGCAGATTTAGTCATGTTGCCTGAGCTGAGAATGGTATTGTTACCCTTGCTTCATTCTAATCCATCTGAAGAGTTAGCTCATGCACTGTTGAGCTTACAACAGGCAACCAAAGGATAAACAATGATTGGTGATCTGTTAGCAATTTTAAGTTTGTGTTTTTTCTGCTTTCTTTTTTGGCAGCAGAGACGCCAATCTGAGTTAGCCAAAGCCGCGATTACACGCAAATGCGATCAACTGGAACTTCAATTGGTTAGCATTGCCTTTGGCGCTCACAAATTAAAAACGCCAGACGGGCGCTGGCGTTGGCATACAGTGTATCACTTCGAGTTTTCTTCTCTTGGTGATGATTGCTACCAAGGTCATTTAACCATGGTCGGATTCAGGCCGCAGAACTTTCATTTGCCGCCCCATCGTTTATAAATACCATCTCAAAGTAAGGGCCATACATGTCCTTACTTTCACCTTTTTTCACAAACCCCAGCTTTTCTAAAACAGCGATCGGCGCATGATGACGACTGTTCACATTAGCGGTTACTTTGTGAAGGTTCAATTCTCGACACGCCTTAGGGAAAAATGCTTTCAAAGCCTCAGTGGCCAATCCTTTCCCCCAGTAGGTTTTATCAAAAATAAAGCCTAATTCCGGTTCTGAGTTCAAATGAGCAATAAAAATATGACCCATATAGTCTCGGCTACGACTTTCTAACACAGCCAAGCTATAAATATTTTCATCGTCCAGCATTTCATCAAATGCTTGCTTAGCTGAAGCGACTGTGAGAGGACCGTTCATTTCCGCTCGGTTTTTTGCGCAGCAATTCAGCATGACAAATTCGAGTTGTAATGATTCAGTATAAGGTAGAAGAAACATTCTTCTGGTTACTATGGCCACATCTGTTCCTTGATTACAGCAAACCTAATTTATATCCGCATACCCAAGCTAACAAGTACAAGGGAATGGCGAGACATCATGTCTTTATCTAGAAGCCGAAAAATGATACCAACTGGTTGGAAAGAAAACATGCCCAGTATTGAGTGCAAGCAAATATAACGTTGTTCTAATAATGTACTGTTATATGGTCGATTTTATACTTTTAAGACGAATTCGGTTAGCAACAAATGTGTAGGAACATTCCTTTTAACGGTAAGCGTGATTGTGCTCATAATAAGAAAAACCCCGATACGCTGGTATCGGGGTTATAGTCTTACTTGCAGCAGTCCGGCTACTCATTATGCTCCATGCATCATCCGTAATAGTGGCTGAATCCGTCAGCTTAATCCTTGCATCGCCGTCCTAGCGGTGTCCTTATCATCCTGAAAGCTAACATTCCCCGTTAGCGCACATCACTTGTTCCTTGAGCGGTGTCCCTGGCATCTTCCTGATGCGGTCCTAATCCTCAATCCTATGAGGGGTCCATTGTCTTTCCTTAGTCATCAACATCCTATTGATGATTGTGTCCTTACAATGTCCTTCGCTCCATGCTGATTATTCATCCTAAATAATCAAATCGTCTTCCTGACGATAACCAAGTCCTTGGCTGTTTCCTGTTCCGTGTCTGCTTCCTGCTGACAAGTTCTAATTTACCCTTTTTCCTTCCATTCGCAATCTACGTGAAAAAAATATTTTAATTCCCCCTCAATCGGAAAATAAACTTTTACTTTAATATCAACATCTTAAAAACAAAAAGAACATTTTAACTGATAGCGAAAACGTTTTCTCTCACAACTGGTGTGAGAGATCTCTTACAACCCCCTTTCCAAATTGCCATTCGCCAAAATCAATGACACGACGTATGATGTTAGAAGCCATTTTAGTAGGGACCAAAAATGTTAACTCAAGACGTCACTAAAGAATTAGAAGCAGTGATGACACAGCTGCAACAACAAGGCAAAGAGCCAACTGTCGCATTAGTAAAAGCACGCATGAAAACCCCTGTGCCGATGCCTGCGATCATTGCCACAATCAAGAGCTGGAAAGGCACCAACCGAGTGCCAAAGATTGAAATTGCCGCATCAAGCACGCCAGAACAAACTCGAATTACAGAACTGGAAGCCGTTGTTGCGACATTGACGGCACGAATTGATGCTTTGGAAGCAAAACTGAATGAGAAAACATCATGAAGCTTTGGATTGATGCCGATGCCTGCCCTAAAGTGATTAGAGAGACCATTGTTCGCGCAGCAGAACGAACCGGAGTTGAGTGTACGTTCGTCGCCAACCATGTCGTTCCCGTTCCTAAAAGAGCCAACATTCACTCGCTTCAAGTACCTGCGGGGTTTGATATCGCTGATAACGAAATCGTAAAACGGGTTGAAGCGAATGATTTGGTGATTACCTCTGATATTCCGTTGGCGGATGAAGTGATCACAAAAGGGGCATTGGCATTGAGCTCTCGAGGGGAGCTATTTACAAAAGACACGATCAAAGCACGCCTTAATGTTCGCGACTTTATGGAAACGATGCGTTCAAGTGGTATTCAAACTGGCGGTCCTGCCGCACTGTCTCAAACTGATCGTCGTGAGTTTGCCAACCACTTAGATAGAATATTAGCGAAACGCTAAACATCGGCCTTCTATCAAACACAGCCTCTTAAATGACAAAAAGCCTGCGCATTCGCAGGCTTTTTTCGATCTGTGTGAGGAACACTCTTACTAAGGTGTGTAGTACGTCGCCGCACCTGGACCGACAGGTAGACCGAAGACGAATACCCATAGGTAGAACAACACGCTCCAACCCACAATAAAGCAGATTGAGTAAGGGAGCATGGTCGCAATGAGCGTACCAATACCAAGATTCTTCATGTAACGAGTCGCCACCGCCAGAATCAGACCAAAGTAGCTCATCATTGGGGTGATGATGTTGGTGGTTGAATCACCGATACGGTAAGCCGCCTGGATAGTTTCAGGAGCATAACCTACCAGCATTAACATCGGGACAAAGATAGGCGCTGTGACAGCCCACTGTGCTGACGCAGAGCCAATCATCAGATTAATGAAGCCACACATCAGGATGAATGCGAAGAACAGCATTGGGCCAGTCAGACCGATGTTCTGCAAGAAATCAGCGCCTGCTACAGCAAACACTTGACCGAAATTCGTCCACTTAAAGAAAGCGACAAACTGAGCGGCGAAGAAGACCAGTACAATGTACATGCCCATTGAAGACATGGACTTCGACATCGCATCAATGACATCACGATCCGTTTTCATTGTGCCGACAACTTTACCATACACAAAGCCTGGAATAGCAAAGAATACGAAGATAAAGGCTACGATACTCTTCAGGAATGGCGAACCTGCTACGGTACCGGCATCAGAGCGTAGCACGCCGTCTGCTGGAACAATTGTCCATGCCAATAGCGCTGATACTGCAAGAACCGCAATGCCCGCCATCTTCAGACCTTTTTTCTCTTGCTCTGTTAAGCCGCCCATCTTGTCATTAGACAAATCTTCTGCCGCTTCTTCTTCACTGTATTTACCAAGCTTTGGCTCAACGATTTTTTCGGTCACAAAGGCACCGGTAATCGCAATAAAGAAAGTTGAAACGAACATGAAGTACCAGTTTACTTCAGGACCTACCGTATAAGTAGGATCAATCATCTGTGCTGCCGTTTCAGTGATACCTGAAAGCAGTGGATCAACGGTGCCAATAAGTAAGTTTGCCGAGTAACCACCGGATACCCCCGCAAAGGCTGCTGCCAGACCAGCGAGAGGATGACGTCCTAGAGAGTGGAAAAGCATTGCAGCGAGTGGAATCAGTACCACATAACCTAGCTCAGAAGCCGTATTCGAGATGATACCTGCAAACACTACCGTGACCGTCACCATGCGTTGTGACGCGCCCATGACTAGGCCACGCATTGCTGCTGAAAGTAGCCCAGAGTATTCCGCGATCGCAACACCGAGCATCGCAACCAATACGGTACCTAACGGAGCAAAACCAACAAAGTTTTTCACCAAGTTAGTCACGATAAGTTGTAAGCCTTCAGCGTTGAGTAGGCTGACTACATGAATCATACCATCCGCGGAACGACCACTTGCCCCTTCAGGGCGAGGGTCCACAACCGAGACTTCGAAGTAACCTGCAATACCCGACATCACCAGAATGGCTAAACAGAAAATGGCAAATAGTGTGATCGGATGGGGCAATAGGTTCCCCAAATATTCGACAGTATCTAAAAAGCGCGTGAACAGCGACTTTTTAGGCGAGTTTTGTTTAATTGAAGCAGATGAACTCATCTGTTCCCTCCTTGTTTTTATTCCTGTGCAAAAATGACAAAGATGTCAAAAAGCGAGAGGAGGGTACTCGAGCAATAAGTTAAAACAAAAGTCAAAAAGGTTACAAAGTGTAAATTACAGTCGAATAATTAACCACTAAAATACACAAAAACCAGATTATTCATCCATATAAAGACCAACAAGTGACATTATAAATTGTGACATAACTAGCGTTGCACCAAATTGTTCTACGCTTTATTTCTGTACCGCTTTAAACCTTGGGTTTGTTTTACATAGGACGTATAACCGCCCTATTCGCTTCACTACTTGGTAATCAGGATGACGGCGTTTAGCACTTTTCAATGATTTCACAACTTTCATTCTTTACTCCGAATATCTTCAATCTTGCTGCTACATTATGCCGTACCAACCGACAGTTATTATCAATAATAAAAGCAAGTAGAATTTGTGATATTTTTGATGTAAATAAATCCAGAAGATACCAACTATGTATTCCATTGAGCCTATCGGCATCATTGAAAGCCCATACAAAGAAAAATTCGCAGTACCGCGTCAACCACGCTTAGTTCCCTGTGCCAAAGCCAGAGTCCAATTAGTAGGCGAAGCGAATAGCCCAGAAGCGGTTCGAGGCTTAGAACATTTCTCTCATGTATGGCTGCTATTTTTATTTGATAAAAACTTAGCAGCCGGTTGGAAACCGACCGTTAGACCGCCTCGTTTAGGCGGTAACAACAGAGTAGGCGTCTTTGCTTCTCGATCAACGTTTCGCCCCAACGGCATTGGTATGTCCGCCGTTGAGGTCAAAGGAATCAGCAAAAAAGGGGACCAAATATACCTTGAACTAGGTAGTGTCGACTTAGTCGATGGAACACCGATTATCGATATTAAACCCTATATCCCCTACTCAGATTCCATTCCAGATGCACAAGGTGGCTACGCAACCGAGGAACCAGACAAAGCACAGGTTACTTTTTCATCATCGGCATTGACGATACTGGAGAAGCACGCCGATACTGAATATATGCTCTCCCTGATTGAACAAGTTCTAGCACAGGATCCACGTCCTGCTTACAAGAAAAATAAGCCGGACGACAAAGAATACGCGGTAAATTTGTGCGATATGAACGTGAAGTTTGTTGTATCAGATAACTTAATAACCGTTACCGCGATTGAAAGCTTTTGACGAAGCCAATTGGCTGATATTATAGACGGCTAATTATTTTCCCATTGTGGGATCGACATACACAGATCAACCTTGGAACTGTGTATTTAACTTAAATAAACGGATAAATTTAATGCGTACCAGTAATTATCTTCTTTCAACTCTGAAGGAGACTCCAAACGACGCAGAAGTAGTGAGCCATCAGCTCATGCTACGTGCAGGTATGATCCGTAAGCTGGCTTCAGGTTTATACACCTGGCTACCTACTGGTCTACGTGTACTGCGTAAAGTCGAAAACATCGTTCGTCAAGAAATCGACAATGCAGGCGCAGTCGAAACGTTGATGCCCGTTGTTCAGCCGTTTGAACTATGGGAAGAGACAGGTCGCAGCGAAAAAATGGGCCCCGAACTGCTGCGCTTCGCTGACCGTCATGAGCGTCCGTTTGTTCTCAGCCCAACGGCTGAAGAAGTGATCACTAGTCTGGTGCGCAATGAAGTAAGTTCTTATAAACAGCTTCCATTAAACTTGTATCAAATCCAAACTAAATTCCGAGACGAACGTCGCCCTCGTTTTGGTGTGATGCGTGCTCGTGAATTCTCAATGATGGATGCGTACAGTTTTGATATAGACAAAGCAGGCCTGCAACAGTCCTATGATGCAATGCACGATGCATACTGCAAAGCATTTGACCGTATGGGCCTAGATTACCGCCCTGTACTAGCAGACAGTGGCGCAATCGGTGGCAGCGGTTCTCAAGAGTTCCACGTACTGGCAGAAAGCGGTGAAGACCTCATTGCATTTTCGACTGAGTCAGACTACGCAGCAAACCTTGAAAAAGCAGAAGCGTTAGCACCTGTCGATGCAGCACCTGCACCGACTCAAGAAATGACGCTGGTCGACACACCAAACGCAAAAACCATCGCGGAATTGGTAGAACAACATGGCCTGCCAATCGAGAAAACCATCAAGACGTTATTTGTTAAAGCGTCTGATGAGGTTGAGGCGCCAATCATTGCGCTTCTTGTTCGCGGTGACCATGAACTCAACGAAGTCAAAGCAGAGAACCTTCCGCAAGTTGCTGCTCCATTAGAAATGGCAACAGAAGAAGAGATCCGTGCTCTTGTCGGCGCAGGTCCTGGCTCTCTTGGCCCTGTTGGTCTAAAACTACCGTTCATCGTTGACCGTAGCGTTGCAGTAATGAGCGACTTTGGCGGCGGTGCAAATATCGACGACAAACACTACTTCGGTATCAACTGGGGTCGTGATGTTGAGCTTGATCAAGTAGAAGATCTACGCAACGTAGTTGAAGGCGATCCAAGCCCATGTGGGCAAGGCACGCTTCAGCTTAAACGTGGTATCGAAGTCGGTCATATCTTCCAACTTGGAACGACCTACTCTGAAAAAATGAACTGTAACGTATTGGGTCCTGACGGTAAGAGCGTCACACTGGAGATGGGTTGTTACGGCATTGGTGTATCACGCGTTGTTGCGGCCGCAATCGAACAGAACCACGATAAGTACGGTATCATCTGGCCTGACGCGATTGCACCATTCCAGGTTGCCATCGTTCCAATGAACATGCACAAGTCAGAAGAAGTCAAAGAAGCGGCTGAAAAGCTATACGCTGAACTGACTGCAATGGGCATTGAAGTGCTGTTTGACGATCGTAAAGAGCGCCCTGGTGTCATGTTCTCAGACATGGAGTTGATCGGTGTGCCACATACGGTGGTTATCGGTGATCGCTCAATGAAAGAAGGCAACTTCGAATACAAAAACCGTGCGACTGGTGATAAAACACCAGTACCGATGACGGATATCGTTGAGCATCTTAAGTCTCAACTGAAACTTAAGTAATTCCGTCGCGATTTCCATGTGATGTCATCGCAAACTAAATAAGAAGGTTGGCTTTAGTCAACCTTTTTTATTATACCAATCACAGTAAATAAGTGATCAGAAGTAGCGTAGGAAAAATGCTTGAGAACAAGGCGCAATTTTTCGATAAGTAGTTATTCTACAATCAACCTACTTTATAAACGAAAAGGCAACGAAGTTATCGAGTATTTTAGCAAGCTAGAATGACCAGTTATTTACTACGATTGGTATTACTCACTCGCCTTCACTATTCACGTCGTTAATCTTTGGTTCAGCTTTTTATTAGTACACTGCTCTCATCATCAATAAGGAGGTCAGTTATGGATCTAAAAAGTCTTCTAAATCAAGCTCTCAAGTCTGACTTACTCAAGCAAGGTGCCGATGCGTTGGGCCAAAAAACCAGTAATACCAAATCGCCATCAAACTCAAATAACCTCAAAACGCTAGGAGCAGGTGCGATAGGCGGCGGTCTTATCGGTATGCTAGTGGGCTCAAAGAAAAGTAAAAAGATGACAAAGAAAATAGGCACAGGCGCATTGAAAGTCGGTGGAGCGGCCGCACTTGGGGCACTGGCCTACAAAGTTTACAACGACTGGCAAGCGAAGCAGGAAATGCATGGCACTCATGAAACGTTTGACCCAGAAGACAGTAAACACAGTGTATTGATCTTAAAAGCGATGATTGGTGCTGCAAAAGCCGATGGACATGTCGACGAAGAGGAAATGAGCCGCATTGAGCAGGCCTTAGTAGACATGGGGGCAGATGTTCACGTTCGTCAGTTAGTGCATCAAGAACTAAACAAACCGCTCGATCCTGCCGAAATCGCCAATCAGGCAACGTCCCCTCAACAAGCGTCAGAAATTTATCTCGCGTCTTTAATTGTGGCTGATGAACAAAATTTCATGGAAAAGTCATACTTACAAGAGCTGGCCAAACAGCTTCAGCTTTCACCAGAGGTGACAAAGCAATTGGAATTACAGATTCAGTGATTAAATATCGCCCAATTCACGCCTCAACTTGAGCCAAAACAATGCTCTTCTTTGAGTTTCAAAACCGCTGTGTGTATATTTGAGAACAGTGATCACTTTTAAGGAATATGGCATGCAAGTATATGGCTGTTGTGAAATGGTTCGTGAACTTTGGGCTCAAATCGGTAGTGGCGATCAGGCTATATACCTCAGGCAATTGCTTGTGCAGTAAAAGCACTCAATGACATTGCAGCAGATGAGTCTCTTCCCCTAGAAACGCGCGAAAAAGCCGCTTTTGCTGCCGCGAACTTGCTGATTTCTGATTTTGAGGACAAGCAATGAACCTAGCAAACTTTGAGTCGATGGATACGGTGATGCTGATGAGCATCGTTAACATGAAATTGCGTGATGATTTTAACGGTGATCTCGATAAGCTAGTGGCTTTCTTTGACATAGACCGTACCGCATTAGAAGCGAAACTCGCCTCTGCTGGGTTTGACTATCTGCCGGAGGCAGGTCAGTTCCGTTAGTCTCCTTTACGGCGGGGTAAGCAATACAAAAAGGGCTTGATGAAACCATCAAGCCCTTTCCTTTGCCTACGTCTTTTTAAACGAGACATTATTGCGGTTACTTAGCCAAATGAAGCCCAAATTACCGTCGCAACGAGCACCGGACAAACAAACTTCACATACACTGGCCATAACTTACCAAACCAACCTTGGCTGAATTCTGGGAAGCCCTGTTCAAGCTCCTTAACTTTGGAGTGACGACTCCATACCCAGCCACCAAACAAACAGAATAACAATGCCGCCGTTGGCTGAAGATACTGAGTGGCAACCGTGGCGACCAAACCAAACATTTCACCAAAGTTATAGACGATGACCACACTAAACAGAGCAATCAAACCGCCCAGCACCCAGCTTGTAATGCCACGTTTGGTATTAAAACGTTCACTCACAAGCGCAACCGGACACTCCAACATCGAGATCGAAGATGTCAGCGCCGCAATAGTCAGTAGTAAAAAGAACACAATAGAGAACAGTTGACCCAGTAAACCTAAGCTATCGAACATCAGTGGCAATACGGTAAAAACTAACGTGTCTGAGCTGAGAAGAGAGCCATCATCCGCGTAAATCTGGACACCTTTTTGCATCGCGACAAACATCGCTGGCATCACAACCAAGCCGGCAATAAACGCCACTGCGGTGTCTACTAACGTCACGTTCATGGCCATCTTTGGCAGGTTCTCTTTCTTACTTAAATAAGAGCCGTAGATAAGCATCGAACACCCACCAATCGTCAGCGAGAAGAACCCCTGCCCCATAGCCGCCAAAATCAGCTTTCTATCCCATATTTTATCAAAATCAGGGACCAAATAGTGCTTAAGGCCTTCCATTGCACCGTTTTGCGTCATGATATATACAAACAGCAATGCAAACAGCACAAACAGAGCCGGCATTAGACGCGTTGACCACTTTTCGATACCTTGTTTAACGCCACCTTGTACGATCAAAACGGTGAGAATATAAAAAACAATCGTACCAAATAAGTTACGCTCGACACTAAAGCCTTTAAACCACGCAGTCAGTGCTTCCATACCCATAATGTCGGTGATTGCGCCAAGTAAAAAGCAAATCAACCACCCCCCAACAATTGAGTAGAACGCCAATACGGCACTCGGGACACTAAGGCCAATCCAACCAACAAGTCCCCCCAGTTTTTTGCCTATAGGGTTCGGGGTTAACGCACGCATACTGTCTACTGGGTTCGCTTGACCATGACGACCAATCGCCATTTCGACCACCAGCATTGGGAAAGCGACGATAAGAATCAGCACTAAATAAACCAACAAAAACGCACCGCCGCCGTTACTTGCTGCTTGCGTAGGGAAGCCCCAAATGTTTCCCAAACCCACAGCTGCGCCCGCGGCCGCTAAAATGAATCCGAGACGAGAGCCAAAATGCTCGCGAGGCTGAGAAGATGTCTGTTGTGTCATACCACTCACACAAAATATCAATGAACTAGTTAGCTAGTACAATATAGAAATATCAACTAAGCAGCAATAGGAACTAGGTTAAATACTCGACAATCGGGACCGTTAACAGACATTCAGTTTGTAAAGTTATACATACATCTCAGTTTAATTCGAAATGAAAAAAGAGCGCCAATGGCGCTCTTAGTTGTTTACTTATAGGGAATAAGTCTCGCTCAAGCCCTATAAGTAGGGAGAGACAAGTGCCTAACGCTCTTAATTTAAATTGTAAACACTCGGTAGTCGTTGAGTTCTGGAATTTTCTTCAGCAAATCATTTTCTTCATCAGCCATATCATCCAATGACTCACAAAGATCGTCTGCTTGCTTCTCGACTTTTTTCGAATGCTCTGCAAGACGCTGTTCAACTTTCGCACTGAGCTCCGCCATCGCTTCCGACAACGCAGTAAGGTTTAAACCACCATCGTCCTGCATCTTAGTCGACAATGCGGCAAACGTACTTGAAAGAAACTCTTTATTGAAAATTTCTTGTGCTTTTTCGAAATCATCAGTCCAGCTTTTAGTCATCGACTCAAAGCTATCTGCGGGAAGAATGAAATCACCATCTTTGTAATAGCGGGATTCAATATCTTCAAAAAATGCCTTGATAGACACTTTGACGTTGTCGTAAGCATTGGGCGCATCCAAACTTTTGGCAATGTCGTCTATAATGTCATTGGCCAGTTCCAAACCATCACTTGCTAATTGTTTTACCTGAGGAATATAGGCATTCATTTTGTCACGATAGTCGCCAATCGCCGCTTTTTGGTCAGCGTCGAGTTCAATGGACTCACCCTTGATCACTAAGTTACCATCCTCATCCACTACAGCCGTATCACCGCTTGTTTGGCGAATTTCAAGACTTTGTCCGTCCATACGAACTTCATTATGGATGTCTACGCGACATTGAGCTGAGTAGCCACCAAAACTGATCAGCAGCAGAGAGAGCGTAAGCAGTTTGTTCATATATTTCTCTTTAGTTCTAAATAACCCTGTTAAACATAACACTGACTTATCTTTCTGGTGTCAGCAAACCGTTACAATTTCATAACCAATTGTTTTTGAGTCGATGTGAATACTGACCTCTTCGTCTTGCTCTTTTCCGATCAAAGCGCGTCCAAGCGGAGAGCTCGCCGTTAATACGAAGACCTCTTTTCCTTGCCATTCAACCATTAAACCACCGGAACATGGCCCTATGAAAAAGTGCCGCTCGTGTTCCTCTTCATCAACGAGAACAACATAAGCACCAACATTGATCGGACAATCGGTAAAATCACGACTCGCTAACGATCGATACTGGCGTAGCTCTCCTTCACTTTCTTGCACGCGCATCGCTTGACCATGAGCTAGATAAGAAGCTTCTAATGCTAACGTATCGTATTTATGCTCTGGAACCGTCTCCTCATCCGTCGCGGCGTCAATCGCTCGCTGGGTAGAAGCCTGCGCAATGTGAAGTTTTTCTTCCAATTGTTGAATGATTATTTGGACTAGATCTGCTTTGTTCATACTTTTAAGACGCGTTGTTGGCCTACAGATTATGGTATTGTGAGCGAGTTTATCACTAAATTAAGGTTTCCCTATTATGCAAAGTGTCCAATTGCAGCAAACACTTCAATCGGTTTTTGGCTTCGACTCATTACGTTCAGGTCAACAAACCGTCATTGAAGCAGTAATGAAAGGTCACTCTGCCGCTGCAATCTTTCCCACAGGTTCAGGTAAATCACTTTGCTATCAATTACCCGCTACCCAATTACCTCATTTGACATTAGTGATATCCCCTCTTCTCGCACTCATGAAAGACCAGCTTGGTTTTCTGAAAAACAAAGGGATTGCCGCAGCTTCCATCGATAGCAGCCAAAGCCGAGAAGAAACGCAGCAAATCATGGCAGGGGTAAAAAATGGACACATCAATATACTGATGATCTCGGTAGAAAGACTAAAGAACGAAGCTTTCGCGAGTTTATTCGTCAGATCCCGATTTCATTGATGGTGGTAGATGAAGCGCACTGTATCTCTGAATGGGGTCACAACTTCCGTCCCGATTATCTGAAGCTGCCGCAATATCAACGCGAACTGAATATCCCTCAGTCTTTATTGTTGACTGCTACTGCCACACCCGCAGTCATTGACGACATGCAGCAGAAATTCAATATCGCGAGGGAAAATATTACCGTAACTGGCTTTTACCGTCCTAATCTAGATATATCGGTGATTCCTTGCCAAGAGTCGGAAAAGCAAACCCAACTCAACGACATCATCGCAGCAGCGCCAAAGCGACCAACCATCGTTTATGTCACTCAGCAACAAACCGCTGAGTACGTGGCAAAATCGCTCATCCATATTGGTATTAACGCACATGCTTACCACGCTGGAATGAAGAGTGACATTCGCGAACAGATTCAGTTGCAGTTTATGACCAGTCAAATCGACTGCATCGTCGCGACAATCGCGTTTGGTATGGGCGTTGACAAAGCGGACATTCGTCGTGTTATTCACTTCGACCTCCCCAAGTCTATTGAGAACTATGCACAAGAAATTGGCCGTGCCGGGCGTGACGGGCAACGCTCCGAGTGTATTTTGCTGGGGAATGCATCAGGCTTAACGGTATTAGAGAACTTTGTTTACGGCGACACACCTGAGCTGAGCGCGATTAATTATGTCCTGCAGCAAGCGCGTGAACATGCTCCTCAATGGGAAGTGGTTCCCCTACGTTTATCTCGCGATAGTAATATCCGCCAGTTGCCTTTGAAAACACTGCTCGTATATTTAGAACTCAAAAAAGTTATCAAAGCAAAATACAGTTATTTCGCTGATTATCGCTTCAAGTTCATTAAAGAACAGTCTTTTATTACCAGTCAATTTCAAGATGAACGCCGCCAGTTCGTCGAGGCGATTTTTACTTGCTCCAGCAAAGCTAAAGTGTGGTGCCAAGTGGATATGGAAGCGTTATGGATCAACTACCGTGCTGAGCGAAGTCGAGTGGTTGCTGCTTTGGATTACTTCCACCAAAAGGGATGGATCGAACTAGAGAGTAAACAGCTGACCGATGTCTATTCCGTTCTACCCATAGAAATAAGCAATGAATCCCTCACCCAAGAGTTATATCAACTGTTCCAGTCCAAAGAGAACAAAGACATCGAACGCATCCGCACAATGTTGGATTTGTTTCAATCTTCACACTGCTTAAGTTATCAATTGGCGCACTATTTTGCCGACTTTAATGCGCTACTCACTGTGGTCACTGCTCGGTATGTCGTCAGAAGGTTGCCGTTTTTCCTACCGAAAGTAAGCCTGAGCCAGAAATCGAGCAAGTGGAGGTTTGGATTAACGAGTACGTGCAATTGTCTCCAACAACCATCAGCCACGATGCTGTCGCGAGATTCTTATGTGGCATCAGCACACCGTTAGTTAGCCAACTAAAAGCGACCAAATTATCCGGTTACGGTGCAATGGCGAATGTGTCATTCGAAAAGGTGAGACAACAAGTCGAAGCCATACGATCTTAAAAGGGTTAACCAACCAGCTTGTCATTTGGGTAGAGTAGCACTCTACTCAAATGACACTATCACCAGTTCAGGCTTATCTGCGTATTAGATTGACTTTCCTTGGGCTCTAAACCAACCGACAAACCAATCAAACGAATGCCACGCCCATTCGCTCGTGACAAACCTTCCTTTAGCAGCTCTAAGAAAAAAGACTTATCAAGGCGATTGAATTTGTGCTCTATGGTGGTTTGTTGGAAGTCATCAAACTTGAACTTAAGACCTTGCCGTATGATATTTTTTTCATTCGCGATCTTATTAAACCGCCTCTCAAGCTCTAGGTACAACAAATCAATCGCTTGTAAGCATTCTTGTTCAGTATGAATATCTTTAGCGAAGGTTCGCTCCACGCCCAACGACTTCCTTATTCTCGTTGGCGTAACCTCTCTTCCATCAATACCATGCAACGCTGCCATAACGAGCTGCCGAACTTAGCAAACTGTTTCAATAGCTGATGTTGATCATAATTTTTGACATCAACACCTTTATACAACCCCAAACTGTTTAATTTATTGAGTGTTACTTTACCTACTCCTGGAATTTTGCCTAAGTCTAACGCCTCGACAAAGCTTTCTATTTGGTCCGGTGTGATAACACAAATTCCATTTGGCTTATTGATATCTGACGCTACCTTAGCCACAAACTTGATGGGGGCAACGCCTGCACTTGCAGTAAGGTTTAACTCTGACTCAATAGACTGACGAATATCCTCAGCAATGAGTGTGGCTGAGCCTTTAAATAATGGGGAGTCACTAACATCAAGGTAGGCTTCATCAAGCGACAAAGGCTCGATAAGATCGGTGTAGCGAGAGAAGATCTGGTGAATCTGCCTGGATACTGCTTTGTACTTATCCATGTTACCCGGGATAACCTTGAGATGAGGGCAAAGCTTTAAGGCGTGGGCTGTTGCCATTGCAGAGCGAACCCCATACTCTCGCGCTATATAATTACATGTAGAAATCACACCACGACGATCCTGAGAGCCTCCAATGGCTAAGGGGATCGTTCTTAGTTCAGGGTTGTCTCTCATCTCGACCGCAGCGTAGTAGCAATCGAGATCGATGTGAATTATTTTACGAGTCATATCTTTTTTACAGCGGTGTAACACGCTGGCACTCACCAAGCACTGTTTATAAAAACAGTATAATCAATCCTTGTTGAGTGTGCATTAAAAATTGACCGAAACCAGTCTCAGCCTGGAGTGACTGTCTATCGCTAGATTCTGACTTTCAACGTTTCTTTAGTCTTGAGAGCCCTTTATATTCAACTGTTCTCAAGATTCAGAACTTCATTAAGGTGAAAGCTCATGACGTTTACATGAATGCGGAGGGCAAAGACGGTAATGATGAACAAAAAGTGTTTAAGTAAGTTTTTATAAAGAAGGTGAAAACCACTGCAGATTATTAGTTTTTATTAATATATCTTTCAGCATTAGCAAAAAGTTTATCACATACTTTTTTCTGAGTTATATACTCAGACGTACCTTCTACCATAGAATCAAGAATTTCTTTAGCGTCTTGGTAGCTTTTCACCATGACAGCAAAACGCTCTTCAAAGTTGTTTTTTTGTGTTTTTTTGCTCGACTTTCTTACTGGCTTTCTCATATCTTTTTCTACCTTATCGATCCCAAAGCAATCTTTGTTCTCGTTTTAACAAAATATTTTCGATTTTTCTTGTCTTATGAACGCTGTCAAGGCTTTCATTTGGACATATCAATTATCACCCTTCTCTTATCGACCTTTAGTTTCAGGAGATTTTTGTTCGTTAAAATAAACAAACATGAGCAAAGAGGCGGGGATGTTCTCTAGGTAAAGCTTTGTGCCTTCAATACGTTGCGAGTTAACCAACGTTTGGGTACAGGCCAGGCTCTTACTATAATGAGGGGATTTTTATTCTCAATAATTAAGTATACAAATAAAAAGGTCTCGCCAAATAGGTGAGACCTTTTTAAAGAAACTTATGCTAACGTAACGTTGCCTGCTTGTGGGCCTTTGTTACCTTGTTCAACATTGAAAGACACTTTTTGGCCTTCAGCTAATGTTTTAAAACCTTCGCTAGCAATTGATCTAAAGTGAACAAATAGGTCTTCACCACCGTTATCAGGAGTGATAAATCCAAAACCTTTTGTTTCATTAAACCATTTTACTGAGCCAGTTGTTTTATTTGACATATATATCTCGATACATTGATTGAATTAAAAAGAAAGCTACTAAATAAGGAATGAAGAAAAAGGTATCGCAGGATAGACATGACGAAATTAATCGTAAAACTGAGAAAATCTTGAACTAAATATGTTATCAATAGCTCACTATTAGAGCTGACGACACTATACACTAAGTACACATAATAGATATACATTTCTTCATTAAATTTTATCACCTATAAAATCAACAACTTATAATAAAAATATTCGCAGCATTTCAAGCTTAATTCAATTAAAGTCGACAATATTATGGTTGTAAAACCGATATTCGATATGGGGATTACGCCGGAGCCTCACTCCAAATTCCAAATAGAGTCCATCTGTGCCGAACTGTGAAGCCAGCACGACGATAGATCGTCTAAGCGTTAATGAACGCTTGAAGTGCGCGCTGAGATGCTAATATCTGCTCATTCAGCTTGGCTTTGCATTGACAGTACTCGATCACAGGTTCTGCCGCTCCCTCAATACGCTCACAGGTTTTCATTAAGGCGATTAACCCCAAACTTCCCGCACTGCCTTTTAGCTTATGAGCCAAGCTTTTCACGTTAGTATTGTCATTAAGGCTGGCTGACAACTCGAATTGTTTAAGGGCTTCTGAGCTGCTTTTTGCAAATAACTCGATAAGCAGCACGATTTTTTCTTTCCCTAGCACATCCAGGTCTGATTGAAGGACACTTGGTTCGATAATGTCTAATTCATCTTGATTTAAGAGTGTAGATTCCACTCTATGAGCGGTCATCATTGACTCTCTGCCATTGACCCTTTCAGTAGCGTCACAAATTTTACCTTGTGGAAGACGTCGTTGCTGATCATCTAATAACGTCTGTATTAAGCTCGCTAGTCGTTCTTTGGAAAGCGGCTTGGGTAAGTATCCATCAAAACCCGCGGCTAAGTAGCGTTCAACTTCCTCTGAAAATACGTGCGCGGATACCGCGACCATAGGCGTGGTTTTCAAATCATGGTTGTCCGCTCTAGTACGCTCTATCTGCTTAAGTTGCTGAATCAATTCTGCTCCATCACAATCTGGCAAATTAATATCCACCAATGCAATATCAAAGTTCTGCTCAGAAAAGCGTTTTTTTGCCTGTTGACCGTCTACTGCCAGCACAACCTCATGCTGCATACTTTCTAAAAAGCCTTGAGCAACAATTCGATTTACTTCATTGTCTTCCACAAGTAATACTTTGGCACGCACGTTACAAGGCGAGCTGGCCACAATAGCAGCGTCTATGGCTTCACTAGGTTGTAATGGAACTGAAAACCAGAAACAGCTTCCATGACCTTGTTCGGAGTCAACACCTATCTTGCCATTCATCGCTTCGATGAGACGTTTACTAATAGCAAGTCCAAGACCCGTTCCTCCTGCTTGATTGTAGCCCCCTTGCGCCTGTGTAAAAGGTTCAAAGAGTAATTGTTGGTCTTTCTTAGTCAGACCAATCCCCGTATCGGAAACTTCAAACCGGATTAGGGATTCATCCACTGGATCGAGGCTAACGTAAATATCGACTTCTCCTTGCTCAGTAAACTTAATCGCATTGCCGACTAAGTTGTTCAGCACTTGACTGAGTCGGGTCATATCACCTTTCCAAAAGTGGTTAACATCACTTTCAATATGATAAGAGAAAAGCAGATTTTTCTCTTGCGCTCGACTCTTCATCAATTGATAACTTTCCTCTACCATTTGATGAAGATCGAAACCATGATTGCGAATGTCTAAATGTCCGGCCTCAATTTTAGAGTAATCTAAAATATCGTTAATAATAGCCAGCAGTGTCTTACCACTGCCGTTGATGATTTCAGCGTATTGCCTTTGTACCGGACTTAACCCCGAATCTATCAGCAAACGAGCCGTTCCTAATACGCCATTCATTGGCGTGCGAATTTCATGGCTCATGGTTGCTAAGAAGGCTGTTTTCGCACGGTTTGCTTGTTCTGCTTGGTTGCGTGCTTTGGCATGATTTAATACCTCCTCGTTCAAGCGATCGTTTGCCTGCATTAACTGTGAGGTGCGTTTTTCGATAAGATTTTCGAGTTGCGACTTGTGAACTTCGAGTTCTTGTTTAGCTGCCGCTTCGCTCTCTGCTACAACCTTGAGTGCTTGAGCCGTATCCCTAGCGGTGATAATTGCCCGCCCCATATGCGCAAGTTCATCTTTTCCCTCAACGTTTACGTCTACCGCTAAGTTACCTTGTGCCACCGACAGCAGTGCAGATGAATACTCAGCTAGCCTTTTCACCACAGAAAGATACACCACTCGCCAAACAATCAGCACCAAAATCACTAAACTCAATATCGAAATGACCGTTAGTGACCATTGGGCTCGTTGCAGTGAATGAGTCAGTTCATCAATGGCGAACGTGGTTGCTTTATTAGAATTGTCGACCAATTCGCTCACGGTACGATTCAGTTCTGCAAACAACTCCAAGGTCTCTTGTTTAAGCTGTTGTGCCTGTTGATTATTTTCATATTTCTGAATGAGCATGGTGAACACGACTTTTCGCTTACCTAGCTCATCAATAAGTTCACTCATTTGCTTCGATCGTGTTGGGTCTTCTACCGCTAATACACGACGTTTCATGATGGTGAGATTAGTTAGAAACTCACTTTGTACTTGCTTTAAACGATCAATATTACTTAGCGTTCTTGCTTCTTCTGTTTGGTTAAGCATCTTGAAGGCAAGAAGGTGGAGTTGGTGCAGACGGTCCGCAAGATCTAAATCTACCTCGACAAGAGCATCAAGCGCCTGATAAGCGCGATTTTTGTCATTTGACTCCAGTAAATCATAAATATGGGTCACGTTCGCGACAGTATGGTGCTGGTATTTTGTACCTGAGTCCGAGTGAGTTGCTCTAGCTCTTCACTGATTAGCCGCATGTCTTCAACGAGACGCTTTATCTCCTCGGTTAACGACAGCCTTCTCTCTACTGTTACACCTAGCTCGGCTAAATTATTAATCACACTTTGAACATGGCTTGCTAACGTATCCAATACCGCCGTATTAAACGTATCACTGCCTAAAGTTTGAATATGGTTGAGTAACGAATCCAGCTGTTCGAATACAACTCTACCTGCTTCCTTTCGTTCTCGCTCATTTTGCGCATTGGACAATATCTGCACTGAGGAAATGATTTGGGTGCTTAACTCTGATACCTGCCTAGCTTCGAGCATTGAGGGGATGGCAGTATCAACGACATTTCTTTCTGTCTTTGCAACCAAAGAGAAGCCTGATACACCAATAACTGTAGATATAATCACGAGGGTTGCCATCGCAATAAAAGACAACAACAGTTTACGACCGATGCTTGCAGGGGCTAACAGCATAAATGAATGACCTTAAGATTCACGTTAGTTCTGGGTTCGTTCACAACCATAACGGCGAGTATTGAGACAAATTTGCAGTTATTATTTCTGTACTTGTGCAAAGCCTAACGTTACTAAGCACAAGCCTTTATTGTACATCTTAACTTGTGGTATAGCCCCTGTCATTTCATCTAATCACGCAACATGACATCCAGTTGATCAACCAATTCTGCCCAGTCAGCATCTTCGTCAATCGCCTGCTTCAAAAAGGCGGCTTGTGATCGTGTCCAAAAACTGGCTTCATGCAACACAACCGAGTCACGCTGATGACGGTGGTGATTAACGAAGTCTTTGATTTCTTCAGGTGAACTTCCTAACCCCAGTTGCTCAAAAAGATCGGACATTCCATGTTGATGCATTTCCATAATGATCTCCTGTTAAAACGATTGATGACTCTATATCAATCGTAGTAAATAACTGGTCATTTGGTAATAGAGAAAAAATAACCCAGCCGAGGCTGGGTTATATAGTTGGTTTTGTTACCCGTTAGTTTAATGCGAACGATTAAGCAATACGGTCTTTTTCCCAAGCCGCGAGCTTTTCTGCACGCGCCGCTTCACGAGCTTCGCGCTTTTTACGTGCATCACACGGTTCTGGACAGTTACATACTTTCTCGATACCAACGGCACCAAGACCACCACAGCTGCCTTTCACGACTTTCTTTTGAAAGATATAACCGACCGCCATCGCTGCTATCACTGCAACAAATACGGCAAATGTAATTAGAAATGTACTCATAAGAACATGCTCACTTCTTGTAGTTACTTGTTCATAACTTAGTTATTTATTCATAAACGGCTTGTAAGCTTCTGAAGCCAGTTCTTTAAAACCATCATCAGTCTTAACAATCATGAAGGCTGGGATACCATTTTCATTCGCGATAGCCATGCCTTTTTCTGCACCTAACACCATCAAGCCCGTAGCAAGTCCATCGGCTGTCATTGATGACTTATCCAATACCGTCACTGACACCACTTTGTGATGAATCGGCTTGCCCGTCTGTGGGTTAATAATATGAGAGTATCTCACACCATCGCTCTCAAAGTAATTACGATAGTCACCGCTTGTTGCAATTGCCATATCGCCCGGCTCTATGATTTCCTGAATTGATCGCTCATCGACCGTCGGTTTTTCAATCGCAATACGCCAAGGTACACCATCATGGTTAATACCTTTTAGACGCATTTCACCGCCAACTTCTACCATATAGTTCTGAATACCTTCAGACTCTAAGTAATTCGCAACAACATCAACCCCCCATCCTTTCGCGATCGTAGAAAGGTCGACATATAACTGAGGCAAGTCTTTAGACAAAAAGTTTCCGTCTACCGATAAATGATGGATACCTGTATTCGCTTTGCGCTCAGCGAGCTCTTCGTCTGTTGGTACTACGTCCGGACGCGCTTCCGGTCCAAAGCCCCACAAGTTCACAAGAGGTCCTACCGTGACATCCAGTGCTCCCAACGTCAGGTGATTTAATCGTATCGCTTCTTTTACTACCGTTGCAGTTTGAGGAGATACTTCAAACGGTTCATCAGTCGCATGCTGGTTGAACAGGCTTAACTCCGAGTCTTGGCGATAAGTTGACATTTGATCATTCACTTCTTCAAGCAAGCGATCAATCTCTGTATGTAGCGCTTTTGGTTCAGGCAAACCGTCTTGTTCGATGTATTTTATATTGTACGTAGTCCCCATCGTTGGGCCACTCAAATGAATTTGCTCATCAGGCTGTTCACAACCAGCCAAGATAATTAAAGAAGCGAATGCAACAAGCCACGTTTTCACTTGTTTACTCCCATTATTGTTGAATTGATATGGGGAATGAGATTGTTTTAGCAATCCAATTTCCTATAACAACTGGTGGTGCTTCGGGTTTAATCTAAAAAAATAATGGCTAGCTAAAGTTAGCTAGCCATTCTATCGACGTCATTTCAATCAGTTGAAGCTGCAAATAACAAAACGACAACTTCAAATGAAGCGAAATTTAGCCACCAAAGTCATCAAGTAGGATGTTTTCATCTTCTACACCGAGATCTTTCAGCATGCCGATAACTGCTGCGTTCATCATTGGTGGACCACACATGTAGTACTCACAATCTTCTGGAGCTTCATGATCCTTCAGATAGTTTTCGTACAGTACGTTGTGGATGAATCCTGTGTAACCATCCCAATTGTCTTCTGGCATTGGATCAGAGAGCGCACAGTGCCATACGAAGTTGTCGTTCTCAGCCGCTAGGCCATCGAAGTCTTCTACGTAGAACATTTCACGCTTAGAACGTGCACCGTACCAGAAAGACATCTTACGCTTAGAATGTAGACGCTTAAGTTGGTCGAAGATATGCGAACGCATAGGTGCCATACCTGCACCACCACCAACGAATACCATTTCAGCATCAGTGTCTTTCGCGAAGAACTCACCAAATGGACCAGAGATCGTACACTTATCGCCTTCTTTCAAAGACCAGATGTACGAAGACATGATACCAGGTGGTACGTCAGGATTATTAGGCGGCGGCGTAGCGATACGCACGTTCAGCATAATAATGCCTTCTTCTTCTGGGTAGTTAGCCATTGAGTAAGCGCGGATAGTCTCTTCGTTTACTTTTGACTCATAACGGAACAGATTAAATTTGTCCCAGTCTTCGCGGTACTCTTCAGGTACATCGAAGTCAGCGTATTTGACGTGGTGAGCAGGTGCTTCAATCTGAATGTAACCACCAGCACGGAACGGTACTGATTCGCCATCAGGGATTTGCAGCTTAAGCTCTTTGATGAATGTCGCTTTGTTATCGTTAGAGATAACGGTACATTCCCACTTCTTAACGCCGAAGATTTCTTCTGGAAGTTCGATGTCCATGTCGGTTTTCATTGCAACTTGACATGCTAGACGCTCACCTTCACGCGCTTCACCTTTAGTAATATGGTCAAGCTCTGTAGGGAGGATATCACCACCACCAGATTTAACTTTTACGCGACACTGACCACAAGAGCCACCGCCACCACAGGCAGAAGAAACGAAAACACCAGCACCAGCTAGAGCGCTTAGTAGTTTACCGCCTGGTTGTGTAACGATCGCCAAATTAGGGTCGTCGTTCACAGAAATTGTAATGTCACCTGTTGGTACAAGCTTAGACTTAGCGAAAAGAATCACTAGTACTAGAGCCAGTACGATCAGAGTAAACATCACTACACCAAGAATAATGTCCATTGACTATTCCTTAATTGTTGCGGTTTACCCGACTTACAGTTGAACACCAGAGAAAGACATAAAGCCTAACGCCATTAGACCTACCGTGATGAACGTGATGCCAAGACCACGAAGACCAGGAGGTACGTCAGAGTACTTCATCTTCTCACGGATACCTGCAAGAGCAACGATGGCTAGCATCCAGCCCACACCAGAGCCGAAACCGTAAACAACCGATTCAGCAAAGTTGTAGTCACGCTGTACCATGAAAGATACACCACCGAAGATTGCACAGTTTACTGTGATCAACGGAAGGAAGATGCCAAGCGCGTTGTACAGAGGTGGGAAGAAACGGTCGAGAACCATCTCTAGAATCTGTACAAGTGCAGCGATTACACCGATAAAGGTGATGAAGTTTAGGAAGCTAAGATCGACTCCTTCAACTAAAGCGTTTTCTCTCAGCACTAGGTTGTAAACAAGGTTGTTCACAGGAACGGCGATAGTAAGTACTACCACAACCGCGACACCTAGACCAAAAGAGGTCTTAACTTTCTTAGATACCGCAAGAAACGTACACATACCTAAGAAGAAAGACAAAGCCATGTTTTCGATGAAAATCGATTTAACTAACAGACTAATGTAATGTTCCATGACGTCCTTACTCCTTCGCTTCTACTTGTTCTGGTTTCAGAATACGGATTACCCAGATCATGAAGCCGATTAGGAAGAATGCTGACGGTGCGAGAAGCATCAAGCCGTTTGGTTGATACCAACCGCCGTTGCTTACTAGAGGTAGTACTTCCAGACCAAATAGTTTGCCTGAGCCGAACAGCTCGCGGAAGAAACCTACAGTAATAAGAACGAAACCGTAACCCAGACCGTTACCGATACCATCAATAAGTGATGGCACTGGCGCAGATTTCATTGCAAATGCTTCAGCACGACCCATTACGATACAGTTGGTGATGATAAGACCAACGAAAACTGATAGCTGTTTCGAGATATCGTAAAGGTAAGCTTTCAGCACCTGGTCTACCACGATTACTAGCGAAGCATGATAGCCATCTGCACGATGATACGTACGCTGTTAGGAATGTGGTTACGGATAAGAGAAACAGAGAAGTTAGACAATGCCGTTACAAACGTAACCGCTAGCGTCATAACAAACGCGGTTTCCAGTTTAGTTGTTACTGCCAGAGCAGAACATACACCAAGCACCTGCAGCGCGATTGGGTTGTTATCCAATACTGGCGCTAGAATGCTCTTTTTAACATTTTGTGCACTAGACATTAGTTCAGACCTCCGTCACGAACTTTTGCTAGGAACGGACCAAAGCCCATGTCACCTAACCAGAAGTCAAATGTATGTTGAACACCGTTACTAGTTAGTGTCGCACCTGATAGGCCATCAACACCGTGCTCAGAACCCTGAGGCGCCCCACCTTTCACGACTTTAATCGCTGGCTGGTGGTTCTCATCGTACAGTTTTTTGCCATCCCACTGAGCGCGCCAAGATGGGTTCTCTACTTCACCACCAAGTCCAGGAGTTTCACCTTGCTCGTAGTAAGTAATACCAGAAACCGTGTTACCGTCCGTTTCAACAGCTACAAACGCGTACATCATTGACCAAAGCCCTTTACCGTGTACCGGCAAGATCACTTTTTGAATTTCGTCTTGGCCTTTAACTAAGTACACCACGGCAGTTTTTGCGCGGCGACGAATGTCAGCCAAATCTTCTTCTGGAGTCAATTTAATTGAGCGTTGTGCATCTTTTGATGCTGCACGTTGATCATAAGTCGCTGCATCACCTTCAGTAAAGTTACCTGTTTCAAGGTCAACTAAACGAGGTTCAATGTACTCGGCAAACAGCTCAGGTACTTTTTTACCGTTTGCCTCAATGCCTGCAACTTCAACGATCTTCGATTGCTTATCTAGGACAGCGTTCGCTTTTTGCTTATCACGCAGACCTACCGCTGCTGTTGATACGATGATTGAACAAACAAGGCTCAACCCGATAACAACACCCAGCGTCTTTTTAATGCTGTCGTTATTACTTGCCATATCGTGCTAGTCTCCGCTTGATGTTCTTCTCAATAACTAAGTGGTCGAACAGAGGTGCAAACAGGTTCGCGAATAGAATCGCCAGCATCATACCCTCAGGGTAAGCTGGGTTAACTACACGGATAAGAACACACATAACACCAATTAACGCGCCATACCACCACTTACCTTTGTTGGTAAATGAAGCTGATACAGGGTCTGTTGCCATAAAGAACATACCGAATGCAAAACCACCTAGAACTAGGTGCCAGTGCCATGGCATGTTGAACATTGGGTTCGTATCAGAACCGATCACGTTGAACAGCGTTGACGTCACAATCATACCGATCATGACACCCGCAATGATGCGCCATGAAGCAATTCGCATGTAAACGATCATTGCTGCACCGATCAATAGTGCAAGTGTCGATACTTCACCGATTGAACCTGGGATGTTACCGATGAACGCATCCATCCAAGTAATAGGAGCACCTGAAACTGTGTTTACTAGTGCACCGTTACCACCCTGAGCCCACTGGCTAAGCGCCGTTGCACCAGAGAAACCATCAGCAGCAGTCCAAACGACGTCACCCGAAATTTGTGCCGGGTAAGCGAAGAATAGGAATGCACGGCCTGCTAGTGCAGGGTTCAGGAAGTTACGACCCGTACCACCGAAGATCTCTTTCGCTACAACAACACCGAAGGTAATACCTAACGCGGCTTGCCATAGAGGAAGTGTTGGTGGAACGATAAGCGCGAAAAGAATAGAAGTGACAAAGAAACCTTCGTTAACTTCGTGCTTACGCACCATACAGAACAGCACTTCCCAGAAACCACCAACGATGAATACCGTTGCGTAGATAGGCAAGAAGTAAGTCGCGCCAAGGAGCATTTTACTGCCAACCCCTGCATCAGCGGATATGGTCCCGCCGAACATTTCGGTTAGCCAGTAATGCCAATTACCTGCGACTACTGTTGCTAGTTGGTCACCAGCATGCATGTGAGTCAATGCTGCGATAGCTTGGCCACCCGCGTTGTACATCCCCCAGAACATTGCTGGGAATACCGCGAACCAAACCATGATCATGATGCGTTTTAGATCAACGCTATCACGAACGTGCGAGCTTCTCTTTGTTACAAGGCCCGGTGTATAAAACAACGTTGCTGCTGCTTCATAAAGGGCAAACCACTTCTCGTGTTTACCGCCAGGTTCAAAGTGATGCTCGATGTCTTCAATAAACTTTTTAAGAGACATGAAAATTACCCTTCCTTCTCGATCTTATCTAGGCATTCACGAAGCAGTTGACCGTACTCGTACTTACCAGGACAAACAAAGGTACACAATGCTACATCTTCTTCATCTAGCTCTAGAGCGCCCAGTGCTTGTGCACTGTCAGAGTCGCCTGCACATAGATCGCGAAGTAACAGAGTAGGCTCCATATCTAGTGGCAATACACGCTCGTAGTTGCCAATTGGAACCATTGAACGATCACTACCGTTAGTCGTCGTTGTCATGTTGAACAACTGACCTTTGAATAAGTGACCAAGGAATGAGCGAGTTATCGAGAACTTGTTTTTACCAGGCATTGCCCAGCCAAACAGCTCTTTTTCGTAGCCTTCACGAAGTACAGAAACCTGTACGTGGTAACGACCTAGGTAGGCGTGAGGACCCGTAGCGTGTGTACCGGTTAGTACAGAGCCAGAAATCACACGAACGTCACCTGGCATTAACTCGTTATCCACTACATCATCAAGCTAGCACCAAGTGTTGTGCGAATAAGGCGAGGGTTATTTACCACAGGACCTGCTAGAGAAATCACACGGTCAGTGTATAACTCACCAGTGAGGAACAACTTACCAAACGCAATAACGTCTTGGTAATTGATGCTCCACGCCACATTCTCTGCATTGACTGGATATAGATAATGCATGTGGGTACCCGCGAGACCTGCCGGGTGAGGACCATCAAAGACATGTTCTTCAATGTTCGATTGAGAAGAGCGAGGTAGGCTAGTACCTGTTTTACATACGTAAACCTTGTCTTCCGTGAGGGCTGAAAGAATATCTAAACCCGCAATGAACGCTTCTTGTTGCTCATTAATGATCAACTCAGGCTTCGCAGCAAGTGGATTAGTATCCGTTGCTGTTACGAAAATAGCCTTAGTAGAAGACTCGATTGCTGGAACCTTGCTAAACGGACGAGTACGCAAAGCGGTCCAAAGGCCAGATTCAACCAATTGAGTCTTGATCGCCTCACGATCTAAACTTGCTAGTTGAGCGGCTTCAAACTTATCGAAAGTTACCTGTTCTTCACCTGCAACTTCAATCACAACAGATTGAAGCACACGCTTAGCACCACGGTTAATCTCGATCACTTTACCGGCTGCTGGTGCAGTGAATTTCACGCCTGGGTTCTTTTTGTCTTCAAAAAGAACTTGCGCTTTCTTCACTTCATCACCAACGCGGACATGCATGGTTGGACGCATGCCAACGTACTCTTCGCCAAGCAAGGCGACTTTTTTGATGGTCTTACCATCATTTATCACCTGGGATGGAGTTCCTGCAATAGGAAGGTCCAAGCCCTTTTTTATTGTAATCATACGCACTTGCACTACTTTTATCGGGAAAAAGATTCTTTTGATTGCGTAACTTTTAGACACGACATTAGTGTCCGGTTTCGGTGTTGTTTTAAACACCAAAATCGCAACATCCTTTTTAAAATCTCATCACACAAGAAGGTGAGAGACTCATCAGGTGCCGTAGTTTAGCATTTTTTCCAAACTTGATGCCATGACCAATCATGCGAATAGAGCGGATATTTGGGCGGAAGAAGGTTTAACAGCTTAAAGAATACTCATATTTTTGACCGAACGCACAAATGCTCACACTGGATCGATTGCTTTCAAAACGGTCAGATTCACTACGTATAACAAGTGGTAATTTTCTGTCACATGTTGAAATGTTGTTAATATTTCAAAACATCAGCCACATGCATTCATCGTGACAATTCGTGAGGCACTCTACATAATCTCAGTCGATAAAATGTTTGACCGAAGAATAAAATAACAAAAAAAAGATGGCTTTTGCCATCTCCTTATCTTTTTATCCATCGCCAACAGATAAATTGGTTGCGAACACATAAACGCTAAAATGTGAGTGATATACGCGAGTCACTTCAAGGAGCCTATTCAGCGAGAACTTATTGACCGCCACCGACACACATCGGGCTATCAGGTGCGCCATTTTGTTCACGCTTCCACTCCTCGTCAGTATAGGTATGAATCGCCAACGCGTGAATGTGATTGTCTAATTCATCCGCGAGAGTTTGATGAACTTGGCGATGTCGACCGATCAAGCGCTGTCCCTCAAAACAATTACTCACCACAATGACTTTAAAGTGACTCTCTGAACCTGGTGGCACATTGTGCATGTAGCTTTCGTTAATCACTTTTAAATAACTTGGTTGCAACTCACTATGCAATTTTTTCTCTATGATTTCTTGGATCATATTCGTTCCTCCTGATGTTAAATGGATAAGTATATACTAAAAACAAGGGACAGTATCTTCTCAAATCCGTCGCTTACTATCCCAAAATCACCTCGAGATACAGGCTCAGAACTGCTTGAGGTAACTTGGGCACATTGGCGAAAAGAAATAAGATAATTAAGAAATTTCACACCTTTTTGTATCTAGACACGTCATCATCTGAGACAATATTGCACTCGTTTATCGAATCAACTTACGTTTATCTATGAAAACCGAATTGAACCTTCATGGTCGAAGTCTGACGCTTCACCGTTTCCCCAAACGTACAAACGAAACGTTACAAGCTTGGGATGCAGGTGATGAGTACCTGATCAATCACGTCGAAGAACTGGCACTGCCAGAGAATCAAAATATCCTCGTTATTAACGATAACTTTGGCGCACTTGCATGCTGGTTTTCAGATAAACATCGTGTCACATTAATGAGTGATTCTCATATTTCTCATCGCGGCACTGAACTGAATTTAAAGCAAAATAGTGGTAACAACGTGACTATGCTCACCACGTTGGACGCGGTCCCCAACGATACAGACGTGGTGTTGATGCAGTTACCCAAAAGTAACCGTCATCTGATCTGGCTCCTCAGCCAGCTGAGAAAAACACTCCCTGCATCATGCCCCGTCATAGCGGTAAACAAAGCAAAAGAGATCCACACTTCAACACTGAAACTGTTTGAAAAATATTTGGGCAGCACAAAAACCTCGCTTGCATGGAAAAAACACCGTTTGGTTTTTTCCGAAGCAGACGTGGCACCAACCATCGATGTCGAACCAATCACGATTTGGTCGGTCGATGGAGAGAACATTCAGCTTAAAAACATGCCAAATGTCTATTCAGGTGAAAGCTTAGATTTGGGTGCTCGTTTTATGCTCCAGCATATACCGCAAGATCCTTCCATCAATCACATTATTGACTTGGGTTGTGGCAACGGTGTCCTGTCGGTAAAAGCAGGTCAACTCAATCCCACAGCACGTTTAACCTGCGTCGATGAAAGCTTTATGGCAGTAGAGTCGGCCAAACTAAACTTAGCAGATAACCTAGGCAAAGAGCGCGATGTACGCTGTATCACGAATAACTGCTTAGATGGCTTTGAAGCCGACAGCTGCGAACTTGTAATGTGTAACCCGCCCTTCCATCAGCAGCAAGCCATTACTGACCATATCGCTTGGCAAATGTTCTGCGACGCAAAACAAGTTTTGAACCAAGGGGGAAAGTTACTTGTCATAGGAAACCGTCACCTTGGCTACGATACAAAGCTAAAGCGCCTATTTGGCAAAGAGAATGTGAAACTTATCGCTGGAAACAACAAGTTCGTTATTTTACAGGCGACAAAAAATCCTGCTAAATTAGACGCAAAATAAGCTCCTTACTGAGCAAACCGTTTACAAGGAATAATAAAATGAAAAAACTGGTACTCGCGGCTTCGGTTGTATTGCTTGCTGCATGTTCATCTTCTCAAGCACCTAATCAACAACAGCTAAACCTGATGCCGGAAACCACACTAAGCACAAACCCAATAGTGCAAGGTAAAACGTACAGCATGATCAGTAAAGATGTACGCGCGGCTCAGTACGTTGCTTTAGTAGACAGCGGGCATTCCAACATTTTGCCTCTTCACGCCAAACAAAACTTGCGTATCACCTTAGAGGAAGCCCTTGAGAAACAATTCTCATCGCAAGGTTTTCACTCAGATCTACGTAGCAATAATGTCGTCGAGCTGTCTGTGATGGAAGCGCTCGTAAACGTTAAGCATTCAGCCATGGAAAACGACATGGATGCGAAACTGGTCTTGCAACTGACAGCAGAAACACCACAAGGTAAGTTAGTTAAGACCTACACAGGAACAGCACAACGCTCGGGCGCATTTAGCGCATCTGATGAAGATATCGAGCAAACCTTAAATGATGTAATAACACTTACTCTGGAAGAAATTGGTAACGATCCAGAGCTTCGTCAATACATGCAGGAACGCTTCTAATGTTACGTAAAGCCATACTATCTTTTGCGCTATTAAGTTGTAGCGTATGGGCTGGTCCCAAAGTTGAGTTCGAAACCACAATCGGCTCTTTTACTGTTGAACTTAATCAAGAAAAGGCACCTATTACGGTTGAGAACTTCTTGAGATATGTCGAGGATGGTAGCTATGCTGGTACTATTTTCCATCGCGTGATTCCCAACTTTATGGCTCAAGGCGGCGGCTTTAATCAAGACATGGAAATGGTCAAAACCTATGCGCCAATAAAAAATGAAGGCAATAACGGTTTAAATAACGATCAAGCCACCATCGCAATGGCGAGAACCAATGCGCCTGACTCGGCAACTCGTCAGTTCTACATTAACCTAGTCGACAACGACTTTCTGAACTATGGTGCTCGCCCACCGGGTTACGCGGTTTTTGGTCAAGTGACCAAAGGCTTTGAAGTCATCCAAGAGATGGCAAAACAGCCAACCTCGTCATCAGGTGGAATGCGTGACGTGCCAGAAACGCAAATTGTCATTACTAAAGCCACACGAATAGAATAACGTGGCTTAACGAGTGCCCTCGATACTGAGTCCTAAGTACAGAGTATTGGTACGAAGTAAATGAGTGGTTCAGAAATAAGATTCAAGCCATGCTAGCATGAGCCATTTTTACCGCGGTTTCAGTACTTATCATATCGACTGTACTTATCATGTTGACAGTACTTATCGCGTTAACAAATAAGCTCTTTGAATTTTCAAAGAGCTTTTTCTTTCCACAGCGTCACTAATCTGGATTTACCTATGTCTTCATTACCTTCCATCACTTGGTTGGAAACGGTAAAAAGTTACCTTGATAAACGTTTGTTATGGGTCTTTATGCTCGGTTGCTCTAGTGGCTTCCCTTGGGTACTGATCGGCTCAAATATGTCTGGCTGGCTTAAAGATGCTGGATTAACCCTCTCCGCTATCGGTTATTTTGGTAGCGTCTTTGCTGTCTATGCCATTAACTTTCTCTGGGCTCCTTTAGTTGACCGAGTTAAGTTACCTATGCTTTACCGTTTATTAGGCCAAAGACGTAGCTGGGTATTCTTTTGTCAAAGCATTGTATTGGTAGGGACAGTCCTCATCGCTGGCGTTAATCCGGCAGAGAATTTAATCTTGGCTTCGATATTGGCCTTATGTATTGCCACTGCGTCAGCCACACAAGATATTGCTATCGATGCATTTCGTATCGATACCTTTCCAAAATCAGAAGCCTCCAAGCTTCCCCAAGCTTCCGCTATGGCGGTAACAGGTTGGTGGACAGGCTACTCTCTTCCTGGCTATTTAGCGTTCATTAACGCAGACAGTATTGGCTGGAATGGTGTTTACTACGGCATGGCGTTGATCGTCGTTCTGTTAATGATCTTCACGTTGTTAGTGGGCGAGCCACAAACACAACGAGAGCAATTACAATCACAAGCGGAACAACGCCATAAGGAAGTGGTTGGTTCAAAAATCGTCGCTTGGTTTACCGTGACGGTCATAGAGCCATTCTTAGACTTCTTCAACCGCAACGGCGTTAGAGTGGCTATCACGCTATTATTATTCGTCTTTCTATTTAAGATCGGCGAAGCGTTTTTAGGCCGTATGTCGATTGCATTTTATAAAGATATTGGCTTTAGTAACGAACAAATAGGCTACTACTCTAAATTGATTGGCTGGGGAGCAACCATCTTCTTCACCATCATTGGCAGCATGTTTAATGTTCGCTTCGGGATTGTTCGAGGCCTGATGATGGGCGGTATTGCAATGTCAGCCAGCAACCTGATGTTTGCGTGGATCGCTTCTGTTGGACCAAACGAGCACCTCTATCTGGCAACAATTATTGTTGATAACTTTACTACCGCGTTTTCGACCGTTGCATTTGTTTCATTTCTTACTGTTCTTACCGGGCAAGCATTTTCTGCGACTCAATATGCGCTGCTTGCTTCTTTGGGTAACTTCGGGCGGACGACTTTGGCGTCTTTCAGCGGAGAGTTCGTCGACTATCTCGACAACTGGAGTGCCTTCTTCGTCCTAACGGCAGTCATGGTGATCCCAAGCTTGATCATGCTTTACTCTCTGCGCCACTACTTCGACGATCTACTGGAAAAAGCCAGAAACAGAGATTAAATCTGCTCGAAGTAACTCGCACAAAAAATCACGCGAAAGCAACAAGTAGACAACAAAAACGACAAAGCCACCAAACATTTTGGTGGCTCTGATTTTAAGCATAAACAAGAAATCGATGTAACAAGTATTCTACGGATAGAGACCTTTACCAAACAAGTTAAATACTCTCGCAACACCTTGGGTAAATATCATTGGCTCAGTCAGTGCAGTCAAACACAAGCAGTCTTCCCCTTTCTTAGTAAACGGACTGTGCTTCACTGAGGCGTCTCTTATCATTAAATCCCCTTCGTGGTACTGCCCATCTTCATCGCTAAAGCTGCCATGAAGGACGAGGGTTGATTCCAATCCCTTGTGCGTATGCTGAGGCACCTGCACATTTTCTCCGATATACATCAAACTCACACGAGCGTCTTCGCCCAAATCAATCTGTGCACTGAAAACTTTCCCGCCATAGCTTCGCCAGTCACTAATTAAATCAGCAAATCGAGTCAAGGTATTCGGAAGTGCAAACGTCTTTCCTGCAACTGACACGTCAGCATAATCGCGTATGACCACGTTATCGACAATAGGTTCTGCATTGACAATGTCACTTAGCATCACATCAAACTCACGATCGTACTCTGATGGCGTATCACTAACGATGTTCGCTTGGTTAGCTTCAACCTGATTGACATAATCCCTACACTGACGACATGTTTCTAAGTGCGTCGCGACCATAAGCCCAGAAACTGCATCAATGCTGCCTGAAGCATAAGCCTCTAACACGTTGTTATCTGGATGATTATTCATAACTGCTCCATATGCATTGAGTGCCTTAATTTTTCCACCGCGAGTCTTAACCGAGATTTGACGGTCCCCAAGGGAATGTTGAACATTTCTGCGACTTGCTGATGAGGTAGCTCTTCAAGATAAACTGCTTGTAACACTTCCCTTTGATTTTTGGGCAGAGTACCTAAAAACTTCACAACCTGATCTTTTAGTAAGTCTTGCTCCGGTGAATAATGATCGACAAGGTCAGGTGGATAATACTCTGAAGGCCAGATATCATCCGAGTGAATATGCAGTTCTTTTCCTTTCTGTTTTCTCAACAGATCAAAACATAAGTTACGGATGATTGTGTATATCCACGTTGATAAAGCACTCTTCTCACCATTGTAAAGATGAGCTTTATGCCAAACCGTTGCCATGGTTTCTTGCACCATTTCCATCGCAACTTCTTCATTACCCACATGCTTGTAGGCGAACTGTTTCAACTTGGGAGCATAAAAATGGAAGACGAAAGCAAACGCGTCCTTGTCACGCGCTTTCACTTTATCCATGTAAGCGCACCATTCTTTTCGACCCAATTTTTGTTGGCTCTCACTCATCATAATCGGCCTTAATTATAGGGAGGAGAGCACTCCTCCCATCCATTCCTAATCTGTGATGTCGTCAACTAACAAGTTAAAGCCGCCATTGTTACCATCGTCTATCGCAACAACTTGGTAAACCACACCATTCATTAAATCTACTGGTGCCGAATCAACAGCGACAACGCTTGGATCGCCCGCTACTGTTACAGTGACGTAGTAGGTACCCGCTTCAACATAAAGACCTTGTATACTATCTTTATACGTAAAGTCCGTTACTGCTGGATCACTTCCATCAATTCCCGCACTTGTTGTGAGATAAATGTCCACTTTCTCGGCTACCGGATTAGCCGCCGCGTGAGTGATATTGAGCGTCGCACTGGTCGCCACTGCTCTTCTCATATCTTCTACCACTAATGGTTCGATATCGATAGAAGGACTGACCACACCGACCGCATATACACTGTAGTCCTTGCCCCCTTCAACCGATAACCCATTGACGTCAATGATCGGATCCGTCGTGGTACCATCAACAAACACATCGATATCATAAGCATCAGGAGCCAAATCTAGATAACCTCGAATTTCTTTAAACGCTAAGTCGGCAAGTGGTGCGAATGGCGAGCCGTTGACATTAACATCAACATCTGGGGCACCATCAACAAGGTGCCCGACTCGGACTTCTGCTTGGCTTCCCATATCTTCAATCATAGACGAACCAGAGCCATCCAGAACTAACAACTTAACTGGAGAGGTACTGTTCGAGTCTCCGGTTTTTATCGCCGCTATGGTTAAGTTGGCGTCGCCGGCAAGTGAAACCGTTCCAGAATCAAACACAACGGTGTCACCAACAGCAAGTCGAATTTGATAATCATCCGCTGGGATATTCAAAACATCAGTCGAGCCTTTGTAAGCAAGATTAGTAGCCGTTGGACTCGCGCTCGCTAAATCGAGGCCAGGCTCAGTGACATAAACATCGACTGCTGGTACGCCTGAAGCAGCGTGCACAACTTGTACATCCAGGCTATTGGCATCCGCCATCGATTCGGCATCTCGTGTCACGACCAAAGGTTCAACCACATTTGGACTGCCATCTGCATCACCCACGACGAATACGCTGTAATTAAAATCTGATTCGAGTTCAAGCTCGGTTCTAGGAACGACAGTAGCGACCTCGTCACCGGGTAATTGCACATCAACTTGGACTGAATTCATACCGGCTCGTACTTTTTTAAAACCGGAACCAACACCATAATCAACGTCGGTTAGTGTTGCTTTATCATTAAGCCAAACATTGGCTAAAGGTGCATCTGACACCGCATGTATCGCCTGTACATTGGAATACTCGACAGTGTCGGAATCCGAACCACAAGCAGTTAGACCCATGACCACTGCCAAACATGCCAGTGCGTGTTTTACTCGTTTCATAATCTTGCTTCCTTGTTGTTAGGAGCTTCAAGTGCTTGATTCAAAAATAGTAGTGCCGGCAGGCAATCCTCTGCTCCTGCCAGTTTTTCGAATAAGCGGCAATCTAGCGGTAATAGCTCAAGCCAACGCTGCGTGACCCATACTGGGTCATTGTAAAAGCAGTTTGCATAGAGAGAACCGAGTTGGGGAAACTCTTCATAAACGTATTCCAACTGTTGACTTAAGTAGTAAAAACTGAACAACTCATGAGGAGCCTGCCAATTTTCCATCCACTCTACTTCTGCATGCCTCAAACCGTCTTTATCCGCTCTAACTCGCTTAACCTTAAACCGTTTCTCACCAATCACTGTTATGCCAAGAAGCCCATCACTTAATGTTTCAAAATCAACGATTCGAACTAAAGTACCTATCGAACAAACGTCACCAACTTCTTTCGGATCGCTGTTATTCCCTACCAGACAGACGCCAAAACCACTATTTTGTCGACTACTCTCTTTCACCATACGTACATAGCGTGGTTCAAAAATGCGCAAATTCATTTTGCCATTTGGAAGCACGACCGAGGTAAGTGGGAATAACATAACTTCATTCATTGATAAGTCCTCTATATGTTCATCTTCTAATACGAGAAGATTATCAATCCGATCACTTACTAATTTTGTTGGTTAATCGACTGGCTTAAAAGTTAAGAAAATACACACAAGTACCGATCTGAATCACATATTTATTGCAATGAAATGCAAACTCAAAAAAGTTCCGATAAATAGAATAATTATGTGATTTATATCACCAAAAAGGTTTAGTTTTGCATCTTGTGTCACTTTCATTTGAGATTTTTATCGCTATTATTCACGCCAATTGGATAGCGCAACACAGATTGCGTGTTCTAAACCATGACAAATATAGAGAGTCCCCTTATGCGTAAATCACTTTTAGCTCTTAGCCTTCTAGCAGCGACCTCAGCACCAGTTTTGGCGGCTGACTATTCTGACGGCGATATCCACAAAAACGATTACAAGTGGATGCAGTTCAACTACATGTATTCAATTGATGAAATGCCACGAGTTAAAGGCGCTGACGATAACGCCCACGATTACCTAGAAATGGAATTTGGTGGTCGCTCTGGTATTTTCGACCTATACGGTTACGTAGACGTATTTAACCTAGCGACTAAAGATGACCAAGATAAATCAACATCTAAAGATAAGATGTTTATGAAGTTCGCACCACGTATGTCTCTAGATGCGGTAACTGGTAAAGATCTATCTTTCGGTCCTGTTCAAGAACTATATATTGCATCTCTAATGGAATGGGGTGGTGACAACGGTGGTGTAAACAACCAGAAAATCGGTTTAGGTTCTGATGTAATGGTTCCTTGGTTAGGTAAAATCGGCCTAAACCTGTACAGCACTTACGATGGCAACAACAAAGGTTGGAACGGTTTCCAAATCTCGACTAACTGGTTCAAACCATTCTACTTCTTCGACAATGGTTCATTCATTTCTTACCAAGGTTACATTGATTACCAATTCGGTATGGATGATGATGCTGGTAACAAATTTGGTACTACCGCGTCAAACGGTGGTGCAATGTTCAACGGCATTTACTGGCACTCAGATCGCTTCGCGGTTGGTTACGGCCTGAAAGCATACAAAGAAGTATATGGCGTAAAAGACGGTCTACAAGTTGCTCCTGGTGTTGAGCTAGAATCGACTGGTGTAAGCCACTACCTAGCTGTAACTTACAAGTTCTAATCGAACCGATAAGAATCCTCAAAAATGGCGCCAATTGGCGCCATTTTTATTTGCTTTCCTTTTTCCCCTCATTATCCTTGCAGCAAACCTTTTTTATTGAGAGCGTTTGGTGAATATTGTCATCTTAGGTCCGGGAGCAGTTGGCTCACTCTGGGCTACAAAACTTAATCAAGCAGGACATAACGTCTCGCTTTGGAGTAGAACCTCCGAACGGGAAATAGCTCTCAGTCTGGATGACTCTGCAGCAGTCGCGTTTGTTAATCGACAGTCTGCCAGCGTACAAAATGCCGACCTACTTTTAGTCACAGTAAAAGCGTGGCAAGTCGAAGCCGCTATTACTCCATTACTGCCTTATATCCATACCGACACGGTCATTATGCTGATGCACAATGGTATGGGGTCAGCCCAACATATTGCGAAAGCGCTAGCGAACAATCCGATTGTATTAGCCACGACGACGCACGGTGCCTACAAACCAAACAAACAGCAAGTGCTCCACACAGGTCACGGGGCCACTCAAATTGGTGGTTTCAATGCATCCGGGGCACAGTGTGAGTTTCTTCAAGGCGTTCTTGACCATGCGCTGCCTGAAGTAAAATGGAACCCCGATATTCATTCCGCATTATGGACTAAACTTGCTATCAACTGTGCCATCAATCCTTTAACAGCGATCCACCAATGTAAAAATGGAGAACTGGCGAAAGCAAACTTTCAGGATACGATGGCACACATTACGCAGGAGTTAGTCAATGTGATGAACAAGGAAGGGATCAATACAGATTTTACTACCCTATTTCAAACCGTTATGCACGTCGTCGATGCAACCGCAGAGAATTACTCTTCGATGAGACAGGATGTGCTGCACAAACGTCGCACAGAAATCGATTTTATTACCGGGTACTTGTTGCAAGCGGCAGAGAAGCATCATCTCGATACGCCGGAAAACCGGAAACTTTATCAACGCATCAAACAAATAGAACAAAGCTGGACAAACTAATGACTAAAAAAATTTTAGTGCCCATCGCACCCGGTACCGAAGAAATGGAAGCGGTGACTGCCATTGATACACTGGTTCGAGCTGGCTATGACGTCACGGTCGCGAGTGCTGCATTTGATGGTTCCCTAACCATGAAGGCTTCTCGCGGTGTCACTTTAACGGCCGATTGCAAGTTGGTCGATATAGCGGATGATGAATTTGATGTCATCGTACTCTCTGGTGGTGTCGGGGGAGCAGAGGTATTTCGCGATAGCCCAGTCATGCTAGAGATCCTCAAGCAGCATATTTACGACGGTAAACTGGTTGCTGCGATTTGTGCCGCGCCAGCATTGGTGTTACAACATCACAATCTCTTTCCAAAAGCGCTAATGACTTGCCACCCTAGTTTTCAGTCACACATACCAGAACAAAACTGGCGCAGTAAACGCGTGACGATCGATTTAAATCACAACCTTATTACCAGCAGGCCCAGGCACAGCATTAGAGTTCGCGATCGAAATCATCATCAAGCTTGATGGTAAGAAGCATGCATGGAGCGTCGCTGAACCTATGGTGACCATTCCGACCTTGCATTACCATAAGATAGGCGACGAGTAATGTTTGACGTTAATGCAGTAAGAAGCCAGTTTCCCGCTTTAAATCAATCAATTAATGACACCGAGTTGGTTTACCTCGATAGCGCAGCAACCACGCAAAAACCGCAATGTGTGATTGACGTGATTCAACATTATTACAGCGCACAAAATGCCAACGTTCATCGCGGTAGCCACAGTTTAACAGCAAAGGCGACCAGCCAATTTGAAGCTGCGCGCGATACCGTGACGCGCTTTGTAGGTGCCGAGAGTTCAAAAGAAATCATATGGACTCGTGGCGCCACTGAAGCTCTCAACCTTATCGCTCAAACATACGCTCGTAGTACCTTACAACCAGGGGATGAAATATTAATTAGCGAGATGGAGCATCACGCGAATATCGTCCCATGGCAAATTGTGGCTGAACAGACCGGAGCAAAGGTCGTTAAAGTCCCAATGACCACGGAATGCCAGTTCGATTTACCAGCCTTTCAATCACTGCTGTCTGAACGGTGTAAGATTGTTGCTTGCGCGCAAATCACTAACGTAACCGGTACTCGCCAGCCCATTGAAAAAATCACTGAAATGGCTCATTCGGTTGGTGCTATCATCGTCGTGGACGGTGCACAAGGCATTGTTCATGAGCCTCTCAATCTCTCTGCACTCGATATCGACTTCTATGTTTTTTCCGGGCACAAGCTTTATGCGCCTGCAGGCATTGGCGTGCTATATGGAAAGTTAGCGCTTCTCCAAGCCATGCCACCTTGGCACGGCGGAGGGAAAATGGTCGAACGAGTATCATTTGAAAAGACCACGTTTTCAGGCTTACCCGGAAAGTTTGAAGCTGGTACCCCAAATGTCGCAGGGGCAATTGCTTTAGCAAAAGCGATCGAATGGTATCAAGGTTTTGATCATCAAGAAGTTGAAGACCATTTACACGCATTACAGCAAAAAGCTTACGAGGCACTAAGGCAATTGGATGACATTCGCATCATTGGCTACCAGCCCAATGCTTCTGTACTCACTTTTGTGATGGATGGCGTTCATCACCAAGATATTGCAACCCTGTTGGATCAACAAGGTATCGCAGTGCGTGCTGGACATCATTGCGCGCACCCCTTAATGGATGCGCTCGGGGTCAAAGGCACGATTCGTGTTTCTTTTGGTATTTACAATACCCAAGAAGATGTTGATAGGCTGATTGCTGGTGTCGAGAAAGCGGTGGGGATGTTGTAAGTTAAAAAAGGTCCTAGGTTTAAAACAAGGGCCTAGGAAGAGAAAGGTCCTAGGTCCTAGGAAAAAC
>NZ_JXOK01000049.1 GCF_000830505.1 Vibrio mytili | reverse complement strand
AACTGACAATGTTGTAAACACAGCCAAAGAACTGCTCGCTTAATCTAAGGTTTGCACTCTAAAGTTTGTATAAAACATCAAACCCCCACTGTTTTCAGTGGGGGTTTTCATATAATCACGACATAAACCGGATTGTGTCTACTTGTGCTCAAACCTGAGTGCTAACTGATAAAAATCGTTAACCTGCTCTTTCAGGTCAATACTGCTTTGTTCAACAGAGTGTGTGGCAGCTAAGTTTTGTTCCGCAGTCGAGGCAATAGATTTAATATGCAAGTTTACATCACTCGCCAGTTTTAGCTGATTATCGGCAGTCTGTGCCACGTTGATCATCAAGCCACTCATCGATTGCATCATTTGTTCGACTTCTGACAAGCGGAGTGTACTTTGTTCAGCAATCTCAGTGCAGGCATCTGTTTGATCTTTATTTTCGATGATATCTTTTTGCCAACTCTGAATCGTCGAGAGCATAGTAGAAAGCGACGCTTGAATTTGCTCTGTGGCATTCGATGTTCTACCTGACAGAGCACGCACTTCATCGGCAACCACGGCGAAGCCTCGTCCTTGCTCCCCCGCTCTTGCCGCTTCAATCGCGGCGTTTAAAGCTAACAAATTGGTTTGTTCGGCAATACCACCAATTTCCTCCATCAAATGATTTACTTTCTGAGCCTGATCGCTGAGATGATAAGTGGTTTCCTTGGCTTTTTCTGCTTGGCGCGATAACTGAGCCAAGTTGTTGTTGGTTTGCTCTATGGTTTCTTTCGCCATTAAGCACGAGTTGAGCGTGCCATCAATCAGTTCGTGAGCATCATTGGTGCTGGAGGATGCGGAGTTTGCTGAAGACTCTACTTCTTGCATCGCATCTCGAACTCTTTGTATATCTTCATTTTGCTGATTCAATGCAGTGTGTACTTCAGACGTCGTTTGGCTCAAGCTTTCTGCACACGCTTGTAATGGTAACGCGGAGTCTGTCATACGTCCCAAAACCGTTCGGATTCGAGCTGACAGCATTTTGATATGAAAATCTGCAACAGAAAATGCAGTATTACCCGAATAAATGGTACGACTGACACTGTCATATTGATTTCGTAACAGCTTCAATTGCTTAGGGGTATCGATCAAGTCTTGACGAAACAACAATGCTAAGATCCCCGCTGGCATAAGATTCGCCAACCAAGCGAAAGGACCTTCTATGCCAAATGCATAAGCTAAGGCCGGCGCGGCCAATGCTCCTATTAGAATGACATAGCGTAACATGTCATTTACTTTAAAAGTCCAACTGCGTCCAGATGTTTCGGCAGTTCTCATTCTTTTGTAGACTTTCTCGGCAATATCTACCCACTCTCGCTTCGGCTTAACGCGCACCGATTGATAACCTACTATTTGGTTATTTTCATAAATTGGCGTTACATAAGCGTCAACCCAATAATAGCCACCCGATTTGGTTCTATTTTTCACCATACCGCGCCATGCCTTTCCTTGTTTCAAGCGCGCCCACATGTCGCCAAATGCGCCTTTAGGCATATCGCTATGACGAACGAGGTTATGATTTTGACCGACTAACTCTTCAAAGCTGTATTCTGCCACACGACAAAACGCTTCATTACAGTAAGTAATCACGCCTTGCAAATCTGTCGTAGAAACGAGTTCTTCAAACTCTCCTACAAGTGTTTCATTGGTATTATTTATTGAGCTATCTGACATCAACACTGCCTCTAATTGTTATAGTTTTATCATTCAATCGAATACTCAGCATTGGTCGTAAACGATTGCGTCGAAGAAGTTAATACTTTATCGACAAGAAATCTAACCACTTAACACTAAAGTGCTATTTAAATGAGTGACGAAACACACAAAACAACCAAGTTGTGAATAAGATGTAAACTTGATTAACTCTAACTCTAATAGAAAAGGAGGATTGTTTGATCGGTAGATGGCTTTAAATCTAGTGTGTTTTAAAACAGACAGTTTTCATGTTTGTTAGAGCGCACAAAAAAGCCCCCATTAACTTTATTTCAAGCTGTTGGGGGCTTTTACTATCACTGGGAGATATGACAGTCTGTATCGTAGTACTTATCGGTTACGACGCGCTTTTACTGCGTCTGAGAGTTGGCGTAAGACAGTTTCGGTATCTTCCCAGTTAATACACGCGTCGGTAATAGACTGACCGTAAGTTGAGGCTTTGCCATCAATAAGATCTTGTCGACCTTCCACTAGATGTGACTCTATCATCACACCAAAAATTGCATCTTCACCACCAGAAATTTGTTCTGAAACATCATCAGAAACAAGCATTTGACGCTTAAATTGCTTTGAGCTGTTCGCGTGACTAAAGTCGATCATGACTTTTTTCGGTAACTTAGAAGCTTCTAACTCATCTTTGATCTTAGCGACATGTGCGGCGCTGTAATTTGGTTCTTTACCACCGCGCAAAATAATATGACAGTCAGGGTTGCCCGCTGTTTCTACAATCGCAGAATGACCATATTTCGTTACGGATAAAAAATGGTGAGATGAGCTCGCAGAACGAATCGCATCACTTGCTATTTTGATATTACCGTCAGTACCATTCTTAAAACCAACAGGGCACGATAGACCAGACGCCAGTTCACGGTGCACTTGAGATTCGGTAGTACGAGCCCCAATAGCCCCCCAGCTAATTAAATCTGCAACATATTGAGGCGTGATCATATCGAGGAATTCGCTCGCGGTTGGTAACCCCATATCGGTTAGGTCTAGCAGAAGTTTACGACCAATACGCAGACCATCATTTAATTTGTAGGTGTCATTTAAGTAAGGGTCATTGATAAGTCCCTTCCAACCAACGGTTGTACGCGGTTTTTCAAAGTAGACGCGCATGACAACTTCGAGTTGTTCACCCAGTTCGTCACGTAATACTTTCAGCTTTTTTCCGTATTCCACAGCAGCTTCAGGATCATGAATCGAACAAGGGCCAACGATAACAAGTAATCTATCGTCCTTCCCTTCTAAGATATTGTGAATGGCGTTACGGCAATCAAAGGTCGTTGAAGCAGCGGTTTCAGTCGCAGGAAACTTCTCTAATACGGCAACAGGTGGCAATAACTCTTTAACTCTATTAATTCTTACATCATCAGTTTGAAACATTACTTCTACATCCTAGTTATTTTCCAGTCCTTTAAGTGCCAACTGAATTCACTGCCATATTGTTCATAAAGCAAGCAGCAGCAAGGGCTCTGGGTTCATCTTTTTCTATTGATTGGTGTAACTTATCGACTTACACGCAGCGTTGCAAACACTTTTTACAAAAAAAAGCAAACAAACGGCATGCGTTAACTTTTAAGCACATTGTAAACATTAATTTACACTTACAAAATTGGCTACAAGTTCAAATTAATTAGAGATTTTTTTATACACTTAAAAATCTTGTCTACAATGTAAGAAATATCAGAAGTTTGTAAGGAGTTTAGGGAATGCAAGCATATTTAGTGACAAACTGGAGGATATTTAGTAAAAGACTAATGCAGCTTGATGTTAAGCGAAACAACTATTAAACTAATTTCTTATAAATACTAGTTTTTTCTCAATTTTTGACTGTAAAACATATAAATTAATATGCAATCAATACAAGGAAACATTATGAACAAAGTAGCAATTGCAGTAGCAGCAGTGGTGGCTAGTGGTAGCGTTCTTTTAAATACTGCTCAGGCTGAAATGTACGTCGGGGGTAAAGCAGGCATGAGCACACTTGATGATGCTTGCTATCTAAACAGCCCTTGTGATGATGACGCTTTTGCCGCTGGTGTGCACGTTGGTTATAACTTCACCGACTTCATTGCTCTCGAATACGGTGTTGATTACCTAGGTGATTACGAGGCCAATTTCAAATCAGGTCCAAACACGGCTAATACTATTGATGGCGACCTATGGGCGATGACGCTTGCGCCAAAATTCAACTTGCATTTAACTGACTCTTTCAACTTGTTTGCTAAGTTGGGTGGTGCTTACATGATGTCTGGTAGCGAAAAAGACTTCGTTGGCACAGGCTCACTAGGTGCTGAATACGCGCTTAACGACAACTGGAGTCTGCGTGCAGAGTACCAACGTTACCAAGACATGTCTGATGACGTTTGGGACGATATGGATGCAAACTTCTTCGGTCTAGGTGTTAACTACACATTCGCGGCAGCGCCAGTTGTTGCTCCAGTTGTAGAAGAAGTGGTTGAGCCAGAGCCACAACCAGTTGCTGTTATGCAAACGCACAAAGAAGAGTACGGCACAGGTACATTCGAATTTGACAGTGCTAAGCTAACAGAAACGGTTAAAGAGCGTCTTGACAATGTGGTTGCGTTCCTAAACGAATACCCACAAGCTCAAGTTGAAGTGACTGGTTACACAGATACTTCTGGCCCAGCAGCTTACAACCAAAAACTGTCTGAGCGTCGTGCTCAATCTGTTGCTGATTACCTAATGGCTTCTGGCATTAGCAGCGACCGTTTCACAGTTTCTGGTATGGGTGAAGAAAACCCAATCGCAGACAACAGCACAAAAGAAGGTCGTGAGAAAAACCGTCGTGTTGAAGTCGTGATTCCTGAGTTCGAATACGAAACAATGGAAATGGTTCAACCATAATCCGCACGAAGTAAAAAATTAGTATTTTACGTTCAGGGGTGCATCGCACCCCTTTTTTATGACTGTTTTTTATGACTGATTAGTCAGTTGAAAACTCTGGAAGAAGATGATTATTTGGCTATGTTATGGCTTAGGATACAAAACCAAATCGTCCCCCTGAACCATCACACAATCCATACCTGCAGCATGCGCAGCACGCTTACCGAGATCCGTGTCTTCAAATACTAAACACGCCGAAGCTTCTATACCCAACTGCTCTGCGGCCAGCAAAAACGTATCAGGAAAAGGTTTATGATTCTTCACATCGGTTGCAGTTACCACTGCGTCCAATTTGTCTAAAATCCTAGAGTGACTCAACAAGCGTATAGCACTATCACGTTGGCTTCCCGTCCCCACCGCGATTTTTTTCTGCCCCAGATATTCTTCCAATACAGAGTGTGTGCATTCAATGATGTCACCGTGCAATTCCATCGCAGCAAAGGTTTCCATTTTATATTTTGCGACAGTTTTAGGATCTAGAGAGAGATCGTGCAACCGGTTTATTTCACCAACAATTTTAAAGCTTGGCATACCACCTAAACTGTGTAGCCAATCTTGAGAAAAAGGAAAATCGAATCGGTCAGCAGTCGCTTGCCAAGCCGCAAGATGTGCCGGCATGGTATCAAGTAAAGTGCCATCCATATCAAAGATGAATCCTTCGTAAGGCCTAAAATCAATCGTACTCATGTCTATTCTTCTTTTTCTACGTTTGTAGTGTTAATTTATCAGCTCTTTCATCCGTTCTTATCGGCAATCATCTACTATGCTAAAAATTTCGAACTCGATCACACTTTCCGAATGGGAAATCCAATTATCTCCGATAAGAGCTCAAGGAAATGGTGGGCAAAACGTTAATAAAGTAGCGTCTGCAATACACTTGCGCTTTGACATTTCGCGCTCCACTTTGCCTGCGTTCTACAAAGAGCGATTACTCGCTTTGTCAGACAGTCGGATATCTAAAGACGGAGTGATTATTATCAAAGCGCAACAATTCCGAACGCAAGAACAAAACAAAGAAGACGCACTGAATCGATTGAGAGAAATCATCGTTGCAGCCGTTGTACAGCATAAGAAGCGTATAAAAACAAAACCAACCCGCGCTTCTCAACGCCGAAGACTTGATCATAAAAACAAGCAAGGTGAAAAAAAACAGCAACGTAAAAAATTGCAGTTATAGGAAAATGCCGGCCTCAGAGTTCAAAGTTCACTTTGTTCAATGAGTTGAGCTGGCAATACAGTCCCCCGACTTAGGAAGCAATAGTATGACCATTAGGCAAAAACTCTATTTCCTTGGAGCTATCGCCATTTTAGGCATTGTGACTCTTTTGGGCACTTCGTCTTATTTTGCCAACCAAACGGAAGAACTGAATCGCGCGGTGAAACTTGTCGGTGATTTGGAAATTCGTTTACTGAACTTGCGCCGTAACGAAAAAGATTTTTTACTTCGCAAAGACACGAAATATTTGGATACATTCAATGGTAATACAGAGAAATTTGCGGATACTGAAAGTGAACTTGCTGACATATTGACTCGCTATGATCTTCCATCAAGCCAACAACTCAAACAAGATTTACTGTCTTATCAAGCGGGTTTCCAAACATTGGTAAATGCATACCAACAATACGGTCTCAACAACAAGAGTGGCTTGCTTGGACAGTATGAGAAACAATTATTAAGAACCAAACGGAATGCCAACCAAGAACAGACATCGTTGCTGACTTACTTTGATTCGGCTATCAAAGAAGGTAAGTTTGACGCTAGCTTAATCTATGGTCTCAATGCTCCAAACTTGTTGAGTATTGGTCAACAGCTTGCCGAGCAAAAACAAACCATTGGTCTTGCCTATAATCAAGGCTTGCTAGGCGAGACACGTAACTTATCACACACAATAGAAGAACAATTTAACGCGTTTTCTAACGCAATCAGCTCAGAATTAGAGCAACGTGAGACCCAAACAGGGGTGATAAAACAAACCATCACCGCTGTCGTACTGGTTGTTCTTATCGCCTTAATTTGGCAGATTTCTCGTTCAATCAATACACGTGTGAGTCGCTTGCTGGCGACCATCAAAAGCATCAGTGAAACGAACGATATCAGCGCGCGATCGACGCTATCTGGTAAAGACGAGCTGTATGATATCAGTCATCATTTGAATGATCTTCTCGATAAGCTAGAGCGACTCATACAAAATACTCAAGATAAATCGACGCAATTGACCTCAAGCACTGACAATATGCATCGAGAACTTGAGGGCGTGATAGAGCAGTTCCACGCACAAACCGATCACACTTCGTCAATGGCAACGGCCGTACAGCAAATGGTGGCAACTATCGCAGAAATTTCACAAAGTACATCGGTCGCAGTGGAAGGCGTTCATCACGCCGCAAACAATGCCCAGCAGGGACGAAATGTGGTTGAAGATACAGTGACAAACATCGGTCAATTGAGCCATCGCCTGTCAAACAGTCAGCAATCGATCAGCGCTTTAAATCAGCACGTAGCTAAAATTGGCGGCGCGGTGAATATTATCCAAGAGATCGCAGAACAGACCAATTTGCTCGCACTGAATGCCGCTATTGAAGCAGCGCGTGCCGGAGAACAAGGTCGAGGTTTTGCCGTCGTTGCCGATGAAGTTCGAGCCTTAGCGAGCCGTACCCATCAATCGACCGAAGAAATTACTCGAGTCGTCGTTGATATTCAGTATCAAATGTCGACGGTTGTCACTGATATTGACTTGTGTAACGATCAAGGACAGCAAACATTGAGCGCTTCAGAACAACTGGATGCGAGTTTGCAGCAAATTATCAACGACATGAATGCGATTCAAGGTAACTCAGAGCGTATTGCTTCAGCAATTGAAGAACAAGGCATCGTCATGAATCAAGTCAGCGAATCCATTACCGAGTTGAACGTTATTTCAGAAAACAACATGCAATCCGCTCAAGAATGCTTGCATGAAGTGGACTCTGTTTCTACACAAGCCCATGATATGGACGAAGCTGTGGCAGAGTTTAAAACCAGTGCTAATCAGTAAATAGCAGAGCTACCTCGCTCATTAAAGAGTAAGAAAGCCCGAACCATTACTGTCTCTTTATTGAGGTTCAGTTCATGCTTTGGGCTTTTTCTCATCAGTTGAGTATTGCTATACCCAAATGACTTCAAGATGCAGAATTCAGAGGGCATTATGTTTTAACATTAAATAGGTTATCATTCAGGTAGTTCAAAGACTTCGACCGAGAGGATAAACATGATTTCTAAATGGGCGAAACGTTTTTACCAAATGGCAGAATTGGTTGCGTCATGGAGTAAAGACCCATCGACACAAGTGGGTGCAGTCATCACCAAACAAAACCGCATTGTTTCGGTTGGTTTCAATGGTTACCCGCACGGCGTCTCTGACAGTGTTGATACGGATGAAAGAGAGTTGAAATACCTGAAAACACTGCATGCAGAAGAAAATGCGATACTATTTTCGAAACGAGACTTAGATGGCTGTGATATATGGGTGACCCACTTTCCGTGCCCGAATTGCGCAGCGAAAATTATCCAAACAGGCATATCACACGTTCACTGCCCCGAGCAATCAGACGATTTTTTATCTCGCTGGGGAGATAAAATTCAGGTAAGCCAAGATATGTTTGATCAGGCAGGTGTTGAGGTCGATTGGCTGCCTTTGAATGAACTCAATATTGAAGGTGGAGAGGTTCGTTAGCCACATCCTTAAGCATTGCCAATGCAATTACCCAAGTAGCAATACGCTTCTTGGGTAATTAAATTATTGAGTACCTGCGCGGTAAGCACGGCAATCTCTACTCTGATACTTTCTCACAAAAAGTTATCGATGCTGTTTTGCGGTTAGTTCAGCGATTTTGCAGATTACAAGTACTGACTTTTCCATCATTTCTACTGAAATAAACTCATGAATACCGTGAAAGTTAAAACCTCCGGTAAAGATATTCGGGCATGGTAGTCCCATAAAAGACAACCTAGCGCCATCAGTACCACCTCGTATAGGCTTTATGAGTGGTTCAACATCACACGCTTCCATGGCTTGTTTTGCGATCTCAATAATATGAGGGTGTGGTTCAACCATTTCGCGCATGTTGTAATAGCTATCGGCGATTTTCAACTCAACAGAACCATGTTTCAGTTCCGCATTCATTTCATCAGCGAGCTTTTTCATAAATGCTTTGCGTTTTTCAAGGCCATCGCGGTCAAAGTCTCGAATGATATACCCTAATTGACTGCGTGCGACGCTAATTTCGCCAGATTTAAGGTGATAAAACCCTTCATAACCTTCTGTTGTTTCCGGAGTTTGATCCGCTGGCATTTGAACCTGGAACTTCGCGGCAAGGTTCATTGCGTTCACCATTTTGCCTTTGGCGGTTCCTGGATGCACGCTGACACCATGGAAAACCACTTCTGCATTGGCGGCGTTAAAGTTTTCGTACTCTAACTCTCCTTGCGGACCACCATCGATAGTGTAAGCCCACTTAGCGCCAAATTTATCTACATCAAACAAGTTGGCACCACGTCCAATTTCTTCATCTGGTGTAAAGCCAATACAAATATCACCGTGAGGAATCTCTGGATTATCGATTAACACCGACACCGCAGACAGAATCTCAGCAATACCCGCTTTGTTATCCGCTCCCAGAAGTGTTGTGCCATCTGTGGTAATTAGATTATGGCCATGCAGATTATGTAAGTCTGGATATTGAACAGGGGACAACACTTCATCACCTAGGCCTAACGCAATGTCCCCTCCCTGATAGTCTTCAATAAATTGAGGTTTGACGTTTTTACCGGACGCATCTGGCGCGGTGTCCATATGCGCAATAAAGCCAATGGCGGGAACTGAATAGTCCACGTTGGATGGTAACTTAGCCATTAAATAGCCATGCTCACTCAGCGTCACATTGCTTAAGCCAAGTTCAATCATCTCTTTCTTTAGTTGCTCGGCAAATACAAGTTGACCATAACTGCTGGGACAATCTGTTACTTGAGGATTTGATTGGGTATCAAACGTGACGTAGCGAAGAAATCTATCAACTAAATGCTTCATATTTATTCTCGTTGTTTTAGGCGGTGACTGAATGGCTCACCACTGACTTACTCTTTCGCTATGCTACGCCCTTCCAGTTGTAAGAATTTGCTTTGAATCATTCTTTTCTCAAAAAATAGGGTTCATTGATGAGTTTAAAAATGTTGCTATCAGTTACTCCATCATATCTTCAGCTAATACGCGCCACTCTCTAACCTGCTCATGGAAATGTTGCCATTGGTTTTCATCCATCGACTGGGAAATTTGCAACGTAAGTTGATCGACTAAAGCCAAGTTACGTTCAATATTTTCCGATAGCTGTTCACTATAATAAAGCTCAGGTTCAAACAAAATCTGCATAAATACTTTTTGATAAACGATGCTATCAGTTTTATTCTCGAACAGATATTCAAGCTCCTGGTATACAGAGGCACGATAATTCCGCCATAACGGACTATTGAGTGTCACCTGCTGAGAAAACTGCTTCGCATACTCGCGCTGGTCTGGGGTTAGCTTTCCGATTAAGTCCTTTATCCAATCTTGAGTGTTTTCCAAAATGACACTTCGCACTTCCTGTTCTGTTTTACCAATATACTTGTCATTTCTTTCTTTATATCTATCTAATACATTATCCAAAAACTCATGCTGTTGCTTTTCAGACAATTGCATGCTTAAAGAAAAGAGATCAGGAGCAATTTTTTCTAGCAGGCGTTCATAATGCTCTACACCTCTTTCTCTATTTTTTTTCAAAAATGCTAAACTAATATCGCTTGGTTTTATCACTTCCAGCTCCTTTAAATGCGCAACATATAAAGGTAGCTCTTCTTTTTTGTGCCAATCCGTTAATAACAACAGCCTTTCTTCAACCATGGCTTCCTGTTCTTGATTTAATGACACATAGTCATCGATATAATCCATCACAAACCAGTCTATATTCTTATAAAAGAACTGCTTGGCGCATCCAAACAGCGTTAGAGCAACAACAAGTAAAGTGATATTACGAACTTTACTATTTACATCATGTAATTTAGCCACTTCCCTGCCTTCCCTTTTTTATCGTTTAAGTTCTATACTCGTATGGATTAATATTTACCGAAATAACGTCAAGATGCTGGACTTAGAGTATCGCCGTATCTGAAAAACAAGCCACGCTAACGGCTCCTGTGTCTTATGGTTATTTAGGTATGACAACAAACTTACGCTAGAGTGACATTTGTATACCTTTTTATCGACTAATATCTCTGGCAAAGCACTATTTAGTACACGAGACAACGCTGCCAATATGAGTATACAACTTATACGAATGGTTTCAGGAGGCAAAGGATGATCGCCGCAGAGCAACTAGATACAACAGTAGAATATGAAGTTCGTTATTTTGAGCAAGGCAAAATGCATCGCATGCTAGTCGTAGCTGAAAACAAAGACGAGGCTCATCAGTATTATTTAGAGTGTGGGAAACACAACATTGATTTGTATTCTATTCGCCCTGACAAGTAATGAGATCACATGCTGCCTAACGCCATCAAAGGCAGCACGGCTATAGCGTATTTCAACGCAACTTGGATTGATGAAACACGCTCATTTATTAGTGGCATGAGGTGTTACGTGTCCAGGGTTCAGTGCCCCAGCTTTAGCATCACGACACCAAACAAAATCAACATAATACCGATATACCGAGCCATGGACGTAGGATCGCCATAAAAGAATACGCCGACCAGAAATGTACCTGCCGCACCGATTCCAGTCCAAACCGCATAGGCCGTCCCCATTGGGATTTCACGCTGAGCAGCGAACAACAACGCCCCACTGATAGCCATAAACGCAACCGCCATCGAGATTCCTAAGACCTTATTTCCAGATTGTGCCACTTTTAACCCGACTGGCCACCCGATTTCCGTGATACCAGCTAACAATAAGTAGAACCAGCTCATACATTGCTCCAAATTTGATAAACAAAGATACCAACCCTAGCCAATGACTGCTAATGAATTTAAAGGGGATGGTATCAGCGTAAAAAGAAATATTTGCGCGTTATCGTATCGATTATTATGATAGATAAAAGTTAATAACTATCGATTTTTTTCATATGTTAAGCTTGGAACAAGTAAAAATGTTTGTACTGTCGGCTGAATTAGGGTCATTTTCTGCATGCGCTAGAAAGATGGGAAAAGTTCAGTCTGCGGTCAGTCATGGTATCAATACGTTGGAAATCGACTTAGGTATTGAGCTGTTTAATCGCACAGCGAGAAACCCAACGTTAACGCCAGCAGGTGAACGTTTGATTCGTAGTGCTAAAAATCTGTTAGCTCAAGCGGATGAGTTTGAAGACATCGCACAGTCCATGGAAAGAAACGAAGAGAGTCAATTAACGATTGCCATCGACGATGGTGTATATAACGCTCAACTCGCCAATTTGTTCAAGCGTTTGGATACCCAGTTTCCAACCATACAAATCGACGTTCTCAGCCTCGCATCGGGTGACATCAGTGCAGAAGTTGCCACTGGTAATGCGGATATCGGCATTATGTTCACGGAAGTAGAAGCCATCAAACAAGTCGACTTTTGCTATGTAGGCAGTATCGATTTCCTGCCCGTTTGCCACCCTGACTACCCTCTAGCCGATATCAGTGTCCAATTGCAGTCTGATTTAACCCCATTTCGTCAACTGGCCGTAAGAGGAAAATCCCAAGTCGAGTCCCAAGCGTTGATTAGCATCGCACCTAAAGTATGGTGGAGCTCCAGCCATTACAGTGTGTTAGAGCTGGTCAAACAACAAGTCGGCTGGGCTTATCTACCGTCATTTTTGGTCGAGAACTTAATCGTCACTAATGAGCTACACAAAGTGAATGTCCCTTTTGACCACAAACCTTGGAATGCACCTGTCGATTTAGTGTTTAAAAAGGGTAGAGCAAATGGCCCCGTCTTTCAGTGGCTGTTCGATGAACTCAAACAGATATTCACTCCAAGAAATTGACCATCGCTATGTCCTCGCTTTAGATTATTTATGCTCTCCAAAACGCTCTAAATAGAGCACAGTGGCTGCCGTGCGCGATGGGACTTTTAGTTTTTTCAACAAGCTTTTCATATGCACTTTGACTGTTGATTCAGAGATAAAAAGACGATCTGCAATTTGCTTGTTACGAAACCCTTTCGCCACTTCTTGCAGAATTTGTGTTTCACGCTCCGTCAGCGCATCAAATACATCTTCTTGCTCCAAACGCTCATTCATATATTTTAACACTTCGCGGCTATACGCTTTGTCACCGTTATGAATTTTAGCCAGCAACTCAACTAACTCGTCCGGCTCGGTATCTTTAAGCAAATAACCATCTGCGCCATTACGAATGATCGATTCAATATCAGCGGGGCTATCTGACACAGTGAGAATCACAATACGTGCATCGCAGTCATCTGCTCGCAATGCTTTTAGCGTATCCAAACCGGACATTCCTTTCATATTAAGATCTAGCAGTATCAGGTCTAAATCAGTCTCGTGCGCTTTTGCAACAGCATCGGCTCCATTGCTCACTTCTGCGACGACTTCAAACAGAGGTTCGAAACTTAATAGCTGATGGATCCCACGTCGCATCAAAGGATGATCATCTACTAGCATTACTTTACACACTGTCACTGTTTGGCCCCTTATTATTCATGAATTCAAGTTTTACGACACAACCGTTGTTTGTTGATGCAGCAATCTCTAGGTTGGCCTGTAATCGCTCTGCACGTTCTTGCATTATGCTCATACCATAATGATTTATTTTATTCTCTTGATGGGCAAAACCAATACCATCATCCTCAATGCTCACCCTCACATGTCCGTTGTTATCGACACATTGTATTTGAATTTTTGTGGCTTGGGCATGCTTCATTGCATTGACGACGGCCTCACGGATCAATTGCAGTAAATGCACTTGCTGATGCGCATCTAACTCCGTCGAGGACAATTGGTTGTCTAATACTATTTGCGCGGGCGTTTGTTCACTAAGATTGTTCACCATTTCATGTAGTGCCTGCCCAAAACTGCCTTCTTTTATGGTTAAACGGAATGTCGTTAATAACTCGCGAAGCTGAGTGTAAGCGGCTGAAAGCCCAGTATCCAGTTCATCAATGACTGAATTCGCTTGCTGTATTGCGGTTCCATCCGGCAATCGCTTCACGCTTCTTTTAAGCAAGGTTACCTGAATTTTCAAGTAAGAGAGCGCTTGCGCAAGCGAGTCATGTAATTCGCGGGCAATGGTCGCCCTCTCTTCCATTAATAAGATCTGCTCAGCTTGCCGCTGCGCTCGATTGTAGTACACCGCCCGAGACAGAATCTGCACAAAGTTGCCAATTAGCGTTTCATCCGGACACGGTAATCCAGCTTTCCAGTACAGGTAGCCTAAATGCTCACCATCTAATGTCATTGGATTTGCATGGCACTCATCATCGCATTCGGCGCAACACTCCTCTCCCTCAGTGAGAATCCAGTTAGGCTCCCCTAGTTGTTCAATTTCTAATTTCACCGCTTTTATCCCTTCAAGGCTTGCAATGTGCTGCAAAATGGCTTGAAAGTTATCTTGGCTTATGCGAGATGCGGCGAGTTCGGTGGATGAGTTATATAGAACTTCAAGAGTTTGATTCGCTTGCTGTAACTTCCGCGTTTTTTCATCTACGGCTTGCTCTAGACCTCGGTATAACTTACCCAGATCGGTGGCCATTCGATTAAACGTTTTGGTCAGGATCCCCATTTCGTTATCGCTTTGAACATCTAACGAAATATTGAATGTACGGTTCTGAATTTGCTCACTGGCAAACACCAGCGCTTTTAATGGCCGGACAACTTCTCTTCTAACAAAGTGCACAACAAACAAACTGGCAAACAAGATCCCGCCAAGTCCTAAACCACCGACCCAGGCAAGATTAATTAGCTTTTGCTCTGAGTAGTTTTGCAATTTAAAAACAAACCCATCGATTTGCTCCACGAACCCTGCGACTAATTGCTGATATTGGCCTGGGTCATCCCCTTTAAGAACTTGCTTTAACGCCTGCCACCGCTCAATTAAACGGTGGTAATCCTGAGTAATATCCTCAGGGACTGTCCAATGTTGAAGGGACTTCATACTGGGTGAATAAATTGAGTGTTCAAATGTGTCAATATGTGAAGAGTAATCAACAGACTGAGTGTAAATATCATAGGCCAATCGGTAGCTTTGCATCCGCATTGAACCAGAAACATTCACCGCCTCAGCGTCATTGAGACTGGATGCCAAAGTAAAAATCGCAAAACCCACGGTCGCGACGGAGAGGAATAGAATCACGACCATTGCAGACGCTATCGTGTGCGTTACAGATTTCCTTATATTTCTAAACACCCTGAGCTCCCTACTATTCTTTTCATTGTGACTTTACTTATGTAATGAACTCACGACCTCGAAACTTTATCAATATGTGATCACATCGATCTGAATTTATTGATCCAAAACAATATAGCGGGCCATTTACCTCCTAAGGGGTATTTATACAAATAAGACAAAAACTAAAATTTCATTAAGTTTCATGTGGATTTATGAAAATTAAGCGTGGTCTATACTCATTAAAGTTCAAACATAGAGGAAACCATGCGGGTCAAGGGAACAAAATGGTCAACCTTTCTAGAAGACGATTGTTTGCAATAAAAACCACCAACAGCGCAGTGCGCCTGCCTTGGTTAGTTAGACCTGCGGAATTTACGGACGCCTGCACTCGTTGTGGACGATGTATCGATGCCTGTGAAACCAACATAATCACCAAAAGTGATGGTGGCTTTCCTGCGGTCGATTTTTCTATCGATGAATGCACGTTTTGTTATCAATGTGCGGATTCATGCCCAGAGTCATTATTTTCACCCAAAACTGAAGTGCCTTGGCAAGCGAAAGCAGAAATAAATGAAACCTGTCTGGCACAGAATAATGTCGAATGCAGAAGTTGTGGGGATATGTGCGACCCAATGGCAATCCAGTTCAAATTAGAACTCGGCAAAGTAGCACAACCAATTATCAATATTGATGAATGCAACGGCTGCGGCGCCTGCGTTTCCGTTTGCCCTACATCGTCCATCAATGTGAGCAATACACAAGCCTAAACAATAAGCTTAGGCACAGAAAAATAAATGAGAGAGCCATATGTCACTAAATGAAGTGCATATTTCAAGCTTAGTAGTTCATGTACTGCCGGAACATCTAGATGAGGTGAAGCGCCAGATCGAAGCATATGAAAACGCAGAGATCTATGGTGACAGCCCAGAAGGAAAAATCGTCGTGGTACTGGAAACTAAGAACCAAGGTTTCATCACCAGCACCATTGATGCGATTAATAATTTACCGAATGTCTTGAGTACAGTTTTGGTCTATCACCAAATCGAATCCGAGCAAGAAGAAGCAAACCTAAAAGACACTGGAACAAAACATTCCCAAATAGAGGGTGAAGTATGAAAATGACAAGACGTGCGTTTGTGAAAGCAAACGCAGCTGCATCAGCTGCGGCTGTCGCAGGTATTACCTTACCGGCCTCGGCTACCAACCTGATTGCCAGCTCAGACCAAACCAAAATCACATGGGATAAGGCGCCTTGTCGTTTTTGCGGTACTGGCTGCTCTGTTCTTGTTGGTACACAAAATGGCAAAGTGGTTGCGACGCAAGGTGATCCAGAAGCGCCTGTAAACAAGGGGCTGAACTGTATAAAAGGCTATTTCTTATCGAAAATCATGTACGGTAAAGATCGCTTGACGCAGCCTTTACTACGAATGAAAGACGGCAAATTCCATAAAGATGGCGAGTTCACTCCTATTTCTTGGGATGACGCTTTCGACATCATGGCAGAAAAATGGAAAGCGTCACTTGAGAAAAAAGGCCCAACCAGTGTTGGAATGTTTGGCTCTGGACAATGGACCGTCATGGAAGGTTATGCGGCCTCTAAATTGATGAAGGCGGGCTTCCGCTCAAACAATATCGATCCGAACGCGCGCCACTGCATGGCATCAGCAGTTGGTGGTTTTATGCGCGCATTTGGTATTGACGAACCGATGGGTTGTTACGACGACTTTGAAAACGCAGACGCATTTGTGCTGTGGGGTTCAAACATGGCAGAGATGCACCCGGTGCTATGGACTCGTGTCACTGACCGCCGCTTAAGTCATCCGCATGTTAAAGTGAACGTTTTATCCACCTACTACCATCGTTCGTTTGAGTTGGCCGACACAGGATACATTTTCAAACCACAATCTGACCTTGCGATTGCTAACTTCATCGCTAATTACATTATCGAGAACGACGCCGTCAACTGGGAGTTCGTAAACAAGCATACTAACTTTACCCAAACAGATACTGACATCGGTTACGGCCTTCGTGATGATGACCCGCTACAAAAAGCAGCGAAGAACCCAAATTCGGGCAAACTGACTTCTATCTCTTTTGAGGAATACAAACAGTCAGTTGCGCCTTACACAGTAGAAAAAGCCTCTGAAATTTCAGGTGTTGAGCCAGAGAAACTGATCGAACTGGCGAAACAGTATGCGGATCCAAACATCAAAGTGATGTCGCTTTGGACAATGGGCATGAACCAGCATACTCGTGGCGTGTGGATGAACAACTTAGTTTACAACATCCACTTACTGACGGGTAAAATTTCCACTCCGGGTAACAGTCCATTCTCTCTTACAGGTCAACCTTCGGCTTGTGGCACAGCGCGTGAAGTAGGTACCTTTTCGCACCGCCTACCAGCAGATATGGTCGTTGCGAACCCTAAACACCGTGCGATCGCAGAGAAAATTTGGAAATTGCCAGAAGGAACGATTCCACCAAAACCGGGCTTCCATGCCGTACTGCAAGACCGCATGTTGCATGATGGTGTTTTGAACTGTTACTGGGTTCAATGTAACAACAACATGCAAGCAGGCCCGAACATCAACACTGAGCGTCTTCCTGGTTACCGTAATCCGGAAAACTTCATAGTGGTGTCAGACCCATACCCTACCGCGACTGCGCAAGCAGCGGACTTAGTGCTACCAACAGCAATGTGGATAGAAAAAGAAGGCGCTTACGGCAATGCTGAGCGCCGCACCCAAGCTTGGTACCAACAAGTGAAAACATTTGGCGAAGCAAAATCGGACTCTTGGCAGGTAATGGAATTCGCAAAACGTTTCAAAATGGAAGAAGTATGGCCAGAAGAGTTGCTGGAAAAAGCACCTGAATATCGTGGCAAAACGATGTTCGACGTACTGTTTAAGAACGGTCAAGTCGACAAGTTCCCAATCGAAGAAGCACGTGAGCTCAACGACGATGCTCACCACTTCGGCTTCTATGTTCAAAAAGGCTTGTTTGAAGAATACGCATCGTTTGGCCGTGGTCATGGTCACGATTTAGCCCCTTACGATGTATACCACACCGTACGTGGTCTTCGCTGGCCAGTTGTTGATGGCAAAGAAACGCAATGGCGCTTTAAAGAGGGCTCAGATCCATACGCTAAAGCGGGTTCTGGATGGGATTTCTACGGCAACGCAGATGGCAAAGCGAAGATTATCTCAGCACCATACGAAGCGCCACCAGAGACACCAGATGCGGAGCACGACCTATGGCTATGTACAGGCCGGGTGCTCGAACACTGGCACACTGGCACCATGACTCGTCGTGTTCCTGAGCTCTACAAAGCGGTACCAGATGCGGTTTGTTACATGCACCCAGATGACGCTAAAGCACGCAACGTTCGTCGTGGAGAAGAAGTGCTGATTGCCAATAAACGAGGTGAAGTCCGAGTGCGTGTTGAAACTCGCGGACGCAACCGTCCACCAAAAGGCTTGGTATTCGTACCATTCTTTGATGCTCGTATTTTGATTAACAAGTTGATCCTTGATGCGACTGACCCACTGTCAAAACAGACAGACTTTAAGAAGTGTCCGGTCAAAATCACTAAGGTCGCTTAACTCTTCAAATATCGAATAAAACGGCCGTCCACAGGGCGGCCTAAAAAAGAATTTAAGCCATAAAGGCGGAGAAGAAATGATGAAAAAATTACTTGTCGCACTTTTATCTGTAGGTGCTTTAATGACAGGCATTGCACAAGCAGAGTTAGATAATCCAGGTGGTACGGGTGGGTTAGAATCTTTACGTGGTATGTCGCAACTCGAAGAAACACGCCCTGCGGATGAGTTCAAAGATTTCCCGAAAGATCAAATCGTTGAGGACAGCTTTGTTTATCAACCTCCTTTGATCCCTCATAGTATTCGTAACTATGAAGTGTCGTTAAATGCAAACAAGTGTCTTGCTTGTCATAGTTGGAAAAACGCCAAAGAATCAGGTGCCACTAAGATTAGCGTCACACACTATGTAAACCGTCAAGACGCGGTACTTGCCGATGTGTCTCCTCGTCGCTACTTCTGTTTGCAATGCCATGTTCCACAAACCAATGCAACGCCATTAGTGGAAAACAAGTTCGAAGCTGTCGATTCGCTTCAGTAATTGAAACGCGAGTGCTAAGAGGTTACTTATGAAAATACTTAAAGCGTTTTGGAAACGACTGAAGAGTCCAAGCAAAGCGGCAGCTGGCGTGGTTTTATTCCTTGGTTTCGCTGGCGGCCTATTGTTCTGGGGCGCATTTAACACGGGAATGGAAGCCACCAATACCGAAGAATTCTGTTCTGGGTGTCACGCGCCAATCGTGGCTGAAATCAAAGAGACCATCCATTACTCTAACCGCTCTGGTGTACGAGCAATCTGTTCAGACTGCCACGTTCCTCATGAATGGACTGATAAGATTGTTCGTAAAGTTCAGGCTTCAAAAGAGTTATTTGCTCACTATGTGCTACGGACCATCGATACGCCTGAAAAATTCCAAGAACGCCGTGGTCATCTAGCAGAGCGTGAATGGGCCCGAATGAAGAAAAACGATTCGTTAGAGTGCCGTAACTGCCACGAGTTTGATTTTATGGATTACTCGCAACAAGGCTCTCGTGCAGCAGAACAACATTCGACTGCGCTGGCTTCAGGTGATAAAACTTGTGTCGATTGCCACAAAGGTATCGCGCATAAGCTGCCTGACATGCACGGCGTAGAAGGCTGGCAATAAGGAGACAACACGTGAGTACATTAGAATCTGTGATTTGGCATATCCTTGGCTATAGCGCAATGCCAGTGATTATACTTTCTGGTTTTGTTGGTGTTGCTGCAGTTTCTCTGTGGCTATTGTCACTGGGAAAGGATAAAAACATATAGTTTAACGAAGCGTATGCATTATATGCTTTTCTTAATCATCAAAAGCGGCCATCAAGATGCGCCGCTTTTATTTTCAACGCTACACGCGAAGGATTGATGTAAGGCTAATGAATGCCACGTAAGCTCTGTTGCAGCAAAAGGAGGCTTTCCACTTCTTCTATTCGGCGTTGTGTGATCGCTTTGAACGAATCGCCCGTCAAGTCTAGGTTTAAAACAACATCTCTCACACAATGTAGATACAATGCGCCTTGACGTTGCCATTGAAGACGTTGCTGATGGTTAATGATTGTAATAACATCATCATCACCACTGCGATCCAGACTGATCACGCGCCCATCATCGAGATAAAGGTTAAAGCCTTTTTGGCCACCTAACAGGCCCGCGTACTTATTGAGTTCCAAGCTGATTGGGATAGCGCCACAAAAACCACTTAGGCTCGCATGACCTTCCGCGCTAGTCACATCACCCACCGCGATGGCTTGACCTAAGCGATCTTCAGCTAACTCGACTTGCAGACTAAGCGTTGTATCCGTCACACCAAACCGTGCCAGCATCTCCCTCATCATAGTAAGAACGTGTGTACCGATGTCTAAAATAACACCATCTGGGTGCTGAAACTGGCGTTTATCCACTTCACCGGTGGCAAAGTTAAGTGCGACTGGCTCACCTTGCTCGTTAAAGCCACTTTGCTCCAGTAAGAAAGCCTCAACTTTCGTAATTTGAGCCAAGTTTATCGGCGGTATCGAGCCATCAACAGGCTGCAGTGGCTGCCACAGCTGCGAAGAATTCTCACGTTGCTCGACGCCAGAGGTAAACAGGCGTTGCACCCCATCGCGGCACATCCAATGATCTAATGCTAACACACGCTGAGCACGCTTAGGGTAGCTCAGCAGAAGTTTCAGTTCTGCCACTTGCGCCAAACTCGCGACAACAGGCTTTTCGACCAAGATTCGTTGGCACTGGGATTCAGATAAACAAGTTTGTATCATTGCCAAGTGCAGTTCAGGAGGGGTTAAGATCAACACGGTATCTAATGGGAGAGCTAACAGCTCCTCTAAACTTTCACAATGGATCATTCCTGCGAATTGGCGCTGAGGATCAGGGTCATACCCGTACAGCGTCAGATCAGATGGCTGTATCTGCTGTAGTGCCGGATAATACGCAACCTCAAAAATACCACCTAAACCTATCACGCCCAGTTTCATTCTTCCCCCCACATATTTTATGGCTAAAATTAATCTTCAATATAGGTTTTGGTGTTGGTAAAAAATAGCGTTGCAATCACATAAATAAGCTCGATAAGAACCTAAGTTAATCGCAAGGTATGCTTTTCCATTAATACGGACCTGTATTGAATAATAGCGGTAAGTGCCAAAGCCATGCAGGAATATATAATGTGAAATGACCTGAACTTATCAGTAGCACCAAAGAAGACTTTGCACTATCTTTGTGAACTATCCATAAATTAACGAACGATTAATAATATGAATATCACCATGCTAAGTATGTTTGTCCCAACCTTTTTCTTTGTTTCCATCACTCCGGGGATGTGCATGACATTAGCGTTAACGCTAGGAATGAGCATCGGCTACCGCAGAACCTTGTGGATGATGATTGGTGAGCTGGCAGGTGTAGCTTGGTGTCTGTTTCCGCGGTTTTGGGTATTGCTGCTGTGATGCTGAATTATCCTTGGCTCTTTGTTGTGCTGAAACTGGTGGGTGGTAGCTATCTATTCTATCTCGGCGTGGAGATGTGGCGTTCACGGGGTAAATTGGCGCTCAACCTCGAAAACACTGACACACTGCCGCAAGGAAATTGGAACCTCGTCTTTCAAGGCTTCATGACCGCGATTGCCAACCCCAAAGGTTGGGCATTTATGATTTCCCTTCTTCCGCCTTTTATCAACCAAAATGCCGCACTCACACCACAACTAACGCTACTGGTTTCCATTATCTTGTTGTTTGAATTCCTGTGTATGTCTCTGTACGCGACTGGTGGTAAAGGGCTTAAACGCCTATTAGGACAATCAAAGAATGTTCGATTAATGAACCGTGTGGCGGGCACGTTAATGATGGGCGTCGGTGTTTGGTTATTGGTAAGCTAATGTAAATATCATTAAAACTTCATTTATCCCCATATACACCCTTACTTTTTGATAAATATATCAAAAAGTAAAATATCCCCTTTTAACTACATCTTTACTATTAGATCTTGAAAATAAACGTTAATGCAAATGGGTGGTAGATCTCTTTACACAACAATGCATTTAGGCAATCATTGTTCTGCAACTTATTAGTTACATCATCATAACAAGGTTGTGTCTATTCTATTCAACAAAGGAATGTAGTATGAAGTTAATAAACCCTAAGCTGGTCGCTGTTATATTGCCTTTCGCTCTCGTCGCGTGTGGAAGCGATTCATCATCCGATTCTACCGATTCTACCGACTCAACCGAGTCCTCCCAAACCGGTAGCACGGAAGTAAAAGGTACCGTTACCGCTCCTGGTGGTTCCGTCGCGATGCTGAAGCATAAAACTATTTTCGAAAGTATCTTAGATGACGTATTTCCCTCGGCTTATGCTGCAATCACTGGATTAGAACCTGTTAAAGGGGCTTTGGTCGAGCTTATTCGTATTGACGACGAGGGCAATCAAGTTGGTGACGTCATCGCAACAACATCAACCTCCACTACAGGTGACTATACGATTACGGTTCCAGAAGGCGTTCCATTGGCTGGTAACTTGATTGTTAGAATCTCCGGAAATAACGGCATAAACTTAAGAGCTCAAGTCGTGGAAGAATCTGTAGACATCTCTCCAATTTCCGAATTTGTGTTACAGAAGTTTATCCAATCAGACACTTCTCTCGCCGAGCTTACGACTGATTCGGTGGTAAAACTTAAAGGGCAAGTCGAAGAATTTAATGTCGCTGGCAGCAGCGATATGACGACAATGATTGCCGCGCTAGAAAATGAACTTGGTGATTTCGTAGATAAGCAGGTTGCATCGATCAGTACAGCTTCGTCTTCAGCGGTTGAAGTGAGTGGAGATTACCGTTTGATTGATATGACGATCGGCTTACATGACGGGAGCTACGGAACCTACGCGTTAAATATGTACTCCTCTTCGGCAAACTTTGATGGTGACGTTGACGGCAATGTTGAGGTGTTATTGACAGATAACGAAGGCGCGTGGGGCTATGTCCATGGTGATGACGTAAGCAACACCTACTCATCGGTCTACGAACCTGAAGTCAGTGAAGATGAAACTCTATCCTTCACTTACGATTCAAATAGAATATTCACCATTGAAAATGAGTTTGAAGAAGAAATTGATGATGATTTCGGTTGGCGCTCACCTCCTCAAACAGTAAAACTTCACAAAGTGAAAGACAGTAATTTGGTGTTTAGTCTCAGTGAGTTTAACTCTATTCGCTACGAAACTATTGATACAGATGGAGACGGTGTAAAAGATGCTTTGGACCCTGAAGCCTACAGCGGTGCAGAAATCGAAAGGGGAATACTCGTGCTTGCTGAACAACCGTCAAATATGTCTCAATCAGACTTAATAGGCGACTTTGGACGCATTTATTTCGGAAGCAGTTTTAACAACAACGGTTATGTTGAAATAGAAACGGAAACAAATGTACTCACTTTTTCTGGTGCATCGACATTGGATTTCTCAGCGCCATACTACCAACGAATTTCTCGCTCAGGTGATTACGTTTCTGAGGTAGCAGAGGATGAAGCTGTTTTGGGCATGAGCATTGTGACCGATGCAACTGGTGATATTGCCTCTGTCGGTGGCGAACCTGCAGATGGCTTTGTCAACGCTGATTACAATTTCATGGCAGTCTATGGTGCAACCGGTGCTGATGGCACTGATATGAGCATTGAATCAACCTTAGCAGTGAAGCTCCCATCAGAAGCGCCGGCTTTAGAGAACAAAAAGTATCGACTTATTTTTGCCAATACAGCCATGTCTGGTAACACGTTCGAGCTCGCGCATTCAGGGTTCAATACCACCGTGGAGTTTGAGTCTCAATCTTCAGCGACGGTGAAGGGTCCTATTGCCATTGTTGAGTTACCATCATTTGGAGCAGCATTGGAGAGCAGTAAAGACTCTGTGAGCCTCACAGCAACCACTACTGTTGCATCAAATGGCGCGACTACACTGTCCGTGATGGACGGTGATGAAAGCTTGACTTTGAAAGGCTACTTTAATGAAACCGCCAGCTTAGGTATTTTTACCACAACAACAGCGACAACGGGTTCAGATCCGTACGGTTTAGGTCTCGCTATTTTGGTTGAAATTGACTAAAGCGGGTTAACTAGCCTTAATCCTTAAAGCAGAAAGCTCCTTATTCTTAAGGAGCTTTCTTATTTTACTCAAATCACATTAATGGATAATTCTGACTACGACCAGAAATTATAAATTCGGCCTCAGTCCAATGTTCATGGCGCCGTATCGATCTCGATTGGTAGGTAATGTTTCGGTTCGAGTTTTAGCTTCTCAGGCAGAACTGTGCCAATAGAAATAGAAGACCAAGTCCCTGATAACACACCGATAAACATTGCCGTTGAGAAGCCAGCCAGAGCAGAACCGCCCATCATCCATAACGCGCCAACCGTAATCAACGTGGTACCAGAAGTCACCATAGTACGAGAAAACGTCGCGAGAATCGCTTCATCGTTAATTTCTTCAGTTTTCCAGTTCTGTTTCGCAACCAATAGCTCACGAATACGGTCAGAGATAATGATGGAGTCATTCAATGAGTAGCCTAGAATCGCCAAAATGGCCGCGAACACCGTTAAGTTAAACTCCATTTGTGTTGCAGCAAAAAAGCCGAGTACTAATATGACATCGTGCGCTAACGCAAATAAAGAACCACTCGCCAATCGCCATTCAAAGCGAAAACATAAATAACCAAGAATCGTTAACACAGAGACCAATAGCGCCATACCACCCTGGTCAAACAAATCTTGGCCTACTTGCGCGCCAACAATACTGTTGCTGACAACTTCGACATGGTGAGAAATTGGCGACAGAATGTCGACCACGCTTGGCTGCGATTGACCCGCTTCAGGTGCAGAATAACGGATGACCCAACGTCCTTCTTCTCCAGAGCGAGTTACCGATGCAGATTCCCCTAATTGAGGCTCTAAAACATTGAGAAGATCGCGATTAGTTAACTGTTTATCAAGCTTTACTTCTGTGACCATGCCGCCAGTAAAATCAAGGCCAAAGTTTAAACCTTTCACGGCTAAAGCTGCGATGGCAATCACGGTCAATACCGTAGAAACCAGTGCAGTAAAGTAACGTATTTTGCGAATATTACATTTGAGTAGTTGGACCATGATTAAACCCTCACATCACGACGGGCATCGCGGCCCCAAATTAAATTGATCATTGCACGAGAAGCAAACACACCTGTAAACATACTGGTTAATAAACCTAACCCTAGGGTCAAGGCAAAACCTTGAATAGGGCCATTACCAATAGCGTATAAAATCACTGCGGTAATCATCGTTGTGATGTTGGCATCAAGAATGGTCGCGAACGCACTATCAAATCCTAAATCAATCGCTTGAGCAAAGCTTCGCCCTTCTCGCATTTTGTCCTTAATACGTTCAAAGATGATAACGTTAGTATCGACCGCCATACCGACTGTAAGAACCAATCCTGCAATACCCGGCAAGGTAAGTACTGCCCCAGGAAGCAAAGCAATCAAACCAAGTAAACAAAGCATATTGGTACAGAGTGCAACGTTCGCGATCCAGCCTAAACGTCGGTACCACAATGCCATAAAGGTTAGAGTTAACCCCAAACCAAGTGCGAGTGCAGCAAAGCCATTTTGGATGTTTTCTGCCCCTAGAGACGCTCCAATTGTACGCTCTTCGACAATGGTCACTGGTGCAGTCAACGAACCTGCGCGCAGTAATAACGCCAACTGATGCGCTTCATCCGAACTCCCTGCACCGGTAATACGGAATTGACTGCCCAGTTGCGATTGAATAGTCGCAACACTGATGACGCGTTCACTGCGCTCTGTCATACCACGTTCATTGGTTTTATATTCGCGATAGACCGTCGCCATTGATTTTCCGATATGTGTTGCCGAAAAATCGCTCATTTTTTTCCCACCAGCATGATCGAGCGCGATATTAACCTCTGACATGCCCATTTTGTCTACGCCAGCGCGAGCATTAACAATATGTTCTCCGGTTAATACTGGTCGCTTAGCTAAAGTGACTGTACGACCATCATTATCCTTCAACACCAAGTCTTCGCTGCTTTTTCCTGCGCTTGGATCTTTTACCTCGTAAAAAGCAAGACTCGCGGTCGCGCCGATAACGTCTTTTGCTTGAGCCGGATCTTGAACGCCAGGAAGTTCAATGCGAATACTGTCTGTTCCCTGACGTTGAACCAGAGCTTCTGTAATGCCTAACTCTTCAATTCGACCACGCATGATCTTCAGATTTTGTTCAAGCGTTGTTGACTGAAACTCTTGAACATTTTTCTCGCTTGGCGCAAGAACGATGCCACGAGAAGACGTTTTCGTATTCCAGCCTGGGTAGTTTTGGCGTAAAAACTGGTTCACCTCAGCCAACGCTTTTTCACTGTCACTATTTACCGAAATACGGTTACCGCTCTCAGCAAGGACTTGCACGCCACGAATACGTTGATCGCGCAGATCAGCTTTAATCTCATCAATCAAAGCATCTCGCTGTTCTTCAAATGCTTTATTGACATCAACGTTGAGTAAAAACTGCACTCCACCACGCAGGTCAAGACCCAGTTTAATTGGATTGAATCCCATATCATTGAGCCACTGCGGCGCAATTGACACGTAGGAGAAAGAGATACTGTCTTTTTGATCCAATTCTTTATTTAGCAAAGCTCGCGCTTTAGTTTGATCATCTTCATCGGCAAAAACGATGGTGGTTTTGCCGTCTTTTTCGGTGATTTTGTCTGCGGGGATATGATGAGTTTTCAACAACTGGCTTAGCTGTATCACTGATATATTTTTACTACTGTTCTCCGCGAACGTGACTTGGATTGACGGCTGTTCGCCAAACCAAGTTGGAATCGCACTAAGCGTTAGCATGATGACGGTCGCTATGAGAACGACGTATTTCCATGCTGAATAATGATTCAGCAGTTTTTTACTGTTTTGGGTTCTTGGTGTTTTGTTCATTGTAAACATCATCCCTTCACACCCACGTAGGATGTGAAGTTTCAAATAAATAATAACCTCACGACAAACGCCCAATACAATTAGGGGAAGCAATACTCAAAGCATCATGATTGTCGTGTTGAAAATGGGATAGAGATAAAGTTTACGCAGAAAATTGGCTATTAAGGGCGACGTACATTGCATTGGTTTCTTTCCAACCGGAGATGCGATGGTCATTCGCGAAATGATGAAAAGTGCGCTGACTTTGAAGCCAACCGATGTGACTCAAGGTATAGGTATAGCCGGCATCAGCATAGAAAGGAGAAGTAAAATTACCGTCAGTGTCCGTGTGCTCATCATCCAGACCATTTTGGAAATAAAATGGCCAACGCAGAGAGTTAACTAGCGCCGGGGGATCTATATCAATGTTATCCTGAGAAATGGGTGAGGATGTGCCCTCTTCTTCAATCTCAGAGAAATTAACAGGCGTCGATGATGAACTTTTTGCAGCAAGGGGCTGCAACTTGGAAAAGTACGGTAAGTGAGCCTTTTGTTCCCCTAGCGCAGCAAAGGCTTGCATTGGTATTAAAACCATTGCAACCAGCAGCATAAGAACTCTTCGAAGATCGATCCAGGGCATAAATACTCACTAAAAAAACAGCCGAGTTTAGTCACTCGGCTTCAAGATACTATTCCTATTTATTTTGCTTCACAACTAAAAAGTGATAAAACGCAAAATTGTTGTTTGGCAAAAGGTAAGGTTTGCGCTGGATTAGAATCGCAATTTCGTCGTATAGAGATGGGTTAGCGATAAAAAATCTCACCGCTATCTACATCGAGATAGATTTTGTTCTGCTGCTGCAATCCTCCGCAATAAATGAAATACACATTGCGTTGATCATAAGTGACAGATCGCACCCAGCCGCCAAGTTCTTCAAAGTCTCCGGGATGACAAGTTTCATCATTGAGCAACTGTTGCGTTTTATCACGAAATATATCCAAATGCGCAGCCAAGTCATCGGACTTTTGTAAATAACCATCGAGTATTTCAAGACGTTCTTGTTCTTCTATAACAGGAAGAGCATCAGACAATCCTTTAGCATCGACCCATTCAGCGGTTTCTTCCCCACCTTCTTCGTAAACTAAATAGTCAGAAATGCGATACCAGCCTTCTTTCTTCTCAAGAACCGCCACCTTTTCTCCCTTATACATAACATCGACCACCAAAGCATTATTATCAGGCTTGTTGTATACATTTAGGCGTCGTTCAATAACATAGTATTCCGTGACGGGCTCGGGAGTCGCTTCTAGATCCATTATGGGCTTAGACGCAGTTCTGTCCTCTTTTGATACAGGTGAAGGTTTATCTATCTGCGATTCCGTTACATCTTCATCTTGCATATACAAAAAATAGTAGGCGGCACCCGCACCACTAAGCAATAAAATGAAACCCACCGCGATGAGAACTTTCTTCATGGTCTTTCCTTTTCTTAGACACATATCTCGTCACTAGGAAGCGATAAAACTATACTTAAAATAATCGCTTAACTAACGTAGACAGCAATGATCATCAAACTAAAATGGATATTAATACTATTAACCTTTCCGTGTATCGGATACGCCAATAACCAGTGTAATTCGTCTTCATGGAATGACAATCTTACCCAATTCAACCAATTAGAGTCCAATTACAATCAATACGTTAATGTATTCAATGCACTTTTAGCCGAACATAAACAGCGGCCTTTATTATCTCAGACGTTTTCCATACAAGAGCTTGCGTTACTGTGGCGCAAAAAAGTCAACACTACCCAGTTTGAAAATCAATTGCAGGCTTCCAAACAATACCAGAAGGAATTAACGCAAAAAGCAGTAGAGCTAACCAAACTGAGCACTCAGTCGAAATGGGTAGAAAATAGCTGGGGAAAACTCGCCAAAAGCTGTAAAGCATCGAATGCAAAAGCAAATCAGATCAGCGCGGAATGGTATCAAGATAACGCAAACCAACTCGCTAACGACTATAAGCAACTGGCTTCACAATTTCGTGCGCTCTCCCAAGCCTATGATAATGAAGCAAATGCTCTAGAAAGCTCTCTGCATTTATCCAATTCAATGCAAACCAACTCTCAAGGCAAGCTGAGTAATCCATAAACAAAAACACGCCACATTAGAGACATTGGTCACATTTTTCTTTACTTATGGCCACTTTTTGAGTAGTTTATCTCTGCGCACAATTTAATATGAATTTATTTTTTGGCTGGAGATGATACTACACAATGGTTATCAATCGATTAAGTACAAGGAAGAGTCCTAATGCTACTAAAGCCAAGTTTTTGTCAGTAGTTAGGCATGTAAAGCAGTTTGGCTCTATCAGTGAGTTAGACTTGTGTAAAATTTTCGGAGAAACTATCTGGACTGATGGGAGGGAATACCATTCAGCCGCTTTCTCATTTAAAGTGGATCGCCAAACGGGCAATTGTGAAATTTCACAGTACAAGCACCCATCCAATATACTCAAGTAACTTAAATATGCTTTGCAACTATACTCAAGTTACTTATACTCAAGTTACTGAATAAAAAATATATTAATCAAAAAAGCGGAGTCCGTGTCGTAACTCCGCTTTTTTGATCATAAGACCTTGCGCATAACAATTGTAAAATCATGCTCCGAATACCCTTCCACTAATTCCACTCTTGAGCACAAAATCCGACAATAGCGCAAGACTCCTTCTTTGTTGTGTGAAGCGAGCATCTTCATGCTTGGCAACTTCGCTTCATCCAATAAATTAAATACACAACCCTCTCGAGCCGTCGCATACATTCTCTCAATCATTTCTATCGTATGGTGTGGGTTACTCGACTGGTAATTTAATGAGCCCGACGCGAACACATAGTCACTATCTTGTAGCGTTAGTCGAGAAAAGTCTCCACAAATAAACTCTGTTGGAGTACGGAAGTCACGTTGTTCAGCGTTATAGAGAAACGAGCGCAATTGGTCAATCCCAGTGTAGGATTTGGGCTGCTGTCCCCTGCGTTCAATAAACTCTAGTAAGTCTCCATAACCACATCCGAGATCCAATATTGTTTTATCATTCAAGTCGAGATCTCTGCACAAAGCTTCAAACCGACTGATTTGGCTGTATTTATCTTGCCAGCCTAACGTTCTGGCCTTGTCGTGACCAAACTGCTTATGCCGTTTGTGGTGATAATACGCAATTCGTAATCTATCTAACCATTTCATTATACTACCCAACGTTCCTCTCACGAGTATACGGGCAAAATGCCATGACCTTTAACCTGTCGTATCGCTAAATGTGTGTGGATGTCTTTGACATTTTCCAGTCTTTGCAATTTTCTCGTAAAGTCCTCGTACCCCGCAAGATCTCGGCTTACAACCTCCAACAAATAGTCATAAGCACCAGAGACGACATGGCAGGAGATAACTTCATCCATTCCGACAACAGCAGACTCAAAATCGTCAATAGAAGCAGCTTGGTGATTATTAAGACTGACATCAACAAACACCGTCATCGCAATGCCAATAGAATCTCGAGATACCAACGCTCGATAACCGCTGATCACGCCTTCTTGCTCTAAACGCTTAATCCGTCGCGCACACGGTGATGCAGACAGCCCCACCTTGTCCGCCAGTTCCGCGGTTGTCAGCGTTGCATCTTTTTGAACCCAAGTCAGTAGTTGCCGGTCAATTTTATCCATCATTTTTATCCTTGCCAGATTTTACCAAAAAATTAAGAATACACGCATTTTATAACCAATCTATTAATAATAAATATATATATTTGCCACCTATATTCATCAAATTTGTTCGACAATTTACCCATGGTTTATTAATGGATTCACTCGGTATGATTCTGGGTTACATGGCAATTCTGATCACGCTTTTGCTTTGGTCAGGCTTTTTCATTTCATTGAAAGGCGGGGCGGTATCGCAGCTACAACCTGCTGATATCGCGCTCGTACGCTTTTTAATACCCAGCCTGTTACTGTTCCCTTTAGTATTAAAAAACAAACAAGCACTGCGTTCGGTACCACAAAAGTACCTCATTGGCGTTGTGGTTGGCAGTGGGTTGCCCTATTTGCTCGTTGTCGGTACCGCAATGCACTTTGCCCCCGTATCTCATGGCAGTGCCCTAGTGCCAGGAACTCTCCCTATTTTCGTCTCTGCGATTGCAGTATTGTGCTATCAACAGACATTAAGCACTCACAGACTCGTCGGTCTTCTCTGCGTGTTTTTAGGCGTGTTTGTTTTTCTTGTTTCGAATACAGGGGCAACCTATAACTGGTCACAGCTTCAAGGACATTTTTTGTTTCTGCTAGGAAGTGCGATGTGGGCAACATTTACGATCAGTGCACGAGTGGCGAATCTCGATGCATACCTCTGCGCGGGGTTTGTCTCCATCGCGTCATTAGCATTGCTGATCATTGCGGTTGGCTTTGGGTGGGTAGAGAGTTATTTAACCGTTACACCGCTGAAATTCTGGCCTTGGAAGGAAATCTTAGGCCATGTCATGTTGCAAGGCATAGGGGCGGGATTGATCGCATCGTATACGTTTATTTATGCGATTAAAGTCATTGGCGCAGAAGCAAGTGCTGCTTTTGGCTCTCTCACACCTGTTGTGGCCACATTAATCGCGATACCCGTTTTTGGCGAGCAGCCCGATTTAATCACTTGGCTGGCTATCGTGCTGGTCACGTGCGGTAGCGTAATTGCTAGCCAAATATTTATGAAAACCGGACTTAATCAGAGCTATCAACCCCCTGTACATAAATAATGATTCACAGGTTAATAGTATATGAATCCCGTCCCTCTCTAAGCGCCAAATGTTGCTGGCGCAGGATGCCCTGACCAGCAACATTTGTTTGGAAAGTAGACTACTGCTCACCAAAGCTTGTCGCCTCAAAACTATTAAGAAGACGATGTACTATATAAGTCACAAGCAATGTGGCTACGATTGCAAACAAAATACTGCTTACACGGTACAATGCACTGAATATGAGATCACTGTCTGGAGACAAGTACTGACCAAACAAAATGCCTAGCGTCGTTAAACCACCAAAGCCTGCACCCGAACCTGTTGATTCTTTCACATGCATGTAACTAAATAGCATCGCACCGATCCACAACATTGGTACAATAAATAACAGCATATCTGACCAATCATAAAGTATTAACTGGCTGGCAATGCCAAAGGTAACACCCATCAAAGTTCCCATCGCCCGCTTACGCGCATAACCCAATGCCCCATTCCAATGCATGGGAAACAACAATAACAACGTAGTTGCTTGGGCTGACATAGAGTCGCTTAAGTCAAATATTTGAAACACTAAAAAAGAAAGGGTAGCAATACTTGCGCCCATAAGTGCCTCATGACGCATTCTATGACTTTTCTTGGGTTCCGTTGGTCTCGGTGGCGGCTGTCTCGGCTCGGCATCTGGGATCAAAAATGTCACTAAATAAGCAATCACAACGGAAAGCACATTGGCTTCTAAGTTACTAAAGATCAGATCATTTAGGTCAGTTGTTGGGTAGCTAGCAAAGTGAAGCATGATACTTAAACTGAGCACACTGTTTGCACCAAACAAAAACAAACTGCCTTTGGACATACAAGCAAATTTGTACACAAACAACCCAAACGCAATGAGCGTCATCATCACTGGGTGACCACCAAAGAAGCCCCCCAGAATTCCCACTTCCAAACCACAAACCACCGCTGAAAAAACCAGCTGTCTTGCAGCATGTAAGCTCATCACAGGAACCATGCCTAATAAAAGCATTGGGGTTACCGTATAAAACACCCCGTAGTTCCAACCGAATAATTTACATATCGTAAAACCTATTGTTGCCCCTGTGGCAATGCGAACACACTGTCTAAAGTCATTCTCTGACATGGGGTGGTCCCATAGTTTCATACCACCTCCTAATTAGTAGATGTAGTGTAATGTACTCAAGAAACGAATCTGCAAGCGGCTCAACCAGCCAGAAACTGCGCTATCTGGTAGCAACTGTACTGTCGCACGAGCACCTGAAGGGAAAGAATATTGTTCAGAGCCATCAATGCTAAGGTGTAAGCGTAAACGTTGTGCGTCCCTTACCCAGCGATTTGAGTTAGTCGGTGTCGCAAGACGACCATTGGCGTCAAATTGACCTGAACTTACCCCTGCATCCACACTGGTAATTTGGGCTTCAAACACCTTGCCAGGTAAGCTATCAAACGCAACTAATGCGCGGCTATTTTGGTCAAAATGACGTAAGCTTTTCTCACGAAAATCCGCGATAATATCGACTTTGTTAGCAACAAGAGCAATCAACGGACTTCCTGCGGAAGCATAAGCGCCCGAATCTAACTGCAGGTTAGTCACAATGCCATCGTGCTCAGCCATCACTTTTGTATAAGAAAGATCCAATTCCGCTTGCTTGAGCTGATTTTGCGCAACGCGCATATTCACATTCGCAGCCCCCAAATCACCTCGACTTACTTCTAACTCTTTAAGACGAGCGCGCGCTGCTAATAAGTTCGCTTTTGCGGCGGTCGCACTGCTCTGCGCATCATCAAGCTGTTGCTGTGAGGTACCATTGCGATAAAACAGTTTATTCAAGCGTTTTGCTTCACGAACTTTCTGTTCAGAAACAATTTTACTTGCCTCGACATCGGCTTTTGCAGCCGCGATAGAAGCATCTAACTGTTCATTAGTTTGTATAACTTGTTCAAGGTTTAGCTGCGCTCTCTCTACCGCCAGTTGATAAGGTTGCGGGTCGATTTGAAACAGCGGATCACCTTTATGAATTTCCTGGTTGTTCTCTACATACAATTGCGTGATTTGTCCGCTAACGCGAGGGGATACTTTGGTCACGACGCGAGTCGCCATCGCTTGAGGAGTCAATGGCATTGCGAGATCGGCAACAAGAAAATAGATAAATACGAATAAAAACGCGAAGCACGAATATTTAATCCAACGCGCAAATTTTTGATCTGGAGTCATGAGCAATAACTTCTCTTTTTTGGGGATTTCTTACTTATAGCCAAACAAACACACGGCACTTGCGGCTGACTTAGGTGCCTTATGGTTATTGGTAACTACTCGCTAAGTAATTGACGATTTTTCTAGACTATTCCAATGACTCAAGTGCATTGTTTGCAATTTGCTCTAGTGCCAAATTCACCTTTTCAAGGTCTTCTTCAGCGATATCCGACAACAACTTTTTACGAACTACAAGAATTCGGTTTTCTAATTGTTTTATTAGTGCCTTACCTTCTTCAGTCAGGCTTACAATGCGAGCTCGCTTGTCATGTTCACAACAACGACGAACCACCAAACCTTGCTCTTCAAGCAATTTCAAAGTGCGCATTAAGGATGCCAGTTCAATTTCCAATGCGTCTGCAAGATACTTCTGACTGGCGTTGTCACCCAATCGATGTAACTTCCATAAAGCAGTCCAACGTGGATAGGTTAAATTCAGCGGCTCCAACTCTCGATCCGCGACCATTTTCCACAAACGTGCAACACGAGATAGCTTTTCTGCTATCGAAAGCTCATTGAACATATTGGCATCATGCATTTTAAGTCCTAATTAATTACTTAGCTTGCTAACTAATATAAAGTACTTAGCTTGCTAAGTAAATAGTTTTAGTGATAACTATCACATTTTTTAGTATGGAGACGCAAAGCCAAGCCGACAATTCAGCTTACTTTTATTGCAAAGCTCGTGTCAGCGCTTGCCATGCGAGAAGTGGGAATCTGGCAAATTGATGTTTGAAGCAAAACTCAAAATACTCGCTAGGCCAAGTAAACAAGGCATGTTGTACTTTCGAAGTTAAACTTTGTTCGGATGGGAGCACTTAGTCAAAAGCGTTGTGATCAAGGTGCGTCGATTGGAAGAGGCTGAAGTTGATGGTTCGGATACTATTCATTAAGAACCATAAAACTGGGCCCCTAGATAATAAAGCAAGCAGGTTTAGTCGATTCGAAAACGGTCTGATCCGTTGCGGTAAAGTGATCTCTCGTCTATCAAACATCACTGTGACTGTGGCATCGCATAAATTTTGCCTCCGCTTTAGAATAGCACTGCCCATCGACATAAATGTCACTTTTCAATAAATACATACCCCGTTTGCTTTTTACGCAATGGGCCTCAACCTGAATAACGGTGTTGAGAGGGATGGGCTTAATAAAACGTACCTCAAGTTGCGCCGTCATTGCGCAAACGTCGCGAGCAAATAGGCAGTGTGTCATGGCCGTATCGTGCAAAGCACTAATTGCACCGCCCTGCATGACATCTTGATAGCCTTGCACTTTTTCTGTTGGTACAATTTCGCCCTGAACCCCGCCATCTGACATTAACGTAAAGTGAATGACCGTATGGTGGTTGAAAAAGGGCTGACAGCAAACCGCACACTGCTGGTGATTGTTTGGGATTTGGATAGACATAAAATACCGCAGAGTTAAAGACTAGGATTGCTCCTAGACAAAAATTTAATAAGGCATAAACAAAATGGCGAGACCCAAAAAAGAACGAAATATATGCAGTAGTGCGCCATACGAGTGTTTTAAGCCCAATGGCGTACCACTGTCTAAACTCCATAAAATCGAGCTGTTGGCAGACGAACTCGAAGCCCTTCGCTTGGCCGATTTAGAAGCCCTAAGTCAGTCAGAAGCAGCAGTTAGCATGGGCGTCTCCAGACAGACATTTGGCAATATCGTGAAACGTGCGCGAGCTAAGGTGGCACAAAGCTTGGTTCATGGTCAGGCACTCATGTTTAGTCGCGAACCATAACGCTTATCAAAGAGCATGAAGCTTACGGTTCCTGAATTTGATATAGCGTGCGCGAGTGGTCATCGCATGTATCAACGCAATTGCACTCTCTTTCTATTTCAATGTTAGCAAGCCCGCCGCAACTCCCTTGTATTGCTTGGCGTTTCAGCATCACGCCTATCGCCATTAAGATCACAACGACTAGAAACACCATAAAACTGATCACATACGTCATTGCTTTTTCTCTGGTTGAACCGTTAATTTGAAAACTTTAGCAAGATGATTCATTGCTTTTGGTGAAAGCTTATTACCCAACGTTTGTCGGCCTACCGTCCCCCCGCTATTTACGCTCCGTCGCATACTCACTGATAATGAAGACGTAGGGCTATGCATAGAACAGCCCTCTCTGCTTTTCTTAGCCGAAGGGCGAGCAAACTCAATGTGAGTAACAGGCGTTAATTGTTTTTCATCCAAAATATCTAAATCAAACCCTCGTGGCGCACTCAGTACACGAACATTAAGCTTAAACAGTGCGCTCAGCATATTAGTACCAATTGAGCGAACAACCACGGCATCCACCTGATTGTCTTGCAACACTTTGTTCCAGAACTTCTTATGACTACAACAAGCTGAAGACTTGGGCAGATCGAGGATGCGTTTGGTATCGGTTTTGCTATCCCAAAGCATGATCTGAGGGGCTTTAGCAAAGTGATTCGAAAGTGAGGACTTGCGGCAGGGAATGGCGAACAACATAGTGTGCTCCTTAGTCTGAGGAATAACAACACTATACAATTCATTATTGGCATATGCAATAATGAATTGTGAAACATAAGGTTCCATACTACGTAATTAGATACCAATAAGGAGACAAAGGCGTATGAAACAAGGCAATGTTTCGTTTAACGTCTTTCAAGTAAAAAGTGGTGTTTGAAGTGAACCAATGCCTCATAGAACATTTTTTCTTTTATTGGTTTAAACAGCACATAGTTTGCACCAGCAGCAATCAGAGCGTTACTGGTTTCTTGAGATGTGTCTGCGGTACAGGCGTAAATCGGGGTTGTCAGTTTCAGTGTCTTACGTATTTCTTCTGTCGTTTCAATCCCGCCAAGGTGCGGAAGTTGATTGTCCATCAGGATAAGGTCGTAAGTATGCTGTTCAAGTAATGTTATCGCTTCTAAGCCATCCTTCGCCCAGTCAACCTGCATTTCATACTTTTGACAAAACGCTTTTAATATAAACGCATTAGTATGGTTATCTTCCACCAACAGGACTTTTAAGCTCGTATCAAACAAGTCTGCGGGCTGGATCGTGGCAACGATTTCTGATTCAGTTTGAACCTTCTCACTCTCCCTGACGGGTAATGAAACAACAAATGTCGTTCCTTTACCTTTCTGACTAGTAATCTGAACATCACCCTCTAGCATATCAACTAAGCTTTTGACTATCGTGAGCCCTAAGCCACTGCCGCCAAACTCGCGTGTGGTGGTCGCTTCCTCTTGCACAAATGGCTCAAACATTTGCTCAATTTTCTCAGTCTCGATGCCAATACCGGTATCGGCAACCTCCACCCAAAGCACACTATTTTCTGTTCCGGAGAATTGTTCTAAATTTGCCGTTAACCGAATACTTCCAGATGGGGTAAATTTTACTGCGTTACTAATGAGGTTGAACAAGATTTGGTTCAAACGTATCTGGTCAGTAAATATCTCCATATGCGGTGGGAGATGATTCTCAATAATAAAATCGACCCCTTTTATTTCACAGGTAGGACGATAGACATTGTCCAAGGTGCGAATCGTCTCTGCAAAAGAGAATGAATGCTTACGTATCCGAAATTTACCTTGCTCGATTTTGGAAAAATCCAGAATGTCATTTAAAACCGCAAGTAAGTGTTCACCACTGTGACGGAGCACATCAATTTGATTACGTTGTTCTTGCGTCGTCGCAGAGTTCTTCAGCAATTGAGCACCACCCAAAATACCATTGATTGGAGTGCGTATTTCGTGGCTCATTTTTGCAAGAAAATCAGCACGAGTCTGCGCCGACTTTTCTGCTTCTTGTCTTGCTAAATTACTTTGTTTCTCGGCTTCGATTAACGCGGTGATGTCTTGCCCCTGAACAATGATACCGCTAATGTCATCTTCTACTCGGATTGGCGACAAGTTCCAGCGATAGATTTTTTTATCGATCGGTACATTAACGCCTGTGAGTGTTGCCCCTTGAGCCGCCATCTTAAGATGCGGAAGCAGCTTCTCTTTAAAGCTATTAAAAACCGGATGCATCGTTTCTACATCCGCCTCAACCACCAGTTCTCTTTTCGCGGCTGGGTTAATTTGTATCAATATACCATTTTCAGACCACACCATTATTGGAGACAGTGCGAAGTTAAACAGGTCTCTAAACGATCGTTTTTGCGCTTCAAGTTCTTCAATCGTGTTCTCTAGTGTTAATCCAATATGATCGAACTCCTCAATATCTGAACCACCAAATCGTTCAAAAGCCTTGTCTTCTCGTGCGGCACGAGTGTAGGACATTAACGTTCCAAGCTCTCTTCCTAGGCGGTTTTCGATCCATTCTTTAGTCAGTAAGGCAATAATGATCATTCCAATGACGGACGCCAACATGGCCAACACATGTTGCAATTGCAGCATGACGACATTTTGATTGTTCTGGATCGTTAACAAGGCCAGATCCGTTTGAGATGCATTCACTTCTATTGGTGCTTTGATCACCAATAATTCTGCTAACTTTTGTTTAGATTGTTTACGCTGAAGAACATCAAATATTTTGTATGATTCGTCACCGGCTAAAGAGCTCGCTAATGGTGTGTCATCCGCCACCAGCACAACGTTGTCAATGTTTCCTTTGTTCTTGAGCTTTTCCATCAGACCAAAGTTACCATCCAACACGACTGTACTGTATAAGTGCCCCATAACCTCACCCGTTTTGGGCTCAAGAACAGGGACCTTCCTCATCAAAAGGTGCCGCTCCCCCATCGGAGTAGGCGTTTTGATGTAGTACCAGTTGTTACTGAAGGTCACTTTACGAGTAAGACTATCGAGTATCGACTCGTTAATTCCATAGAAATGCGCGTTGTTATCTTCCCAAACAATGCCTTGGTGATCGGTGAGTAACCGAAACTCTGGTGTATGGGACGGATCGCTCTTATCAACGCTGAGAAAAAAATAATTTAACGCTTCTGCATCATGTTTTGTATAAAACCCTAACACCACATCACTTTTCGCATTGCCGTTATGATGTATTTCGAGCGCTTCAAAGTGGCTGTCAAATATATTCAGTATCAGTGCTGACGTTTGTTGCTTCGTCCTATCAACTTCTTGCCAAATGATTTGTTTGGAGAAGTAATAACTCTGAACGAATATGCCTAGAATAATTGGGGCTAGGACAAAGACGATGATGCGAGTAATCAGCGTCGAAAGAGAGCGACGCTTGGTTGGTTTTGCTCGCGTGGGTGACTTGATCATCAATTATCTGAGTATCTAAAGGCGCGTTTTCTCAACGCTTCAATTTTATCTTCAGGGTCAGATTTTGTGACGACTTCAAAATCACCAGAATACACCGTCGGTACTGGTTTACCCTCCAAATCCCTTTTAATTGCTTCCGCCATCGCAATACCAGTATCGTCATTCATACGCATCACCGTAATATCTAGTTCTCCTTTCGACATCGCCTCTAGTTCGGCAGAGCCGCCTCCCCAACCGTTGAGCATGACATCATCACGCCCCAATTCAGCTAAAGCTTTCGATGCACCTAGCGCAACATCCGTAGAGCAAGCATAGATAAATTGAATGTCTGGATACTTTTCTAGGCTGGCTTTTGCCGCTTCATAGCCGGATCGCTTTGTCGCTTTAGTATAGTAAGCGGATTGTAGTTCAAACTTGTTATGTTGATTGACTTGTTGGATAAAGGTGCTGCCTCTCGCGTCACTCACATACCCCTCTGAAAAGTAGAGAACACTGTAGCGTGTATGCTCAGGGAATCGCTTGCCAAACTCTTCGGCCAATTTGAGGCTTCCTTCGATATGGTCAAAGCCAACGTACAAAAATGGTTGACGTGTCTCCCAATCTTTTATCGGCGTTGTGATGTTCTGCAAAATCAGTTTCGTACTTCGAGAGTCTAGAACGTGTTCGACAAATTTACGATGGCGCGTCGTGTCTAACGTAAAGATTAAGTAATCAGAGTTACTTTTTAACGCCTCCATCAATGATAAACTTTGTTGTTTGGCATCAGAGTTCGGCCGAGTGAAAACCTGATTAAGCTGGTAATCCACTTGGAGCTCGTCTAGACGTTTTTCAAACGCAGTGATGTTTCTGCTCCAGTAATCTGATATTTGCTGCCCTGGATAGACCACTGAGATTTTAAGTCGACGTCTATCTTCTTTTTTTAATGGTACTGGGGCTTCTCGCACGGATTGAGTGAGCGCATCGGTAAGTTGCCTCTGTTGCGGAAACTCATCCAAAAATTGTTGATAAGACCAATAACCACTTAAGACTTTTGAAGCCTGAGCAGCTTGCGTTGCCGGAACCATACCTGTGAGTGAAATTAGGGAGAATAATAATGCTTTTTTCATCTCTCGCTCTTTATAATTGATGTTGAGACCTTCTGACGAGACTGAAGTACAATGTAACACTTTATAACTATATGAATATATTGCACGACTAAGTTTTTGAAGAGAATAACAACTGCTGATCTTCCGCCACCTCGATGAACGCTTGCGATGCAACCAGTCGCTCTTTCTTAGACTTGGTAAGCTGTTTGATAAAATACTCTGCTTTCATGGCCAGCATTTTCGAATCAAAGCTCATTGACCACTCTAGATGCAAAGGGCCTTTGCCTTTTAAAGCTTTTGCCCCTTTCCCTTCCTGATGCTGTCGAAACCGTCGTTCAACGTCAATTGTGACACCGCAATACAACGCATTACGGTTTGTTCGAATCAGATAAACACTCCAGATAGGAGTCGCCCGTTCACTCATAAAAGTAAAGATTCAACTTGCGCTTTCAAGGTATTCAGTTCTTCACGAAGTTGTGCGACATCCTGTTCCAGTTGGGTTACGCGACTAACATCTGACGAAGCAGCAGATGCAGTGGAAACGAAGGTAGACACATCCACGTCCCCACAGAACAAGTGCATATAACGTGACTCGCGCTTTCCTGCTTCTCGAGGAAGTTTCACAACAAGAGGGCCCTTATCTTCACTTGCTAAGTGTTCCAACACGGTTTCAACTTCTTTTACATCATGGAATGTGGCTAAGCGATTCGTTCTCGTGCGGAGCTCACCCGGTGTTTGTGCGCCACGTAACAACATACAACACACGATACCTTTCTCTTGCTTGCTCAGCTGCAAGTCACCAAATTCAGTATTACAAAAACGATGTTGGTATTTACTTACTCGGCTATTGAAAGCACTTTCATCACTCACTAAACGACGTCCAATTAACGCATCCACCGCGTCCAACACCTCAGATTCAGACAGCGTCATCACAGGATCACGATTACTTTTTTGATTGCATGCGTTAGTCAGTGCATTAAGACTCAGAGGGTACTGTTCGGGCGTTGTCACTTCTTTTTCTATCAAACAGCCAATGACGCGTGCTTCTGTTGCTGTTAGCTCAACTTTCATAATGCATTTCCTTATTATTTTTGTATTTGAATTGATACCTAAATTGGGTTGAAGCGCTTTGCGCTACTCTCTCATTACACGAGCGAAAAGGAGGTTGGTATCGATGTCAGGCAAAAGAAAAGGCTGACCACACGGATACGTTTTAACAACGCCCTTAATGCTCTGATAAGATAGGTACTGGCCTCATCTTGCCATTTTCATCTATCATCATGATCTTAGAACGATTAAGTTCAACTTCTGTGATCTCAAGTTGTGCGCGCTCTTGAATGTACGCATCTTTCAATTTTTCTGCTTGAGGATGAGTTGAAGGTTCACTCTTCTGAGTATCGATTTGCTCCGCTGTATGACCAGAGTCCATATCACGTTTCATCATTTTGTATTCAATGATGTTGATAATATAGAGAAGATCTTATGATGACAATGAGACGATGTATTCCTAATGAGGATTTACGCATACACCGTCAGTAGCGACTCGAACCAACTAAAGAAGGGCAAGGTCCGATGCGCCGTCATCATTGATTGATAAATGTGCAACTTAACGTTGAGATTGATCTAAAGACTGTTATGCCACGTGATGTTGTGCTTTAATCGTGATAAATATTCATAAATTAGGAAAGGGAACTATGAGTAGCGTATTTGAGATCGTTAGCCAAGCGCGTCGTAAAAACAAGCTAAAGCGTGAACTTATTGATAATGAAAAGAAAGTTCGTGACAACCGTAAGCGTGTCGACCTTTTAGAAAACCTACTAGACTACATCAAGCCAGAAATGACTCAAGATGAAATGCTAGCAATCATCAAGAACATGAAAGCAGATTACGAAGATCGTGTTGACGACCACATCATTAAGAGCGCTGAGATTTCAAAAGCTCGTCGTGATATCAGCCGTCGTATTCGTGAGCTCACAGAAGAAGATAAGCAGTTGACAACAGGTAATAAGAAATAATCACCATAAGTGGTTAACCTAGGTTAAGTCCTGCTAAAACCCCGAGCAAAAACCAGTTGCTCGGGGTTTCTTTTTGTCACCGCTCTAAAGCCGATGTACAATTTCATCTACTTTCGTTCCTCAACATCCAGAAATTAGTTTCGCTTCTATGCCTTCAAATACATCAAGCTCTACTGCTTCTCTTGCTAAGCAGCTATTCACTATGACCTGGCCAATGCTTTTTGGTGTACTTTCACTGATGAGCTTTCAACTGGTAGACAGTGCATTTATCGGACAGTTGGGTGTTTTACCCCTGGCTGCACAAGGTTTTACCCTACCGCTTCAGATGGTCGTTATTGGTATCCAGGTCGGTTTAGGAATTGCCACGACAGCGGTGATTTCAAAAGCACTTGGCGCGAATGACCTTCGCTATGCTAAACAGCTCGGCGGCCTGGTATTGATGATAGGATCGATTGGTGTCGCCTTTATCGGTGTTTTGATTTGGTTGTTGCGCTGCCCGATTTTGTCGCTATTGAGCGCTCCAGATAGTGTTTTACCAATCATTGATAGCTACTGGCCGTTATGGCTATTGAGCTCTTGGACCGGTGCTGTTCTTTACTTTTATTACAGTATTTGTCGCTCAAACGGGAATACGATGTTACCCGGCACCATGATGATGGTCACCAGCGTCATCAACCTCATTTTAGATCCAATTTTTATTTTCACTTTAGATCTAGGTATCAACGGCGCCGCAATTGCAACCATTTTGGCTTTTGGCATCGGTATCCTTGTTGTGGCTCCGCGAGTCAAAAAAAATCACTGGGCCACCACTCAATGGCAAGATTTAGATGTGATGGCGAGTGTTCGTTCGATTGGCAACATCATGGGACCAGCGATGATAAGCCAGCTATTGCCGCCATTATCATCGATGTTAGCAACCAAACTCCTCGCTGGAATCGGGACCGCTGCCGTCGCAGCATGGGCAATTGGATCTCGCTATGAGTTTTTCGCCATCGTATCCGTACTTGCGCTTACGATGTCTCTCCCACCGATGGTGGGTCGTTTGCTTGGGGCGAAAAATTACAAAGACATTCAATCTCTGGTAAGTATTGCGGTTAAATTTATTATGGGCTTCCAATTGCTCATCGCGATAATCACTTTTGCACTTGCTAACCCTCTAGCGCTTTTGATGACGAGCGATATCCAAGTTGAAAATGTGTTAGAAATGCACTTAACGATTGTGCCACTCAGTTTAGGATCTCTAGGGGTTTGTATGCTGATGGTATCGGTCTGCAATGCTTTAGGTAAATCTTACACTGCCCTTACGATATCAGCGCTACGACTGTTTGTGTTCTTTCTACCGTGTTTATGGATAGGATCTCAACTAGGTGGTATTCAAGGCCTTTTGCTCGGCGCTTGTCTTGGTAACCTTTTCGCAGGCCTTGCCGCCTATCTTACCTATCGCAACACCATCGCAAAGTTGTCAGTGGCGTAATGCTCACAGGTGTTGTTCTACGTTAAACAGTAGCAACTAAAGTAGCTCATAATTAACAAAGCCCTCAGGACTGAAGTGACCCCATGAACTGTGGGCTTTGTTTGTACAGAGCGTTGTGGCTTCTGAACTCAGATTAACGCTGAAATGAATTAACGAGTTTGTGAAATATTGCCTTTGTGAGGATTATCCGCAGGAAAAATAACGCCAGTTTGTTTTCTGATTTCAGTTAACACTTTAGCGATTAACAAAGAACGCTGTTTAGCGTCTTTCTCCATTACACCCAACTTGATTTGCTGAGCGAACGCTTGTGCTTCATAAAACATAGGATTTTCCACTTGCGGTTGGGTCAAAGTCTCCTTCTCTTGCCCCCTTAACACCCGCTCAACGGAGCGGCCAATGGAAATCATGTCGACCAATACACTACCCTGCTCCCCTTGGAACTCACTTGGAATCAGCGAGTCACTCACTTTAGAATGAAGTAAATTGACATTAAACCCGCTGTACGTAAGCGTGACACTCCCACATCCATCCACGCCAGAGGATAAAAGATGAGCGCTGGCTTTTACTTGGTGGGGTTCACCAAACAATTCAATAGCCGCGCCGACACAGTAGTAGCCGATGTCCATAATGGAGCCGTTTGAAAAGTCCGGATTGAACGTATTGGGGTTCTCGCCATTCAAATATTTTTGATATCTCGAAGAATACTGACAATAGCTGATCGTTGCATGCCTTAGTGGAGAGATGCGCTCTAGACTGCTCTTCAATACACTAAAATTAGGTGTGTATGGCGTCATGAAAGCCTCAAAAAGCACCACATTATTTTCTTCAGCACATTCAAACATCTGCTGCGCTAACGGATAGTTAGATGCCAGCGGTTTCTCGCAAATAACATGCTTACCCGCGGTTAGCATTTGCATCGCTTGTGGGGCATGTAAGGAGTTCGGGCTCGCGATATATACTGCATCAACTTCGGGATCATTCGCTAAGCTCTCCAAACGATCGTAAAAAGCCTCCGCATTGTAAGAGATTCCAAATGCTCGCGCTTTCTCTAGATCTCTCGAGTAAACGGCTTTTAAACAAAATTGTCCGGTTTGAATAGCAGCCGATACAAATTGGTCAGAAATCCAGTTGGTTCCAATTACCGCAAGTTTATACATCTCTTTCCCTTTATCATTTAGTTACTGCAGAGCCACCATCACTCTTAGGATTAAAACGTGACATCATGCAAACTTTTCAACTTTTGTGACAACCTCATTGGGAGGAATCACACGCATACAAATAGCGTAATATTAAAAAGCTTAATTACTAACATTTACGTTTACCAATATCGTTGTCTTATGGACACATATCACAACGAAAACTTGAAATTCAACGCAAAATTACGTTCTAAATTTGAAGTTACTCGTTATTGTCACGAAATAAGTCACCTATTATCAAGATGTCAATACTCTGAATCCATGGTATTGATCGCACCAATTCTCCACGATAACGCCATTATACAGGACTATAATCTAGATTTATTTTTCCTAGCAGAATAAGGCATTCAACTTTAGAATCCGCACCCATAATTATTACAAACCATTTACACCCCCCTAAACTTTACTCTTTATCGCAGCTAAATGGCGGTTAAGAGTAGTGTTAGCCCTCAAACGTGAAAGGTCCAATACGACAATGAGTCCAGAGAAATATCTCCAAGATTGGCAAACAAGCCAGACTATCGCAGAATCTATTTCCCCTCTAATCGGTATGCTTTATCGCCAAAAAGGAATCGAAGTGGTTCTGTTTGGTAAAACTCTTATCAATGCAACAACCATAGACATTCTCAAAACTCACCGTGTAGCAAGAAGATATGCTGGAAGTCCTCTTTCTCTCGAACACACAATGCCTATCGTTCAAGCACTGTGTGAGATGAGTATTTCATCTTGCCGAGTCGATATCGGCCAATTGGCAACTCAATATTGGAAAGAGCATGAAGACACCAATGCTCTAAATGATTTTCTACAAACTGCGCTAATTGGCGCGCGTGATGCAGACTCCTCTCTAGAAGCGCGTGATGTTGTTCTTTACGGCTTTGGTCGTATTGGGCGCTTGTTAACGCGTCTGCTAATCGAAAAGAGCGGTCCGGGTTACCCACTTAGATTACGCGCTATTGTCGTGCGCGGCGGCAAGAAAGGTGACTTAGAGAAACGAGCGAGCTTACTTCGTCGCGACTCGGTACATGGTCAGTTCAATGGTAGCATTATCATTGATGAAGAGCGAAAAGCACTGATTGTTAACGGCAACTACATCCAAATTATTTATGCAAATAGCCCAAGTGACGTCGATTACTCCGTGTACGGTATTCACAATGCGCTTGTTGTAGATAACACGGGGGTATGGCGTGATTCTGAAGGCTTAGGTCAACACTTAGCGTGTAAAGGTGCAGAAAAAGTTCTTTTAACAGCGCCAGGCAAAGGTGACATAAAGAACGTTGTGTTCGGTGTTAACGAGTCTGTTATCCAAGAAGACGATCGCATCATCTCAGCCGCAAGCTGCACGACCAACGCGATCACACCAGTATTGAAAGCGTTGCACGACAAATATGGCGTTCTGTCAGGTCACATTGAAACGGTTCATTCTTACACCAATGACCAAAACCTGATTGATAACTTCCATTCCGGTGATCGCCGTGGACGCAGTGCTTCTCTGAACATGGTTCTGACTTCAACTGGCGCAGCCAAAGCAGTAGCAAAAGCACTGCCTGAACTCGCCGGTAAACTAACAGGTAACGCAATTCGCGTACCGACGCCAAACGTATCGATGGCAGTTGCAAACCTGAACCTAGGTGAAGAAGTGGATCGTGATTCACTGAACGAATATCTACGAGAAATGGCATTAAACTCTGAGCTTTCCGCACAAATTGATTACACAGATTCGACTGAAATCGTATCCAGTGATTTAGTTGGCTCGCGCCATGCTGGCGTCGTGGATGGTCAAGCAACGATCGCACAAGATAAACGCTGCGTACTGTACATTTGGTATGACAACGAATTTGGTTACAGCTGCCAAGTCGTGCACTGTATGGAACAAATGATGGGGGTTCGTTACCAAACTTTCCCGCGTTAAATAGACCGCCTCACGCTCGGTAAATAACAATAAGAAAAGTAAATAACAATACGCAAAGTAAACCATCATATGCGCAGAAAACAACGTTAGGCTAGATAATAATTATACTTTATATAACAATTACATACACCTAAGATAACAATAACACGCTAGATAAACATTGCTCCACAACGTTAATCCCATAGCGTACCACTCTCTTAACTCTCTTTTATACGCCTGACTAACCTCAGGCGTTTTTTCTTTCTCGTGCTTTTTTCACTTATAGACTCAAGTAATTTCATCGGCGAGAATTTATTCGCTCTTAGGCAAGGCACTGATTTGAATACATCGTCATTCTACGTAAAAAAGCAGTAACGTAGCACTAGATCATGAAATTCAAGAGCGCCAAATTCAACGGCGAAGTGAGAAGCTCGCTCTTTGGCTGTTCATCAATAAAGTCACTTAAGTATACGTTCATGTTTTGTTCATGTTCACACGAGTAATATGAACCCATAGATTGAAAAAGAGGTCACAAATATGAATCGGATTATTGTTACCGCACTGGCTCTGATTACTGGCGTATTTACTTTGCTACTTAGCCTAGTCCTTGCGATTCCATTGACCATTGCAGCCCTGATTACTGGTAAACGCATCGAGAAGCGCGTATACCGCATGCAACAAGAAATGAATGAAGAATATAAATTCAACACTGGCAAAGCCGAAGCTATTGAAGGTGAATTTGAAGAAGTGAACCGTTAAAAGTGAAGTGTTTCCAGCCCCCAACTGTTCCTGAGATACTTCTTTTTTATACCCAGTCTTGATAGCTAGACTGGGTATTTTTTATTTAGCCTGACCTAAATAGTAAAAACAACGCGCAAGGCCAGTAGGATCAAGACAAGTCCAGACAAACGATCAATAAGCACCGCCTTTGCGCGAATTTTATCTACGACTTTTGAGCTGGATAATACAATTGTAATGAAGGTGTACCACAAGCCATCAACAACAAATGGTGTCGCAACAATGATCATTTGATTACTGAGATCATTACCCAGAGCAACAAACTGACTAAATAGTGCAATGAAAAACAGCGCAATTTTAGGGCTTAGAATGGAAATAAAGAAGCCTTCTCGTGCAGATTGACCGACCGTCGTTTCCTTTCCTGATTCTAGCTTTGCCGCCACGCCCCCTTTCGAACGCAACGCATTAAATCCTAAATAGGCGAGATATCCCGCCCCTAGCAAGCTTATTGTTTTAAATAGAATCGGACTTTGTTGCAGCACCACCGCTAGGCCAATCAATGTGATAAACGCATATATGCCTATCCCAAAAGCATGTGCCCAAGCCGTTGCCAAGCCATTAACTCTGCCACCAGCTAACGAGTGTTTCGCAACAATAGCAAGACTCGGACCCGGCGACATCGCCCCCAATAAACAGACGGTAAAAAGTGATAACCAAATAGTTAGTGTCATAAATGCCTCTCCTTAACAGACTCTCATGCAGACTTAACGAAGGGTGACCCTGTGGTATTAAAAAATTCGGTCAAGACCGTATGTGTCATTAAGTGACGAAGTTCTGGATACCGTTGAATTTGATCTCTGATTTCATTCAAACGATTCATATTGGGCACTTGAACAAAAACCATCATGTCGGTCTCTCCGCTAATGGCATGACACCACTTGACGCCATCAATTTTGTACAACTCATCTGCGTAGGATTCGCAATAATACGTTGAGGTAGACGTATCAAACTTTAACGCAAAATAAGCACAAATCGAGTCCTCTGCCGACGGTGCAATTTCTGCATGATAGCCCAAAATAACTTTGTCATTTTCTAGCTTACGAATTCGAGCAGTTACCGCTGAGCGAGATAAGTTAACTTTATCAGCAATTTCAGTAACCGAAAGTCGAGCATTATGCCGGAGGATATCAATGATCTTGTGATCAAACTTGTCCATAAACTTACCGCTTATTCCTTATTTCGTTTATTTTACAACGATTTTAAATGCATAAGAAACCAACATTTTGTTGGAATTATTTGAAACAACCGTCATATTGTCGGCTCAGTAACGCATTTTGTATTTCACAACTCATTTATTCTTAGAGTTTCTTCGTTCGACACCGTCAGAGACCAGCATGGAACAGCTTAAAAAAGACATCTCACTCATTTCCGGCATCGCTCAACTTTCCACAACGTTAATGGGAACTGGCTTGTTTATGATCCCAGCAATTGCTGCGGGTATCGCAGGTCATTTTTCATTATGGGCATGGATTTTATTGTTTATTGCAATATGCCCTATTGCTTTGACTTTCTCTCAACTTGGAAAGCGCTACCCCAACGCTGGTGGCACTGCTTTCTTTGTTCGTAAAGCATTTAATAGCAAACTAGAAAGTAGTGTCGCTTGGCTATTCGTCAGTATCATCCCCGTGGGTATTCCACCAGCGATTGCCCTGGCAGCCGGATTTTTGCAACAGCTTCTCCCATCATCACTAAACAGCAACCTATTTGCCCAGATCGTGACCATTTTACTTCTTATTTTCGTCAATTTATTGGGAACAAAATCATCGGGCCGTTTACAAACTGTCATTGCGTTAAGTGTTTTTGCTTTAGTCGGCTCATTTTTATGGAAAGGGGAAATTACCAGTGCAGATCTGGTTATGCCAGAGATCACGTCAGACTCCATATGGTCAATCACCGCAGTCCTTGGCGTGATGTTTTGGTGTTTTGTTGGTATCGAGGCGTTCGCTCATATGGGAGAAGAGTTTAAAAACCCACAGCGTGATTTCCCTATTGCGATTGTTTTTGGCTGCCTCGTAGCAGGACTCACGTATTGGGCCTGTTCGGTAGTAATATTAAAGTTTGGCGCCTACGGTAGTCCACAGTTTGATAACGCATCTATCCCGTGGTTAAGTGAGCATCTACTGGGTGAACACGCCAAGTGGCTCATCAGTGTGATTGGCTTTTCAGCGTGCTTTGCCAGCATCAACCTTTACACTCAAAGCTTGGCGAGAATGGTTTGGGCTCAGGCTCGCGAACACCGTTCAGACAGCAAGCTAGCCAAAATATCCCGTCGAGGAGTTCCCTCTTCTGCCACGCTAGTGGTTGGCGGCATTTTGTTGCTCTCCTGTGTCGTGGGTACCCTTTCAGGTCTCGACCTGGAGTTTTTCCTAAAGCTCGCCAATAGTATTTTTGTCTTAGTTTACCTGCTAGCAATGTTGGCAGCATTTAAGTTGCTTAAAGGGGTCGGGAAAGTATTAGCAGGTATTTCTCTGCTACTCTGCACCGGCGTGTTTATCTGCCTAGGTTGGTCTATGTTCTACGCACTCTCCATTTTCGCGTTGCTGTCCCTTCCTTGGAAACGCCTGAATCGCAAACATGAATCTAAGGTTCTAGAATAAATCCGAGAGTCGTTTTATAAGCGAGTCTATTTCCGATAAGGCAGTGTTTCCATAGCCAAGCACTGCCCCATTCCAATCTCGATTTATGTATTCAGGGTGCTCATAGTAGCTCAGTGGACGCAGTACAATACCTTCATTTGCAGCGCGTTGCGCCCATGTATGCTCATCAATTCCGTTGCGCCATTTCAGAGTGATGTGCAACCCTGCAGCCTGACTAATCACGCTGACTTTGTCTCCAAAGCATTCATTAATTGAAAGGCTCATTTGTTCATGCTTTGCTTTGTAAATACGGCGCATTTTCCTGATATGACGTAACAGACTCCCTTCAACAATAAAGTCCGCCATTGCCTCTTGCACGTGACTAGGCGAATCACCACTTAGGGCATCTTTAATCATTAAACATGTCTCAACCAGTGAATCAGGCACGACAAGATAGCCCATCCTCAAACCGTTAAACATCACTTTACTGAACGAACCGATATAGATAACGCGCTCTCCACGTCCTAATTGTGCTGCTAACCCTTGTAGACTGGTATAGGGGCGGTGAGCGAATTGAAATTCACTGTCATAATCATCTTCTAAAATCCAAGCGGAATTCTGTACCGCCCAATCGATTATTTTTCCCCTTTGCTCAGTATCTAAAGTGGTGCCCATTGGATACTGATTACTCGGAGTAATGTATAGCGCATCAGCATCTGAGTTTGTTACGGATTCCACGTCAAACCCAAGTTTTTCTTTTACAAACAAAGGAGAAAACTGATACTGCATGAACTGGATTAACTTACGCATTTGGGCGTAACCAGGTTGCTCCATTAATATTTTGTCACCGCGTTTCAATGTTGCCATTGTTGCAATGCTTAAAGCCTGCTGAGCGCCTGAGGTAATGATGATTCTACTCGGTGAGCAGTGAACGGAGCGGCTAGAGGCTAAATAATCAGAAAGAGAACACCGAAGCGCCCAGCTTCCTTGAATGTCTTGATTACCAAGCAAAGAGGTTCGCGTTAAGTGGCGGTTAAGATACTTTTGCCACTGAACACTAGGAAAGAGCGCTAGATCAGGGACACCCGGTGCAAATGCCGCGTTAACGTCAAGCACCTTTTGGTTAACAGTATGCACTTCCGTTGGTTCAATGCTAGGTAAATATTGCTCAGGTAACTCCACTGCAACATAAAAGCCAGAGCCTTTCCGACTGTTTAAGTAGCCCTCTGCCACTAGCTGCTCATACGCAAAAATAACCGTATTTCTACTCAAATTTAGTTCTTGGGCTAATTTACGCGTCGAGGGCAACTTGCCATTCTTTGCCCAAAACCCTTTAACGATCTTATCTCTAATCGAAAGAAATACCGACTGCTGAAGCGTCTCCGCCTCAGTATTTAACTGCAAATCCCCAACATCAATCAACGACAAACCGGATCCATCCATTGTTTAAAACTGGCTCTCCTTAAGCTACCAGTTAAACAGTACATTGCAACAAGGCACGCGAAATAAACATTTCGATTTTTACGATTAGCTGAGGAGAGCATTCATGTTGTTAAGTACAAAAAGAACAGAGATTAAGAAAGGAGCCCATAAAGCGGTCACTGAAATTGAAAAGTTGCATGAAATCATAGACGAAAGCTTGGTTGCTCATATTGCCATTACCAATGAATCTGGACCTGTGGTGATTCCCATGCTGGCATGGCGTGTAGATGATTGTGTTTACATCCATGGCGCGAACAACAGCCGTTTGCTACGCACACTCAAACAAGGACAGCAAACCTGTCTTACTTTCACTTTGTTTGATGGATGGGTTCTGGCTCGCTCAGCCTTTCATCATAGCGCTCACTATCGCAGCGCTGTTGTATTTGGACAATTTGAAGTCGTACCTGACAACAAAGAGAAAGATCGCTTACTCAATCACTTTATCGAACAAATAGCACCCGGAAGAACGGAGCAGATAAGACTAAGCAACGAAAAAGAACTGAACGCGACGTTGCTCTTAAAAATCCCCCTTAAAGAAACATCAGTAAAAATCAGCAACTTTGGTGTAAACGATGACGCTGAAGACCTGGATATTCCGGTGTGGGCTGGTGTATTACCATACCGAACTATCGTTGGTCCACTCGAAGCGACTGATGGATTGTATGAAGGATTCGTTGAGCCTGATTACAGCAGTGCTTATCCGAGTCGCTGGCATGAAACCAAAGCGCCAGAATAAGTACGGAAGTGACGTTCAGTTACTGCACGCTAACCGCTAGTCTTGCTGGCGGTTCTGCTTCCAATTGTATCCAACCTCTTCATTTTCCCGTATAACATGAATAAACCACAAACGGTGTTCAACATGGTTTGAATAAAACGGGAAGGTCTCCATGTCAGACAAGGAAAAAGGGTTACCCACACATCGCATTTCTAGGTTCGGTAAATTTGCCTCTCTTGCCACGCGAGTGGCTGGCAATGTGCTCGCTGAAGGAACCAAACAACTGGCTAAAGGCAACAAGCCCAAAGCAAAAGATCTTCTTCTTACACCGTCAAACATCACTAGACTGACCGAGCAACTTGCTCACCTACGTGGTGCGGCAATGAAACTCGGTCAAATGTTATCGATGGATGCTGGTGACATTCTAGAGCCAGAGTTAGCGGAGATCCTTTCGAGACTTCGCTCCGACGCAGACCCTATGCCAGCAAAGCAATTAAACGCCGTGATGGAAAATGCGCTTGGAGAGCACTGGAAACACGCTTTTTTAGCCTTTAACTTCAAGCCCATGGCGAGTGCCTCTATCGGACAAGTGCATCAAGCTTATAGTGATGCCGGAGATAAACTGGCCGTCAAAGTTCAGTACCCCGGAATCCGTAAAAGCATCAACAGTGATGTCAACAACGTTGGCACATTACTTAAAGTCGTTGGTCTGATCCCCGAATCCGTAGACTATAAAGGACTATTGGAAGAAGCCAAAAAGCAACTTCATGACGAAGCCGATTATCAGCGCGAAGCCCAATTCGTCAAGCACTATTGCGATGCTTTAAAAACCGATCCTCACTTTGTTGTACCTAAAATCCACCACGAAAGTTCTTCGTCATCCGTCTTAGCGATGGACTTTATCGAAGGCCGTCCTATCGACACGCTTGATAATCACGACCAATACACTCGAGACATGGTAATGCATCATCTGCTTGACCTTATGTTTCGAGAGTTGTTTGAGTTTAGAATGGTTCAGACCGACCCCAACTTCGCCAACTATTTGTACAATGAAGAGACTCGACAAATTGGTCTGTTAGACTTCGGGGCTACTCGTGAATACAGCCAACGATTTAGTTCTGGGTATCGTCAAGCATTTCGCGCAGTGGTGAACCATGACGAACAAAGCCTCAATCACGCATTGGAACAAATTGGCTTCTTTGCACAAGCGATTCAACCTGAACAGCGAAAAGCGGTATTGGATCTGGTCAAAATGGCCTGTGAACCTATGCTCATCGATGATGACTATGACTTCAAAGCCAGTGGACTTTCGCAGCGACTACGCCAAGCGGGCACCATTCTTAGCATGGAACAAAACTATTGGCACACTCCCCCAGCGGATGCCATTTTCTTACACCGAAAAATCGCCGGGATGTACTTACTTGCCGCTAGGCTCGGCGCAAAAGTAAACATCCGTCAATTAGTTCTTCCTTATCTTAATATCGAATAGACTATTGTTTTTCTGCTACTTTCGAGTACTTTGAATAACAACCATCCCGAACATCGACGACTTCGGGGTATCAGAGCTTGTTAAGCATGAGTGGTTGGACTTCTTATCGCATTTATAACTCGGCAAAATGCCGATACCCAAACACTTTTAAAAAAAGCTTGGGTATTCACATTAACTAACTACTGGGGAACTCGGTGAGTAAGTTTCAAGATATCTCCTCACTAATACAACACATTGGTCAAGCCGACGAGGCGGAGCAATCCTCCGAGCTCAATGAAGCGATAGAAGCCGGTCTGGAACCGGGTTCCGTCGCTTTAGTTCTGGAAGCCTTTCCAATTGAGGACCGTGTTCGACTATGGCGAGCGCTGCCGCTAGAACGCCATATCGATGTACTAACCGAAATGCGTGCAGATGTTCGCTTTTCTATCATCAATGCATTATCGGAAATCGAACTTAAGCTTACCCTTGCAAAGCTAGATAACCTTTCTCTGATCGAGTGGGCTGACTCTCTGCCTGAGACGATCATTAACGAAGCATTAGCTCTGATCGAAAAAGACGAGCTCGAACTCTACGATCAAGCCCAAGAATACGAAGATGAAGAGCTCGGCCACTGGGCTGAACGAAAGATTATCACGTTGCCTTTTAATATTACTGTTGCAACAGCAAAGCAGTTGATAGAACGCTACAGCTACGATACACCTCAACAAGTGTATCTCATCAACCGGAATAAGCAGTTTCGTGGTGTGGTGAACTACTACGAAATTTTGCGTAGTGATACTGAAGTCCGCTTGAAAACCCTTGCGTTGGACACCGTTACAGTTCTAGACAGCAAAATGTCGTTATCGGAAGCAGTCGAAGCAATGGAGCACAGTGCTCTTTCTGCCTTGCCTGTGACGGATTCAGACCAGACATTAATTGGTGAAGTAGACTGGCAATTTGCCTTAAGTACCCAACGAGAAATCTACGAATCGAGACTCATGGCTGGTACGGGTATGGACGAAGGTGATGACTTATTTGCACCCGTTCTAAAAAGCTCTCAAAAACGTGGGGTATGGTTAGGGATCAATCTGCTCACTGCAATTTTAGCCTCCGTCACTATTGGCTTGTTTGAAGATGTGATCGCCCAAGTTGTCGCGCTCGCGGTGTTAATGCCAATCGTTGCTTCTATGGGGGGAATAGCAGGTAGCCAAACGTTGACTCTAATGATCCGTTCAATGGCACTGAATCAAATTACACCGGGTAACCGATTTAAGCTGTTAAAGAATGAGCTCGGCATTGGCTCTCTCAATGGACTCGCTTGGGCTATCATTATCGGTGGGTTAGCTGGACTTTGGTTTCAATCCGCAATACTAGGAGGCACGATCGCTTTAGCTATTGTCGTCAATATCATCACTGCGGCGTTATTCGGCGTCCTCATTCCAATCATTTTGGATAAACTAAAGTTAGATCCTGCGCTCGCAGGATCGGTAATTTTGACAACCGTAACAGACGTCGTAGCTTTTTTGCCTTCTTAGGCACCGCCAGCTTGGTCATGCTTTAGTTCAGCCATGTTGTAGATTGATAATGCTTTAATTAATTAACAAGAAAATCTACTAATACGAGATCATGTCTTCGTGTTGTTTATTAATCAATCATTAGCATAATAAAGAGTAATTGCATATCGCATTTGCAAATTGCAAAAAACAATGAGATTTATGAAAGAATATCCCTTTATTGGCTTGCTTTTTAGCAAATCTCAAGTTGGCACACTTAGTGCATTATATTCATTGACCCTTCTTAAGCCGAGGGTCACCTAGCCAACTGACGTTGTTAGTGAATTCTATTTTGTTCACAAATATATAAGCCAATCGCACTAATTGCGATTGGCTCTTTTTTTATCAGTATCTAGAGCAATAAAGCGTTATTCTATGTGTCTATACGCAAATAAACCTGAAAATGGTTGCTTCAATTGCTCAAAAAGGTCACATGATAAATGTCACAAAGCCAAGCCCTGATTAAAGTACTTAAACGCCAACTAAAACTCTCTGGCATCCACTATGCCGATGTTGCAAAACACCTTGAACTCAGCGAAGGAAGCGTAAAACGTCTTCTGGCAGAAGGGCACCAAATCAGTCTCGAGCGCTTGGAGCGTATCTGCCAATTGATCGGAATAGACATGACGGCGCTGTTTATGATCGCAGTTTCGCAAGATAAGCGCTTAGACTCGCTCACTTTAGAACAAGAGAAACAACTCGTCGAAGACAAAGCATTATTACTGGTCGCAATTTGTGTTGTGAATGGGTATCAGTTCAATCAAATCATTGAGCAATATACATTCAGCACTCCGGAGCTAATACAAAAACTGGCTCAGTTAGACCGACTCAACATTATTGAGCTACTACCCGGCAATAAAATCCGTTTAAAAATATCACCCAATTTTCAATGGCAAGTAGGTGGTCCTATCCAGCTTTTTTTCCAGCGCCAGGTTCAGGAAGCATTTTTCAATAGTTATTTCTCTTCTGAAGGAGAAAAACTATCGATGGCCACGGGGTTAATGAGCACCCAAACCAACAAAAAACTGCAGCGCAAATTGCAAAAGGTGATCGAAGAATTTTATCAAGCTTGTGACAACGACAATGAGTTGGATATGACAGAAAAACACGGTACTTCTTTAGTTATCGCCATGCGCCAATGGACATTTCCACTGTTTAAACCATGGGAGCGAACGCCAGACATAAAGTAATAATATTGATAACCCAACAAGCCAAAGCCATATGATAAGTCACCATTAGTTACTTATATTGTAACTTCCAACGTGCAACTGGCTTATCATCTCACAACACATAAAGTGCTCACATCGAAATAACTTTGTTCTGATGGAGCTAACATGTTTTTTTCAAAACGCTTTTTCCCATTTTTTCTCACCCAGTGTTTCGGGGCACTCAATGATAACGTCTACAAAAACATTCTATTGTTAATGGTGACGTACGGTTTTATGGATGCATCACCTTTATCAACGAATCTTTTCGTTAACCTTGCCGCGGGCTTATTTATCCTCCCTTTCTTTTTGTTCTCGGCTCACGCAGGCGCAATCGCAGACAACATGGACAAAGCCAAGCTCATTCGTCGTTTAAAGCTTTCCGAGCTTATAATCATGACCTTTGCCGCCATCGCTATCATGACCCAAAGTGCCACTCTCATGTTGATCCTGCTCTTTTTGACTGGCACACAGTCCGCTTACTTTGGGCCAGTCAAGTACGCGTTGCTTCCCCAGGCTTTAAAAGCAAATGAGTTAATGAAAGGCAACGCTTGGGTCGAAATGGGGACTTTTCTTTCTATCCTGATTGGCACATTAACGGCAGGACTGCTGCTAACCCAGCCCAACGGACCTTCCATCGCTTCATGTTTAGTCGTACTTCTCTCTATCATGGGATTTCTAAGTAGCGTCAATATTCCTCCGTTACCGAGCCAAGCGAAAAAACAAGTCACATTTTCTGCGATATTGGGGATCAAAAAGACGTTAAATATCGCTCAGAAGCAACGCGGTGTTTGGATGTCTATTCTTGCTATCAGTTGGTTTTGGTTTATGGGGGCAACCTACCTAACACAGTTCCCAAGCTTCGCTCGAGTGCATATAAATGCCGACAGCAGCGTTGTATCTTTGTTACTCGCACTGTTTTCTATTGGCATAGCAACGGGGTCATGGCTATGTGAGAAACTCTCTTTCAATCATGTCGAGCTTGGTATTCTGCCTTTTGGCATCCTTGGTTTAACCTTGTTTGGTATGGATTTAATGTGGGCAATACCTCACCATGTTCTTATCGGTCAGTACTATGACGTACACCGTTTTATCGCGGATCCTCAACACTTGCGAGTTATGTTTGACCTCTTCTTCGTTGGGGTCAGTGGTGGCGTGTTTATCGTACCACTGTATGCGTTCATTCAATCTCGCTCAAACGCAGAAGAATGTGCTCAAGCGATTGCTGCTAATAACATTATGAACGCTTTGTTTATGGTTGCCTCTGCTTTAATCTCAATATTTGTACTGAGCGTATTGGGTTTATCCATTGTTGAGCTTTTTAGCCTGATGGCATTGGGTAATTTTTTGGTTGCCATTTATGTTTATCACCAAGTGCCCGAGTTTACACAACGATTTGTCAGTTATTTACTCAGTCACTTCATGTACCGCGTGACAGTGAAAGGTAGGCAGTTCATTCCTGACAGAGGCGCTGCTCTGATTGTCGCTAATCACGTGAGCTACGTGGATGCGCTTATTTTAATGGGAGCTTCAACTCGCCCTGTCCGTTTTGTTATGGATAAATCAATCAGCGAACTACCGCTTTTGAAACACGTTTTCCGCCACGCAGGTGTCATTCCAATTTGTTCTCCACGTCGATGTGCACCAACATACAAGAACGCCTTTTTACAGATAGAACAAGCCCTAAGCAACGGTGAAATTGTTTGTATTTTTCCTGAAGGTCGTTTGACATCAGATGGCGAAATGGGTGAATTTCGACCTGGCGTAGAAAAAATCCTACAGCGCACGCCTGTTCCAGTGATTCCAATCGCTTTAAAAGGTCTATGGGGGTCCTTTTTTAGCCACAAAAACGGCCATGCACTGACTCGTTTGCCAACTCGATTTTGGTCAAAAATTGAGGTAAACATTGGTCAACGACAGAGCTCTGCATCCTTAAATCGCCATACTCTTCAACAAAAAGTGCAAGATTTGTTAATCACTTGCAAGTAGTCATATTCGATTTAGAGTAAGATACCTAAGGCACTTTGACTGCAATTTTTCTTAAGTCATGTGTCTTAATATGTTGCCGGAGATTACATGAAAATAATCATTCTACATGGCCTATACATGCATGGACTGGTCATGCAACCGCTGAGTAAAAAATTACGTAAGTTAGGCTACGACACCCAAGTTATCAGTTACAACACCGTTTCAATCAATGAAGAGACGCTTTTCGAAACCATTGACCGTGCACTGAATCCACTGACCGGTAACGTATTGGTAGGGCATAGCTTAGGCGGGTTGATGATTAAGCGCTACCTTGCTTCGAGGAAACCGGCCACGAGTTTGATTTCACATGTTGTCGCCATCGGCTCTCCCCTTAAAGGCGCATCCATCGTCACTCGAATCAAAGACCTGGGTTTAGGAGCAATCTTGGGTAATTCGCCACGTCATGGGCTGAATAAACACGAGGACAGATGGGATTTTCCGCAGAAACTCGGCAGTATCGCGGGCACGTTGCCGATTGGTGCTCGCCCGTTACTTATCCGTGACGACAATATTATGTCCGATGGTACCGTCACAGTGGAAGAAACCCGCTTAGACGGTATGCAAGATCATATCGAGGCGAAGCAAACACACACGAGTCTACTCTACAACACCTTTGTACCAGCGCAGATAGACCACTTCATCCGCACTGACTTTTTTCGTCGATAGCTTTTGCGATAGTTTGCTAGCGCTCGTCGTTAAATCTTTTGGTACTAATTTTTGTGTTGTAGCTACAACTTTTTATAGCAACAACACAATTTTTTATCGAATTATTCAACCTAGTGAAAAAACTGTTGTAAGATGCCCTCGTCAGCCATCTGCGTTAATAAGATCTGACATCACAATTAATTGTTCTCAGGGCGGGGCGAAATTCCCCACCGGCGGTATACTCTTTTGAGTGAGCCCGCGAGCGCTCGATTCGTCGAGGTCAGCAGATCTGGTGAGATGCCAGAGCCGACGGTTATAGTCCGGATGAAAGAGAATAAGAATGCACCAGCAATCCCACTCCACGTAGAGAAAAGCTAACGTGGTTAGGGAAATGCTGTGGTGTTTCTTTTTGATCGCATTATGTACATGAGCTCTACTCGTATGTAGGTCGTGATCTCTCATACCGCCCTGATTCTGGTCATTTTTAGGAGTTAACCATGAATCAGTCATCTCTACTTGCCGAATTTGGCAACCCAGTTACCCGTGTTGAAAACGCACTTACTGCCCTTCAAGAAGGTCGCGGCGTCATTCTCCTTGATGATGAAGATCGCGAAAATGAAGGCGACATCATCTATTCCGTTGAACACTTAACCAACGAACAAATGGCTTTAATGATCCGCGAATGCAGCGGTATCGTTTGTCTGTGTCTGACCGACATCCAAGCAGATAAACTGGATCTTCCTCCAATGGTAGTGGACAACAACAGTGCGAATCAAACCGCGTTTACGGTTTCTATCGAAGCGAAAGTGGGTGTCACGACTGGGGTATCCGCAGCCGATCGCGTGACAACCATCAAAACGGCTGCCAACCCAGAGGCAAGACCAGAAGACCTAGCTCGGCCAGGACACGTATTCCCGCTACGCGCACGTCCAGGAGGTGTGATGACTCGTCGAGGCCATACAGAAGGGACGGTTGATTTAATGCAAATGGCGGGGCTTCAGCCAGCTGGCGTACTATGTGAAATTACGAACCCCGATGGCACCATGGCGAAAACCCCAGAGCTCGTTGCCTTTGGGCGCCTGCATAACATGCCGGTTTTAACCATTGAAGATATGGTGACGTACCGTCTAGCGTTTGATTCGAAGCTGGCCTAAAGCGCCCCTAATGCTTCTCTGAGCCGCACCCTTGTGCGGCTTTTTGTATTGTCCATCCACTCAAACTCAATCGAGCCAGACTTAAATAATATCAATACGATAGACCGTATATACCTGTAAGACATAAAGCTCAAGATTAAAACTCCTTTGATCGCGAACCATTCTTAGAGCTAATAATTCCCACTTATTCACCTACCGTAGCGCTGATAAAACTTGAAATCAGTATGAAAGCTGAGTAATAGTTAGAGCAGTTTTTGCGCAAACCAAGGGAATAACCAATGCTTAAAAAAAGATTTTTCAAAACCAAAGATGAAGTCGAAGTCACCTTTGAACTCGATAAACAGCAGTGGAAATCAGTCAAAATTGCAGGCGATTTTAATGACTGGCAACCTGAACCGATGAAACTGGTCAAGACTAGCGGTCAATTTAAGTTCAAAACACGCTTACCGAAGGAACAAAACATTCAGTTTCGTTACTTACTTGATGAATCAGACTGGGAAAATGATCCACAAGCAGATGCCTACGTACCAAACGGACTCGGTAGCGATAACAGCGTCGTTTGCACATCACAGCAAACCGCGTAATATCAGTAAAATAGAATCAGCACTATAGGCGCACTTGTGCGCCTTTTTTGTTTTCTGATAACGAGAAAGAGAAGGATCAAGATGAAAATAGGCATCATTGGATTGGGAGATATCGCCCAAAAAGCGTATCTTCCGATCATTACTCAGTTCGCCAACGTTGAGCTAGTACTGTGCACAAGGAATGCAGAAACGTTAGCCTTATTAGCGAGACAATACCGCATCACAGAAACCTGTCAGAATTATCAACAACTAACCAGCTTTGGTGTTGATGCCGTCATGATTCACGCAGCAACAGATATCCACGTCCAAATCTCTGAATACTTTTTAAAACAAGGCATTCCGACTTTTGTTGATAAACCGCTCGCGGACAACGCAGCAGACGTCGAAAGACTCTATGAAACGGCCGCACAAGCAGTTCAACCACTTTACGTAGGATTCAATCGTCGACACATTCCCCTATACAATCAACACATGGGCAACGTGCAAAGTGGTGATATCTCAGCACTCAAATCGCTTCGCTGGGAAAAACATCGGTATAACCAACCTGGTGATGTTCGTACATTTATTTTTGATGATTTCATTCATCCATTAGACAGTGTCAACGTAGGAGCAAAAACCGAGCCCAAAGACGTGTACATCACCCATCAGTATGATGAAAAGCAATTGGCACGCCTAGATGTGCAGTGGCAACACGGTGACACGTTGCTTCACGCTTCGATGAATCGTCAGTTTGGCATTACTTCTGAACGCGTTCAGGCTTGTTTTTCAAACAAGGCGCTCGAGTTTGATTCTTTTGTCGAAGGTAAATTGTGGCAAGGCAACCAAGAACAGAAACTCAGCTTAAAAGATTGGACCCCGATGCTAACAAGCAAAGGCTTCCACACAATGCTGTTAGATTGGTTTAAGGTCATTGAAAGTGGAAAAATGGCCAGCAATGTCATTGAGCGCAATATCGCGACTCACCAACTTGCAGAAGCCATTTGCAACAAAATTGAGCGTGATTTATGAGGCCACTTTCGCGATGCTTCGTAAACCCAAGCCGCTTTGATTACTGTTGAGGATTACTGTTGAGTCTTCTATATTTTCTCACCGTGGTTTTACTCAACATTATTCATACTCTGTTAAGATTTATGTGACATACTTAACCTAACAATATGAAATGATTAAAATCGATTAGCGTCGCTTAATCTGGATAACAACATGGTTTAGTTGGTATAGCATGGGTTAGTTAGTATAGAAAGTTACGCAGTCGATCTTCAAACGTATATTAGCAATAGGAAATAAAATGAGAACACTCGGTAACATTATCTGGTTTGTGTTTGGTGGCGTATTTATGGGATTGCTATGGTGGTTTTTCGGCATCTTGGCGTTCATCAGTATTATCGGCATTCCTTGGGGACGCGCGTGTATCGTTATGGGTAATTTTTCCTTTTTCCCATTTGGTAAAGAAGCCGTTTCACGCGATGAACTGACCAATGAAATGGACATCGGCACTAGCCCGCTCGGGATCATCGGTAATATCATTTGGTTTGTATTTGCAGGAATCTGGTTAGCGATCGGACATATTGCATCCGCTGTGGCGTGCTTCGTCACAATCATCGGTATTCCATTTGCGCTTCAACACCTGAAACTTGCGGTGATCTCCCTGGCACCAATTGGTAAAACAGTCGTCTCCTCGGAAGATGCTGCTATGGCACGATATAACGCTCGTCGCTAACTGGTTATAAAACTCGTCGAGAAAAACCTAATCGAATACCATGCCCCTCTGAATCAGAGTATTCAGAGGGCAATGCCTGTCATCAGTAATCCAGTAATTGCTAAAGCATATTCGATAATCTTTGCTTGCAGGTTCATACCGTCACCTCGTGTCAGAATTTGACTTACTTAGTACTGCTTTCATTTATTCAGATTGCTTTAAAGCCTGATTCTTAAGCGTAGCCATAAAAAGCAAAAGGTACACCATTGAGAGTCTCAATAATAAGACGGTATTTATACGTAAAAATTTCAATTCATGATGGATGAGAACGGTAGATGAAACAAATTGGACCAAACGCACTCATTGTTGAGGGTGGCGCCATGCGTGGCGTATTTTCTTGCGGCATACTCGACCAGTTTTTACACCAGGACTTCTCTCCTTTTGACAGTTTTTGGGGCGTTTCAGCAGGTGCCAGTAACCTCGCAGCTTACTTAGCGAAAATGCCTGGAAGAAACCTCAAGATCTATCTTGATTACAGCCTTCGGAATGAATTCATCACTCCTAGTCGCTTATTTCGCGGCGGCAATGTCATGGACTTAGATTGGATGTGGGATGTCACTATTGATGAGCTTGGCATTGATAAATCCGTGCTGGCCGCAGATCCTCGGCCATTCTTTCTCGGTGTGACTCGTCAAGATAATGGTAAGGCAGAGTATCTAACGCCAAACGTCGATATGCTTACCGAAACGATGAAAGCAAGCAGCGCTTTACCTATTCTTTATCGTAACGGTGTGATGCTAAATGGCACCAGATATGTAGACGGAGGCGTTTCTGATGCGATTCCGATAGCAGAAGCCATCAAGCGGGGCGCTAAAAAAATAATGGTATTACGCAGCCGGCCTGCCAGCTACCGTAAGCCCAAACCTAAGTTCTCACCAATCATCAAGCGTATGCTCAAAGAGACGCCTGCTCTTATAACTCCGATGCTAACGAGAGAGGTTCGCTATAACCAAGCGTTAGAGCTGATCGCTCATCCACCCCAAAATGTCGAAATCATTCAAGTTTGTCCTCCAGAGACGTTTAAGCTAAAACGGTTAAGCCGTTCGCCGGAACCATTGCGTCACGCTTATGAACTAGGCCTAAAGGCAGGCCAAGACGCAATAAAAAGTTGGTGTGCTCGTTAAATTCAACAGATAAAAAAACCACACCTCTCGGTGTGGTCAATGCAAATTCGATGGCAGTGGATTATCGTCTTTGCTTCTCGGTGAGCCCAAAAAGCTGAGCTCAAAATAAAATTAGTACGTTTCAAACACACCAGAGTTATAGTCTTGGATTGCTTGTTCAATCTCATCGATGCTATTCATGACAAAAGGTCCGTAATGTACCACTGGCTCATTAATTGGCTCACCAACAAATAACAGCGCTCCTGATAGCCCTTTTGCCAACACCGTTACGGCGTCACCTTTAGACAACAACGCCATTTCATTTTGTTTTATCACCCGGCCTTGAATCTCTATGCCACCTTGATACACATAAATCATCATGTTCTTATCTTGTTTTGTCGCTAAGTTCAATGTATCACCGTCGTTAGCTCGCCAATCCGCCACCGTTGCAGCAACACCGGTCTCCATCAATGGGCCTTGAATTCGTTCGCCATTAACATTTAATTCCCCGGCAATCAAACGCACCAATCCTGAGTCTTTACTCTCAAATTCCGTAATCGTTTCTGGCTGGAAGTCATGATATTGCGCTGGTTGCATTTTGTTTTTTGCAGGCTGGTTAATCCAAATCTGGAAGCCGTGTAACGAACCTTCCTCCATGATTGGCATCTCGCTATGAATCACACCACGACCAGCCGCCATCCACTGCGCGCCACCCGAACGAAGCTCGCCAACGTTGTCCATATGGTCGCGGTGTTGGAAATGCCCTTGCATCATATACGTCAGCGTTTCAATACCGCGATGAGGGTGAGGAGGAAAGCCTCCAACATAATCAGCACGATCGTCAGACTTCAGCTCATCCACCATCAGAAATGGCGAGAAGTTAGCGTTATTGAAGCCGCTACACGTCTAATTTTCACACCGTCTCCATCCGATGTCGGTTGAGAGGCAATTACCTGACGAATTTCTCTTCTTATGTTACTCATTGAGACTCTCCCATTATTGAAACGCCAAACAGCTTGATAAGACCATTCATTGAAGCGCTCTTAAAAACAAACGTCATATGTATAAAGGTATTCTAGGAGAGAGAACAACAAAGACGATGGTGCACATTCGAGCCAGTTATTCAGTTTTTTCGAACGTTGCTAAAATTCCTTCTTTGTATTAGGCCCATGCTTCTTGAACCGTCCCCTTCCTAGAAAGGGATAGCTCACGCAAAACTTCAAATAGTGAAAATAATTAAAAATAAAAGTAGCTATTTTTAAAACAAGGTGTATAGTGATGCCTGGCTCTTAGAGAAGAGCTGTTAATGCAACATTTAGTTTAAGTTCCCTCTCAGTAAAATCTTGAATCTCCAATTCAGACACCTGCGTAAAACTTCCTCTTGATAGAACATTCAATAGCTTAAAAAAAGATCCACCACATAATTTTAATGTTTAATTCAAAAGGTATTACTATGTCTAAAGTAACTGGTTCAGTAAAATGGTTTAACGAAACTAAAGGTTTTGGCTTTCTTTCTCAAGACAACGGCGGTCAAGATGTATTCGTACACTTCAACGCAATCGTTGCTGACGGCTTCAAAACTCTAACTGAAGGTCAGAAAGTAAGCTTCAACGTAGAGCAAGGTAACAAAGGTCCTCAAGCGACTGAAGTTACTCCTCTATAAGACTGCTTTTCTTGGTGTAGCGCAACCGCGCTGCACCAAACTCTCTTCCTTTCTGTTTATACCCTAATATCCTCTCACTAAGTTTAGCCAAATTTCTAGGCTTCATTTGATATTGCTAGATTTATGCTCGCAATACCTACTTATTTTTATTTCAAGGAAAAAACATGTCCACTAAAAGAACAGGCCGTCAAAGGCACTGGTATCAATTGACCCATAAAGTAAAAAATACCCATAGTCAGGAGACTAAATGCTCGAAATCGAATTTACTATAGAACAACCAGAAGCCACTTGGCGAAGTAAAATACATCAGCTTAACAGCGACGTTTTAAGACGTCATGTCCTGCCAAAACTCGAATCAAATTGCTATCTTATTGATTTTAAATATTGTGAAATAACTAAATCTGGCGCCATTCTATGTGACTCAGGTTCAAAGTTGGGAAGTTTCACTGTCAAGTAGCACCCTTTTCATGCATTAATGAAAACTGAGAATACGATCGGCTCATTTAATAAATAATCGGAAAGTAATTTATGGCTAAAAAAAGTAAAAAGCAGATTGAAAAAGAGAAGAAAGAATCCGAACAAAATACGGCTGCAATAAAACAACAAACTCGACGACGCATTGAAGATATCATGGCGCAGCGAGAGTTTGATAAACTGTTCGATCTTTGATTATATCTTGCCCCTTTTTTGGCATTCATGTGTTTCTATATTGATGTGTTAGGTACCGCCACCTACCTTTCATCCACATGAATATCGCTAAAGCGATACAATATTACTTCCTACCGAAAACACATTAAGTGCAGAGTTTTAAATAAACTCAATCACCGACAACAACAATGTGGTCAGTTCTGTTTTTCCTTATTGACCATTACCACCCTTAGATACACCATTTCGCCCCTCGCACCAGCTCAGAAAACACCCAAATCATTCCAGTTCGTATATAGAACCTTTAGGTATATTGATGATTTTGTGTATAATAACAAACGTTTGCTTCGTATAACCCCAATGATATGGTTTGGGGGTCTCTACCAGTTCCCGCAAAGTGCTGATTACGAAGAGTTGAGAGTGTACCAGTTGCAGTTATTGGTACCGTGAAGTCTCTTACTCTTTGTAATAGCGTTCGACTTATTTACATCTATACCTATTCTTAGAGTAACTGCCTTCACAATTAACATCATAAGGTGGAATATGAACGCATTTATTCAGGGTCTTCCCAAAGTAGAATTACACTTACACATTGAAGGCTCACTTGAGCCTGAGCTCGTGTTTAAGCTGGCAGAACGAAACGGCATCAAACTCCCTTATTCATCACCAAGCCAACTACGCGAAGCTTACCAATTCGAAGACTTGCAGTCTTTTCTCGATCTCTATTATCAAGGTGCAAACGTATTACGTACCGAGCAAGATTTTTATGATCTCACTTGGGAGTACTTAGAGCACTGTAAAGCTGACAACGTTGTTCATACCGAAATTTTCTTTGATCCTCAGACGCACACAGATCGAGGCATTGACTTTGATACGGTTATTAACGGTATTTCACGGGCTCTGGACGATGGGAGAGAAAAGCTTGGCATCACGTCACAAATCATCGCCTGTTTCCTCCGACATTTATCAGAAGAGAGTGCAATAGAAACTTTCCAATCAATACTTAAGCATCGCGATAAAATTATTGGTATTGGTTTAGATTCCTCTGAAAAAGGACACCCACCCGCGAAATTCAGAACCGTCTTTCAGCAAGCAAAGGCCGCTGGCTTTTTAACGGTTGCGCACGCCGGAGAAGAAGGGCCTGCACAAAATATTTCAGACGCGATAGAGATGCTAGAAGTGAGCCGTGTCGATCACGGAGTTCGATGTGTCGAAGACGACGCGTTGGTTAAATCTTTGATTGAAAGTAAAATGCCACTGACCGTTTGCCCACTGTCTAATATTAAGCTCTGCGTATTCAAAGACATGACACAACACAATATCGTTGATTTGCTACGCAAAGGAGTCGCCGTGACGATCAACTCCGATGATCCTTCTTACTTTGGAGGTTATATGACAGACAATTTCTTAGCGGTAAGCCAAGCTCATCAAATGAGCAAACAAGAACTCGCTCAGTTTACACTGAATGCCATCGAGGCCAGTTTCATTGATGGCGCGTTAAAAACGACGTATCGGATGCAAGTCGAAGAGTATGTTACCTCATACTCTTAACAACTAATCCCTACAAACCATCTGTGGTTAATGTTGAACTTTAGCGCTAGACTGATTGAAATAAACAAAGCAAAAAGGAAGATAATAATGATTCAACAAGGCCAAGCATTGCCAACTGCAACGGTAAGCGAATTGACTGCTGACGGAATGGTAAATCATGACGTCACTGAACTGTTTGCCAACAAGAAGGTGGTGCTATTTGCTGTACCTGGAGCCTTTACCCCAACGTGTTCTGAAGCGCACCTACCAGGTTATGTGGTACATGCTGATCAATTAAAAGCAAAAGGCGTTGATCTGATCGCTTGTGTGGCCGTTAACGATGCATTTGTTATGAATGCATGGGGCGAAGCACAAAATGCTTCAGAGATTCTGATGCTGGGTGACGGTGACGCAAGCTTCACCAAAGCTCTCGGTTTAGAGATGGATACGGGTGGTTTCGGTGGCATTCGCTCACAGCGTTATGCATGATCATCGACAATGGTGTGGTCACCACTCTAAATGTTGAACAACCAAGCGAGTTTGAAGTCAGCAAAGCGGAAACGATTCTAGCCGCGCTGTAAAAAATTCGACTAAAAACGGGAGTTACGGCTCCCGTTTTTGTTTCTATATTTAAATCATAATAAATAAGATAAAATACATTTTCTACCTGAGAAAATTTCAATCAATAATCATTTAATACTACGAATTGATTTATATTTACTTATTTACTAGAAAGGAACGCATTAAATAAAAAACGCACTATGGTTAAATAGTGCGCTATTGTGATTGTATTTAATGTAACCGCTATGGTTTCAGTTTTAGAACATTGTCAATATCTTCTGCGCTATGACGCTCTGCGAGTTGCTCCCACTCCTCGCCCCACGCGCGGTTCACTATGCGACCACGCTTCACGGCTTCACGCTCATCAATTTCTTTCGCCCAGCGAACAACGTTTTTATAGCTGTTTACATCGAGAAACTCAGCGGCGTCATATGCTCGACCTAAAACAAGATTGCCATACCAAGGCCAAGTCGCAATATCTGCAATGCTATATTCATCACCCGCTAGATATTGGTTATTCGCCAAGCGCTTGTCCAACACATCTAACTGCCGCTTTGCCTCCATGGTAAATCGGTTAATCGGATATTCATATTTCTCGGGAGCATAAGCATAGAAGTATTTATGTTATAATCCCCATCAATTGAAAAGTATCTTTTTTGAGGGTTGTTATGAAGCCAAGAGCTTATTCTTACATTCGCTATTCATCACCACAGCAAGCTAAAGGGGACAGCTTTAGGCGGCAATTCGCACAAACTCAAAAGTTCTGTGAAGAAAATGGTTACGAGCTAGATACTGAACTCAGTGTCTACAAAGAGCTTGGTAAATCGGCTTTCAAGGGTGAACAAGAAAACCTAAAACGTTTCATTGAAGATTGTAAATCTGGCATTGTCGAAAAAGGCAGCTTACTAATCGTGGAGAACCTTGACCGTCTATCACGAGATACGATAAACAAAGCAATGCGTCAGTTTTTACACCTGCTTGACTACGTTAACATTTATACGTTACAGGATAGAAAGTTTTATACCAGCAACGATGATGTAGACAACGATGCTCAAGTATTCGACATAATCACTAGTTTGTTAATTATGAGTCGTGCTCACGAAGAGAGCCAGACTAAGCGCAAGCGTTTAAAGGAAAGTTGGGAAGCCAAACGACAACAGATCGATAAAAAGAAGTTTGCTACCTCATATCCTCACTGGTTAGTTCTTGCTGATGATTGGGAGTCTTTCTCATTAAAAGAAGATGCAGTTAGAGCGATAAGAAAAATCTTTGAACTCTGCATTGATGGAAATGGGTATAACCAAATCTTACGCCATTTGAACGATAAGATTGAACAGTATCCAACCCCATCCAAGCGAAGTAAAAGTGGCTTATGGGTAAGATCTACCATTCAGTTGCTCCTGTCTGACCGTAGGCTCATTGGTGAAATGCAGATGTACAAAGGAGCCTATAAAAACCGCAAGCCCTACGGTGAGCCAATTGCGGATTACTACCCACAAGTGATTGATGAGGAAACATTTCTCAAAGCACAGATTGCAATGCAATCGAGAAAAGTTGGTAAAGGCAAAACGGGAAAGTACCGATTTTCAAATATCTTTCGTGGCTTTTTGCATTGTGCAGAATGCGGTAATGCGATGGAATATGTTGACAAAGGCAATACAAAAAAACGAAGCCAAAAATATCTAACTTGTACCAGTGCGAAGCGAGGCGGCAGCTGTACCCACTCCAGACACTATCGCTATGAAGAACTGGAGTTAATGCTCTTACACCTTGTAACAGAGAATGGCTTTTTACCTAAACCCGTTGAGCCAAATGATCTCCATCTACAAGTTCAAAAATTAAAAGAACAAAAAGCCTCAGCAAACAATAAGCTTAATGCTCTACTGGAGCACGACTTCACAGCACCAGCAATAATGACGAAAGTTCAAGAACTTAACGAGCAAGTCGCAAGATTCGATGCTGAAATACAAACTATGGAAAATAAGCTCAATCAAAAAACCATTACCTATCGATATGATCAACTTGTTTACGATTTGATCGATGAACCAGATGAAGAAATAAAGTTCAACAACCGGGTTAATTTTAACTCTAATTTTTCTACGAAGGTAAAGAGAGCAAATGTCCAAAATGACATCAACTGTTTGTTGGTTGAGTTTGTGATGGAAAATGATGAACATCATCGAATAATTCTTGATTCCAAATATAACTTTGGCGGATCAAGTCTAAGCTCAGGTGGGAGTGTATACAAGCGCCTAGCTGGAGAAGAGTTTATTCATAATGGTACTTCGAAAGAAAGCAATATTTGGCATAATCTACAACGCTACATTGAATGGCACTTTGAAATTAAAAAGAAAAGTTTTACTCCTGAAAACAAAAAACTTATCGAAATCAATATGAAGAAGATGGCGCTAGACTAAGTCGATTTATTATCAAACCTACAGATGATACTCCATTACTCAATATGTTTGATATGGTAATAGAAACCGATAGATTGATTAAGAGTAACGAACTCAGGTAAAAACAACCAAGCCAACAGAATTAAAGGCGCTTTTTCTTAATCGTCTGTGAGCCACTTTGCTTCACTTTCAAAGCCAGCGAGTTTTCTAGCTCATCGGCTTTTTTCGGGTTGTACTTGCGAAGCTCGGCAATCGCAGCTTTAGCAATGTCATAGGTGCTTAAAAGATGGGTTTGGTGCGTGTCGATGATAGCGACCAACTCATCAAGTGCTTCTTGTCGCCCTTCAATTCTATTCGTCAGTTTTTCTGACGGCTCTGTGCCAGCTTTGAGCAATTCATCACGAATAACAATATCTTTTCGCAGTTTGTTATTCATCATCTCTTTCAACTGACCTTTGACGAAATCCGAGTTCGCCAATTGTTGTGTTTTTTGTAATTCGTTTTTCGCTGTTGATTCCAGCCTCTTTTCGTGATCTTTTTTACTCATCATTTTTCTCCTAGCCATACCTTTGAAATACCACAAAAATCAGGTTTGGCAAGGGCTTACCAGTTCTGGGACCACTGGGGACCCAGGTCTCCCAATTTGACATCGCCTAAAAATATGCTCTGTTGAGTATAAGAGTTTAAGACAATTAAAGAAGAGGCAAGTTGAGGCTTGGGTTCCCCAAACCACTTGTTTTAAAACAGAAAAAACGTTTTAAAAAGGAGTGTTGATCACTTTCTAAAATCACCTGAAAAATCTCATTTCATTCGATATTTTGCAGCTAATTTCAGACAGCGATCTTCGATGAAAAGCCTATCCAATGTTCTATCAGCCGTCTTAACACTCATTATATTTGTGTAATTTATGGAGGAAGTTATGACGCAAAGGAGCAGCAATACAAAAATCGTAATTCGCTGTAGTGAAGAGGAAAAATCAGCCCTACTACTGGCTAAATCCCAGATTAAAGCCAGAACGTGGCTTGAGATGTTTCATAAGCTCTTACACCGCAAAAAAATCGCACCACCGAAAACCATTATTCAAGATAGTGTTTACCTTTTAGAGATCCTCACAGAATTAAAGCGTTGTGGAAATAACCTCAATCAAGTGACGAAACTCGCTAACAGCAGTAAAACCATCACTCCCCAAGAAACCGCTCAACTCAAAAAACTGGCAGTGCAGATCTCTTCACTGAAAAGCAAAGTCCTAAAAAGCTTTGTTGTTGAAGGAGGTAAGTAGTGGCAATTGCGAAACTTTTACACGAAGGGGAAACGGTTAAACAGCTTAAAAATATCATTAGATACAACACCGTAGCCAAGGAGTACCTTAACTCGCCTGAAAATCCTCGATTACTTCAAGCCCTATCTAACCTTGGGATTATCGACATATCAGATCCAGAAGCATATCAAAGCTTTATGAATGGATTTATCGAAGAAGTTAAGCTCAACAAGAGCCAATCGACCAATAAGCGACAAACAAAGCTTTACGCTCACGAAATGATTTCGTTTGAAGATGAAGATAATGCTCGTTTCACGCAAGATGAACTGGCTCAAATCAGCGTGGAGCTATTATCAAGCCTTTACGATATGGAAAACACCCCATACCTTATCTATCCGCAAGTCGATAGTGGCCGTTTGCACTTCCATTTTGTCAGGGGAATGCACAACAGCCTTGGAGAGTATCAGCGTGTCAAAAACTCAAAAAGAAAAATGCGTGTAGCGTGCGAAAAAATTGAACGTAAATACAACCTAACGCCAACGGGCGACAATGTGTCTAACGAGATCCGTCCTGCTAATGACCCTATGGCAAAAGTGACGAAAAACCGCAAACTTGAAGCGGAATATAAACATCAGAAAAACCTTTGTGCAGCGAAAGAGCAAGACACCCCACTAACTAAGCTTAAACGTAAATCTTATGATCTATTGATGGAAGATAAGTATCAAAGTGAAGCTGAAATGGCGGAGCATACCTCTTATGAACAAGTTCAGCAAAATCTAACAGAAAGGACACAAGTAAACCAAAAGCTCGAAGCTGTGAAAAAGCGCATTTTTAATCTCTACAAATCAGCTAATGACGAAGCAGGCTTTATCGAGCAGTTAGAAGAGCAAGAAATCACCGTAGAGATACTCAAACACGCTAAATCAGGCAAGAATAAAGGCATTGTGTTCCACTACCAAGGAGAAACCATTTCAGGCGGTAAAATCTCAAGTTCGATGACATTAGGTAAAATCAAAAAGCGTTTTCCTAATTTCATTCATACGCTAGAAAAACCACCATCGTTACGAGCGACATTCAAGCAGCAGAGTAAAATGCTGGATTTTCAGATCGAGAACATCAACCGCTATTACAAACAACAAAGAAACAACGTTAATGGCGACATTCTGATTTACTTTGGCAAAAAGAACATCGTTGCCCGTCCTTATAACTACAACATCGTACTATCTAGAGACAGAAGCAAAATCAAGTTCGGTTCATCAACGAACAGCTATGATCTAACGTTGTCAATCAACGTTGCATTAGAGAATGGCTGGAAAGCCGCAACCCTGACCAATTCAAGTCCCGATTTTTTGAAGCGTATGATGAAAGCGGCGTATGACAAAGATCCTGAACTGTTGTTTTTTGTTCAACCAGATACACCTAATCAGCTCAGTTATGCGGATCTGAAAGAGATAAAATCACCACTCAGCATAGATGAGCTAAAAACGTTTTTATCCAAACAGCTGATAAGCAAAACTGATGTGGCTACTGTTCAAAAAGATCTCACTTGTCTACTCAGAAGAGATAAGCACAACCTATCTCGTCAAGGCTACGCTAACGCCCTAGAAGGTGGGTTTACTTGCGCTGAACTGGAGAAGAAAAAGCCGAAGGAATTGAGACAATTTTACTTAATGAATACCTTTGATAAACCTTGTAAAACTGACTCTTCGGAAGAAAAAAGGACTGTGTTACAAAGCCAGAATCAAGAACGTGAGGTACTTTGGGAAGACATCAAATCCTACACGAAGTCAGGTGAAAAAGACTCAGAAAAAAAGCAAGTTATTGACCTAAAAAGATATTCAAATCATATCAGCCTTAAAAAATACTGAACACACCCTAGCGAAAGCTTGGTCCCAATACGTTCACCATGTTATCTTTTTCACAAATACAGATAGCAAAAGGACAACTCAGTATATGGCTCCTCAATTTTCACAAACTGAAAAACAATTCATTGATCTAGTCAATAGCACTCCTAGATTTACCCTAAATGGGCAAGTTTATAACGAGCTTCAAGCTTATAAACCTACGACCCCAAAAGGTGAATGTAAAACAGATATTTTTATCAAAACTGATATTGCCGAATTTAAAATATCAATCAAGCAATCCAATGCTGACTTTCTTGAGAATAAAATGTCATATGAGCGTGCAGTTCAGATTTTTGGACCAGATACAGATAGCATTCTCCGTCAAAGTATAAAAAGCATTGAAGCTAGCTTTTTACAACACCCGCTCATTTGCTTTGAAAAAATGGGAAGAACTGAAGCAAAAACAATGATGTTAGGATGGAAGTTTGAGTTAGTAAATAAAAAAGGTGGTGATAAATCAGGAATACTTCAACTTACAGATGAACAAAAGTTGAACGTGTATTCAGGACATCTACTACCAAGCGATAAACGAAATGCCTATGTTAATGGTAAACAAGTGACTAACTCAGGAGTTGCTGATTTCATATTAGAGATCGATTCTATTGATACTCAAGATTTACAGTATTATATCAACAACCTCAAACCTATCGCTGAGTTTTCTAAAAATCAGACAATTTACTTTGCTTGTAAGGCTCTCAACTACCGCTCATCACAAGACAAATGGGATGGAGATCGCCCATTATCTGTATATGTTGATTGGAAACTAGAAGGTAATGGTGAATTAATAGGTAGTATCAACTACGATACTCCGTTAAAAATCAAAGGAAATCAGGTGGGTGAGCAAGTAAGAGGGATTTTGAGAAGCTTAGGTATAAATAATACTAATTTTGACGAGTTAAAGAAACATTACCACGGCATCTCACACCCAACAATTCTTTAGCTTAACAGTAGGAAAACTAATTATGCAACCACTGGATTAACCTGTTAATATTATCGGGTCAATCCAGTGATTAGTATGTAGCGTCTAGTTTTTTTATGCAACCTTGTTAAATTCAACCTCTTTCAATTGTTGCAAGATGCTTAACGCCAATGCTTTTGCAAAAGGTACAGCCACTGCATTACCGATCATTTTATATCCAGCCGCCACATTTTTGTAAACAAACTCAAAGTTATCAGGAAACCCTTGAATACGTGCACATTCACGTACACTAAGTCGTCTGTATTCATGCCCTTCAACAAACTTAAATTTATCCTTTTCAACTTTCTCCATTCTTGGAGCACTAGGGTGAATAGGAGCGTGTCTGCCACCTGCTTGTATTGTAAATGAAGGTTCATCCCAAGTTCTAACTCTATTCCTAGACATAAACATTGACGAAAACCCCCCGATCATATACTCGTGGTTTAAGACTTTAACTTCTGGGTTTGGTTTCTGCCCTTCTAGGGCTGGTACAGCCAACCCTTCAAGATCTTTAATTATATTTTTTAGTGACTTCCTATCATTTTTGTCAATAGGGTCTGGGAATGTGTACTTTACGTTCAGATCACTTCTGAACCCAATAAAAATAACACGTTTCCTATCTTGTGCTGCACCATAATCAACAGCATTCATCATTTTGTAATAAAGATCATAACCTGCATCTTTAAACATTTTCTTGATATTATCCAGAGCATCTTTATGTCTAGCGTGTTGCATCCCACTAACATTTTCGGCTAAAAAAAACTTCGGTCTCTTAGCTTCTAGGATCCGTATGAAATCAAAGAAGAGCTGACCACGTTTATCATCAATACCTCTCTGTGCACCTGCTTCACTCCAACTTTGGCAAGGTGGTCCCCCAATAATACCATCACACTCAGGGACTTCATCAGCAGAGATGTCCGTAATGCTACGCTGATCCAGATATGTATTCTGATGATTTTTTTTATAGGTTTCCCAAATATCTTTGTCGTACTCATTAGCCCAAACGACATCAAACCCAGCTTGTTCAAAGCCCAGATCCAAACCGCCAGCACCAGCAAAAAATGAAATAATTTTAGTGGACATATTCTCTTTACCGTCAATTGATATGCGAAATACTATAACAAAACACTGTATATAAGGCCAGTCTTTTTTCAAGATTATATAAAAATACTAAGTCGTGTAGAAGCAATCCTGACCCTTTCGGCGGTATTAATCCACTAAAACACACTTGATTTAATAGAATTGTCTAGTTGAAATAGAGAATAGGAACTCACTTTGAAAGATTAAAACGTAGAAAGACATCATCTTGGTAGGCGACATCAATACTAAATCTGTTGAATTGACGCAGTATTTTTAGCAAAGAGTTGCGTTCATAAGCAGAAAGCTTGACCAAGACAGAGAGCGTTTCGAGCAAAGCACCAGATTTAGAAAAACTTAAGTTCAAGTCTTTTGACAGTACGCAAATAAACCCATTCTTACCACCGTAATTTAGGTCAATGTCAACGGGGTTAGAGAGCATTACTGTCGTGGTGAACTGTCGCTCTAATCTACGCACCATTAGCAGGTACTCTTCCAGATCTGAGATTGGCGCTTCATAGTTGATCACTGAAAGGAACAACAATTCTAGACTAACACTTTTACTTGACACTAAAAGTGTTTTCACCTTTTTGTTTAGAGCCTTATAACGAGGAAGTCTTAATAGCTTCCTTGCGTGATTTGAGAGGAGCTGATTTATTTCAGTATGAACGATAGGTTTAGCTCGTTCTAGTCGAATAAATTCAAGATGTAGGAGAAGAGTAGACGAAAAGTCCTTGAATAATATTCGCTTTTTTTCTTCGCTTGAAAGTAAAGGCTTCACGTATATATATGGTTGTATGGTGCCGAGAGAGGGACTCGAACCCTCACACCTAAGGCACTAGCACCTCATGCTAGCGTTTCTACCAATTTCACCATCTCGGCACATTTTGCTACTGAGGGATATCTTCAGATTGAGATTGTTCAATAAGTGCAGAAGCTTCCCATTTTGAACTGTCCTGATTTGTTGACATATTGCCTAGAATTAAACTCAAAGCAAAGAAAACAATAGCTGAAAAGGTTGTCATTTTAGTAAAAAAGTTACCAGTCCCTGAAGAACCAAAAACAGTGTTTGAGGCACCTGACCCAAACGATGCGCCCATATCTGCCCCTTTTCCTTGCTGAATCAAAACAAGCACAATGATAGCCAGCGCAGCGACAAGATAAATGATTGTTATAATGCTTTCTATGGGAATTCAACTCTAATTTAATTGGGTCAATGATAACCAAGGGCGCTTTCAATGTACATGACAACTAGCAGCTTTCTTGCTCTTCAAGCTTTAGTTGCTGTTTTTTTAGACTATCTTTTTGTTCTTGCTTAATTAGTTCCCAAGATTTACCCAGCTCCATGCCGACCATTCTCGTTTGATACTTTTCGAGGGAGCGTTCAAAAACCTGTTCGAATGAAATTTTTCCTTCGACTTCCATGTGCTTAAGCATACAAAGATAAACCCATAAGATATCACCTAGCTCGTCTTCTAGGTAACACTGTCGACCAGACTCAATTTCTGCTTTTACTTCACGTAACTCGTCAAACATGGCTTCATAATAAGTTATGCTGCCTTTAGACCAGGTACCTTGCTGATCTCGAAGAAGTTTAGCATTTGCTAATTCAATTAGGCTTAAAATATTGCCCATAAATAAAACCTTACACACTTCAAAAATAGGTTTATAGAGTCTAAACATATTGCAGTCATTCTGTATAGGCTAAGTATAACAATGAGTTAACAAGAAGTCGTCAAGTCCATAGCATTCTACCCAAACTCCATACCATTCTTTTTGCTACTCCATAGCACTCCACCAATAGATATACCTTCTATTAAAGATAGATTTTTAGAAACGGTGTAATTGGATTACACAAAGGCTCAAAAAGCAGAATAATATTTCTGGATTTTTTTGCTGTTCAGCTCTTGAAGTTTTCTCGAACTGAGGTACAACATAGGGATAAAAACAAGAAACACCAAGCGTCAACTTGGTTCTTATTCAATACAATAGGTGCATTGCAGCAGTTCATAATTTCAACGTATCACGGATAACCTTTGAGTCAAGACTTCTTGTTTAAATTAACTAAGGAGTAACCCAATGAGCACTAAACCACTATCCCAATACGATTTTCTTTCTAACCAAGCCCTTGCATTACCAACAGAACTTCTTCAGGTCGGTTTTTTCAGAAATAACGCTGAACAAAACATTGATGTGATCACTCATAACCTATCACAGCAGCGTTATGATCTAGATGGACTTTACTGCGACACATTTGTTGAGATCCTACTTTTCAGTTTGTTACTTGTTGAACACCATAACTACTATCTCAACTCTGACAATGAAGAAAATGACGAGTGCGTGATTCTAAGCTTGGATAAAGGCTCCAAAATCTTCAAGCAGTTAAAACTAAAGGGTAATTTTACTCTCAGCCAATTAATTGAAAAGATTGAAAACTTCATTGAGCGATTCAAGGAAATAGAGTTTTTTGTCAATGATGAACCAGTCACTATCTTTGAAGAGCTGTTCATCAGCCGTTTCGATAACACTTTGCGATTTGAGCTTCACGGTGATTTTATCGACTATATGAATGAGCGTGAATATTCTTTAACTCTTATCCAGAAAAGCGACTTTGTCGCAATCAAAAGGAAAAATCAAATCCCTATTTTCCTGATAGTTCAATCCCTTAGAGGTTGGACGCTCCGTTTTTCACAAAGAGCTACATCTCTAACATTTTAGGCATTAAAGGCGATTTAAACAAAAAACTGTCCGTATCTTTTGAAAAGCTGAAAGAAAAGCACGTTCTTGAGTATGAAAAAGAACTGTGTCACTTGCCAGGTATCCCAAAACCATTTTCTAGGTTTAATATCAAAAGTGTCGATAACGGTTTTGTAGCGAAGATGCGTGAAGACGAAGCCAAAGCACCAAAACAACGCTCAAAACCTACTCAGAACCAAAATATTCAAGAGAGTGAGCCAGAGGCTCACGAAACAAAAACTGCCTCTAATTCGGCTGTTTTTGAAGCTGATAATGCCACTCATACGAATGTAGTATGTTTTACAACATTTAAGCAGAAGAAAGTAACTAAGCAGACTGCTACCGCTGAAGTAGAAGAGGCATTGGATTTAGAGCTTGATGAGTTAGATGAAGCGTGGATTTTGGCAGTATCTGACGAAAACACCGTTGCGTGTCGCACTGTTAATGGTGCATTGAGCTTGTGTGATAAGTCCAAAACTACTAACGAAATGGTGATTTTAACACCAGAAATTATCAGCAAATCAAAAATAAAACCCTTTACTTTTCAGGAATAAACAGTCGCTCAAGCGGCTGAAACTTTCAAAAAAACAAGGGCGTGATACGACATAAGTAACCCGTAGAAACAAGGAGTTACTTATGAAACAAACAAGACCGAGTGCGGCTCGCACTACCGAAAAAAAGAGCCAACAAGATCTGATACTGGACAGGTTATTTGATTATTTTTCAAAACCCAAGGGCGAAAAGCCAAGCTCTGACAGTGATGTTGATGTGAGCTTTTACCGCTCTACACTCAATGCGTTACCACTCAATTTTCATAATGATCAATACGCAGGTATTAACATTATAATGCTGCTTCAAGATCAACAAGAACAAGCAACGAAAATACCGATTTACGCAACGTTCAAGCAAGCCACTGACCTACTTGAACACCACAAAGACCAATTACCACCAAAATCCGATACGTTTGATCCAGATAAACCATTGAAGGGATTAAAACTAGACTCTGTTGTGGTTAAATACCTCGAAAGCTTCAAAAAAGACGGTAAAGCAATAAGTAAGAGTCAGTTCGAGCGTGAAACGCACGGTATGAGCTTCAAAGAAATGCGAGACAACGGCTATCAACATCGCAAAGGTTTAAAGCCTTACAAAGTCTTCCCGCTCGAAAAAATCAAACACCTCCTGCCTCAAACGTTCATTGATGAGCGTCCCTATTTTGCAAAGCAAGAAGAGCTAGAGAAGCAGGAAATGAGTCAAGAAATGAAGGATGAACGTTTTGTGCAACAAGCATTGATGATCATTGACGCAATGGGCGTTCCTGTGATTGAAAAAAACGAGGACCGTGCTTATTATTCGCCCAAGGAACACATTATAGTATTGCCACTGCGTAAAAAATGCTCATCTGATAAAGCATTTTTGGCTTTAGCTCTTCACGAATTATCTCATTCTACTTCAAAAGCTCTAGGTCGAGATATGAGTAACGCTTTTGGCACTTTGGGCTACTCGAAAGAAGAATTAATCGCTGAGACTAGCACTATGTTTTTGTGTCTAGAACAGGGACTAGAGACATTTAATGCACACGCCAGATACATCGAAGGGTGGGCAAGCAATTTCTCTGATAAGAAAAAAGTGTTATTGAGTGTCTGTAAGCAAGCCAAAGAAGCACAAAAATACATCTCTGATAAAGTAGCAGAGCATAAATTAAAACTTGAAAATCAGCCAGACTACCGCATCCCTAACCAGTTAGACCAAACTGTTGATTTTGTGCCTAAATACCGTCAAGAATTACGTGATTTTTTGAATGACCAAGCCGATACTTATGGCACGATGATCCCTTTGCGACACCAAGAAATTGTCGGTTTTAACCATATAAGCAAAGGCATTGAGGTATTCAGCCAAGAAAAAGCCGTGAAGATCTACGGACCAGCCGCAAGTGAATTAGAAAAGAAAGTCGCTGAATTGGACGTAAAGCAGTCGTTATTTAACGAAATTGATTTTGACTCCGTCCCAGCAGCAGAAACAAGCCCAGAGCAAAAACTTCGTGCTTCGACACGTCTATCGCTGTAAAAACAAGTGCCTTAAAACGCAAAAAGCCCTTTACGGGCTTCTTTGCATACAAGTTTCGATTTAGTGTCGTTTTACCCTTCTCATCATCACCTCAAAATCAGAATCGTCTATTTGATACTCATCCCTCGCAAGATGAAGCTGTTGCTCAACATAGTAGATATTATCCATCGAAAGTTGATCGTACCAGTCAAGTGCTTCAATGACGCATAACCTTGTGTAGTTGGGAAATGCCAGTAGCACATTGATTTGGTTCGACACCACTAAATCTCTGACTGCTTTTTCTATCAAGTCTAAATCATTAGACTCAATACGTTCCTCAATCTGCCACTGTTCATAAATCTCATTGATTGACCACGTTTCTATTGCCCTTGTGATAGCCTTATTTTCTACTACATTATTCTGTTTTATCATTATTTTTCTCGCTTATAGTTAGTGCAGACTCCGCTGCGGTTTGTCCCCTTCTTATTCTTAGTTATGAATATCCATTAATTCACGAACCAACACTTCTCTTAGACCGTAAAAAATGTCCGTCTTTTTACACTCAAGATAATCATCAAAACTGTCAAAACTTTCATCCCCTCCGTAATAAAGAAACTCTTCTTCATCACTCCAAATCTCACCTTTGAGTCGAATTGTTTCAGTTTCAATAACGTGAAATCTATCAATAACTTCTAAATATTTGAGTACTTCCAAAGCCAAATACTCAAAGTCAGGCTTTTTATCCCAAATACAGCTATCAATTGTTGCCTCTAACTCTTCAATACCTGTTAGTTCATCGTGCCAAAACCAACCACCATAGCTCTCGACTGCTTTCTCTAGCTTCACTAAAATATTTTTTGTATTAATTTTTTCCATCAAATGCCTCTCTTAATGACTCTTCTATTGTAAATTATGTTGCCAATGTGTTTTAAACGACATATCTATTGTTTAACATCCCTGTTGCGTTAAGTTCCCCTTCTTTCAAATGACTACTCATCATTTTTACTCTTGTCGTGGTTAACGATTAAAGCTTTTACTTGATGTTTTCCGATCCTAAGACCAACTCAATTGATGCAATTGAAGCCTTTAGCATTCTGAGCAACATAGTGAACTGGATGACTATATCGGCATCATCGGTCTGTGAAACCGCATCTATATTTCTTTCGAGCATATTCACCACAAAAGCACACTCATCGACAGCTTGCAGAACCTGATCAAGACTTACCGATCCTCTGAAGCTGAACAGTTGCTCCATCAGTTTCATCTCGTTCTGCAAAAACGGACTCATTTCAATATCTATAAAGAAGCGCATTGAAGCGGCAATCAAGCCACAGATCTCACTGAACTCTTTGTTTTTATTAGCATATTTTCGTGTTGTATCAATAATATTCATAACTATTCTCCTATGTTTTATTAAAATTATTGTGTTGCGATAAACAGTGTTGTTGCGTCATATCTGACTTCCCAAGTGCTTGAACAATCGTTGCAAGCAAAATGAACGGCTACAGTGTCAAAATCGACATCCGTCTCCTCGACACTCGAATCAGAGCTTTTGCATCGCCAGCAGTAATTCGGACTACGGTCAATGTCCATTTCCTCGTCAAATTGAATGACTTTATTTTCTTCACACATAAGCATCTCCTCTAATATTTGTTTGATTTAATGTGATTTTTTAAGCTAACAGCGAATGTTGACTGTTATTCAGATCGATACCCTTAACGAACACCCAACGACTACCAATAGGCTTATTTTTATGCTCTCCTTGGTAATATCTTTCTGCACGTAAGTTGCGAAAGAACGGGACTTTAAGCGTGATTTTTCGTCCAGCGCTTTTCTCTTTTGAAGGTTTTGAACCGCCCCCCATACCTCGAAGCACCATTCCTCGACCATTTGTTCCTTGTCGTTTTTTTGACTTTTTAACCCACGATTTTGGGTAGCCCACTTCAAGCTTCTTGCCTTCGGTCGCTGAGTGATAAACGCATAACGACAGTGCAATTTTTAGTAACATATCAATCTCATCACTTTCCGAATGCTTGACTGTTGGATCTTCATAAGTATTTAGATATGAGTGTCCACGCATTAGATGAGCACCATCATTAGCACTGACACAAACGACTAGATCATCACTCATTTCTAGTTCACAGCCCAAAGTCTGCGGCATACCTAAAACATCTCGGTTAGCTTTTAAATGCTCCGCAACCGTCATCACGCTGACCAAAGCCGTGTGCATCTTAACCCCCTCAATTTCCGTATTTTTCGGAAAAGACATAGCAAAGGTCTTGAATGGAGGCTCGACATTGAAGTCTTGGACATCAAATGAAGCCAAATAAAGCTGTTGAGCTAAGTCCTTATTTTCGATAAAGATTGTCGGTTCACCACTATCAACCCACAGTTTCTCTCTTCCCAGTAAATCACTCGTTTCAGCATCTATAGACTCCCCACCTCTTGCCATTAAACGAGTAAAATCATCGTAACTAATTGATTTCTTGCCAAAGTGCTTTCTCAAGGTTCTTCTTGATTTTGAATGGTTCATTGCGATGTCTAATTGAGTTTCGTAAGTTTTATAAGTCATAATGTTTTCCTCTTTTTTATTTATTAACTTTCTTCGGGGTGTAAGAACCCCCACCCAGTAGGTGTACTTCTTTAACGCTTTGATTTATCTATTTTTGTTTATAACTAAGTTCGGACGAACTCAGGGGCATACGCTAGGGGAAGCGCATCAAATAGGAATAGTGTTGATGGAATTGCAGGTATGAAAATCCCTCGTAAGTGATAGACACGAACGAGTGCAAGGTAGGTTTAATTTGAATTGATGTTAATAATGACATAGCGTTTCCTCCCAAGTTAATTTGTCACCAAATCACAAAACACACAGCCTGAGATGAGTGGCGTTTTAACGAATTAGCACAGCATTTTTCAGTGATAGACAGACTGAAAATCAATAAACGTAAGGATCGTGATACACGACACCTATTTATGTTTCTCTATCGCTTAAAGCGAAGGCACATCAATCCCAATAAGATTGATCTGATAGCCTAAAAGCTATCAACAACGTTTATTCACTGTTCTTTCGTCAAACACTCCTCTTCAAGTGGCACTTACAGTTATTTTGTGTAGCTACCCTCATCAACGGGGCTGCTAAGTTTTATTCGAACATTTCGTTCGTGCTATTTGGCGGCAAACAACGGAGGTGTATGTCCGTAGATAAGCCAATATAAAGCGAAAATAATTTTCACTTACGCTAAAGTGTCATTCGATGACTCTATCAATTATTCCACTTCCTTCGGAATACTTAGCGATTTTCACACTAAACTTACTTACAACGTTTAGTGTTCTCATATCATATCAAAATAAATATCAATACGCAAGGATTTATTTTATTTTTTCTTGACAACTAAGGATTTTTTCACTCTCAAACCCTTTTAGAAAAAGGCATTCACTAAGATATTTTTTTTGAAAAACTCGCCGTCTCATTTAATTTTCCAAGCACTATAATATTCTCAAAACGCAAAAACACCGTAGTAGAGAGATTTTTCTCACTCTCAACTTTTACTTAATTTGACGTTTCGTTGATTTATGGATCACTGACTTAGGGTTTAAAAACCCGTTTTTAAAGGAGTGAACTATGAATAACACCACAGAATTGAACATCAACACCACAGCATTTCAGCGATTTTCTCAGAAACAGGGCGAAGCCATTTGCTGCGAGTCGCAGCATTGAACAGAGAGAAAGAAAATATCTTAGAAGGATTTTTGATTGAGATTGAACATCGAAGAGGTTCTAACTGGGATATGCAGCAATATTACTTATCTGAGGTAAACCCGAAATTAGCCAGAATAGGCGGAAAAATCTCAGGACAAACGAGACAGTTTAAACACACGCTTATTACTCAGATCTTGAGTCAGCTTATCAACAACCACCTTGAACTATTTAGCGCATTCTCGTGTTTGGCAATGAGTTTCTTTTCACTAAACTTGCTAGGTGTTTGCCCGACCAAGAAATCCATACTATCGCTAATCAAACCCATTTCAGACAAAAAAAGACTCACTGAAAACGGTCAAGGTGTCGAAGATAAAGTAAAAGAACTGTTTGAACACCATCTAACAAACCAAGTTTTGATCAAAGAGCTTTTCGATATGCAGATGCTCCACTACCAACAGCAAGTTCAAGCGCTTTCTGAAGAGTCCAGAGCGGCATACTTGCAGATCAAACAAGAACTTAATAATCAAAAGAAGGAGGAGTAATTCCTCCTTGGTTGTGAGGGTTAGAAAACCATTTTTTAAACCCTTATCGACCGTTCTTAACCGCTTAGAGTCGTGAGTTGTGTATAAGGTTATGGGCGGATTTGCAATACACGATCGATATCTTCAGCAGAGTGTCGTTCTGGGACTTGTTCCCATTCTTCCCCCCAACCTTTATTAACCACTATGCCTCGTTGTACCGCTTCACGAGACTCTATTTGTTTAGCCCAGCGTACAACGTTCTCATAGGCATGTACTTCTAGGAACTCAGCAGCATCATATAACTTGCCTAGCACCAAATTGCCATACCAAGGCCAAATAGCCATATCAGCGATAGTATATTCTTCACCAGCGACATAAGTGTTCTTTGCAAGTTGTTTGTCTAGCACGTCAAGTTGACGTTTCGCTTCCATCGCAAATCGGTTAATAGGGTACTCTTGCTTTTCGTCCGCATAAGCATAGAAATGACCAAAACCACCACCTAAGAATGGGGCAGAACCTTGCGCCCAAAATAACCAGTTAAATGTTTGGCTACGTGCAGATCCATTACTTGGTAAGAACTTGCCAAACTTTTCAGCAAGATGAACAAGTATAGAGGCGGATTCAAACACGTTTACGGTTTCGCCCCCCGACTTGTCAACTAATGCAGGGATTTTAGAGTTAGGGTTTACTTCTACAAATCCAGAAGAGAACTGATCTGATTCACCGATATTGATGAGGTATGCGTCATATTCAGCCTCTTTAATACCTAGTGCCAAGAGCTCTTCAAATAAGATAGTCACTTTTTGACCATTTGGAGTAGCTAGTGAATAAAGTTGAAATGGGTGTTCACCTTTGGGTAACTCTCGTTCAAATCTAGCGCCAGATTCAGGGCTGTTTATATTGGCCCATTTGTTACCGCTACTTGCTTCGTTTTTCCAAACCTTAGGCGGAGTGTATTGCTTTTCGCTCATAGCTATATCCCTGTATTTTTGTTCGTTTAAGTGAGTTGAGTGGCTGAATTATTACTATACAAAATACCACTTAATTATTTTGTATAGTGCTTCGTAAAGCCTAATTAATGGAAATTAATGAATATGTTTAGAATGATAATTTGGGTGGGGATATTGACAAGCGTACAAGTGACCGAAGCCTCCCCCCAAGTACGGGGCAGACCCCTGTAGCCAGAATAACCAGTTCATCACCTCTGCACGTTTCGCGCCTTCTTTTGGTAGGAACAAACCAAACTTTTCAGCCAGATAAAAAAGGATGTTTCCTGATTCAAAGACATTGATAGGCTCTTCACCTGAACGATCGACTAACGCAGGAATTTTCGAATTTGGGTTTACCGACACAAACCCCGAACCAAACTGATCACCATCACCGATTTTAATTAGGTAGGCATCATACTCGGCCTCTTTAACACCAGCAGCCAGCAACTCTTCAAACATAATGGTCACCTTTTGTCCGTTCGGTGTGCCCATTGAATACAGTTGAAATGGATGCTCGCCTACTGGTAACGCTTGCTCGTGGCGTGCGCCAGAGTCAGGGCGATTGATGCTTGCCCATTGCCCACCATTTTCATTTTCGTTGGTCCAAACTCGTGGTGGTATATATTGTTCCGTCATGGTTACCCCTTATTTTGTTTGAAGTGTTTTCTAATTCAGATATTAGGTCAAAATTATGAAAAAAAAAGTCCTGCACTCTCAATTAATTAGAAGCTTTAGTTATTGTAAACTCCCTTAAGGCATAAGCTTACATAATTTGAGTTACTTCCATAACACTTCTGACCAATAATTTAATATCTAGGTATTGATTCGTTCAACTTATACGTTCAATATCCAAAAAACAAATGATCTCAGGTTAACTCATTATGCTAAATATGGACTTTGCTAAACGGGTGGTTGTCGACACCGCAAAAATGGAGTGGACCGCAAGTCCCGCTCAGGGTGTGTGGCGCAAGCCATTAGAGCGTGAGGCAAAAGAATCAGGGCACACCACCAGTATCGTAAGATATGCGCCAGGCTCCCGATTTTCAGAGCACCCTCACCCTCTCGGTGAAGAAATCTTAGTACTTGAAGGGGTGTTTTCAGATGAACATGGTGATTACCCCGCAGGAACTTACCTTCGCAATCCTCCGGGCAGCCACCACTCTCCGTTTAGTTTAGAGGGATGCGTGATTCTCGTGAAACTGAATCAGTTTGAAAAAGAAGATCTCACCACGGTAAGAATTAACACCAAAGCGCTGGATAAGTTCGACAACAATGGAGGCTCGCATATCGTCAATCTACACGACTACGCTCACGAACACGTTTCTCTGCTGTTCTGCCCTAAAGGGGAACGCTTTCAACCTCCTCACGACTCTACTGGTATTGAGATATTTGTCTTATCTGGGGGATTTAAAGATTCAAATGGATACTATCCTGAATCTTCATGGCTACGCTTACCTCGCTTGGAAAGCACGTATCCACCTGTCGATGAAGATACCGTCCTCTGGGTAAAAACCAGAGCGCTTGATTAAATAGAAAAACGGCTCGTGGATACGAGCGATATTCATTGCTTAGTTAAAAATCAACATTACTTTAAGAGCCCATAATTCGAGAGTGGAGCCAATCTTTTAGTTCCGCGCGATTGTGCTTCAGCACATTCATTTCGTGATCATCAATCGGGTTCCCTTGTAACTCTAGAACCCGAATCTCTTTATCTAACGCGTTGTAGTTTCTAACGATTTTAGCAAATGATGCATCATTCTCACTCAATTGAGCGATGGTATCCAAATGTTCTGGGAATTCATGTGTTAATGAGTGATTTTCACCTAACATATAGACCTCTTGGCTAGATTATTGATGTTTCGCTGCGTTCGATTTTTGCACAGCACAAGCATAAACATAGCACTTGAATTGCGGTTACATCGTAGAATTGAGCACACTTTTTGACCACAATGTTCAGAAAAAACTAATTGGCAAATAAAAATCCAATTCAAACATTTCTTCCTCGTTAAGAAAGTGGTTTTTGTGATAATGAACATAGGCAGGTGTTGAACGTAATTTAAGGCCTGACGTAGGTAACCACCTTTCCAACACCTGACTAATCTGTGGCAGTAACTCACCATATACTCCAGTCAATCTAAACACAGCATGTAAACCTCCTGGAATGAGCATCTGATTCACAACACCACGCAGCTTCAGCGGCTGATCAATCGCCATGCAGGCCACATAACGACATTTATCGAGTTCAACCCAGGCTGGATTCGAGTGATGCAAACCATATTGTACGGAAAAATCTCGACCCTCAGAATTCGCCCATGCTTTGAGAATCAACCAGGCGTGGCGAATTGAACGATTATAACCCTCATGTCTAACATAAGCCGCTAATCGCTCAGGCACTTCGAGAATTTTAGGCTCAGGTAACCGTCGATTGGCAACACGATGATAGCCTTCTGCAACTTCTGGGTCTTTTAAATAAGGTTTCTCCGCCACTTGCAAATCGTGCTTTCGCCATTCTCCCGGTGCCATGTTAAACGTCGCTTTAAATGCGCGACTAAAAGAAGACATCGAGTTAAAACCGGATTTGTTTGCAATATCCAATACCGATGACTGAGTATCAAACATGAGTTGGTTCGCGGCGTACTCCATTCGGGTACGGCGTACATATTGATGGATCGACTCCCCAACAACATCTTTAAATATTCGATGAAAATGTTGCTCAGAATAAGCCGCTACGTTTGCCAACGTTTTTGCTGACAACTCACGACTGATATCTTGATGGATATAAAACAACACATCATTGATTCGAGAAACTTGTTGCTGGCTCATAGGATTAGCCTAAATAGCATAAATGGACATATTTAACAGCATAAACAGACACACTTAATTAGGCAATTCCCATGTACTATTTGACTTCCAAAATAGAAAAATAAAACGCCAGAGAGAAGTACAACGCATGGAAATCGCACGTTCATTACAGCAAACTAAATCTTCTTATATTCGAGAGATCCTTGCAGCCGCAAGCGACAAAAACGTTATATCTCTTGCTGGAGGGTTGCCGGATGAAAAAACCTTCCCCATCGACTTAATGAAGCCAACTTTAGAAGCGCTCGCGAACATGCCAGAGGTCTTTCAGTACGGTGCAACAGCCGGCTATAGTCCTTTGCTTGACTTCTTAAATGATTATTTCCAGTTACTTGAATCCCACATCGCCATGGTCACTACTGGGTCGCAACAAGGGCTTGATTTGATCGCTCGCGCTTATGTCAACCCGGGTGATAAGGTCGTGATGGAAGCACCGAGTTATCTTGGTGCAATGCAAGTATTTGGCTTGGTGCAAGCGAATATTCTGAGCGTATCACAAACTGAATTCGGCCCAAACCTTGAAGAGTTAGAACGTTGTTTTGCAGAACAGAGCCCTAAAATGTTTTACGCGGTTCCCGACTTTCATAACCCAACTGGGGTTTGCTGGAGCCTAGAAACACGTCAAAAAGTCGGTGAACTGTGTAGCCATTACAATGTAGCGTTTATTGAAGATGCTCCATACCGAGAACTGCGTTTTTCTGGAGAGGCACTGCCGTTGGTGTCAGACTTTTGTCCACAGCACTCCATCGTACTGCGTTCATTTTCAAAAATTGCATCTCCAGGTCTGCGTATCGGTGTAGTGACTGGCAAGAGCACTTATCTGGAGCCGTTAATCAAAATCAAACAAGGCGCCGATTTGCACTCAAGTGTACCGATGCAAGCGCTGCTTCATGGGCTCCTGCAAAATGATAACTTTGACCTTCATATCGAAAAAATCCGTGAGCTTTACAAATCCCGTTATGACGTCATGTTCGCAGAGCTAAGCCAACAGTTACCTGATAGCTGCGTTGTAAAACCGATTGATGGCGGAATGTTTGTTTGGTTGGAAATTCCAGAATGCGACACGTTTGAGCTTGCCAAATCACTGTTAGCAAACGGAGTGGCAGTCGTGCCTAGCCCTGTATTCTATCCGGAAGGCTCAGAAGAAAAAGCCGCGCTACGCCTTAACTTTACCAACGCAACACCCGAAGAACTCGTTGTGGCTGTCACTCGATTGGCACAGGTGTTGAAGACGTTAAGCTAATATTTCTGTTTGCCTTTTAAAAGCAAAATCAAGACCAATGCCAGTCATTATTCCCTCATTCTTGTTGGCATTGGTCTCACTCCAAGAACTTCCACCGAGTTTTAAAAATAGCCCTTTTCTAACCGACACAAATTAATACAGTAAAGCACTGTTTTTATTCACCATTTAATTCAAAAAACGAATTCCAAGCCCAAGTTTTACATTTGATGGTTTCTCTTGTTACGTCTATCTTTCTAAGAGAAATAATTCAGAGTTATTACCCAAACCATTCTGAATGTAGCGATGCCAACCAAGTTGAATTACAGACAAGTTGGTTGACAAATACGTCAGTCAATCGCACTTATTTACAGAGGGGTTATCAAGATGAACGATCGAACATCGATAGGACGACTCGTCATCACCAGCTTGTCCATCTTCTTATCACTGTCTTTAATGACTTCATACACCTACGCCAATACAAAGCCATACTGCGGTGATATTTTAACCTCAAATCGAGGCACGACTTCTCAGAAGATGATTGCGCTTCTGGGCGAAGACATTACTCAATCCAACCGTATTACCACCGTCATACCAGCCAAAAACAACCCTTTTGTGACCGAAGAACTGGTGGCTGTGGCCAATAGTGTGTCACCAAATGGACGCTTCCCGAAGCAAACACCTGCTGATATAGACAAAATGCGTAACAATATAAAAAACGCTTGGTTGGAAATAGATAGGTTACAAAGTACCTTTGAGTTAGCGTTTATCAACCTCGTCGATGGGCACTGTCAATTCCCCAACCGACGTGCAACTCAAGATGCAAAAATCGATTTTGATCATTTAGAGGGGCTCTCATTCTACTCTATTCCAGCACTGCTAGCCCTCGTCGATCAGTCTTATGCGCTTGCAATGAAGCGTAGTGACCAGGCATTAGAAGAAAAGGCCAAGAACGAGAAAAAACAGAAAAGTAGCGAGCATCAAGCTGGCGCGGCCACTGCTGCCAGCTATCAAAGTGAAAATGTTTTGGTCAAGGTAGAAGACTTCGACGGCTCAAACATTACCTTCTCTGTCACCAACATTGGGGCGGAAGGGTCGTTGGAACCCAAGTTTAATACCTTTAGTGCCTACCGTAATACGAGCGGTAACCTCGCCTATAATCCAACGTCATTACTCACGTTATCGGATGCAGAAGGTCACAAGGTACCCACGATGGGGGTTGCTCTCCTTTCTTCGAGCGGAGGCGATCGTCTTGCTATCATGCCAGGAGAAACGCGCAAGTTTGTGACTAGCGTCGCATCAAAAGTATCGCCACATGCCCAGTTAAGTTTAGAGTTTCCTGCCAATGCGCTCGATACCGAACAAGCCTTTGCATTGTCATTTTCAGACGCTATTGCTGTGGCAACAACAAACTAAAAGAGTGTGGTTTTGTGCATAGAATTTTCAAATAGTGAGCAGACAAGCAGCAATCTCTGCTTGTCTGAGATAAAACCATTTATCTGACATGAAATTGGGTTTTAGGTGCAACATTTGGCTTCAAAGAATAAACTGATTCGCTATGCCGCAACTGAAGTAGCGGATGCGTTTAAAAAGGAACAAGAGCTGCTCACACAAGTTCAATCCAATCAACTGTCGCAAGCGCTTCTTCTTTGGCAAGTCAAAAGCCCAACCCTAGTACTACCCGCAGGAAAGAAGTGGCCAGCCTCTGATGAACTAAAACTCGCACTCGAAAACTCTCGCTGGAAATTGTTCTCACGCAAAACCGGTGGCGCCCCCGTTCCGCAAGTACCGGGCATTATCAACCTTTCCCATATCTACCATTGGCCTGACGATCAGCCCTACGACATCAAGAAAGCATATTTGGATTTATGCACAACATTAAGCGCATTTTTCAAACAACTTAATGTGGATGTTAATGTGCACGCCACGCCGCACTCGTATTGTGATGGCGAGTACAACCTAAATATTGCCGGGCAAAAAGTTGTTGGAACTGCACAACGCATACTCCTCAAAAAAGGCGGAGGAAAAGTCGTGTTAGCGCAGGCGTGTATCCTAATTAACGTGGACGTCAATCACATCGTCGAACCCGTACGCTTATGTAATCAACTTTGCAATCAAGAAGGGGATATTAGACCTGATGTTCACACGCCGCTGTTTGCGCATATAACCGAGAGGCCCTCAGTAGATTCGTTGTTTCAACAACTTACTAGCGCGTTTTTAGCACGCCGAGGTGAGTTTGCTTGATACGAAGGATGGCTAATATACCGTTCTAATTCGTTTCCCTTTTTTTTGGCGACATCGATATTCAAAATCAATGACAGAATTAGTTGAAGCTCAAGGATAAAAGCCTCAGAATGTCGCACTTTTCGCAACGAATATGTTTTCGGTGCGTTGTTATCTAACTCGACAATTGAGAATCATACATATGGGTTTTACCTCGTTAGGTCTATCTGCTCCAATCCTTCAAGCAATTCAGGAAAAAGGCTATGACACCCCTTCGCCAATTCAGGCACAGGCCATCCCGGCAGTATTGGAAGGGAAAGACGTCATGGCAGCAGCACAGACTGGTACGGGGAAAACAGCAGGCTTTACGCTGCCCATCCTTGAAAAGTTGTCAAACGGACCTCGTGTTCGTAGCAATCAAGTTCGAGCGTTAATCCTAACACCTACCGTGAACTGGCCGCTCAAGTTCAAGAAAGCGTCTTCATGTACAGTCGCCACCTACCGTTAACAAGCGCAGTGGTATTTGGTGGGGTGAAGATCAACCCACAAATGCAACGTCTACGTAAGGGTGCTGATGTTCTAGTTGCAACACCAGGTCGCTTGATGGACCTCTACAACCAGAATGCGGTGAAATTTGACCAACTTGAAGTGTTGGTTTTGGACGAAGCAGACCGCATGCTTGACATGGGCTTTATCCGTGACATCCGCAAGATCATTGATTTACTGCCAAAGCAGCGTCAAAACCTATTATTCTCAGCAACATTTTCGAAAGAAATTCGTGAATTAGCCAAAGGTCTGGTCAATCATCCGGTTGAAATATCGGTTAACCCAGAAAACTCAACGGCCAGAACCGTAGAACAATGTATCTACCCATCAGACTCGAAGAAAAAACCAGCGATGCTGGTCAAGCTCATTAAAGATGGCGATTGGCAGCAGGTATTGGTGTTCACACGGACCAAACACGGGGCCAACCGCTTAACTAAATTCTTGATCGAGCAAAATCTACCCGCGGCCGCGATCCACGGTAACAAAAGCCAAGGCGCGAGAACAAAAGCATTAGCAGACTTTAAATCGGGTCAGATTCGTGTGTTAGTGGCAACAGACATTGCCGCTCGTGGTATCGACATTCCTCAGCTTCCTCAAGTTGTGAATTTTGAGCTACCTAAAGTAGCTGAAGACTACGTTCACCGTATCGGTCGTACTGGTCGTGCAGGTGAAGTAGGTAAAGCTATCTCGTTGGTATGTGCGATTGAAGCGCCTGAATTGTTCGCGATCGAGCGTTTGATTCAGGAGTTGCTGCCACGCAAAGAGTTGGACGGTTATGCACCAACCAACGTGGTTCCAGAATCAAAACTGGATACACGCCCAATCAAACCGAAAAAACCGAAGAAATCCAAAAAGCCACAAGGATCGAATGATCAAGTCGCGGAAAAGAATTCGGCAAACAGTGCGAACAAGCCTAAACGTCGCTTCAACGATGGTAATAACAGCAATAAAAGCAGTACAAACCAAGGCGGAGCGGGCAAGCCTAAAGCCAATCGAGAGGGTCAAGGTCGCACAAACAGCAAACCAGATGGCCGTAAGCCTAACGACAACAAGCCAGCGAGCAATAAAAATGGCAATGGTGGTCAACCATCGGGTAACCGCAAACCAAACAGCACGAAGCCTGCGGGTAATAAACCATCAGGTCAGCGCCGTAAGCCTCGGCCACAAACTGCCAACTAACTGAGCCAAGGGCTAACCAAGCCAATACCTATCACAGCAAAGCCGTTGAGTACCTCAGCGGCTTTGTTTTTCTAAGCAATCCATTAGGCCAATCATAGTAAATAACTGGTCATTCTAGCTCGATAAAATACTCGATAACTTCGTTACAATGTTGGATTGTAGAATAACGACTTATCGAAAAATTTCGCCTCGTTCTCACGCATTTTTCCTACGCTATATTTCTGTTCACTTATTTACTGTGATTGGTTTTAGTCGTTAGAAAATTGTTCAATTAAAAAGTCCAAAAACAGACGAATTCTTTTTGGTTGATACTGACGGCTTTGATAGATGACATGGAGATCGGCTTCAGCACCTTGCGACAGAGCGCTGAAGTTTTTTGTGTAAGAATCTAAGATAGTCACTAAACGCTTTTGCTTGAGATCTTGCTGGATATCCAAAATCGATTTCAACGCAATCCCAGCGCCATCCAATGCCCATTGACGAATCACTTCTCCATCATCTGAAAAGCGCGTTGGCGTGACAGTAATAGCTTGCTGTGAATTCTTATCTTTAAAGTGCCAAGTTTTTAATTCTTCATTACCGCGCACCAAGGCTAAACAGCGATGACGCGCGAGTGCTTGTGGGCTGCTTGGTACACCTTGCTTCGCCAAATACTCTGGAGATGCGCACAACACTCGCTGACTCGAGGCCAGCTTGCGCGAGATAAGATTGCTGTCAGACAACTCACCATATCGAATGACCAAATCTAGGCCCGACTCCGCCATATTCGATAAGTTGTCATTGAGATAAAGATATGGTGTCACATCCGGATATCGCTCAGCGAACGCCGAAACCATCGGAGAGATCATTTTCTTACCAACATCTCGCGGCGCTGAAATCTTTAATGCGCCACGCACTTCTGTGACACCGGTTTGCAGCAAATTTTCCGTCTCTTTCACACTATCAATGATATTGAGACAAGCCTGATGGTACATGGCCCCAGCATCCGTTAGTGATACATGACGTGTGCTGCGGTTGAGCAGTTTGATCCCATAACGCTCTTCTATCGATTGAAGTCTCGCCGTGACAGTTGCCGGAGATAAACCCAGCTCCCTTCCCGCAGCCGCCAGACCTTGGTGTTTAACGATGCTGACAAATAGCGTCATATCCGAAAACTTATCCACCTTCACATCCTTATTATTTGGAAAAACGGAATAATAATTTCAGATATTACCCAATTATCAATTTATGTCTAATACATATACTGTTCCTATCGCACTACATGAAGCATATACCTACTTGTGGTAGTACAACAATGGAGCATAACAATGAGTCAACTATTTGAACCTGTATCACTTAAGGGACTATCACTACAAAACCGGGTCGTCATGGCCCCAATGACGAGAGCGCGAACAAGTCAACCGGGCAACATCCCTAATGAGATGATGGCAACGTATTATAAACAGCGTGCTTCTGCCGGACTTATCATTACCGAAGCGACACAAATTTCCGACGATTCACAAGGCTATTCATTTACGCCTGGTGTTTACACTGATCAGCAAGTAGAGGGCTGGAAAACGGTTACACAAGCGGTGAAATCTCATGGTGCAGCAATGTTTTGCCAACTTTGGCATGTAGGCAGAGTTTCTCACCCAACATTCCAAAAAGGTGGGTTACCTATCGCACCTTCGCCACTCGCCCCGGTAGAAACTCAAGTTTGGATTGCTGATGAGCAAGGCAACGGTAATATGGTTGATTGTGTTGAGCCTCGAGAAATGACCCAACAAGATATTGATCGCGTTGTCAGCGACTTTGCCAACGCAGCAAAACGTGCCATCGATGCAGGTTTTGATGGTGTAGAAATTCATGGTGGCAATGGATACCTTATCGACCAGTTTCTAAGAACCAACTCAAATCATCGTACCGACAGCTACGGAGGCTCTCGAGAAAATCGTATTCGTTTTCTTATCCAAGTCGTAGATGCCGTTATTGCTACTGTTGGTGCACACAGAGTAGGCGTTAGATTGGCACCCTTTATTACCTTTAAAGACATGGACTGCCCTGATATCGTGCCGACAATTTTAGAAGCATCTCGCCAGTTGCAAACGCGCGACATCGCTTACCTACATTTATCTGAAGCCGACTGGGCAGATGCGCCAACCATCCCAGAGGCGTTTCGCGTTGAGCTAAGAAAACGCTTTAGCAACACGATAATTGTGGCGGGCCGCTATGATCAAGAACGTGCACAAGAAGTCATCGCGAAAGGGTATGCCGATCTCGTCGCATTTGGGCGACCGTTTGTAGCAAATCCGGATTTAGTTTCTCGCTTACGACATCGTCACCCCCTCGCAGAGCTTGATGGTTCAACACTGTTTGGAGGAAACGAACGTGGCTACACGGATTATCCTTCACTACTTCAAGAGTGTGCAGAACACGCTTAACAAACAAGCCCCAACCGAATGGTTGGGGCTGTCAGCAAACGAATTTAGTTGACGCGGTTCCTATCCCGCAAAAACCTTCAGGAAAAACTTTGTTATTCACTGTGTTCCACCAACTTTTTTCTATCTCTACATTTCACTTTTGTCGTTTATTTGGCTGTGAAATGCGCTTTTATACGATTAAACACAAGATGGAACCGGTAACAACGCGTTATGGAAAAACTTCCTGATGGCATAAAGTAAACACTTTTCGCATCAGAATATCCCTGCATTAAAAAGCGATCCTGGTTACGTTTTTATCTCTAAACTTGCTCTTTTGTGTGATCCGTTTCTTTATTATTTTTTATCTCTGTTGATGAAAAAAGTCTTTGCAGCTTAATCTTGTAACCGGTTCCAACAATCTAATAATAAGTGACAGGATAAGGGAAAGGTGAATATATGGCTGCGGTCAGAGATTATACTCAGCTTGCGAAAGACATACTTTCAGAAGTGGGCGGACAAGAAAACTTAACTCGATTTTCGCGCTGTGCGACCCGCCTACGCTTGGTTTTAAAAGAAGTCCCGGAAAGCGCGGCAGAAAAAATTAAAGAAATGCCTGGCGTGATTACAGTGGTTATGAGTGGCGGACAGTTCCAGGTCGTGATCGGCACAAGAGTTCAAGACGTGTATGCTGCAATGTCCTCTTTAGTTGACTCTTCGCTAATGGCGACAGGTTCAGAAAAAGTTCGACTCTTTGATGCTATCATCGCATCGATGTCAGCCATCTTTGCGCCCTTTGTTTACATTCTTGCGGCCGCGGGTATTTTGCAAGGTGCGCTTATTTTTGCCCATTACCTATTCCCTAGTATTGCTGGTACAGGTGCATTTGAAGTCCTTAACTTCATGTCATGGACACCGTTTGTCTTTCTGCCAGTTTTTATTGCATTTACCGCGTCAAAACTGTTTGACTGTAATCCGCTTATCGCGATTCTTTGTGCCTGTGCGCTGATCAACCCGTCTTGGGGAGCCATTGCAGAGAGAATTGCAGACGGCGAGCTGATTACCTTCTTAGGCCTACCACTGGCAAAAACGGTTTATACCGCGTCTGTCTTACCACCGATTTTCATGGTTTGGGCGCTGAGTTATGTAGAAAAATACATCAAAGGCATCTTACCTGATGTGGTCCGTGAACTATTTACGCCACTACTTTGTATGTTAATCATGGTGCCAGCGACCTTAGTGTTGATTGGCCCTGCGACAAGCTTCGTTGCCAGTATGATAGCGGTCGGCTACAACACGCTGTATGACGTCGCCCCTGTTGTCGCAGCGGCTCTTATCGGAGGAATTTGGCAAGTACTGGTTATCTTCGGTGTTCACTGGGGTATTACTCCAGTGGTACTCGCAAACTATGAAAACTTTGGTTTTGACTCCATCCAAGCATTCTGTGGCATTGCGGTTGTTGCGCAGATGGCGGCTGCGTTTGCAGTAGCAATGAAATCACGAAATACCAAACTAAAAACAACCGGCTACTCGGCGGGTCTTACTGGATTTTTTGGTATCACCGAGCCAGCGATTTACGGTGTCACTCTCAGACTGAAAACGCCATTTATCTGTGGCTGTATTGGTGGCGCGGTAGGTTCAGCTGTCGCAAGCCTATTTAACACTTATTATTATGCTTATGCTGGACTGACCGGCATCCTTACCGTGGTTAATGCGATTAACGCTGAAAACCCAACCTCTTTCACCGGTGCATTACTCGGTACTGGCGTCACTATCGTCCTGACTATCGCGTTGGTTTACTTGGTTGGCTTCGACGATCCTGTTGAGATTGACAGTAAAAACGAAAAAAAACAGCAGAAATCAACCCCACAAACCGCCCCAACCATGGTGAAAAAAGCCGTCACTCTCGTCAGCCCGTTAAGAGGACAAATCATTCCATTGGAGACTGTTAATGATGAGAGCTTCGCACAAAAACTACTCGGTGATGGCGTTGCCATTAAACCGACAGAAGGCGTCGTTCGTGCTCCTTGTGATGCGGTGATTTCATCGGTCATCGAAACCAAGCACGCCGTGGGTATGACATCATTGAACGGTGCCGAAGTCTTAATACATGTCGGGCTTGATACGGTTGAACTGAAAGGCGAATTTTTCGATTGCTTAGTCGCGCTAGACCAAAACGTAAAAGCGGGCGATCCACTCATTAAGTTTGACTTAGAGCGTATTGCTGCCGCGGGATACGACACAACCACACCATTTATTGTCATGAACAGTGACGAATTCGAATTTGAAGTGATCTCTCAAGATCATGAAGATAACCAAATTAATGTAGGTCAACCAGTCATCCAGATGGCTTAGGAGTAAGTAAAATGAGCAGTATTTTTCCTAAAAACTTTTTATGGGGAGGTGCCGTCGCCGCTCACCAAGTTGAAGGTGCTTGGGACCGTGATGGTAAGGGGCCAAGTATTGTGGACGTGCTATCCGGTGGCAATGTCAACACTCAGCGCCAAATTACCGATGGCGTGTTAGAGGGGTATCACTACCCTAACCACCAAGCGACGGCATTCTACGATCACTATAAAGGCGATGTCGCGCTTTTAGCAGAGATGGGATTCAAATGTTTCCGCACTTCTATCTACTGGCCGCGTATTTTCCCAAAAGGTGATGAACTCGTACCAAATGAAGCTGGTTTGCAGTACTACGACGACCTATTTGATGAGCTGTTAAAACACGGTATCGAACCAGTCATTACGCTTTCTCACTTTGAAATGCCGCTTCACTTATCCAAAGCATACGGCGGTTTTAAAGATCGTCGCGTGGTGGATTTCTTTGTTCACTATGCGGAAACCGTGATGCGTCGTTACAAGAACAAAGTCAAATACTGGATGACGTTTAACGAAATTAATAACCAGCGTGACCTTCATCTTCCATTGTGGGGTTACTCCAACTCCGGTGTTGATTACACGGTAGAAGACAACCCGGAAGAATGTATGTACCAAGTGGTTCACCATGAGTTTGTCGCCAGCGCAAAAGTGGTCAAACTGGGTCATGAGATCAATCCAGACTTCCAAATTGGCTGTATGGTGGCGTGGGTGCCTATTTATCCATTCTCATGTGCACCGGACGATGTCATGCTTGCTCAAGAAGCCATGCGTAATCGATTCTTCTTTAGTGATGTGCATATGCGTGGTGAATACCCAGCTTACACACTGAAAGATTGGGAACGCAAAGGTTACAACATCAAAATGGAGCCGGGCGATCTAGAGATCTTAAAAGAAGGGGTCTGCGACTATATCGGCTTTAGTTACTACATGTCTGTGGCAATAAAAGCGGATGCTGAAGCAAGTACTGAAGGTTCAATGAGTGGCTTTACGGGCAGCGTGAAAAATCCATTTGTTCAAGCATCAGAATGGGGCTGGCAGATCGACCCTGTCGGTTTGCGTTATTCTCTGTGTGAGCTTTACGAGCGCTACAATAAACCACTATTTATTGTCGAAAACGGCTTCGGTGCAATAGACAAAGTCGAAGAGAATGGTGAGATCAACGATGATTACCGTATCGACTACCTCAAAGCGCACATCGAAGAGATGGCGAAAGCAGTTTCGTACGATGGTGTTGATTTAATGGGCTACACCCCATGGGGCTGTATTGATTGTGTGTCCTATGGAACGGGCGAATATCGAAAACGTTACGGCTTTATTTACGTAGATCGCCACGACGATGGAACCGGGACGATGAATCGTAGCCGTAAAAAAAGCTTCTACTGGTACAAAGACGTCATCAACAGCAATGGCGAAAAGCTGTAATCAAGTCTGAAACGTAAAGAATCCAGTTAACGTAAATACCCCAGTGCTCAAACACTGGGGTATTTTTATTGAATCCAGACATAACTAGGGTCTGTTGATGTTTCGAGATGATTTTTGCAGCGAAGTGTTGAGGTTTAATACAAGGAAGAGGCTTTGTGGTGTAGCTAGCCTACACGAGAAGCCGATGACGCAGTAGAAAAGCTCAACAAACGCTGCCCTTCGGGTTCGAGCTAGGCGCCCCCACTAAAAGCATTTTATACGGCGTTAAGTTTCATTTACTTAGAGTAACTAGGCTTCAATCAACTTGCCTTGTCTAAAATGCTTTTATCTCGAACAAAATTTAACCGCTAAACGTCAACAGACCCTAGGGTCTGTTGCCCTTGAGTTCTCCGCTGATCAATGCCGAGACCCACTAACGCTGAAGTAGGGTTTGCACCTCTTGCGATGTCGAAAATTCTTCTAAAGAAATTAACTTGATGTCTGCAATTCCAAAGCGTGGGTTGGTTTCTTGGCCGGGTTCAGGCACACAAATTGCCGTCATTTGAGCTGATTTGGCGGCGATTAAACCGTTAACCGAATCTTCAATCGCAACGCAATTATGAGGCTTGGTCGACAATTTTTCTGCGGCGTTAAGATATACCTGCGGATGCGGTTTTCCGTATTCAAGGTGTTCTGCAGACACATAAACGGAAAAGAATTTACCAATATCAAACGTTTCCAGCACCGCTTCGATTAATCGTAGCGGAGAAGACGAAGCAAGACCGATTTTTAGATCTGTCTGCGCAAGTGATTCTAGAGAAGCTTTTACTCCAGGAAGCAATTGGCCGTGCATCTTAATCTGCGCAATGACTTCACTCAAAATGGTATCGGCAAGATCCGTTGAACAAGCCGGATCTAACCCACAGTATCGAATCCAGTAATTGGCAATTTCATCGATGCGGAGACCGGTACTCTGGTATGCCAGTTCTTCGGTAATTTCGCCACCAAATTTCGCGACAGCGTTCACTTTTGCTTTACGCCAAAAAGGTTCAGAGTCGACGAGTACACCATCCATATCAAAAATAATCGTTTCTATCAAAATCGTTTCCTGCTCTTGTTCCGATCGCATTTGTTGACTGAACAGTATATCAACTGATGTAACCGGTTACTTTGAGTGAAGACAGTTTTTTTAAGTAAATTTTGAGTAAAAACAACTCAACCTCATAGTTGAATAGAGTTTATTTGACATTACTGAAACACTCCAACGGTTTACTTTCACTCAATTAAATAGTGTAAACTGTCAAGCCAAAGTGTTGGGGAATAAAAATATGGCGACAATCAAAGACGTATGTAAAGCCGCTGGAGTATCTAAAGCAACGGTATCCAGAGTGCTAAATGGCAGTGAGTTTGTAAAAGAGCAGACACGACAGTCTGTACTAGAAGCGATGAAATCTCTTGGCTATCAGCCCAATGCTTTTGCACGAGCTTTAGCAACAAACAGTTACAATACGTTTGGGTTGATTCTGCCTCATTTTGAAAGCCACTATTTTGGCTCCATGCTGACAGAAGCCGCGCATGATATGCAAAAAGCCAACAAGAAACTGTTTGTCCTTAACAGCAGTGACGATGCAGCTGGAGAAGAGGATGCGGTCCGCTCTCTTAATGCTCATCACTGCGATGCTATCTTGATTTACAGCCGTCACCTATCAGAGCAGCAACTTTCTGATCTGCAAAAGGAAATCCGAACACAGCTCATTGTGATTAACCGCTCGTTAGACGACGATAAATTATTCAGTTTTGGATTTGATCAAGAGCAAGTGGCACAAGTCGCCACAAATTACCTTTTGGAACTCGGACATAAACAGATCGCTTGTATCACTACCTCACTGTCGAGTAGCACCGGACAGAAACGTCTATCCGCTTATAAGCAAACTTTACAAGAGCACGGCATAAACGTGAACGAGTCACTAATTTTTGAAGGGCAAAGTACGCCGCAAAGTGGTTATGAGGCGACAATCAGCCTGCTCGACAGCGGCGCCCCTTTTACTGCCATATTTTCTAGTACCGACTCAATGGCGATTGGCGCTATACGTGCCTTACATGACCGAGGATTAACCGTTCCTGATGACGTCTCTGTCATCGGTATTGATGGCGATCCAACCGCAAGTTACATAGTGCCGCGTTTATCCACTGTGGTTTTACCCATCCTTGAGTTGACCAGAGATGCGGTCAATGCAGCGCTCACACTGGAAAAAGAACAAGACAAAGGCGAAAAACACTTTCAGTATCAAGGTGCTTTACAAGTCAAAGAGTCTACTCAAAAAGTGAACTGAGCCCCCACCCATTCAGACCCAATTCAAATTCTCCTCACTCTCCGCGCCGTACGCCATCGACGCGGGGTATCGTCTTCCCTTTCATTGCATCTTTACAGAGTAACAAAGCTCCCTGACATCCAATAACGTCCTCCATAAGTCATGCTACAAACCGGTAAGAAACGCCAACATCCCCTAGTATCAATAAGCTAATTTGTATTTTTCTATCAAAAAATGCGGCATAGCGTACAAAATTAAACCACACTTGTTTTTATCTGTGGGGTCGGATAGCGCAAGGAGTCAATCAATGCATCCATGTTTTTAACCCGAAAATAAGGTTTATGGGATTCAGGGTTAAAAGCGAATGCAGGCCAAGTGACCTGCTAACAGGATTAGACGCTCATCGAAGAGCATCGGGTTTCAACAAGGAGAGTGTATGCGGGGCATTACTATGCATTTTACGTTGGAAGAGTACCAGGAACGTTTATCGAAAGTTCGACAATCGATGCTCGAACAAGAGTTAGATGTGCTCATTATCCATGACCCATCCAACATGTCATGGCTGACCGGGTATGATGGCTGGTCTTTTTATGTACCACAATGTGTCATTGTTGGGCCAGAAAGTGATCCGATTTGGTTCGGCCGCTATCATGATGCCAATGGGGCATACCGTACTGCGTATATGTCTGTCGAAAATATCACGTCCTACCCCGATCATTACGTCATGAACCCGCCTCTGCACCCGATGGATTATCTGGTTGAGGCCGTTCTAACACCACGCTGTTGGGATCGCGGTCGGATTGGCGTCGAAAAAGACAACTATTACTTCAGTGCCACTGCTTATGAATCGCTACTTACTCACCTACCTAACGCGCAGTTACTTGATGCTACAGGGATGGTGAACTGGTGCCGCGCGGTGAAATCAGATCAAGAACTGGCTTATATGTACCGTGCTGCACGAATCGTTGAAAACATGCACCGCGTCGCCTTCGACATGATAGAGCCCGGATTGCCTAAGCATCATTTGGTTGCGGAAATCAATCGTCAGGCAGTGCTAGGTTACGAGGATCATTTTGGCGACTATACTGCGATCGTCCCCTTGTTACCTTCCGGAGCAGACGCATCCGCGCCCCATTTAACTTGGGATGATAAGCCGTTTAAAAAAGGAGAAGGGACGTTTTTTGAAATCGCAGGAGCGCACCGTCGCTATCACTGCCCTCTCTCTCGTACCATTTTCTTAGGTGAACCCGATGATAAGTTTAAGCGAGCCGATGAAGCACTAACACGCGGCCTAGAGGCTGGGTTAGAAGTCGCCAAACCCGGCAACACCTGCGCCGATATTGCTAATGCATTAAACAAAGTCCTCGATAAAGCAGGCTTTTCACGCGAAGGGGCGCGTTGTGGTTATCCAATTGGCCTGAGCTACCCTCGACTGGGGTGAGCGAACCATGAGCCTTCGAGATACCGACAAAACCGTTCTGCAAGAAGGCATGACCTTCCACTTCATGCCCGGTCTTTGGTTTAAAGATTGGGGTTTAGAAACGACAGAAAGCATTGTGATTACCCGACTCGGAGCAAAAACCTTGTGTGACTTCCCACGACATTTATTCGTTAAACATTGAGTCATTAACCACGATTTACACAACCTAGATTATCTGAAAGCTGATGCGTTAACTAAACGTGTTAAGCACAAATTCGCTAGACTTGTCCCAAACGATGTAATACGGAGAGCCCCATGCGCCTTGATCGCTACGACGTTAAAATTCTACAGATCCTTCATAACAACGGTCGTATCACCAAATCTCACCTAGCAGCAGAAATTAATCTGTCGGTAAGTCCATGCTGGGAGCGCGTAAAGAAACTTGAACAAGCGGGCATCATCCAAGGATATGGTGCCAAGGTAAATACCGACGTTTTACTTAAGAAAACCTCGGTCATGGTCGAAGTGTCTTTAAAAGAACACAATGCACAAGCGTTTAAACGGTTTGAAGAGTTGGTGAAACATACCCCCGAAGTGACTGAATGCTATGCCACTGGTGGTGGTGTGGATTACATTCTTAAAATTCAATCGGAAGACATCGACCAATACCAAAGACTTATCGACAAATGGCTCGACTCTGAAGTGGGCATTGAACGCTACTTTACTTATATCGTGACCAAAACCATCAAACGAGATTCAGATTCGTTAGAGATTAAGCAGAGCGCCGGGTTTTGAATAATCGCTGTGATTGACATAAGTCTCCCTGCGCACTCAACAAGAAAAATCACCATCTATCACCGGACTAAACAGAAAAACTTCACGATACAGCGCCATGCATCAGAAATTAATCCTCCCCCTCCTCCACTACAGTTTATTTATGGACGATAACGCAGGGAGAAGGATTTATGGCAGCACTTCACCGCTTTAATAGCGACAAACTCAACCCGAAAGACGAAATGAAAGCATCGCACGACATGATGGCTATCATGAAAGATGTACGTTTAGTCCGAGGGCTTGCTTACGTCAACGGTAAATGGACAAGTGGAAATCGTTTCCATCCGGTGACAAATCCCGTAGATAATACCGTGATTGGTTATACGACCCGACTGTCCCAGCAACAGATATACCAGACGATTGATGATGCTGATCGTGCTTTTCAGCTATGGCGGAAAATGCAAGCTGAGCAACGCGCCAGCATACTGATGCGTTGGCATGATCTGATTCTGAATGCCAAACCCGATCTAGCCCGTTTAATGGTAATGGAACAGGGAAAACCCTTAAACGATGCAATAGGCGAGATTGAATACGGAGCCTCATTCATTCGTTGGTTTGCCGAAGAAGCGAGGCGCAGCTACGGAGAAACCATTCCCAGCCACATACCGAACGCGCAACTCTCTACAATTCGAGAGCCCATCGGTGTTGCCGCACTAATTACGCCTTGGAACTTCCCTAACGCCATGGTGACACGAAAAGCGGCTGCTGCATTAGCGATTGGGTGCCCAGTAATCATCAAGCCAGCGAGCGAGACCCCCTTTTCCTCTCTTGCTTTGGCAGAGCTTGCGGACCGCGCGGGCTTTCCGCCCGGCGTTTTCAATGTCGTCACAGGCGATGCAGCCATGATTTCGCAAACACTTTGCTGTTCAGACAAAGTCAAAGCACTGTCTTTTACGGGATCCACACGCGTTGGCAAATTGCTCCTGCGAGATGCAGCGCAAACCGTAAAAAAATGCAGTATGGAACTCGGTGGCAATGCACCGTTTATCGTATTACCAGATATGGAAGTCGAGCTTGCGGCCAAAGCAGCAGTAGAGGCTAAGTTTCAAACCGCGGGTCAAGACTGCTTAGCCGCCAATCGTATTTTTGTCCCCCAGCATAAATACCATGACTTTCTCAATGCCTTTCGCAATGAAATGAACAAGATTGTACTAGGTAACGGGTTGGACGAAAAAGCCACCATGGGACCATTGATCAATCGATCCGCTGTCGAAAAAGCCCATGATTTAGTGCGTGACGCACTCGATAAAGGCGCAACACTGGTAGCAGGCGATCAGGAGTTGGTGCCAGGGCCAAACTTCTTCGCCCCCACTCTAATTGCCGACGTAACACCTGATATGGCCGTGTATCGGGAAGAAAACTTTTGCCCAGTCGCGGGCGTGCTTCCCTACCAAGATTTAAGCCATGTAATTGAGATGAGTAATGACACCGAGTATGGATTAGCCGCATACGTTTATGGTCATGATATTCATCAGATCTGGCAATGCCTACGCGGCTTGGAATTTGGCATGGTGAGCGTCAATTCCGTCAAGATGACTGGGCATCCCATCCCATTTGGTGGAGTAAAACAGTCCGGACTTGGGCGAGAAGGCAGCCGCTACGGCTTTGAAGAATTTAGCGAAATAAAGTACTGCTGCTTGGGTAACTTACCCAGTGCAAGTGGCAGTTGAAATGAAATAAGATGCGAAAGGAGAAGGCTTATGAGTAATAAAACCCAGCAATTATTAGAGATTGACCGTCAGCGCGTATTTCATGCTTCAACCCACTTAAAGCAGTATGCTGCTGGTGAGCTACCAGGCAGAATAATTTCCAGTGCAAGCGGGATACGTATTACCGACTCAGAAGGTATTGAACTGATCGACGGATTTGCGGGATTGTACTGCGTCAATATTGGTTATGGCAGAACAGAGATGGCCGATGCCATTTACGAACAAGCAAAGGAACTGGCTTATTATCACACCTATGTTGGACATACTAACGAAGCTCTGGTGAAACTGTCAGACCGCATTATAAAAATGGCCCCCGAAGGCATGAGCAAAGTGTACTACGGCATGTCCGGCAGCGATGCCAACGAAACTCAGCTCAAACTGGTGTGGTACTACAATAATGTTCGCGGTCTGCCAGAAAAGAAAAAAATCATCTCTCGTGATCGCGCCTACCATGGCTCGAGCATCGCATCGGGCTCCATGACTGGGCTACCACTCTTTCATGCCCATTTTGATTTGCCACTAGAGCGTATCAAACACACAATGGCCCCCTACTACTACCGCCGCGAAGACGACAGCATGTCAGAGCTTGAGTTTTCTCAGTACTGTGCGGATCAGCTCGAAGACATGATCCTGGCAGAAGGTCCAGACACCGTTGCTGCGATGATCGCCGAACCCGTTCTCGGAACGGGTGGTATCGTGCCACCTCCTGAAGGTTACTGGCAAGCCATTCGCAAAGTCCTCGATAAATACGATGTTCTGTTGATCGCGGACGAAGTCGTCTGTGGTTTTGGCCGTTTAGGCGCGGATTTTGGTTCTATTCACTATGATATGAAACCCGATTTAATCACCGTAGCCAAAGGCTTAACCTCAGCTTACCAACCGCTATCAGGGGTGATTGTCGGAGAAAAAGTATGGAATGTACTTGAAAACGGCACCGACCAATGGGGAGCTATCGGCCACGGTTATACCTATTCTGGTCACCCGATGGGCGCAGCGGCAGCAAACTGCAATTTAGACATTATTGAGCGCGAAGGCCTAGTACAAAACGCAGCAGATGTGGGCGCTTACTTGCAACAACGCATGAGGGAAACTTTTGCAGATCACCCACTCGTTGGTGATTCTCGTGGTATTGGCTTGTTGCACGCACTGGAGTTTTCGCCAGACAAACTGAGTCGCGCACACTTTGACCCTAACTTAAAAGTCGGACCGCAGATCTCCGCCGCATGTATGGACGTAGGCCTGATTGCGCGAGCTATGCCGCACGGCGATATTCTTGGTTTTGCACCACCACTGATTACCACTCGTCATGACGTCGATACCATCATCGATAAAGCACATCGAGCCATCAACAAAGTGATGGATAACCTAGTCACGTCGAAACAGTGGAACGCTAAATAACGGCAACAAGTCGTACTGAATGCCGACTTTGATTTCCAAGTCGGCATTTTGATAGGGAGTGTTAAATCAAGCCGGGAACTAAAATAAAATTGCGCTAGGGTCTGTTGACGTTTCGCAGTTAAATTTTGTTCGGATGGGGACGCCTAGTTAAAAGGCTGAAATCATTGCGATCACCGACGAATATTAGCTTTACCATTTTCTTCATAAACCAATACTTTACGCAGTAAACCGGCAAGCTGATCTTGCTCTTTTTTCGTCAAAGCATTCAGCATATTATCCATATTTCCAACATGAGCGTTTAATGCAGTATCAACAAGTTCGACCCCTTTGTCGGTCAACGTCACTTTACAACTGCGTCGGTCATATTCGCTAGAAAGACGTTCAACAAGTCCCTCTTTTACCAGTTGCTCCAAACGCGTGCTGACAGCGCCAGAAGAAAGCATAAGTGTTTTGTATAACTCGGTTGGTGTGATACCGGAAGGATCGCTTCGACGTATTGTCGCTAAGATATCAAACTCAATACTACTTAATTGATAGTCTTTGAAAACCTTATCCATTTTGTTCTTCCAAACATTGCTGGTACGACGAAGGCGACCAACCACCCCCATCGAAGAACAGTCTAGATCAGGTCTAACGCGCTCCCATTGAGAGAGTATGGTATCGACGCTATCTAATGACATTTCTCTTTCTCCATAAATATCTTTTTCAAAAGATACTTGATCAAAAACTAAACCTCCATTACTTTATAAAAAGTATCTTTTATAAAAGATACTTTTATAAAGTAATTATTAAGGTTTCAGTATGAAAGGATTACATCAGATAAAGACGATTGGTTTGACGGCTATAGCACCTATCGTATGGGGAAGCACCTACGTGGTCACCACAGAGTTGCTACCATCAGAAAGCCCGCTACTTGCAGCAACGCTTCGAGCGTTACCTGCCGGTTTATTTTTAGTTCTACTAAGCAAAACGCTACCTGATCGCAAATGGCTAGTGCGCCTTGCATTACTCGGCTTATTAAATATCGGGTTGTTTTTCTACTGCCTATTCTTTGCTGCGACTTACTTACCCGGAGGAATGGCAGCGATAGTGATGTCTTTGCAACCTATCGTTGTGATCCTATTCAGTTGGAAGTGGCTAAATTCAGAACTTTCATTGCATCACATTATGGCAAGTGTGGTTGGAATTTTAGGCATAGTGTTGTTAGTAATTAACAGCTCAGTACAAATTCATTTGGCAGGTGTTGCTGTTGCTTGTGTGGGTACATTAAGTATGGCTTCTGGTGTGGTGCTAACAAAAAAATGGGGAAGGCCCAGTGGCATGACTTTACTGAGCTTCACTGGTTGGCAGTTGTTTTTTGGTGGGCTGATGTTACTTCCTATCACTCTATGGGCTGAAGGACTTCCTACACATTTAAGTTTGCCCAATTATATTGGGTATTTATATTTATGTGTGATCGGCGCGATTTTAAGCTACTCCCTTTGGTTCCGAGGTATAGAGAAGCTACCGCCAGTAACCGTATCATTTCTTGGTTTTCTCAGCAGTGTATCGGCATGTGTATTAGGCTTTCTCATCCTCGACCAAACCTTAACGTTGCCTCAGCTTTTGGGGGCGATGTTCGTCCTTATCGCTATCGCTTTAGCGGCACCCCGCTCAACAACGTCATCTAAAACGCCGAGTGACTTATTGCCTTCCCCAGCGATAAAAAGGAATTGATCATTACTATGGAATCGGGAGTCTACCTCTAGAAATGTCTGCATGTAAAACAGGGAACAGGCGTGCGTTTTGTTCCCTCTCACCGGACGTATTTGCCCGACTTCTCTTCCCTGCCCTTTCCTTGCTGATAAGGACTGGTTAAAATAGTCAAAATTGCGTACTAACTGGATGGAACATGGCAAAACTAACCCTTCAAGAACAAATGCTGAAAGCTGGCTTAGTGAATGAGAAAAAACTAAAGAAAGCCAAGAAAGGCTCAAAAAAATCCCGCGTACAAGCACGCGAAGTGAAAGCTGCGGTTGAAGAAAGTAAACGCCAGCAGTTAGAACGAGACAAAGAGTTGAGCCAGCAACAAAACGCCGAACGTTTGAGTAAAGAGCTCAGAGCGCAAATTAATCAACTGATTGATATGAACAAGATTGATTTGAAAGATGGCGACATCAAATACAATTTTACCGACGGCACTCTGGTGAAATCACTTTACGTGGACTCAGTAGTTCGAGATCAGTTAATCAAAGGTATCTTAGCCATCGTGCTGTCGGTGAGAGCTACGTTGTGATTCCTCGTGGTGTAGCAAACAAAATCGCCCAACGTGACGAATCTGTGATCATTGATCAGAAAGAACCTGAAGCCGATATTCCAGCAGAAGACGACCCATATGCAGAGTTCGTCGTACCAGACGATCTGATGTGGTAAACAAAGACTACTCGGTCTGAAATCATCTGAAATATAACATCTGAAATATAAAAAGCGGCGATTCGCTGCTTTTTTGTGTAACTTTGTTTGACTGCTCTGAAATGAAGTTACTTCACTGTCCTTGGCCTTCTCTTCAAGCTTACATATCCTTCAGCGATCAAAACAATCACAGCCAACCAAATTGCAATGTATGTCGGCCATTCGGCGGGAGCGATGGTTTCTCCTAATAAAATGGCCACCAACACCAGCATCACGGGTTCAACGTACACCAACAGCCCGAATAAGCTTAAGTTTAGATGTGGTGCCGACAACGACTGAAACGCGAGGGCGAGTGCGCTGATGATACCCAGTCCAAAGACCAGCCAAAGTGCGTTGTAACTTGTTGGAAGCGTATACAGAACGTGGCCACCGTTAACGATAAAGTAGACGCTAAATGGCAGGCTCAGCAACATATCAAACCAGATACCCCCAATATGATTGGTGCCTGTTTTATGGCGTAACCAAAAATAAATTGGGTACCCCAAGCACACCACCAGTGTCGGCCAGCTTAGCGTTTGGGAAATCGCCAACTGATTTAAAACGCCAACGACAGCAAACAGACAAGCCAATTTTTGGAACCGTGACAATTTATCTTTAAACGCTACCCAACCCACTGCTACCATGGTGATAGGCATTATAAAGTACCCCAATGACACCGCTAATCCATAGCCGTTAACAGGGCCCCACATAAACAACCACAATTGAATGCCAATTAAAAAAGAAGAAAGCAAACGAGTGAGCAAGAAATAGCGTTCGCGAAACAAGCGGCTAACGATATCTTGGACCTGAGGCCAGTAACCATTACTTAAAATAAAAATGGTCAACAGGGGAATAGTAAACAGGATACGCCATCCATAAACCTCTTGGCTGCCTATTTCTCCCAGTAATGAGGCATAAGCAAACATTGCCGCAAATAGCGCGGAGCCGATAACATTGAATGTCACGCCAAGATAAGTATTGGTTTGTTTATTCATGGTTTTATCCATATCCATTGGCCACTAAATGTAGCGTCATTCTATTTCGTTTTAGATTTAAAATGCAGCTACATTTCATATCTTTGCAGGGAAACGTCTCATTCAACAACAAAGATTAAGATAATTTGTCGCTCACCGTATACGTGCCACTTTACCAACAAGTACAATGACGTGAAATAGAATTAAGAACGGTTCATATAACGTGGAAATGAAGAGTCATGGAAGGAAAAAGTCAATCTTATTTAAATGAGTATTTAGGTTCGTTACCTTCTGATATCGCACAAAAATATACCTCTTTTAGTGCAGACTATTTTTGTGCCGATGAGTACAACGCAAATGTCTGTGCCGATCTCATCGTACGTGGCGAGAAGCGCGCATCGTGCAGTATGGCGTATTGGTACAGCAATAAAGGGGAAGTGATGCCAGAAGTCGGTCACCTGCAAGTCGTGACGGACTGGGACGGCAATCCGAGATGCATTATCGAAATCACCTCTGTGAGCCAATGTAAATTTCGCGAAGTAACCGCTGAGTTTGCCGCAGAAGAGGGAGAAGGCGATAAGTCGCTTAAGTGGTGGAGAGAAGCACATTGGCAATTTTTTAGCCAAGAGTGTGAAGAATTGGATATTGAACCAACAGAGGACATGTTGTTGGTATTAGAGCATTTTATGGTCGTCTATCAATAAAAATCGGCGAGCATTTACGCGTGAAGTTTAACACGTAAGAGATCCACGCTGGCGACTCTATCGGGTTCAAAAAACGGTAGCTGGTTCCGGCCCTCAGCTTTTCTAGATAGAAAGGTTCGATCACAGGACCAGGTAGTCGATGACTCTAACGTTGCTTGGTTAGAGTCATCGGTTTGTTGATTGGATGGGTTAGAATTTCAGGTCATTGATGATGTCATCGTCAACTTGATTCGCTAACGTCACCTTAAGCTTCGGTGTTCTCTCCATTTCACGTTGGATAGCAAAGTTCGCTTCTTTATTGCGTGCCCAACTACGACGTGCAATACCATTGTTAACATCAAACAGCAGCATCGACTTGAGTCTACGCTCCGCGCTTTCACTACCGTCAAGTAGCATACCAAAACCGCCGTTGATCACTTCACCCCAACCAACACCGCCACCGTTGTGGATTGACACCCAGGTTGCACCGCGGAAGCCATCGCCGATCACGTTGTGAATCGCCATATCCGCCGTAAAGCGACTGCCATCGTAGATGTTTGACGTTTCACGGAACGGCGAGTCGGTACCACTAACATCGTGGTGGTCACGACCAAGGACCACAGGACCAATTTCACCACGTTCAATCGCATCGTTAAACGCTTTCGCAATTTCCATACGACCTTGCGCATCTGCATAAAGAATTCGCGCTTGTGAACCGACGACGAGCTTGTTCTGCTTCGCATCTTGGATCCAAGTGATATTGTCTTGCATCTGCTGTTGAATTTCTTCTGGCGACTCGGCCATGATCTTCTTCAGCACATCGGCGGCAATCGCATCGGTTTTATCAAGGTCTTCAGGCTTACCTGACGTACAAACCCAACGGAAAGGACCAAAACCATAGTCAAAACACATAGGACCAAGTATGTCTTGTACGTAGGATGGGTATTTAAAGTCGATACCATTTTCTGCCATCACATCGCCACCAGCACGAGATGCTTCAAGCAAGAAGGCATTACCGTAATCAAAGAAGTAAGTACCACGAGCGGTGTGTTTGTTTACCGCATCAGCGTGGCGTTTCAACGTGTCCTGGACTTTTGTCTTGAACAAGTCAGGTTCTTCGCGGATAAGACGATTCGATTCTTCATAACTGATATCGACAGGGTAGTAGCCGCCTGACCAAGGGTTATGCAGCGACGTTTGATCCGAACCAAGGTGAATGAAGATGTCCTGCTCATAGAAGGTTTCCCAAACATCAACCACGTTACCAATAAAGGCAATCGATACGACTTCTTCGTTCGCTTGCGCTTCGCGAACACGTGCGACTAACGCGTCCATATTGTCGATCAACTCGTCCACCCAACCTTGCTGATGACGCTTGGTTGCTGCTTTCGGGTTCACTTCTGCACACACGGTAATACAGTTTGCGATATTACCGGCTTTTGGCTGCGCTCCACTCATGCCGCCAAGGCCAGCAGTCAGGAAGATTTTACCTTTCGGGCTTTGGTCTTTTTCCAGAACCTTACGGAATGCGTTCATTACCGTGATTGTCGTGCCGTGTACGATACCTTGTGGACCAATGTACATGAACGAGCCAGCCGTCATCTGGCCGTATTGAGTCACACCTAATGCGTTAAATTTTTCCCAATCATCAGGCTTTGAGTAATTCGGAATCATCATGCCATTCGTGACCACAACGCGAGGCGCATCTTCCGATGATGGAAACAGCCCCATAGGATGACCTGAATACAAATGCAAAGTCTGATCACTTTCCATTTCGCTGAGGTATTTCATCGTCAGCAGATATTGTGCCCAGTTCTGGAATACCGCGCCATTACCACCGTAGGTGATCAGTTCTTCTGGGTGCTGAGCAACCGCTGGGTCTAAGTTATTGTCAATCATTAACATGATCGCCGCCGCTTGCTCACACTTCGCAGGGTAGTCAGAAATAGAGCGAGCTTTCATGCTGTAGTTTGGCTTAAAGCGGTACATGTAGATGCGACCGAAGTCTTTCAGTTCCTGAGCAAATTCTTCTGCCAGTTCGTGATGCCATTCTTTCGGGAAGTAACGCAACGCATTACGAATCGCCAACTGCTTCTCTTCTGCGGTTAGAATGTCTTTACGCTTAGGAGCGCGGTTTACTCCTGCCGGATATGGCTTCGCTTCCGGCAAAGTACTAGGAATGCCTTGTTTAATTTGTTGTTGAAAATCCAATATCGTTTCCATATTTCGAGGCTCCCTTAGTTAACGTTAAATGCTTGTGTTTTTACCAGAGTAATCATCGCATCAATGTCTGGCTTCAATAGACGATCTTCTTCGAGCTTCGCCACTTTTTCACGAATGATCTGGAAGTTTTCTTCAATCAGATCTGAGCATTTATTTGGACGTCTAAACTCGAGCGCTTGTGCGGCATACATTAATTCGATAGCTAAGATTTTTTCTAGGTTGCCCAAGATCTGATTCAGCTTTCTCCCAGAGATACTACCCATGGAAACGTGATCTTCCTGTCCCATCGATGTTGGCACGCTGTCCGCAGATGGTGGGAAACAAAGCGATTTGTTCTCAGTAACCAATGCGGCCGTTGCGTATTGTGGGATCATCATGCCAGAGTTAAGACCGCCAGAAGATGTCAATAGACGCGGCAAACCGTGCTGACCTTCAAGTAATAAATAACAACGACGATCCGCAATATTGCCAAGCTCGGCAGCGGCAATAGAAGCATAGTCCAACACCATGGCGAGTGGTTGACCATGGAAACTACCACCAGAAATTGCTTCTTCTGCACTGATCACTATTGGGTTATCGGTCACCGAGTTCATCTCGATTTCTGCGAGTTCTTTCAAATGGTTGAATGCATTGCGAGAGGCACCATGTACCTGAGGAATACAGCGCAATGAATATGGGTCTTGCACCCGAACACAATCGGCATGAGAAGCCATGTTTTCTGAGTCTTTAAAGAATCGTCTCATGCGCGCTGCAACTTCAATGTTGCCCGCAAATGCACGTGTTAAGTGGAGCTCTTCTCTAAATGGAGAACCACTGCCCTGCATACCTTCAATACTCATTGCGCCCGCAAGATCGGCCAAATCAAGTAAGTAACGCATTTTGGTGAGTGCGGTAATGGCATGAGAGAGAATAAACTGTGTTCCGTTGATCAATGCCAAACCTTCTTTGGCATGCAGTTCCAATGGCTCCAAGCCGTTTTCACGCAGCGCTTGTGCCGCAGGAACGATAGTGTCCCCTAACCAAAACTCACCTTCGCCAATTAATGGCAAAAACAAGTGAGAAAGAGGGGCCAAGTCACCTGATGCGCCCACTGAGCCTTGCTCAGGAACAACAGGAATAAGATCCAGTTCGATAAACGCCAACATACGTTGAATCACGTCTAGACGAATACCTGAGTATCCCTGACTTAAAGCGTGAACTTTGGTGATCAGCATAAGCTTGGAAATAGGTTTGGCAATCGGCTCCCCAACACCAACTGCGTGAGTAATCAGCAAGTTTTTTTGTAGCAGGTGCGTTTCTTGAGGCGAAATTTGAGTATCACATAGAGGGCCAAATCCCGTATTGATGCCGTACACCGCTTTGTCCGAAGACGCGATGATCTCTACGTTACGACGGCTTGCGTTGATTTTATCCAACGCTTCTTCACACAATTCCGCTTTGATGCTGCCATCAGCAATTCCGTTTACAATATCTAGGTTTAGTCGGTCTACACCATATCTAAACATCACTTTTCTCCTAACTTGCTGATAATCGACTATCAGACTGCTTATTATGTTCCTATGCTAACTTGCTCTGTAAGTTTTATAAAAGCATAATGTTCGTAGTTTATTCCGGATTTATCGAACTAAAGAGAAGAGGTCACACCATGCAGGTTCAAGATGTGGATTTACGTATGTTGAGGGTTTTTGTTGCCATTGTGGAATGTGGTGGATTGTCGGCGGCAGAATCTCGCTTAAACATCGGACGCTCGACCATCAGCTCGCACCTGTCTGATCTCGAACTACGGCTTGGGCTGAAACTGTGTAAACGTGGTCGAAGTGGGTTTGAAGTAACCGAAGCAGGACGTGTCACCTATCAAGCCTCCTTAGAGTTACTTCAGCAGTGTGACGCGTTTGCCGCCACTGTTGCGAGTTCTAAAAACGAACTATCAGGCCGAGTCACCATTGCAATGATTGATACGTTAGTCAATGACCCACGTTGCCATGTGGCTGATGTCATTTCAGCGCTGAAAAGTAGAAGCAATAACTTACAGTTTGATATCAACGTATGTGAGGCGCGTGAAGTGGAAACGTCGGTTGTGAATGGGCGGTCATTGGCAGGGATCGGCGTCAGTCGTCATCAACTACGCGGACTCGATTACTTTCCGCTGCATAATGAAACGAACTACTTATATTGTGGTAAAGGTCATCCTCTGTTTGATTGTCAGCCTTCAGAAATCGAAACACTGTTACAACAAGCAGAAGTCATCACCAGTAACTACATGCGAGATAAAGAGACCCGTAACGATGCACTAAACTATCAAAACAGCGCCACCGCCTATCACGATGAAGGGATTGCACATTTGATTTTATCAGGCGCATTTATTGGTTATCTGCCTGAGCACTACGCCAGCAGTTGGGTCGAAAAGGGATTGTTTAAACCGATTCTGCCTGAAAAATACACTTATCAGATCCCTGTGATGCTGATTACACTGAAAAACAATTCAGCCTCACCATTAGCTAAGGCTCTGATTGAAGAGATCAAGCGTTGTCACGTCTCAGGCGCATAAGCGGGCAGTCCAGACCACCAGCGGTTGTTTAGGTTTACTTTCGTATCGAGTAAATGATAAGACAGCAAATCGTTTGGGAGTCAACACTCAGAGACTCCCAAATCCTAGGGTCTTAGGCTGAAAGCTCTTTTCTCAAGATTTCGGCACCTGCACTTAGCGCATTGAGCTTTCCTCTTGCGACATCGCGCGATAAAGGCGCCATACCACAGTTAGTACAAGGATAAAGCTTATCGGCATCGACATACTTAAGGGCTTCTCGTAATGTTTCGGCCACTTCCTCTGGCGTTTCAATCGTGTTGGTTGCAACATCAATCGCCCCAACCATCACCTTTTTACCGCGAATCAGTTCAAGCAACTCAATTGGCACGCGAGAATTGTGGCACTCGAGAGAAATGATATCGATATTCGATTTTTGTAGCTTAGGGAAAACTTCTTCGTACTGACGCCATTCCGTACCCAACGTTTTCTTCCAATCGGTATTCGCTTTTATGCCATACCCATAACAAATGTGTACTGCGGTTTCGCATTTAAGCCCTTCTATCGCTCGTTCTAACGTCGCGATGCCCCAATCGTTGACCTCATCAAAGAACACGTTAAATGCAGGCTCATCAAATTGAATAATGTCCACACCCGCCGCCTCTAATTCTTTGGCTTCTTGGTTGAGGATTTTGGCAAACTCCCAAGCTAATTTTTCACGACTTTGGTAGTGATCATCGTAGAGTGTGTCGATCATTGTCATAGGACCAGGCAATGCCCATTTGATGGGTTGCTTAGTTTGTTGGCGTAAAAATTTGGCGTCTTCGACAAACACCGATTTTTGGCGAGAAACAGGCCCCACAACCGTTGGGACACTTGCGTCATATCGGTCACGGATTTTCACTGTTTTGCGGTTTTCAAAATCAACGCCGTTTAAGTGCTCAATAAACGTAGTCACAAAGTGCTGGCGGGTTTGCTCGCCGTCACTGACAATATCGACGCCTGCATGCTGTTGTTCTTGTAACGCTACGCGTAATGCATCTTGTTTGCCGTCAATGAGTGCTTGCTCTTCAAGTTTCCAAGGAGACCAAAGTACTTCAGGTTGAGCAAGCACGTTGGCTTAGGCAGGCTGCCTGCCGTTGAAGTAGGAAATAGTTTTTTCATAGTTTAGACCGTTAATTCTGTTTATTGTTAGTTGTTAGTTGTTAGCTGTTAGTTGTTAGCTGTTTGGAAAAATGAAGCTTGGCTAACGGTTAAGCGTAGGTAGCAGACCACTGCTCTAATACCGATTGATAAGGCTTGATGAAGTTCTCTTCAGCAAACTTACCCTGATCAACCGCCAATCTGCTGCGTTCTTCACGGTCGTAAACAATTTGAGTTAATGAATGCGCTTGGTTTTTCAAATTAGGTTGGTAGCGCTCTCCTGCAACCTCATGCGCATTATAAATTTCTGGTCGGTAAATTCTTTGAAATGTCTCCATTGTGCTAATGGTGCTGATCAACTCAAGGTTAGAGTAATCGTTGAGTAAATCACCAAAGAAGTAGAAAGCGAAAGGCGCGACACTGCCTTCTGGCATGAAATAACGAACCTGTAAGCCCATCTTTTTGAAATACTGCTCCGTTAACGATGATTCGTTCGGCGTGTATTCATAACCTAACACCGGATGCTCGTTTTCTGTCCGTTGATAGACTTTACTATCCGATACGCTTAAACAAATGACTGGCGGCTTACTAAAGTTGTTTTTGTAGCTCTGTGAATTAACAAAAGCCTTAAAAATCTTCCCGTGCAAATCACCAAAGTCATCAGGAATACTGAAATTCGGCTGCCCTTTATTGTGCTCAAGCAAGCGCACACTAAAATCGTAGTCACGAACGTATGAAGAGAAGTTGTTGCCGACAATCCCTTCAATACGCTGATTGGTTTTTCGGTCAACAATATTGGTTTTTAACACTTCAATCGACGGGAAAGCGTCACCACGTCCTTCAAGATCGATGTCCACCGAAATGATTTCTAACTCGACAGCGTAACGGTCCCCGGTTGGGTTATCCCAAGTTGCTAATGCATTAAAACGATCGTTAATCATGGTTAATGCGTTTCTTAGGTTGGCTTGACGATGCTCCCCTCGAGCCAAGTTCGCGAAATTGGTTGTGATGCGTGTATTGTCTGATGGTCGATAATTTTCATCGAGACAAAGACTCTTAATCTTAAAGGCAAAATCCGTATTCATGGTGACTTTATATCCATTTTCTGAGATTAACCTGAGCTAAGCGTTGATACGATGAGCGTGTATCATTCCACGATTGATGGCAAAACCGAGCTGAGGTCGAATCCGATTATCATTATTTGTTAAGTAATTTATAACGATTTGGATACATGAATAACAATGGTATTACGTAATGTTCAACATGAAGAAAATTCATGCTATTAACTCATTAGTGTTTAAAGACGAGGCCCGATAGCCTAATTGATGCGTTGCTATGCTGCTACTGCGCATCCGTGACTTGTAACCCCCGCAATACCATATCCACGACAAACTCCTTAGCATTTTCGAATTCTTCATCCGACATTGGTGCGCCTTTAATCAATTGGATTTCAGTATCAAAGTCGGCGTAAAACTGCGTTGCTCCCCAGATTAAAAACAGAAGGTGTAGCGGCTCTACTGGGCGAATCAGCCCCTGATCAATCCAGGATTGAATAATGGTGGCTTTGCCTGCCGCCCAATTGACCATCGGGAACTGGATGGAATCCGCAATAATGGGGGCGCCTTGAATGATCTCTTGAGCAAAGATCTTCGACTCCTTGGGGTGAGTACGGCTGTATTGCATCTTTCCAATGATGTAATTTCTTAACACGACGTCTGGCGACAGCATGGCGGCTTGTTCTGAAAAGCCATCATTCCATAGTGTGAGTATGTCTTTTAACAGTGCCTTATAGATGCCTGCTTTTGACTTAAAGTAATATAGCAGATTGGCCTTGGGCAAATTCACTCTGTCCGCAATCGCTTGTACAGATGTGCCTTTATAACCATGTTTGACGAACTCATCCGCCGCCGCTTGAAGAATTAACTCTTCATTACGCCGTCTGATTTCTCCAACATTCGCTCGCTTTGTTTGCCCTACTTCTACCGTCAAGTTCACTCCTTGGTCTCTTTTCACGTTTTTCCTACACACTAAACAAGATGCGCGCCAACCCTGTTTTTTTATAACCTTCCTTACTGGCAACAGGTATCGCGTCAGGCACAAAACTCTAACTGCATCAAATGAGTGCAATGTATACAAGAGTTAGCACCAAAATTGTACACAACCCAAGCTCCCAACTAAAAGCCTAGCAAAAATTGGGGTTTTCTAGCACGCCTATTATGCTTGAGGTATAAGCCTTCAGCTAAAAATGGAAAGTTATTTTTTAAAATACGACCAATTGGTCAGGTTTTTGCTTTAACCCTATTACAAGCCATTGAACCTATTGCCAACAAGACGTTCTCGATCCCATAAAAGGATTAAGCCGTAAAAGGCTAAACAAATACCGGATTCGCCTCAGCTTATGCTTTCGATACGTCAGCAAAAGCACTTTAAGGATTGTGAGTTGACCATATGGACAGGTTTTTAATAATAATGAACAGAGGAAGTTATGCTAGAGCTCATGATTAACAATGATGTCGTTCAAGTGACATCAGCAAAAGCAGACACGATGCTTCTCAATTACTTGCGTGACGAAAGGCACATGACAGGCTCCAAAGAAGGGTGTGCGAGCGGCGATTGTGGCGCGTGTACGGTTGTTGTGGTTGATCTCGACAACGAACAACAACTGAATTATAGACAGATCAATGCTTGCATTACACCGATTCACGCTTTACATGGTAAGCAGATCATTACCGTCGAGCATCTAAAACAAGGCAAGCAACTCCACCCAGTACAACAATCGATGGTCAACCACCACGGTTCACAATGTGGCTTTTGTACACCCGGAATTGTGATGTCGCTGTATGCCCTATCGAAGCAACAAAAAACACCAGAGAGCCCTAAACAGTATCTATCAGGCAACTTGTGCCGCTGCACGGGCTATGGCCCACTGATTACTGTCGCTGACGAAATTGCTCAAAGCCAAATTGACGACCCGTTAAGTGCCAATGAAGCCGAAGTGAAACAATGGCTAGAGTCCGTTAAGTCTGTAGACGAACCGAATTATGCCCGCCCGCAAAATAGACAACAACTTGCGCAAGCCATCAAAAGCATGCCACAAGCAAAAATCATCGCAGGTGGTACCGACTTATCACTAGAAGTGACCCAACAGCATAAATCGCTTGCGCAACTGATCGATCTCTCTCACGTTGATGATCTGTTGACTATCACGGAAACCTCTTCGGGCTGGCGTATTGGTGCAGCCGTTCCGATGACGCAAGTACATCAGTTTTTTAAACAGCACTTCCCTACCGCAGATGAAGTGGTTGAGCGCTTGGGAAGCTTAACCATACGTAACAGAGCAACATTAGGTGGAAGCCTTGGTCATGCATCGCCTATTGGTGATATTGCTCCTCTGCTTATCAGTTTGCATGGTCTGATCGAGCTGGACGATGGTGAGGATAAAGTACTGCTGGCGCCAGAAGACTACATTACCGGCTATCGCCAGACCGCCCTTAAATCCAACCAATGGATCAGTGCCATTCACTTGCCTCAGCTGGCAAACAACGAACGTCATGCGATCTATAAAGTCAGTAAACGTTATGAAGATGACATCGCGACGGTCACTCTAGGCCTCAACATGGCGTTTGATGACAAACAGTGTGTGAGCCAATGCATCATTTCTGCTGGCGGTGTCGCTGCGAAGTCTGTTCGTCTGACTGAGCTTGAAGCCCTGTTTATTGGTCGTCCTCTTTCTATTTCTGTCGTGCAGCACGCGCAACATAAGGTGCCAGAGGTTATTAACCCGCTCAGCGATGTTCGAGGTAGCAATACCTACCGAATCAAGTTGGTTCAAAACCTGCTTAAACGTTTTTACTTAGCGTCTCAAAGCATTGAGACAAGGTTGGTGCACGATGCGTAAATTAACTCAGATTGAATCAGGACAAACCTTACTCCCTGAATCCAAACAAGTTGTAGGGAAGTCGTACAAGCACGAGAGCGCAGACAAACAAGTCAGTGGCGAAGCATTGTATGTAGACGATTACGCCACACCAAAAGGGTGCTTACATGCGGCCGTCGTTACCAGCACAATCGCCAAAGGCCACATTACGCAACTCGATCTCACGGATGTGGAACGTGCTGAAGGCGTCATCAAAGTGCTAACTGAGACTTTCATCCCAGGAGAAAAAGACATCGGCACGATCTTTAAAGGCGACCCTTTATTAACAATAGACAACGAGATTAAGTATTTCGGACAACCCATTGTTTTGATTCTAGCGACCAGTCATGATCTGGCTTGGAAAGCCGCACACCTCGCAAAGATCGAGTATGAAGAAAGCGATGATTTAGCGATGAGCTATTCGAAATCTGCTGTTCAAGATCACCTTTTACCCTCTCATCAGATGGGAACTAAAGTTGATCACACCGTCTTTGAAAAATCACCTATTTGTGTCGAGGGCAACATCCGTGTGGGTGGGCAGGAACACTTCTATTTAGAAGGTCAAGTTAGCCTTGCAGAACTCACCGAAGACGGGGGAATATTCATTCGCTGTTCAACTCAAAACCCATCTGAGATTCAAAAGTTGGTCGCCGAAGTACTGGCCATCAGTTTCAACCACGTCACGGTTGATATGCGTCGTATGGGCGGTGGTTTTGGGGGGAAAGAAAGCCAAGCCGCTCAGTGGGCATGTTTGGCCGCACTTGGTGCACATCACACAAAACGAGCAGTAAAAATGCGCCTACCTCGCTCTGTGGACATGACAAGTACGGGTAAACGTCATCCATTTTTTAACCGTTATCAACTGGCCGCAGACGAACAAGGCTTGATAACCGCTGCAAATATTGAAGTGAACGGTTTGTGTGGTCACTCACCTGATCTCTCAGACGCGATTGTCGACCGAGCCATGTTCCATGCAGACAATGCTTACTCACTCGGTCAAGCTTGTGTGGTGGGTAACAGACTCAAAACCGATATGGTATCTCACACTGCATTTCGTGGTTTTGGTGGTCCTCAAGGTATGATCGTGATTGAAAAAGCGATGCAAGAATTGGCGATCAAAACGGGTCAAGATTCGTTGGATATACGCTATAAAAACCTGTATCGAGACGAAGCGAACACGACACCATATGGTATGGAAGTGGAACAACATGCCGCCACGCTCGACATTATGCGTCAGCTTGAAGAACAGAGTGACTACCGAGCCCGTCGTGAAGCCATCAACGACTGGAACCAACGTCATCCAGTGCTAAAAAAAGGGCTGGCATTGACTCCCGTTAAATTCGGCATCGCTTTTACCGCCACTCACCTTAACCAAGCAGGCGCACTGATCCATGTTTATACGGATGGAACACTTCAGGTATCGCATGGCGGTACGGAAATGGGCCAAGGCTTGCACACCAAAATCCAGCAAATTGTTGCCCAGTCATTCAGTATTGATATGGCAAAAGTGTTAGTGACATCAACGCGTACCGACAAAGTTCCTAACACCTCACCAACTGCCGCGTCTTCCGGTGCCGATCTCAATGGTATGGCGGCACATAACGCTGCGATGGAAATTAAACAACGCCTACTGAATTTCGCGTGTCAGCATTATCAGGTGGAAGAAGCAGACATCGTCAATGGCACACTCGTAGGTATCGAATCTTCGCCTCACTACCAACACCCTGTGTCTTGGGCGGAATTGATTCAGCTTGCTTATATGAACCGAATTTCTCTCTCAGCTGCAGGTTATTATCAGACACCGAAAATCGGTTATGACCGCAAAAGTGCAAGCGGGCGTCCATTCTTCTACTTTGCACTCGGCGCATCCTGTTCAGAAGTCACGATCGACACACTAACCGGAGAAATGTGCGTAGATAAGGTTGATATCCTTCACGATGTCGGCAATAGCCTTAACCCTGCGATAGATAAAGGCCAAATTGAAGGTGCATTCATTCAAGGTCTCGGCTGGGTAACCACCGAAGAGTTAGTCTGGGATGATAATGGGCGACTGCTGAGTAACAGCCCAATGAACTACAAGATACCAACCATTGGCGATTACCCGAAACAACTGGCTATTGATCTGTACGATCAAGAAAACCCGGAATACAGCATTTATCGCTCCAAAGCAGTGGGTGAACCACCGTTCATGCACGCAAACAGCGTTTGGTGCGCCATTTATGATGCTGTTGCTTCTATCAGTGAACACCAATGCGCACCAGCACTGCATGCGCCTGCGACTGGCGAAGAAATCCTTAATGCTTGTGAGCACCAGCAACAGTGGCTGGCAGAGCAAGTAACTCAGGAGGTACCTTATGCTGTCGAAGAGTAATACCTATTTGTCCGATAGTTCTATGAATTGGTTGTCTGCGTGCCAACAGCTTGAACAGCAGGGCCAAGCATACTGTATTGCCACTGTACTGGCTTATGTTGGCTCAGTTCCACGCTCAAGTGGTGCGAAAATGGTGATTTCTTCTCAGGGACAATTCGATACATTAGGTGGTGGCAATTTGGAATACCAAGTGATTGCCAAAGCACGTGAGAACCTCAAGCTTCAGCGTGATGAACCACTGATTGAACGTTTCGCGCTGTCTGCCGATCTTGGTCAATGCTGCGGTGGTGCAGTGCAGGTGATGTTTGAGTTCTTTCAAACCCAAACTCCGCAAGTCGTGATTTTTGGCGCAGGACACGTATGCCAAGCGCTGACCACTGTGCTGCATGCGCTACCTTGCCATGTAAAAGTCATTGATAGCCGTCCGGAGTGGTTAGAACCGCTGTCTGAAAAAGGCATCGAAACCGAGCTACATGCTCACCCTATCGATGCGATAGAAGCCATCAAAGACAACGCATTTGTATTGATCATGACCCAAGATCATGGTTTGGACTTTGAGCTAACTCAACACACACTTGAAAGCCAACGATTTGCTTATATCGGCCTGATTGGCTCAGAGGGTAAAAATCAGCGTTTTCGATTCCGCCTTAAAGAGCAACTGACCAACGCTTCCTTACTCGACCAACTCACTTGCCCTATTGGTCATCCAGACATTACAGGCAAGCTACCCATGGAGGTCGCGGTCTCTGTCACAGCAGAATTGATGGCGCTATTTAAAACACAGCAAAAACCGTTGCCGAAAAATCGTGATCAAACAAACGAACACCAATGGCAGCAAGCCAACCAAGCACGTAAGACGATAAAGGAAAGCCATAAATGAGTGCAGCGAACCATGCGATCAGCTTGAGTAATGAACAATTAGAGCGAATTTGTACCAGCCAACGTTGGCAGCAAGCGATGATAGACGCCATGCCGTTTGATTCCGCTCAGGCGGTGTTCTCGGGTTTCGAAAGCGCGTTTGCCCAATTAGAAGAAAACGACTGGCTGGAAGCCTTCGCTGGCCACCCAATGATTGGCGATCTTAAAAGCTAGAAAAAAAATATTCACAGGGCAAAGACCTCAGCGAAAAAGAGCAAAAGAATGTTCAGCAAGCCTCCACAGAGGTGTTGCAAGAACTGCTGAACCTCAACCGAGAATACCACGATAAATTTGGATTCATCTTTATCGTGTGTGCCACCAACAAGACGGCTCCAGAGATGCTCGACTTACTCAAAGCGAGAATCAATCGTTCGCGAGAAGAAGAGTTACACCAAGCCGCGCTAGAACAACAGAAAATCAGTCAAATTAGGATGGAAGCCTTACTATGAAAAAACTCAGTTGCCACGTTTTGGATACAGCAAACGGAAAGCCCGCAACCGGTATTCAAGTACAGCTATTTCGTCTCAACGATCAAACTTGCCTTGGTGAAACAACGACAGACCAAGATGGCCGAGCGACGTTTTCCGAAGTCACTTTAGAAACGCAACACTACACCCTACGTTTTCTCGTCGCTCCCTATTGCGATGCGCAATTCGGCAGCACTTTTTTTCCGCTCATCGACGTGAACTTCACCGTAAACGACGATGGTAATTACCACATCCCTCTTCTGTTGTCTCCTTTCTCCTATTCGAGTTACAGAGGCAGTTAATAGAAGATCGGCTTGTTCTTAAGTGAGGCTACTTTAGCTTAGCCCGCAAAGCACAACCCAACATTAGCAGAATGAAGTTCAAGGATTTTAGTTAACAAGGAATATTATGATGTGGCCACAACTCTACGAATGGTTAGCCCTATTTATCAAATGGTTTCATGTGATCTGTGGCATTGCCTGGATCGGTGCTAGCTTTTACTTTACTTGGTTGGATAACAACTTAGAAACACCACCCAAATGGAAAAAAGATAAAGGTATCAAAGGCGATTTGTGGGCAGTCCATGGAGGAGGGTTTTACGAAGTTGCCAAGTACCAAGTAGGGCCGGAAAAAATCCCTGAAAAACTGCATTGGTTTAAATGGGAAGCTTACGCCACATGGCTAACAGGTAGCGCGTTGATGATTTGGATGTACTATTTCAACGCGCAAGCTTATCTGATTGACCCGCGAGTGATGGAGCTCACTTCGCTTCAAGCAGTCGGTGTCGGCGTGGGCGGAATTCTACTTGGTGTGGTGGTCTATGAAGCCTTAATGCGTTCGCCGTTAAGCCGTAATACATTGGCGTTTAGCGCTGTGCTACTTGCATTTGGTGCGCTATTTTTTTACGGGTTTACCCAATTATTTAGTGGGCGTGGTGCCTTTATCCATATGGGTGCTTTAATTGGCTCGATTATGGTCAACAACGTATTCCACAAAATCATTCCCGGCCAACGTAAAATGGTTGCACAAGTGACCGCAGGTGAAACCGTTGATCCGGCACCGGGGTTAGAAGGCAAACGACGCTCGATTCACAATAACTACTTCACCCTGCCCGTGATATTTTTGATGATCAGCAACCATTACCCAATGATTTACCAGCACCCGCTTAACTGGTTAATTGGCTTCTTTGTTCTGATCATCAGTGCTTACATTCGTCACTACTTTAACCTTAAACATGTTGGAAAAAATAAACCGAGTGTCATTCTTAGCGGTGCCGCGGCGATGTTAGTCTTAGCCGTTGCTGTAAGTTGGCAATCAACAAGTCGCAACGTGGTACAACAGACGGTCGCCAGTGTTGCGGAGAATTCAGCAGTAGCCACCTCGCAAGCATCGCTGACTGATGATCAAAAAATCGCAAAGCAAATCATCACGGAACGCTGTAGCCAATGCCACAGCTCTACGCCCACCGATGATATATTCAAAGTTGCACCGAGTGGCGCTGTCTTTGACAGCTGGGAAGATATCGAACGCTGGAAATCCCGGATTCTGGCCCGTTCTGTTGAAAGTGCTGATATGCCATTTTTGAATAAAACAGAAATGACAGAGGAAGAAAGAAAGCGTTTAAAAGAGGTGCTGAACTGATCGACCTCAGACGCTAACTGACCTATCATTCAGAGACTTATCGCCACCTATATCCTAGGTGGCTTTTTTATAGATGAAACCTAACTTAGCTAGATATTTAAGGTGAACAGTGCACTATATTGAATAAAACTGCACCATTTCGATACAAAAATGCCCACAGGATTTGAGAGCGGACAACTTAACCCCCTGTAATAACTTGACTAGACAGTCAAGAAACTTGTGGCACAAAGATTGCTCAATTGTATTCATAATAGGACACAATAATGAATACAAGGAAGTCAGTATGTCTCAACAAGAATCCAGCGACCTTATTTACGAGTTGGAAGACAAACCCAACACAGGCGCGGCACTTTATGCTGGTTTACAGCATGTTCTCGCAAGCTTTGTCGGCATCATCACCCCTACTCTAATTATCGGTGGGGTACTCGGACTGGGAGAGCATGTCCCGTATCTGATTAGTATGGCGTTAATCGTATCGGGCGTGGGTACGTTTATTCAGGCACGCCGTATCGGCCCGATTGGCGCTGGGTTAGTGTGTGTTCAGGGAACCAGTTTCGCTTTTCTCAGTTCCGTACTGGCCGCAGGTTTCATTGTTAAATCTCAAGGTGGTGGACCGGAAGAGATTTTGGCAATGATATTTGGTGTTTGCTTTGTCGGTGCCTTTATCGAAATCATTCTTTCTCAGTTTATCAGCAAACTCAAACGCATCATCACACCCGTTGTTGCAGGCATCGTGGTAACAACCATCGGTATTTCTCTTATTAAAGTAGGGATGACGGACTTAGCGGGTGGTTTTAACGCGCCCGACTTTGGTTCTTGGAACAACCTTGCTTTAGGGACAGTCGTACTCACGACGATCATTGTTTTAAACCGCTCTAAAAACCTGATGGTGAGGCTTTCTTCCATATTGATTGGAATGGTCTTAGGTTACGTCATCGCCGCAGCGATGGGGATGGTGAACTTTGACGGTGCATTCAATCAACCTTTGGTCAGTGTGCCGATACCATTTAAGTATGGCTTCGACTTTGACTGGATTGCCTTTGTGCCAATCGCTGTCATTTATGCCATCACAGCGATTGAGTCAGCTGGCGATATTACAGCGAACTGTATTATCACTAAACAGCCTGTTTCTGGTCCACAGTACTTGAAACGAATCAAAGCTGGCATTTTAGGTGATGGCGTCAATTCGTTGATAGCCGCTGTGTTTAATACTTTCCCAAACACCACGTTCAGTCAGAACAACAGCGTGATTCATCTAACAGGCATTGCGAGCCGTTATGTAGGCTATTTTGTTGCGTTGATTTTGTGTGTACTTGGCTTGTTCCCGCTCATCGGAGCAATCCTCACAACCATTCCTAAACCCGTCATTGGCGGTGCAACACTCGTCATGTTTGGCACCGTAGCAGCAGCCGGTATTAAGATCATCTCAAATGAAGAACTAGACCGCAGAAACCTGATGATTTTGGCTGTTTCATTCGGTATCGGATTTGGCGTGATGTTAGTGCCTGAAATTCTCGAAAGCATGCCTAAGATCATGCAAAGCGTATTAGGGTCACCAGTCACCGCCAGTGGTATTGCAGCGATTGTCATGACTTTAGTACTACCAAAACCAGAAGCCGAAAGTGAAAACCCTGAAGCTAAAAATAACGCGGCAAAAGGCCGACTGTCAAAACCCGCATTAGAAAAGTAAGCTGTGTAAAGTGACGTAGAAAAATATTTTGACCGCGACTCCGGTGATGAACTCATCATTTGGAGTCGTGCGTTTATTTATAAGGCATGGATTTGCAAACGCCTCGAGAACTAGAGCAATTCTGCTTCAAAACGCGCGCTACGAGCTTGAGCAATCGTACAATTGGTCTCAGCCATTAACTCAGCCAGGGTAATATTCGAGTTCTGCAATACTAAACGCACCAGTTTTTCTTCTAGCGGTTCCAGTTTGTCTTGGTGCGCTGACAAGCCAACTTCCAGTTTACTGATCATAAATCCGAACGCTTCTGACTCTTCCACGCTGAGGTGATCAAGCACCCTCTTCAAATTCAGAGCTTCACCAGAAATTTGCCAGTTTCTGGATCGCCGAATTCGCTTCAACTCACACCCTTTCTCCACCGCAATGACTTTCGCTCGCTTGGCGTGTTCCCCACCAATACGGTGGATCAACGAAGGCAATGGGATAGTTAGTGTATTTAAACTCATAGAAGGCTTACTACCAACAAACATGGTGAACCATTTTAGACGCTGCGTTTCGATTTTTCATCAGTTGAGCCGATTTCGTAATATCAATACGAGTAAAAACGACGCAAAAAAAGCCTACCTTGCTAAGCAAGATAGGCTTGTTCAATTCATCTCTTAGGTAAGCAGTGATAGTAAGTATTTACAACTCTTCACCATAAATATCAAAAGAGAAGTACTTCGCTGCGATCTTATCGTAGGTGCCATTAGAACGAATCGCTTTAATCGCTTGATTAAACTTCTCCGCTAATTCTTTATCTGTTTTGCGTAGTGCTAGCGCTGTACCTTCACCGATGTAGGCCTTATCTGTGACTGCTGCACCAACAAAATCAAAGCCCTGACCCACCTCTTTGTCCAAGAATGCCAGTGCAAGTTGATCCGAGTTGCCAAACGTGACATCCAAACGACCATTCGCCATATCAAGATAGACTTCATCCTGACCAGAATAACGCTTGATAGTGGCAACTGAGCCGAACTTGTCCGTCACGTACATGTCATGAATCGTACCGGTTTGCACTCCGATGACTTTGTCTTTCAAGCCCTCTTTGGTGATTTCAATACCGCTGTCTGCTTTCGCCACAAATCGTGCTGGTGTTTGGTAGTATTTATCAGTAAACAACACACGCTTTTTACGGTCTTCCGTAATTCGCATAGAAGCCATGATCACGTCGGATTTACGCGCAAGCAAACTCGGGATCAGGGAATCCCAACCTTGTGATACCCAAGTGCAGTCTAACTTTGCTTCTTTACAAAGTGCGTCAGCAATTTCAATATCAAAGCCAACCGGAGTCCCGCTCGCATCTTTATAGTTAAATGGCGGATACGTAAAATCAGAAGCTAAACGCACTTCTTTTGCCATCAAAGGCGTAGAAAGAAGTGCAGCGGTACAAGCGAAAACGCTAAGCAGTTTGTTCATGTGTGATGTCCCTATTATTGTTCAGTAGATGGTGTCAGTTCGCAGGTGTAACGACAAATTGCATGGGCCACCTCTTGCATACTTCGTTCAGTGCCAATCGTAATTCTGACACAGTTTTGCAAGCTTGGTTCATGGGTTTGATTACGTGTTACGATGCCTTGTTGACGTAAATATTCAAAAAGATCAACGTCCGGCAGAGTACGAATTAACACAAAGTTAGTATCCGAAGGATAAATGGTATCTATCCATTCAAGATGTTGAATTCTCTCAACAAAGCGTTGGCGAGATTCAATTAAGGTGGCGGTGTGGCTCGCTACCTTCTCCAGCCCCTCTGGACTTAAAGCTTGCAGAACGATTTCTGCAGAGCTGTCTGGCATTGGATAAGGTGGTATCAATTTACTGACAAAATCCATCACTGGTTGTTGAGCGATAATGAAACCGCATCGTACCGCCGCAAGACCAAATGCCTTCGACAAAGTACGTATGACGACTAAGTTTGGATATTGCTCAACCAGATCAACGATGCTTTGGCTCAGCTCAAACTCAATGTACGCCTCATCGACAACCACAAGCGCACTCTGCTGGGTTTGTTCCAGCACTGCTATCACCTTTTCACGACTCAACAACTGGCCAGTTGGGTTGTTTGGCGAACATAAAAACACAATACTCGCTTGTTCAGCGGCTTTAACCACACTATCCACGTCGAGCTCAAAGTCGGGTAAAAGCAATGGGCAATCGATGACTTCAACGGCTAATGACTCGGCGCAAAACTCATACATCGCATAAGTCGGGCTGCACGTCACGATGCCGTCGTTACCCGGCTGGCAAAACGTACGCACAAGTAAATCTATCGCTTCATCGGCACCACGCACCGCCAACGTGGGCTGTCGCGTTTGACAGTAAGCCTGATAAGCCGAGGCAATATCATGAGGCATAAAGTCGGGATAGCGATTCAATGGCGACTGATGAGGTTTAAACAATAAAGGCTCTTCGAGTTCGTTCGCGTTAAGCCATAAATGTCCCGTGCCACCAATACGTCTTGCGGACTGATATGGTATTAATTTTTTTATGTTCTCAGGAGCAAGCTTCTCAGCTAATGACATAATAACCACAACCTCTTACTGAATAAATAGTCATTACATTACGACTAATGTAAATTAAATATCTCTTTGAGTAATAAAGTAGTCAAAAAGCACTTTGGATTAAATCGAAATAAAGGCATACTAGCCATGCAAAAAATGCATGGGTATGAACATGAACACGAGACTTCCTTCCACAAAAAATCTGCAAGCCTTCTTAGCCACGGCACAACACTTGAATTTCACGCATGCTGCCGAAGCCCTCAATATGACTCAGGGCGCCATCAGTAGACAAATCCAGTCGATTGAAAGCTTGATGGGTGTGACTCTATTTTATCGTCAAGCCCGAGGCCTAGCTCTCACCCCAGAAGGCGAAAAGTTTATTCCACTAGCTGAAGATATTATTCAACGCTTACAAGCCTCGATTCGTGAAGTTATCGATAGCGCGAACCGAATCAAACTCAGCGCCCCAAGTTGTATCACTTCATGGTTACTCACCCATATTGCTAACTTTCAGCAAGCGTATCCCGATGTAAACATTGAATTAACGTCGACCACCAAACACCAAGTGATTCCTAATTTCGACAGCTTCGATCTGCTCATTACCTACGGCAAGCCCATTCGAAGCAGAAAAATGGACCAAGTCGTGCTGTTTGATGAAGTGCTTGCGCCAGTTTGCGCACCGCAATGGTGGGAAAACATGACGAAGAAAGCCCAGCAAGAAGGGTTAGATGAGATTGCAATTCTTAAGCGTTGTACTTGGTTACATGCGAACACCGAACAATCGGACTGGTCGATGTGGTTGGCAGCTCGCGGTCATCACAATATCCAAGGCAGGGGGAATCAAACTTTTGCTACATTAGACCAAGCCGTCAATGCCGCTGAGCAAGGGTTTGGCATCGCAATCGGCGACATCACCCTCGCCGCACAAGACTTAAAACTCAAACGATTAGTTCGACCTTTCGACAGTTATGTCGCGTCAGGTAACAGCTATCATTTGCTACTCCCCAAACATGAAGACAATACGATGGTCGGCAAGTTTGCGACTTGGTTATCTGAACAGAGTGCCCAGATAACCGCCGATATTCCTAACTAACGGCCATTTCTAAACAATAGATATTCCCAAACAATCAGTACGCCTAGCTGACTTCCGAGACATTCTCTCCTACCCAAAGCAACAACTGTTTGGCCGCTTTGGAGAGCACCTGATTCTGGCGAACAATATAGCCAAAATCTGTGTTAGGAAAGCTTGGCAACGGTGTGAGCACTCGCGATAGTTTAAGTCTCGGGTCGAGAGAAAAGTCTGGAACGATCGCAGTACCGAACCCGGCTTCCGCCCAATCTATCTGAGCTTCCACACTTCCCACTTCCATGACTCGATGCTTCGGCAGACCTAACTCAGGTAAGGACGCGTCAATCAACTCTCGAGTGCGCGTGTCATGACCTAACAAAATTAAGGTCTGGTTTTCCTGTTTGTTTTCCTGCCACTCAAAAATATTGTCGCCAAAGGCACACCAATGGATCTGCGTGAGGGGTGTAAAGTGCAATGGCTGGCTTTCTTTCTGCGCGATCACAAACCCGATATCTGCGCGAGCGCTTTTTACCAAGTCAACCGCCTGATAAGACGTGGTATTAAACAAGGCTAAATCAATCCCAGGGTACTCATTCTTAAACTTCTGGAAGGGCTTAATCAGTAACAAGCGCGAAACAATGTCACTGGCTGCAATAGACAGTGTCCCCTGAGTCAGATCATTGATTGCGTTTATATCAGACTGACAAATTTGTAGTTCATTCAGCATATCTTGCGCAGTGTACAGCAGTCGTTTTCCTGCCTGAGTCAATTGTACCGGGTTGCGCTCAATCAGTTTAGTGCGAGTCGCCTGCTCTAACTGCTTGATATGAAGACTTACATTAGGCTGAGTCATATGCAGCTCTGTTGCGGTTTTACCAAAGTGCTTCACCTCAGCTAGGGTGACAAAAGTGCGTAGCCAATTAAGATCCAACATGTTTTGCCACTCCTCATATGAAAACCTTATCAACTTAATCAGTATAATTAATTTCTCTTATCATGGCGAACACCTTAAGATTTTTGCATCAGTTTTTGGAGGGTAAATTATGTCGTCAATTGTTGTTGTAGGTGCAAACTGGGGTGATGAAGCAAAGGCCGAATCGTAGACTTTTTGGCAGAGCAAGCTTCTGCAAGCATTCGTTTCCAAGGTGGAAACAACGCGGGTCACACCGTGGTGAATGACCTAGGCACGTTCAAACTGCACCAACTCCCTAGCGGCGTATTTAACCCAGATTGTATTGCTGTTTTAGGTCCAGGCATGGTGATTAGCCTGCCCTGCTATCTCAGGAAATCGCAGAAGTCCAAGAAGCGGGCGTGAGCGTAAATATGCGTATCTCAGATCGCGCTACCCTGTGTCTTCCTCTTCACTCACTAGAAGACACACTAGAAGAACAACGCTTAGGCGACAAAGCATACGGTTCTACTCGTCAAGGTATTGCACCTGCATACGGTGACCGTGTGATGAAAAAAGGCATCCTTGTCGGTTGGCTACAACAACCTGAAGTGTTGGTTGAACGTCTTCAATTCATGATGGATTGGAAACTGCCACAACTTCGCGCGCTCTACCCTACGTTCGAATTCGAACAAACAGCCCAAGAACTCGCTGACTGGCTGTTAGAAGTGTCTGAACCTTGGCGCGACTCTATTTGTAACGTGACCTTGCCACTAAAAGATCTACAAGCACAAGACAAAACGTTGTTGTTCGAAGCACAGTTAGGCGCGGGTCGTGACCTTGTTTACGGTGAATACCCGTGGACAACCTCGTCAAACGTTGTGTCTATGTATGCTGGTATCGGTAGCGGTTTACCAGCACTTCGTCCTGAGCGTGTTATCGCAGTAGCAAAAGCATTCAGCTCATCAGTTGGCACTGGCACGTTGATCACAGCGATGGAAGAGCAAGACGCTTTCCGTGAACTCGCTGGTGAGTTTGGCGCAACCACAGGTCGTCCGCGTGACATGGGTTACTTTGACGCAGTAGCAACGAAGAACGGCGTAGAACTGCAAGCCGCAACTGAAATCGCGCTCACCAAAGTTGACTGTCTGACTGGCCTAAAAGATCTGAAAATCTGTGTCGGCTACGAAGGCGATCACAGTGAAAACCCAATTTGGCCTCAAACGGCTTCACTCGCACCAATCTACGAAAAAATGGAAAGCTGGAGTGAAGATATTACGGGATGTCGTCAATTTGAAGAATTACCGCAAGCTGCGCAGAAATACGTTCTGCGCATTGAAGAGCTAATGGGCGTTCCAGTGAAAATGGTTTCTGTCGGCCCAGGCCGCGAACAAATGATTATGCGATAAGTGATTATGCAATAAGACGTTAACTCGTCAGTTGGCAAGCGGCTTTTATCTTTTCCGGGGTAAAGCCGCTTTTTTTTGTGTCCCTTTCTCTGTAGAGAAAATTGGGCTGTCGAGACAGTTAAAATAATCGACGCTTCATGCCTGCCTTTTCTAATATACGCGTGGTAATTTCTTCTACCGACAAGGACGAGGTATTGATATAAGGGATTGCTTCCCTTCTGAACAGCGCTTCAACCGTATCCAACTCCAATTTACACTGCTCTTGACTGGCGTAATCACTGCCTGATAAGCGATTCTCACGAATTTCAGTCAAACGTTCTGGGTTAATCGTTAATCCAAACAACTTGTGCCGATAGATTTCAAATTCTGGTAAAAGACGAAGCATCTTCACGTCTTCTGCAATAAACGGATAGTTCACAACGCGCAAACCAAATTGCATCGCCATATACAAGCTCGTTGGCGTTTTACCACTACGAGAAACACCCAGCAGGATAATATCGGCTTGCTCCAAACCTTTAAGCGTAATGCCGTCATCATGCGCCAAAGTGTATTCGATTGCAGCGATACGGTCGAAATAAGTATCGGAATCTTTACCCACACTACGCGAACGCTGCAACTTAGGTTTTGGTGCCATCTGAATATCGTCTTGCACTTTTTGCACGATGCTTTCCAATACATCATAACTAAACGCTGGGGTAGCCAGCAGCATTTCCCGTACCTGTGGAACCACAATAGAGAAAAACACCAAAGGTTTGACACCATTTTGGCGATAGGAAGTTTCAATTTGTTTGATAACATCCAACGCTTTGTCTGGCGTTTCTACGAAAGGAAAGGTTTTTTCACTCGGAACAAACGGAAATTGACCCAGGACAACATGGCCCAATGTCTCACATGTTATGGCCGTTCCATCAGAAACATAGAACACATCACGACTTTGGTTATTTTTTTGCATTTTTGTTTAATATTTAAAATTCATTTGAGTAGGATGGACAACATAATATTAATAAATTGATTTGGCTTTCAGTTAGGTTCCCCACAGCTTTGAAAATTCCCCCGAATTTTTTTAGCCAGAATGTAATCGTTTGCCTTTGAACTCAACCTGGAACGTGACTGGTCGAAAATTGTGCTGTAAAAGTCGCACATAGTGAATTATGGGTTACTGTAACTCGTTACTCTGGTTACACAATCTGTTGTCACACTGTCTGTGAATTTTATAACGATATAGCGAGCGGGTACGTGTTTAGGTTGTTTTAAGTCCCCTACAAAAGCTGCAATGTTGCTGGAGAAAGACATGCAAAAGAACACCCTCTGGTTCAATGGTCTATCCATGAATGATGTCGACAAAGTCGGCGGTAAGAACGCTTCGCTTGGTGAAATGGTATCTAACCTTGCTAACGTTGGCGTTTCGGTTCCAAACGGTTTTGCGACAACCTCCTATGCGTTTAATCAATTCCTTGATTATGAAGGTTTGGATGAGCGTATTCACCAACTACTCGATGAACTGGACGTTGACGACGTGGACGCTCTGCGTAAGACAGGCGCTACAATCCGTCAATGGGTATTAGACGCGCCTTTCCCTGCGGATCTCGAACAAGAAATCCGCGAAAACTACCAAGAATTGGTTGAAGGTAACCCGGAACTTTCAGTTGCTGTACGTTCTTCTGCTACCGCAGAGGACTTACCAGACGCCTCTTTTGCTGGTCAGCAAGAAACCTTCCTAAACGTCCAAGGGATTGATGCGGTAATGGAAGCGACGAAACACGTTTACGCTTCTCTGTTTAATGACCGTGCTATCTCTTACCGTGTACACCAAGGGTTTGACCACCGTGGTATCTCTCTATCAGCCGGTATTCAACGCATGGTCCGCTCTGATAAAGCGTCGTCGGGCGTCATGTTTACGCTAGATACCGAGTCAGGCTTCGATCAAGTTGTTTTCATTACGTCATCTTGGGGCCTCGGTGAAATGGTCGTTCAAGGTGCCGTCAACCCAGATGAGTTTTACGTTCACAAACCAATGCTGGAAGCCGGTGCTCATCCGATAGTGAAGAAAACTTTTGGTTCTAAACAGATCAAAATGATTTACTCCGCCAACCAAGAGATCGGTAAACAAGTCGACATCATCGATACTTCGGATGAAGAGCGTAATACGTTCTCTCTCAACGATGAAGAAATCAAAGAGCTGGCAAAACAAGCGATGATCATCGAGAAGCACTACCAACGTCCAATGGATATTGAGTGGGCCAAAGATGGTATTGATGGCAAGCTGTACATTGTGCAGGCTCGTCCAGAAACAGTATGTTCTCAAAACGAGAAGAACGTGATTGAACGTTATGAGCTCAATAACAAAGCAGACGTATTAATTGAAGGTCGAGCTATCGGTCAACGTATTGGTAAAGGTCCCGTACGTTTAGTCGATTCTCTGGACCAAATGTCATTGGTTCAAGACGGTGACGTATTGGTGACTGACATGACAGACCCAGACTGGGAACCAGTCATGAAGAAAGCCTCTGCGATCGTAACCAACCGTGGTGGTCGTACGTGCCACGCTGCGATCATTGCACGTGAACTTGGCATCCCAGCAATCGTAGGTTGTGGTGATGCTACCAGCAAGCTGAGCGATAACACGACTGTCACCGTATCGTGTGCTGAAGGAGAAACAGGTTACGTTTATCAAGGCGACTTGGATTTCGAAGTGAAACGTTCTTCGGTAGAAGAACTGCCTCTACTACCGACCAAAGTCATGATGAACGTGGGCAACCCGGATCGCGCTTTCGACTTTGCACAAATTCCAAACGAAGGGGTTGGTCTTGCACGTCTTGAATTCATCATCAACAAAATGATCGGTATTCACCCGAAAGCGCTGTTGAACTTTGATGCTCAGAGCGATGAACTCAAAGCGGAAATCACGCAGCGTATCCGTGGCTACAACGATCCAATCGATTTCTACGTCAGCAAGCTAACTGAAGGCATTGCCACCATCGCGTCGGCATTCTGGCCAAAACGCGTGATCGTTCGTATGTCGGACTTTAAGTCGAACGAGTACAGCAACTTGGTTGGCGGAAAAGCATTCGAACCGCATGAGGAAAACCCAATGTTGGGCTTCCGTGGTGCGTCTCGTTACATTTCACCAGTGTTTGAAGACTGTTTTGAGTTAGAAACTCAAGCCATCAAACGCGTTCGTAATGAGATGGGTCTGAAGAACGTTGAAGTCATGATCCCATTTGTTCGTACGCCAAGCGAAGCCGCATCGGTCATCGACTTACTGGCAAAATTCGATTTACGTCGTGGCGACCAAGGTCTGAAAGTCATCATGATGTGCGAGCTGCCTTCAAACGCAGTACTTGCTGATGAGTTCTTGAAGTACTTCGATGGCTTCTCAATCGGCTCAAACGATATGACTCAGCTAACGCTTGGCCTAGATCGTGATTCTGGCGATGTTGCTCACCTATTTGATGAGCGCAACCCTGCGGTTAAAGTTATGCTGCAAATGGCGATTGACGCGGCAACCAAGGCTGGCAAATACGTGGGTATTTGTGGTCAAGGTCCTTCTGACCACGAAGATTTAGCCGAATGGTTAATGGAACAGGGCATCAGCTCAGTGTCGCTCAATCCAGATACCGTAATTGATACATGGCTGCAGCTTGGCAAAGTAAGCAAGTAATCACTTAAGCAATTCTCTGGTAGAAAAAGCCAAATAGAAACAAAGCCTTCAAACTTCGGTTTGAAGGCTTTTTCGTTTTATCTTTACGTGTCAAAACTACGTAAGTACGTGATTTTTTTGTCATAGTGAAAATGTAATCCATGTTTCCGCTGCTATTTTCACCTAGAATAAATATAAATCCATTCCACTAGAGACTGAGTCGATGAAAAAAACAATCGTTGCCTTAACCACGCTGATATTACTCTCCTCTCCTGCTCATGCAGATTGGGACAAGATTTCTGAAAAAATGTCGGAGCTCGGTGAAGCGGTTGCAGAAGGTGCGCAAGAAGCTTGGGACAACACGAAGACGTTCTCCAAACAAGCCTGGCAAGACTTCATGAACTGGTCCGAAGAAGCAATCAACACCGCTGGTGAGTGGACGGATGCCAGCATTGAAAAAAGCAAAGAGTGGATCGATATCGCGGACAAAAAGATAGATCAGTTGATGAAGAGCGATACACCGGAAGAAGCTCGCCAAGCAGTTGACTTGATGGCAGACAGTACCCTTTTCAAACTGTTCAACGAACAACCGGAAGCAAAAGCCATTTACGACAGCGCCTATGGTTACGCCGTGTTTGATTCACGCGCCTTATCTTTGTTATTTCACACAAACTCAGGATCCGGTGTTGCGGTCAACAAAGAGACCAGCCAACGGACCTACATGAACATGTTTGGTATGGGCGTTGCTCTGGGTGCTGGCGGCGAGTTTTATCAGCAAGTGGTTTTGTTTGAAAACAAGGCTGACTTCGATTCTTTTATTAATGACGGTTGGGAAGCATCGAGCAAAGCATCGGCAGTAGCAGGTGAAGAAGCAGAATCGCTAGCCGCACATTTCAATAATGGTGTCGCAGTTTATCAACTCAACTCTAAAGGCTTGCTCATTGATGCAAACGTTTCTGGTTCAAAATACTGGGTCAATGAGGAGTTGACTAACGTATCGGAGTCCAACGTTCAATAAACGATGTCTATCTCCAATCAATTGAGTTGAAGGTATAACCAGCACGCAACGTCAACTACTACTCAACTTCATTCATTTCTGAGTAGCTTAATGAAATGCTGCGGCTAAGTGCCGCAGCGCTTGGACCTAAGTAGCGATAGACATGATTGACCAAATACGCAATCAGACTCATTGGAACCGCGTAACTGTCTAAAGGCACTTGGTTATTCATATGGCAGATCAAAGAATGGGTCACAGATTCTGTGTACTTTTGTCCTGATTGATCCGTAATCAGCAAACAGCGTTTCCCCTTTAAATGCTCAATAATTTTGTCAAACTTCGCAATGCGTCGACGAATGCCGATGATAATGACGAAGTCATCACCAGATAGCGTAACCAGATCTTCCCCAAGGGTTTGACCCGGCAGAGGCAGGAGCTGAACATGATCACGGCACTGCATCAACTGTTGCCTAAAGTGCATCGCCAACGGGTAGCTGTTGCGAAAACCAATAATTTTCACACATTTTGCGCTGGCGATGGAGTCAACCAGCTCACTGATATCTAGACTGGATAACTGCGACCACAACTGCTCGATCGCTTTCATGTCATGCTGAATTTCCGGGTTTTCGATTTTGGAAGTCATTACTGGCACTCCCTTGTCTCGCGCTTGCATCAACTCTTGACGGAGTGCAACATAATCATCATAACCAAGCTGCCGAATAAAGCGGCTAACACTGGCTTTAGATACAGAGCAAGATTCTGCGATCTCCGAAGTCGACAATATCAATATTTTTTCTGGATTAAGCTGCAGATAATCGGCAACCCGTCGACTACTCTCGGTTAAACGTGAATACTGCTGTGTAATACGCTCACTCAGTGAGTGATAAGTATTGGTCATGCTGACTCCATTTTGAATTGTTCTCACCGGAATAAAAACAAGCTAGACTAACGAACCGCAGAGAGAAAGCTCTTTAGTTCAGGCGTTTGAGGCGCAGCAAATACTTCTTCGCTTAAACCAGTTTCCCAAACTTTTCCTTGGTTCATGAACACCACTCGATCACCCACATCACGAGCAAAGTTCATCTCATGTGTAACCAGAATCAGTGTCATGCCTTCAGCTTTGAGTTGTTCGAGTACTTTAAGGACTTCGCCTACCAGTTCCGGATCGAGCGCGGAGGTAATTTCATCACATAGAAGAACTTTTGGGTTCATTGCCAAAGAACGAGCTATGGCAACACGTTGCTGTTGACCACCGGACAAATTGGTCGGAAACGCATCAAATTTATCGGCCAATCCGACTTTTTCCAACAACTCTTTCGCTAACGTTTCGCACTCCTTAGGGGATTTTTTTAACACCAGTTTCGGCGCAAGCATGACGTTTTCTCCGACCGTCATATGCGGAAACAAGTTAAAACTCTGAAACACCATGCCGACACTACGACTTAACAAGCGCAGTTTATAATCGTCATTTTCGACGGATTGACTATCAACAATGATGACACCTTCTTGGTAGTCTTCGAGACCATTCATACAACGTAGTAACGTACTCTTTCCCGACCCACTTCGGCCGATGATCGATACAACTTCACCTGGGTTGATTTTAAGATCAACACCTTTTAGTACATGGTTATCACCATAATATTTATGGACTTGTTCAACACTAACGAGCGACATTATTTCGATTCTCCAAGTATCGGGCTAACGCAGAAAGAGGAAAGCAAATAGCAAAGTAAAGTAGAGCAACCAGCGCGAACACTTTGAACGGCTGGAAGGTGGCGTTATTGAGCATGGTGCCCGCTTTTGTAAGCTCAACAAAACCGATAATGGATGCGAGTGCCGTTCCTTTTACAATCTGAACAGAAAAACCAACGGTAGGGGCAATCGCCAGCTTTGCCGCCTGTGGGGCTATGATGTATCGCATTGTTTGTAGGTAAGTTAAACCCAACGTCCGACATGCTTCCCACTGACCTTTTGGTAAAGACTCGATACAACCACGCCAAATATCGTGGAAAAATGCGCTACTAAACAAAGTCAGTGACAAGACCGCCGCAGTCCATGCGCTCACTTCTATCCCTAACAATGACAAGCCAAAAAACGCTAAGAATAGTTGCATCAGCAACGGTGTGCCTTGAAATATCTCGACATAAAGTTTTATGACCCCAGTAAAAATGGAGTGTCGTGTATTTCTCAGCAGAGTGATAAATAGCCCCAATAACCCACCACCGACAAAGGCAATCAAAGATAACGCTATTGTCCAGCGTGCGGCCATTAACAGGCTTCGGAAAATATCCCAATCAGTAAACTGAACCATAGTTTGCGCTCCTACAATGAAGGGTTTTTAAATGTGATGCGCTTCACCAGTGCAAACATCTGGCGCATAATAATGGCGAGAGCTAAATAAATCGCAGCCGTTACCATGTAAGACTCAAAACTCAAGAAACTCCGGGATTGAACGAAGTTCGCTGCAAAAGTTAGATCTTCTACCGAGATTTGAGACACAACCGCTGAGCCCAACATAACAATAATACATTGACTTACAATTGCTGGATAAACTCGCTGATAAGCGGGTGGAATAACGATGCGAGTAAAAATCTGCATACGCGTTAACCCCAACGTTCTGCCTGCTTCCCATTGCCCTTTAGGCGTTGCCTCAATACCTGCTCGAATGATTTCTGCTGAGTACGCACCAAGATTGATCACCATAGCGATCACGCCAGCCTGCCATGCCGATAATTTGATTCCCAATGCAGGTAATCCAAAGAAAATAAAGAACAACTGCACAATGAAGGGAGTATTTCGAATCACTTCAATGTAACAAGTACATACAAACTTCAACCACTTTGCCTGACTGGTTTTTGCACCGGCACACAGTGTTCCGAGTAACAGCCCACCAAGCGTTGAGATCACGGTCAGTTCGACGGTGGTACCCAAACCTGCCATAAATTGTGGCAGGTAAGGCGTCAAACCGCTAAAGTCCAACTGATAACTCATTCTTCATCCTTAAGTTAAGCGCCGAGGTCGGCAGGGAATGGGGCTTTTAGCCATTTTTGAGAGAATTTCTCTAATACACCGTCGTTTTTCGCCTCTGAGATAAGACGGTTCACTTCTTTCAGTAGCGCGTCTTCACCTTTCATGACACCGACGTAACACGGTGAATTCTTGAGTAAGAACTTAGTCTGTGGTGCTTTGGCTGGGTAACGCGTTGCAATTTCAGTCACCACTAAATTGCCCGTCGCTATCAAACTTACTTGACCTGACAAGAAAGACGACAACGTAGCGTTGTTGTCTTCAAAGCGTTTAATCGTCGTATCACTAGGCGCAATTTTGCTTAACTCCAAGTCCTCTACTGAGCCACGAGTCACACCAACGATTTTACCGCTGAGGTCTTCAGCGTTACTCACCGCTTCTCCGTCGGCACCAAAGACACCTAAATAAAACGGAGCATACGCAGAACTGAAATCAATCACTTTTTCACGCTCGGCATTTTTGCCCATACTCGAAATTACCAAATCCACTTTCCCAGTTTGTAGGTAGGGAATACGGTTTGCACTAGTGACCGGAATCAGTTCCAGCTTAGTGTTCAGTTTTTCAGCCAGGTAGCTGGCCATATCAATATCGTAACCTTGAGGTTTTAGATCGGTCCCAACTGAACCAAAAGGGGGAAAGTCTTGAGGGACAGCAACTTTAAGCACTCCTTTCTGTTGTATCGACTCTAACTGGTCAGCATGAGCTGTATTGGCACCGAACATCAGACAAGCTGACATCACCACACTTGATACCGCTGCGAAAAATTTCATGGTAAATCTCCTTTTAACGATGAAACGTTTGAAACATTTAATCAAACCTTTGCAACGATTGAGCCAACCCGAGCCGTAAATTAAATATTATTTATTTTCAAATAGTTAGTTAAACAGCCGACTAATTTGGTTATTTTTAACCTTGCGTTAATCAAAACTACTGGTGCAGAACCGAACCATGATGGTGCAATCTAGATGCAGGATTGATCGCCTAATCACTGATGCCATTCAAGACAATATTTACAGTGGCTTTTTGTCGACTAAAAGTCGGAGAATACTTGGTTCAACCATTCATCATAAAAATCAACTAATTGATTTAATTACAAATAATGATTATTAAATTTAATTACTGTGAGTATTTCTTATTGAGCACTACTCTGCTTTTATACCAATACCTTGCGAGACTACTCTTGGAATGGTTAGGGACAGCGAGTCAGTGAAAAGGAAAAGAGCATCTCACATTGTATGTTTAACGATGGAGTTCGTCCTTGAAGTTACTACTTATGATTATTGTGTTGAGCGTTAGCGGCTGTGTCTCAATTCAAACCCCTCCCCCTCAAAATGACATCACCAAGATTGAAGTGGCAGAGGATTTTCCTACAAAGTTGCCTGATGGCTCTGCACAATTTAGCCATTCACACTTATTCTTTGTGCATGCAGATCAAACCTCCGAGTTCTTCGCGAGCTTAGTTGTTCCTGTTCCATTCGTGACCGACATGGTGGTCGACTACGTGAAAGACAGCGCTGCGGAAAAATACGAAAAACAAATGCAACCATTGCGCATTTACGACATCGTGGAGGGTGAATTGGCAACACATGATGACTTACAACAAGCCGCTAACGGGGACAACAAATTCGGCTATACGCTCTACCCGATTGTTTTTATCGAAGAGTGCTATGATGACGTTTATCGTTTATCGTTAGCACTACAGTTGGAAAAAGATGACTGGATAGGCCGCTACTACTACCATTTACCGACGACGATCCAAAGTGAACATATCCAAGCCCCCTCTCCAGCAACGCTTGATACAGTGGCAAAAGAGTTGCGTGTCGGCGCTCATGAGCTTCTCGAGATTATCAGCCGAGATATACGTGGGAAATTACCTAAAAAAGGAACTTCTGCAAAAGTTGGCAGCTTGTTTATTGTTGGCAGTAAAATCTCCGGCTTAGTCAGCCCCAATGTTTTGGCATATAGCAATGCACAAATCATCGACGATAAGGGTTCTTCACTTACAATTAGAATTCCGGGCGATCCGACAGGAAAAGCCAAGAGTGGTGGCATGGCATTCGGTGTCCACTATTTTGAAAAGAGCCAGTTACATACGCTTGAGATGAATTAAGAGGCAAACCTTAATGAGTAAGACTGAATCTACTTCTCATCACATTTCGTGGTTAGAAAGAGCTGGAGACGATTTTCCTTTTTACAACGACTCTCCAACCCACATAAATTTAAAGAGCTGGCTGGTTATATTACTGGGCGTAACTATCGGCTTCACGGTACTGACCGTAGAAATGCCACTTCTGACGGGTGAGTTTTCAGGGGTGTTACGTTCAGTATTATTCTTCTCGATCCCACTCCTCGCTTACTATCTGATTGCCAAACCATTTTTTCACGCTATTTTTCGTAAACTATCTTGGCGTAGCGTTGGCGTAATGTTCTTTATTGCACTGCTAAATTTAGTCGTGACCGTATCTATTGGTGCTATTTTTCTTAATACGTTGGGCGCGGAATCAAACGCCGCGCTTGTGGCGTTGAAAGACCAAGACTTACAGCAACGTTTGCTCTTTTTACTGCAAAGCATTCCGCAGCTGTTTGGCGAAGAAGTGTTGACGATACTGCCGTTCCTTGCATTCCTTTATGTGGGCTATAGCAAGCTTGGCTTGTCGAGAAGGATGTCCGTTCTGCTTGCATGGTTCCTGTCTTCGTTGGTGTTCGGGCTTGTTCACCTGCCTTCGTATAACTGGAACTGGGCACAGTGTATTGTTGTGATCGGCAGTGCTCGTTTAATTCTTTCGTTAGCGTACATCAGAACCAAAAATATCTGGGTATCCACTGGCGCGCACATTATTAATGATTGGGTGATATTTTTACTCGTCATGGCAGCGGCTTAGTCAGCCTCCGTCAACTAACAACATCTTTATGAATTAAAAAAACCTCCTTGTTACGGGAGGTTTTTTTGAACGAGTGTCTACAACACACCGCTGATAGCGATACCAAGACCAATACGTTGCTGGTCATGGTTATAGTCGATCAAGCTTTTGCCGTAACCCGTCGAGTATTGTGCATACCCTTGAACTTTGCCCCAAATCGGGAAAAGCACACCTAATTCAGCAAAACCTTTGTGCGTTTCAAAGTTCTGACGACCTAAGAAAGTGAACTCATATCCATTCCATTTGTAAGCACTGGTTAACTCAAAGTGCCCCATATAGTCTTCAATATCTGGGTTATCATCACCATTTGGATCATCAGCAAATGATTTCTCGTCTTCAGGGATACGCCACCAAGGCTGAAACGTTGCTACGAAATTTTCTTTACCAAAGGTGAAGTTGGCGTAAACACGGTTCCAACTACGTGATAAGTCTTGCTTCTGACCATTAGATTCATGTTCTACGCCAAAGCCCAGCCAAGTCGAGCCATCAAATGGTTTCCATTCGGTTGGAGTGTAATAAAAGATCTCAGGCCGATAGTTGGTTTCACGAAACGGGCGAGATGCCGATCCAGTGTACACCTGCCAAAAAGATTTGAGCGTAATACCAAAGAAAAGGCTATCGCCATCAAACAATAAATCGTTGTAGTTCATTGGTACTTTAAAACTGATTTGGAATTCAGCCTCTTCTTTGCGGATTTCGTCCCCGTACTTCGTATCTTCGTAAGCTTTTTTATTGACGCGATCGCTATATGTGATCGGCAGGATATAGTTAATCCGATGGGCCACCAAACTGAAAGGCTCAAACGCGGTTTGTTTTTCCGCTTCCAACCGTTTCTCGGCTAAGTTATCTTGAGGTGCTTCCGCTATCGTGGTTTCAGACTCAACTGCCACAGTATCTGTTATCGCATCCAGTTCACACTGTTCACGAATGTTGGCGATGGTTTCTTCTCCACTGCCCTGTTTAATTGCGTCTAACAAACATAACTCGTACGCGCTGGCGGGTTCTCCCATCGCAAATGGGGCGACCAATAAACTCAGTGCCGATATTCCAGCCACTTTCGAAGCCATCCGATTTCCTTACTCTTATTGATGTAAAACTGCGTGATTGTAATTCGCTTCGTAAAACACTTGCTATCGCAAAGTTAAGACAACGTGAGATAAATGTCGATATATTACATAAAAAACAGTGAAATGCCGATAAGTGCGACTAGCGTCCCCAGTACACTTTTGAAACCAACTGGCTCACCTCGAACAATATAAATAACTAAAATAAATAGCGGACTTGTCGCGATGAGTGTTTGAGCAATGGCAGGATTCGCATGCTTTAACGCAACTTGCTGCAACCAAAGTGCGAGAAAGGTACCTAGAAAAATTGCCAGCAATAACCAGCCCCTTGCTCGCCCTCCCATTTCTCTGAGATGCAGTTTAATATTTGAAAATGGTTTAGGTTCAACGACTTTGACCACAATACTGACCGCGATCACGCCAATGCTAAGACGAATCAATGCACCGAGCAGAGGCGGCAGGTCTCCAGCCACTAGCGCATAATGCGAAATGACAACACCGGTGGCCTGACAAACGCTGGCTAACAAACCAAAACTGACACCAGCCCAGTTGGTAGGACCACCTGAATCAGAAGGTTGAAATACGACGTACGTCACCGCAATGGTAGTGACAATAACACCGAGCCAACTTTGCAACGTCAGTTCTGAACCAAGAAAGACCAGAGCTAATAGACCTGACAATGGCGGAGCCAAAGACTCTAATAATAACGTCTTATTCGGGCCGATGCGTTTAAGGGAAGCAAAATAGGCCGAGTCTCCTATCGCAATGCCAACAATGCCCGAGATAGCCAAAACGATAAGATAATTAGGCTCGATATTGGTGGGAATGTCATTGGGGAGCATTGGCAAAACAACCAACATCATCATTGAAGCGATGATTCCTTTGACAATATTGAGTTGCATGGCAGAGAAACGATGACTGAATTGACTATACACCCAAGTTGCAATAGACCACACGACTGCTGCACCAATGGCTGCTGTTTCACCTAAATACTCCACCATTTTCCCCTATCTCGTCGACCATTGTGTGCCACTTAAACAATAAACCACTTTAATCAGAAAATAACTTGATTCATCTTTTGTTCTCACAAATACTTAAATAGTTAATTTACGTAACTTTTTCCAATTAGCAACCACCACAGGTAAGAAAGATGTTTTTAGACTATTTTGCACTTGGCGTTCTCATTTTCGTTGCTTTAGTTATTTTCTACGGTGTCATCGTTATCCACGACATTCCTTATGAAATAGCTAAAGAGCGCGAGCACCCACACCAGGACGCCATTCACTATGCAGGTTGGGTAAGCTTGTTTACATTTCATGCTCTCTGGCCTTTTCTTTGGATTTGGGCCACATTATGGCGGAAAGAACGCGGTTGGGGCTTTAAACAATTAGAACAAGAAACGCACGATATTCATCATCGCCTTGAAGAGCTTATCGACCAAGTTGACGAGCTAAAAAATGAAGTATCGACGTTAAAACAACAAAGTCAGCAAAAGCTAAATGCTGAAAAGAGTAAAGAGGAAGAATAATGGATTTATTACTCATTCTGACTTATACCGCTATCTGTATTGCCATTTTTAAAATCTTTAAAATTCCTCTTAACAAATGGACAGTTCCAACCGCAGTATTAGGCGGTGTCGTGCTGATTGGCACATTGGTTCTTTTGATGAACTACAACCATCCGTTCACTCAGTTAGGCACTCAAGTCTACCCTACAACTCCAATTGTTTCTGGTGTTCGCGGGCGTGTGATCGAGGTCCCTGTCGAGGCCAACCAACCGCTTAAAACCGGAGATATACTATTCAAAATTGATCCAACGCCTTTTGAAGCGGAAGTAGAACGACTAAAAGCGAAGGTGAAAGAGGCTAGTCAAGGTGCACTATCACTGGAGTCAGATGTACAAGAGGCTCAAGCTGCCGTGATTAAAGCCATTGCAGACCGAGATAAAGCACAACGTGAATTCAATCGTTACCAACGTGGATTTGATCGCGGTGCCTTTACTGAACAAGATTTAGATACTCGACGCCAAGCCTTTAAGTCAGCACAGGCGATGCTTGAAGTCGCTAACAAACGAGAAGAACAAGCACAAATTGCACTTGACTCAGAAATTGGTGGAGAGAACACCCAAGTTCTTCAATTATTGGCAGAGCTACGCAAAGCAGAGTTTAACTTAGAACAGACGGTGGTTCGCGCACCGACTGACGGCTACGTTACTCAACTTGCTCTACGTCCCGGTGTCATGGCCGTCCCTCTGCCACTTGCACCAGCGATGACCTTTGTTCACACAGAAGACATTGTTTATACCGCAGCGTTTCGACAAAACTCGTTGCAGCGTTTAAAGGCCGGTTTCGAGGCAGAGTTCATGTTCCGAGCGATTCCTGGCAAGGTGTTTAAAGGCGAAGTAGTCGAGGTCATTCCTGCGATTGGTGAAAGCCAATTCCAGGCTCGAGGAAACCTGTTAGGGACAGATGCGCTTCGCACCAGTGGACGTGTTTTCGTCAAACTAAAAATAACCGATGATTTAAGCGAGTATCACCTACCTCTGGGTACCGCTGTTGAAGTCGCGGTTTATTCTGACAGTTTCCATCACGTTGCTATCATGCGTAAAGTACTCATTCGTATGAAGAGCTGGCAAAACTACCTATACCTCGATCACTAGTTAACGCTGTTTATCCAACCATAAAACGGTTTATCCAAACATAAAAATAGAAGGAGCGGTTTTCAGCTCCTTCTATTTTTTGTCCCCGAATCCCTTTAGACGACTTCTCTAAGGCGTCATCGGCTTCTCGTATAGGTTAGCTCCATTTCAAAACGCGAGTTTCATTGCCTTCCTCTGGTTTTGCCGGAATATTGAGTGAGAACAGCAAACTTATTGCTGCCATACCGGCACCAATATAGAAAACACTTGAAGGTGACACCAACCAAATGACGCCAAAAGTAACAGGAATCACAACCGCAGCAATATGGTTAATGGTGAAAGCCACTCCTGCCGTGGATGCCATATCAGCAGGATCAGCGATTTTTTGGAAATAGGTTTTGATAGCTAACGCCAATGCAAAAAAGAGATGATCAACCACATAAAGTGCCGCAGCCCATTCTGCAGTTTGCACCAAACCGTAGCCGACAAAGACAAAAATCAACCCCACATATTCAAACATTAACGCTTTACGCTCACCAACCACACCAATGATACGGCCGATACGCTTTGCGAACAGGAAATTAAATAGGTAGTTAATCAAAAATAGCAACGTAATATCGGCGGCTGAATAACCGAACTTCTCAACCATTAAAAATCCGGCAAACACGGTGAAGATCTGACGACGAGCACCACTCATAAAGGTCAATGCGTAGTAAAGCCAATAACGTTTGCGAAGTACCAACTTCTTATTTTGTGGCACGGTCGCTTTAAATTGAGGAAAAGCAAATGCCATTACCAGAATCAGTACAAAACCCAATCCACCAGCACATAGATAAACGGTTTTAAACTCAAACTTGAGTTGCTCCAACATCACCCACAGCGCGCCATAAGTAAACAAAGATGCAAGCGCACCCACCGAAATCAGCTTACCGAGCATTTCTGGCGCTTCATCTTTCGAAAGCCATTGTAACGATAGTGACTGCTTGAGCGTTTCAAAATAGTGAAAGCCCGTAGACATAAGCAATGTAGTAAACAGCAATCCGTACAGCGTGGGGAAATACCCCGTCATCGCAGTCCCCAATGTTAGCATCGCCAACGCGACTAACATAAAACGTTGCTCACGAATAAACAGCAAAACAAACACAGCAGTAAACGCTAAGAACCCTGGCACTTCGCGAACGCTTTGCAACAATCCTATATCTGCACCATCAAAATTGGCTTTTTCAATGACGAAGTTATTGAGTAATGCCATCCATGTAGAAAAGACAATCGGTACGATAATAGAAACCAATAACAGAAAATTATGTGGTGTTCTCCAACCTTGAGATGAGGTATTCATGTTGATTCCTTGAATGATGAAGTCATCATGATAGCTCTATATGCAACAAACTCGCAACGTCCAACGTATTTCAACCACTTGCAGATAGGCTGTCTCATCTATTCACTGATACTACTTTGTCAAACTCTCAATCGCTCTCATCGTTAAGGCTTCAGTGTAGGGGTTAACTTTCCAATGTTCAGGACTCCAACCTTTGATAAAACGTTGAAAGTCAGCCCAAGCGACAGCAAAAAGTGGACGCCAAGCTCTCTCAACGTCTACCGGATTAAGATGAGGTTGATAGATTTGGAGTGCTTGGTTCAGCTCGGAGAAGTACGTATTAAGTACCCAGTCTTCCATTTCAGCGCAAGCTTCGGGAGCGACTGCACTGCTCATAAACAGTGCAACATCCTTCATTGCACAACCATGTCCAACATATTGAAAATCTACGGCGGCAACTGACGTCTCTTCGTCGTCAAAACAGAAATTTGCTAACTTGGCATCACCGTGCACGATAGTGGTGTATTTCGCCTGTTGAAGGGTGTGATCAATTAAAACAGCCGTCTCTTTTAGATTCCTATCTTCTAATGCCTTTAGTTCATCGGGGCGAGTCGCGAGATGCCAGTACGTACCAATCTGCCATAAACACTCGCCACGAACCCCGATATAACGCGCGTGGAAATTCGCCAACCAATACAGACAAGCATGTAAATGGGTTTGGGTCGCGTTTTGGATCATTTTGGTAAAGCCCGCTTGTGCCAAGTCTTCCATCACAATTAACCACTCATGGCCTGTCTGAAAACATTTTAATCCCACTGGTATTCGACAGCGCTCGTCAATAGGCTGGCTAAAATGTTCATACCAACTGACTTCCACTTGATAAGAATGGAGCTTTCGATAGTGTGAGCGATTGGTATTCCAGCCCTTCGGATGTTGAGATGGTTTGGGTAGTTTTACATGTTTCACAATCACCGAACATTTAGAGAAGCGTAACCGAACCAGTTCACCATACCCACCCCAAAGTGACTGAATAACTTGACTGCAAATGAACTTACCTAGATTTAGTTCATCACCAATATTTTGATACAAAGAACGGATCCTCAAGCCTCCGGAGCTAAAAGTTCTGCCCACTGTTTATTGTTCTCAATATAGTGCGCAACGTAAGAACAAACTGGATAAATTTTGTACCCTAACGCCTCAATTTCTGGCAGTACTGCTCCATCATGATCTTGCCACAGCCTTTTCCTCTCATCGGCTCGGGAATATAAGTCGATGTGATATGCATCACACCATTTACCATTTTGTATTCAACTTTTGCCTTATATTCTGGATTAAGTCCAACCCAAAAGCAGTAATTTTTAACGTCATGGGCCACTTTTTGCATAACTTTAATCACCTTTTTTGTTGAGATTTATTGAAACAAACTATATCACTGAATAAAATAAATCGGGCGCTAGGATGCGATGTCATATCAGTCAACTAACAAATAACGACAATAATAATGAGAAATACGATTATCAATACCAGAGATGGTAAACGAGCACTGCACAGCAAGCAGACTCAGGAACGTCAGGCCACCACACTAAATAGCACGGATGCAATGGCAATGGTGGAACACGGCAGTGAAGTCTCATTAAATGTGACCACCCCCGTAGGCACAAAGTTCATCACCACTAGCACCTTTATCGGCTGTCATACCAATCATACCGCATTAATAGAAGTCCCAAATATATCGGACGAAGACTTGAAATTTTATTTTCAGGAAGGATTTTGGATTACCGTTAAAGCATACTCACAAAGAGGTGAAGGTGCAGTTATTCCTTTTCGAGCTCAGCTCCAACACCGATTGAGTGACCCCTACCCAATTTTAATACTCAGCCTACCTTCGACAATGCAGGTCTATCAACTGAGAAAAGAAGTGCGCTATGAGGTCAATTTACAAGCCTATGCGCACATCGGCGACTACCGTGTTGAGTGTGAATTACGTGATGTTTCCCGCAGTGGTTGCCGCTTTGTCACCAACCCTATAAGCCGCCCGCTTCAAGTCGACGATAAAGTGCTATTGGAGTTGATAGTACCAAAAACTAATCTCGTATTTGCGCCTATAAGCGGACGTATTTGTAACCTTCAAAAGTCAACACACTACGCACGGTACGGGGTAGAATTTGATGAGGCGGGCAAGGAAAACGCAAAAAGTTTACTTAGCCACCTCAAGTTCGATGGTACCAAGCTGTCGCTCAAGCTATAACTGATGCTTAAGCCATAAGCCTTTGCAAAAAAGCGATATCAGAAATACCCCGCCAATACCAAATAGTAAGCGGGGTATACGCGCGCCATGGCACGCTTCAATATTGACTACTTCCTCAATGCATTGAGCTTGGCTTGAGCAAGGCCAAAAATACTATGTACGGGATAAGTACCTTCTTCCGTTGGCTCACCCGCCACTTTACCAGTAAATAATTCAATGGCCTCAGTGACATGATCGATCGCCCAAATGTGAAACTCCCCTCTTTCCACTGCTTTCAGAATGTCTGCTCTCAACATTAAATTATGCACGTTAGATCGCGGAATGATGACGCCCTGACCGTCATGGTGCCCTTTGATGGCACAAACGTCGAAGAAACCTTCAATCTTTTCATTCACCCCACCAATTGGCTGTGCTTCACCGAACTGGTTCATAGATCCCGTGATAGCAATATCTTGTCGATTGGGTTGCTTTGAAAATGCAGACACTACCGCACACAGCTCTGCCATACTCGCACTATCGCCATCCACACCACCGTAAGACTGTTCAAACGTAATGGTCGTTGTAAGTGGAACCCGAGCGGTTTTACCAAATACAGCAGATAAGTACGCGGACAAAATCATGACCCCTTTGGAGTGAATACTGCCACCGAGTTCAACGCTGCGCTCAATATCGATAACATCGCCGTCACCGTAGCACGAAGTAGCCGTAATCCGGTTTGGTGCACCAAACATATAATCACTGGTACTCAATACCGAGAGAGCATTCACTTGCCCTATCGCTGATCCTTCGGTACGAATCAGTGTCGTGCCATTAACAAAGGTCTCCATCACGTTATCGCGTAATCGACTCACACGCATTTCTTGGTTCTTCATCGCTTCTTCTACATGACCAGTACGAATCATATTAGAGTTTGCTTGACGCGCGACGTAATTGGATTCTCTCAGCAGATTCGCGATATTGGCCGAATGCAGTGATAACTTGGTTTGATCGCCGGATAGGCGCGAACTGTACTCAATAATCCGCGCAATGGCTTTTCTGTCGCAGTGCAGCATGTTGTTATCATTAACAACACTAGAAATAAATCTTGCATAATGCAGTTCAGACTCAGGAGTTCGCTTCATTTCATCTTCAAAATCTGCCGTGACGCGAAACAGCTCACTGAACTCCGGATCGTAGTGCTGTAACAACTGATAGGTTCGGTAGTCGCCGAATAGGATAATTTTGATATCGAGTGGGATCGGCTCAGGATCTAAAGAGACAGCACCGGTTAAGGTGACTTCTTTCTCAAGCGATGTGAGGCTAAGTTGGCGTGAACGAATAGCACGCTTCAAACCATCCCACACATAAGGCTGTTCCAGTACTTTCTGCGCATCCATCAGTAAAACTCCGCCATTCGCTTTGTGTAAACTGCCTGCACGAATGAGAGAGAAATCGGTAAATACCGTGCCCTTAAACGTCGCCGTTTCAATAGAACCAAACAAGGAGTGATAATTGGGGTTTTCTTCTACAACGATTGGAAAATCGCTGTTACTACGACTGACCAATACATTGACTTTATATCGGCGTGGTAATTTTTTGTCTAATGACGCGGCAGCAATTTCGCCTTGCTCACCCGTTTCGTCGAGAAAAATATCCGCGTTTTCGACAATATCCTTTTGCAACTCAGTAAGATAAGCTTTGATTTCTGGGTAACGAGCGTAATCTTCTTTAAGCTTTTTAATAAAGTGAGTGATCACATCAAGCGTGACTTCATCATTAAGTTTCTTGATTTTGTCACTGTATGCCTCTTCCCATTCCGTTAGCTCTCGAACCATAGAGCGCAAACTGACTTCGAGTTCATCAATGCTGTCACTGAATTGTTCTTGCTCCTTTTTGCTGAGCTCATCAAACGATTCTTCCGTGTGTAGTTCATCACCATTCATCGCGACAAATTGGTAATCGCCTTGAGGGGTAATTGTCAGGCTGATATCTTTTTCCTTCGCCTCCCGACTAATACGTTCAAGTTCATTCTGTTGCTTACTGGCTAACTGATTTTTTAATCGCTCTGCACGACTAAAGTACATCTCATTATCAAAAGCTAAAGGTAAGGCGTTAAGTAATTTCCCCATCAAGGTCTCGATATCAACCCGGAGCTTGTGTCCCACCCCACAAGGGAGTTTGAGAACTTTGGGGGTACGAATATCTTCAAAGTTTGCGACATAACACCAATCAAACAGTGAGTTTGCATCATGTTTGTGACGATTTAGATACCGCAATATCATCGTACGCTTGCCGAGTCCGTTTTGGCCTATAGCGTAGATGTTGTAACCTTTTTCCTTAATGGACATTGCAAATTCGACCGCTTTTTGCGCGCGCTCCTGACCCACAATTTCATCGATAGGCGGTAACTCTTTGGTCGATTTACACGGCATATTGTCTAATGCCGCGACAGAATATAGCTGACTACGTTCCAATTTTAGTATTGCCATATCCATTTTCCTTTTTTTATTGTCGTCCATTGAGTTTAGAGATTATTTGTTTAATTTTAAGTGATTTACCTTACACCCCAGTTTGATTGGACAATTTATAGCCAATGCCAGTGTATAAAAGTAACCATAAAATACACTTGCAATTGATAATCAATTTCATTTAACATCTAAAACAAATCAAAAGAGTGGATATGGACATGGATATTGAGCAGTGTTGGATGCGATATATAAAAGCACAGGAATTGATGCACCAAGGCCACTGGCCAGAAGCCCAGAGGTTGTATGAAGACGTCCTTGAGCACTTACCCAATCACGTTCATCATGCCTTAGAAGATAACCATACCAAGCCATGTCAATTTGTCTGCCTGATTAGCGGACTACGAGATGCAAGCATCGCTCAATCGGAGCTCTTCAACCGGTTAGGTCTAAAACGTGCTGCTTTTTCAACACTGAATCAAACGTACGCTTTACTCCAATTCCTGCAGTTAGAAAACCATGAACTGGTTCGTCGTACCGAACAATATCTCGCCAAGCACAGCGAAGATCTGCTTGCACACATGGCGGCATTTTGCGCGGCTCAACGTCATGCAACGTGGATGATCGAGCTGGATCAGGTTACCCGTGCGCACGAAAAATTTTTATATTTGCAAATGATGAGTGCTGCAGAACAGCACAACACTCAGTTTTACAACTGAATAGAATAGTGATTAGTATTTGATTTGAGAGTGAAAGTCATGAAAATCGAGTCAACCGCGCCTACGTTCATCCAATTTTAACAATCATAAGCTAGAGTTTAATAAGTATTATCGAAAATGGTATAGCTGCCATTCGGTTTGGCCGCCGAGACGGTTGGTTCAAGAGTTAGGCTTAGTCAACCTGACATTTCCTCCATCGTTGAGATGATTGGGCTTGAGTTCCCCCCAACCAGAAAAATGCCGCGACACTGTCGCGGCATTTTTCATTTCGGCAATCCATAACAGATGCTGATGTGAAGCTCAATCAGAGTAACTGAACGCCCATGTTATGGAGCGTGAACGCATACATGTCCGTCGTCAGGTCAATTTGCTTACTCAGCGGCATACCTGCACCATGCCCGGCATTGACATCAATCCGAATTAAGACCGGATTTTCACCACGCTGTTTCTCTTGCAACTCGGAGATAAACTTATACGAATGTGCGGGGACAACGCGATCATCATGATCGGCCGTAGTAATCAACGTCGCTGGATAAGTGACGCCTTCCTTGACGTTATGTAGTGGCGAATAACCAACTAAATACTGGAACATTTCTTCACTTTGCTCAGACGTGCCGTAGTCATACTTCCAGCCTTCACCCGACGTAAACGTGTGATAGCGCAGCATATCTAGAACGCCAACCGCAGGAAGCGCAACCTTAAACAGGTCCGGACGTTGAGTCATACATGCGCCAACTAACAAGCCACCATTGGATCCTCCACGGATGGCTAAACGCTTGGGGCTGGTATAGTTCTGGTCTATCAAGTATTCAGCCGCCGCAATAAAGTCATCGAATACATTCTGCTTTTGTTGCTGAGTACCCGCGTCGTGCCACTCTTTCCCGTACTCACCGCCACCGCGCATATTCGCAACTGCGTAGATACCGCCCAACTCTAGCCAATTTGCAACATTAGTAGAAAACATGGGGGTTAAACTGATGTTAAAACCACCATAACCATAGAGTATGGTTGGCGCTTGACCATCCAACTTTATGCCTTTTTTATAAGCGATGATCATCGGGATTTGTGTCCCATCTTTGGAGGTGTAAAACACCTGTTGAGACAGATATTCACTACGTTCAAAGGGCGCTTTGGACTCCTGATAAAGCTCAGATTTTCCGGTTTCGGTATCAAAAGAGAATATCGTAGGTGGCGTCACGTAATTGGTGAACGTGTAGTAGAGCGTGGTTTCTTCAGTTTTTCCAGACAAGCCATATACCGTACCTTGCCCTGGCAACGCAACTCACGAACCAGCTCACCCTGATAGTTAAATTGTTGTACTTTTGACAGGACATCCACCATGTAAGTCGCAAATAGATAGCCACCACCTTTACTGATTTCTAGCGGCTGTTCCTGCTCCGAAATAACCTCTGCCCATTGTGAGGTTTGAGTATCGTAACTCACAACTTTACCATTTGGAGCGTCGAGGTTGGTGTATAGCAATAATGTACTGCCTTGATTGTCGACAAGGAAAGTATCCCCTTGCGTTGTCTCTCTCAGTGTCACAATGTTTTGAGATGCGTCTTCAAGATCGATACAAAACAGGCGATTACCCGACGTAGATTCCGCTCCGGATATGATCAAATAGCGATCATCGGTGGTGGTTCTGCCGGAAACGTAGCGGTGAATTTGTGAGTCCAACTCACCAAAAATCACTTTATCTTCCGACTGCGGTGTCCCTAGCTGATGGTAATAAAGTTTATGTTGTTCGGTACGTGCCGAAAGTTCACTGCCTTTCGGCTTATCGTAGCTCGCGTAGTAAAAGCCTTGGTTACCTAACCAAGAAATGCCCGTAAACTTTGCATCAACAATTTCGGGTTCGATCTGCGCCTTCGTTTCTGTATCAATGACAAAAATCTTTCGCCAATCACTACCGCCTTCAGAAATAGAATAGGCAACGTATCGATTGTCTTTAGAAAAGCTTACGTCGCCCAGCGAAGTGGTTCCGTCCTCAGAAAACGTGTTGGGATCAAGGAAGACCTGCGCCTTATTGTCTTCACCTTTACGACGGAAAAGTACGCTCTGGTTTTGTAAGCCATCGTTTTTATAAAAGTAGGTATAATCTCCGCGAATAAAAGGCTGAGAATATTTTTCATAGTTCTGGCTTTTGGCCACAAGTTCACGAATTTTACTTCGGTATGGGATCTGACCTAGGTAATCAAATGTGACCGCATTTTGGCTCGAAACCCAATGGGCGGTTTCTTCACTTCGGTCGTCTTCTAACCACCGATAAGGGTCGGCAATATCGTGGCCAAAATAGGTGTCCACAACAGAATCTTTACGTGTTTTTGGGTAATGCATAACGTCCGTGTCACTCCGGTTATTTGTTTTTAATAGGGAAGAGTTAGGTGAGTTGAGATTCACTCTCAACCCATACTTTAAGTGACACCTCTTTGTTTTCAACGAAAAGATTGAAACATTTGTAAATATCTGATCTGTCTAGAAGTAATGAGAGATGGTCAAATAGCGCTCACGAATGTGCTCAATCAGTAGTTTAACTTTGTTCGGAGGCTGTCGAGTAAATGGATAGACGGCATAAACACCGAGTTTTTTACCGACCAGCTCCGGAAAAATGTCCACCAACTGCCCACTCCGAATATCGTGATACACCAAGCATCGAGGCACATAAGCGATACCGTGTCCTCCCATCGCAGCCTTACGCAATGCTGTTGCATTGTCGGTAGAAAAACATCCCGAGACCCTAACAATATAATTGCCCTCGCGACCTTTAAATTCCCACTCTGATGCGCCCGTCGTTTGGTAAGCGTATTGCAAGCAATTATGGCTGGTTAAATCCGTTGGTTTAATCGGCTTACCATTCTTTGCAATGTAAGAAGGTGAGGCACATACTACCCATTGCGAGTCCAATATATGCCGAGCGATTAAGCTGGAATCTTCGAGGTATCCGGTTCGAATAACAAGATCGTAGCCATCAGCGACAAGGTCAACAAAGCGATTGTCTAATGACATTTCCACTGTTAATCCGGGGTGCAGGTTGCAAAACTCCGCCACCGCATCGGCAAGAATCAAATCGCCAGAAATAGTTGGGACAGACATCTTAATGTGTCCACTCACATTCTCACCGAACCCAGCCACAGCGTCTTTGGCTTCCTGAGTGGCTTGCTTCACATTTTTCGCACTATGTAACAAAGCTTTTCCAGCTTCCGTTAAGGTCAATTTACGCGTTGTTCGATATAATAACTGAGTCCCAATCTCTTCTTCTAATCTTGCAATTCTTTTGCTAACTACCGAATTTGTAAGATCATTTACTTCTGCAACCTTACTAAAGCTGCCTAGTTCGATGACCTGTGAAAACAGGATTAAGTCGTCTGCTCGCATACTATTATGTCACTTTTGGAATTAATTATTTTCATTATTTCCCTATATCAACAAAAAATAAAGGGGTAGATTCACGCCACGTTAACAAAACCATTACAACAAAAGTCACCTCTACAACAGATTCATTCTGCTTGATAGGTCTGTGGACAAAGGAAGTACCAATGAGTGAAACCCTACTTGCCCTAGTGGCATTCTCGCCAATTGTTGTTGCCGCCATCTTATTGGTTGGTCTCAACTGGCCAGCAAAAAAAGCCATGCCAGTTGCGTTCGGTCTTACCGTCGCTATCGCCTTACTGTTTTGGGATATGTCAGTCACTCGTGTGCTGGCTTCCGTATTCCAAGGCTTAGGTATTACTGTTTCTGTACTCTGGATCGTGTTTGGAGCCATCTTCTTACTCAACACTTTAAAGCACACTGGCGCGATCACCACTATCCGCAATGGATTTACCGATATCTCTGCCGATCGTCGCGTTCAGGCGATCATTATTGCATGGTGTTTTGGTTCATTCATTGAAGGCGCATCTGGCTTTGGCACGCCTGCTGCGATCGCGGCACCTTTGTTAGTCGCGATTGGCTTTCCGGCGCTTGCCGCAGTTTTGATGGGAATGATGATTCAATCGACGCCCGTGTCATTCGGAGCGGTCGGAACGCCGATTATTGTCGGTGTAAACAAAGGGCTGGATTCGCATAACATTACTGAGAACCTACTTGCGCAAGGCTCTTCGTGGGAGGCGTATTTACAACAGATAACCGCCAATGTCGCCGTTATCCACGCGGTAGTCGGTACTATGATCCGGTGCTCATGGCGATGATGCTGACGCGCTTCTTTGGCAAAAACAGAAGCTGGAGCGAGGGTCTGGATATTTTACCATTTGCCCTCTTTGCTGGGGTATCCTTTACCGTGCCTTACGCACTGACCGGTGTATTGCTCGGTCCTGAATTCCCATCGTTGATTGGTGGTCTCATTGGGCTTTCCATTGTCGTAACTGCAGCGAAAAAAGGCTTTTTGGTTCCAAAATCAACTTGGAATTTTGAAAGCGAAGATAAGTGGCCAGCTGAATGGTTAGGCTCGCTCAAAATCGACATACAAGATAACCCTGGTAAGCCAATGAGCTTGGTGAAAGCGTGGATTCCTTATGTCATGCTAGCCGTCATTCTTGTTGCCAGCCGTGTGAGCCCAGAGTTTAAAGGCTTTCTACAAAGCATCAGCATCTCATTCAACAACATTCTCGGTGAAATGGGCGTAAGCGCCGCTATTCAACCTTTGTACTTACCTGGTGGCATTTTAGTGTTCTGCGCTCTTCTTGCCGCTGTATTGCAAAACGGCAGTGCTAAGCCGCTGCGTGCCGCTTTCGGCGAATCCAGCAAGACACTGATTGGCGCAGGTTTTGTCCTGATATTTACTATCCCTATGGTACGTATCTTCATCAACTCAGGCATTAATGGAGCAGACCTTACCAGCATGCCCGTCACCACCGCGAACTTTGCCTCTGATCTTGTTGGTGCTGCATTTCCTGCATTAAGTGCCACGGTGGGAGCACTGGGCGCATTTATCGCCGGCTCTAACACCGTATCAAACATGATGTTCAGTCAATTCCAGTTTGAAGTCGCTCAAACCTTGTCTATCTCAAGCGCAATGGTCGTGTCACTGCAAGCTGTAGGCGCAGCGGCTGGCAACATGATTGCGATTCACAATGTGGTTGCCGCATCTGCGACGGTAGGCCTGCTAGGAAGAGAGGGAGCAACGTTACGCAAAACGGTCATTCCAACTTTCTACTACATTGTAATGACGGGAATTATAGGCATGGTCTTGATATACGGATTCCAAATTAGCGACGCCTTAATGGTGTCTTAATACCCTGTTGAATTAACTCAAACACTGAGCATTATCACTTTGCATCAAATTCGACACAACCATCGTAACAATACATCGTTCACTTGAGATGGTTGTGTCAATGAACAAGTGAATAAACGAACAAATGAATAAACGGTTTATCAATTGGTTTATTCAGAACATACGCTAGGACTTTACTATGATTATTTCCGCTTCTACCGATTATCGCGCGGCCGCTAAAGCGAAACTGCCACCCTTTCTGTTTCACTATATTGATGGGGGCTCGTATGACGAACGCACACTTAAGCGCAACACGGACGATTTAGGTGACGTCGCACTGCGTCAACGTGTTCTGCGTGATATGGCAGACTTGAGTCTAGAAACCGAAATTTTTGGTGAGAAACTGGCGATGCCGATTGCTCTTGCGCCTGTTGGCTTAACAGGTATGTATGCCCGCCGCGGCGAAGTGCAAGCCGCAATGGCCGCTGAGAAAAAAGGCATCCCGTTCACCATGTCTACCGTTTCGGTGTGCCCGATTGAAGAAGTCGCGCCAGCTATCGAACGCCCAATGTGGTTTCAACTGTACGTATTGAAAGACCGCGGTTTCATGAAAAACGTGTTGGAACGTGCCAAAGCCGCCGGCGTGACAACACTAGTGTTCACTGTTGATATGCCCGTACCAGGCGCACGTTACCGTGATATGCATTCTGGTATGAGTGGGCCGAATGCCGCAATGCGCCGCGTATTGCAATCCATGCTTCATCCAAGCTGGGCATTGGATGTCGGAGTATTGGGTAAACCGCATGACTTAGGGAACATTTCAACGTATCGCGGTGAACCGACCAAGTTGGAAGACTACATCGGCTGGTTAGGTGCGAACTTTGACCCTTCCATCTCTTGGAAAGATTTAGAGTGGATTCGTGACTTTTGGGACGGTCCGATGGTCATTAAAGGCATTCTGGATGAAGAAGATGCAAAAGACGCAGTACGATTTGGGGCCGACGGCATTGTGGTTTCCAACCACGGTGGGCGTCAGTTAGACGGTGTCCTCTCTACCGCAAAGGCCTTACCAAGTATCGCAGATGCAGTAAAAGGCGACCTAAAGATCTTTGCGGATTCTGGCATTCGCACCGGATTGGACGTTGTTCGTATGCTTGCACTGGGTGCTGACTGTACTCTGCTGGGCCGTTCATTTGTTTATGCGTTGGCGGCTCAAGGCGGTGCAGGCGTTGAGAACTTACTCGATCTATACGACAAAGAAATGCGAGTCGCGATGACATTAACCGGCGCAAAGCGTATTTCTGATCTTTCGTCAGAGTCTCTAGTAAAAATACCATCATAAAAACGCGTTCAATTAACTCGAACACTCAAGTTGACACGGACAAAAAATAAAAAACGAGCCATCTTTCGGCTCGTTTTTTTTCACCGTTTAAGTCCAATACTAAAAAGTGTAACGCAAATCATGTAACGAAAAGACATAGAGCATTGGGTAAGGTTTATGTTTAGCGTAAGTGATTAAGCAACCTGATGTACGTACTCAATAACCACTTGGTTACCTTCAACAAACACGTTGCTGATGTCACCATCCACGGTCACTCTGTTCTGCAAATATACACTGCCAGCGACAGATAAATCTCGCTCTGTCAACGAAGGAATCACTTGGCTAGGACGAACATGGAGTTGCTCGCATAGCTGTTTAATAAAACCTAGCGTCAGCGGAGAGTTGCCGCGTAAAAAACCAGAAAATTCATGTAAGCTCAAACCTAGGCGTTTCGCCATTTCCATTTGAGTGATATGCATCTTGGCTTTTTGTGACATCCAAATGTCATAGAGCGCGTTTCTATCCTGCTCACTAAATTCCATATTTTCCTCCCATAAAATCAGTCGCGTTACCCTCTCACACTTACTTTACGAGAATGTTAGCGATAAGTCAGAGAAATTATAATTACTTGTTGTATACCCAAATAACCTCAAGATGCTAGGTTCAGCGAGAATGACTTGGTTCACAGACGCGGCAACGATTTGAAGATCTAGTGGTTCTAAATCCAAAATCGTCAACAAAGGCAGTGAGCCAAGTCAACTCGCCCTTCGGGAGCATGTCACTGACAATGCTCTGAATCCTGCATCTTGAAGTCATTTGGGTATAAGTAAAATTTCATGCCTGCACTGCGACTCACGTCCAGAAATAACACCGCGACAATAAAGTAAAATAACTGGGGTGAACCGATAATATCTGTTACCTTTCCTTCCATGATTCGTCACAAATGAAACTTACTTATGACACAATGGTTTACCGAATTAGAAAGCTTCATCCACGTTCATAGCCAAAACTGGAGTGGCAGTGTTCTTTTCATCACCATCGCTAGCTTTTTAGCTTGGATAGTTTGGCGGCTGCTCCATTCTCGTTTACAAGTAATCGTCGAGAGAACCCCATTCCATTGGGATGACATGTTGCTCGACGCATTAAAGACTCCTATCAGTACTCTCATCTGGTGTTGGCCCGCAACTGTCTCACTTGGCATAGTGTTAGAAAGTGAAATGAAAAGTCATTTCAACTGGTTAAGCACACTCAAACTGATTCTTGTCATCAGCGTGTTAATCTGGATTGTCATGGGTCTGATCACCAATGTGGAAGAGTATGTTCTAGAGAACAAGAAGCGAGACGAAACCACAGTACAAGCTGTTGCCAAAGTGACACGATTATTGTTTGTCACACTCGGCGTATTAACGGTGATGCAAGCCTTTGGTCTTTCGTTATCAGGCTTACTCACTTTTGGCGGAGTCGGTGGTTTAATTGTTGGTTTTGCCGCCAAAGACTTACTGTCTAACTTCTTCGGCGGAATGATGATTTACTTTGACCGACCATTTAAAGTCGGTGACTGGGTACGTTCACCGGATCGAGAGATAGAAGGCACTGTGGAGCGCATTGGTTGGCGTATGACAATTATCCGCACGTTTGATAGACGACCATTGTATGTCCCCAATTCAGTGTTCAGTAGCATTGTCGTCGAAAACCCATCTCGCATGCTGAATAGACGGATTTACGAAAAAATAGGGCTTCGCTACAGCGACGCAGAAAAGATGCCTGAAATCATCACGGCGGTGAGGGAAATGCTAAAGAATCATAAAGATATCGACGCACGCCAAACCCTTATCGTCAACTTTGATGCCTTTGGGCCTTCATCTTTAAATTTCTTTATTTATACCTTCACCAAAACGGTGAACTGGGTTCGCTATCATGAAGTCAAACAAGATGTGCTGTTGCAAGTGATCGATATCATCAAAACACATAATGCGGACATTGCGTTCCCAACTCAGACTTTGAAATTGGACCCTATCCAAATGACCAACGCTGCCGATCAAGACGACCATGGTTTTTAATGTTTATTGACGTAGTTATAGCAAGGACTAGGTAACGTATAAAAAGCCCACTCACTTTTGTTTTAGTGAGTGGGCTTTTGCTATCTGGTCTTTAGCCATATTGCTTCTGAAACAACACTATTGCTGGGTTAAGATCATACGAGCGTTCAATGCTTGGATTGGACGGTTGTTTGCACCCATCGCTTTTTCAAATTGTTGAATTTGGTCTGCGGAGATCGATTGCGCGTCTTTAAGCACTAACCAGCGCACACCTTCCGAGCACGGAGGAGTGGTTAACGATCCATTAAATCGATAATAGTCCTGGTCGCTTGGAATTAACGCGCTGGCGTCAAATGGCGCTTTAATCGTCACGTTACTGTCTTTAACCGGAACGTTTTCTAACAACTTGGCAAGAGCCGGGTTGGCTTCTCCTCGTTTAAAAAAGACCGCAACAACCGCTAGATTTCCCTGTTCATCCGCATGTACATAATGCGCTTCCAGTGGGTAAGACTTTCCGTCTACATGGTTTTCTGACGGTGTATGGAAATGGAATTGCTTAAGATCAAACTGCTTACCATCTACCGTAAGGCTATTTTCACCTTCGATACTGGTTTGTAACGTATGACCGTTATTTGTGAGTGAGACTGCTTTTCCTTGATAATTCAACTGAAGTTTTGCTAACTCCGCTTTTGTCGTTGACTGAATATCAATCGGGCTCTGGTTTTTTCCCTTAGAACACTCTGGCGCGAACTCTCCCCAATGCTCAGGACCGTGATTGCCTTCATAACTCCAATGAGCCGCATTCGCAGAACCTGCGCACAGCAAAGATAAGCCCAACGCGATGAGTGACTTGTTCATAATGATTCCTTATTCCATCAAGTAACGTTTTTAAGAATCACAATATTAATCTCGAACAACACCGTTGTAATAGAGTGAAATCTATGATTGCAAAAGAATTTTGTCCTTACGCTTCTCGGGATGTAATTGATAGTTTTCCTACTTATCGTAATGTTCACAGGAAGTCACATCGAAGAGCACTATCTCGCTTTATTATGAACGAACAAAGGCCAGACGATGTCTGACCTATATCCATTCCTTACTGAGTCGCTCACTTAACTGAATGCAACTTTCAGCTTGGAGATTCGGCTTACCAGTAACCAATCTAAGAGTAGAGCCAGCACAATGGTGACACCAGCCAGCGGAAACGCCCGTGGCCAAGCCCGCTTTCCAAATCAACCAGACGGAACAATCGACTTTCCCCATTAAAACTGTGGCTAAGTAGAAGTAAATAACAAACACCCGCACCGTAAAGCCAAAACCTTCGCTTTCGTTTTCCGGTGAGGTAAGCGTTGATTACTGTCCAGCAAACAGCAGAGTGGAGTTGATCGGTATGTCTATTAATCCATCCGTCGTCATTACATCCCCTCGTGTCGAGACAACTGCAGCCTCGATACCTTCAATAGTGTTTAGATAGCTGATCGATTGTGAAGCCGAAGGAAGAAAACCGGCAGTACTCCAGATCTCTCCATCAACGGATTTCTTGGAAACAATCGTTAGACTCGCGATATCCGTTGAAATCGGCATTCCCGTTTTCCCATCCAGCAAGTGGTGATAACGCTGACCATTGGATTCAAAGAAACGTTCATTGATGCCAGACGTTACCATCGACATGCCTTGCAACGGTACGATACGTATCACATCCCCCCGTTGGGACAATGGATTCTGAATACCCACGTTCCACGCTTTATTAGGGTTGTTTGGTGAATGTCCTATCGTTAGCACATTGCCTCCCAAGCTTATATAACCGTTATCCACACCAGCTTCTGTCAGCCTTTGCATGACTTGGTCAGCAAAATAACCTTTTGCAATCGAGCCTAAGTCTATTTCCATTCCTTTTTGGCTGAGAAACACCGAGTACTGTTGCTCATTCAAAATGATCTGAGTTGGGTCGACTAAGGCCAGCTTTTCGTTAATGACATCTTGCGACGGTACCGTCGCTTCTTGGAACCCAATACGCCACGTTTTCACCAAAGGGCCAATTGCAATATTGAAGGGGGTACTGACATCTTCGCTATAATGTTTACCTAGTTTAATAAGCTCAAACAGATCGGGGGCAACAACGATAGGCGCGATACCTGCGTTAAGATTGACACGCATCAACTCAGAATCTGCTTGATTTACCGTAAATCGAGTCGCGTAATCCTTTAATTGAATATACGCGTCTTTAATGAGCTGCTCACCGTTTTGATGGTGAACCACCAAATCAATAAAGGTCCCCATCATTTCGAATCTTGCGCTATAGCTTTTCATGGTCATATCGTCATTGAGTGTTAAATAAAGAGGGAAGCAAAGCTTCCCTCTGTCTGGCCTAATGTACCGATATGCTGTTACACAAGATTGGCTGCATTTTCACCAGCAATACGACCATAGGTGAAGATATCAATCAGTGCGTTGCCACCTAAACGGTTACCAGCATGAATACCACCTGCGACTTCACCTGCTGCGTATAAGCCTTTGATAATATTTCCATCTTTACCAATTACACGCGCCTGCATATCAATCTTCAAGCCGCCCATAGTGTGGTGGACTGACGGTTGACGTGGTGTCGCATAAAATGGAGCCTTAGCCACTTTTAGGCCAAATGCACTCTTATTAAACTCAGGGTCACTCCCTTGCTCTACGTAATGATTGTATCGCGAGATGGTGTTCGACAATGCTTCTGCAGGCACACCAATTTTTTCTGCTAGCTCTTCAATGGTGTCCGCTTTAATAATGATTCCCTCTTTGATTTCTCGCTCGATAGTTTCATCTGAAGTATTTGCTGCAGTTTGACGAATATTTTCATCTGCAATCATATAAACGAGACCACCGTTATCGAAGAAGGCTTCAGATAACACATCTCGGCTACCACACTCATCAACGAAACGTTGACCTTGTTGGTTAACAAACACAAAGTTTTCAGGTGGCACGATCAAGCCCGTCAGCAAAGCGCCCGATTTTGGATCACCAATTGGCATCAACTGAACAAAGCCCATACCGACTAGCTCTGCCCCCGCTTTTTCGCCAATCTCAATACCGTCACCTACTAGTGCTGGTGAGTTAGTCGTTTTGATGTCGTCAGCAATGTCTTTCCAATATGTGTTGTACTTCTTGATCATCTGCGTATTTGCACCGAAGCCGCCAGAAGCCATTACTACACCATTATTCACATGCAGGGTAAGCTTTGTACCATCCGCCTGTACCGCTTTTATACCAACGACCTTGCCATCTTCAATGATAAGATCAGTCGCACGAGTATCAGTGATAATTCGACCGTTCTGCTCCTGAATACGTTTTGATAGCTTGTCAACAAACTCAACACCTTTCGGACGTTTTGGTTTATGTGCTCGACGCCATAATGCTCCAACTGGGATTTCAACGACACTGCGGTCAAAATCAATGCCCTTCTCAGTTAGCCAATCGATCGATTCCATTGAACGAGACGTTAACGTCTCTACAAGATCATATTGACCATAAATCGCTTCACCATTTAGATCGGTACGTTTACCGCCCAGATAGGTTTGAATACGGTGCAATTCAACTGAGTCGAATAGATACGGTTTACCTTTCTCTAGAGCTGTAAAATAGTCATCTAACTGAGACTTCAACGTTCTAAAGTCTGCTAAATATTCTTCAACAAATTCAGACTCAGGTGTATTTGCCAGCTGCATTAAGGTCTCTTTTTCACCTGGTAATGCAGCGAAATCACCTTGCCACTTTGGTTCAGCAGCATTTACCCAGCCACCGGTACGTACTGTGTTACCACCAATAGCAGGAAACTTCTCAAGTAAAATGACCGACTTTCCTTTATCCAATGCGGTTAATGTTGCACTTAAACCCGCACCGCCGCCACCAACAACTACAATATCAACCGTCTCTTCAATAGTCTTTGTTGACCACTCTACCGCTTCTCTTGCCTTACAGCGTAAAGCTTCAGAGTTACCACCAGCGAGATCAACTGCGTTTGCAACACCATCAAGCACAGCTTGGCTACTAACTGTTGCACCTGAAATAACATCAATATTTAGAGTTTGACCATCTAGAATTTGTTGAGGGATGCGCTCAAATGCAGGGTTTGCAATACCATCAGATTCTTTTGATGAATCGACAAAGATATTGAGGATCTTGTCTTCAGAGAAGGTGACTTTCACAGGTAAGTCATCATTATGACCACGGCCATACGCAGTGTATTCACCTGCATTAAACTTGATAGGTACGCTCTGCAACTCTTTAATTCGCTGGTGCTTCATAGCCTCGGCTGCACTATCGACAATCATATAGTCCATGATTTCCCATAGTGGTGTTGGGATTTTCAGCTCTTCTTGTTGCGCGATGTCTGCAAACTCGGCACACGACTCGTTGTTAAGCGCTTTATCTGCCCAAGTTGGCTCAACCAAGAAGCCTTTACCCACCGCTACCATGTCATAGCCTTGTTCAATGGCTTTGTCAGCGTCACTGCGCTGAGCAATTCCACCAACACCAATCACTGGCACTTTCGCTAAAGTCTCAGATTGCAGATGACGGTACTTGTCGATTAGCGTCTCTAGGTCTTCTGGGGTCACAATTGAGTTACGTGACCAACTCCCCATAGAGAAATGCAAATAATCCAAGCCACATGTCGCAAGCTTATCTAACAGGTACATAGTGTCATCAAAGCGGATACCTGGCTGTTCAATCTCTTCTGGAGAGAATCGGTAACCGATAATAAAATCGGGGTTACCGTGAGCATGAACAACGTCTTTTGTCTTTGCGAGTACGGCTAACGGAAACGTCGTGCGTTTCTCAATATCTCCACCCCACTTGTCGGTTCTGCGGTTTGAATGCGGAGAGAAAAACTGCTGGATTAGATAAGTGTTTGCGCCATGAATTTCGACACCATCAAAACCAGCAAGAATCGCTCGATTCACGGCATCACCAAAGCGTTCAATCATCTCTTCGATTTGCTCTTGGGTCATTTGCAATGGCGTTTCCGCATTATCACGCAAAGCTGCAACTGGACTGGCGAGATAGGTTGATATCCTCCGTTGAACTCTGGGTTTGCCATACGCCCCGCGTGGTATATCTGCAAAATAGCCTTTGAGCCTTTGGCTTTAATTGCTTCAGCGAGCTTACCTAAGCCTGTTATTTTGCTATCAGTATCGATACCAAGTGCACCAGGGAATGCTCGGCCATATTTTTCAACAAACGCACTTTCGACGATTACCGCACCAGCATCACCTGAGCGAGCAGCGTAGTAATTGATCATCTCATCCGTTACACCACCATCGAAAAACGCAGATTGAATGGTCATTGGAGCCATGACGACTCGGTTATGAAGCTTGCCTCCTGACTGGAATACGATGTCATCGGTTAGCTTAGTCATAGATTGTTCCTCTAATAGATTAATTCTCATATCAAACGCGCCAACCACCCAAGATTTTGTGCGCATTAGCCTGTTTAATATGAAAACTTTCGGGCTTAAATAACCGCACTAATATCATGGAAATAAATGTATGAGTAAAATGACTTATTTACATCAGAACTATTACTCCTGTGCATATATAATCAAAAAGCCAACAACTAAAATGAAAGAATTTTTGAAAAGCTTGAAAGGTGCAGAAGCCAACATGAGGTTAAAAGCACAGCCTGATACTTCAAAAAAAGCTTTTTGCCAACCACCACACCTCTCAATTCTGGTATAAGATTGAGGCAATCAATACACAGATAATGCCTCATATCGCATGTGGAAAATTGCTTAAGAAGGCTCGTGTATCCACAACAAATTCGTGGGCTTCAACAACAAAAATTGTTGTAGGGGAAACTGCTTTTTTAGTGCTTTAAGTGGCTTTGTCTCTCGTAGTTATTGGCCTTCATCTACAGGTAAAACGATTAAAGCCATAAGGTCTGAAACACTTTATGGTTCTAATCGAACCCAATAAATTCTTCTCCCAAGCACTTGGATTACAATGGGGTATTACTGCGCGTTTGATGATTTTCTCAACTCTAAGTTAGGCTGCTATATTGAATCTGTTGTGAGTAGCGAAGACGAAGTACCCAAGCTGGAACTTGTAAAAGATGGCATAGGATGAGCTGGAAGAAGCGCAAGTTTATGAACAAAAAATCAAGGCGCTTTGGGACATTGCCTGACATATATGTTGGATAGTTTTTGGGGAGGGTTACAGTTTCTAGCGCAGATTACTCACCATTTTGTTGCGCAAGATCAGCAAGGAGCAGATTCTATTCACCAAGAATCAGGAAAACCTCTTTCGAAACTCTCGTGGAGTTAATCCAACAATATTGATAAAAACCTTTCGACATGCACTGATATCTTCGTAACCGACTTGATTAGCTATCCATTCAAATGAGCGGTTTGTACTTTCCAGGTAGTCACACGCATTCTGCACTCTGAGACGCTGCAAATATTGATTTGGGTTGTATCCCGTGGCCTTTAGAAACCGTCTTTGCATAGTACGCTCAGTAAGATTTACTTGCTTCGCTAACTGATGTATCGATAACGGTGCCGTATAACTTTGATGCATGATTTGTTGAACCGAAACAATCACCAAATCACCATGAGCGAACGATGGTTTGAATTGTTGATAATAGCTCTGTTCTCTCTGCGCGGTGTCTATAACAAGTGTTTTACCAAGTTGGCTTACAACCCTAGGAGATGAATATTTAGAGATAAGTTCAAACCCGAGATCTAACCACGACATCATACCGCCCGCCGTCACTATGTCACCGTGATCAATCAATATCTTGTTGCTGTTAAGAGGAATCTCCGTAAACATTCTGGCAAATGTGTCTGCTAGCGCCCAATGGGTTGTCACTTCTCTCGTACCAAGCAAGTTAGTTGCGGCCAGAATAAATACCCCCGCACAAGCAGATGATAGAACGGTACCTTTGGCGTACTGCTTTTTGAGCCAGTCAATAAGTTTGGTTTCAGGGGCTAAGTAATAATCATCTATTGAAGCTGGCGGTAGCAAAACAACCGTATAACTATCTTCTATCAGGTCATCATGTGGAATAATGACTGGCTCAAATAGGACCTCAACCCCCTGTTCCCGACAAACTCTACTTGCAAGCAAAAACATCTCTTCAAGGCCATAAACTGCTGACTTCAATACTGAAGGATACTCACAAATTCCAATGGATATTTTGGTCATACGACTCTCTACATTTGTCGGTTTTTGCCCTTTTTATGTCATTTTAACCTCTAAAAAGAGTACAGCAAGTTGCTCATAATTTTCCTTAACCAAAAGTTAAAGCAACAGGAAATCAAAAATGAACAAAACTGCATTACTTATCATTGATATACAAAGTGATTACTTCCCTAAAGGTAAATTTCCATTATGGAATACAGATAAAACCCTGATAAACATTAAAGAATTAATTGCTAAAGCTAACCGGCAGGATGTTCCGGTCTTTCTTATCCAACATTTATCTTCGGCCCCAAAAGGAATGGCACCTTTCTTTGAAAAAGGTAGTGAAGGAGCGAATATTCACCCAGAAATAGTGGCGATATGCCCTAATGCTGAAGTCGTACAAAAACAGCATGCAGACAGCTTTTATCAAACTCATTTAGGGGAATCATTGGAAAAGTTTGATATTGATGAGTTACTGATATGTGGGATGATGACACAAAATTGTGTCACGCATACTGCTATATCAAAGAAAGCAGAAAAATATAAAGTTTCAATTATTGAAGATTGTTGTACAACTACTGACGCGATGATTCATAAAGTTGCGTTGAATGCTGTATCACCTCGCGTACCTCTAGTCACGTTGACTGAAGTGTTATAGAAATAACCTTAAGAAAGTATATTAAAATTTCACTGATATTGTTTGTTAATGAGTCCCAGCTCTAACGAACCATGGGTACGAAAACGCACTAGCTTTGATCACGCTGGCAGATCTAGGAACAGTAATGTGTCAGTGACTTTGCTAAATTAACATATTATGGATTATCTCAGATATAGAAAAATCTCTTAACTTAGTTCTAAAGTTGCATGGCAAGGATAAGGCTCATTGAGTTTTGCGCACGGTCCGGCAATGGTACGCCAGACCGTTTTTTATAATACCACCTGTCTGATAGTATTAAATTTATCGTTACTCACTTTATAATTTTAAAACACGAGCACACTAAAATACGTAGAACAGCCGAACACGCACACCGAAATCGTCACTTTCAGTAAATGAAGATGTACTTGCTTGTTGTGACAACTTGTTATCCACCATAGAGTAGTAAGTACCCGTTAAAATGGAGAAATCCGTTACTTCTAGCACGTTGCGAATTGCATAGGATGCATACACAGTGGACACGTTCACGTCACCAGTAGCCCAAGCTGAGAAATCTTTGTTTTCATATTGGTTAGTTGTGTATACATAACCTAAGCCTAGGTCATTCCAAAGTACGTTAGCACCTAATGATAAGTTGTTTTCATCGACGGCATCTAAGTATGCAATGTTTGTATTTACGACCCAATCGCCGCTAGTCCAATTACCAGTCAAGCCATAACCTGTACGGTCTGAGATATCAATGCCATTAGCCATAATTGAATTGGAAACTAAATTTTTTTCGAATGAAGCTGCCAGACGAAAATCACCCATTTGATAAGCTAATACAGGTCGAAGTAGTATAGTATCTTTTGCTGAGTCTATCTGTTGGCCGTGGTAGTACCCACCAACACCTCCGTCAAATAAGTTTGAACGATCCCCCAGCATTGCACCGATTTCAACATAGATGTTACCGAGTTTATGGTTATACATTATTTGACCATCTGAACCGCGGCCACGTGCTTCTTTCATTTGGTATAAATATGCCGAGCCATCTGTGTACAAGTCATTGGCAGTATCCCCTGAATAGTCTAAGAAGACATCCAATCCTACAGGAAACATATCGTAAGTCTCAAAGCGGCCAGCTTTAATGGACCAAATATCTTTTTTACCAAACTCAAAATAAGCATCATCTAAGGCGATATTACCGGTACTCTCAAACAGGGGTTGTGCTTTAACACCAACATAATAATTCTTGTTCGTATATTTCTCTCCAGAAAACTCTATGAGAACACGACCATCTTGGTTAAATTCAGTGTCGTTATTTTCGTTAGATTCTCGGTCCTGGAAATTCACATTAATTTCGACATTACCACCAATTGAAAAGTTACCTTTTTCGTTATCTATAACTTTTACATCCGCAAATGAATTCATAGAGGATAAAGCTAAAAGACTAGCTGTAGTTATATTTAAAATATTCATCATTGTTCTTCCATTTTATATTTTAACATTAATTAACGTTTTTTAGGTGTAGAGAGGCCAAGGGTGATACTCGATAAAACCCTTAATTGTTAAGTCTTAATTTTTAATTATGAAATATGATTACTAGATTTCTTTAACTGACAATCAAATTACCGTATTTACTTTTCCATTACTTTTCTTATTGAAGACAAATAACTTATCAGCCATATAAGTTACAGAGAATGAGAACGCAAACACCAATATTCCCACAGTAATATAAGCGAGTACTTGATAGCTATCATAAATGTACATGAGTGGAGAAAGTAGTACCGCAAGACCATATGAGTTAGCCTTAACCGAAAGTAGTGATAAGACCATTCCACCCAGAGCAGAGCCACACAACATAATGCACAGTGGAGTCATACCGGATCGCAAAACCACACCAAATAAAGCAGGCTCGGATACCCCTAACAACTGTGTAACTGTTGCAGAGATCCCTGCTGTTTTAAAAGCCGTATCTTTTGTTCTAAGAGAAATAGCTAAACAAACCGCAGCATTGGCAAATCCATACATAGCGCAAACCGTTATTAGCGGATTGAAGCCTGTGCCTGCAATTAAAGAAGTTTCAATCATGATGAACATATGGTGCATCCCCGTCAGCACTGCAATTGGATAAAGGAAACCGATCACAAGACCACCGATACCAAAAGGTAATTGTAAAAAGCCTTGAATAGCTTCAATTGCAACACTTTCAAACCCTTTAACTAATGGTCCCATCACTAATAAAGCAGAGGCCACCGACAGAATGATAACGACAAAAGGGGTGAAAATCAGATCCATTGAATGTGGCATAATGTTGCGGAAGTAAAGCTCAAGCTTAGCACCAATATATCCTGTTATGAGGCTGTCAATATAGACCCTTGATACCCCACTAAAGGAATAAATCCGAATACATAAATAGGCTCTGCGCTACCGTATGCTACGGCATATGCATTGGGTAAAGCTGGCGAAACTAGCATTAGACCAATGAGAAAGCCGATAATAGGTGTACCTCCAAATTTTCTAAAAGCTGACCAACAAATAAATGCCGCGAGAAAGGCAAATGCTGTATCGCAGAGAATAGTCATTATTGTGGTAAAACTTTCAGGGACATTTTGTAGACTCATTCCCATCATTCCTAAGACGGTAGCGTTGAATAACACGCCTTTAAGTCCTAAGAAGAGACCTGTCGCTCCCAATATTGGAACAATAGGTACAAAAACGTCAGAAAGGTTTCTTAGTGCTGTTTTTAATTTACCTGCATCATTGTTAGCAACCGTTTTATGATCTACTTCTTTAGTTTGTGTGACATCCATAAACGCTTCGTATACTTTATTTACGATGCCTGTACCTAAAATAACCTGATATTGTCCGGAGTTATAAAACACTCCTTTAACCTGATCAATTTTTTGCACGTTTTCATCACAAATAATATTTCGATCTTTAACTTGAATTCTTAGTCGGGTCGCACAATGTGCAGCTGAAATAATATTATCCTTCCCTATTTCTCTTATGATTTCTTCAGCAGTACTTTGATAATCTTTCATTTTATAATCCCTTAATGAGTAAAGTCTGGTAAGGTTGTAGTTTTGAATATACTTCTTTATAGTTATTAAGCAGTATATCTCCATCTGGGATGGTAAATGGCACTATTTCGTCACTTAAGTTAGTAATGATAAAGAATGTCTCTTTACTTCCTAATCGCTTATAAGCAATAATATTTTCTGTTGTATCCAAAGACACGAACTCTCCATAAATCAATGCGTCAGGATATTGATGATTACGAATTTTTATCATCGATTTATAGAAGTTAAGTACCGACTCTGGGTCTTTTATTTGATCTTCTACATTGATGGTGTATTCTGAATGCGAAAGTCCAAGCCAAGTTGGGTAGCCTTTGTTGAACCCACCATTAATTGTATTTTCCCAAGGAATCGGTGTTCTGCTGTTATCGCGGGAACGAAGATTAACAAACTCTAACGCTTCTGCTTCACTATATCCCTCAAGTACTGAGCGATGATAGTTATCGATACTTGAAATATCATCGAACTCGTCGATGGACTCGCGCTTGAAATTAGTCATTCCAATCTCTTGTCCCTGATATATAAATGGTGTGCCTTGTAAGAAAAAGTATAAAACAGCCAAACATTTTGCACCGGTTTGATCACGATAGTTAGCATTTTTTATTAGCTTAGACAGTGCACGAGGTTGGTCGTGATTTTCGATAAATGTTGTTCCCCAACCGTGAGTTTGAAACGCATGTTGAGTAGAAAACAAATGCTCTCTCAGATCTTTGGTTTGCCACTGAGTTCTTTTAAACCACTCCGTTCCACTTTCTACATCAAGATCAGCAGCATGGAAGTCGAATATCATATTGAAAAAGCCATCTTGGCCGATGAACTTGCCGTAATCATCTTTTGATACACCGGGAGCCTCACCAACAGTAACGCAAGGATGACAATCAAAGGTATTCTCTCTAAGCTCTAATAGAAACTCCTCGATGCCTGGACGATTTCTTGACTTATATTTTATGCTGCCCAAACCATCAGCCCCATCAACAGGTATTGAAGCAAAGTCCTGATCTTTCTTGATAAAAGTAATGGCATCAATACGAAAACCTGCAATACCTTTATCAAGCCACCAGTTCACCATACGATAAATTTCCTGACGCAGGGCAGGATTCTCCCAATTTAGGTCAGGTTGTTTCTTATCAAAAACATGCAGGTAATAGTTATCTTCACCCTCAATTTTCGTCCAAGCACTTCCACCAAAAATTGATCGCCAATTATTTGGTGGTAACCCATTATTACTTGGTTTAATGATGTAGTAATCTCGGTATTTTGATGAAGGGTTACTGATCGCTTTTTGAAACCACTCGTGCTCATCACTGGTGTGGTTGATAACCAGATCAACCATGATTTTTATTCCTTTAGATTTTGCCTTCTCGATCAGTACATCAAAGTCACTCATCGTTCCAAAATCAGGGTTTATATCGTAATAGTCTGAAATATCGTACCCATTATCCGCCATTGGTGAACGATAAAAAGGTGATACCCAAAGCATAGTGATGCCAAGATCTTTAAGGTAATCAAGCTTCTCTATGATACCTGTTATATCGCCAATTCCATCATTATTGCTGTCTCGAAAACTCTTAGGATAGATTTGATAAATAACATCCTCTTTCCACCAAACAGATGTTTCCGTCTCGTTTTTACACATTTATCATTCCTTATTACTATATGGTATCGATATCATATTTTCATGTTAAATATGATATCGATACCACACAAGCAAGAAAAAAGCTCATGATATCGATATCATACATCTAAGCAAAAGGACTCAATTCATTTAGGCTGAGTTTCTTATAACCATATTGGTTTTAAGCATACCTGTATCATAAACGTAACTTTTTCCTTCAATTGCCGCTAATAGATATTCCATCGTAAACTTCCCTAGCACATCTACAGGCTGATGTACCGTGGTAACTGGCACAGAAATTAGGGATGAAATCTTCTGATTATCAAACCCCATTACAGCAATATCATCGGGTACGTTAATGCCTGACTTTGTTAGTATGTTGATAACCCCACAGGCCACTTCATCACTGCCTGTAAAAACGGCAGAAGGACGCTGCTCATTTTTCATACTAGCTAGTTGTGATCCGATCTTCTCTCCATCTTCAAGTGTATGAACATGGCGAAATATTAGGTCATAATCAATATTCTGATTTGCTTTTCGCATCGCGGTTTTGAAGCCTTTATTCCGACGAGCACCATGGCTTTGTGATGTGAAATCACCTCCGGTACAGTAAGCAATTCTTTTATGCCCTTTTCCGGTTAAATAGTTTATCGCCTCTTCTGTTGCTTGCTCATCATCTATATGGATAGATGGAATATTGGTATTATATAAATGAGTGTTGCACAAGACTATTGGGCCATGCTTAACATAATTTTCTAGAGTATCTATATCGCTTTCTACAGTGCATAAAACCAAACCATCAATAATTTTTTTCTTCAACAACTCAAGAGCGCGTTTTTCTTCCCCTTCACTATTGTGATTTTGAATAATTAAAATGGAATAGCCAAACTTGCGCGCGGTTACTTCAAGAGCATCAATTAATCCTGCGTAATATTGGTTAGTAATACGGGAAACTAGAACACCAATATGAAAAGCCTTTACCCCACGCATTTGCTGTGCAACAGCGCTTGGTTGATAGTCCAGATCCGCCATTGCCTTTTCAATTTTCAGCCTCTTTTCATCCGAAATATAAGGATGATTATTCAGGTAGCGGGAAACGGTTGTTACCGATAATCCTGCAGAGTTTGCCACTTCTTTTATCGTTGCCATACACACTATGAAATCGTTACCATGTTTTATGATGGTAAATTAAACAATCCAGCATTAATGTCAATTAGAACGACAGAAAATGAGAAGGTTGTCATAGTTATACTTTTCTGAACTATCAATATATAGATGCCTATCACATCAAGTATGCGCTTCATGGAACGGAACCTATTCATTCCTGCACCCCTTAAAGAATAATGAATTCGACTTTAGATAAGCCACTCCCGACTTCACTCCCTACTTAGAGATGGTTATGAATTTGAGTAATGGTTGAAACGCACTTAATGAGATGGTGCGTCCCTCTCCATACTCCATAGATAGCTCTCCATAGATAAACTGAAGAACTTTAGATAGAAGGAATTGGACATACTCTTCCATCTACGGATTCTAAGCTAAATTGTTACAAAAACTTTAAACTTGTATGGATGAACTAAATTGAAAATAAAGCTATCTTTAATTAAATAAGTCTGTATAGTGGCTCTTGCTCTGACAAAGAGTTGTTTCAAGATAAAGTATAAAGAAAGTCTTCCAGCGTCATTCCTAGCAAGTTTCTCTCTGTAATCTCCCTTAATTCGCTATCCTAAAATGATACCTATGTTCAGTGCACCTTAATTTTAATTTCATAAGGGGCATAATATGTCTAATCAAGTAATTGGTACAGTAAAGTGGTTTAACGAAACTAAAGGTTTCGGTTTTATTTCTCAAGAAAATGGTGATGATCTATTTGTTCATTTCCGAAGCATTTTAGGCGATGGTTTTAAGAAACTTGTTGAAGGTGATAAGGTTTCTTTTATTGTAGGCAAAGGACCAAAAGGTCTTCAAGCTGAAAATGTAACGACCATTTAGCCTTAAAGTTGAATTTAAACTACCTTGTCATTTTGTGGTAAGGTAGTTGCTCTAACAAAGAGTTGTTTCAAGATAAAATATAAGAAAGTTTTCCAGCGTCATCCCTAGCAAGTTTCTCTCTGTAATCTCCCTTAATTCGCTATCCTAAAATAATACTTATGTTCAGCGCACCTTAATTTAAATTTTATAAGGAGCATGATATGCCTAATCAAACATTTAAAAATCAGAATAGAATTAATAGAAATGATTCTGTTCGAAATAAAAAAACTATAATCAATAAAAGAATAAAAATGAATAGCTTTCTTCAAAGGATTGCTAATGGTGAAACAGGTGTTGTTTTGGAGGAATTACTTTGAGAAATAACAGTAGAAAGAAGATCTGGTTTAAGCTAAAAAAAGTGCGAATCAAACACTAAAAAAATTTAATCAAATTGAATATACAGTTAGTAAAGAGTTGCCAGATGGCAACTCTTTTGCGTTCTATGGCACAGCAAAATTTTTTGCCTAGGGATTCATTGAGCTGCTTCGGATATAGCTATCAACAAGCTGTCGCCACTCATCAGGCTTGCCGTAAAACTCAGTGTGAGGAAGTTTTATCAACTTATTGTTAACTTCAAGGATCAACGTTGGATACCCATAAACCTGTAGCTTCTGCATCAGCAGTTGGCTTTTATTTATTTCTTCCTGCTCAATACCTACATTTGCATTCATCGCTTTATGCCACTGTGTACCTTCTAGTCCTAAGTTAACTGCTAGTTCCTTGAGCACTTCAGGATGATTGACCTGCTTACCCTTAACATAATGAGCATGCTGAATGGCTTTCAACATTTCTAACGGCGAGAGGCCCAATTGTTCTGCCGTAAGAATGGCTCGTGCTGTGATAAAGGAGTCCAAAACCACTTCTTCGTTACTTTGCACTCGCTGAACATAACCATCTCCAAATGTCGCTCCCGTCAATTTAGCAATGCGTTCGTCATGCTCGAGGATATGCTTACGAAAAGAGGGATCGATAGCCTTGTTGTCAATCATGCCGCCAGGGTGAAACTCCAAGTGAACTTCAGAGTTAGCTGCCATTGCGGCTAACAGAGAAGTCGCACCATAGCACCAACCGCACATCGGATCGAAAAAGTAGTGTACTTTTACCATTTCATTTCTCCCATATGTACTTTCGCACCAATCTGTAGAGCCATCGGCAGCCCTGCATCAGGATAGCGTTCGGTCATTTTGTCTATCACTTCAATGCTATTCTTACTATTCTTTTTCACTTTCTTAAAGTCTGCCAGATAGTTTAGCGAATAACTGATCGTGCTGGCATCAAGCTTAGTTCCCGCTTTCATGTGCCCTGGAATGACCAACTCTGGGTGCAGACTTTGCATTTCTTTTAACTGTACAGCCCATGCTTTCTGACTCTCGTCAGACTGTGCGTCCGCCATCCATAGGTGCAGATTGCCGTATACAGCAACATTACCCAGAATAGCTTTGCTAGATGGGATCCACAAATAAGGACGATGAGCTTGCTCGCCTTGAGTGCCACGAATTTCGATTTTGTGTCCGTCGACTGTCAAAGTGTTGTTTTCAATAGCTTGTGGAACGTAGGGTTCAACGGGCGCATTCGTGCCCATTATTGGCGTCCAATAAGCTAATTTACCTTTTAGCTTACTCTTAATTGTCTCTACAACTGCTGGCGTACTCAGCACTTGTGCATTCGGGAATAGTGCATGTAGTTCTTCTGCACCAAAGTAATAATCAGGGTCAGCCTGACTAATAAAAATAGTCTTGAGTTCTTTGCCACTATCAAGAACTTTTGCGGCAATACGTAGAGCATCTGCTTTGGTGAAGCCTGTATCGACCACCATAACCTCACTCTCACCGATGACTAATGTTGAGGTCATGTGGAAGCTGTTCTCGTCAGCGTTATAAATATCAAAAGTGAGTGGTGTGTTTTCTGCTGCAGTTACGTTTGCAGCCAGTAAGATAGATGCAGCCATTAAAGTTAATTTTTTCATACCGTTCTCATTCAATGTGTTTGGGGACGGAAAGGATAATAAGGAATTGACATGTTCATTTAAACACACCAAACTGAACATTATTATTTCTTAAAACGATCAAATATATGGATAGGCTAACAGCTGCAACTGTATTTGTTGATGTCGCAACGACTGGCAGTTTTACCTCTACAGCAGACAGACTGAATATGTCTCGTCCCATGGTAACGAGATACATTGAGACTATGGAATCTTGGCTGAATACCCGCTTGTTACATAGAACTACACGAAAAGTTTCTTTGACAACAGCGGGCGAAACATGTCTGGAAGAAGTTAAACAATGGCTTGGGCAAGCAGAAAGCCTAAGCGGGCTGGCAGACATCAGTGGTAAATTGTCGGGAACAGTTCGGTTGGCAACCAGCATGTCATTTGGTTATGCTCAATTGGTGCCAGCTATTCAAGCCTTTATGTCGGAGCACCCCGATGTAAATATCGATATCGACTTGCAAGACTCAGTCGCCGACTTGACTGAAAGGCAGATAGATCTTGCTATCCGAATTGCCTCAGCACCTGATCCGTCCCTAATAGGTAAACCTATCTCAGTATGTGAGTCAGTTATAGTGGCTTCACCGGGGTATTTGGCCACTAGCAGTACCATTTCAAGGCCACTCGATTTAATGCGTCATACTTGTCTTGGATATAAAAATTTCCAGCAACATATCTGGCATTTGACAAAAGAGGGTTCGCAACAATCAATAGAAGTTAAGTGCAATCTGACTGCAAATGAAGCGACAACCTTACTGCACGCTGCATTGTGTGGCGCAGGTATAGCTATTCAGCCAACTTATCTCGCAAATCAATACATCAAAAGTGGTCAGCTTCAGCAGGTTTTGCCAAGTTGGAAACCAGAAGAGCTTACCATTTATGCTCTCTATTCTTCCAGAAAGTACATGTCACCCACTGTTCGTACACTGATTGATTATTTATCAGAATATTTTGCCGAAACTCGTTGGTAATGTTTTGCCTATTTTTATCCCATTACAGGAAACTTCGCAGCCCCGTCCAAACAGTTCCCGTGCCAGACAGAACATCCAAGAGAATTATTATGCAAAAGTCATGAAGGGGTAAATGTTAGAAATATGCCAGTTTGCGGGAGTGCTGAGCACCGTTGTTCTCTCCCTGCCATTTTACTGTGTTTGCACACATATTGATCGCAAAGAAAAAGCGCTCCTTTCGGAGCGCTTATTATTATTTGAACGGTTATTCCCAATCAAGGATAACTTTACCGGAGGCCCCGCTACGCATAGCGTCAAAGCCTTTTTGGAAGTCATCCACTTTGAAGTGGTGAGTGATAATTGGCGTCAAATCTAGACCTGATTGAATCAATGAAGCCATCTTGTACCACGTCTCGAACATCTCACGGCCATAGATACCTTTGATAACCAGGCCTTTGAAGATCACTTGGTTCCAATCGATACCCATGTCTGATGGTGGGATACCCAGTAGCGCGATACGGCCGCCATGGTTCATCGTCGTTAGCATTGAGTTAAACGCTGATGGATTACCAGACATTTCAAGACCAACATCGAAGCCTTCCGTCATGTTGAGCTCTGCCATAACGTCTTCAAGTTTTTGCTCAGCAACGTTGACAGCGCGAGTCACTCCCATCTTACGCGCAAGTTCTAGGCGATATTCGTTCACATCCGTGATCACTACGTGACGAGCACCTACGTGTTTCGCAACGGCTGCTGCCATGATACCAATCGGGCCTGCGCCAGTGATCAGAACGTCTTCACCGACGAGATCGAAAGACAGTGCCGTGTGTACAGCGTTGCCAAACGGGTCAAAGATAGAGGCTAAATCGTCAGAAATTTCATCGGGAATCTTAAACGCGTTGAACGCAGGAATGACCAAATACTCTGCAAATGCACCTTCACGGTTAACACCGACACCAATGGTGTTACGACAGAGGTGAGTACGACCGCCACGACAGTTACGGCAATGACCACACGTGATGTGACCTTCGCCAGAGACACGATCGCCTATTTCAAAGCCGCGTACTTCCTGACCGATAGCAACCACCTCACCCACGTATTCGTGACCGACGACCATTGGCACTGGAATCGTATTTTGTGACCATTCATCCCAGTTGTAGATATGAACGTCGGTACCACAGATCGCAGTTTTTTTAATTTTGATCAGAATGTCATTGTGTCCAACCTCAGGTTTATCGACCTCGGTCATCCAAATGCCTTCTTCAGGCTTTAGCTTTGATAATGCTTTAATTTTCATACGGTAACCTTAACTTACAGGCCCTTTGGATGAATCCCTAGGGCCATAAGCCTTAAATAATGCCCATGTCCTTGCCAACTTCGATAAACGCATCAATAGCGCGATCAAGTTGCTCGCGGGAATGTGCTGCTGACATTTGCGTACGGATACGCGCTTGACCTTTAGGGACAACAGGGAATGAAAAACCGATAACGTAAATGCCTTTTTCAAGTGCACGCTCAGCAAACTCGGCCGCGACTTTCGCATCACCAAGCATGATTGGAATGATCGCGTGATCGGCCCCACCCATAGTGAAGCCCGCCGCTTCCATTCGTGCGCGGAAGTGCGCTGCGTTTTCCCACAACTGGTCACGTAGGTCACCACTTTCTGCCAACAAGTCGAGGACACGGATAGACGCATTCACAATGGCTGGCGCAACCGAGTTAGAGAATAGGTACGGACGAGAACGCTGACGTAGCCAATCAATGACTTCTTTTTTACCAGAGGTATAACCACCTGAAGCGCCGCCCATGGCTTTGCCTAACGTGCCAGTAATAATGTCGATACGGTCAACAACGTCGTGGTATTCGTGTGTACCTGCACCCGTCTTACCCATAAAACCAACCGCATGCGAGTCATCAACCATGGTCAATGCTCCGTACTTGTCAGCCAAGTCGCAGATGGCAGGAAGATTTGCAACTACGCCGTCCATTGAAAACACGCCGTCAGTCACGATAAGAATGTGGCGAGCGCCAGCTTCTTTCGCGGCAACCAGTTGCTGCTCTAGCTCTTCCATGTTGTTGTTTGAGTAACGGAAACGCATGGCTTTACAAAGGCGAACACCATCGATAATCGATGCATGGTTCAGCGCGTCTGAAATAATTGCATCTTCTTTGCCAAGAATTGTCTCGAATAACCCTGCATTGGCATCAAAACAAGAAGTGTAAAGAATGGTGTCTTCTTTACCTAAAAATTTGGAAAGCTTTTGCTCAAGTTCTTTGTGGATGTCTTGAGTACCACAGATAAAACGCACGGACGCCATACCAAAACCATGTTCATCCATGCCTTCTTTGCCCGCTTCAATAAGCGCTGGATGGTTGGCTAGGCCGAGGTAATTGTTAGCACAGAAGTTGAGAACTTCTTCACCGCTAGAGATTTTCACTGCGGCCTGTTGTTGAGAGGTTATGATACGTTCGGCCTTATAGAGACCTTCAGCCTTCACTTCTTCAATTTGCTGCTGTATCTGTTGGTAAAATGCAGAAGACATTCGCAATTCCTTCCTGGTTATTTGGGCGAGTATTTACTCGTTTCAAGTTTTGAAAAGCCTTTATATGACGGGCGTCATAGGCCATCTACTATCGATTAAGTGTAGTGTAATTCAAAGCAAGGAGGGCGATTATCCCTTGAAGTGGAAAAGCATTGATGAACTTGAGGAACAAATGACATCAATGCTTTTCTATTGCATTGTATTTAAAGGGTTTATAGCCAAGGAGTTTGCTTAAGCATTAGTTCAAACTCCTCCGCTGGTACAGGCCGACTAAAGTAGAAACCTTGCCCGAACTCACAGTTTAAGTCGTTGAGGTAGTCTACGTGACAACGATCTTCTATCCCCTCCGCAATGATTTTTAAGTTCAGCGCTTTTGCCATCGCAATAATCACGTTGACTAACTCTCGATCGGAATCATTTTCAAACATGTTTTGCATGAAACTGCGATCTATTTTTAGGCGGTCAAAAGGAAACTTCTGCAAGTAACTGAGTGCCGAGTAGCCTGTACCGAAATCATCGATGGTGAGCTTAGTGCCCAGCGTTCGTAGATCGTTTAGCATATCCAACAGCTCTGTATCGTGATTGAAAAGGAGACTTTCGGTGACCTCGACATCAAACTTATCAGCAGGAAGCCCTGAGTCTGATAAATTCGTTTTAATGCTCTGAAGCAACTTTTCACAGTAACGGAACTGAACACTCGAGAAGTTAACCGAGACAAACAAAGGCGTGATGGATTGCCACTGCGCGGCTTGGATACAAGATTGCTTAATAGCAAACTCGCCAATCTGATGAATCAGACCATTTTTTTCTGCAATAGAGATAAACTCTTCTGGGTTTACAAAACCGTACTTCTCGTCCTTCCAGCGCATCAGAGCTTCCACACCGACTATTTTTTCAGTCTTTAGCTCGATAATGGGTTGATAATACAATTCCAATAGTTGATTCGAGATCGCATTGCGCAGTCGACTTTCTAGATCGAGATAACGCTGCAGAGCATTGTTCATGTTTTGATCATAAAAGCAGAAACCATCACGCCCCTCTTGTTTAACCCGATACATTGCCATGTCTGCACATGCAAGTAACTGCTCCGCAGTTTCCCCGTCATCCGGATACACAGACATACCTACACTACTGGTTAAAAAGAATTCTTGATGGTTAAACACCAACGGCTCTACAAATGCGGATAGCACGTTGGAAGCCACGCGCTTCGCCGTTTCATTATCAGGTAGATCAGGCAGTACGAGTAAAAATTCGTCGCCACCAATCCTAGCTAGCAGATCCGTTTTTCTTGCCACTTGACGCAACCGCTTCGCACTTAATTTCAGAATCTCGTCACCCACTAGGTGCCCTGAAGAATCGTTGATTTGCTTGAAGTGATCTAAGTCAATGAACATCACCAACACTTTTGAACGACAACAAGCTGCTCTTTGTAGCTCAAGCGATAACCTTTCAGAGCCATAACTGCGGTTAGGCAAGTTGGTTAAGGTGTCATATTTAGCTTGGAACGCAAGCTCGCTTTCAGAGGCTTTACGACGAGCGATTTCATTCGTTAGCTTGATGTTTTGTTCCGAAAGAATATCTTTACGCTTCTTTTCTTCTTCTAACTTAATCTTTAGTTCTAGCCTGTTGTTGTTAGCGACAAAGGCGCAACACAAAGCGACAACGATCAAGATTGCAAAAACACTTAAACCCCATATGAACAAGCGTGAAGTAAAAATATCTCTTGAGCTTAAAGGTTCAAACCAAGCCATTAACTTAAAGTGATGCTGCGGTACAGCGACTTCGAAATAAAGGTTTTTATGATCGCTACTAAGTTGATAATTTTTCCCATGACTCTGGGTTGTATGTTTACTTATTGAGTCCCACACCACCATTTCAACATCATTGATTTTCAATAACAATCGGCTGTAGCTATCTTCATGTTCTTGATTCGTTAAGTGTTCGATCACAACATCTTGGTTAAGATCAGCGACTAAATAGCCTACAGGCTTGCCAGAAAACTCTACTTTTTTAATCACTTGTATGAGTACAGAGTCATTAGCCTGCCTTGCGTAAATCTCTTCACTATACTCTTCATTGAATGTAAATCGTTTTATATCGACGGGATGCGGTGTTGACTGACCGACAGCAACGATGGTGTTGCCATCATTGCCAACAAGAGTGAGTTGGTCATAGATGTTGAGATCGTTGATTAGTTTGGCGTTTAGTTCACCGTCAAATCTGTGTTTCAAATTTATTAGACTTGCTCCTAGACCATACTCGATCGACATACCTGAAGCTAAGTTGGCAAAAAAAGTTTGTACCGTTTTATCGTTGGATAAATTATCAATATCCTCACTTGCAACGGTAAAAAAGTTGTTCAGTGTAGTGGCATAACTTTTAACTTTTAGATCCAATTCTCTATACTGTGACTCTTTCAGCTTTGTTTGACCAACACTTGTAATAGCAATAAGCACAGCGAGATAAATGGCAACCAATACCGCGCTTATTGTGATCGTTTTTCTGCTGGTTATCTTACTTGCCGTTTTCTTCATTGTTATTTTTTGCTGCCTTCAACGAAGTAATCGCTATAGAAATAGTAAATAGATGGATAATACTGCTTAACCAGTTCATCATATGTTCCATCTTTCTTTATTGAACTTAGATATTGATTGAACGCTTCACGCAGTTCAGGCGATTCCTTTCGAAATGCGACCGCCATTCTTTGATTCTCAGACACAGGACCAATCACTTTTATTTCCCCCGGCCATTTTTCTAACGCGATCAAAGTATCTGCTACATCTAACAAGGTACTTTCCGCGTCGTTTTTCATAATCGCAGGAACCATTTCATTCAATAGACGATGGCCATCCGGTATGATGACGTTGGCTCCAGTGTCATACAAATCATACAGATTCGGGTCAAGGCAGGAATGCTCCAGAGCGAGTACATCTCGTCCCTTAATCAACTGCTTAACCGTACTAATATCTTTTTCGATCGAGCCTGCCGGTTTGATAGGTTCAAGCGTAGAGTCTGTTCTGGCCACTAACCAAACACCTGAGGGGAAATAGTCGTTCGAGAAATCGATTACATCAGTTCGCCAGTCAAGAATGGTTACGCCATTTGCAATTAAGTCACCTTCAATGGGAACACTCTCACCCAAGACTACCTGTTTGTCTTTATATTGCGCGTTTTGCCCGGTCAGTTTACCAATCAAATTACTCCACCGGGCAGGAACGTATTCATACTTTACCCCTAGTGATTCAGCGAAGCCTTTTATGATATCAACATCCAAACCAGACAAAGTCTGCATGTCACCTTGCTCTATGTATGAGACAAAATTGGCATAGGGCACACCAATATGGCGTAAGACTCCTCTTTCTTTTATATCTTGCAAATCACTTGACCATGCCGGAGACCCAATGACCGACGACACTAGGATAGTTATTGCCATTAGCGATCGTTTTAGTTTTTTGACTGACATAGCGCGAATCCTTAGCTTCGTTATCCATGTTCCAGTAAAGCGCCCCAACATGGGCGCTTTATACGAAGGAACCTTGCCCTTAGAAAGAGTGGTACAGATCAGTAATCGCTTGCACTAATCCCTCCACATCCTGTTCATCATGGAACAAATGTGTCGAAATGCGAAGCGCTTGTGTGTCATACCCATCGTCTTTCTTTAATTTGAAACTCGTGGTTCGAATAATGTACCCATATTCTTCGCGAAGACGGTCACGGAATAGAGTCAAATCGTCTGCGTTGGTGACATCATTGAGTGGATTGAAAGTGGTAATCGCACTACTTAGCCCTTTCACATTAGGCGAGTAGATCTGTGCTTGCGGCAAGGCTTCTGCAAGTCGTTCTTTGCATAGTTTACCGAGAGATAAGACTCGTTCTTCAATGCGGTCACGGCCAATCTCATCCCACATTTTGCAACTATCAGTAAGTGCTTGCTTCGCCGGAAAGTTATCATTACCTACGTATTGGAGTTGGACTTGTTTACCCAAATAATCTGCGTGAGAAAGCGAAGAGTTTATCAACCATAATGGGTTTGTCCTATCCCACCAATATTGGTTCAGTCGTCCGCCTAATACCCCGCCTTCATCTTTACGTAAGTAGAGGATCCCCGTCGCACCCGCGCCACATTGCCATTTATGACCAGAGCCAGCATAAAAATCACAATCAAGGTCATGTAAATCAAGGTCAAACATACCGATAGTATGTGCCCCATCAATTAACGTAGGTACTTGGTATTCTTTTGCCAGTTCACAAATTGCTTTGGCTGGCAACGCCGCGCCCGTTTTATAGGTGATGTGAGAGAAAACGATCAGTCGAACATTTTGATTCGCTTCTAATGCTTGACGGAATGCTTCAACATAGTCTGCTTCAGAGACGTCTTCGTGACCAGTAAACACAGGAAGCTGAATCTCCTCGACTTTTACACCAAAACGTTGCGAAACAACATTAAGTGGAGACGTTGCGGCAATATGCTCATGGTGCGTCGTCAGGATAACGTCGCCTTCTTCAAAATGCAGGCCGTTGATGATGGTACATAAACCGTCGGTGGTATTACGGCTCAGGATAATTTCATCCCCATCAGCACCAAAACCTGGGGCGATTTCCGCTGCCATGTCAGTTACATGAGGCCACGCTCCAAATTTGTTTTGCATGTCCCAAGGATATTTCGCGACCAACTTATTGTTATCATCGTAATTTTTAAGCACATGTTTTGGCATCGATCCTGTAGTGCCAACATTCATATACGTTGTACGACGGTCCAATACGAACTCTCTTTTCACTCGGCGCCAAAATTGATCTTCATTGTGATGTCCTGAGTGATTGCCTCTCCAGCCATGTCCATGGCCTCGAGCTTGTACCGCGTTAGAAAAAGTAGATGCTGTGACACCTGCGACAACTGCGCCCGTTGCGCCTTTCAGAAACTGACGGCGGCTACGATCTGTCTGAGGTTTTTCCTTGATGCTCATGTATAAATCCTTGTCGAATATTAACCATGTTACTAATTATGATAAGCGTAACTCTCTGTTACTAAACTAGTATTACTTATTAAAACAGCAGTTGGACGTACCCAAACGCCATTATGTGACCTTGCTTCCAATTTTAGGAGGGTTCCCTTAAAAAAACAAAACTCACTCACCTTTATACACAATTAAAACCATACAGAATAATCACTTATATACATGTTAGGCATGCAAAGTTTAGAATTACTCATACCTTAGTTTATGATTGCATTTCGTTGATGCTTTTTCATTTTAACGATTGAGACTATTTAGCTGAGTTCACGTTAATCAAATATCACAAGTAGCACGTAATACCCGAGCTACAAGTATGTAATACTAGTAATCTATAGAAAGAAATGGAAAAGCGGTTTATCGATAGCGCTGACTCGCGCATAGTCTGCGACCGCGTGAGTGCTAGCTGATGGACTTGAACCAAAGTACATTGTGCCGGACAATACGCTATATTCTACCGTCTAGATCTGACAATTTATGGTTAACCCAAAACTCATCGCGTTACTTCCTGATCTTGCTTCATTTATCCTAGTCGTGAATGAAGGGAGCTTCACCGCCGCCGCCAAAAAGCTCGGGGTCACACCTTCCGCATTAAGCAAATTGATCACCCGGCTTGAGCAAGCGCTATCGGTTAAACTGTTTGAACGTACAACGCGCAAATTAGTCATTACGCAAGCAGGACAAAAGGTGTATGACCAAAGTATTGCCATGGTTAATGCGGCACAACAAGCCGTTGAGTTATCAGCTGAAGATCATACAGAACCAACTGGCACATTAACGGTAGCGGCACCAGAAGCGTTTTTGAACTCGGTGCTCCAACCTTCGTGTTGCCCTTTCTTAAACGTTACCCAAAGATCCAATTACGATTACGTGCAGCCGATGGTGAGATAGACCTTTTTCGACAGGGTGTCGATGTCGCATTTAAACTGACCGATAAACCCGACGAAAATCTGGTTTTGAAAGAAATCAGAAAAACCAACTTGGTGCTTTGCGCTTCACCTAGCTATCTTGTTAAATACGGTATTCCTGAACACCCAACACAGCTAGAACAACACGAGTGCATCTACCTAGCCGAAAACGAAACCGATAACATTTGGTCTTTTTTTAAAGATGAAGTATTTCATTCTATCCAAGTCACTGGACACTACGCAGTCAACCACTCTCAAATGCGCTTGAATGGCGTAAAAGATGGCTTAGGCATTGGAATTTTTCATGACTTTGTCATCAAAGAAGCATTAAGCCGTGGAGAAGTCGTTGAAGTACTTTCTGACTGGATGATCAAGAGTAACTATCATGGTGCAATCGCCATGCAATATGCACAAACCAAGTATATGCCAGCTCGTTTACGCGTGTTTATTGACTTTGTGAATGAGCACTTGGTAGCTAAGGAAAACTAATGTTTAATGCCGTCCATCACGTTGCGATTATTTGCAGCGATTACTCTACATCGAAAAAGTTTTACACAGAGGTGTTAGGCTTAACCATTGTTGCAGAAAACTATCGCAGAGCGCGGGATTCATACAAGCTCGACCTCGCCTTGCCTAACGGTACACAAATCGAGTTATTCAGCTTTCCGGATGCGCCCAAAAGGCCAAGCTTCCCCGAAGCTCAAGGTCTGCGACATCTCGCTTTTCACGTGGACAACGTAGAGCAAGTCAAACAATATCTCGAATCAAAAAATATCGCCGTTGAGCCTATTCGCATCGATGAATTTACTGGCAAGGCGTTTACCTTTTTTCAAGACCCAGATGGTTTGCCACTAGAGGTCTATCAACGATGAGACGCCATCGCTTATACGTAAATGACAGGCATGAAAAAGCCCGCTGATTATTAATCGCGGGCTCAAAACATTCTCTTCGCTGATATGCTACGTTTACGCTATTCGCCTAACCAAATAGCTTACTCCAAATGCTTGGATTACGTTTATCATGATACTCTTCGCGCAGTTGATCTATCTGACGCAGCTGCTCTTTTGCTTTGTCTAGGTTTCCCGCGTCTAACTCAGCATCGATTTTATCTAAGGTAACGGTAAGCTTATTAAAGCCCTCTAGATACGTGTCAAACTTTTCTGGTGGGTAGTTTCCGCGCTTAGATTGTTCAATGACATTTTGCATATTGTCTATCGCTGACTTCATGGTTTCCACATCAGACGCTTCCGCGGCTTGTTTAAAGTCCATTTTCATCTGCTTCATATTCTGCTTTAAATCTACCGCTTCTGCCGCTGCATAACTTGAGCCCAACGCGATGACACACCCTAGCATTAAAGGACGTAACATTTTTATTTCTCCGCTTTATGATTTTATCTACCGAATTCTGTGTCGGCTTGGTAGCTCAAGATTTATAATTACCTGAGCGATTGAGTCCGTCAGTGTAAACAATAACAATGACAGGACATAGGAAAAAATGTAATCAAGTTTATTCGCTGAAAGCCGCATTCAATTCTTCAATTGGCTGACGTCCACGCAATGCTAGGAACGACAAAAATTGCTTAGAAGTGTGAGTAATCACTTTGTTGGGATCAACGCCAATCTCATCCATAAGTTCTCCCACTAATGTAAGGTTACCGACATCATGACAAAAGTGAGCATCACTACCAGTAGTAAAGAAAACACCTAATTCTTTGCCTATTTGCGCAATATCAAAGCAGCGATCAACACTGCCGACGCGACTGTTACCCTTGAGTGTGGTGTTATTAATTTCAATCGCGACGTTGTGTTTCTGCGCACATTGCAAAACCACTTCAAAATCAAAGTCAAAATTCGGATTGCCTAGATGACCCAGTGCATCTACTCGTCCGCCTTTTATGACATTCAATAACGCTTCAGTATGCATTTCTTTATTCGCTGGAGTAAACACTGGCTCATGAAAGCTCGCGATGACCCAATCAAGATTACGGTCAACGCTGCTTGGAATATCAATCTCACCTTCTGCGTTAATAATATTAGACTCGACACCGCGAAGAATCGCTACCCCCTCTAAGAAGCGAGGTAAAATTTTTTGGTTGGAGAAAAACCAATAGTGAGGCGCGCCCGGCATCGACTCTGCGTGGTCCGTAGTACAAAACATTTGTAAACCGTTTTCTTGCGCGAGCTTAGCGTTTTCAATCAAGGTACTGTAAGCGTGACCGCTCGCGTACGTATGGGTATGGGTATCAACCTTAAATTCCATTGTCGAATCTCTTGAATACGTAAATAAGTGAGTATTGTATACCCAAGGAGTACAGAGATGTAAACGGGCAAGCAGAATCAACAGTATCCATGCCCAATCATTTCGGCGGACTTAAAACAATAGGTACTGTATGGGCTTTAATGAAGATGTTATGTAACTTGATGTTTAAAAACGTCCGAATGCCTCACAAATTAGCTTTACTTAGTGCACCATGAATACAAAATCGATTGAGTAGCAAGGGTGATCCATTCAAACTTATTCCTACTATAATTTAATATTGCTACAAGTCACTGATTCTCGGTCTGCGCACTTAGCCAGCGAATAGCGTTGCTTAACGGCATTTAGACTGGGGTCAATAACGTGACGTACGATTCTCAAAGGTATGGGTTATGAAGTTGTTGAATGTATTAATCACTGGCGTATGCCTTCTAGCAACCACCAGCAGTGTTGCCCAAGACTCGGCCACAGACAGAGACCTCTCTCCTGCAATCATAGGCGGTCAGCAGGCTTCACCGAATCAACTGCCTTTTTTTGCCCGGTTGATTATCCATACAATGGGGTCGAGACAATTTTTCAATATTTGTGGCGGCTCAATTATCAATGACCGTTTTATATTAACCGCTGCACATTGTGTCGAAGATAGCGTGTTTACCGATGGATGGACCAAAGACGACCTAAATGTATTGGTTGACAACCCAACCATGGACAATGTTTCTGTCGATGAGTTTATCGATGTTAAATCAATCACTCTTCACCCAAACTACGATGCAAGCAGACTTTGGCTGAATGATATCGCGATACTAGAGCTTTCCAAGCCGATCACCGCCAACGTCCAATCCATTACCTTGCCACAAGACTTTGGTGACTACAGTAACCGTTCGGTTTATCAAATCTTTGGACTCGGTCAAACGTCAACCGAAGACACTGGTGGACCGAATTATTTGCGTTGGGCCGAAGTTCAACCGCTTACCGACTCAGAATGTTCTGCACTGGTAAACGGATATAACGCTGAAGAGTCCTTGTGTGCCAATGGGTTTGAAGACAGAGACTATACTGGGGTTTGCCGAGGAGATTCTGGTGGTCCACTCACGTATAAAGATGACAATGGCAACTACCAACAAATCGGTGTGGTTAGCTACGGTTCAACGGTTTGTGAGAATCCTTCTTTCCCAAGCGTTTTTTCTGAATTATTACACTATACGTCATGGATTGAAGCGCAAACCAGCGCCGGCCAAAAAACCGAATATGACGAGACTTCAGACAATAACGATTCAAGCTCTTTAAAAAGCGGTAATGGCGGTGGAGGCTCCATCGGTGCGGGAATGCTTCTCTTCTCAGTTTGTGTCGGTTGGTGGCGCAGACGACGTCAGCAGTAATTTGTAGGCTTGTGAGCGTGGCGTTATGTATATACCACGCTCTTTATACCACTATTTATGTGATTGAACGTGTGCGGTTGAACGTGTGCGGTTGAATACGCGAATCGACGAATAAACCTTTGACTAAACGACGACTCAACGCGTGTAAACTGAACTACTATTATCCAGAGTTCTAAATCCGATTTTTAAAATCAGGTTACTTAACACCTTATTAAACAGTTCTAATTCAGCCGTCACGCTCTCTTGTTGTTTACGCGTGGTAAGCTCGGGGAATATAGATATCGCTTCCTTTTCAATTGCAGCCAACTCTTTCGTGTCGATGGTTTGCTTGTCTACCAGCTTGGCCACAATAAAACTTTCATAAGTTCGCGCGCACTTCATCAATCGAAAAGCAAATTCATTCATTATCATCGCTCTTTTTTATATCATTCTCGTGGGAGTCTCACCGAATCTATTAGTGAGCTTACTTTATGAAATATAACAGTAATTCACAAAACTCGTTGTAGGAATATTCCCAAAGTCTGGTGAGGCTGGATCTTAAAAAGAGCGATTAACGCATGAGTTGACTTTAAGCTAACCGAGCACGTGCTCACTGATGATTCGATTGAAAGCGACCAAGTCAAACGAACCTTTTATCTCGAAACGAACACGCCCTACGCCACTAATGAAAAACTCTATCTCGCAGTCCAAATCAAACGAGCCAGACGACTCCACTGAAAATGCACTGATTTTGCTGTAAGGAAGCGATGTATAATCTACTTTCGAGCCCGTTAGACCTTGAACATTTGCCGCTATCACTCGCTTGTTGGTAAACACCACTTGATCTCGAACGGTCTTGAAGCCAGCAAAGACTCCTTCACCATCAATGAGAAACTTATGAAAGTCATCTCGTACCTTTGTTACTTCAATTGGCTTGAGCTTAAATACAGACGAGTTTTCAAAATCGATCATGATTTTTCCTTTTAGTTTTAGTTTCAACGGTTCTCTGTGTCATTGCTCTCAGGATAAAGAATAGCAACGGTCAAAGAAGGAATTGTTTCAATAGTTAGATGCGCTACTGGCGACCGAATGGCTGCCGAATTATTGCTTAAGCTCGCATTTCATGATGTGCTGAGGACCAACTGGGCCTCCATAATACAGCTGTCCGGTATCCGCAAAGCCAGATTTAAGATAACACTGATAGGCGGTAATATTGCGACAGTTTACGGTTAGATAGAGCGAGTCAAAGGTAGGGAACTGCCGTTTAGTATAGTCAGCCAATTGGTAGAGCGCTTTTTTCGCAACGCCTTGCCCTTGAAACCGATGATCCACCAGCAAGGCACGCACACCAATCGCGTTCTTAGGGCTAAAATCGTAATGGTCTGCATACCCTAAATCCATCACAAAGAAGCCGACGACCTGCCCATCTTGAATTATCAAATGGGGGATTTCATCAGACGTAACGCAGCTCAGCATCTCCCCTATATCAGAAACCGTGTAAGCTAACTGCTCGTCAAACACACTGAGCGCACATGCTTGATCGTGCTGAAGAGGCGTGTACTTCTCGATTGAAATCATAGTCTTCCTTCCCTATGCTATCTAATTAGCATGACTAAAGTGTAACACCAGTAAGTTTTGTTACTAGAGCATTGTCAAACAGTTGAATGACGATAACGCCACATTCGCTCGATACACCAACAATTAGGGGCAAGGATGTTAACCTTTCTACTCACACTGATCGTCATGTTCGCCTTTGCCGCAAATTCTCTGCTCTGCCGTTTAGCACTGGCAGACGGTTTGAGCGATGCAGGCAGTTTTACATTTATTCGCCTAATTTCAGGCGCCGTTACCTTAGTTTTTTTCTTGATTATGTCGGGTAAATTGCGCACTGAAAAGCCCAATAATCGATTCATCCTATTTTCTGGCTGCTCGTTATTTGGTTATGCGGTCCTTATTTCTTATGCTTATTTACAACTCTCCGCGGGCACTGGTGCATTGCTGCTGTTTGGCGCGGTACAGCTTACCCTTCTCACTATGTATTGGTGGCAAGGCGAGCGCTTTAATCGATTAGAAGTGCTTGGAATCGCGTTGTCCATACTCGGGTTTGTGTGGTTAATGCTCCCCTCCGCGACACGCCCAGATATTTGGTCTTCATTATTAATGATAGTATCCGGTGTTTGCTGGGCCGTTTTTACTGCACTCAGTAAACAAGCACCCTCTCCAAGTAGTGGCATCACTTGGGGATTTATCTCCGCTTCTGTCATCAGTGTGGTTGTGTCTCCCTTGCTGCTGTCTTCACTGCAAGTTTCTAGTGAAGGAGCCCTGCTTGCGGTTGTATCTGGCTCACTGACATCTGGGGTTGGCTACTTAATGTGGTATCAAGTGATGCAGAAGCTTTCTCTGCTTCAAGCTGCTATCAGTCAACTCTCCGTCCCGGTGATTACCTTGCTTCTCGGCGCAATGTTTCTGGAGGAGTACTTTTCTTTCCACGCTATTATGACAAGCTCGATGGTACTCGGTGGTATCGCGTTAGTCTTTGTATCTCGTTCTCAGAATACCACCCCTTAACCCGCCGAAAACATTTCAATAAAAACAAAACTTTCCCATAAACTGCGAATTCATGATCTATGCTTTTTATGAGCATATGTGCATTAACAAATATCAGACTAGAGACTTAGAAAACACGTTTGATAAACGTGCTCTGGTGAGTGTGTATTCTTCCGCAATAGCGATAATGTCTTACATGTGAGAATTCATGATATTCGCATTTTTGGCTCTTTTTATCTAAAACTGAGTCATACCAAGGGCTAGAGCCTCGTTGACCATTCTGTTCGCTAAGAATCCTGACAATAAGTTCACAAAGCCCATTATTACTATCGATACATTCCGCACACTGGAGACAGAACGACATTCTAAAATTACAAATTAATTAATAAATTCATCATTTTAGAGAAAAAACGATAAGCCCGAGCAGACTTTGACACTATGAATGATAAAATCAAATTCTCCATAAAAGTATCGCTTAGCCTCACGCTGGCTTACTTGGTCCCTTTTGCGATGGGCTGGCCCCAAGCCTCCACGGCCGCGACCACAGTAATGCTTATCGCTTCGACCGGAAGTCGCAGAGAATCTCTCGCGAAGGGAACGTTACGTGTGCTCGGCACGATAGCGGGTGCCGTTGTCGGTTTGCTGCTTGTCGGATGGTTTGCTCAAGATCGTTTTCTATACATGCTGAGCGTATCCATTGTCGTTTCATTCATATTTTACTTCCGCAACGCCTACCGAAAAGATCCAACTTTGCTCATGCTGACTGGCGTTATGACGCTCATGATGTCCAACGGGGGAGATGCGGAAGGCGCATTTCTTTACGGTATCGATCGCGCCTATATGACGGTGTTTGGTGTGGTGGTATACACGCTCGTCGGGACATTTTTATTCCCAACCAAAACAGAGCAAAACCTCAGACAATTGACAGAGCAGTTAAACCAAGCTCAGCAAAACTTATTCAACGCGATTGTGAAGAACTTTACTCAACAAGTCGATCATACTGTAGAAGATGGCAACCCAAGCGAAGAGGCAATGACGTTGGCCCCCCCTGCTCCTCAACTTAACCTCGATGAACTTCTTGATAAGGTATTTGTCGCGCAAAATGCACTAGAGCAACGCTTTAATACCGTGAGTGCGGAATGCAGTGACGTCTCGGCTTATTTGAAAGAGTGGCGCTTATCGCTGCACCTTAGTAAACAAGTGACTCAGCAATTGACTGTTGCGGCTCGCAGTCAGTTTAGTCACCAAGAAGCGCTAGAATTCATCAATAACTTTGATCAAGCGAAGAATGAAATCAATGCCCTGTTTGATAGCTGTCACCAAGCTTGGGATGACAAAGCGAACCCTGACAACATTCAACCCTTTAATGTTGACTATAATCATGAGTCCCTAGACAACAAGCCTCACCTAACCAAAGGTTCGGCATTAACATTGGGGTATCTATTGGAGTCCATGCATCAGCAACTTTCTCGTCTAGCAGAAACTATTCGTTGTATCGACTCGGTAACCCATAGTGTTTCGTTTGATATCCAACTGCCTAAAGCAAATGGTCAGTTCTTGTGGTGGGATGCGGAAAATTTCAAAACTGCGGTAAAGACCTTCGTCACCTATTGGGTTGCAGGGTTAATCTGGATTTACCTTAATCCTCCAGGCGGGTATTCATTTGTGGTTTTCTCAACCATCTTTATGTCCTTGCTCTCTTTTGTGCCAGTCCATCCCATATTGCTACTTGTTCTGTTTACGTTTGGTTTCTTGTTTGCGGTGCCCTCTTACGTATTTATTTTGCCGCAACTGGATCTCGGGTTAGAGCTGGGACTGTTTATCTTCATCTATACCTTTATTGGGTTTTACCTATTCAATGGTCCCATCACCATTTTCTACATGATCGGACTGTTCGTTCTCGGTTTAGACAACACAATGACGTATCACTTTGGCATTATGATGACGATCATGACCTTGTTCTATATGGTTGTATTTATGATCATTTTTGCTCACTACTTTCCATTTAGTTCAAAGCCAGAGCACCTTTTTTTAACGGTGAAAGAGCGGTATTTCCGGCATACTCGTAGCCTGCTTGCAATCTATCAAAAGCCGCCAAACCGTCACTTTACGTCTTTGAAATGCGCTCTACATCTTGTGACGCTTAATGTGTCTGTGCACAAGCTCAAAGTGTGGGGTTCAAAAATCAATCACAAGCACTTTGATAAAACCACTCCGCAAGCCATTGCTGCGTTCAGCCACGCTTGTGATGTGCTGAGTAATCACATCAATACGTTAATGTCGGCCGAAAAGAAATTGGCGATGAACCCCCTTATCACAAAGCTTCGTCAAGAGTATAGCGACAATATTATTCCATTGATGGCAGGCTCGTTAGCCAGTCATCAGATAACCGAAGAACTCGATTCCGTGTTTGAGCAATACAGTCAAGATTACCAAGTCTTGGAAGATAAATTGGAAGGTTTTTTTAGTGAACTTGATTTATCTGACTACGCTTATTCAGAGATAGCGGATTTTTATATCTTGCTGAATTTAAAACGGAACGTGTTCGAAGCAATCAAACATTGCAAGCAGACCTATGAGGATATCGATTGGGTGAACTTACGTCAGAAACGGTTTTAAAGGTGAAGGTATGTTGATTTCAAAGCTCACGAAACCGAGCCTTACCCTACTGGCACTACTCGGGGTCAGTGCCTGTACAACTGTGGGACCGGACTATGTCCATCCACAGCAGTCTGCATTACCCAGTGATTGGTCGCTCAAGAGCGCCGTGCAGTACACACAGCAATCAGAGCAACAGATGCAGCAGTGGTGGCAACAATTTAATGACCCGACGCTCAATCAATTAGTCGAGATCGCCAGCCAACAGAACTTAGATTTGGAAGCGGCAGGTTTGCGTATCATCCAAGCACGTGCGCTTTTAGGTATCACAACAGGCTTACAATACCCGCAAGTACAAACCGTATCTGGCAATGTGGCTCGTGCGTACGTCAACGATCAAGGGTTTAATAACGCGGCACTGTCCTTTGATGCGGCTTGGGAGATGGATATATGGGGTAAATACGCTCGTGGTATTGAATCTGCCGAAGCGGGTTACTATGCAACGATTGCGTCATACCATGACATTATGGTCACCATCACGGCAGAGGTAGCACGCAATTATATTAATTACCGTACCTACCAAGAGCGCATTTTGTTGTCTCGCCGCAACATCGAGATCCAAGAGCGCGTTGTGCACATCACTCAAGTCCAATATGACTCAGGTAACGTCACCGAACTTGATGTTCAACAAGCGAAAAACCAGCTGTATACAACCAAAGCGGCGCAACCGGGTCTAGAAATCGCGATGAAGCAGTCCCGCTCCGCACTCGCGCTCTTGTTAGGTGTATTGCCCGAAGAGGTTGATGTCATTCTTGAATCAAATGGTATCCCTGAAAGTATCACTGCTTATGAAACTCAGTTTAAATCGACTGGGCGAAAATTGGCTTTATCGGGTAACGATGAAGTATCCATTGTGCCTCGCCCTCCCGTTTTACAAAGCAAAATAGACGCAAACTTGGTCATGCGTCGACCTGACTTACAAGTCTCAGAAATGCTTGCACGGGCGCAAAGTGCCCAAATTGGCGTCGCAGAATCCGCGTTGTATCCGAGCTTTTCACTGTTTGGTTCGATTGGTATCGATAGTACCGTTCCTGATGGCGACAGCTTCAGTTTTAGTGACTCATTGACCATGGTGATTGGCCCAACGTTTAGCTGGAATATATTCCAATATGGCAGGGTAAAAAATAACATTCGCCTTGAAGATGCCAGCTTCCAAGAGACGTTGACTAACTACAACAAAGCCGTTTTACAAGCGGTCAACGAAGTCACGAATGCGTTAGAAGCGTATGACCTGTATGTAAAACAAAAATCCCTGCGCCTGCAGTCTGTTAACTCCTCCATTCGCGCATTCAATATCTCGATGACGCAATATGAAAACGGTCAAATCTCGTTTGAACGTCTGCTCAATTCCGTCGAGAAGATGACTCGAGCCGAAGACAGCTACGCCCAGATTAAAGGTAACGTAGCCAGCCAAGTCGTGGCGTTGTACAAAGCGTTAGGCGGGGGATGGCAAACCAAAACCGGCAAACCTTTCGTTAGCGAAGCCATTGCTCAGCAAATGCAACAGCGCGTTGACTGGGGTGGGTATTTGGACGAAGACGAGCGCGTACTACCGCCACTGCGTATCAAACAGCCGCCCGACAATCCAACGGACTCTAAAAGGGAGGAGCCATAATGCCGTATGAACTCTCTTGGGGCGATGTGTACTTCTCTCCTTTGCTATTAGTTCTATTTCTTGCGGTGACCGCCACATGGATAACCGTCATCATTTTAAACAAAACCCGATTATCGCGTTTCATCGCTTTTCCATCGCTGACCTTTATCGCCATCATGGTTTTTTATGTGGTCACGATTGACAGTTTTTATATTCAATTTTAGGTGCCAAACAAGATGAAAAAACTATTCGTAATTGCACTCAATCTTGTCATTCTTGGCGGCGCAGCTTGGCTAGGCTATCAGAAGTATGACGAGTATTTTCATCATCCCTGGACCCGTGACGGTCAGGTACGAGCAAACGTCATAAAAGTCGCTCCACGTGTGTCCGGTCCAATCGTCAACGTGGCAATACAAGACAACCAAGAAGTAACCGCTGGAGACTTGCTGTTTGAGATCGATCCTACGACTTATGAGGTTGCGCTCTCTCAAGCGGAAGTTGGCCTAGAAAGAGCAAAGGTCAACGCACGTGGAAAACAGATCGAATACGAGCGCTTAAAAGACATCCGCACCAAAGATCGTGGAGCGGTATCCCACAAAGATTTGATTCGTCGCGAGATTGCGTATGAAGAGTCTCTACTGCAGATCAAATCTGCAGAAGAACAATTGAAATCAGCCAAACTAAATCTCGGATTCACCAAAGTATATGCCACCGTGGATGGCTTTGTATCTAACCTAGATATTCGAAACGGTACCCAGGCCGTCGCGAATCAACCGTTACTGGCACTGATCGATAAGAACAGTTTTTGGGTATTTGGCTTCTTCCGAGAAAATCAACTTACTCAAATAAAATCAGGTAATAGCGCGCGCGTCACCCTCATGTCTCATCCAGATACACCGATTGATGGCACCGTAGACTCCATTGGTTGGGGCATTGCGCCAAGAGATGGCACGGTGGGTTACAACCTATTACCTAACGTAAATCCTGTTTTTCAGTGGATTCGTTTAGCACAACGTATTCCTGTCCGTGTTTCGCTCAAAGAATTACCAGAAGGTGTTGAACTGAGATTTGGGCTTTCCGCATCTATTATGGTGATGAGCGAATCATCTGCAGGTGAATAACTAGAAATAAAGATGAATGACTAGAATTTAAGTGAGAACCGTCATGGTTATTGGTAAAAAACTCAAAAATATCAATGAAGAAAATAATTTTTTCTATCTGACATTAGCGCTAGTGACCTTACTTGTGTGCAGTGCTTTTTTTCAGGGAGTCGGCGAAGGTGCGTTAGAACATATTCTACAAGCGTTGACGATCATCACGTTTATCGTCTGTATGGCAAGCCTACGCTTCGATAAAGCATGGTCGCGTTTTCTTTATTCTCTCCTGAGTATCTGGGTGCTTGTCATCACACTCAAAACCATTTTTGATATTGAAAAAATGAACGTTGTGATGCTTGCGCTGACCTTCGCGTTTTTCTTTGGCACGTTCAAATCGATCGCGAGACAAATTCTGTTTACAGGCTCTGTGAACAGCAACAAGGTGATCGGTTCAGTCGCTTTGTTCCTACTGCTTGGTTTGATGTGGGCCATTGCCTATCTCATCTTACTTGAGTTTTCTCCAAATGCCTTTACAGGTATGGAAGCCATTTCTTGGGGGCAGAACTTTTCCAACGCAGCGTATTTTAGTTTTGTCACTTTAACCACGCTAGGTTATGGCGACATCAGTCCTCTAACCCCTTTGGCGCAAGTCATTGTGTATTTAGAGGCAATTACAGGTGTGTTTTATATGGCAATAGTCGTTTCAAGCCTCGTCAGCTCTAACATCGATCATCAGGTAAATAAAAATGAATAAACAATCGGAAAGACATGAAAGTAAGCTTTTCATCAGTAACATGGTGGAGTCATCAATACGTATTGGCTTGATATTCGTATTGCTGATGTTTACGTACGATATTATCAAGCCTTTCATCATTCCAGTAATCTGGGGGGCGATCATCGCAGTAGCATTAATGCCCATCACCCAAAAACTGCAACGCGCCTATGGGGGTAGACGTGGACTAGCAGCCACGACGATTGCATTGTTGGGTATTGCTTTATTGGTCACGCCTCTGGTGATGGTGTCTGGTTCCATTTACGACGGAGCCACACACGCCCTCGAAGTATTGCAAAGCGGAAGTGTTAAAATACCAGGTCCTAAACCTTCGGTTGCAGACTGGCCTCTGGTCGGCGATAAACTGTTTGATACTTGGACAATGTTTGCGACCAACTTAGAGCAAGCGATACAAACCTTTATGCCACAGATTAAATCTGGCCTAACGGCATTACTGGGTATGGTTGGTGGCGCCATTGGTAGTCTATTACTTTCCATTTTATCACTGGCCATTGCGGCAGGCTTCATGACTTATTCAGAGTCACTGTCATCCGGACTAACAACGATTGCCATTCGTACTGCCGGCGACAATGCGAAAAGCTGGGCAACAATGATCGCAGGAACCATAAAGAGTGTTCTACTCGGCGTGGTTGGTGTTGCTGCAATCCAAGCACTGATTATCGGTGCAGGATTCTTCATATTTGGTGTTCCAGCCGCTGGCTTACTCACGCTCATTTTGATGATTTTGTGTATCGCTCAACTGCCCGCCTTGTTAGCCGTTTTACCCGTCATAGGCTATATGTACATGACACAAGACAGCAGCACAGCGACCATGTTTACGGTGTGGGCCGTTGTTGGTGCTTTATCTGAAAACTTACTCAAACCAATGTTAATGGGTCGTGGTGTCGATGTCCCTATGCCAGTGATTCTGATCGGTGCCATCGGCGGTATGCTGTTCTATGGTATCGTCGGTTTGTTCTTGGGTGCGGTGATTCTCGCGATTTGGTATGAGCTGTTTGTTTGGTGGTTAAACATTGAAAAAGCTCAACAACAAGAGGAGTTAGCTGAACTGCAAGAGGTGGATGATCAAGCCAACTCTGGGCAAGGCGCTGGTATTTAGCATTCCATCTTTCGTCATTTATTTAAAAAACCTTATAAACAAGAAACAAACCGTTGCCTTACAGCGGTTTGTTTTGCTTTCTGATGCGTTGTCTTCAACGGGCGCAGACTGTCAGTCGAAGCTCGCACAATCAACAAAAATGACGGTACTGTGAATTTTTCATTCATCTAACAGTAGAGAGTTGCAATCAAATGGCTAACGGTGCACTCTCATCCATCGCTAATCACAGTGCTTAGGATAAAAACAATGAAATTGATCAAGCCTTTAACTTGTATGATCGCTCTTACAATGAGTGGTATGGCATTCGCGGATGTCACTGTACGTGTGCCTGACGAAGTCTCTGTTCTGGCGGCAAACGGGGATAAAGTGAAGCTCTCAGGTGGTTTTTTCGCGTCCGAAAAAACATTGATCCTACCTAACGGAGTGAATCAATTTGTATTTCGCTATACCCCATTTTTTAGCCAAGGTAACGATCGCGTTAGCACCGAAAGCGACGTAATTATCGCTAAGTTTGTTGCTTCAGATGCGGATCTAACGATGCAATTACCAAAATATCGCAATTTGAGTGATGCAGAAAACAACATTGGCGATCTGGACTGGACATTAAACGATAAGTCAGGGAATACCGTTGATGTACAACAAGACAAGCTGATCAAACCTGGTGTTCAAATTGGCCGCGACTACATTCGAGAAACGGAAGATTACAACAAGACCGGAGGTATAGCCGCTGTGTCGATTGCAGCAGTCCAACCCATGACTCTGCCAGCTCCAATTCCCGACGATCTCAAACAAGCTCGAGCAGAAGCTGCGAAAGCAGATTCAACAGCCGAAGAGATGCTGCACTTTTGGTATCAAAAAGCAGATGCTGACACCAAAGCGCGCTTTAAAGCGTACCTCAATCAACAATAATTACGACTATCTCTCAGTCTCGTCGTAGAAAAAGCCACATCAGTGGCTTTTTTCACGTGCATCATTACCAATAACGTTCGTAGATTATATTTCCACCAGTTCTGGTACGATATTTTTCTAGCCCCATTTCTTGTAACACCGTTGACGTGTCTTTAATCATGTCTGGGTTACCACATAGCATCACAAAACTACTTTGGGCGCTAAAAGGTAAATCCGCTCTATTCGCTAATGCACCCGACGAAATACAGTCTGGGATGCGGCCTTGTAGCTGACCTGCGACCGCTTCTCGGCTGATAATCGGAATGTATTGCAAACGCCCTTCATAACGCTGCTGCAACTGTTCAATTAAATAACGATATACCAGATCTTTTTCATACCGGACGCCATGGACTAATACAATTTTTTCATTGTGAGGAAGAAGATTAATGTCATCGAGCAAAGCAAGAAAAGGCCCAATCCCCGTCCCCGTTGCAAGCATCCATAAATCATGCGCTTGTTTAGGGATCGTATCGTGCACTAAGTCACCATGAGCGGTTTGCCCAACATAAATACCATCGCCCACTTTTAAATTTTGCAGCTTAGGCGATAGCTGACCATTTGGGTTCGCGACAATAAGGAATTCCAGCCAATCAAACTGCTCACTGGGCGCATTCACGATGGAGTATGCGCGACTGATAGGGTTTCCATCGTCATCAAGTAACGCCAACTTGGTAAATTGCCCCGCTTTAAAAGATAAAGAAGCCCCAGACACGCGTAAACTGAATACGTCTTTGGTCCAGTCTATTCGCTTTTCAACACTGGCGAGATTGAATCCTTTCAACTCTGTCACGAAACACCTCCTTCGTGGTTAACCTAAAGCAAACTTGACTCGCCCAACTCTCTGACTCGCCTAGCTAAGTAAAGTCTACACTTTACATATGTCACTTACCAGTTTAATTCACATTTTAAAAACAAATTTATTACATTTGAAGCAAATACATCTAGAATAAATACTCAAACCGACAAGCCACAGTAAAATCTGTGACAGGGCTAATGAAAAGGAAAGATGATGGATACACTACTAAAAGATTTTCCAGTCGTGACGGAAATAAAAGTCGCTTGGGGAGAAATGGATGCACTGCAGCACGTCAACAACGTCGTCTACTTTCGTTACTTTGAAACCGCTCGTCTCGATTATTTTTCTAAGATCAATATGATGGTCGATCTAAAAACCTCACAAATTGGTCCCGTATTGAGCGAAACACAATGTCGCTATAAGCTTCCCGTGACCTTTCCGGATACGCTACTTATTGGATCGCGCGTGATAGACATGCAATCAGATCGCATGACAATGGAATATCATGTATTCAGTAAAAAGTGGGGAGCGATAACCACAACGGCAACCGCAACGGGCGTGATGTTCGACTTTAAAAATAATGTAAAAACAGACGTTCCTGAGCACATACGCCAATCCGTGCTCGATCTAGAAGCCACGGCTGGTAATACACATCAATTAAGTTGATAAACAAGGAGAGGTTGTCGCGCGGCTTCTCCTTTTTTGACAGCAACGAGACTTCTACACTAACGCGGTCGGGACGCCTAGGCCGACATGTTCAACGATAACCCCACTAATAAGCGTTGAATTTAGATCACTACCTACTATAGTGGGGCTAAATTCCCAGATACCTTTTGAGATGAAAGCCCTTAACGACCTGAACATTTTTGTCGAGACTGCACGCCAAGGTAACTTTTCTAAGGTTGCCTCCAGTATGGATATTACGCCCGCGGCGGTGAGTGCATCCATTAAACGCCTAGAAGAACAAATCGGATTTCCACTGTTTGTACGTTCAACACGTAGCTTAAGGCTCACCTCCGAAGGTGAATTGTTTTTGGATAAAACCACCCAAGCACTGGCAACGCTGCAAGATGGATTAGATCAAATCTCAAGTGCCAGAGGGGAGCTTGCGGGTCAACTACACATCAGTGCGCCATCCGATTTTGGACGCAATATGCTGCTCGATTGGGTGGAGGAGTTTATGTCTCTTTACCCAAAAGTCACCATCAAGCTTGAGTTGTCGGACAGTCTCACCGATATGTACGCTAAACCAGTCGACATTGCGATTCGTTACGGAGAACCAGCAGACTCCAATTTAGTCGTGCTCGCTTTATGTGGCAAAAACGAACGTATTTTGTGTGCATCTCCAGACTATGTCGCCAAACACCCAGAGTTGAAGTCTCCGGAGGATTTAGCTCAGCACAACTGTTTATGCTACATGGTTGCAGACTCGGTTTACAACAAATGGACATTGACACGAGAAGATCAAAAACAGCAGATCGTCGTCAGTGGTAACTTACTGAGCAACGACAGTGATTTACCACATCGCCTTGCTATTAAAGGGACAGGTATCGCGAATAAATCATTAATGGATATTAGTCAGGATTTAATTGAAGGTCGTTTAGTAAGAGTGCTGCCAGAGTGGGATTGTGGTCCTGTGCCACTTTATATGGTTTGTGCCGATCGCCGACTGCTTACGCCAAGCATCCGCACTTTCCGTGAATTTATCCAAGATAAATGCTGCCAGCAGAGAGCAAAAGTACTGGCAACATTTTGTCATTCATCAGAGAGTGAACCCTACCTCAAGTAAGGTCATCGCTCTAAAGTTTTACCGTATGATTAAATTTCCGTAAGTACAGTGCTTTCGTCCCAGCGTGACTTCGGTGATTTAGCATTAAAATCGTCTTCCGCGTGGTAACCTAGCGGCACGATCACGACACTGGTATAGCCTTGTTCACGTAAACCAAACTCTGCATCGAGCACCTTAGGATCAAACCCTTCGACTGGCACTGCATCGATCTCCAGTGCTGATGCACCTAGCAACAACGTACCCACATTTAGGTAGACTTGCTTCTCCATCCAGTGATTCGCATCTTTATAATCGAAACGGTGCATATTAACGAAGAAGCCGCGACCACCTCGAACGGCTGATTTTGCGTCTTCTGTTGGGTATCGGCCATCTTTCTCTTCTTGAGCCAGCAGCGCTTCAAGGTATTCTTCATCAATATCTGTCTTTGCACAGAACACCAAAACGTGAGAAGCGTTTAAGATTTTCGCTTCATTGAATGCGTAAGTGCCTTGTGCCGCCTTAGCAATACGCTGCTTGCCTTCTTCGGTACTCGCTAAAAGGAAATGCCAAGGTTGAGAGTTCACGCTTGATGGGCTAAAACGAATCAGCTCTTTTATCGCATCTACTTTTTCTTGAGGTAGTTTGCGAGTCGGATCAAAAGCTTTAGTTGAATAGCGAGATTTAGCGGCTTGTACGATGTCCATGACAGTCTCCAAAAACAATAGTGTCTTGGCCGACAGCATAACCTTATGAGTTAATTTAAGAAACGGGTTTGATCTAAAAACATTTTCAAATTAAATTTGAAAATAAAACACAATAATCAGCGGTGAGTTGAGAACAGATGAACGACTTAATGACATTACGAATCGAAATACTAAAACAGCCCCACCTTTACGGCAAGGCTGTTTAATCACTGAGAGCCGCTTTATAACCGAGAGCCATAGCTTGGCTAAGGTTGACTTTCTGACTAAGAAATATTGATGTTGTTAATTAAAAAATGATGTCACCCATAAAACAAGACTGTCCCAGATATTGGTGAGCCAAGAGCCGGGCTCAACCGCTTGCTTGCTAACTAATGGGTAACTCGCGACCGTTTGATCGTCACTTTTCCATACGACTTTACCGACAACGTCACCGACCTGAAGTGGAGCCATCAATGGCTCATTCAGTTCCACGACTTTCTCTAAATTCGCAGTCATTGAACGAGGTAAGGTTACGTACGCATCTTTCGCAAAACCGGCTTCAATTTCACTGATACTGCCTTTCCAGACACGAACTTTTGATTCTACTTGACCTTGAGTTGCGACTTTCTTGGTATCAAAAAAGCGAAAGCCATAGCTAAGTAGGTTCTTCGATTGGCTGACCCGTGCTTCTGGGCTTGGTGCACCCATAACGACCGATATCAAGCGCATTTTGCCTTCTGTTGCGGAGCTAACTAAGCTGTACCCGGCATTACTGGTGTATCCCGTTTTACCGCCATCCACATTGATTGAGTTATCCCAAAGTAACTTGTTGCGATTGTACTGAGTGATGTCATTCCACTTAAAGACTCTTTGGCTATAGAGCGCATATACATCGGGAACATCATTGATAATGGCCTGCATCAGCTTCGCCATATCCTCTGGGGAGGTTTGAATGCCTTCGCTGTCCAAACCATGGGAATTGACAAAGTAAGTGTCTTGAAGGCCAAGCTTTTCTGCCCACCCATTCATTAAGGCAACAAACCCACGCTCTGTACCCGCAACATGCTCTGCAAGTGCGACACACGCATCATTACCCGACTGGATAATCACACCGTGAAGTAAATCTGACACACTAATTTCATCTTTTGGCTTAATGAACATTTTTGACGAGCCAGGAAACTTCGCTGACCAAGCATTTTCACTGACTGTCACCACATCATCCCAATTGAGCCGACCTGCATGTATCTCCTGTCCGACGACGTACGCGGTCATGAGCTTGGTCAAACTCGCCGGCGCTAAACCCGCTCTGCCATTTTGCTCTGCGATAATGGTTCCGGACTGAAAGTCCATTAACACATAACCTTTAGCATTTAATTGAGGGGGATTCGGTGTGACGACTGCAAAAGCAGGCACACTTATAAAACAAGCAAAAAACATCCATCGAGCCAGTAGCACTCTCATCCGACTTCCTCCATCATTGGCGCAGCTATTGGTTACAACAGTCTTAAGCATAAACCATTCAACTTGTTGCCCAACCATTTTAATTTATACAAATGAATGTATCGTAACAGTACCATGTGAAACTGTGCGGATAACCGCAAATAGTATTGGTGAATAATATAATTACAATTAAAGTAACAAACCTGTGAACAGCCACAGGCTCCCCCTAACCAGAAGGACCCAAGTAGAACAATGAATGCTCAATCTTTTATCGATGCAGGTCTCCACTACGCTCCACACACGTTCCAAGTGCCACTCGATTATGCCGATACTAGCAAGGGCACTATTGACCTATTTGCCCGCTCTATTTGCTTAGTTGGAGAAGACAACACTTCCAAACCTTGGCTTGTATATTTTCAAGGTGGACCAGGTTTCCCTTCTCCTCGCCCAAATGGCAATAATGGTTGGATCAAACGTGCACTCAAAGATTACCGGGTATTACTTCTCGATCAACGTGGAACGGGTAACAGTTCGGTCATCAATCATCAAACGCTCGCCCACTTAACACCCAAGCAGCAAGCAGAATACTTGAGCTACTTTCGTGCAGACAATATTGTTCGAGACGCTGAATTCATTCGTCAACAGTTCGGAGTAGAAAAATGGGCCATTCTTGGTCAAAGTTTCGGTGGGTTTTGTTCTCTGACTTACCTTTCACTCTTCCCAAAAAGTCTACTGGCAAGTTACATCACGGGTGGTATTCCCTCTATTTCGCGCCATCCCGACTATGTTTATCAAGCCACCTTTAAGCGCACAATGGAGAAAAACCAAGCGTTCTTTCAGCAGTTCCCTAAAGCGCAGCAATTATGCCAACGCATTGCAGACCACCTTCTCGAAAACCAAGAATACCTGCCGAACGGACAGCGCTTTACCGTGGAACAGTTTCAACAAATTGGGATTAACTTTGGCGTCAGTGACACCTTTTTACCAACGTATTATTGGCTGGAGAGTGCGTTGATCAATGTAAATGGCAAACCGCAACTACGCTATGAATTCTTGAGCGATATGCTGGCGCAACAAAACTTCCAAACCAACCCTATTTACGCCATTTTACATGAGTCCATTTATTGTCAGGGTTTTGCTTCTCTTTGGAGTGCCCATCGCGTTCGTCAAACCATTCAAGCCTTCAACTATGAACCCGGTAAATCCTTTTATTTTACCGGAGAAATGGTCTTCCCTTGGATGTTCGACCAATACGTCAACCTGAAACCCTTGAAAGAAGCAGCGGAGTTGTTGGCGAGCAAAGACGACTGGTCACCGCTCTATGATGAAAGCCAGCTTGCAAAAAACAAAGTACCGGTAAGCTGCGCCGTGTACGCAGAGGATATGTTTGTGGAAATGGACATTAGCCGAGAGACGTTAGCGGCAATACCGAATGCCAAAGCATGGATCACCAATGAATATGAGCACAATGGCTTGCGAGCCGATGGGGAACATATTCTCGACACTTTGATCGCAATGGGTAAGCAAACGGCAGCGACGTTAATTTAATTCAACATGTCCAGCTCGACCACACGACGTAGTTAGAATACCCACACACTTTTCGTGTATTTCCGACTAAATTAGTCAGGTATAATTCTGCCCGCTAAAATTTAAAGGTTTTCAGCACCTGTTTTTTATAAAGGAAAGATCATGAGCCAGTACGTAGTGTGTGCGCTGTATAAATTTGTAGAACTGAATAATCATCAAGACCTGCGTGAACCATTGCTTGCGCTGATGGAACAACACCATATCCGCGGCACATTATTGCTCGCTGGTGAAGGTATCAATGGCACCGTTGCATCTGATCGTACTGGTATTGATGCACTGCTTACATGGCTAGAAGCAGAGCCTCGACTAAAAGGTACTGTCTACAAAGAATCTTTCTCAGACTCCCAACCTTTTAACCGCACCAAAGTGAAACTTAAAAAAGAAATCGTCACATTGGGCGTAGAAGGTATCGATCCTCGTCACGTCGTGGGGACTTACGTTAAACCAAAAGAATGGAACGATTTGATTGCTGATCCTGAAGTGTTTGTCGTTGATACTCGCAATGATTACGAAATCGAGATCGGTACATTCAAAGGGGCGGTAAACCCAAATACAGACACATTCCGTGAGTTCCCTGACTACGTCAAAGAAAACATGGACCCAGCCAAACATAAAAAAGTGGCCATGTTCTGTACCGGTGGTATCCGTTGCGAAAAATCCACGGCCTACATGAAAGAGCAAGGCTTTGACGAGGTTTATCACCTAGAAGGCGGCATCCTGAAATATCTAGAGGAAGTGCCAGAAGAAGAAAGCCTTTGGGAAGGTGATTGCTATGTGTTTGATGGTCGCGTTGCAGTCAACCACCAGCTAGAAAAAGCCGATTATGATCTATGCAATGCATGTCGCCTGCCAATCACTGAAGAAGACAAACAGTCTGATCTCTACGAGCAAGGCGTAAGTTGCCCTAAATGTCACGGCACGCATTCAGAAGAGCAAATTACACGTTTCCGTGAACGTGAGAAACAAATCGCATTGGCGGAGCAGCGAGGTGAACAACACGTAGGCGGAGAAAGTGCCAAGCAGCGTGAAGCCAGACGCGCCGCCAAACTGGCCCAAAAAGAACAACAGCGCAAACAAGACTAAACTCAACAGAGCGAGCTGCTCAACTGTGGCTCGCTAAAACTTTAAGCTGAATTGATCTCCTCCAGCGTATCACTCCAAACTTATACCTCAACGCTTAGTTCGGCTTGTATTGAACAGTAATTTTTCTCTCTCTACGGTTTACCCAATTCTCAAATGTCGTTATGGTGATATATCAATCATTTGAGAACGATAAAAAGAGTGCACAGCCATCATGAATAGTACGATTCAGACCCTATTAAACCACCGCTCAATTCGAAAGTTCACTGAACAGCCTATCGAACAAGAACAGCTAGCAACCATTATTAAATCAGGCTTGGCCGCGTCCTCTTCCAGCATGTTACAAGTTGTATCGATTATTCGTGTCACTGACGCAGACAAGCGGGCGTTATTAGCAGAATACGCAGGCAATCAGCCCTACGTTGCCAATGCCGCAGAGTTTCTTGTGTTTTGTATTGATTACCAACGCCACAGCACCATTAACCCCCAGGTGCAAGCCGATTTCACAGAGTTGACGCTTATTGGTGCAGTCGACTCAGGGATTATGGCGCAAAACTGTTTGATAGCGGCTGAATCTATGGGGCTGGGTGGTGTCTATATTGGCGGATTACGCAACAACGCTGAGAAAGTGGATGAACTCTTAGGGCTGCCCGATAACACCGCCATTCTTTTCGGCATGTGCCTGGGGCATCCGGAACAAAGCCCAGAGATCAAACCTCGCTTACCTGCAGACGTAATCGTTCATGAAAACCAGTACCAACCTCTAAGCTTGGCAGACATCGAAAGTTATGACCAAACGATGCACGATTACTACGCAAGTCGTTCAAGCAATCAAAAACAAAGTACCTGGTCGCAAGAAGTAACGACCAAGCTTGCTGGTGAATCAAGACCACATATTTTGCCGTACTTAAATAAAAAAGGCCTAGCGAAAAGGTAGCAGCATTAAGAACTGATTGGCTGTCTTAAAGCCCCACGAATCTTCGAGGGGCTTTTTTGTACGTCAGACAATAGTCGTTTTAGTTGCGAAACAAGGTGCCCTCACATACTATTATTGGGCTGAAGCCTAAAGCACCCAACACTCGCGGAAAGAACCCAGTTCACGGCATATAAAACCCCTGCTTGGCAGGCAATATTGGTTTTACCTTTTTTAGCTTCTATCTAGGCGAGTGTAAAAGAGAAGAAATAAGAAAGGTGAAAAATGCACTCGCACAACAGTTTCTCCATCAATCTAAACCAACAGAAGGCTATTGCGAAAAAACGCTTGAAAGCGATACGCAATGGTGACCTTTCCGTCCTAACCTCTGTCCAGCGTTCTCACTCAACCCCTGAAAAACTCGCGTTTGATACCGTAAAACTTGCTGATATTCAACATGCTTTAGCTAGAGAAATCGGCTTACCAAACTGGAGTAAGCTAAAAGCGCATATAGAAGAGCAAGAAAAACACAGACAGGCGATCGCCGATAAACCTGATTCTCTCGATGCAGACTTAAAGACGCTGCGTGTGCGCTGTGGTCATGATATTCAGCAACAGCTGCTTGAAGGTGGATTCACTGGCGATTTTTTACCGATGATCGATCCGCTTTGCATTGGCCCAACCCCCAATGACGAGCAAAGGTTTGTTAAGATGCGAGCGCAGTATGTCGTTGACACTCTATTGCCAATCATGGGACGTAACGACACAGCGCACGATGTCGCACAACAAGAGCAGAAACGTATTTACACCTTACTCGACCAACAATTTGAACGCATTGTGCTTTGGGTAGAACATGATAGCTATGATCAACTGATGCTCCTACGCGCCCTCACGTTGCTTAAAGGTGTACAAAACCAAGTCATTGAGATCATCGAGTTGGATCAATATCCAGGGACCGAACGATTTATTGGCTTCGGTCAACTTCCTGCCGAAGCGATTCGATCATCCTGGCAATACCGTAGACCGGTTACCCCTAAGATAATAAGCCAGGCAACACGTTGCTGGCAGGCCTTAGTTTCCGCGACGCCCATGTCTATGATCGCACTTCTCCAACAACACGATCTGGACGGCTTACCAAACATGAAAGATGCCCTCACCCGCCACCTGCAAGAATTACCACACGCGACGACCGGATTAAGTTGCACTCAAAACCTCGCCCTGACGATACTCAAAGAGCAAAACCAAGCCATCCCGGTAACCAAGTGGTTTCAACTCTATCAACAGCGAGAGCCACTTCCGTTCTTAGGCGATGTGATGTTCTATGCGCTATTGGCTCCTATGGCCATGACAGATAAGCCGCTCATCATCATTGATGACATCGACAAGGATTGGTGGGAGCAAACCGTGACTATTTCTTCGTATGGTCAGCAATGTTTAGAAGGCAGAGTAAAAATAAGACAACATTACTGGGTTGGCGGTATCCACAACAATGAGCAGCACTGGTGGGAATGGGATCACAGTCATCTCTCATCTCTCACGGATGTCTCCCTGTAACGGCTCTCACTATCATAGACACTTGTTAGACAACATGACTCGTTATGCAATCAGGTTCAAAACTAAATCACTACGCGCTCTAAGTCATATCTGTAACCATTAGTTATCGAGGAAAAGATATAGTTTTATCATCGAAACTATCGTTAAAAATTAGATAAAATATCTAGCAAGATGGTTAATTTTTGGTTAACCACCCTATTTTTATAGTGACGACAGTCACATCTATTGTTCTTTAGAGGATTTTGCTTTCGTATTTTCACACTCCGCTGCTAATCTGCTTGCCGCTTTGAAATGAACTCGAAGTGCATAAATATAAGGAGTGTTCTCATGAATACCAAGAAACCGATGTCGCTGACCAGCCGAGTTATTTTAGGTATGGTAGCGGGTATCTTGACAGGGTTTGCTATACGCACACTTTTTGCCGACAACGGATTTGTCGATGCATACATTGTTAATGGATTATTCGAAGTTGGCGGACAAATCTTTGTTGCTAGCTTAAAAATGCTTGTTGTACCACTTGTGTTTGTTTCACTTGTGTGTGGTACCAGCTCGCTAAAAGACCTTTCAACTTTAGGTCGTATGGGTGGTAAAACGCTCGGCTTTTACATCGTAACCACCGCTGTCGCAATCACGCTTGCTCTGACAATGGGTTGGTTATTCCAGCCAGGAGCAGGGGCGGACCTTACTGCAGCAAGCTCCTTCTCCTCAGCAGAAGCGCCTTCGTTGGGTCAGGTGATCATCAACATGTTCCCAACCAACCCAATCAGTGCGATGGCTGAAGGCAAAACGCTGCAAGTTATCGTGTTCGCTGTACTATTCGGTATCGCGATCAGTGCTGCAGGTAAGCCAGGTGAACGTATCGCTGAGTTCTTCTCTGATCTCAATGAAGTGATCATGAAGCTCGTTGCTATTTTGATGCACTTAGCGCCTTACGGTGTGTTCTTCTTAATGGCGAAACTATTTACTGGTCTTGGTCTAAGCGCAATCTTTAACCTTGCAGAATACTTTTTAGTACTGGCTGGCACACTTGTCCTACACGGACTCGTCACTTACAGCCTAATGCTAAAAGGATTCACTGGTCTTAGCCCGATGACGTTCCTACGCAAAATGGAAGACGCGATCATGTTTGCATTCTCGACGGCATCATCGAACGCAACCATTCCTGTTACGATGGAAACCGCGAAACACCGTATGGGTGTTGCTAACCGAGTATCGTCATTCACGATACCACTTGGCGCGACAGTAAATATGGACGGAACCGCCATCATGCAAGGTGTCGCTACTGCATTCATTGCACAAGCGTTCAACATCGATCTCACGATGGGCGATTACCTAATGGTGATCATGACAGCCACTCTTGCGTCCATCGGTACTGCGGGTGTTCCTGGCGTGGGTCTGGTTATGCTTGCGATGGTTCTTAACCAAGTCGGTCTGCCACTTGAAGGGATCGCTCTAATCATGGGTGTTGACCGTCTACTCGATATGATTCGTACTGCCGTGAATATTACTGGTGATAGTGCGGTGACTATCATTGTTGCAAAATCAGAAGGTGCACTGGATGAGGCTCGCTTCAATGACCCATTGGCAGGAGTCGCTGAAGAAGAGGTTCACTTGAAAAAGGCACAAGCGTAACTCGTTAACGCATTAACCCTGTCAAATCAAAGAGGAAGCTAATTGGAATTAGCTTCCTCTTTTTTTACTCTTATTTGGGTCTATAATTTTAGAAAGTCATATCGATTTATATCAATCGCCGTGAATAAGCGATCAGAAATAGTCGGCATTTTAACCAGCTAGAATGGTCGGTTGTTTATAACGATTGTTATGACATTGGTATGTTGAACGACATAGGCAAGAAAGCTGATGTAACGGAGAACATACTATGGAACTACGTAACAAAGCGGGCGATAAAGCGAAAGTTGCTGACAACCTCACCCTGAAAGAAATTACCGAAATGGGTTATACCGTCGACTTATGTGACGAAGCATTTGACCCAAATGAACACTGGAAAGCACAAGGGAAATCTCAAGGTATGGGCGAGTACCCTGAGGAATAAACTCGCGATATTGTCTTTGACCTCGTATTGTTTTTGAACTCGTGATGGTACCCCAAGACTTTCGACAAAACCGAGCGGTGAATCGCTCGGTTTTTTTACTTTTGCACTTCTTGAATAAACAGTGTCATTTCTTCGAGATAGTTTCCATTTGCACATCCCCAGTCCGTTACTTCTATCAGCTCCGTCGCTAACTGCCCCGTATTATCCGCTTTGACGTGATCGATAAACGCGTTTAGTCGTTCAAGCTGAGAAGGCTGATGGACGCTATGTACGGCGTACGCTTGCAATAAATCATTGTAAACCTGCCAACGCTGTTCATCTGAAACATGGCTGCTGAGAATCACCGAGCAGTTCTGCTGAATCTCTGTATTTGTCTCACTTGCAGTTGGTGTGACCGAAGTACAGCCTACCAACACCGAACCTATACAAGCGAATGTAACTACTGTCTTTTTTATCATTTTTCCGCCGAGTTATATGCATCAATGCCAGTCATTCAATTACTCGCAAGGTACGCAAAAAATTCGCCAAGAGCAAGGGTGATATTGGTTTTCCTCTCCGTTATTCACTCCCCCTCTTAACCAGACGTGACACAACTTACCTTCCTCATTGCAATCGTTACAAACTATTATTGTTACAACACAGTGTGAGAGGTGAAGTCATGCATTAAAAGGTTGTTTGTGTATATACTTTGTCATCACCATCAAACTGGAGGTTAACATGCCATCGCACAACCCCATTAACATTCAAGCGCTTGACCATGTAGTGATAAGAACGCGTGACCTGGATGCCATGTTAAAGTTTTATCGAGATGTGTTAGGTTGCCCTGTGGAGCGCGAACGCACCGATCTTGGCTTGACGCAGCTCAGAGCGGGAAACGCATTGATTGACATCGTCACGGTCGACAGTAAGCTGGGGAAACTTGGTGGTAGACCTCCCGAGCAAAATGGACGCAATGTGGATCACTTTTGCCTACAACTTTCACCATTTATCGAAGAGGATTTACTCCTATACCTCGAGTCACAAGGGGTTGAAACCGGAGAGTTCTCCAAACGATATGGTGCACAAGGCTTCGGCCGTTCCCTGTATATTTACGATCCGGAAGGCAACGTCGTTGAGCTTAAACCTCAGATAACCTGATGTTTGATGAATGACTCACGTATCCATGCGCATCTACCTCTTTTGGGTCTTTCAGCCACCAATGGCTGCTGGGCTCAGTTTGATATACGTAAAGCTCTCTCCTGGCATCGGTGTAAGTAGATTGATGTGGTTTGATTGGCAATGGGTTATCAGATCTAAAATAGGCTCATCCCATTTGTGGGTAAACAGCTCATAAGTAGCCCAGTGTATCGGTAACAACTTCTTCGCCTTTAAGTCTTTAAAGGCGAGCGCGGTGTGGTGAGCTTGCATATGACCACAATTTTCTACCGCATAGCCATGGTTGCCCTTCACATCAGCTGCGACCTCTAAACAGGCGATATCAATCGGCCCACACCGCTTCGCGATCTCTGAAAAATGTTGGTCATAGGCCGTATCACCACTGAAGAAAAGACTCTCATTCGTACCTTTGATAACCCACGACGCCCACAACGTTGTATTTTTATCAAAGCACGTGCGCCCAGAGTTGTGATTGGCTGGCGTACAAACGAGTTCGATATTGGCGTAGTGAACACTCTCCCACCAGTCAAACTCGACGATATTGTCAGGGCAAACGCCCCATCGAATTAAGTGCTTTCCTACTCCTAGCGGAACGTAAAATGTCACCGACTGACTGGCATAGAATCGTACCGTCGATTCCTCTAAATGATCGTAATGATCATGAGAAATCACGATGATGTCCGGCACAGGAAGGCTTTCTCTCGCGTGGGTATTGGGGATGTTTCGCGTAAACCATGCTTTAGCGATAAGAGGTGAAGCATAGTCAAACACTGGATCAGTCAAAATCCGCACACCGTCAACTTCAATCAGCATGGTGGAATGCCCTAACCAAGTCACTCTCATGTCTTCACTACGACGTTCAAACTGATGATGTTCAATTGGTGAATAAGGTAGATAATTATTGGGACATAACTGCTTCCGACCACCTAAAAAGCTCCAACAGACTTGCCAAATAGGCTGCTGATTAGGAACATTCGGCATGCTATTGATAACGCGCCCATTACGGAATTGAGGTGAGCGACGCATCCGATGCGCAAGCTGAGTATAGTAAGTTTGCAAAGGGATCAGGGAGCCAGAGCTGCCCTTAACAGAAAAATAACGGCTTTTCAGGATCGTTTCAGACATTTTAAACGCAACGCTTAACTGAGTGTGACTTTAGTTAAACGCGCTTGTATGTCGGTTTAATGACTAAAAACGACGGCAACGTGAAGATTAGATTGCAACCGAGTCAATGAGACTGAATAGCGTGGCCTTACAGCTCTACTCGCCCTAAATTATTCATTTGACGCATCGCCCAACGAGTTCTGCGCTGGGTATAATCACTTTGCGGATATACTTTAATTTTATATGGGTTTGGTAAGACAACCGCTAACTGAGCTGCTTGCCATTTTGATAGGCTGGCTGCACCAATACCAAAGTAGTTCTGCGCAGCCGCTTCTGCGCCGTATATACCAGGTCCAAACTCCACCACATTCAAATACATTTCTAAGATACGCTCTTTGCTCCACATCAACTCCATTAATAAAGCGAAATACAGTTCGTACGCCTTACGAAGGTAAGAATGAGATGGAAATAAGAAAAGATTTTTCGCTGTCTGCTGGGTGATGGTGCTCGCCCCGCGAGAAGGACCATTGTCACCTGCGTTGGCAATGACTTGGAACAACGACTCAAAGTCGACACCATAATGGTAAGGGAATTTTTGGTCTTCCGTTGCAATTACCGCTACTTGCATGTTCTTTGAAATACGTGACAATGGCACCCATTCATGTTGGCTACTCTCGGGATAATTCTCTGGCGGTGAAACCATGCGACTGACTTTCCATCCCCAGATTGGCGGATCGATAAACTTACCCACGCCCACCAAGACAACAGGTGTGAGTAACAAAACCAGTACCACTTTAAAGAGAATTGATTTAAGCCTTTTCAGCATGCCTAGGTCCCAACAACGAAAAGAAGCGGCCAAGATTGCCGTATTCTGTCCCAAACAACAAGATTTATCGATAAAAAATAGGTCAAAAAAAGCCCGATTTACAATGTAAAACGGGCTTAGCGTTTGATTTAAATATTATTTAATGAGCTTGTAGAACACCGTGGATAGTGGTGGTAAACGCAGTTCAAGAGATTGCGGGAGCGATTCACTCTCTTTCGCTTCCGTCACAGCACTCATATGCACTTTGAAGCCACTTCCGCCATATTGAGTATCATCCGTATTCAGAAGCAACTCATAACGACCTTTTACAGGCACACCTAAACGAAAGCGCTCGTGTGGTACTGGCGTAAAGTTAGTAATAACCAGAATACGTTCACCATTTTGACTGATGCGCTCATGAGCTAAAATGCTGGCATCAGCTTCATCTTGAAGGCGCCATTCAAACCCAGCAGGTTCACAGTCTTGATCGTGCATTGCTGGCTCAGTGCGATAGACATGATTCAAATCACGGGTTAAGTCTTGCACGCCTTTGTGTCGTTCAAATTCCAACAAAAACCACTGCAGTTGATCATCATGGTTCCATTCTGCCGTTTGTCCGATTTCAGCGCCCATGAAATTCAGTTTTTTGCCTGGTTGGCCGTACATATAGCCGTAGTAAGCACGTAAGTTCGCGGTTTGCTGCCACTCGTCGCCCGGCATTTTGTTGTGTATAGAGCCTTTGCCGTACACTACTTCATCATGGGACAATGACAATACGTAGTTTTCACTGTGCGCGTAAATCAACGGGAACGTGATGGTATTATGATGGTATTTGCGATGAACTGGATCTTCTTTCACGTAGGAAAGGCTGTCATGCATCCACCCCATGTTCCACTTGAATCCAAAACCTAAGCCGCCCATAAAAGTGGGGGCGGATACGCCTGGGAATGCGGTAGATTCTTCGGCAATCGTCATCGCATTTGGGAAGTGTTTGTAGACTTCTTCATTCATCCACTTCAGCGTCGCAATGGCGTCGTAGTTTTCGTTACCGCCGTCGATATTCGGGATCCATTGGTCATGACTGCGCGAGTAATCAAGGTAAATCATCGACGCGACCGCATCAACACGGATGCCATCAATATGGAATTGTTCGAACCAGTAAAGTGCATTCGCAACAAGGAAACGGCGCACATGCTCACGACCCACATCATAAATGTAAGAATTCCAATCCTGATGCCAACCTCGACGCGGATCGGGATCGTGATAAAGCGGCGTGCCATCGAAGTTTGCTAAACCGTGACCATCGGCTGGGAAGTGTGCAGGCACCCAGTCAAGCACTACCCCAATGCCAGCTTGGTGACAGGCATCGACAAAGTATTTAAAGTCATCCGGTGAACCATAGCGGCTGGTTGGAGCAAAAAGCCCGACAGGTTGATACCCCCAAGAGCCATAGAATGGGTGTTCCGACACAGGCATCAACTCAACATGGGTATATTCCATGTCAACAAGGTATGGGACAAGATGCTCCGCCAATTCACGATAATTGAGAAATTCACCCTGCTCGTTTCGCTTCCAAGAGCCAGCATGCAGCTCATAAAAAGACAGTGCTTCTTCGCGCTTTTGTGTTACTGGGCGCGATAGCCATTGTGCATCTTGCCATTGATAACGATTGTGGTCATACGTCACTGAAGCGAACGATGGATACTGTTCAGAATAGAAACCCCAAGGGTCTTGCTTGTGAGGTAGCCCTTCGCCATGTGGACCTTTAATCTCGTACTTGTATTGGCTGCCTTCTTCTAGGCCAGGAACGAACAGCCCCCAAATACCGTAATCTAGTCGCTGCATAGGATGGCGACGACCATCCCATTGGTTAAAGCCACCAATTAAGCTCACTGCTGAAGCATGCGGAGCGTATACAAGAAAACGAACACCAGAAACATACTCACCGCCACGCTCTAACGTCACGAAATGTGCACCCATGTAGTGATACATGTCTTTTGGTGTATGTAAATGCTCGTATTCTTGATAAATATTGTGATATTGATACGGGTCATCAATAATCTGTTCTACACCAGCCCAGTCGACGGCTAGACGGTAGTGTGTTAAGTGTAAGTCTCGCTTTTCCTTTAAGATAAAACCGTGGTCACCTTCGCGATCAAGGACAACACGAGGTTCACCCTCAATAATCAGCTCAACTTTATCTGCTCCAGGCATCCATACTCTCAAAGAACCTTTACCGTCGTCGATGAAAGGACCAAGAGTGCCAAATGGATCTGGGTAAGCAGCCCCAGCAAGCAGTTCATAAGCGCGTTCGCATTTGTTCTTTATTTTATTTATCTTGGTGTTTTTCAAACCAATCTCCCTAGAGCCAATATCCTTAGAAAGCATAGCGCCTTCTTCAATATTGTTTACATAACCAACATTGTGTACTTACTAAAACAAGCTAAACATGAAACAAAAAACGCCCGCTATTCGCGGGCGCAATAACAATCTCTCATCCTACCGGATTGTAGGCTTTGAATGAGTGACCCAGTTGGTACTTTCGTGTCTCAAAACTAACAAATCTAATAAATGACATGAATCTCGCGTGGCCTTAGCTTTTTCATTTACTCGCTTGAGCACGAACGTCGGTTAAACGTTTTGCTATACGATTCACATCTTCACGCGTGAAGATCTCATCTAAATTCATTGATAGCTTACGACGCCAGTTTGGGTATTCGTCTACCGTGCCAGGTATGTTGACAGGTTGCTCCATTTCTAGCCAGTCTTCGAGCTGAACACTGAGTAGTGCAGAGTCCCCCGCAGCTACATGCAACTGAAGCGCTTCACTGAGGTGAGAGTCCATTGGCACATATTGCGCGTCATGACCAATCCCCTCAGGTAAGTAGCCATGCCAGCGTACACTGTCTAAGATTCCTTGTTTGCACTTCAAACGATCCGCAAATAAACCTTCTAGTTGCTGCTCATCTGGATAAAGGCCAATCTCTTTGCCCATTTTGAGGTCATCACAATGCCAGAAGCCACGTAATGTCGGCATGTCGTGCGTACACAACGCTGCCATGGATTGCTCTGCGTAATGCTTAGGTGAGATAAAACCTCCATCTTCTTTTGATGTTTCGAAGAAGAAGACTTTGTAGGAGTGAACCCCAGCGTCACGCAGGATATCGACAATCTCATCAGGCACTGTACCTAAATCTTCCCCAATCACCGAACAATGATGGCGATGTGACTCTAATGCTAGAATCGCCAGCATATCCTCAACCGGGTAGTACAGGTACGCTCCTTCCGTGGCTTTTTCGCCTTTTGGAATCCACCATAAACGCAACAATCCAAGTACGTGATCAATGCGTAGAGCACCACAGTGCTTCATATTCGCACGCAGCAACTTGATGTACGCATCGTAGCTTGTGGCCTGTAAAACTTCCGGGTTGAGTGGTGGTAATCCCCAGTTTTGTCCTAGAGGACCAAGAATATCCGGTGGAGCACCAATGCTGGCTTCCTGCACCAAGTTGCCGTCATCCGCCCACGTTTCGCTACCTGAATCTGACACACCAACGGCTAGGTCACGATACAAACCGACGGACATGCCCTTTTCTTCCGCCAGCGATTGTGCTTCTTTGATTTGGTCGTCCGCTATCCACTGCAAATACATGTAAAGCTGAACACGGTCATTGCTTTCTTTAATGTACTTTTGAGTGCCAGCAGAATCAAATGTGCGGTATTTTTCTGGGAAAACAGGCCATCCCCAAACACTTTGGTCTTCTGCATGCAAATCTGCATGAATGGCATCAAATGCCGCTTGGTGTAGCAAACTGTCGCCACCGTTTTCGACAAAGTTAAGGAAAGCACGTGCACGTTCGGTATCCTTGTCTAGATGACGCGCTTTAAACTCACTAAACAGCAAAGGTAGAACACTCATTTTGAGGTTCGATACTTCGGTGTAATTTACCCAATGCGACTCACGCGCTTTTTGTAGCCGTTGCTGAAATTCACCACTTCCTACTCGCTGCTGTGCTTCTGCACTCAATGCAAACTCAGGCACTGAACTGACATCAATGTACATGATATTGAGCCAGCGACGAGAAGAAGGACTGTATGGGCTCGCACCTTCAGGGTTGGCAGGGAACAATGAATGGATCGGGTTTAAACCGATGAAGTCTCCACCACGAGAAGCAATATCACTGACCAATTGTTTCAAGTCACCAAAGTCACCAATTCCCCAGTTGTGTTGCGTGCGCAAGGTGTAAAGCTGAACACTTGGGCCCCATAGCTTTTTATGTTTATTTAGAGCATCTTGTTTGAAACACGCTTTCGGTGTAATGATCAACGTCATTTCGTAAGGCGTTTTGCGGCGCTTACGATTAATAATCAGTTTGTGGTAACCCCATGCCAAATTCTTTGGCAATATAAACACTAGAGGGCCACCCTCAGCTCTTTCATCACGAACAATCTGAGACTGAAGATAGCCTTCAAGTACCTCTCCTTGTTCTGTCTCTAAACGCCAGCTGAATTCACTCTCACGAGCACTCGTACCTAGGTTTAATGCTACTTCGACGGGTTCACCATCGCGCAGAACAAGAACAGGGGCTAGTACGTCTTTCTTATGTTTTCTTTCTGCTGAAGCTAATAGTTTCTCATCGCTGCTGGTATCGTAGCCAAGTGAAGCCAATAGTCGACGTAGAGTCTCGTCTGACACTTTTGCTTCCTCTCCCCACGCGCTGACATAGCTATCAGCCAATTTCGCCATTTCTGCGACTTTCTTTAATACAGTTTGTTCTTTCATCGCTTTCTCCGAAGGTAATGCAACGACCTTCTACTATGTAGGGTTTTATTATTATCAAACGTTTCTATTGTTTAACGTTTCTATTGCTAAACCGTTGTAAGTTGAAAGTGACCAAGGTAGCGCGTGGCTACCTTGATCTTAACGTTAAGTGATTAACGGTGTACCGGTTCTAATTTCCAGATGTTATTCACATAATCACGAATCGAACGGTCTGATGTGAACTTACCAACCAGAGCCGTGTTTAGAATCGCTTTCTTAGCCCAGCCCGCCTGATCTTTGTACTGTGCACCCATATCTTCATGCGCTTTCACGTACGATGCGAAATCAGCAAGACATAGGTATGGATCGCCACCATCTAACAGACTGTCAAACGTTGCGCGTAGCAAGCCTGGTTGACCAGGAGAGAACTCTTCACCCACCAGCAAGTCCATTGACGCTTTCAATAAGTGATCCGCATTGTAGTAGTCAAATGGGTTATAGCCTTGTGCTTTAACCGCTTTCACGCCTTCAACATCCAAACCGAAGATGTAGATGTTTTCATCGCCTACTTCTTCACGGATCTCTACGTTTGCACCATCCATCGTACCGATAGTAAGTGCTCCGTTAAGCGCCATCTTCATGTTGCCTGTACCCGATGCTTCTTTACCCGCTAAAGAGATTTGCTGCGATACATCCGCTGCTGGGATGATGATTTCCGCCATGCTCACACGGTAATCAGGAATAAAGACAACTTTAAGTTTGTTACCAATGCGTGGATCATTATTGATCTTCTCTGCAATCTTATTGATAGCAAAAATGATTTCTTTAGCTAGGTGGTAACCTGGTGCCGCTTTCGCTGCGAAGAACACCACACGCGGCACACAATCAAAACCCGGCTCATTGAGGATTCGGTGGTAAAGAGACAAGACGTGAAGCAGATCTAAATGCTGACGCTTGTACTCGTGTAGACGTTTGATTTGAACATCGAAAATCGCATTCGTATCAAGCTCGATACCCATGTGATCTTTCACCCAGTTTGCTAGGCGCTCTTTGTTCTCTTTCTTCACCGCCATGAATTCTTTTTGGAAGGTCGCGTCAGTCGCGTATTTAGCAATACCCTCTAACTGCTCTAACTTCGCTGGCCATTCGCTGCCAATTTTGTCTGTGATCAGTTGAGATAAGCCTGGGTTACAGAACTTCAACCAGCGACGTGGCGTAATACCATTTGTCACGTTGTGTAGACGTGTTGGGTACATTTCATGGAACTCTGGGAACAGGTCTTTCTTAACCAACTCAGAGTGAAGTGCCGCAACACCATTTACAGCGTAAGAACCAATCACACTCAGGTTTGCCATACGAACCATGCGATTGAAGCCCTCTTCAATGATGGAAAGTTTCTGTTGCTTTGCAACATCGCCTGGCCACATCGCACGTACTTCTTGTAAGAAACGATGGTTGATCTCGTAAATGATCTCCATGTGACGTGGCAACAAGTGTTGAATCAATGATTCCGGCCATGTCTCTAACGCTTCTGGAAGCAACGTGTGGTTAGTGTAGGCGAATGTTTTAGAGCTGATCGCCCACGCTTGGTCCCAAGTCAATCCTTTTTCATCAATAAAGATGCGCATCAGTTCAGGGATTGCGATGGTTGGGTGTGTGTCGTTAAGCTGGATGGTCTCTTGCTCAGGTAACTGCTCTAGCGTGAAGCCCGCTGCTTCGTGACGACGTAAAATGTCGCGTACTGACGCCGCTGAATGGAAGTACTGCTGCATCAAACGCAGTGTTTTACCTTTCTGATGGTTGTCGTTCGGGTAAAGCACTTTAGTAATATTACCTGCATCAATCAGTGCGTGCTGAGCTTCGAAGTAATCACCGTTGTTAAAGCTAGCAAGAGAGAATGGTGCAATTGCCTGACATTCCCAAAGACGCAATGGATATACGGTATCTGACTCGTAACCAACGATCGGTAGATCCCAAGGCATCGCTTTTACGGTCATACCTGGTACCCACTGGCGTACTTCTTTACCGTCTTTATGTACCACTTCAACGTGGCCATAAAAGCCGATTTCTTGTGCAAGTTCAGGACGTGCGATTTCCCACGGGTAACCTTCTACGCCACGCCAAGCATCTGGCGCTTCTTGTTGACGACCATCTTTGAATGACTGTTTAAATAGCCCATATTCATAGTGAAGACCATAACCAACCGTTGGGTACTCTTGCGCAGCACAAGAATCCATAAAACAAGCGGCTAAGCGACCAAGACCACCATTACCTAGTGATGGGTCACGCTCTTCTTCTAACAAGTCAGTCAAGTTATAGCCGAGTTCAGCCATCGCTTCAGTAACTTGATCGTACAGACCCATGCTGATTAAGTTGTTACCTGTCAGACGGCCAATTAGGAACTCTAGAGAAAGGTAGTTAACACTTTTCGCTTGTTGAATTTTTGGGTCTTCTTCTGTTGCAAGGAGATCGATGGTGGTGAACTCGGCAAGGGCGTGGCCCATTGCTAGATACCATGCACGAGAGTCTGCATTTTCAACAGTATGTGCGTACGTAACGGATAGGTGTTTTTTCACGCTATCTTGGAAAGACTTTTTATCAAATTTTTTTTGTTGTGTAGGTTTCATTGCGAAATTCTCACGTCTTCAAGTAATGCATCTGCTATATATCGTGCAACTACTGCTGTGAATGAACATCCTCCTAAATCTCCACCTCTCAAGGAGGAGGGGACAGGGCGTAGAAGGCGTACCATGACTAAGTTAGTGATCCAACTCTCATCAAAAACGGTTTCATCATATTTCTGAGTGAGTTTGATCACAGGTAAACGCGTAAAGCCGTAATAGATTGTCCATCTAGTCTTTTACGTCTCATTTAATCAGGAATTTAAAAACTGAGTTATTGATCACATTTACAACAACTACATTAGCTAAAAAACGTTATCATATGTGCAACACGGAATACCATTGACATATAAACACCTTACAAAAGTGACACGCATCACAATTACAGGGCGTAGATGACGTTTATTTCAGCAACGAACAAGAATTAGGACGTTGATCATAGTTTGTGGCAATTCGGATGTCGTACCATCCTTTCGACTCATAAAGTTGAATGTTTTTTGTACACACCAAGCATAAACAACGTGAGTCACTATAAGTTTGCTTGCTTTAATGCCACAGTCGCTACGAGATACAAAAGCCGAGGCTTACCTTTAATTAGCTATTTATTAACTGATAACTATTAATAACTGTTAACGTTTTTTACTACTCAATGTCGTAAACAATGCACAGAACTCCGCTTCTTGAAGTCACTTGGTATATAAATAAAAAGGACACAATAACAAATGTGGATTCCATCTAAACTGACTCGTCCTGGCCGCTTACACAATGCCATCGTTCGTCCTCGGGTATTGGACTTACTCCAACAGGCGCCTTGCTACAAGTTGGTTTTGTTTCGCTCTCCTGCTGGTTACGGCAAAACAACAATGGCAGCGCAATGGCTATCGGATAAGCCCAATGTCGGCTGGTATAGTATTGACGATAGCGACAACGATGACTTTCGTTTCGTCAATTATCTGCTTCAGGCGCTAAATAAAGCGACTCACTCCAGTTGTTCTAATGCTCAAAAACTCGCAGAAAAGCGCCAGATTTCGTCTTTGCGTTCATTGTTCAGCGAAGTGTTTGCCGAAATGGCCGATTTCCATCAAGAGTGCTATGTGGTGCTGGATGATTACCACTTGATCACCAATGATGAAATTCATGAATCCATGCGATTTTTCTTAAAACATATGCCCGATAACCTAACCGTGGTTGTCACTAGCCGCGCTGCGCCACCGTTAGGTACCGCAAACTTGCGTGTGCGCGATCTTATGATCGAAGTCGGTAATGAGATGCTGGCGTTCGATACTGAAGAGACGACACGCTTCTTCAATCAACGCGTCGCCGACGGCATAGACGAAGACATGGCAAATGACTTAAGAGCTTACGTGGAAGGCTGGCCTTCTGCGATGCAATTGATCGCTCTGCAAGCGCAGCATCAAAAACGCACTTTGGCTCAAACGGTCGAATCTGTGTCTCAGTTCAACCATGCGCATTTATGGGATTATTTGGTAGAGGAAGTATTTGATCTATTAGACAACGAAACTCGTCAATTTCTTATGCAAGTCTCGGTACTGGATCATTTTAATGATGAGCTTGTCTTTGCTCTTACCCAGCGCGAAGATGCGCTTGGTTTGATCGAATCCCTAAATCGTTACGGTTTGTTTATTTATCCTCTGGATGGTGAACAAAACTGGTTCCGCTTCCACAATTTGTTTGGCGAGTTTTTATCACACCAGCGCCAAGCCCGTATTCCGCAACAAGAAAAGGAACTGCACCGAAACGCAGCTATTGCATGGCTGCAACAAGAATCACCACATCAAGCCATCCACCATGCTCAGAAGTCAGACGACAAGCATCTCGTCGTCGATATCCTCAATCAATATGGTTGGAAAATGTTTAATCAAGGCGAGCTCAGCACGCTCGAAATTGCAATCAATAAACTTGATGCTGACCTGCTATATTTCCACCCTAAATTGACGATGTTACGAGCGTGGCTTGCTCAATCCCAACACCGTTATAACCAAGTCGGCCAGCTACTTAAAGAGGCAGAAGAAGAGCATAAAAAACGTGACATCGAACTGGATATTCACTATCAAGGTCAGGCAAATGCCCTGCTTGCCCAAGTAGCGATTAACAATAACGAGCCGGAAAAAGCACTTGAGCTGGCCGAACTTGCGCTGAGCCAACTCGATCACACTATTTATCGTAGCCGAATTGTGGCGACCTCTGTCGTTGGAGAGGTAAACCACGTACTTGGTAAACTAGATCGCGCTCTGCCGATGATGCAACAGACCGAAAAGCTGGCACGTCAATATCAAGTCTATCACCAAGCGCTTTGGGCCATCTTGCAACAGAGTGAAATTTTAATTGCGCAAGGCTATGTCCAAGCAGCCTTTGAAGTACAAGATTCAGGGTTTCGTTTAATCGAGGAACATCAGCTTCAACATGTCCCGTTGCATGAGTTTCTTCTACGAATCCGAGCTCAAGTACTCTGGTGCTGGAATCGATTAGATGAAGCAGAAGAGTGTTCATACAAAGGGTTACAAATTCTTGAAAACCACTCGCCAAGTAAGCACTTACATAGCTACTCAATGCTGGCACGTATCGCCGTTGGTCGTGGCGAACTAGACAAAGCCGGTAAATTTATCGAGCACATTCAGCATCTCATGAGACAGTCTACCTACCACGTTGATTGGACAGCCAACGCGTCACTGTCGCTCATTTTGTTCTGGCAAGCTCGAGGTGACACTGAAGCAATGCAAGAATGGCTAAATACCGCGGTTCGTCCTGAATCAGCGTGTAACCATTTCTTGCAGTTACAATGGCGTAACATCACTCGTGCGCATATTAATTTGGGTCAATTCGAACAAGCTCGTCAAACTTTGGACTTCCTACAAAGTGAAGCCAGTAAAAGTCACTTAGTCACGGATACAAATCGCAACCTAGTCGTCGAAGCCGCGCTGGCCGCTCGCCAAAAAGATGAAGAACAGGCCAAGCGGTTATTAAAAGAAGCGCTCGTCATGACCAATCAAACTGGCATGGTCGGTAACTTCCTTGTCGATGGCGCGACCATCGGAGGTTTGCTTGAAAAACTCAGTCTGCGTCACGAATTGGGTGATCTGGAGCGCCATCGAGCTCAACAATTGATGAAAGACATTTCTTCGAATCAACGTAGCCGTTCCGTTCACTTTGACGAAGATTTCATTGAAAAGTTAGTGAATCACCCGAATGTCCCTGAGTTAGTACGTACTAGCCCACTAACCCAACGCGAATGGCAAGTACTAGGATTAATTTACTCTGGGTTTAGTAACGAGCAGATTGCTCAAGAATTGGATGTCGCAGGCACCACAATCAAGACTCACATTCGTAACTTGTATCAAAAGCTAAATATCGCGAATCGAAAAGAAGCGATTATCACAGCGGAAAACTTACTTCAATTGATGGGATATTAACTTCCGTTCGTTTGATTAGTCTGTGTATACGACAAAGGGCTTGCGAGATAACGTAAGCCCTTTTTAATTGACCGTTCTTTTACTCATTCCCGCCATTTTCTGATAATGGCATGACTTGCATTCGTAAAAATGACCATACCCAACCGAGAGATTGGCCTTACTCAGATAAAAAAAAAGCCAACCGCAACAATCGCGATTGGCTAATATTTAATGTGAACAATGTGCATTCACTAACAACGTCAGTTGGCTAGGTGACCCTCGGCTTAAGAAGGGTCGATATTTATTATGCATTAAACATGCCAACTTTTAAAGTGCTATTTTTAATGTTAGCCGACACATTTTTATACATTTTCCACCCTACACTCTCGCAAAACCAAAAAGTTGCTTGCATTTCGCAATTGCAAAATGCAAACACCCCAATTTCACTCACTTCTCATGGTGATTATCCGACACAACTTCACACTCAAAGAACGAGTAATGCGCTGACGATTACGCCACATAGCTTCTTTTCTTAGATTTATCCAAGGTTTTAAATTCTATTTTTGGCGACATTCAGAGCTCATCCTCCAGCATTATCTCATACTATTTTTACTGCAAAATTTGTATACTCTGTTCCACTTACAGCATTGAATAACAAGAAATGAACTATTTAATTACTTTCTTCAAAGGAATGGCTATGGGGGCAGCCGATGTGGTCCCAGGCGTATCAGGCGGTACAATCGCGTTCATCACAGGTATTTATGACACCTTGCTAGAAAGCATCCGCCGTATTAACCCTTCACTTTTATCGACTTGGCGAAAAGAAGGGTTTAAAGCGGCATTCAACCATATCAACGGCTTTTTTCTTATTGCTCTGTTTGCCGGTATATTTAGCAGTATCGCAACACTCGCGAAACTGATTACATGGTTGCTCGACACTCACCCAATCCCGGTTTGGTCATTCTTCTTTGGACTTATTTTAGTGTCTGTTTACCACATCATTCGCCAGGTCGAAAAACGAGATGTGATTCGCTTCATTACTCTACTCATAGGCATTGCGTTCGCTTATAGCATTACCGTGCTGCAGCCGCTGCACATGGAGCCAACAACGCTGAATATTCTAATTGCGGGCTCGATAGCCATATGTGCCATGATTCTGCCAGGTATTTCAGGCAGCTTCATTTTACTGCTTATTGGCATGTATACGCCGGTATTAACCGCAGTCAAAGGTTTGCAAATTGATATCTTGGCACTATTTTTAACCGGGTGTGTGATTGGCCTTCTGACCTTTTCACACCTCTTGTCTTGGTTGTTGCGCAAATTTCGCGATTTCACACTCATGTTCTTAACCGGCCTCATGTTAGGGACGCTGCCAAAAATTTGGCCCTGGAAAGAAACCATTACCTGGCGTATCAACTCCAAAGGTGAACAAGTGCCTTTGTTGCAACACAATTTGTCACCGTTTGAATTTGAGCACATTACCTCACAGCCTTCGCAACTGATATTAGCCATTGTCATGATGCTGGTCGCGATTGCTTTAGTACTTGGCCTAGAAAAATTCTCAGAATCAAATAGCTAAATGCTGGCGTTAACACTTGGGTATCGCGCACAATTTGCCGATCTGCTCGATTAGTGCGATACCCTTGTGTGATACGATACAGATAACTTTCTGCGATGGGTGCGGGTCCGAATGAAACTGATAAAAATGGCAGGTGTCGTAGCGGCGCTTGTTGTTGGTTTTTACACTCCAACGTTACTTAAAAATTTTTCCTCTTCTTCCACTCTCAAACCACTCGATGAATACTGCTTTCTATCGACCTCACCTTGTGAACAGCAAGGCGTGTCTATGATGCTTGATGTCGAAGTGCCACAACCTTTGGTTCCGGCGCAACTCACCGTTGACTGGGAAGACAGTCAAGCAGAACAGTTAATTCTTACGTTAGCTGGTCGGGAGATGGATATGGGACAACCCAAATACATACTTAAACAAGTCTCTCCAGGTAAGTACCAGGGAGAGCTACTGCTGCCAGTGTGTATACAAGATTCAATGACATGGGTCGGAGAGCTAACGGATGGGCAAAGCACCCTTTATCCCGCCCTTAAAATGCACAGATAAAGATAAGGAATAAATAATGAGCCGTAATTGGTCCCTTTTTCTCGTTGCCGCGTTCGCACTGGGTTTTGGCGTTAAAAGCTATTTAGACAATCAGAGCAACGTATCAACACACGATCAAACCTCCGCTTCCAAACAAGCTGCAATCCAGCAAGCCGATCAGCAAACGATACTGTTTGGTGAAAATCAACAACCCGTTGATATTTTCGATGTCAATGATTCACGCATTCGAATTGTTTACTTTGGCTTTACTCGTTGTCCGGATGTATGCCCAACATCTTTAGCGATGTTAGCGGGTGCGCTCAACCAAATTGATGACAAGCAAAAAGCTCAGTTTCGTCCAATGTTTATTTCACTTGATCCAGAGCGAGACGGAGCCGACGCGTCAGCCAAGTATGCCCATTACTTTCATCCGATGATTGAAGGACTTTCAGCGCCACTCGATGTGACAACACCTCTTGCTCACCGATACGGTGTTATTTTCCGTAAAACAGAACTGGAAGGCTCGGAGCTTGGGTACACGCTGGACCACAGCTCTTATTTTTATTTCTTAAAGCCTGATGGCACACTCATCACCAAAGTACCGCATACGCTGACCCCTGCTCCAATTGTCGAAGCAATATCAAAACTAACGGTCGATGAACAAGCGGAAGACCAAGCGAATGCAGGTTAAGCACACGTTCAAAAGTATCACTCACATTCGCCAACAACTTGCAACACAAAAGACTTATTTTAGTAACATTGAGCAAACATTTAGTCCAAAAACAAACAAAAACTAGACACAAAATATTCCGAAGTTAAGATATGTCGCATTCAACAATACAGTGGTTGAATGCTCTAATTGATAATAATGCAACTCGGTGATTAACAGTGATGTTTTCTCTTTGTCGTTCGGGGAGATCAGCTATTGCTATAGCGTGATAGTAACCATTGGCTGAATCACTAAAGCACAACATGCAGGAATGAAGTATGCAACATAACAGTCTCGTTGCCCGATATGCTCGTGGCAACCTTGTCGTTCAAATCCTAGTCGGTATCGTCTTGGGGATTTTGCTTGCGACAATCTCACCAAGTCACGCAGAAAGCGCTGGCCTTATTGGTAGTTTATTTGTTGGCGCGCTTAAAGCGATTGCCCCAATCTTAGTCTTTATTTTGGTTGCGGCTTCTATCGCTAATCAGAAGAAAAATCAACACACTTACATGCGCCCAATCGTTGCTCTGTATCTAATGGGGACATTTTTTGCGGCCCTATCAGCCGTTGTTCTAAGCTTCCTTTTCCCAACCACTTTGACGCTTGTGACCGGTGCTGAAGGTGCAATGCCTCCTCAAGGTATTGCAGAGGTCTTACGTACACTGCTTTTCAAAGTAGTCGATAACCCGGTTAACGCTCTTGTTGAAGCGAACTACATCGGTATTCTGGCTTGGGGTGTAGGTCTTGGGCTTGCGCTTCATCATGCATCTGCTACCACAAAGGCGGTATTTGAAGATCTCAGCCACAGTGTCTCTTACATTGTGCGTTTCGTCATTCGCCTTGCACCATTTGGTATTTTTGGCTTGGTATCCGCAACATTTGCAACGACAGGTTTCAGCGCCCTAGCAAGCTACGCTCACCTACTGGCAGTGTTGCTGGGCGCAATGGCAATCATTGCTTTGGTTGTTAACCCAGCCATCGTCTTCTTCAAAACTAAGCAAAACCCTTACCCGCTTGTGTTCCAATGTCTACGTGAAAGTGGTGTAACCGCATTCTTCACTCGTTCAAGTGCCGCAAACATCCCAGTTAACATGACGCTATGTGAAAAATTAAAGCTGGATGAAGATACTTACTCTGTGTCTATTCCTCTAGGTGCAACTATTAACATGGCAGGAGCTGCAATCACCATCACCACGTTAACGCTCGCCGCCGTGCATACTATGGGTATTGAAGTAGACATCTTGACTGCACTGCTTCTGAGTATCGTTGCAGCGGTATCGGCATGTGGCGCTTCTGGTGTTGCCGGTGGATCTCTATTACTGATCCCTCTCGCGTGCGGTTTGTTCGGTATCTCTAACGACGTTGCGATGCAAGTGGTTGCCGTTGGGTTTATTATCGGTGTGATTCAAGACTCTGCTGAAACAGCACTTAACAGCTCGACTGACGTTGTTTTCACCGCTGCCGTGTGCCGCTCTGAACATCAAAAAGAACAGTCGTAATCGCAAGAATATATAAACAACAAGGGGAGCCAATTGGCTCCCCTTAATTATTTTAAAGGTTGGGGTCTAGGGTTGAAGAAAGTTCTGAGTGAAGTCCAGAGCTTCTTTTGATAAACGAGTTGGCTTTGGTTCAGAATCACGAGGTTCAAATTCCGCAAGCTGAGTATCCGATTGAAAGTGACTCTCTTGCTCGCCTTCAAATAAATCGATGCCTGCTTTATCTGCATCAGTCTCCTCTACGGACTCTGTAATATTTTCTTTGTCTGGAAAATACGGTGGGCGTTTGTACACCTTGTTCAAAGCGCGAATAATGCCATGCTTTTTCACATCGCCTGAAGCTAATTTACGCTGCAGTGGTTTCGCGATCGACTGCAACCCGACGACAACATCAACCCCTATGCTACTTGCCACTTTGTCTCGTAAAATACGTGCTGGCTCATATCCCATACTGGCCGAGAGGAACAGCCAAATATAAGCAATCGCATTGCCAGTTTTACTGGTGTCTTGCCAAGCTTCACCCGCGTGGTACATGGCTTCTGCGCTGCCGCATTCAGCTGCACGCTCTAACCAATAACGCCCCTTAAGCAGGTTTTTCTCCGTTCCAAGGCCTTTTAAATAGCATAGGCCGAGTTGAATTTTCCCTGCAATACTGCCTTTATCCGCCGCTTTTAGAAACCAGTAAAGTGCGTCTTCTTTTTTGCCTGCTGCATTTTCAGGAGAAAGTTGCCATTCTCCCATATATAACATGGCGTCAACGCACCCTTCTTCTGCTGCTGACTCTATCAGCTCAAGCCCTTTAGATGTATTTTGCTCAATACCACGTCCAAACACTAAAGCCTTACCAGTACCAAACCTGGCATCTACATCGCCTTCCACTCCAGCAATGGCCATGCGCCAAAAATTCGCTTGTTCCTTTAGAACCATATCCTCCCTCATGCGCTCGCTGAGGCGGACAATGCTGTACATACCAGTGATATTATCGAGTTTAGCGGCTTTTTCATACCAATAGAGAGCCTGCTTAATATTGCGTTTTTCCGCTTCTTTCGCGAGATATAAAATGGTTGGGATATGGCCCGTTTCCGCTTTAAACTCACGTTCTTTTCGCTCTTGTTCTCGGGCCTTCTTCATCGCCTTTCGATAAACCGCTTCGCGGGCTTTTCTCTCAGCTTCAAGGCGTTGCTTGCGCATGGATAACGAAGCCATCCACACAAATATCAGGACGAGAGAAAGGCCAGTTGCCGCAATAGCAATGCCTATACCGCTCATAAATCGCCTCTTTTTATTTAGGAATACAAACAGAAATCAATACCGACTTTCCTCGGCGCTTGACGATTATATCGACCGTCAGGCAAAAAACTGAAGTTTAGCAGCGAAATAGCGCTGGGTAGCATGACGATAAATTGATACCAATCGTAACAAACAAACGAATTGAATACCCACCCACCTGAAGTATTGGAGATACTTATTTCTCATCTAAAAATATATACGTGATTTTTATAGATATGCATCACGCTTTTGAGGCTGAGCATCTCTCCTCCTTCCTCCTCCCTCTGCTCTACTCCCGCCATAGTTCTTAAATATGAGATGTGCGACAACTCTCAATCTGTGTTGCGTTTCTTAGTGAATTTGTGAACGTCATCGACTGTGAGGCAAATTTTTTCTTCGCAAATAACTTCGGCGTTTGTCCTCACATTTTGTTGGTGATTCTGTGTATTAGCATCTAGTTGAACATTTCCTTTCGGCATTTTGCCGCACAAGCTAGTGGTGTATTTCACGAATTAATCAGTGAAATACACCACGCGATATTTCAATTACATAAAAATGGATTTGTAAACGTGGACAAAAAAACATTTAAACTATCAGCGATTGCCAAAACCGTACTGCCTTTGATCTCCATTGCGGTGATCAGCGGTTGTGGCAGTGACAGCACTAACGACGATACGACCAGCCCTAGTTCAGGTTTGTACCCTGCAGGCGAAAATGAAGTGGTGGTCTATTACAAACGAGACGTAGCGTCCGCTTCAACCGCCAGTGATTATGATGGTTGGGGTCTGCACTTGTGGAACGGTGAAGGTTGTACAAGTACCGATCTTGAAGCGATGGGGATTGCCAATGGTGGTACAGATTGGGCGTCGCCTCATCCTTATGACGGCATTAGCGATACTTACGGTGCATATTATATCTTGAAGGTCGACCCAGATGCGGCTGACCCATACGAATGTATGAACTTTATTTTGCACAACGGCGATGAAAAAGCATTCGGTAGTGCTAACTCAAAGGTTGAATTGACTAAAGTCGGAGCGTCTCAAGGTCTGTTCGGTTTCCATGGCAGCAGCGAACTTTACTACGAGCCAATCGAAGAGCGTCCAGTTGAGGTAGATGGTCAGAAAGCGCATTGGTTAAATGCAACGACGATCGCCTGGGAAGCCGCTGGTGATGCCGACTCATTGAAGCTTTACTATAGCCTGACCAATGACATTTCGATGAACGAAAATAAACAGTTCACTGGTGGTACGGCCATCGAACTCATTCCGAGCGGCGAGCTTTCCGAAGAATTAAAATCACGATTCCGTCACCTATCAAGCCTAAAAGCGGCAGAAATCAATGTCGATGATGCGACACTGCGTACCATCCTAAAATCGCAAATTGTGGTAGTAGCTTACAATGCTGATGGTGATGTTATTTCAGCGACAGAAGTCCAGAAACCGGGCGTGTTGGATGCCGTTTTTGCTGATGCCGATGCCGGTAATGCAATGGGTCAATCTTTAGGCGCTATCGTCGAAGGTGGTGCGGCAACCTTTAAGCTGTGGGCGCCAACAGCGCAAGATGTATCTCTTGTCATCTATGATGAGAACCTACAAGAAGAGTCAACCGTGACAATGACGGAAGATAACACCACCGGTATTTGGATGTCTGAACCACAAAGTAACGTTGTAAACAAATTCTATCGTTACCAAGTGACGGTTTATCATCCTACAACGGGCGCTGTAGAAACACGGATGGTCACTGACCCATATTCACTGAGCTTGTCGATTAACTCCCTCTACTCACAAGTCGTTGATCTAAACGATGCAAGCTTGATGCCGCAAGATTGGAACAACTACGATCGCCCAACCCTAGCGAAAGATGAAGACCACGTATTGTACGAATCCCATCTTCGTGACTTTAGCTTTAACGACCGTCAAGGTACACCCGCTTACGATGGTAAGTATTTAGCCCTCACCGAACCTGAGCGCGAGTCCGTTTCTCACTTACAAGCACTAAAAGACGCAGGTTTAACCACTTTACATATTCTGCCTGCCTTTGATATCGCGACCGTAGATGAAAATACGGATAATCGAGTCGATATTACTGATACGGTTGGCAAGCTATGTGCGGTTAAGCCAGACGCAGCCGTATGTGATAGCGAAGGTGAAGCGAGGGTGATTGAAGATGTGCTCAACAGTTATGATCCCACAACAGGATCAGCACAAGCACTAATGAACGATCTGCGCAGTTTAGACAGCTTTAACTGGGGGTATGACCCATTCCACTACACCGTACCGGAAGGCAGCTACGCGACCAACCCAAATGGCACTCAGCGAATCATTGAGTTCCGTGAAATGGTTCAAGCGACTCACAAAATGGGACTAAAACTGGTGATGGACGTGGTTTACAATCACACCAACGCATCCGGTATCAATGAAAAGTCTGTTCTGGATAAGATCGTTCCGGGATACTACCATCGCCTCAATGTGAATACTGGTGGTGTAGAGACCTCAACTTGCTGTGATAACACTGCGACTGAAAACTTGATGATGGGCAAGTTGATGGTGGACTCACTGAAAGTTTGGGCGCAAGACTACAAAGTCGATGGCTTCCGCTTTGACTTAATGGGCCACCAGCCAAAAGACGTCATGGTCTACGCGTTAGAGCAAGTCCGTAAGATTGACCCTAATACCTTATTTTATGGAGAAGGCTGGGACTTTGGTGAAGTAGCGAACAATGCACGCTTTGATCAAGCTAATCAACCTAACATGGCTGGTACAGAAATAGGGACTTTCTCCGACCGTCTGCGTGACGCTGTACGCGGTGGCGGTCCGTTTGATGGTGGTGTCGATTCAGATGGTTCTCACTCATTACGCTACAACCAGGGTTTTGGTAATGCAGCGTACCCGAACGAAGAAACTAAAGCAGATGCCGATTCAGTGAACGGGCGTCTGCACAATCAAGACATCGTACGTCTAGGTATGGCAGGTAACTTGGCAGACTATGTACTGTTGGATTACACCGGCGAAACCAAACTCGGTAAGAACGTCGATTACAATGGTGCACCTGCTGGCTACACGAAAGTACCATCGGAGAACATCTCGTACGTTTCTAAACACGATAACCAAACCCTTTGGGATAATAATGCCTATAAGATCGCAATGGGCACTAGCTCAGCTGAGCGAGCTCGTATGCAAAACGTATCGCTTTCGACTGTCATGCTAGGTCAAGGTATTCCATTCATTCACATGGGTTCAGAACTCTTACGCTCGAAGTCGATGCAGCGTGATTCCTACGACTCTGGCGATTGGTTCAACCGCGTGTTCTTCGATGGCAGTGACAACAACTGGAACGTTGGTTTGCCACGCGAAGATAAAGATGGCGATAACTGGGAGCTGATCAAAACGATCATCAGTGACAGTACAGCAAAACCGGATACGACTGACATCGAGTTAACGAAACAGCAATTCATAGAGTTACTTAAAATCCGTAGCTCCAGTGAACTGTTCCGCTTAGATACGGCTCAAGAAGTGATGAACCGAGTGGACTTCCGCAACGTTGGCCAAAATCAGGTCTCTGGTCTGATTGTAATGACGATTGATGACGGGGTCTCTGCAGGGCAAGACTTGGATCCGAACTACGATGCGATCGTGGCAGTGATCAATGCTTCGGCTGAACAACAGTCGTTCACCATCTCTGGCACAAGCGGTTTTGAGCTTCATGACATCCAGAAAAACTCGGCAGACTCTGTGGTAAAAGCGGCAAGCTTCTCTGGTGAAACCTTTACCGTACCAGCACTGACAACCGCAGTATTTGTGCAGCCACAAGCCGGCGCACAAGGGGCTGGGCTTCCAGTCGATACCTCTAACAAAGACGTATCAAGTATCCCGCCGTATGGCGAAACCGTGGTTTATGTAAAAGGCACAATGAACGGTTGGGCTGACAGCTCTGACTGGGCAATGACCTTTATTGGCAACGGTATGTATTCAGTGACAGGTGTACTGGAAGCAGGTGACCATGAGTTCAAGTTTGCAGATGCTGACTGGTCAGTTCCAAACATTGGTTGCAGTGCTGCAGAGCAAGCCGGTGACTCTCTTGATCTTGGAACGGGTGACAACTGCACACTGACTGTAGCTGAAACAGGCAAATACAACTTCATTCTTAACGCACTCAATGTTCAAGATGAAAGCGTCGAAAAGCCTGTGGTTTCGGTAACCAAATCCGCGGACGCCCCAACCTTCGGCGATACCTCTCTATACTTACGCGGAGACGTGACGGATGCAGACTGGGGCGCACTTGAAACCGCTAAGTTTAGTTATGTAGCCAACGACGTTTACTCATTAGACATCGATCTGACCGCTGGCACGTTCGAGATGAAAGTGGCAAGTTCTGACTGGGCAGACGCAACCAACTTCGGTGGGCAAGGTGCCATTGAATTTGGCACGCCATTAACTATGGAGGCCGGTGGTTCAAGCGGTAACATTAGTATCACTGTCCCTGCAGACGGAAGCTATCACTTCCACTTTAATGCTGCCGATACAGCTGCACCAATAGTGACCGTTACGCAAAACTAATTAATGTAACAGCACCAAAAAGGGGGGAAGCTATTGCTTCCCCCCTTTTTTTCATTTACTCACTTTGCACAGAGACAAAAGCCAAGCGTTCCTTCAAGCTAACCGCATCACTTGACCCATACTTTAACGGGTAGGACACTATTGGCTCACTGCAAAGAACCTTCCTTGCAGTGGTGACATCAATATTTGGTACTGGCCGTTATTAGACAAGATCGTCTCATTGGTCATCAAATCCACCAGCGAGTACTGCCCCCCGAGCATACCCTCGGTGAGGATAACGGTCCTTGCATTTTCAAGAGTATTCAATGCAAAAACGACTCGATCGGTGTCCGATGTTTTTAAATCGACATAAATACCGTTGCTGGCCAACAAGTTAGTACGTGATCCTTCATACAGCGACGAATGAGCGGTACGCATGGCCATCAACTCTTGTACATAAGACTTTAGGTCGGCTTGGTTTGCATCTAGCGTCGCCGTCACGCCTTCAATTTTTGCGCTACTGCGAGCCACATGGTCATCACACAAACCAGCGACTGCACAAGTATTCGTGTCTTCTTTTGTTGCAAAATCCGCCACTTGATCACCAATCTCGTCACCGTAATAAAGCGTGATAGGACCACTATATGCAGCCTGAAATGCAAACGCAGCTTTGTGTCGCAACCAGTATTCTTGATCATTTACATCAGCTAACCCACCACGCTGTAACAAGTCGCCAAAGCGAACTAAATCGTGATTACCAATCATTAAATTGGGTTGGGCATGGCTTGGATATTGTTGATGTGTGAGGTAACCGTTGTCCAACCATTCAACATCTTTACCGCCTACGCCACTTTCATTCACCGCTAAGGTTTCGACAATGCGGTAACGCATAGGGAAGTCAAAAGCAGAACATAACGCCGGCTCGCTTTCCGTTCCATAAGCCTCATCAGCAATATCTGATTCACCTTTCCAGATTTCTGCCACCATGTAACCTAACGGATGCACTCGCTCATCTAACCTATTGATATAGGTCACACTTTGTGAGGCTTGATCAACCGCCATACGCAGTTGCGCCCAAGCGTCGGTTGGTACTTGGTAAGCTTGGTCTAAGCGCCAGCCATCAATTTTTAGTTCGTTTATCCAATATGTTGCGACCTCTTTATAAAACTCGAGACTCGCTGGGTAATCAACAGGATTGTTAGAACCAGAAGGGAGCAGCCCAGAGGGCGAAGGTTTGATTAGCCCCGCTTTATGGTGCCCAAAAACACCGTCAAAAAAGACATATAATCCACGTTTGTGGGCCTCCTCTACCATCTTTTTCGCCGTTTCAAGATCACCAAACCGAGGATCAATCTTAAAATAGTCTGTCGCATAATATCCGGTTGCGTCCAAACGATCGGCCCAATGATCTTGTCCTACAATGGCTTCAGAATCGAAGATCGGTGTCAGCCAAATCGCGTTCATGCCCAATGCTTGAATATAATCCAATGAATCAATAATACCTTGTAAATTACCATTATGATGGCTGGTTCCGTATCCCGTTCCATGACCGATACTGGCATCACCATCGACAAAGCTCTCCACCATAATTTGATAAGTACGCAACTGATTACTCTGCTCCGCTATACCAATTTGGCAATCATAACTGGCCTCACTGGGTGTCGAGGCCTTCTCATTATTACTATCAGACGAATTACAACCCGCTATTACTCCCGCGATGGCTAAGGCTAAAAAAGATTTATATAAATTTGTACTCATGAACCCCTCCCAAAAGAAATTAGCCCCTACATACTTCACATGCAGGGGCTAATTACACAAAAATCAAATTATCGCCAGATCAACTAAATATTATTGGCACTTATTTACCATGACATGAAGAGGCTTACCTTCACCTTCAAAATGCAGACTCCAAACATATGTCCCGTCTTCTTTAATATCCACTGACGTATCGGTACCATAACCACCAAAAGTTAATGGTGTTAATTCACCGACATTCATTCGATTACCCTTTGCAGTAAATTGTGGAAACCATAACTCTGTCGCATACTGCATTTTAAATGAGCCTGACTTTTCTTGTATTACTGCTTGGTAAATATTATTTCCTTTGTAAGAATATTGACGCTGAGGAACATGCTTCCAGTTAGAGTCTGAAAAAGATCCGACAACAAATAGCGGCTTCTTAATTGGTCCCGCTTCTACGCTGTCTGGATTGTCACACGCTTGCATAAACATCACCAATTCTGCGTCAGACATTGTATTGGTAGGCGTAACCGTTGGTTCTGGTTCAGATGTAGATTGGCAACCAACAAGAGCGATAAGCAATGCAGCTGCAATTGAAGTCTTCATCATATTCATATTGAAGTGATTCCTTTTTTATTTTAACAACAGAAAATAAACAAGAATAAAATTAGCTCAATGCAGACTGAGTTAATTAAGACAGCTTTCTTGCTCGTTTCAAAGGTCAGAGAAAATTATCATTTTCATCATACGAGATAAAATGACTAACAAATTAAATTATTGATCTAAACAATACTAAAGACAAAGGAATGTGAGTGAATATGTGAATGGGATAACTCTATGTAGGGGTAACTATTTTTGAGCGCATAATAATTAAAAAAGGCCAGTTTGAGACTGACCTTTTTATATGAATATACTATCTATTATTTTCTGTTTACTGCTTTAACAAATACTTCTTGTGCGCCTTTAATATCTAACGCTTTCGCTTCATCTAGTAAAGTTAAAGCTTTAGGAATATTGTCTTCCGCTACTGCTCTTTCAATAGCGCGGTGGTAGTAACCTGTTAATTCTGCGCCTTCAGGAATATTATCGTTTTTAGCGACAATCTTCGTCGTCACGATGTCATTTGCAGATACAGATAAACGGAACTGACCAAGTGGACTGTGTTTCGCTTGCGGATCGGCAATATCAGGTGGCTGAGTATGACGCGCTAACGCATAAGCTTTAGCAGGGTGCAGAATCTGAGTGCTTCCTTTTAAATCATCTGAAGTTGTGTAAATCAATACGTGAAGGTCTTCTCCACTTGTATCAGGAATAATATTCAGATTCAGAACAAATTTATCGTTATCTAGCATTTTGGCTGGAACGTACTCAAACTGAGAAAAATCTGCTGAGTAAACGGTTTTCCCATCCGCGTTTACCACAATTACATTAGGCGCGTAAAACTGAAGGTCTGTGCTAACGAATGTCTCTAGTTGCAAATCGAGACTGCCACGGTTTCCCGGAAGTGCAAATGCTGCGATAGCGCCTGCGCTACTACCATCCAGTAGCATTTGGCTTTTATTAGTCAAAGCAAAATCAGTAACCACTGGCACATCAAGCGGCACCCATTGAATATCATCAGACTGGGTAATCACCTGTTGCTGATCACTTGGGGCCATCTCTACTTGTTCTACAGACGCACAGCCAGTTGCCAACATGCCTAGCAGTACGGGAGCAAGCCATTTTCTCATTACTGTCTACCTCGAATTTAATTGTTTTTTAAATAAATACAGCCAGATAAGTTCTGGCTGTATCATTCTAGGACAATTTAGGACCTAATGGTCAAATGATTACCACCAAGCTTCTGCTTGTACACCAAATTGGAATGTATCGTCTGAACGACCACCATCAAATTTTTGTGTGTCGTTATCATCGTCAGCAGTTAGGTAAGTCGCGTATAGACGAATTTCAGGACGTGCCCAGAAGCTAGAGCCTGCAGACCAAGCTTGAGCAACAGTCATCTTACCAAAAGTGCTTTCAAAGCCATCGTTGTCATCCATCGCGTAACCCGCTTCGAAGATAGTCTTGTTGTTGTCATCCCATTTGAATACAGGGCGTACGACAGCAGACATGGTTTCCCACTTATCTTGGCCATCCCACATGTCGTTACCAACACCGTATACTAATTGGTGACCAAGTTCCCAGTTATCGCCAAGACCGATTACCCCCCAGTTGATGATACGGTAACCGTCTGCACCATCGTTTGCTTCTGCACCGTACCAGCTACCATCGCCGTAGAATGCGAACGCTTTAGAGTAACCTTCTGTACCGTATTGGAATACAGTTTTGTTAAAGCCAGAGTCTAGACCTTGAGTTAACTCAGCAGTGAACATCACGCCGTTTTTCGCATCTTTAGCTGCATTTGAAGCATCTTCAGTTTCGTTTACGATGGCGTAGTCCAGACCCGTTTCAAGAGAAGCATTACTCCATAGCGGAATGCCTGCATAACGTAGGTCTAATGTGTTAACGTTTGCTGCTTTACCATCATTGCCTGCGTCTGGTGTTCCTCCATTGTCATTACGGTCATTACGTACCCACGCAAAAGAAAGTTTACCAGGGCCCGCTTCGATACCTTCAATACCCGCACCTGCGCCAGAGATATTCCAGTAGTAGAAGTCCGAGATATGGATATCGTGACGTTGGTAGAAGCGCTTACCAGCCCAAAGTGTTGCTTCAGGAGCAAAGTTCAGCAGACCTTTCGCTTGAACGTTAAATTGACGTAGCGCGAATTGTGCATCATCAACACAATCAACGCCATCCACTGCGCCATTAGTATCAGTAGTAACACCACAGTTCGTTGAAGTACTTTCCCAGTCGTTTGAACCGTTTGAAGTCATGGCAACCATAGAGTCGACATAGAAGGTTTTACCGTTGTTGTTGTAAACTTCTTGACCAAGTTGAACTTCACCGTAGATATCGCCTTCGTTACCTAGACGACCCACTTTGTTCTTTTCAAATGTAACTTGTTGGCCACCATCACCGCTTACACCTACACCAGCACGCATGTAACCATGAAAATCTACTGCGAATGCAGAACCAGCAGCTAAAGAGGCAGCCACTGCTGCAGCAATCATACTTACTTTTTTCATTCTTAACTCCATTAAGGGTATTTATAATTTTTTGTCTTTCCTTTCTTTCTCTCAGCGAATATAGGCAGTAAAAATTCACCAAGAGAAAGAGAGGTAAGATGGGAATGTATCCCCGTTTTGTTTCAACAGTTAAGAATCTACCTGAGGCGTAAAAATATGGCTTCCTCACCCTAAAACTATTTAGGGGGGATGAGAAGGGAGGAGGGATTTTACCGCATGGTGTTTTTACGAGTTATCTCAAAGTTCTAGGGAGGAGTTAGTAAGTTTCTTCGGTCGGAAATGGCTACAAAGTGATACCCGTTTCAAAAATCTGTCTCAAAGTCGCAATAAAAAGTAATTAAATTACAGTAATATTTATATTGTTAGGTGGTTGACCTTATTAAGACAAAGTTTTTAACTTATAGTTTCCAAAGGTCGTAATAATATTTATATAAAGAATCGCCGATGACACAACTAAAATCTCTCCCTTACCCTCTGGGTGCGACGGTAGCTAAAGAAGGGTGTAACTTCTCAATCTACGCGCCAGAGAACAAAGACATTAAGCTGGCACTGTTTGCCGAAGACGACAGCTATGCACTGCACGACTTACCAAATGAGTACGCAGGCATACGGCATACATTCATCGCTGATATTAAACCGGGGCAGAAATACGGTTATGTTGTTTCTCACCAAGATGAGCCTCTGCTGGTCTCGGATCCTTATGCCAAGTCGATTGATAAAGTACTGCATTACACTCCGCCTTACAGCCCGAGTAAAAGCTTCGATATGCCGAAGTGTATAGTAGTGGATGATAGTTTCGATTGGCAGGACACCAAACATCCAAGGATTCCAAGAGAAGAAATGGTGCTATTTGAAACCCACGTTAAGGGACTTACAAAACAGCATCCAAGTGTCGGCGATGATCTTAAAGGAAAGTACCTGGGATTAGCATCACCAGAAATGCTGGCGTTTTATAAACGACAAAACATTAACACCTTACAATTGTTACCGGTTGCAGCTTGTATGCATGAACCTCACCTTCTGGAGATGGAGAAGGTGAACTATTGGGGCTACAATCCCTATCTGTTTATGGTCCCAGATCCCCGCTATGCGCAAGACGATGCGGTGACAGAACTTAAAACCACCATTCGAGAACTGCACAAACACGGCATAGAGGTGATACTTGACGTGGTGTACAACCACACGGCGGAAGGTGGCGAAGGCCCGATCATTTTTAACCTCAAAGCGCTAGATTCACGCTTCTATATCAAACACGGTACGCACTTTGCGAACTATACCGGCTGTGGTAACACGGTTGACCTTACCTATCAGCCTGCACTTAACCTTGTCATGGACACGTTACGATACTGGGTAAGCGAGTTTAAGGTGGACGGTTTCCGGTTTGACTTGGCCGCAACCCTTGGACGCCAAGGTGACGATTACAATCCAGAATCGGCGTTTTTCAAAGCCGTTGCACAAGACCCTGTCTTACGCGAAACCAAGTTAATTGCCGAACCTTGGGATATTGGCCCGAATGGCTACCAAGTTGGTAATTTCCCGTTTGGCTGGAATGAGTGCAACGATAAACTGCGTGATATTGCGCGTAGCTTTTGGCGAGGTGATAACGGCTATTTGAAAGAGTTCGCCACTCGCTTGATGGGTTCACGCGATATATACAGTGCAGCAAATTGGCCATACAAATTGACGGTTAACTATATCACCTACCATGACGGCTTCACCTTGCAAGACTTAGTGTCTTACAAACACAAACACAATGAAGCCAATGGTGAAGACAATCGCGATGGGCATGGAGATAACCGCTCAGAAAATTATGGTGTGGAAGGCCCAACTGAAAATCTAATGATCATTGCTACGCGTGAAAAGCAAAAGCGTAACCTTATCGCTAGCCTACTGTTTGCCTTTGGTATTCCCCATATTTTGACTGCTGATATTCTTTCGCACTCTCAAGGTGGTAATAACAATGCCTACTGCCAAGATAACGAGACCAGTTGGTTAGACTGGAGCGAAACCGAGAGAAAACAACATTTTAAAACGTGGATGGCACAAATGGTGGCAAACCGAAGCCAGTACATGGTGCCATTTATCCGTTCTTTCAGTGGTGAAAATCGCAATAATAACCGTATTTTCTGGCGACGAACCGATGGCCACTTAATGGAACATGACGACTGGAACCGTTTAAGCTCTGTTGCACTACACCTGGGAATTGGTAAAGATGGACAAGAGTTGGTGTATTTGATCAACCAAACCAACGCCACCGCGCGCTTTAAGCTCCCAAATGATCGCAAACAAAACTGGATAACCATTTGTGATACCAACGTGCGCAATGTAAACCCAGGCCATGCCGAAGGCGAAGTGCTGCTGTCTCCATCATCCATGGCAATATTGCACTTCGAACCAGAAGCGCAAACTTCATCTCAATCAAAAAAAGCTCAGGCAGGTCTTAAAAAAACCAAGTCCAAAACATCTTAGTAAAGAATAAACCTTTGATGTCAGCCACTTGTTTGACAAAAAGTAGTAAAACCGATGCCTCCGTGCATCGGTTTTTTAGTTATAGCCCCTGCTAGTAGCCTCTAAATGAGTGATTGAGCTAAACACCTTTAAAGCTCATTTGGTGTTGCGGTAAATAATGAACCCCTGTATATTTATGAGCCAATACATCATATGAACCAACTCTCTGGCAAAGGATCATGACGACTTACCTTTACACGCGCTATTCACCAAAAAATCGAGCCTACTGTGATCACCTAGCGTCACTGCAAGCCATTGCCCCTAATGCCCGACATTTTGAGGACAAAGTTCAAGGATGCCTGCCACCTACCGAGAGACAAGCCTTTCAACAATTACTCAACACCGTTAAAACGGGGGATACTGTCATCGTCTGGTGGCTGACGGTATTTGGCCGGGATTTCAGTCAAGCACTCGCGACCATCAACCTGCTGCTGGACAAAGGCGTTGCACTAAAAACAGTTTGTGAACCTTTAACATTCGAATCTAACTCGGTCCAAACGCAAAGCTTACTTACCGTCCTATCTGGCTACAGTAAAGTTCAAATCCAACACCGTTTATTCGCAGCGGAACAAGGCCGAAAAGCGATCAAAAACCAACCCGAAATGTGGAAGAAAAAGTTTAGGGGGCGTCCTGCCAACACAGCGAAACATCAGCAAATCGCAACACTTTTACTTGATGGAAATACGCTGCAGAGCGTTGCTGAGCAGTGTGAGGTGAGCTTGTCGACCGTCAAGCGGATCAAAGCAAAACTGAATGAATTTGATGATGAGGGAGGACTGCGAACCCGTGGGAATGCAGGCCTTTCCGATGGTGAATCATCATGAAGCATGCCATTAACTTCCGAGCGATTTTGCTCGCATGTCTCATCATTAGTATTGGCCAGCTGAGTATGGGGCTGGTCATGCCCTCTTTGCCTTGGATAGCAAAAGATTTCTCGATTACTCTTGATAAAGCTCAGTTGTTAGTCAGTGTTTACTTGCTCGGTTTTGGCCCTTCTCAATTTATTTATGGACCCGTATCCGATGCATTAGGACGAAAAAAAGTGCTGCAAACAGGCTTATTGATTGCGATGTCGGGACTGTTAATGATCATCTTTTTCAGCCAAACCTTTACTGGCATGGTGCTAGGCCGTTTTCTTCAAGGGCTTGGAACGGGCTGCTGTGCTGTATTAGCAAGGGCTTCGACCAGAGATCAATTTAATGGAAGTGCGCTTCCGGTTGCGATGTCTTATATCGCAATGGCGGCGTCGATTACTCCCGTCATGGCCCCAGTCATTGGCGGTTTTATCAACTTCCATTTTGGTTGGAGCATGGTGTTTATCTCGCTATTTGGCTATGTAGCACTCGCGTGGGTTGTTATTGCACTGCATTTTAAAGAAACCATTCCACAAAAAACGACGTTACCTTCCCCCAAAAAAATGTTGGGGCAGTATCGTGATTTGCTCTGTTCACGTTACTTTATGAGCTTTGCCAGTATCAGTTGGTTAAACTTCAGTTTGATGATTACTACGGTCTCTGTCATGCCGTTTATCATGCAAGACCAAATTGGTATGACGTCCGATGAATACGCGATGTGGGCACTGATTCCCGCTCTCGGGATGTTGGGAGGCACAATCACTTGCAATCGCGTCCGCCCCATCATTGGCAATAAGAAGATGTTACTCTGTACACCTATCTTGCATCTTAGCGCTGCATTATGGTTATTCTTTTGCCCATTAGATCCTTTGTATTTGATGATTGGACAGCTGTTGATGATCTTAGGTAATGGTATTGCATTGCCATGCGCTCAGGCTTTGGTCATGCAACCCTATAAAGATCAAGCAGGCACAGCAGCAGCGATGTCAGGCGGAGGGCAGATGGTGGTGTCAGCAGTTGTCAGTTTAACTTTGGTTCAATTAGGGCTAAGTGAGGCATGGCACCTTTCGCTCGTCATTGCACTGTTTACCGTGATTACATTACTGAACATTTTACGCGGTTTTAGCGTTTCAGCAGCCACCCACACTGCCGTCGAAGCCAAAAGTACTATATCTAAGTGACGATAAATTAGGGGATAAGTCTAACACTCGAGGTTTTCTGCACCATTGATGTCCTTAAACAACGACTTAACCCACTGACACATTGGGTCATTATGATAACGCTTATGCCAATACAAATAGACAGACTCGCTATCCAACCGAATCGCTTTTGGCACCGCTTTTGTGATCAGTTTCCGCCCCTGACACGACTCCTTGGCGAATGGAGTAGGAAGATGAAAAATCACATTTGAGTGCTCTGCAATAGCAGGAGCGGCGTTAAAGTTCGATAACTGAATAGGGATGGATAGTTTGCGTTGTTTATCCACGACGCCTAATTCTACAAAGCGATTATAGATAGACAACTGCTTCCCACCCTCGAGCGAGATTTGCCCAAAATCGCATTCAAGCAACATCTCAACGGTGAGTTCTTCTACCTCAGCCAGTGGATGAGATTCAGACATGAGAAACCGATAATCTCGATGGGCGATCTTCATTCGATATAAGTTTTGTTCCGAACTATTTGGCTCCGAGGTTGAAAGAACAAAGTGGACATCTCCTGTCACTAGTGCCTCAAAGTGCCTTTTCGGTGTCGAGTCAATATCGACGGTCATGTTGGGTGCCTTTTCACGAATACGAGCCACGACTCTGGGCAAGAGCATATTGACCTGAGGAGCCAAACCATAAAATCGGATGGTTCCCTGACTCTTTTCTGGCACAAAAGACTGACCATACATCAGCTTTTCCAACCCCGTCAGTACCGCATTCAAATCCTGTTTGATCATTTCCGCTTTCGGCGTTAATTCGTACCCATGTGCCGTACGAACTAATAACTCATCATGAAATAAATTGCGTAACTTTTGTAAAGAGCGACTGACCGATGGCTGACTCATATTCAGCAAAACGGCAGTATTGGACACATGCTTTTCCTCAAGTAAGTTTTTGAGGATAAACAGTAAGCTTAAGTCCACCTGAGCTAAATTCACTTTTTGCATACCCATTATTCTAATAATTTTATTGCTGCATATAGACTATCTGCTAACGTATATGCAATCAATAATCATTCTTATTTTTATTGCCAGTTAAATATAACTAACGCCTGTCAGGTCATCTCGTGCTTAGCTTTGGTTTCGGTGTCTTTCACTCGATGACTGATGATATGAACCGTTTTAGGAGTCACCATGTTTGGTAAAACCTCTCTTCGCGTAGCAACAGGCATGTTGTTACTTGCTTTAGTGCCTATTGGGGCAAGCGCAAAAACCTACGAACACAGCTTAGGCTCTGTAGAAATAAATGACGTACCGAAGCGTGTTGTTGTACTTGGCTATGGCAGTCTGGATTATATTGATGCGCTAGGTATCACGCCTGTTGGTTTACCAAAGACACTATTGCCACGGACATTAAAAAAATATGATAACGATTCGGTTGTAAATACTGGCACTGTGAAAGAAGTGAACTTCGAAACGCTCTTTAACCTTAAGCCAGACTTGATCATCGCAGAGCCTCGAATCGCAGAAAGCTACGACGACTTGAAGCAAATTGCTCCCACTTATATGTTCCAAGTTGATACGGGTGATTACTGGCAAACCACACAGAAAAATTGGCGTACGCTAGGTGAAATTTTCCATAAACAAGATCGTGCCAATCAACTTATTGAGCAGGTCCAAGATCAGATTGATACGCTGCATACTAAGGTAGCTAAACATGCTCCTCGAACATTGACTGTCACCAATAGCGGCAACAACCTTGCCATGTTCGGTGCCAACAGTCGCTTCTCATTTGTGTATGATGAGGCAGGCTTTAAACCCTCAACATCTCAGAACGTGAAGGCAACCCCAGGAAGACACGGCAATTTGATCTCGTTTGAGTACATTGCTGATGCGCAACCTGAGGTCTTATTGGTGCTCGATCGTGAGCAAGCCATTGGTCAAAGCAATGGCAAAGCAAAAGCCTTGTTTGACAATGCGCTCGTAAAGTCGACTCCAGCTGCAAAAAACGATCGAGTCATGTTTGTTGATCCAGCCGCTTGGTACTTAACCGCAGGTGGCTACCAATCCACTCAAACCATGATTCAAGATCTCAACCAAGTCGTTGTTAACTAAATAAGACACGTTAATCACCCGATAAAGCATGGCCTTTCCGCTTATGGCGTGAAAGGTCATTGTTGTATTTATATAGTCGTATCTTCACAATGAAATTACACCATATCCTAGCGTCCATTTTGCTTTTGACTCTCGGCTGCACATCTCTGTTAGTCGGAGTCGCAAATATATCTCTGCCACAGATATTGGCTGGTGACAGCCAGAGCCTAAACATTCTTATCGTCAGCCGCCTGCCTCGTTTGATCGCCATAGTGTTAGCAGGTGCAGGCTTGAGCATTGCTGGCTTGATCATGCAACAAATCGTCCAAAACCGCTTTGCCGCCCCTTCAACCACCGGAACTGTGGACTGGGCAATGTTTGGCTACATCGTTGCGTTGATATTTTTTGCGGATATGAGCAGTTGGGTCCATCTGTTCACCATCTTTGGTTTCTCCGTACTCGGAACACTTATTTTTGTTCGATTTCTCCAACATCTAAAGTTCAAGAACGCAGTACTTGTTCCACTCATTGGCATCATGTATGGTAATGTGGTGTCTTCCATGACCACCTTCATTGCCTACAAATACGATCTTGTCCAAACGCTGGGCTCCTGGACCGTAGCGAATTTTGCCTCAGTTCTGCGAGGTAATTACGAGTTCTTATACTTAGCGCTCCCCATATCCGTACTTGCTTACGCTTATGCCAATCGCTTCAGCGCTGCAAGCATTGGTGAAAGCTTTGCCAAAAACATTGGTTTGAACTACCAGCGTATCGTCTTCATTGGTGTTATTTTGGTGGCCGTTTTGTCTTCATCCGTCGTCATGATTGTTGGAATGATCCCATTTCTTGGACTTATTGTGCCTAACGTAGTGTCGATCTTTATTGGGGACAACATGCGACGCAACCTTCCTTGGACTGCGTACGCGGGCGTCATTTTAGTCCTAACTTGCGACATTTTAGGCCGCCTAATTATTTTCCCTTATGAAATTCCAATATCGATGATCATCAGTATTTTGGGCGGCTCGGTTTTCATTTATCTGATATTGAGAGACAAAAAGAATGCGTGATTCCATGAAAGTCATTCTGCTCGCAGTGGCCGCAACACTGATTTGTGCCGTATTTATCGGTAAAGGTTTAACACCAGATAACTATCAGTTTTTCTTGTCGCGTCGCATTCCCAAAGTATTAGCGATTGTACTCGCAGCGATGGCGATTGCTTCTTCATCGTTAATATTTCAGACCATCACCAACAACCGTATACTAACGCCTTCCATCTTGGGCTTTGACTCCCTGTATGTCATGATTCAGGTTATGTTGGTTGCTGTGTTTGGTGGAATGAGTGCTTTGGTCATCAACACCAAGATCAACTTTCTCTTATCGACTGGCATTATGATTCTGTGTGCCATGACATTATTCAGCTTTTACTTTCGAGGTCGACAACGAAACATCTTTACCTTGTTACTGATTGGTATTGTGTTAAGCAGTTTGTTTAGCAGCATTACAGGCTTTTTCACGATGGTCATTGACCCAGACGAGTTCAATTTTATTCAGGGCTCTATGTTTGCCAGTTTCAACAACATCAATAATGAGCTGGTGTATTGGTGCATCATCCCCTTACTCCTCTGTGGTGCTTATTTAACCAAAATCGCCAACAAATTGGATGTGATGTGGCTCGGCGTTGATAACGCTAAAAGCTTGGGTATCAATACCCACAAACTGACCATGCAGGTAATGTTTATCATCACGTTAATGGTGTCGATTTCCACCGCGCTGGTAGGTCCCATCTTATTTTTTGGGCTTATTGTAGTAGCGTTAACCCGTCAAGTGTTTATCGGCTACTCACACCGATTACTTCTAGTTGCCAGCTCTATCCTATCTGTCGTGTTGCTCTCCGGTGGGCAATGGGTGGTTGAAAACCTGTTCGACTTCGACACGACCATCAGCGTTATCATCAACTTTGTTGGTGGCGGCTATTTCTTACTGCTTCTTATGAAAAATAAATTCGATTAAAGGTGTATCTCATGATCCGTATTCAAGGTTTAAGTAAACAATACAATGAAAAATACGTGGTAAAAAATGCGGATGCCCTTTTTCCTCTTGGAAAAGTCACCAGTATCATCGGTCCTAATGGTGCCGGGAAAAGTACCCTGCTTTCGATGGCAAGTCGTCTAACAGAGAGCGATGCAGGTACGGTCGTGATCGGCGACAAACCGCTAGACCAGTGGGACACAGAAGACCTCGCCAAACGTCTGTCTGTTTTGCGTCAGTCCAACAACATCAATATGCGTTTTACCGTGCGGGACTTGGTAGCGTTTGGACGATTCCCCTATTCGCAAGGTCGTTTGACCGAAGAGGATAATCGCATTATCAATGAGTCCATGCAGCAACTAGAGATTGATCACTTACACGATCGTTTTATTGACCAGCTTTCTGGTGGCCAGCGTCAAATGGCATTTATCGCCATGGTAGTCGCCCAAGACACGGACTATATTTTCTTAGATGAACCACTGAACAACCTCGATATTAAACACTCGGTCGACATCATGAGCACGTTGCAAAAACTCGCTGAACGCAACAATAAAGCCGTCGTAATTGTGATTCATGATATCAACTTCGCGTCCTGTTATTCAGACCATATCGTCGCGATGAAACTGGGTGAAGTGATCAAAGCAGGCAGCGTAAACGAAGTGATTGATGAAGCGGTATTGAGTGATATTTACGAAATTCCATTCAGTGTTCAAGAACTCAATGGCAAACTTATTTCGTTGTACTATCGGCGTTAATTCCCGCATGACAATGCCAACAATGAAATGGAAGGCGACCGTGTGTCGCCTTTTTTGTCGACAACATCCGTAACAAAACTGCTCATCATTATTTTTATCCCTTTCTGAGCATGTACTAAGCTTCGAGAGTACCCTGCAAAGTAATACAAAAAGGAATGAGTATGAAAATGAAACATGTTGGATTGGCAGTTCTCGCGACGCTCGGTAGCGCGTCAGTCCTTGCTGGACAAAACATAACTTACCAAGTCGATGGTGAGGCTTACGAAGGTTATTGGGCCAAAGTCGATGATAAAGCCCCACTAGTATTACTCATCCACGATTGGGACGGTTTGACCGACTATGAACAAAAACGGGCAGAAATGCTCAATAAAATGGGCTACAACGTTTTCGCAGCCGATCTCTTTGGTAAAGGTGTAAGACCGACCAAAGTTGAAGACAAAAGACAACATACGGGTGAGCTTTATAAAGACAGAAACAAACTTAGAAGCTTGATGAATGCAAGCCTAGCAGAAGCCGGTAAACTGGGCGGGAATTTAGACAACACCGTGGTCATGGGTTATTGCTTTGGCGGCGCAGCAGTGCTGGAATCCGCCCGCGCTGGGATGAACGCACGTGGCTTTGTCACCTTTCATGGCGGTCTTAGCACACCAGACGGACAAGACTATTCAAAGACGACATCTCCGCTGTTAATTCTACATGGCACCGCTGACACAGCCATTACTATGGCAGACTTCGCCCAGCTGGCTTCAGAGTTGGAAGAAACCAAGATCCCGCATGAAATGATCACCTATGGTGGTGCCCCTCACGCGTTTACCGTTTGGGGATCCGACCGCTATCGTAAAGACGCGGATGAAAAATCTTGGCAAGCCTTTTCCAGCTTTCTATCGGCCAACACTCAGATGTAAAACCAACCTAGGGTCTGTTGACGTTTCGAGATGATTTTTGCAGCAGTTTGTGGATTCTTTATACAAGGCAGAGGCTTTGAAATGTAGTTGCCCTACCTGATAAGCCGATAACGCAGTAGAAAGGAGACACAAACGCTGCCCGAAGGGTTCGGCTAAAAGCGTTTTACTCTTTGTTGAGAGGTGTTTTGCTTAGAATGACTAGGCTACAAACCTCTCGCCGCGATTAAAACGCTTTTGACTAGGCGTCCCCATCCGAACAAAATTTAACCACGAAACGTCAACAGACCCTAGAGAGCAAAACAGACACTGAGATCATAAAAACACGTTTCGTCTTTTACGTTGTCGAGTGCGATCTACGGCATGGTTATTCACACTGTGTCATAATGAATGTAATATCCAAAAACCGTCAAGGTGTTGATTTACTAATCGTTCTTTCTACACCTTGACGTTATTGGGGATTCGTTATCGACTTTATGATCATGACAAGGAAAAACAAATGGATTGGTATATCAGTGTATTAAAGAAATACGCCGTTTTTAATGGACGAGCGCGAAGAAAAGAGTATTGGATGTTCTTTTTATTCAACCTACTTATCTCTTTGGCACTTGGCATTGTTGACGGCTTACTAGGCACAACTATCATCGGTGGTCTTTATGGTTTAGCGGTATTGATTCCGAGTATTGCCCTCACCGTTCGCCGATTGCATGACATTGGTCGTACAGGATGGTGGGCACTGATTGGACTTATTCCTTTTATTGGTTTAATTGTTCTGCTGGTATTTGCTGCAACAGACGGTGAATCAGGCAACAATCAATATGGCTCAGATCCTAAAAACTCAGACGGTGTGCAGGCTTAACACGCCTATTTCGGACCTTTAGGTCGCTGAGTTCAACCATCGACATCACACACGGCTCATTTTGTTGAGCCGTGTTTGATTTTAGAACACAAATTTATCATCAAAAAACCTAATCTTTACGATAAAAAACTTCTTCTTTCTTTGCTGCATTTTTTATTGCGCACAAAAATAGATGACCTTAATATCACGCTGCTTCTTGATGATAGCCAATCCGAGTACATCACAGCAGTTTTGTGGCAAGGCGATAGAGCAACTATCCAAGAGTTTCTTTGATGGCGGTAACCCGCTTTTATTGACGCTCCACTTTTCATCACATCATCCATGAAAAGTGCTTTTTAACTTTGGAGGTTTGCTATGGCTCATTCTGCGTCTGTACTTGGTTTTCAATCTTTTTCTTCTCCAGCACTTCCTGCAGAAGCCGTTGATCTTATTCAAACATCGGTTGAGCAGTTTGGTGCACCATTGCTTATGCTTGATTGTGATGTGGTTCGTCAGCAATACCGAGCATTGAACCAAGCGTTACCAAACGTAACTCTGCACTTCGCGCTAAAACCTCTGCCCCATCCAAGCGTAGTCAACACGCTATTGGAAGAAGGTGCATGCTTTGATTTAGCAACGTCTGGTGAAGTCGATTTGGTGAAACAACAAGGGGTACCAGCAGAGCGCACCATTCATACGCACCCTATCAAACGTGATCGTGATATTCGCGATGCATTAGCTTATGGCTGCAATGTATTTGTTGTCGACAACTTGAACGAGCTAGAGAAATTCAAAGCGTACCGAGATGATGTCGAGCTGCTTGTTCGCCTGAGTTTTCGCAACTCTGACGTATTCGCCGATCTGTCGAAAAAGTTCGGTTGCGCTCCTGAGCAAGCATTAAACATTATCGAAACGGCTCAAGCGTGGAATATTCGCATCAAAGGATTGTCATTCCATGTCGGTTCTCAAACGATGAACCCACAAAAATACGTGGACGCGATTCGTACTTGTAAACAAGTCATGGCTGAAGTCGTTGAACGCGGTTTGCCAGCGCTAAGCACATTGGATATTGGTGGTGGATTCCCTGTGACGTATACAGAACAAGCCATGCCAATCGCGGACTTCTGTGTACCAATTAACGAAGCGCTTAATGAACTACCTGAAACCGTCCACGTTATTGCAGAGCCAGGCCGCTTTATCGTCGCAGCCGCTGTAACCAGTGTAGCGTCAGTAATGGGACAAGCAGAGCGTGAAGGACAAATGTGGTACTACCTAGACGATGGTATTTATGGTTCTTTTAGTGGTTTGATGTTTGACGATGCGCAATACCCACTGGTAACGTTAAACCACGACAGGGAACACTACCCTAGTGTATTGTCTGGCCCAACTTGCGACAGCATTGATGTCATTGCAGAAAACGTCATGTTACCGAAGCTTGAGAACGGTGACTTGGTTATCGGTCGCATGATGGGGGCATACACCAGTGCAACCGCAACCGATTTTAACTTTTTCAAACGTGCGCAGACCATTGTGATTAATGAGCGCGAAGATAACGACCAGCGTCTATTTGGTTAAATTTTTATCAGAGCTCGGTGAATACCGAGCTCAACTAACACGACCTGCAACGTTTCAATCTAAGGATTTGGACTTGAGCAGAGACTGTAATTCAGTGAATGGCAATGATTTATAAAACAACCATCCTTGCACATAGCCATACTTACAGCGCTCTTTGATCATGTGGTATTCATACTCAGTTTCTACACCTTCAAACACGACCTCTCTGCCAAGATTTGCAATCAATTCCATGATTGAGTTAACCATACCTTTTTTCACATCAAAGTTGAGTGCATTCACGAATACACGGTCAATCTTGATGTAGTCAAAGTTAACCTCAGTTAGCCAAACTAAATTGGACACACCTGTTCCGAAATCATCCAATACCACCATGAAGCCTAACTGACGAGCTCGATTAGAAAAGTCGGTAAGATCAGCCAGTGCAACGTCAATACTTTCTGTGATTTCTATTTTGATCTGTTCAGGTCTAACCCGTTGCTTTTTAGCAACTTTCTCAAGAAAAAGTAAGAAACCATGATCTAAGACTTCATAACTCCCAACATTAATTCCGACCGAAAACAGTGGATTATCGCGCAATATCGGTGCCATATCAGAGATGGAACGCTTCGCAGTGAAATGCGCAAGCTGAGGGTATAAGCCGCGCTTTTCTGCAATTCCAATAAACAGATCTGGTGGTACATAACCAAATACATCATCTTTCCAACGTACCAAGCTTTCAACCCCCATAATCTTACCGTCCTGGATCGCAACGATGGGCTGGTACTCCATGAATAAGGATTTGTTAATTAGTGCTTTCCTAAATCGCGACTCAATGGACTGATTACTTACCATCACCATTTTTGCTAAGTGAGTAACCAGATAAGCAAAAATAATGCTCAAGAAAAGGATGAGTTGTTTGGTTTTCCCACTGTAATGAGCAAGACCTGCGTTAGAGTTTGAGCTCTTCACACAATAATCGTATTTCTCACTACAAAGATTGGTTTCCAAACTTAAAGAAAGAGGGCCTCTTTTTACTTGCTTGAAAGTGTACTCATCAAAGATATAGCCACTATTAGAACTAGAGTAAATTTTAAATGGGTGGTTAGGCGTGGATTTAATCATGCGCGAGTAAGAAATGGCGATGTTTACCGCGAAAAAATGATTTTTAGCCGTGATATTATAGTGGTTGGAAATATCATAAAGATTTTTCTCATTTGAGTAAAAACGATAGCCATTCTGTGAGCCAACATCTTGAGCTTGGAGTTTTATTGGCGTTATCTTTCCCCAATTTGCTGTACAAAATACCTCATCATCAACGATATAACCGACATCAAAAACTTCCAAGTTCACCTGAGCGATCTCTCGAAGCTTGTTGATATGCTCTTTGGTGCATTTAAAGTCCGATAACTGTTCCGTAGCAGAAAGAACAGAAGCCAACTGATCGGTCACCATTTCAGTATATTCTAATACATCAGCAGTAAAGTCTTCTTGCTCGTCTTGCTGAAGTTGATATGAAAATAGCATGGCACTGAACAGAGACGTGAGTAAAGACAGTATAAAAATACCACTCAGTAAGATTTTTGCTTTCAAACTCAGCCTCTTCTACTTTTCGAGAAAAATACACATCGTGATTCTCAATCATTAGTTGAGAATAGCAGTAAGTTACTCATGCGACTATAGATTCCGTGTAAATTGAGAGGTCATCATTCTTTGAAATAACTCTTCGTTCGAGTACGCCAACTTTAATGACAGGAATAAAACGCTTTTACTCCTATCACTAAGAATATCTATTGAGATGATGGCCCAGTGCTATATCGCTGAACTGGTGCAACCTTTAGAGGGGTAAGTTGTAAATGACGGAGTACGCTGTTGCCACCGATTGATACAGCAGACAGTGCATTACTTCCTGGAAGTCCAAAGATGAGATTTGATAATGCGCTCTCTCCATCATTGACAAAGACTTCAACGGAAAAAGTATCGACAATGATGTCCAGTTTCACCGTGCCATTAAGAGTGCGAACCGCCGCAGACCGCTCCGCTCGATACTCTTTAGGCATTGAGCTTGCTATCGCATCACTATCACGCCGCACAAACACGGTTTTGTCGTCAAAGTTGTATCCAACGACGGCAAAATGCCCATCCTTTTCCTTTAGGCGAAACTGAATCTCTCTCGCATCAGAGTGTGCATCAAGTTCAACTCTGAGACGGTATGCATCAGACAGTGGCTTGGGGAAAACCGTTGGCGATGCTTCAAATACATCCACTGCCGAGCGAGTATATGCATCGCCTTCTAGTCCTGCGATAGCCTCAATAGCTTGGACGTAAGAATCGCCTCGCCATCCACAGTTTGTAGCTTCATTTGACGCACGATTGAATCAGCAGCACCAGACCATTGTCTAGTCGGTAAGTTCGTGGCGTAAGCCCAATTATTCAGCCAGCCAATCGCATACCGAGAGTTAAACTCCGGTGTTGTGTCTAAGCGGGTATCGTCCCAGGATACCATTGCATAAAAGTCAGCACCGGCGTCTAGCCATTGTGGTTCTTTCTTTTCTGGTATAAACCGTTTTCCATCCCAGTTTCCAACCCAATAAGCGGTACCTGTTGTTTTCCCCGTTCTAAACCCATTCGCTCCAGATGCTAGTATCCATCGGGTCTTACTAGGATCGCCATCAAGGGAGAGTTGAAACAGATCAGGGCATTCGAGAAGACCAAGCTCGTTACGATGGAAATCAGATTGATGCGTCCAACGCTTAAGGTCTGGCGAGGTATAGAATCCGATTTTATTTCCTTCAGCAAGCGCCATAATCCATTTACGATGCTTCTCATCCCAGACTATCTTTGGGTCACGCCAGTGTTCAGCTCCGGGGTTATCCATAATCGGGTTATCGTCATACGCTTTAAAATGGTAACCACCATCCGTTGAAATAAATAGCGACTGACGCTGCACACCGTCATGCTGTTGAGTCACAATTGCGATAACCGCCCCGGCACCAAAACCTGCGGTATTGTTCACATCAACCACCGCACTGCCGGTTTGAATGTCGCCAAGGCCATTTTTATATTTATGGATAGCAACCCCATGCTCTTGCCAATGCACTAAGTCTTTCGATGTCATGTGGTACCACTCAGTCCCATTTCCATGCGGATAGTCAGCGTTATAGAGATAGTAGTAGTGCCAGATACCATCGATCAGTAATGGGCGTTGCGGATCGTTCATCCAGTGTTTTTCAGGAGTAATATGTATTGCAGGTCGATAATTAGCCCATTCCGTACGATAAGAAAATGGTAAGGATTCTACAGACAACTGCCCGTCTTCGACACGTTGTACGCTACTTGCAATGTCTGGTATTAATAATGTAACGAGAAGAAAAGTCGTAACGGCAGGTCTAAACCCTGGCCTTAAATAAGTAAATCGCATAGCCCTTCTTAATATAATAAAGGAGCGGAAAAACCGCTCCTCCAATCGATGACACAAATAACTTTGCTTCGTTATTTCAGTGCTTTTTCCTTTTTACCACTCGGGTTCACGTTTATGTTGGCAGGAATATCAGCCCAACCACCCAATCCATTAGCACCATAATAATAATCGACTTCAGATGTGTCCCCATCAATAAGCACTTTCACGGTAGGAGCCAAAGTGCCACCGCGTCGAAAGTTTTCTTTAAAACCGACCGTATCAATGAAGGATTGGATCAAACCATCAGGCATCACATAGTGTGAATAAGACTGGAAGTGGCCTGCTGGCTGGTTGTAGTCCGGATCAAACGGCGTTCCTGGGTAGAAGTTCAAATTCGTCGGATTACCAAGGACTAAACCTGAGCCTTGGTTCATCGGCTGGTAATCACTGCGAATGCCATTGCCGACAAAGCCGTAAACCCCTTCAGGACCGGTAATGCCGTTTGCAAAAGTCGTGCTGTGGCTGATAGTGAATAGGTAGTACTTACCGTCTTTCTGGTAAATTTGAGGTCGTTCAGTCTGATCGGTTACACAGTTCGCTGAAAGAATCGGTGGTAAGAACTCCCATTCAGTCAGATCTTCATTGGTCGCTCTCGCCAAACCGACATTACCAATCTGGAACGTTGCACCTGATGAATTCACTTCTCTGACGGTTTCAGCGTACGGGTCTCCTACCTGATAACCAAGATCTTCCGCAGTACACTTCGCAGAGCCCCTCTCCATTGCTGAGTTACCCTCAAATACCATAAACGTTTCACCTGGGTGAGCAGGGTCCTCAAAGGTGAATGGATCACGGAAGTTAAAGTAAGGGTTTTGTTCTGCGGTCTGATAGTAAGTTCCGTCGGCTTCCAGTAGGTTAATCACCTTATCGAAACCCGTGAACTTCACGCCATTTTTATTTGCGTGTATCTTACCAACACTTAGCGCGATACGCGGATCATATGGCTTAATGTCATTACCTTCAGAATCACGATAAAACGCAACATCAGTAAAGAAAAGCTTAACCTCGCCACCTGGGAAAATACGAGCAGACCCAGACCACTGCGTTTGATGGCTGAAGGACTGATCCTCAAAAATTTGTCCGGTGACGCCTTCATCAAAGATCAAACCACCGTAAGTCCACCCACCGTTTTCAGGGCGCTGATCCGCTGGAATTCCCGCAGGACGATAGAAGTAACCGATCTTCGCAAATACATGACGGTCATCAAAACCTAGACTTCGATCGGCCACGAGCGAAAAAATAACTTCCTGCCCGTTAACGCTGTATTGGTTCGCATCCGCATCGGTTAGAGGCCATGAGTCCCATACCCAAACCTGTTCGTTAGACATATCTGGAAAATCTTGAGGGACGCTTGGCATCGTGTATTCCTCTGGCATCGAGTTTTCACGAGATCCTGCCATTGGGTCAGACAAACGCTTGAGCTGGCGTGCGTCTGCACGGGTCCACTTAGCGGTAAAGTCAGCATCAGGAGCGAATGCTTCTTGCGTGTGTACAGTAGCTCTGGCCCAGGTTGAAGCTGAGCGGCGAAAGCGAACTGGCTAGCCATTGTTGTCCCTATTAGCATCCCTAAAATAGGGACTCTCGCTTTGATTTTCGTTGAACGCATTTTACTTACCTCTGCTAATAAAATTTTGAAATTTTTAATTTTCTAGAAGTGGTTAACCCTCAGTATTGCGACGAACTAATCACAGTAAATTTGCTGCATACAACTTCAAACCAAAAGTTGAGAACGTTCCCTAAAATAAGAAAAACTTAAACCTTCACATCAAACAGACTATGAAAACGACTGAACACCTGTGTGAAAGTAAATCTCAACTATGTTTTTGTTATTGAAATACAACTAAATTTTCTTAGTCAGCATACAAAACTGGCGGTCCCGCTACCATAGGAAATATCCGTTAGATCGGAGACTTTGCGTCACCCTCTTTCGAAGGTTTTGCCTTTATCAGTTAAGCAGCACTCGCGTAAGGAGAGATGGTTAACTGGCCGTGGACTTGCTTTTCTGTCCACGCGAAAAATCATAACAATGGAAAATGACAATTCAAAGATTATACGATTACCCGTATAAAACTCTGACAATATCGTGACTAAATTGAACGTTGATATATGAAGCGCTTCACGCAACAAAACCTTATTAAAACCAGGTTGGTTCCGGTTACAAGAAACAGCAACAATAGAGTTTGAACCAAATAAAAAACCTTCACACCAAACTAATGAAAAATAACCCAAAAAACACACAAAAATGACATAAAAACATAACAACAGAAAAAATTATAAGCAAATACCCATCGCTCTCTTAACCTCACCCATTAAACAACTTGGTTGGTAACGTTACCATTCGTGCAATGAGGATATTTACCGACTTTCTCCTGATCGTTTATGACTTACCCCCAACAAGCCCTCCTACTCTTTCAAAACGAGACATATATCATTTTATATACTCTCACTCACACTAAGGTGAATTAAACTTAGAGTAAGTACCTAAAAAGACCTTTGGTTGTTTCACCTGATTAATACACATGGTGATCGGAATAGTTACCAATGTTTAAGGAGCGGATGTGTTTGAAGCTTTTACCTATCTAGCTGATTGGATGACCTACCGATTACTTGGCCTGTCGTCAGGCTCTAAGCTAGCAGACGCGACACATTTCTTTATCGAAGACACTACGAAGATACTCGCCTTATTGATCATCATGATATATGTGATTGCCCTACTGCGAGCATCCTTAAATGTTGAAAAGGTTCGCCATTACCTGGAAGGAAAACGACGCTTTTTTGGTTACCTAGCAGGCAGCTTTTTTGGCGCAATTACTCCGTTTTGTTCATGTTCCAGTATTCCTGTCTTTCTTGGTTTTACCTCTGCTGGTATCCCCATAGGAATCACTATGGCTTTTCTCATTACGTCGCCATTAATTAATGAAATTGCCGTGTTATTGCTATTTAGTCTGCTTGGATGGCAGTTCACCGTCATGTACATCATCGTTGGCATGAGCATCGGCATATTAAGTGGTTGGCTACTAGATTTAATCGGCGCTCATCGTTGGTTACAGCCTATCGCAGCAAAGGCGATGCATAACGCGAAGAGCGCTACGCAAAGCGGTGTTCCCAATCACGCTCATACACACTCACGTATTACGCTTTCAGAGCGTCATCAATTTGCCAAACAAGAAATGACTGAAATTGTCAGCCGCGTTTGGAAATGGGTATTAATTGGGGTCGGGATTGGTGCAGGTTTACATGGCTTTGTACCCGATGGATGGATTGAGACCCATTTAGGTCAAGGGCAGTGGTGGTCCGTTCCAGCAGCCGTGTTGATCGGCATCCCTCTCTACTCCAATGCGACCGGTGTTATACCCGTTATGGAAAGCTTACTCACTAACGGATTACCAATAGGAACAACGTTAGCATTTTGTATGAGTACCGTTGCTGCCAGTGTTCCCGAGTTTGTGATGCTAAAGCAGGTTATGCAGTGGAAGCTGCTAGGCATGCTCTTTGGTTTGTTACTTTTAGCATTTACAGTGATGGGTTGGATATTCAATTTACCATTGTGGCACTTCTAGGCGTTAGAAAATAAAATTGGGAGTCATAAAATGAAAGTATTTAAAGTACTCGGTTCGGGATGTACAAAATGCGTAAATACCGCAAAACTCATTGAAAGCATTGCCTTAGAGCAAGGCATTGAAGTGAAAGTAGAAAAAATCACCGATATGGAAACCATTATGGATTACGGTGTAATGTCGACGCCAGCTGTGGTTATGGATGAAGAAGTCGTGCACTCGGGAGGCATACCACAGACCAAAAAAGTACGGTCTTGGCTAAACGCTTAACTCAAATCACTTAGTGGCATCACATTTCAGATAGGAAAAAGTATATTGAAACCTTAAACGTTTGTAGATTTTATTTCGCATTAGTCCAAAGCTTTGATCTGAGAGTTCCATCTTAAACATACTGAACTCACGGTGCTTACTGTCCCACAGCTGAATTTGTTCTATGCAATCTTGCATAAAGCTATCTTCACACTAATTAGATCGACTCAAAGGATTCAAATAGTGGTTGAGTCCAGACGAATCAAATTAAATCCTATTTTAGAACTCATCACAGTGCTAAGTAAAATATTCTCATTCGAGTTAAGATTAGCAGTCTCAGACATTTTGCAATGCCTGAGACTGCTAGCATTTTCAAAATTATTACTTAATTAAGAGCGTTGTTCGACAAAGTGCCCTTTATCAGTACCACTTAGATTATATCTAGTGAGCAATAATGAACTTGCAATCATTATTGTAAATGGAATATAAGCTAATAAAGCCATGATGCCATCCGTTGCTTCGGTCGTAATAGCTTCTGGGTTGTAGTTATATTGAGATAATACAAAACCAGTGATTACCCCTGACAACGCCATCCCTAGTTTTTGGCAGAAGCTAAATGTTGAGTAAACAAGTCCCTCACTTCGTACACCTGTTTGTTTCTCACCGTATTCAATGGTGTCTGGCACCATAGCCCATCCCATAGCCCATGCAAATGCGTTTAAGAAACCTTTCGCTGCAATGATTACAAAGTATAACTCGATTGAGTTTACTGTGTAGAAGTTCAATGCAAAGAACAGGTGTACTAAACCAAACATGGTTAATGTAACAATCGTCGTTTCTTTCTTACCGTATATTTTAGCTACTGTTGGAACAATGAAAGTACCGAAAAAAGTCGTTATCGTACCAACCATAATTGAAGTACCGATAAGGTCGGGTCTTTGAATTACGTGTTCCAAGTAGTAAATATTGATAGAGAAAGAAATGAAAGCAGCAGTTAATGTCATTAAGAACACAGTTGACAGAATGAGCAGTGGTTTGTTTTGAGCAACAATACGGAAACCATCTTTTAGTTTGTACTTAGTTTCTGTGGATGCATTGACAACTTGACGCTCTTTAGTTGTTGCAAATGTTATCCATAGTAAAAGTGTAGATAACAGCGCTGCAAAACCCATAGTATAACGGTAACCTAACAGTTTATCTCCTTCACCAAAGAAATCCACTAGGTTACCAATTTGCGCAACAACCATACCAGATATTACAGCGAACATTACACGAACCGCAGTAATCTTTGTACGCTCATCAGGGTCTTGTGAAATTGCCGATGTTAATGCTGAGTAAGGAATATTAACAACGGTATAAGCAAGGCTTAATGCAATGTACGTGACGGTAGCGTAAGCAATTTTACCGGTAGCTGACATATCCATTGGTATGGTAAAACAAGCAAATGCGGTTAAACTAAGAAAAACTGAACCGAATAATATATAAGGTCTAAAACGACCATAGCGAGTATTTGTTTTATCTACAATCATCCCCACAACAGGGTCTGATACCGCATCAACAATACGAGCAACTAAGAAGATAACCCCCACCACCGCAGAGTCAATTAATGCAATATCGGTGTAATAGAACATAAGGTAGGTCATAACTGTCTGGAATATGACGTTACAGCCTAAGTCGCCTAAGCCATAGCCGACCTTTTCTTTCATCGAAATTTTCATAAATTAACCTTTGTATATCACGTAGCCGTAGCTTTCTAATTTGTTGTTGTGATAGTTGTTTGACATTAAAGGAGTCATTGATTGTAGAGTAGACTCTTTGATTGATACGGAATCAGTTGACATATTCACGGCGACAACAAAACGTTCATTTTCAAATTTACGTTCATAAGCAACGATGTTTTTGTCTAAGTCGATTAATTTGGTATCACCAAGCGTTAATGTCTTTTCCTTTTTACGTAGGTTAATAAGATTTTTGTAATGATTTAAAATGGATGTAGATTCATTAATCTGTGACTCAACATTAATTGTGTCTTTGTTTGGATTAACATCGAGCCATGGTTTAACTTGACTAAATCCAGCAAAATCACCGTGTGTCCATTGCATAGGCGTCCTTGCGTTATCACGACTCGCCAATGACACTTCCATAAGTGCTTGCGCTGGGTCCATACCCGCTAGCACTTTTTCATTGTATTTGTTGATTGTGTCTAGATCATTATATTGAGCAATCGAATCGTAATAACAATTCGTCATGCCAATCTCTTCACCTTGATATAAGAACGGCGTGCCTTTTTGTGTTAGCGTTAATACCGCTAGTGCTTTTGCTGAATCTTTCCAATACTCTTTTGCATCATTACCAAATAAAGAAACCTGACGTGGTTTATCATGATTGGAGAAGAACAAGGTATTCCAAGCACCTTGCTGCTCAATTTCTAACTTGGTCTGGAGTTGACTTTTGTAATAAGCAACAAGATCGTTATTGAACACTTCAATCTCAGGTGGGACAAATGAGATAGCCATTTGGAATTTTTGCGCCTCAGGAGAAACGTAGGTCATGATCCCTTTGCTATCAATATCATTGATTTCGCCAACACTAAAAGCATTATAACGGTTAATAACGTCCATAAAGCCCTTGATATAACCATGACCGATATCTTTGTTAGCACACGGGACGGTAGCAAAATCGTCACTCTCACAGGCATGGAAGTCGTTTGGTTTTTCTAAGAATGAGATGGCATCAATACGAAAGCCATCAACGCCCTTTTCTAGCCACCATGCGATCATTGTATGAATTTCTTCAACTAATTTTGGATTACTCCAATTGAGATCGGGTTGCTTTTTACTAAAGACGTGCAGGTAATACTGATCACGCTGGGGTTCATACTCCCATGCACTACCACCAAACGCAGAACGCCATTTATTAGGTTCTTTACCATTTACACCATCAGCCCAATGGAAATAATCAGAATAAGGGTTGTCTTTAGAAAGCTTGGATTGTTCAAACCATTCATGTTCATCAGAACAATGGTTGATTACAAGATCCATGATTATCTTAATGTCACGGCTATGACACTCTTCAATTAACTGATCAAGATCAGACATTGTGCCAAATTGGGGAAGGATTGATTGATAATCGGAAATATCGTAACCGTTATCGTCAAGAGGTGACTTGTAGACTGGACTTAACCAAATGGCATTAACGCCAAGATCGGTTAAGTAGTCAAGTTTAGAAATTACACCTTGTAAATCGCCTATCCCATCGTTGTTGCTGTCTGCAAAACTTTTTGGATAAATTTGATAAACAATAGTGCCAGGATTAATTGTGTTCATTGTTATTGCCACCGTATAAAGTATAAATGTATATAGGCGAGCGATAATCGGGATTTGCCTCAAAGGAGTGATAATCGACTGATTTGTCTCGGTTCAGTTGGAAATTTGCTCTTTTCCTGTTGGAAAATTACTCTTTTCTAGTTGGAAAATTACTCTCATATGGTTATAAAATACACACCACCTTACTTAATGTGTGAACTAGATCGCGTTTTTATCATATTTTATGTTTTTATTGAAAATACATCACATTTTTATGTAATTTTTTTATGTCAGCGGTCATCGATATGCGTATTATCCCAGATCTGATCGTAAGATTACGATTTAGTTCATTCGATTTCTGCAACAAAGCCTGTAACGAATTCTGATCCCAGTAAACTACCGGGGCCACATATAGAAAACTAATTAAATTCTAATTTAAAAGGAGGTATAAAAAATTTATAGCTTCTAATTTTACTTATAATGTGATTATTGTATTTATAACTAACTATAGAAGCATGGATGACTATATGGTGGGTTAGTATGGGTAAAAAATATATAGAGCTAGTTACGTTGTTCCGATGAATGATCAGAATGAGATTATGTAACCCTCCCTGTTTTAGTGGCACTCTAAATTAGATTTTTTCCTGCTTTCGTGCCTTGCTAAATATTCCCAAGGAGTCAGATCATCCAGTGAGTCATGAGGTCGTTCATCGTTGTATTCCCTCATCCAGTTGTCTATCAGCTCTCGGACTTGACTCAGTGTTTTAAACACGTACATATCCAGTACTTCTGTCCGATAAGTTCGGGGCCATTATCCATACGCAACTTACTTGGCAACCCACGCCAGGCAATGACACGCTCTAGAACGCGTGGTGCTGGCAGGTTTAAATCCACTTAAATCGCCAGTACCTCACGGTTAAAATCATCTACCACATTAAACGTACGAAAGCGTCTGCCACAGACCAGTGAGTCACTCATAAAGTCGATAGACCAGCAACCGTTAATCCACTCGGGACATACCAGCGGTGCGGGGTCACGCTTGGGTAAGCGCTTTTTACCCTTGCGTCGCATGTTTAACTTGAGCGAACAGTACACGCGATAAGCCCGCTTATGGTTCCAGGTGTGTCCCCAACGCTTGAGTACTTTAAATAACTTGCCAAATCCGTACGCAGGATACCGCTCTACGGCTTGTTGTAGCTTGGCCAGAACCTCATCATCTCGATGAGGCTCTGGCCGTAGCGATAGACTGAGTCACTGATGCCAACTGCGCGGCAGACTTCATTCACCTTTCGGCCAGCCTCCACTTCCTTCAGGATCTTAACGATTTGTGTTTCTGTGTAGCGTGATTTCTTCATCATGCGTTCTCCGTTTGTTTCAGTTTAAACGGAAAAGCTCTAATTACTAGCGACCAGTTTTTCGGGGAGGGTTACACCAATAGCGGATCAACACACAAGGCATTATAAATGGCAGCCTTATGTTTACTTTGCCAAGATAGGCTACCATATGATGTTTTATATTGAGCCC
>NZ_JXOK01000048.1 GCF_000830505.1 Vibrio mytili | reverse complement strand
GCAATGAGGACGGTTGGTATGAGTAAGTTACAACAGTTAGACGTGTTTATCGGTACGAATACCAAAATTGGTCGTTTGATTCTTCCTGTCGGAACAGAAACAGAGTTCTCATTCATCTATGAAGATGAATGGAAACACACTGGTTTCCCGATTTCGCCACACATCCCTTTCGATGATCGGGCTTCGCCACGTAGTATTGAGAACTACCTCAGAAATCTCCTTCCTGAAGGAGAAGCCTTTGAGGAGATGATACAAAACACCACTATCTCCAAAAGCAATACATTCGGGCTGATTCGTAAGCTTGGTGCGGAAACATCTGGCGCACTATCTTTTCGAGTTCCAGGCTCAGAACCTGGGGAAACCAGCTTTAGATCTGTACCTGATGATGAACTAATAGAACGACTAGAGCGAAATCTAGCGCCATTAGTGTATTGGGACGGTAAGGTTCGCCTTTCGGTTGCTGGTGTTCAAAACAAGTTAAACTTACTTAAGCGCGGTGATGAGTGGGGGTTTGGTGAAGGCAAATTAAGTTCGAACTACATTCTGAAATTTGAAAGCGGTAAAGCACCGTGTATTGCTGTTAATGAGTTCTTTTGCATGACATTAGCCAAGCTAGCAGGTTTGGACGTCGCTAATGTTGAGTTAACTCGCATTGGGAAGACTAGGACACTGATAATTGAGCGGTTCGATCGTGCCTATATCGCGACTCGTGATGTCGTTCAACGAAAACATGTGATTGATGGCTGTCAGGCAACTGACTTACCACCAGGTTACAAATACGAGCGTCAGAATGGGGATGAAGGCGATGGCGTATATATGCGTGATGGCGTTTCTTTCCCACGCCTACTGTGCGTCAAAACCATAGACACGGTCATCACTAACCTAAAGCTCACCCAATGGATGCTCTTTAATCTAGTAACGCTAAACTACGATGCCCATGGTAAAAATATTAGCTTCTTCGTCACCCCTAAAGGCCTGGAACTGACCCCTTTTTATGATTTAGTAAACATAGAAGCAATCGCTCAAGAGGGAACAAAACGCAACTCACGAAGCGGTAAGTTGTCTGCTGATGAGGGGCGTGCCGCCAGTATCCCTCAATATTTTGCAATGTCGATTGGAGATTGGGAAAGTGAAGACTTTCAAAATCCGCCAAAAGGTAACTTCAAACGCCCTATCACCAGCTATGATTTAGCTGAATTCGGCGCTCTGCTGGGTTATTCAGGCACCAAAATGGCTTCCATAATGGTAGAAACCGTTGGTGCTATAAAAAACACCCTGAAGGAAGCGATTGAACTTACCGAAGCTCAAGGAATCGAGGATCGAGAACGTGAACACATAGAACTATGCGTCTCACTCATCCAAACAGAGTGTGAATACTTGCTAGAGCAAGCCAACAGTGTGCCAGAAATGAGTGAGCTTCTTTAATGGCTAATGCATGGGCTATAGTAAGCAATTTATAAATTATTTTTGGACAGAAATTACTTAGAATTACTGCTCTACACCATCTGGTTCGGATAAGCTGGATTTGGGCAATTAGTAAAAAGCTTAGTTCTAGTATTCAATCAATTTGATGATTCCCCATCACTCCAAACCTCAGCAAAATTGGCATCTGTTGAGGCTGGTCCAGGTACTGCCTCATCAATTGTCATTCTCACTGGAATATTGAATGCGGAGCCAAATCCCACAGCATCTCCTCTAGGTAAACCAGATATCTCGCTTAATACAGTTTCATTTCCGTTTTCCATAGCATGTCGTAATGCATTGAGATCTCGTTCATTAGTTAATCTCAATGATAACCAATTGGAACACATGGCCAAAACAGTAGAAGAAAGTTCTGATGGTCTCTGTGTACTAACTAGTAATGAGCAACCGAACTTGCGACCTTCTTTAGCCAATCGCTCATAAGCTTTTAATTGATTTGCATCTTCAGCATAAGGGTCACGCAGATATTGATGAGCTTCTTCCAATAAGAGTAACGTTGGGTAGCTATTATTTTGCCCACGCTTAAAGAGTACTTCTGCGTACATTTCGAGAAGAGCGCCTAGAACTAACGGGGATAAATCATCTGCTAGTCCTTTCAAGTTGATTATGTGAACATTCCAATCTTGAGGAGTTCCTTTTGGTTTACCAAAAATATAGTCAACTTCATCTTGTAGAGGAGCGTCCCAAGTCTTTGCTGCATTTATGATTTGTCCACCAGATGTGTCTAATACTTCTGTAAAACGAGAGTCTTCGGA
>NZ_JXOK01000047.1 GCF_000830505.1 Vibrio mytili | reverse complement strand
TTCTCACGCTGTTTTCAGTTTGGGAGGTTATTTGGCTATGTGGACGAACAAATAGGTTTAAATCGATAAGGCGTAACGATAGCCCTAAGATGTCCATGAGGATGAGTACATTGGCAAAGGTGACACTGGTATCGCCTTTTTCTACTTTCATGACTGTTCTACGAGATAAGTTGGCTTTTGAAGCGAGATCATCAATACGCCAGCCTCTATCGGTACGCTTTGAGCGAATGGCGCTCCCCAGCGTTTCCATACTGAACTC
>NZ_JXOK01000046.1 GCF_000830505.1 Vibrio mytili | reverse complement strand
AATTCGGGATCCATTACAATGGGAAAGCAAAGCGAAGGATTTGGCAGAACGCTTCATCAAAAACTTTGATAAATATACTGACAATGCCGAAGGTCAATCACTCGTGGCTGCAGGTCCTCAACTGGACTAAAGCCTAATAAAGACCACGTCGAAGGTGACTTGGTTACCAAAATATCTGACAAGCCCCTCTTTTGAGGGGCTTTTTATTGAATCCCAAGCCAGATTGATACAAGCTAAAGCCTAGATACTCTAAGTAGGCTCTCGCAAGGATGAAAACAGCGCTGCGCATTCTAATTCTGTTACTGGTGTTATTGGTTGTCATTCCAGCAACATTCATTACGCTACTCACCACTTCGTATGCGAATCCGACTTGGAAGATCCTATCTGAGCACATCAATTTGCCATTCCAGGCAGAACAAGTGAGCTATGACTTCCCATATCACGTCACATTAGAAGGCGTTAGCATCAAGCAACAACAGATACCTTATGTGGAAAAAGTCGACGTATGGCTCAACCCTGATATACGCCATGATGGAAAGTGGATAGTGGATAGCTTGCTGATCGATGGCGTCAATATTCAGTACGAGACTCTTGCTCAAATGAACGTCGATGGCATTCAATTCCATCAAATCGCGTTGAAAAACATCGATGTTGCTAGTCGAGATTTTTCTGTTCATGGGCTTAACCTCCAGATCCAGTCTCCTAACTGGTCAGCTACCCCATCCATTCTGCCTTATGGTGAAATCCAGTTGTCTGCAAAGCAAATCTACTGGAATGGTGAAACCTTCAACCAAGCACTCATCGATCTTAACTATCAGCCACAAGACAGTACGCTTTATGGAGCCTCATTTAGATGGCGCAACAGCCAAGTTTCGGGTCAAGCTGAGCAATACCCACAAGGTTGGTCTTTGGTCAATGTTACGCTAGATAAGCTCAAGTTAAGCAATGAACAGCTGCAATCCTTACTGGCAAAATCTTGGCAAACACTGCCGATAAAGGTCAATCATCTTAACAGTTTGGATTTACTCAATGCCGATATCGCTTGGGGAGACTGGCATTGGCAAAATCTCGCGTTATCGATAGAAGATGCGGATTTACCCCTCTCACTATGGCAGACTCGTGCCCAGGTATCGTTGCAAGCGGACAGCGTGCGTTTTCAGCAACAAACCGCAATAGAACCACGTTTAAGCGCAGTATTGTCACCAGGGCAAGTACAACTCAAAGAACTCAGCTTAGATTGGCATCAAGGCCGCGTTCAACTGTCAGGCTTGTTTCAACCAAGGAAATGGCAGTTAGATACTGTCTCCGTCCAAGGATTGAAGTGGGCGATGAAACCAGAAGACGGGACAGGTTGGTGGCATGCCATCACTCATACGTTAAATCAGATTACGGTAAATGATCTCGATATCGAGCGCAGCCAAATCATACAACTTTCAACAGAGCCATACTGGCAACTTTCTGGTTTGAACCTAGAAGGCAGCCAATTGAATCTCAAACGCCCTGATCAATACTGGAGCATCTGGGACGGCAATCTAGAAGCCAGTGTCGTGAACGCCAGTTACGATCAAGTGCTCTCATCACATGCCGCATTTACCAGCCAAAGTGATAACGGGCTTTGGGAGTTAACGCGTCTATTCGCTCCGTTAGACCAAGGTTACATTGAAGGCTTTGGCCAAATCGACCTGAGTCTCCCCAGCAAACCTTGGTCTTTAAACTTAAATGCCGACGGTGTGCCATTGAAGCTTGTTCATCCATACTTGCCCGATGCTCTAAAAGTCGAGGGCTTGTCCGATCTCAGTGTGAATTTGCAAGGTTTAGCGGGAGACTACAACATGCTGGCTTACAGTTTAACCGGTGACGTTGAAGCTAATTTACGCGACACCTCATTGCCTTCGCAACCAGATAGTACTCTCAACGCGGTGACGTTTTCTCCGATCCGCCTTCAGGCTCAGCGTGGAGCGGTATCGAGTCAGCCAGTCACCATTTCGGGCAAGACCATCCGTGGCAAAATCACCGGCGCATTTGATATGGCCAACAATCCACTGAGTGGGCTAACGTATCAACTGATACAACACTGCGGGCAAATTAAGGGAGATATCTTCACAAGCGCGCCGACCCGTAATGACTGCATAGCAGAAAAAACCAATCAAACATCCGGCTCATTGGAAGAACCAAACGTAGCCCCAACGGACTTGCAACCTGCCCCCGACTCTCAAAAGCAAGGGCAAGAGAATATTCTTCCTCCCACTCCGATGAACATTATCAAAATCGAGCAGCAGGAAGAAGAACGGGAAGAAGAGATTATTGAAGAAGCAGAGCCAACGATAAACGAAGAGACGCCCGAGCAACCTTTAGCAACGGAACAACCTTTAGCAACTGAGTAGCTCAGAGTAATTCGGCAACAACATGTATGTCCCGACAAAATCCACCGCGGGCGTGTCACCACTGTATATGACAACATGAATGACGATGCGCGCTTTACGTCCGGATGCCAAACGGTCCAAATCGCCACTGATGCCATCTAACGAGGTGCTAGCGACTGGATTTTGCTCCACTGGCCGACGATAACGAATCGAACTGTCTGCCAATACAATATCGCCATGCAACCCACGCTCTTTTAACAGCAACCAAGTCATCCCCCACCCTGTTAGTGTCGCTAAGGTAAAAGCGGAACCGGCAAACATGGTGTTGTGAGGATTTAAATTAGGATTAAGCTGAGCACTGCACTCGAATTGGTAACCAGTGTACTCGTTGATCTTAATTCCCATTTTATCACTGATTGGAATCTGCGCCTCCCAACGCTGTTGGAGCTCTGTGCACCAATCCGGACGGCGTAAAACATTCGCCATGGGATCCAACGGCTTGACCATTTGCTGGTGACGAACCGGTCCTCTTTCATCGGTGATTTCACCGCGACGTTCAAAGCCACTTTTTTCATAAAACGCAATGGCATCTTCTCGAGAATTACACACCAAACGTTTTGCGCCTTCCTGACGTGCTAAAGATTCCAATGCAACCAGCACAAGCGATCCCATACCTTTGCTGCGACGATTGTTCTTTACCGCCATGTAGCGAATCTGACCATCATTGTCTGGCGTAATGTACAAGCGCCCAATCGCCATCGGTCGACCTCGACCATCAACGATCATTCGGTGATGACTCATTTCATCGTATTCGTCACGCTCCGAACCAAGCGGCATTTGCCAGGGTTCACGTAACATTTGCCATCGGAATTGATAGTATTTTTTTAACTGGTTATCGGTTTTCGGGGTAATGAGTTTGAACATATCAATCCTTTGAAAGTACAAAACAAACTGAAGCTAAACACCACACAGACACAGATTACTTGCGCCAACGATAAGGCGTTATATCCTGGTGGGATATTTAGCTTAGCCTATTAAATAAAGACACGTAGAGCTTTACACTCTAGATTAGACCTGTAGCCAAAAAGTCACAGGACCATCGTTGACAAGAGACACTTTCATATCCTTGGCGAAGCGACCTCGCTCTGTCGGAAGCACTTGCTCACACAAGTCAGAAAAGTGGTCGTATAACCGCTCAGCATCCACTGGGTGCGCACCGCGAGAAAAACCAGCTCGAGTACCTTTTTTGGTATCCGCAGGTAACGTGAATTGAGAAACCACCAACACCTTACCGTCAACCTGCTGGACATTAAGATTCATTTTACCCTCATCGTCTTCAAACACACGATAAGTGGTCACACGCTCTACTAAACGCTTTGCTTTGGCTTCATCATCATCCTTTTCAACACCAAGCAAAACGAGTAGTCCTCGATCAATTTCTCCCACTACCTCACCATCCACACGGACGGCGGCTTCACTGACTCTTTGAATTAGCGCTATCACTGCTTTCGCTTCCTTCGTTTTCCAATTTAGATTCTGCGGTCGAGTGTAACATGTCTCGATCTTCACTCCAGTGCTCTCGTTCACCCAATGCAGCGGTTACCTCTGCGCCAAGCAATACGATCGTCCAGCATAAGTAAACCCAGACAAACAAGATTGGAATTGCGGCAAGAGCGCCGTAAATCAACTGGTAAGACGGGAACTGAGTAATATATAAAGCAAAACCTTTCTTACTTAACTCAAACAATATCGCCGCTAATGCTGCACCCATGGCACCGTGCATCAAATGCACTTTTTTATTGGGCACTAAGATATAGAGCCCCAAAAAAGCAAAAAACGACAGCAACAACGGCAGCCAGCGTAAAAACAGGTTAAATGCACCTGATAAGGTTTCGTTATCGAGAATTTGTAACGACGTGACGTAAGAAGTGGCGGCGATACTCGCACCCACCATAATTGGGCCTAGCGTTAACACCATCCAATACATCGAGAAAGAGAAGACTAAACGGCGTTTGTCTTTCACCCGCCAGATATAGTTTAGATTTTTATCGATATTGGAGATCAGCATTAATGCAGCAATAAATAAGAAGCCACCACCCACAGCACTCATCTTACCCGTGTTCGCGACAAACTCTTGCAGAGCAGTATGCACCGCCTCGCCCGAAGCTGGAACAAAGTTATTGATGATGTAACTTTGCAGCTGTTCGCCAGCGTCCGAAAACACCGGAAACTTCGATAAGATTGACAACAACACCGTCAGCATAGGTACGATGGATAACAAGGTAATATAAGCAAGGTAACCGGCATTCACGTTCACGCGGTCATGCGAAAGCCGTTTGAGAAGATATTTTGAGAACGTGACACCACTTGGCAATAGGTTGCTGAATCTCGCCTTGTAACTCTCTGATAACTGGTTCATAGTTCATCCTATAATTAGCGCCGAGGACATAAGAATGCCTTATTTATTAGTCATTGTACTATCAATTTTCACCTTAACCGGATGTCAATCCGCTTATTATTCAGCAATGGAACAGGTGGGTTACCACAAACGAGACATTATGGTCGATCGTGTTGAAGATGCCAAAGAGTCTCAACAAGATGCACAAGAAGAATTCACCAGTGCGCTTGAAGCGCTGTCTGCCCTAACAAATTTTGATGGTGGCGAACTCGAGAGCGTTTACAACAATATAAACGACAAATATGAAGACAGTGAGAAAGCAGCACAAGACGTTCGTGACCGGATCGCAGCCATTGAAGATGTGTCTGAAGCCTTATTTGATGAGTGGCAAGGCGAGCTCGACCTTTATACCAATGCGAAGCTACGCCGCTCAAGCGAACAAAAGTTGCGAGAGACTAAAACATCATACCGAACCATGCTCAGCGCGATGAAACGTGCGGAGAAAAAAATGACACCAGTATTGAATACGCTACGTGATAATACCCTGTATTTGAAGCACAACCTCAATGCCAGCGCGATTGGCTCACTCCAGGGCGAGTTCTCTAGCCTAGAGAAAGACATCCAGTTTGCTATTCAACAGATGAATGAAGCCATCGCAGAATCAGACAAATTTCTACACAAGCTGAATCAAAAGTAATGGTTAAAAACACCTCCTCACAAGGAGGTGTTACTCTTGTTGTTGGTCGACTAACTGGTTGACTTGTTCCACAAACGCCACCCTCTCCGCCACGGTACCCCAGGGTACTTCCACCACTTGATAACCAAGTTCAACGTAGGTATCCACGAGGGTTTGGTGGATTATTAATGCCTCTTCGAAGCTGTGTGGACGCACGTCATCTTGCACATAGATAGAGGCTTCAGGTCGGCAAGTCAGCACTTGGCTATGGTACCCAGCGCTTTCTTTAATGAAAGTCTGATCGACAGGACAACCGCCTACTCGAAGATAAGCGAGGATATCGGGGATCGCACGATCAACAAACGCAATGTCATGAGCTTGGGCCTCACGCTTTTGTTTGCTCATTAAGTCGAGACACAATCGGGCAAACTGAGGGAGATTTGTCCAAGGCAAGATGCCGCCGTCTAACTGGCTTTGCTGCTCAATCAGCGTACGGGAGCTTTCTGCAAACGTCGCATACCCTTGCTGTGCTAATGCGTTCAATAACGTGGTTTTACCCGCGCCAGGGCCACCAGTAATAATAATTGGATTCACATTCAACTCCAGACAACACAAACATCTCCAGACAATAAAAAAACCCCGAGCATAACTCGGGGCTTCTTTTTAGTCTTACCCGTTACGGAAGATTACTTCGCACCACGTGAAGCACGCTTACGATCGCTTTCCGTTAGGAATTTCTTACGGATACGAATGCTTTCAGGTGTCACTTCTACTAGCTCATCGTCATCGATGAATTCTAGTGCCTGCTCAAGCGTCATCTTGATTGGCGGCGTAAGAACCTGTGCGTCATCCGTACCAGATGCACGAACGTTAGTAAGCTGCTTACCTTTCAGTGCGTTTACGGTTAGGTCGTTATCACGGCTATGAATACCGATAACCATACCTTCGTAAACTTCCACACCGTGACCGATAAATAGACGACCACGCTCTTGAAGGTTGAACAGTGCGTTGGTTAACGCTTTACCCATCGCGTTTGCGATAAGCACACCATTAACACGTTGACCGATGTTTCCGCCTTTGTGTGGGCCGTAGTGGTCAAACGTATGGTATAGAAGACCAGAACCAGACGTCAGCGTCATGAATTCGGTTTGGAAACCGATCAGACCACGCGATGGCATGTCAAAGTCCATACGTACACGACCTTTACCATCTGGAGACATATCTTTCAGCTCACCTTTACGTAGGCCGATGTTCTCCATGATACCGCCTTGGTGCTCTTCCATTACGTCGATAGTCACGGTTTCAAACGGTTCCATTAACTGGCCGTTCTCTTCTTTGATGATAACTTCTGGACGAGATACAGCGAGCTCGAAGCCTTCACGACGCATGTTTTCGATCAGGATAGATAGGTGAAGTTCACCACGACCTGATACGCGGAATTTGTCTGGATCGTCAGTTGGTTCAACACGTAGTGCTACGTTGTGTACCAGCTCTTTCTCTAAACGCTCAAGGATGTTACGTGAAGTCACGAATTTACCTTCTTTACCCGCGAATGGAGACGTGTTTACCTGGAACGTCATCGTTACTGTTGGCTCATCAACAGAAAGTGGTGGTAGCGCTTCAACGGCGTTCTGAGCACAAATAGTGTCAGAGATTTTTAGCTCACCAAGACCCGTAATAGCGATGATGTCGCCCGCGTTCGCTTGATCAACGTCGTGACGCTCTAGGCCAAGGTAGCCCATTACTGTACCCACTTTACCGTTACGAGTCTTGCCGTCAGCACCGATAACCGTCACTTGTTGATTAGGCTTCACGCTACCGCGTTTAACACGTGCCACGCCGATAACACCAACATATGAGCTGTAATCTAGTTGCGAAACTTGCATTTGCAGTGGACCATCTAAGTCAACTTGTGGTGCAGACACTTCTTTAACGATAGTTTCGAACAGCGGCTCCATGTTTTCGCCAGTTTCGCCTTCTTCCAAAGCAGCCCAACCATTTAGTGCTGACGCGTAAACCACTTTAAAGTCTAGCTGTTCATCAGTTGCACCTAGGTTATCGAATAGGTCAAATACTTGATCCATAACCCAGTCAGGACGAGCGCCTGGACGGTCAATCTTGTTGATAACAACGATTGGCTTAAGACCATGTGCAAACGCTTTTTGCGTTACGAAACGCGTTTGTGGCATTGGGCCATCAACAGCGTCAACGATAAGTAGTACTGAGTCTACCATCGACATGATACGTTCTACTTCACCACCGAAGTCCGCGTGCCCTGGAGTATCAACGATGTTGATACGGTAATCATTCCAGTTAATTGCTGTATTTTTAGCAAGAATAGTAATACCGCGTTCTTTCTCGATGTCGTTCGAGTCCATGACTCGCTCTTCAGCTTCACCGCGAGACTCAAGCGTGCCCGATTGTTGTAGCAGCTTGTCAACCAATGTCGTTTTACCGTGGTCAACGTGCGCGATGATCGCGATATTTCTTAATTTATCAATCTGTGGAGTAGCCATGGATATTGATTCACTTAGATAGATGAAATGCCACCATGCTGAGAACGGGTGCTCTCTGGCGACACTTACTGATTAAAAAAACGGCCATAATGTACCAGATTCTAGCAAAAAACCTAGAAATATGTGATCGCCTCCAGAGCTTTTCTGTCAATTTTACGCTTAGAAGACCGATTCCAATTCAGAGCAACAAAAAAATAATGCTTTTCTATGTTCAATTCACATTGACTATTGGCGGAAAAATGGGCTGAATAAGCACAGTAGCTGTCACATCCTGGTGCAACAACAAAGCAATCGCACCACTTTAGTGCAAGCTCAGATCATTTTGGTGCAAACGTTTGCACAAACTAGCATTAAAAAACACAATTCCTTGAAATTAATGGAATAATTTTTTTGGCACGGTTTTAGCTTTATCAAAAACAGTATCGGTTAATGAAAAATAATTTGATTAATCAATGCCAAGTTTAATGAATATTTCATGAATTGAGCTTTCACCGCTTATTTAACACTGGAGGTTATCCAAGATGTCAGTAGAAAACGTTTTATCGCTGATCCAAGAAAACGAAGTAAAGTTTGTTGACCTACGCTTCACTGATACTAAAGGTAAAGAGCAGCACATTTCGATTCCTGCTCACCAAATCGACGCAGACTTCTTCGAAGAAGGTAAAATGTTCGATGGTTCATCAGTTGCTGGCTGGAAAGGTATCAACGAATCAGACATGGTAATGATGCCAGACGCATCTTCTGCCGTTCTTGACCCATTCACGGAAGACGCAACGCTAAATGTTCGTTGTGACATCCTAGAGCCTGCTACTATGCAAGGCTACGATCGTGACCCACGCTCTATCGCAAAACGCGCTGAAGACTTCATGCGCTCTACAGGCATTGCAGATACCGTACTTATCGGTCCTGAGCCAGAGTTCTTCCTATTCGATGACGTTAAGTTCTCAACTGACATGTCAGGCTCTTTCTTCAAGATCGATGACGTAGAAGCAGCATGGAACACAGGTTCTGACTACGAAGAAGGCAACAAAGGTCACCGTCCTGGCGTTAAAGGCGGCTACTTCCCGGTTGCTCCAGTCGATTCATCTCAAGACATCCGTTCTGCTATGTGTCTAATCATGGAAGAAATGGGTCTTGTTGTTGAAGCACACCACCACGAAGTGGCAACTGCGGGTCAAAACGAGATCGCAACACGCTTCAACACACTAACAACTAAAGCTGACGAAATCCAAATCTACAAGTACGTTGTTCACAACGTTGCACACGCATTCGGTAAGACAGCGACATTCATGCCTAAACCACTTGTTGGCGACAACGGCTCAGGTATGCACGTTCACCAATCACTAGCGAAAGACGGTGTAAACCTATTTGCTGGCGACAAGTACGGCGGTCTTTCTGAAACTGCACTTTACTACATCGGCGGTATCATCAAGCACGCTCGCGCAATCAACGCATTTGCTAACCCAGCAACTAACTCGTACAAGCGTCTTGTACCAGGCTTCGAAGCACCAGTTATGCTAGCTTACTCTGCACGTAACCGCAGCGCTTCTATCCGTATCCCAGTGGTACCAAGCCCTAAAGCACGTCGTATCGAAGTTCGTTTTGGTGACCCAGCAGCTAACCCATACCTAGCATTTGCATCAATGCTGATGGCTGGTCTTGACGGTATCAAGAACAAGATCCACCCAGGCGAAGCAATGGACAAAGACCTTTACGATCTACCAGCGGAAGAAGCAGCAGAAATCCCAACGGTTGCATACTCACTAAAAGATGCACTAGCAGAACTAGATGCTGACCGTGAGTTCCTAACAGCAGGCGGCGTATTCTCTGACGACTTTATCGATTCTTACATCGCACTTAAAGCTCAGGACGTCGAGAAAGTAAACATGACAACTCACCCAGTTGAGTTCGAGCTTTACTACTCTGTATAAGGTTACTACTGTGTAAAATGTAAACACAGTAACAAAATATTAGGCTCGCCTCGCAGGCGGGCCTTTTTTGTATTCGTCAGTCAACAAGAGCCGTTTAACATGGAGGGATAACAAAAATACGCTCAGATTCCTGGTGGCCAATCACCATCACCGCAGGTTTGAACAATCACCAAGATCTCAGCAACCGAAACGTGAAATCATCGATCAAAAGAAGGTGAGCAATGAAAGTTCAGCTTATGACGTCTCTGTGCGCGCTCAGTGGACTGCTTTATGCGTCCACCGCATCGACACAAATCGCTTATACATGGGAAGATGAAAATGGTGTCATCCATTTCAGCGATACGCCAAATCAAAGGTCTAAAGCCATTGCGCTACCCGACCTCGAAGCGGCCGCCCCCGCTCCTGAAGTAGAAAGCACAGAGTCGCTCTCACTAGACACTAACACATTGAGCGAGCCCAAGCCGGAAGCGCAACAAGAAAGTGAACAACCACCAGCGTTGCAACTTACCATGCTCACCCCTACACACGACGAAACAATACGCAGTAGCCGCGGGTTGATCAACATACAGTTAGAAGCTAATCGAAAACTTGGTATTGGTGAACAACTACAGTTGTTACTTGACGGATCACCCTATGGCGCACCACAAAACCGCTTTACTTGGCAGTTAAAAAATATCGATCGCGGTACCCACACACTTTCTGTCCAAGCCAAGAGAAGCGGCAAGCTTATTGCATCTACTAGCCTATAACGGTGCATTTACATAGAGCGAGCGTTAAGCCGACCGCAAACGGGGCAAACTAGGATAAATGGGTGGAAAATAGCATTATGATGGCGCTTTTCACTTTTTATTCTCAGGGACATTAGCCATACTTAACGTTCAGGCGCACCATTATTGTGCAATGCACAATCTTAACGCAAAACAAGGACGTCATGTGGATACTAATCTCCCCAGTGCCATACTCAACAACATGGTAACAGCGACGCTGATTCTCGATGATGGATTGGCGATACGTTATGCCAATCCCGCTGCTGAGTTGTTGTTCTCACAAAGTGCCAAACGAATTATCGAACAATCGTTATCACAATTGATCCAGCATGCATCGTTAGATTTAGCCTTGCTGACCCAACCGCTACAAAGCGGTCAGAGCATTACGGACAGTGATGTTACGTTTGTGGTTGATGGTCGTCCTTTGATGCTGGAAGTAACCGTGAGCCCAATTACTTGGGAAGGTCAGCTTATGTTGTTGGTCGAAATGAGAAAAATCGATCAACAACGTCGATTAACGCAGGAGCTAAATCAGCACGCCCAACAACAAGCCGCAAAATTACTCGTACGCGGCTTAGCGCATGAGATCAAAAACCCGCTTGGGGGACTTCGGGGGGCAGCCCAACTGTTAGAAAAAATGCTGCCCGAGCCATCATTGACCGAATACACCCACATCATCATTGAGCAAGCTGATCGTTTACGCGCGTTAGTGGACCGTTTACTTGGCCCCCAAAAGCCAGGCAAAAAAACGCAGGAAAACCTGCATCAAGTGTTGGAAAAAGTACGCCAGTTGGTCGAACTGGAATCTCAGCATTCTATCATCATTGAACGTGACTACGATCCAAGCCTGCCCGAGATATTGATGGATGCTGATCAAATAGAACAAGCGATGTTGAATATCGTCAGCAATGCAGCACAGATTCTTTCCCACCAAGAGCATGGCAAAATCACAGTTCGCACCAGAACGGTGCATCAAGCAAATATTCATGGTAAACGCTGTAAATTAGCCGCTCGGGTTGAAATAACCGATAACGGTCCCGGCATTCCACCAGAATTACAAGACACGCTGTTCTACCCCATGGTTAGTGGCCGAGAGGGAGGCACCGGACTAGGGCTGTCTATTTCACAGAATTTGATCGACCAGCATAACGGCAAAATCGACGTTGAAAGCTGGCCTGGCCACACCACATTTACAATTTATTTGCCGATCTGACAGGTTGATAGTCTTCAACGCTACGTCAGGTACACGGCTTTGCTGCAAGGAATAGTACATGAGTAAAGGATACGTTTGGGTCGTTGATGACGACAGTTCAATTCGATGGGTAATGGAAAAGACCCTCTCATCAGCCAACATAAAATGCGAGACATACGCTGACGGGGAAAGCGTATTAATGGCATTAGAACGTGAAGTACCCGATGTTCTGGTTTCGGATATTCGTATGCCAGGAATTGATGGTTTGGAACTGCTCAAACAAGTGCAAAGCAACTACCCGGATCTCCCAGTCATTATTATGACTGCACACTCGGATTTAGATGCTGCCGTCAACGCTTACCAGAAAGGGGCATTTGAGTACTTACCCAAACCCTTTGATATTGATGAAACTCTAACCTTAGTGGAACGTGCCATTGCACATAGCCACGAGAACAAGCGTGAGCAGCTAGCGTCAGACGACATTCCGACCGAAACCCCAGAGATCATTGGTGAAGCACCGGCTATGCAAGAGGTCTTTCGTGCGATTGGACGCCTATCTCGCTCTTCAATCTCGGTATTGATTAACGGCGAATCAGGCACAGGTAAAGAGCTGGTTGCTCATGCCTTACATCGTCATAGCCCGCGAGCGAATAAACCATTTATTGCTTTGAATATGGCCGCTATACCTAAAGATTTGATTGAATCAGAACTGTTTGGGCATGAAAAAGGGGCATTTACGGGAGCGAACAATGTTCGTCAAGGCCGATTCGAACAAGCCAATGGCGGCACACTATTTTTAGATGAAATCGGTGATATGCCCTTGGATATCCAAACTCGTCTGTTACGTGTATTGGCTGATGGCCAATTCTATCGCGTCGGCGGTCACTCACCAATAAATGTCGATGTCCGTATCGTTGCCGCCACCCACCAAAATTTAGAACGGTTGGTGCACGAAGGCGATTTTCGGGAGGATTTATTTCACCGTCTAAACGTGATTCGAGTACAAATACCAGCGCTGCGTGAACGCAAGCAAGACATTGAAAAATTGACACAACACTTTTTGGTCAGAGCAGCCGACGAACTGGGTGTCGAAACCAAAACGCTACACCCATCGACGGTGGAAATTCTCAATCGACTGGACTGGCCAGGTAACGTACGTCAACTAGAAAATATCTGTCGTTGGTTGACCGTCATGGCCAGTGGCAGTGAAGTATTGCCCAATGACTTACCTTCCGAACTGCTGCAAGAAAAGAAAAACGTGTCCGAATCTACTCAAGGCAGCTGGCAAGAACAATTGGCGGATTGGGCACGTCAATCGCTTGCTGCGGGAGATAAAGAACTCCTTTCTTATGCATTACCGGAATTTGAGCGTATTTTATTGGAAGCCGCCCTAGAACACACTAAAGGTCACAAACAAGATGCCGCCAAAGTATTAGGATGGGGAAGAAATACGCTAACAAGAAAACTGAAAGAGTTGTACTAACGCCTCTAAACAGCCTCAATAAGTGAAAATGCACATCTTGAGGCTGTTTGAATAACCCCCACCCCCACAATTAAAAATTCGAAGAAGTTAACAGAAACGCTGTGACTACCAGCTATTATTAACAAAGTTGTCATTATCATGATCAATTTCCACTTTTACTGCGATTAGGACATGTTGAAAAATCTTCCCCGCATGACACTGCGTACCGCTTTACTCGTCCCATTTGTGATGACTTTCCTGCTGACTATCGGTGTGATTATTTATGTCCAAAAACAGAACTATCAAGAGGTAGTAACCGATCTCAGTGACCGGCGACTCTCGGTACTATCCGACAACGTACACAACCGTCTAAATGGATTCTTGCGCAAGCCATTTACCGCCGTCATGGCACTGGCCCACAACGTGAGCTATCACGGGCTTACCGACTCCCAAGATCTCGAAAGTGTCAAAACCTACTTGTTGAGTGCATTCAAAAACCTCTACCACTCAATCCCACAATTGGATGTCCTTGCTTTTGGTGCGGAGAATGGCCAATTTGTCGGTTTTCGTCGCAATAGCTCAAACGAATATAGTTTGATGCAAAAAGACCAATTCACCAATGACAACCTGATCATTTACGAAACAAACTACGTCAGTTCGAATATCAGCCACACATTCAATTCGTATGACCCACGCACTCGTCCTTGGTATTTAGCGGCAGAAAACAAGCAACAAACTGTATGGTCAGATCTGTACATCAGCACCGATAGCCAACGTGAAATCAGTTTATCCGTTGTGTCTCCCGTGTATGCCCACCAACAATTTTCCGGAGTGTTGGTCAGCGATTTAAAAGTCAAAGCCTTAAGCGATTTTCTGCACGATTTGAAACGCTCAACCAAAGCGTCATTTTTCATTATGGATCGAACACATCGACTGGTTGCCCAGTCAAGCGCTGAAAGTATTGTTTCTCCAGGTACCCAATTCACGACTAAAGGCCAACGCTTATTTGTCTCTGAGAGCAACGACCCAATCATCAAGTTAAGTGCACAGCATTCTCGCTCATTCGATCTTTATCATGACAACCACACGCATTCCTTTGAGTTTGAATACAATGGTCAGCGTGTTTTTAACCGACTCACCCCTTACCGAGCGCCAAATGGCATGATGTGGTTTATCGGCACTTCCGTATCAGAAACCGATTTACTCGGAGCTCTCCTAACTAGTCAACAAAACAGTTGGATACTTGGTATCATCATCGCTATGGTTGGCGTTCTTATCTGTTGGTTCGTGATTAATCGCGTGGTTCGCCCCATTAATACCACTGCTGATGCCGCCTTACACCTAGCAAAAGGAGTGTGGACGTCCAATATTCCCCAAACTGGGAATGTGTATGAAACCGCGGTTCTAGTACAAACATTCAATGAAATGGTGAATAACCTTAATGCCTCATTCAAAGCATTACGTGCTCAATTACTTTATGACCCTCTCACTCACCTATACAGTCGACAAGGTCTAATTGAGATCAGTACCCGACAACCAAAGTTCACTCATGGCACGTTATTTTTACTGGGAATCAACAAGTTTAGGGATATTAATGACAGTGTTGGCCACTACAACGGCGATCAACTGCTTCTCAGCATTACTGAAAGATTAAAACAGCAGTTTGATAAAAACACCTTGCTCGCCCGAGTTGGCGGGGATGAGTTCGCTTTGTTTGCTGCAAACATACACAGCGACCATGAAGTTCAACAATTCATACATCAAATACAGCAACTGTTCGAGGTACCATTCATGCTCGAAGGAGAGCAGGTTGTCGCTAATACTTCCATTGGTATCGTAAAGGCGCAGCGAGAGATGGCATGCCCCTCTGGTTGCGCAATGCCAGTGTCGCCCTCAATTACGCCAAAAAGAAAACGCACAATGGCGTCTGCAATTACAGCCCGGATTTAACCTGTGCGTCTAAACATCGAACTAAAATGAAGACCAAAATACAAGCTGGAATTGAACAAAACGAGTTTGTTCCTTATTACCAGCCGATCATCAATTTGAACACTGGAAAAGTATGCGGCACCGAAGCATTAGCGCGGTGGCACAGTAACTCTGACACAATTTCTCCGTTAGACTTTATTCCTATTGCAGAAGAAAACGGCACGATCAAAACCATAGGCCAGCAAATTCTATTTCAAGCTTGCCGCGACATATATCAATCCATCGAGAACGGCGATTGTGCCAACGATTTTCAACTGCATGTAAATGTCTCTGTCCAGCAGCTCTCTTGCCCGGAGTTTATTCCAAGCGTGAAGACGGTACTTCAAGACACGCATCTATCGGCAAGCAACCTTACTTTAGAAATTACTGAGTCACGTATCGTCGATAGTGCCGCCACGACATTGACTAACATAAACACATTACGCGATATGGGCATCAGCATTGCTATTGATGATTTTGGAACAGGCTACTCTTCACTCTGTTACCTACATTCATTGCCATTTACCTGTTTGAAGATCGACCGAACATTCATCAATCAATTGACCACCGAAAACTTAGATAGATCGATCGTTGCAGCAGTACTCAATATCACCAAAGAGCTCAACATCAACGTAGTGGCAGAAGGTGTGGAAACGAAAGCACAAGAGCAACTGTTGATTTCATTGGGTTGTCATCAGGCTCAAGGATTCTATTACAGCCGTCCGATGCCATATAAAGAGTGGTCAACATATATGGTTAACAAGAAGTAAAAAAGACCGTGAAGTGCTGGTTTGCTCACCACTTACTACTGACAACCGACCTCACTGTTATTTATACTTATACCAATTCCTGTCATATACCTATTGGAATTGGTTTTACCCCAACTATTGCCACGGATGATGTTTGGGCCACTTCTCGTTCACAATTAGCCGGATATCAACACAATGATAACTAAGAACCTTCCCCTTACTGATTTGCACCGCCATCTTGACGGTAACATTCGCACTCAAACGATTCTTGATCTAGGCCAAAAGTTTGGCGTTGCTCTACCCGCGTACGATGTCGAGTCTTTAACCCCACACGTTCAAATTGTCGAAGCTGAACCTTCTCTTGTCGCTTTTCTTTCTAAGCTCGACTGGGGCGTGGCGGTATTGGGCGATCTAGATGCGTGTCGCCGCGTTGCGTATGAAAATGTGGAAGATGCGCTCAATGCACAAATCGATTACGCTGAACTGCGATTTTCTCCTTACTATATGGCAATGAAGCACAAATTACCTGTCGCAGGTGTTGTCGAAGCCGTCGTCGATGGTGTTCAAGCGGGTATGCGAGACTTTGGCGTAAAAACGAACCTAATAGGAATTATGAGTCGCACATTTGGTACTGAGGCCTGTCAACAAGAGTTGGATGGCATATTGAGCCAAAAAGAATATATCGTTGCCATTGACTTGGCCGGTGATGAACTAGGACAACCAGGCGAACGCTTCGTATCTCACTTTAAGCAAGTGCGTGATGCAGGGTTAAACGTCACAGTACATGCGGGAGAAGCCGCAGGTGCGGAAAGTATGTGGCAAGCAATTAATGAACTAGGCGCAACGCGTATCGGTCACGGTGTTAAAGCGATTGAAGATCCAAAACTAATGGATTATTTAGCAAAACACCGCATTGGCATTGAGTCCTGTCTTACGTCCAACATTCAAACCAGTACGATTGAATCTCTTGCAAATCACCCACTAAAACAGTTCTTAGATCACGGTGTACTCGCTTGTCTCAATACCGATGACCCTGCGGTTGAAGGTATTGAACTGCCTTACGAATATGAAGTTGCAGCACCAGCTGCTGGGCTGAGTCAAGAACAAATCCGTCAGGCGCAAATCAACGGCCTTGAACTGGCATTTCTATCAGATGACGAAAAAATCGCACTGAAAGAAAAAGTGAAAGATCGCGTATAATCACAGCTAAAATATGAAAAATGCCAGCATTTGCTGGCATTTTTCATTTAGCTTTCAGCCACAACCGTTGTGATTAAATCACTCGAGAAAACTGCTGCTGACGAGCTTTTGCTCGGAGGTACTTATCAAAACACATACAGATGTTACGAATCAATAAACGACCACGCAACGTAACGCGTATTTCTCTGTCATCGACTTGCACCAATTCATCATCAATAAAGGTTTTCAGCAGCGCTAAATCTTCTTTGAAGTATTGATTAAAGGTGACATTAAACGACGATTCGATCGCATGTTTGTCCAGTTTAAAATTACAGATCAACTGCTTAATGACTTCACGGCGCAATAAATCATCGCTGTCTAACGTGACCCCTTTCCAGATCGCGTGGCGGAGTTCATCGACCTGTGCGTAGTACTTTTTCAACTCTTTTTGGTTCTGCGCGTAAGCATCACCAATCATTGAAATCGCCGACACACCAAAACCAACGAGGTCACACTGACCTTGAGTGGTATAACCCTGAAAATTACGATGCAGTACCCCTTCTCGCTGTGCAACCGCCAGTTCATCATCTGGTTTGGCGAAATGATCCATACCAATAAACTGATAACCCGCGTTGGTTAACGTTGCGATGGTGTCTTGCAAAATCGCCATCTTTTCTTCAGCTTTCGGCAAATCATCATCTTTGATCTTACGTTGCGCGGCAAACAATTGTGGCATGTGTGCGTAGTTAAATACCGATAAACGGCCTGGTTGCATTTCCAAGACTTTATTAAGTGTATGAGCAAATGACGCTTGGGTCTGCTTTGGTAAACCATAGATTAAATCAAGGTTCGTCGAACGGAAGCCTAGCGCTTTCGCACGTGCCACCATCGCAACAATAAAATCTTCGTCTTGATCTCGGTTAACCAGTTGCTGCACTTCTTTATTGAAGTCCTGAACGCCGATACTTAATCGGTTAAAGCCTTCACCACGCAAATGATCCAGCATCGTCATCTCGATTTCGCGTGGATCGACTTCAATGCTGATCTCCGCATCTGAGCTAAACGAAAACTCTTGGCGCAGCAGATCCATCACACGTGTAATCTGTTTTTCTGATAAGAAAGTCGGTGTACCACCACCAAAGTGCAATTGAGTCACGGTTCTACCGCTTAGCAAGGACGCTCGCTGACGAATCTCAAGCTCAAGCACATCAAGATATTCATCGGCTTTGTGTGAATGACGCGTAATGACTTTGTTGCAACCGCAGTAGTAACAAAGCTTATGACAGAACGGAATGTGAACGTACAAAGAAAGTGGACGCTCAGGATACTGAGAGCACGCCATGTCATAGTCAGAAATGGTAAATGCTTCATGAAATTCAAGCGCTGTGGGATACGATGTATAGCGAGGACCAGAGTAGTTATACTTATCCAATACCGCTTGATCCCAGACGATTTGCTGTTTCGACTCAGTATGTTGATTAGACATGGTGGTACTTCCGTAAAATGAATGAGGTAACGCGAGTCGTTACCCAATACTCAGAGCCTTATTTTGCCATACGACGGTAAGCGCAGGTGCAATACCTTTTCGCTTTTTAATTATAAAACCTAAGATCTGTTAGCGTGATCACGATCCCCCTACTTAAGTCATGGACATCATAGGGGGGATGAATTAGATCATCTGAATATTGATTTGATTGTTCAATGGCTTGACGTTTTTCTGCAACACTTTCAGCTCTTCAATGATCGCATCAGTTAGGCGGCTTTCCGCTTTATGACGGGTCAAGTTTTGTTGCATACGCTCTTTCTTTGCCAAGTGTTGACGATCATCACCACGGGCCATGTCTTTTACGATATGGTAAAGCTCAGAAATTGCAGGGTATGTTTTATCAAAATCCACACGTTCTTCACCTTGAACATAGTCCATGATGTTGTAAACACGAATGCTGATTTCCGATAAATCACATTGGCCTTGAATGCCAGCCTGACACAAGGTATGCACGTTCTCAAAGATGTTGGCGTTACGTTTTTCGATCGCCAATTTCTTGTGTTTCAACTGCAATTCCTTTTGCTTTTTCAATTGAAGCAGAAGGTAACCTGCATAAGAAGCGAGCGCGATTATGATCACCACACCCACGCAGACTAATAAGGTTACATTCATCGATTGATTATCCTTTGTAGTCGTCGAAGTTGATATCGTCAAAGTCAGCGAGAAGATCATCGTCATTACGAGACGACTTTTCAGAAGGCGCAGTGAAGTCCTCCTCTTCCTCGGGTTCTAATAGACCCAACTGATCCATGAGCTTTTCAATGCGATCGAGTTTCTCATCAACGTACTTCTGCAGACCGGTGCCTAAGTTTTCACCCGCTTCAATACGATCCAGTAACACGTTTAACTGCGCATCATTTTCCAGCATCTCTAGCTCTTGTTCCTTAGAAAGACGGCGCTCTTGCTTGGTCATCTTTTTCACTGGTTCAACAACTAATGGGATTTTTTTCTTGCTCCCCAAGCGTGGATCACGATTCTGTGCTGCTGCGTGTTTCTTCTGCTCATTAGCTTCTGAATTGCGGTTACCCGTCTTCAGGCCTTTACGCTTTTTAGCACGCTTGCGTAAGCGACCTTCCACATCAGACTCTGTGCGGTTACGAGTAACAAAAGGCTCAGGAGCGCCTGCGGCACCCGGTTTTCTAGATTTTTTACTACGGCTCATTACTGGGTCTTCCTCAGTAAAATTACATCATTTCCAATAAATTCAAGTTCGAGCATATCCCGCTCTGCTAGGAACTGAAACGTTTCACGACTAAAGAACACAACATGCGTTGGGTCGTTCTTATAATGCCATGATTTAAAAGCCTCTACATCGATGACCATTTTCGTCATCAGGCCTATCCAGCCCCCCGGCTTAACTAAATTCAACCATTGTTCCCACACCATATCTGGGTGGTAGAGGTGCTCAATCACCTCTGTTGCTGTCATGAAATCATACTGCTTATCTAACACGGACGTATCCGGATGATAATAAAGATCGTATAACGCCATGTTGTGCCCCGCTTCTTCTAAGATTAGAGACAGCGTTGGGCCTGGGCCACAACCAAAGTCGATACCCTTCGATTGAGGTGAAATTCGCTCTGAGATTGGGTCAGCAATACGCGATAAAAAACGCCGGTACCCCACATCCTCCGGATTGTTTTCATGCAGATCATAGTGAGCTTTTTCCGTTTGCGCATCCAAACGTTGATCTGGATGGACAAACACCAAATGGCATTGCTCACATTGAAGATACTCACGTTGCTTATCTTCATGATAGTGATGAATACGCTGATTGTGGCATAAAGGACAGGTATACATGCTGACTTCCTCAAACAGGGATGCGAAACATACCAGAAACTGGACGCAGATTGGAGTGTTGCTGAGTATTTTTTCATCAGTTTTTGTTAAAAAAAACGATTCTGGGTGGTATAAACTCTCTGTCCACGAGTTGCCACCGATGACCGACTCCATTAATCAAAATCAGAGCAATAAAAAAAGCGACAGATAAACTGTCGCTTTCTAAAGCCACCCGAGTGGCGAAATTTTTTCTGCACAATATTGGTGCATCAAGAGTCCTTTTGTTTTTCGAGCTTTCCCTGCCAAATCTATTGTTTTTCATCTCCCTGATGAATTTTGGCTATCCTTTCACTTCCTGTGTTCTAGGCAACTTCCTATGCCGGGTCCCTTTCACTGTCTTAACCGTCAGACGAGATGATCATCCCTATCCAGCAGGCTCCTTGCCCGCCGAAATCCATTTTTACTCAACAAGCTTCCTGCTTGCTTCCATGTAGACCTAAGCCATGGCCTGAAATCCTTACGCTCACTTCTTGCGAACACTTTGTACTTTACGCCAACTATTGGAGCTCACAAGCGACCTGAAACAAAAATCTGGACGCATTTTACGTAAGAAAAAGAAAAGAATTACAAATCATAATGTTAGCTTTTCACTTCAGAAGAATATGACAGCATACATGGTAAATGTCTTACAAACAGCGACGTAATCTGCCTCAGTGAGCCTCCGTATCCAAAGTGATGGACATCACAAAAAAAATGCCTCAGCGAATGTGCTGAGGCATTGTGTATCATTTGCTCGAACAATGGGTCTGTTAGTGCAGACCACCTACGTATTTCGACAGAATTTCGATATCGTCATCTGTCAGTTTCTTCGCGATATCACGCATCATACCGTTCATGTCGTTATTACGACTTCCATCGCGGAATTTTTCCAACTGAGCTTTGACGTAAGCCGCGTGCTGACCAGAAATCTTAGGGAAGCCTGACAGTTCGGTACCATTACCTCGCGCACCATGGCAGGCAATACATGCGGTGATACCTCGCTCTGCATCCCCAGCGGTATACAGTACTTTACCTTTAGCAACTACGTCTTCAGGAGTGGAGTTTTCTGAAATTGGTAGAGAAGAATAGTATGCAGAAAGGTCCGCAATATCCTCATCAGTAAGTGGCATTGCCATGCCACTCATAACGGGATCATAACGACCTTGCTTACCTCCACTGGTCATCCCAAGCTTGAGCTCTTGTAACTGCTTCTCGAGATATTTAGCGTGCTGACCAGCAAGCTTCGGATACATATCCATTAGACTGTTGCCGTCTGCACCGTGGCAGGCAACACAAGTTTGTGATTTTGCTTTACCAGCCTCAATACTACCTTGGGCCCATACTGAGCAGCTGGCTAAAAGACTCAAAATTAGCGCTAATTTCTTCATGACATTCCATTATAATTATCAAGCTTCCAGTACCACGGAATATGAACATACCGTGTACACTCATGGTACAATAGGCGACCTTATGCCGAGCACGGTTATTTTACACAATTTCACAAAAAAGTAATCAATCGACTACACAAAGTCGAGATGGAGTTAACAGTGAGCGTAAAAATTCATTACCAAAACACGCATTTCATCACTAGTGCACCCGATATTCGTCATTTACCTGAGGACGAAGGTGTCGAAATTGCGTTTGCAGGAGCTCAAACGCGGGTAAATCGAGCGCACTTAATCGTCTAACTAACCAAAAAAGTTTAGCCAAGACATCTAAGACGCCTGGTCGTACCCAATTGATCAACTTATTCAAAGTTGAAGACGGTTGCCACATCGTCGACTTGCCAGGGTACGGTTTTGCTCAAGTCCCTATCGAGATGAAAAACAAATGGCAGAAATCTCTCGGTGAATACCTGCAGAAACGCCAATGCCTTAAGGGCTTGGTGGTCTTAATGGACATTCGCCATCCAATGAAAGATCTCGACCAACAAATGATTTTCTGGGCAATCGATAGCCACATTCCTGTACAAGTTCTGCTGACTAAAGCAGACAAACTCAAAAGTGGTGCTCGTAAGCAAACTTTATTAAAAATTCGTAAGCAAGTGGAAACATTCGGTGGCGATGTTGCTGTAGACGTTTTCTCTTCTCTCAAGGGCTTAGGAGTCGATCAGTTGCGCGCCAAACTGGACACTTGGTTTGCGCCAGCATTGACACACCTTATGGAAGAGGACGAATTGGTAACCCCATCAGAGTTAGCACCGCACTCAAATCATGAAGATTAATTAACAAAAAATGTTAAATTTTCTGCGCTAGCCCTGCCATTTGGTGGGGCTTTTGTTTATACGCCCGAGACTTCCCATTTATTCAACAGTCATTATCTTCTATGTTTCACTTCTTAAGCGACTATTCACAACCTAGACGACAGATAATAAAAATCCCCACCTTCCTGGCGGGGATAACGGGAGAGAAATAGTAGTAGTCGTTATTATTATGCTGAATAAGCATTACCTAACTTTTGCATCATTTCAATAGCATAAAAAACGTCCATCGCGTATTCCTACTGTTCCCTTCTTTCATCAATCTGCACTAAAAACATTTATATTCATACGGTTACAAGAGTACCATTTATGTTTTTAGCTAACTTAGTTTCTTTCGAGAATAAACCATAGTGTGATTGTAATAAATTTACAGACGATACTACCTAACGCTCTTGGACAAAAAGTAGATATTTGAGCCTACGTTCGTCATATTGTGCCGAGCAGCCCTCTATCGGTAAACTAGCAATCATATTCTTCTCTAATCCCCCTATCAAACCATATGGCTTTGACCCAGATAATGACTTTCCCTTTGATATCGAATCTACAGTAGCGACAAAGTGCTTTGGGAATGCAATGATTGTTCTACTACTCTAAAGATAAATCTCTATAGGATTTCACATGCAGTTGAATGAGGCCATCGCCAATCAGATAGTCAAACGAACAATGAAAATCATTCCTCACTCTATCAACGTCATGGATGATAAAGGAAGAATCATTGGTTCAGGCGATCGAACTCGACTACATCAAAAACACGAAGGAGCCGTGCTTGCTATTAATGAGTGTCGTGTGGTGGACATTGATGAAGCAACCGCTCTACATCTTAAAGGCGTCAAACCTGGCATCAACTTCCCTATTATCTATCTCGAACGAATCATTGGTGTCATTGGTATTTCTGGGAATCCAGACCAAATACGCCACTATGGCGAGTTAGTGAAAATGACGGCAGAACTGATCGTTGAGCAAGCGGCGTTGATGTCCCAAGTCGAGTGGAATAAACGCCATCGTGAAGAGCTGGTATTACAGTTAATCCGAGGTGCGAGACTTAATGATAACCAGCTAACCACGATCGCAGAAAGGCTCGGACTCGATTTAACTCAGCCCAGAATAGCCGCGGTAGTCAAAGTCATCCCCGATAAAAATCACACGTTCTCTTTAGAGCATCTACAACAACTGGTGCATTTATTGGAATACCCAGAGCGAGATAACTTAGTGGGTATTCTTTCGGTGTCTAAAAACGAAGTTGTGGTTCTTAAACCGATTTCTCTTACAGACGATGGCTGGTCAAAGCAAGTAGAGACCAAGCGAATAAATCAGTTGCTAAGACGGGTGAAAAAACTCAGTAACTTCTCGATAAAAATCGCTCTAGGTGAGTACTTTTCAGGCGTTGATGGTTTAACTAAATCTTATGAAACGGCGCAATTGACTATGCAGTTGATTCGTAATCAACCGGGTGAAGTGTTCTTTTATCAAGATCATAAACTGCCCGTTTTGATGAGTTCTATCCTAGAAGAGCCATGGAAAGCGGAACAATTGCGCCAACCTTATGACTTATTGAAAAAATATGACACTAAGGGAGTATTAATCCGCACCGTTAGTGAGTATTTTGTCCAAAATTGTGACGCATGTCAGACCTGCCAAACTCTGCATATTCATAGAAATACCCTCAGATACCGACTAGAAAAAACCGAACAAATTACATCATTAAAAATCAACAAGTTAAATGACAAATTACAGCTTTACTTGGCTATCACTCTTTTTGATAAAAACTAGTCGATTTGTGCAAACCTACAAAAATACAACTATTTGAACAGGGTTATTTGTCCGAATGGCTAAAGACGCTTTTTACTTCAATCCCTATATTTGGCTAAAAATAATTCTTACAACTATGGAAATAGAACATGATTGAAGTCTCTACTCTCGGCGCGCTCGCAGCACTCGTTGTCGCGATAGCATTAATTCTGAAAAAAGTGCCGCCAGCTTACGGTATGATCATCGGTGCCCTAGTTGGTGGGGTGGTTGGCGGTGTGTCGCTCACTGAAACCGTTGGTTTAATGATTGGTGGCGCTCAAGGCATTGTTACTGCCGTTCTGCGTATACTGGCCGCCGGTGTTCTTGCTGGCGTGTTAATCGAATCTGGTGCTGCCACATCTATCGCAGAAACTATTGTCAAAAAGGTCGGAGAAACTCGAGCGCTGCTGGCTCTGGCGCTAGCAACGATGATCCTGACGGCTGTCGGAGTATTTGTTGATGTTGCCGTTATTACTGTATCGCCTATTGCGCTCGCTATTGCTCGCCGTGCGGACATTTCAAAAACCGCTATCTTGCTCGCTATGGTCGGTGGCGGTAAAGCGGGTAACGTCATGTCGCCAAACCCAAATGCGATTGCCGCCGCCGATGCCTTTGATGTTCCGCTGACTTCGGTCATGGCAGCAGGTGTTGTACCGGGTTTATGTGGTCTAATTCTGGCTTATTTCATCGCTAAAAAATTGGTCAACAAAGGCACTAAAGTCGCGGAAAGTGAAGTGGTCGCGGTCGATCATAGCAAACTGCCGACTTTCACCGCTGCGATTATTGCCCCACTGGTTGCTATCGCCCTACTCGCTCTTCGTCCTATTGCGGGTATTAACGTCGACCCTTTAATCGCCTTACCGTTAGGCGGTCTTATTGGTGCTGTTGTGATGGGTCGTTTCAAAGACACTAACCATTTCGCAGTATCAGGCCTAAGCCGTATGGCGCCTGTTGCAGTCATGCTTCTTGGTACAGGAACACTGGCTGGTATTATCGCCAACTCTGGTCTTAAAGACGGTCTGATCGATATTCTTACCGCATCTGGTTTACCTTCTTACCTACTTGCTCCAATTTCTGGTGCGATGATGTCGCTTGCGACCGCATCAACTACCGCAGGTACAGCGGTAGCGTCAAACGTATTTAGTCACACTATTCTCGAACTTGGCGTTCCTGCACTTGCTGGCGCAGCCATGATTCACTCTGGTGCAACCGTATTAGATCACATGCCACACGGTAGCTTTTTCCATGCAACAGGTGGGGCGGTACATATGGACATCCGTGAGCGTCTTAAACTTATTCCTTATGAGTCTGCGGTTGGATTAATGATCGCATTTGTCTCAGTGATGATGTTTGGTGTATTCGGTCTGTTTGTTTAAGGCATTGAGGTAAAAAATGAAAATTGTAATTGCTCCTGATTCGTATAAAGAAAGCTTGACCGCAATGGAAGTGGCAACCTCTATTGAGAAAGGTTTCAAACACGTATTACCTCACGCGGAATACATAAAATTGCCAATGGCAGATGGTGGCGAAGGTACCGTTCAATCCCTGGTGGATGCGACTGGTGGAAGAATCGTATCACATCACGTCACCGGCCCGCTTGGCCAACAAGTAGAAGGCTTCTACGGCTTGTTAGGCGACGGTAAAACGGCCATTATTGAAATGGCGGCAGCATCCGGTCTACACCTAGTTGAACCTGAGTTCCGCAATCCGTTACTGACAACAACATACGGTACTGGTGAATTGATTCGAGCAGTGCTTGATCGTGGCGTAGAGCATATCATTGTTGGTATTGGCGGCAGCGCAACCAATGATGGCGGCTTAGGTATGGCTCAGGCCTTAGGCATTCGCATGCTAGATGCTGCTGGTCAGTCACTGACTCATGGTGGTGGTGCACTGGCGAACTTAGTAACCATCGACACCTCAAACCTCGACCCTCGTTTAGCAAATATTCGTTTGGAAGTCGCTTGTGATGTAGATAACCCACTATGTGGTCCGAAAGGCGCATCACATGTATTTGGTCCTCAGAAAGGCGCGACACCAGAGATGGTCGAGCAGCTTGATCACAACTTAAACCATTACGCAGAGGTGATGAAAGCACAACTCGGTAAAGACGTAAAAGAGATAGCAGGGGCGGGAGCAGCAGGTGGCTTAGGCGCAGCGCTGCTTGGACTATTAGACGCAGAGCTAAGACCGGGCATCGACATTGTCATGGATGCGGTGAATCTTAGTGACGTTCTTAGAGATGCTGACTTAGTCATTACCGGAGAAGGCCGAATCGACAGTCAAACCATTCACGGTAAAACACCGATTGGCGTCGCCCGTAGCGCGAAACAATATGGCTTACCTGTCATTGGCATCGCTGGTTGCTTGTCGTCCGATTGCAGTGTGGTTCACGCACACGGTATTGATGCCGTCTTTGCGGTCGTAAATAGAGCAACAGATCTCGCCACAGCCTTGAAAGAAGCGGCTGAAAATGTAGAGCAAACATCGCGCAATATTGCCCAAACCTACTCGCTAAGGAAATAGATGCCTCGCAGCGATGTTAATGCTCTTCAGCGATCGACGAATGAATCAATGATGTAGGGAAGCCGCTTGCTTCCCTTTTTTCATGCCCAAGCAACCTCAACATAATTGAGCTAAAAAATTTTCTTTCGCCCAATAAAAAACGCCCCAGTCAAAAACTGACTGGGGCGCTGAATCAGCCTAATCCAATAACGTGAAACAAAAGGTCTGAAAGATAGAACATCTTACCTCTGTACCTACGAGTATTAATGTACAACAATTAGTCATAATTGCAAAGAATTTTTGTAGTTTTTTTTCATTAAACTTTTATTAAGCAACATTAAACATCAGAACTCCCCGTCTTTTTTAACATCAAAAAAAAGCCAGCGTTTGTGCGCTGGCTCATGTTTAATTGAACATTTTGCTTTAAAAGTGACTAATGAGCCTGATCCCAGCTCTCTCCATGCCCCGCTTCCGCAACAAGAGGGACTTTTAATTCGGCAGCTGATTCCATGAGTTTCTGTACTTTACTTTCAATTTCGGACAATGCTGACTCTTCGACTTCGAATACCAGTTCATCGTGTACTTGCATCAACAACTTCACTCGGCCATCACCTTCAGCTTGAATCCATTCCGCCACCAAAAGCATCGCTTTTTTAATGATGTCTGCCGCGGTACCTTGCATCGGCGCGTTGATCGCAGCACGCTCCGCAGCCTTACGACGCATCCCGTTACGTGACTTAATTTCAGGTAAGTACAAGCGGCGACCATAAATGGTTTCAACATACCCCTTTTCTGCTGCAGTGCTGCGCGTATCTTCCATATACTGCATAACGCCTGGATAACGTTCGAAATACTTATCCATATAAGTCTGAGCTTCGCCGCGCGGGATACCCAATTGCTTTGCTAAACCAAACGCACTCATACCATAAATAAGGCCGAAGTTAACCGCTTTTGCTCGGCGGCGTTGCTCGCTAGACACTTGCTCAATATCGATGCCCATGATTTCGGCAGCTGTGGCGGTGTGAATGTCTTTTCCATCACGGAAGGCATCCAACAAAGCTTGGTCACCGGAAAGGTGAGCCATGATACGCAGTTCAATTTGCGAGTAGTCAACCGCAAGAATTTTGCATCCAGCAGGCGCAACAAATGCCTGACGAATACGACGCCCTTCTTCGTTACGAATTGGAATGTTCTGTAAATTTGGTTCGGTCGAAGATAAACGTCCTGTAGCGGTTACCGCTTGATGGTACGACGTATGCACTCGCCCTGTGGTTGGGTTGATCATCTTCGGTAGCTTGTCTGTATATGTTGACTTAAGCTTCGCTAAGCCACGGTATTCCAAAATCAGCTTAGGTAATGGATAATCCAACGCCAACTCTTGTAACACTTCTTCATTGGTCGATGGTGTGCCAGAAGGGGTTTTCTTCACAACTGGCAAACCCATTTTATCAAACAGGATCGCTTGCAGTTGTTTTGGTGAGTTCATATTGAACTCTTGCTCTGCGATCTCGTAAGCTTTTTGTTCGAGCTCTTCAAGGCGTGCGGCAATTTCTACCGACTGCGCACTCAGCTTCATGTCATCAATCAATACACCCGTACGTTCAATGCGAGAGAGAACTGGCACCAACGGCATTTCGATCTCTTCATAAACTGATTTCAGCTTTTCATCTTGCTCAATGTTGGCAAACAAACGGTTATGTAAACGTAACGTGATATCGGCATCTTCCGCCGCATAAGGTGCTGCTTGATCAAGTTCGATTTGGTTAAAGGTTAACTGGTTTTTACCTTTACCAGCGATCTGCTCAAATGAGATGCAGCTGTGTTGCAGGAAGCGCAGCGCCAAGCTGTCCATGTCATGCTTGCCACCCACACTGTTATAGACATAAGAAGCAAGCATGGTGTCGTGTTTAATGCCCTTCATCTCAATGTCATAGCGCGCGAGCACAGAAGCATCATACTTCAAGTTCTGGCCCACTTTGGCTTGAGACTCATCCTCTAAGATTGGTTTTAATTGCGCTAATACCCAATCGCGATCCAGTTGCTGAGGCGCATCTAAGTAATCATGTGCAACTGGTACATACGCAGCAACACCTTCTTCGGTGGCAAATGATAAACCGACGAGGTTAGCTACCATGTAATTGAGGCTGTCGGTTTCCGTGTCAAATGCAAACAGGTCAGAGGCTTTAAGCTTTTCTAACCATACGTTAAACGTCTCTTCATCCAAAATCGTTACATACTGACTGCGGTCAATGGTGACTGCAGATGCTTCCAACTCAGACTGAGCAGAAGATGAATGAGCTTGTGTCGAGCCTGCGAGTTCAACCGCTTCCGTCGAGCCTGAGCCACCTTCTAACAGCTCATTCAGCCACGATTTAAAGGTCAGCTGTCCATACAGTTGAATCAGCTCATCTTTATTCGGTTCACCTTTAACTAACGACTCTGGGGTTTCTTCAAGCTCGACGTCCAGTTTGATGGTCGCCAACTCGTAAGACAACATTGCATTCTCTTTGTTGTCGATAAGTTTCTTTGCCATCGTTTTAGAACCACGGAAACCCAATGGGGCTATATCATCTAAGTTTTCGTACAGCTTTTCCAAACTGCCGATACCTTGCAACAAGGCCGTTGCCGTTTTATCCCCAACACCCGGAACACCCGGAATGTTATCCACTTTATCGCCCATCAGTGCCAGATAGTCGATGATCAGCTCTGGTGGGATACCAAATTTTTCCACTACCCCTTCTCTATCCATGACAACGTTCGTCATGGTGTTGATCAGCGTAATGTTATCATCTACCAACTGCGCCATATCTTTATCACCAGTACTGATTAGTACGGGCATACCCTTTTGCGACGCTTGATGAGCCAGTGTGCCAATCACATCATCGGCTTCCACACCCGGTACACAAATTAAAGGTAACCCCATCGCACGAATTACATTGTGCAACGGTTCGATTTGGCAGCGAAGATCATCCGGCATGGGCGGACGGTTGGCTTTGTATTCTGGATACATATCGTCACGGAAAGTTTTTCCTTTCGCATCGAAAACCACGGCTATACGCTCGGAGGCAAACTGACGCATCATGCTGCGCAACATGTTCACTACGCCATAAACCGCATTGGTCGGGATTTCCCCATTGCTCATTGTGCCAGGTAGGCATGAAATGCGCGATAGAGGTAAGAAGAACCGTCGATAAGAATCAACGGATTTTCAGGAATACTTGCCATATTTGTCTGTATCCAATTTAGTACTTGAGAGATGGGTCTAGGATGCCATGACTGCTGATCTGAATCTATCTTGTTCGCTCGATCCAGATCGCGTAAATTTTGCGAGTATATACACTAAAACACACCTCGCCCTGTGGATAACTCTGTTCATAGAAATTATCCACTGGTTATCCAAAAGCAAAAAAAACGCGAAACAATGAATATAAACAACTGTTTTATATGAAATAGATCGGGATAGGATAAAAAGATCGACGATCCTAAAACGATCCTTACATGTGGAAAAGTTACAGATAGTGACGTCAAATAAAATCGTAGGGAAGAAAAAAGCGACCCAATTGGGTCGCCTAGCAGAAGCGGTAAAGTCGATACCATCGATGTGGTCGCTTAACCAATAAGCTATAAATTACACTGGAAGCAATGTGAGCAATGTCGTGTCAAAAAGAATTAGTACAGATCCTGAAACCGTTTCATTATCTTCTCAACTATCGTCAATCAGCAATCAAACGCTCTTAAGAACTTTCCTCATTCCCTAAGACAGGGTTAATAATAATGATTCTCATTTCACAGTCAATAGTTAAATGAGAAAAAATCTCATTTATTTTTCATCGCTCGCTTAAATCGCTTCCAAAGTTATTTAAGGTGCTGGGCAGCTTGTGCATTTTCTTCAGCCAGCCACTCTGCGACATCTTTGGCAAAATAAGTAAGAATGCCATCAGCGCCAGCACGTTTGAAGCAAAGCAGTGACTCCATTACCGTCTCTCGCTCTTTGAGCCAGCCATTAAGAATGGCCGCTTTATGCATGGAATATTCACCTGATACTTGATAGGCAAACGTTGGGACTTGGAGCTCGGTTTTCACGCGACGAACGACGTCTAGGTAAGGCATACCTGGCTTCACCATCACGGAATCAGCGCCTTCGTTGATATCTAGCGCGACTTCATGAATCGCTTCGTCAATATTGGCAGGATCCATTTGGTAGTTCTTCTTATTCGCCCCTTTTAGGTTAGAAGAAGACCCCACAGCATCACGAAATGGACCATAGTAATTAGAAGCGTATTTTGCGGAGTAAGCCATGATCTGCGTATGAATATGGCCTTCTGCTTCTAGCGCTTCACGGATTTTACCGATACGACCATCCATCATGTCTGATGGTGCAACCACATCAGCACCGGCTTCGGCGTGAGACAAGGCTTGCTTGACTAATACTTCTGTCGTTTCGTCATTCATTACGTAGCCATCTTCATCGATGATGCCGTCTTGACCATGGGTAGTAAATGGGTCGAGAGCCACATCGGTGATAACACCAATTTGCGGAATATGTTCCTTTAATGCGCGCACGGCACGCTGGACCAAACCTTCTGGATTGTAGGCTTCTGTCGCGCAGATGCTTTTTGCATCTTGATTCACGACAGGGAAAAGGGCGATTGCTGGCACACCAAGATTGGCTAAGTATTGTGCTTCTTCTAGCATTAAATCAATCGACAATCGCTCCACACCCGGCATGGATTCAACGCTTTCACGACGATCTTTGCCCATGAGAATGAACATCGGGTAAATCAAATCGTTAACAGTAATTTGGTTTTCAGCCATTAGGCGGCGGCTAAAGTCATGCTTACGTAAACGACGCATGCGACGTGCAGGGAATAGACCTTGAATTGATACAGACACCATGTTCTCCTTGTCTGGACGGTTATGATGATCAAATCATCGGGTGAGCAAAATCATATCACTCCTGATTCATGTTGCGAGTGATGATTAGAAAAAAGGTGAGGAAAAATCGGAAAATGACCCAGCACTCACACTCAAGTATACTGCGATTAGCACCCAAACAAAGAAGCTAGAGACCAACCATGATCGACACCCATGCACATATCTACGCCAGTGAATTTGATGGCGACCGAGATGAAGTCGTCAACCGCGCCTTAGAACAAGGCATCAATAAGATTTTGCTGCCAAATATTGACTTGGATTCGATTGAACCAATGTTGCAAACTGAAGCCGCTTATCCTGAGATTTGTCGCTCTATGATGGGGCTGCATCCTTGTTATGTCGACGAAAACGTCGAGCAAAGTCTAGAAATTATCCGCGGCTGGTTTGAAAAACACTCGTTCATTGCTGTGGGCGAAATTGGTATCGACCTGTATTGGGATAAAACCTATCGCGCCGAACAGGAAAAGGCGTTTGTCACCCAGCTCAACTGGGCCAAAGAGTTGGACTTACCAGTCGTGATCCACACTCGTGATTCCATTGAAGAAACGCTCTCCTTGCTACGTCAAGAACAAGATGGCCAGCTGCGAGGAGTGTTCCACTGCTTTGGTGGCAGCTTGGAAGAAGCACAAGCGATTAACAAGTTAGGCTTTCATCTTGGCTTGGGCGGTGTATCGACATTTAAAAACGGCGGTATGGACAAAGTCATCCCACACCTTGATATGCAGTGGGTTATCCTAGAAACCGACTGCCCTTATTTAGCGCCAGTGCCTCATCGTGGTAAACGTAACGAACCCGCCTATACTTCACTCGTTGCTCAACGAATTGCGGAACTGAGAGGTGTCAGTATCGACGACATCGATCGGCAAACAACAAGCAATGCAGAAACACTGTTTAATCTGAATCAATAAGTCAGCAGCAATAATTCAAGCAAGACGGTAAGCACAGCAAGGCAAATAAATGCATTAGACGTGGAACAGGCTCAATTGAGGTTCTAAAATGAGTCATACTCCCAATTTATCAAGCAAATCACGGACAAGGAAGTACCGATGGATTTAGAACGTGTTTATTTGGTTATCAGTATTCTCGCTGGCATTGTTTTCTTATATACCTTGATTGCCAAACGCATCGAGCATTCGAGTATTTCTGGACCCATTGTGTACGTCTTGCTCGGGTTGCTACTGGGTGAACATGGCTTGAACATCCTTGGCACCTCGGCAGAAGCGAACGATTTGCGGCTGCTTGCCGACCTAACTTTAGCACTGATCTTATTCTCAGATGCTGCCAACTCCAACCTGGGTATTCTAAAACAGAAAGCCATCTATCCTCTTCGCATGCTGTTGCTGGGTCTACCTGGAGCAATCCTTTTAGGTACCTTGTTAGCCGTCGTCTTGTTCGATGTGCTTACCGTAGTAGAAGCCGCCATTCTTGCTACCATGCTGGCTGCAACCGATGCAGCATTAGGCAAAGCCGTCATTGCCAACCATAAAGTCCCCGCGCCAATTCGCGAAGGATTGAATGTAGAAAGCGGCCTCAATGATGGGCTGTGCGTACCGATACTGCTGCTATTAATTACTATCGCCACCAGTAATAACCTTGCTGATGTCAGCACCGTCGATGCCTTAACGGTATTTGCCGAGGAGCTGGGCATTGGTGTTTTAGTCGGTGTATCTTTGGCTTTCATCGGCACCAAGTTGCTGTTCTGGAGTGCGAAAAAAGGTTGGTTGAGTGAAGTCTGGCTACAACTAACCGTTGCCACTATCGCTCTGACAAGCTTTAGCCTCGCACAAACACTTCACGGCAGTGGTTATATCGCCTCTTTTACCGGGGGATTGCTGTTTGGGCACCTCGTTTCTCGTCATAAACATAAGCTGATTCTTACCACAGAAAGTATTGCCGAATTACTGGCAATGTTGACTTGGATTTTGTTTGGAGCCTCGGTGGTTGGACAATTCGTTGGTTTGTTCTCGGCAAATATGATTGTGTATGCCATCATCAGCCTAACCCTCGTGCGCATGCTACCCATTTATCTCTCTTTCCTCGGTAGCTCGGTCCCTGCTCGTCATCGTTGGTTTATGGGGTGGTTTGGTCCACGAGGGCTGGCCAGTATCGTTTTTGCCATCATCGTACTCGATGCAGAATTACCAGGAAGCAAGTTCATCGTCCTCACGGTAACGTGTACCGTGACTATCAGCCTGTTACTACATGGCATTACGGCCCGAGCTCTGTCAGAACGTATTGGCAGAAATTAGTTTTTTATTGAGCTTAGAGACAAAAAGAGCGAGCTTATGCAGCTCGCTCTTTCTCTTGCAAATTAAATCAATGTTCTACTCTTCTATCTCTTCGTCTTCCTCTTTGCGTGTATAGAAACGAGCGCACAACAAGCCCACTTCAAACAACAAACACATCGGGATCGCAAGTAAGGTTTGAGAAATCATGTCCGGTGGCGTGAGTACCATCCCCACCACAAATGCCGCAACGATAATATAAGGCCGCTTTGTTTTCAGGTCTTCAGGCGTTGTGGCTCCTGTCCAACACAGCAAAATAATTGCCACGGGTACTTCAAATGCCACACCGAATGCCATAAACAGCGCCAGAACAAAATCTAGATAGCTCGATATATCTGTCGCAAACTCCACACCACCGAGAGAAATAGCAGTAAAGAAGCCAAACACTAGCGGGAAAACAACAAAATAGGCAAACGCAACACCACAATAAAACAGCAATGAGCTCGAAAAAAGCAGCGGCATGATCAAGCGACGCTCGTGCTTGTACAAGCCTGGCGCGACGAAAGCCATATCTGATACAAAATAAAGGGAACCGAGAGAAACACCGATGCGATCAACGTCAGTTTCAAGGGTGTGAAAAACGGTGACGCAACATCCGTTGCAATCATTGTCGCCCCTTCAGGTAATCGCTCAACTAAAGGTGCAGAAACAAATTCGTAAATGTGATTCGAGAAATAAACTAGTCCAACGAACACCACCAATACTGCCAAGATTGCGCGCAGTAGTCGGTTGCGAAGCTCCAACAAATGACTAATTAAAGGTTGTGTCTGCTCAACGGTAGACATGGCAAACCTCTTTATAAAAAAACAGATCAAAAAGGAGCCACCAACATAAGGTCTGTGACCTAGCAGCTCCTCCTAATGAGACTATTCGGCTTTCTTATCTGCCGCTGTCACCTTAACTTCTTCCGCTTTATTTGCTGAATCCTCCTCCGACTCTGCTTTCACAGTATCAGCGTCTGAATCAGTTTTTTCTGCGTAAGGGCGGTTGACAGATTGCGCCGCTTTCTTCAATTCTTCAACCGAAGATTTCAGTTCTGGGGATAAATCATTCATCCCCATCTTTTCAGCTTTGCGCAAGTTTTCTTGCAACTCTTGGACTTTCAGCTCGTGAGACAATTCGTCTTTGACGTTATTTGCCATACTTTTAGCAGCACCGACGAAGCGAGATACACTACGTATCGCATGCGGCAAACGCTCTGGCCCAAGAACAACAAGACCTACAACAGATATTAATACCAGTTCCCAAAAACCGATATCAAACACGTTTTACGCCTGCTCTTTATCTTTTTTCGTTTCAGAAGCAGCTTCTTTTTGTTGCTGCGTTTCTAAACTCTTTGGCTCGAAGTCCGCGTCTTTGTCTTTTTTCGCTGTATCTTCGTCTTCGCTCATTGCTTTTTTGAAGCCTTTAACGGCACCGCCTAGATCACTACCAATACCACGCAGTTTCTTGGTTCCGAATAGCAATACAACAATTACAGCAATGATAAGAAGTTGCCAAACACTGATACCACCCATGCTTTTTACCTCGGGTCTTTAAACAAAAATGTATTTCAAGAGCTTACCGTTTAACGACGGTAAGCTCGCCAACTAAACAACCAGAATGTGACACCTGCCATGCCGCAGGCTAACGATAGCTGGTCAAAAGCGTTATCCACCAATATTGCCGAGCATACGACTAAAGTAGCGCCAACACCAAATAAAAACTTACCTGTTGCCTGTTGCCGTTTGCTTTGACGATAACCTTGATAAAGCTGATCCATACGTTGGTTCATGGCTTTACCTTGTTTGAGACTATCATAAAGTAGCTCAGGTAACTCCGGTAATTTTTCCGCCCAAAATGGCGCGCGATCTTTAATGGCATTCACTAAAGCTTGCGGCCCCACTTGGTTCATCATCCACTCTTCAAGAAATGGCTTTGCGGTCTCCCACAAATCGAGTTGCGGATACAGTTGTCTGCCAAGGCCTTCCACGTAGAGTAACGTTTTTTGCAACAGGACTAATTGTGGTTGAACCTCCATATTGAATCGGCGCGCAGTATTGAACAAATTCAATAACACATGACCAAAGGAGATCTCACACAGCGGCTTAGCAAAAATAGGCTCACAAACAACGCGGATCGCAAACTCAAATTCATCGACATTGGTGTCTGCCGGAACCCATCCTGAGTCGACATGCAACTCAGCGACTCGGCGATAATCACGATTGAAAAACGCCAAAAAGTTTTCCGCCAAATAACGTTTGTCTTCACTATTGAGTGTACCAACGATTCCGCAATCCAGCCCAATCCACATCGGGTTTTCAGGATGTGCTGGCTTGACAAAAACATTACCTGGATGCATGTCAGCATGAAAGAAGCTGTCCCTGAACACCTGTGTGAAAAACACACTCACACCGCGCTCAGCAAGCAATTTCATATTGGTGCCATTTGCTTTCAAGCCTTCTATATCAGAAACTTGAATGCCATATATTCGCTCAGAAACCATGACAGTTTCATTACTGAAGTCAGGAAAAACTTCAGGAACATACAATTCTTCGCTGCCCTCGAAATTGCGACGTAATTGAATGGCATTCGCCGCCTCTCGACGCAAATCTAATTCATCAAGGAGGGTTTTCTCGTATTCACGAACCACTTCAACCGGTTTTAAACGACGTGCATCAGGCATTGCACCAGCGACTATACGCGCCATTCGGTGCATCAGTTTTAGATCTGAATCAATCACTGGGCGAATATCTGGGCGGATAACCTTTAATACCACTTCTTGGTTAGTCTCTTTTAGACGCGCAGTATGCACCTGAGCGATCGACGCTGACGCCAATGGTTTGATATCAAACTCGGTAAACCAGTTTTCTAACGGAGCACCTAATGCTTTCTCCATCTGCTGTTTTGCCAACTTGCCATCAAATGGGGCCACCTGATCTTGAAGCAACGCTAGAGGATCGGCGATATGCGGAGGAAACAAGTCACGTCGCGTCGACATCATCTGACCGAATTTAATCCAAACCGGACCCAGCTCTTGCAGGGCTAAGCGTAGACGATCACCTAACGGTTTATCTGGGTGTTTGTTTTTGATCCAGAATAAGCTTTTGCGCATCAATAGTGGGGCTTTCGTCAATTGATGCTCTGGTAGTAGCTCATCTAGCCCATATTCCAGTTGAACTTTGACGATGTGATATAAACGTTTTAATTCGGCTGGAGTCATGATTTCTCCAACATTGGCTTATCCAAACCCTGATTATTCAACATCGCATTCAAACGTGCTTCTACACGCGAAGCTTGGCTGCGAACATCGTCGACTTGATCGCAAAAGTAGGCGACTTCCAAGGGGCCAGGGGCTAACTTCCACTCTTCGGTGATCACTTCGGCGATATGGCGCTGGTGTTTTTCGGCTTGCGAGACTAAAAAGCTGCCCACATTTTTTGAGCCTTGAACCACCGTATGAGCCACGACATCGCCTGTCACTCGCGATAACCATTCTTCAATATCCGGTTTGCAATCCACCATCAATTGAGAGAATTTCTGTGCCAACTGGATATCCCCTTCTAACTCAAGCTTATCTTGCTTAATGAGACGAGTAATATTGGCTTGATCGCGCAGCTCAGGCAGCACACTTAAATGAAGAGATAGATAGCAATCTGGCTCACCTTCATAGTGCCCAAGCACATCAATTTGCTGACTAAAGACAAACGTCAATGTCTTGTTGATCTCTTTAAGATGAACTTGAATTACCTGACCTTTAAGGCGGGAAAGACGACGCACCAAAGCAGGATCGTCGTTAACCAGAGTATTCAAAGAAGTCTCAATAACAGCCGTGATAAGAGGTTCAAATGGCATGCCTGCTCCCTTAAAACTTATAACCACGGTGTAACGCCACGATACCACCGGTTAAATTGTAGTATTTGGTGTTCTCGAAACCGGCCTCTTGCATCATGCCTTCCAGAGTCTCCTGATCTGGATGCATACGAATAGATTCAGCCAAATAACGGTAGCTTTCCGCATCATTCGCCACCAATTCACCCATTTTTGGTAATAAGTGGAACGAGTACGCGTCATAAATTTTGGATAATGGGTCGAGAATGGGTTTAGAAAACTCAAGCACCAGCAGACGGCCGCCCGGCTTAAGTACGCGATACATCGAACGTAACGCTTTATCTTTATCGGTGACGTTACGCAAACAGAAGCTGATGGTAATCACGTCAAAATAATCATCTGGGAATGGCAGCTCTTCGGCATTAGCCTGAACATAATGCACGTTGCCGACAATGCCGTTGTCGCGCAGTTTATCGCGTCCAACATTGAGCATGGAGTTGTTAATATCCGCTAAGATGACATGACCTTGGTCACCGACAATACGCGAGAATTTTGCGGTAAGGTCACCAGTACCACCGCCAAGGTCCAAAATGCGTTGACCTGGACGAGCACCACTACAATCGATAGTAAAACGCTTCCATAAACGATGAATACCACCCGACATTAGGTCATTCATAATGTCGTATTTCGCTGCCACTGAATGGAAAACTTCCGCAACTTTGGTTACTTTTTCGTCTTTCGCCACGGTAGAGAAACCAAAGTGGGTGGTTTCGTTGTCTAATACTGTATTGGATTGCACGCTTTTGTCCGTCATTCTAATTCCTCTTCGGCAGCACTCTTTGACTGCGGGGCGTTTGCTGACAAATGATATTCGCCCACTATACTGCGGGCGATTAGTTTACTTTATCCTCAGCCGGATGTCTTTCTACTAACGGTTCATTTGGTGATTCATTTTCCGAAAATGATTCACTCTGTGCGAGCTGTGCGATGTCTGAGGATATTGGCCGCTTAATTTCCACACCTAAGTGTTTGAAACTTTCCGCTTGGCGGATCACATTACCACGTCCTGTAGCCAGTTTATTCATTGCGCCTTGGTAGGTTTGATTGGCTTTGTCCAGTGCCCCACCTAACCCTTCCATATCGTCAACAAATAAGCGCAGTTTGTCGTACAACTTGGTCGCTCGTTCGGCGATCATTTTGGCGTTTTCATTCTGACGTTCATTGCGCCACAAATTATCGATGGTGCGCAGAGCCACCAGCAGAGTCGTAGGGCTAACTAAAATAATGTTCTGCTCCATCGCGTCTTTGATGAGGCTAGGATCGGCTTGAATCGCCACCTGAAACGCTGGCTCTACTGGGATGAACATCAGCACATAGTCTAAGCTCTGAATACCTTTGAGCTTGTGGTAATCCTTCATGCTTAAACCTTTGATGTGCGCGCGCAAAGCAACCAAGTGCGCATTCAGTGCCTGATCACGTTCAGCATCGGTTTCAGCGTTGAAATAACGCTCGTACGCCACTAGCGCCATCTTCGAGTCCACGACCACCTGTTTATTGTGGGGAAGATACACAATCACATCTGGTTGATAACGCTTGCCCGCTTCATTTTGCAGGTTAACCTGGGTTTGATATTCATGCCCTTCGCGTAACCCTGATTCAGCCAGAACTCGTGCCAATACGACTTCACCCCAGTTACCTTGCTGCTTGTTATCCCCCTTTAATGCTTGAGTAAGATTGACCGCCTCACGTGTCATTTGTTCATTTAAACGTTGCAGATTCTTCAACTCATGAACCAGGGTATGACGCTCTTTCGCTTCCTGACTAAAGCTATCATTAACCTGCTTTTTAAACCCATCTAATTGATCTCTGAGTGGAGTGAGCAACGCGTCTAAACTCTGGCGGTTTTGTACATCCACTTTGGCGGTTTTTTCTTCAAAAAGTTGATTGGCAAGATGCTCGAACTGTTGTTTCAGGCGCGCTTCCGCTTGCTCTAAGATTTGTAACTTTTCTGCATTCGCTTGATTGATCTGTTCATGGCGTGCTTGCTGCTCTCTTAGTTGGGTTTCTAAGCGTGATTTGTGTTCACGCATTTGCCCAAGTTCATCAAAATACTGTTGCCGTTCCTGCTTCACGGCGTCGAAGTAGCGCAACTTTTCCATTGCTGCCATCAATTTACCGTGGGTTTGGCGAACTTCAAATGCGGCTTTATCCCTTTCGTCATCCAGTTCATCGAGCTCTTGCTGAGCATCAGCAAGGCTTTGCTTAACTTGCTCAAGTTGCTGTTGATGCAGTTGTTTTTCAGAGATTAACTGCTGCTCCAGAAGCTGAGTTTGGGTGATAAATCGCTGTTTTACCCACCAACCCGCAGCCACTCCACTGACAGCGGCGGCACAAAGAGAAGAAAGAAGGAGAGATTGGTGCTCAAGAATCCATTGCATAATAGCGAGTTAGCCTGTGTTTTATATCTATAACAATGGTATTTAGACACTGGATAAATGTCCAGTTTGTTGGATGAAAAATCCTCGCATACACTATGTATTCCTCGTATACACTATGTATTCCTCGCATATACTGGGTATTCAAAATAGTATGCTTGGCTAGGTTAACTTTTTATTACTTAAACGGTTTATCTCTCGAGCTATCTCGCGCAATACAATTATCTCACATAATACAGAGGCATCATGAATGAGCGTCGCGCCCTAGGATTTGGGCTCTCAGCAGTATTACTTTGGTCAACCGTTGCAACCGCATTTAAACTCACGCTTGCAGAGTTTACGCCGATCCAAATGTTGTGTATCGCCAGCATGGTTTCTGCTATTGCTCTTATCACCGTATGCAGCGTGCAAGGCAAATTAAGTCAACTCAGCGATACATTTCTCTCCAACCCTTGGTATTACCTACTGCTTGGTCTGATTAATCCGCTGGCCTATTACCTCATCTTATTCAAAGCTTATGATCTACTTCCCGCATCGCAGGCACAAGCCATCAACTATAGTTGGGCGATCACGCTAACCTTAATGGCCGCAGTTTTTCTCGGACAAAAAATTCGTAGTAAAGACTGGATAGCCTGCAGCTTCAGTTACTTAGGGGTCATTGTCATCGCAACACAAGGCAATGTACTGAGCATGACGTTTGAGAGTCCATTGGGCGTCGGCTTAGCTTTGCTCTCGACACTTTTGTGGGCTGGCTATTGGATTCTCAACACGAAAAACAAGGCCGACCCGGTGGTTGGCGTTTTACTCGGCTTCTTGGTAGCGATCCCATTTACCATCGCTTTAAGCCTCTACGAGGGAGCGAGTTGGGCAGCCATTTCAGCCAAAGGTTGGGCAGCGGTCACTTATGTTGGTCTATTTGAAATGGGGATCACGTTTGTCCTGTGGTTAAGCGCATTGAAATCAACACAGAACACGGCGCGCATTAGTAACCTGATTTTCGCTTCGCCGTTCATTTCTCTGATGCTGCTCGCCACCATTATTGGCGAAGAAATTCACCCTTCCACTCTCATAGGTCTGCTGCTGATTATAACTGGGTTAGTCATTCAGCAGGTCACCTTCGGCAAGAAAGAAAAAGCATCAAGTGTAACGTAATCATGGATTGGGAACTCAAATGCAAATAAGCACATACCGAGCCTCAACCGAGAGAGGTTAAAAGATCAGCAATCACCGCGGTTATTCGCTGTGTGCAACTTCTGACGAAGCAATGTGGTTGAGTTTAAACAGCTCCAACCGCTCAACTATAATGTTAATGCAGACTAATAACGGCATCCCGATTAACAGTCCCATGCCTCCCCACAGCCATCCCCAAAAGACCAGCCAAACAAAGATGACTAATGGATTTAAGTTAAACCGTTTGCCTAATAACGTCGGAGTGACAAATTGGCTCTCAACCAAATTGAGCAATAAATACAAAGACACCACGGTGAGCATAAAACTGACAGACTCAAATTGTAAATAGGCAGCAAAACCAAAGCAGATCATAGAGATAACTGGTCCTAAATACGGTGCAAAGTTCATGACACTGGCAAAAGCACCCCATAAGAACGGGTCTTCAAGGCCAAGTACATAAAAGACCAAGCCGACAGTGACTCCCAACAATACGTTGACTAGGGTAATTGTAGCGATATAACGGGATAAATCTTTCTGCAATGCTCTGACAAGTTCTACCGCTTTACGCTGCTGCGAAAAGTCATGCAGATTGGATACGGACTTACGGAACAAACTCCGCCCATGACTGAGCATAAAGTAAACCATAAACAGCACGAGCATCGCTTGGGTCAAAATGGTTGGAGCGGTGGTCGCGAGCGTCTTTATCAAAGAAAACACCGTATTGTGTCCCATCTCCCCCATACTCATATCATTGGTTATATTCAGTGAGGAGTCGATGTGTTCTGCCGACGCTCGAGTTACCTCGCTTACCTCTTGCGACACATTTTTAACAATGCTAGGTAGTTCCGACCACCACTGTTTAGCTGGTTCAAACATGGCGACGAGACCCACGACGGACACGCCGACCAAGAGTGTCAATGTAGTAACGACTGTGATGCTACGTGGAAAACCTTTGTCTTCAAAGTAATTGATTAAAGGGCTACACAAAAGAGAAATAAAAGCACTTAGGACAATAGGAAGCACCAAGGGTTTCGCAAAATACAGCCCAGGCACAAGTAAAAGAACCAGCAGAGCGACGCCAATCATCATATTGGTTGACGGATTCAGTTTTGCAGTCATAAAGTATGCCCGGTTGAGGTCAGTTAACAGCCGTTATTGAGGATCGCCACGGTCGACTGAGTTTGGAGAAGCAGCACTCACTGGTTTTGCGAGTGACTCTGTAATATCGGATACGCTGCTTGCGAGAAACCCCATTGAAGAAATGGAAGACGCCAAACGCGACAAGCGACCCGTTTTCGCAGCAGCGATCGCAAGAACGGTACTGATACCTAAGGTTGTCCAAGGATGCTCTCTGACAAACTTCTTGGACGTAAACGTGAACACTTCCATCGTCAGGCAACACTGCTTCAACGATGCCTTACCTTCCATTCGCTTAATCTTCACGGCTCGATTGAGCTTTCTTAGCGAGTGCATCCCAACCCTCCTGCAACTGCTCAGTGGTATTTTTGAATCCAAGAAAACCAACTAAACGCTTTTGCCACCAAGCCAAAGCGAATAGTGCTAAGGCTAGCGAGGTGATGAATACCAACACGGCAATGTACACGTTCAAAGTCAGTTGATAAGCCACCACACCAGATGCAAGACACAAACTGAACACGAACAATACCGAGAGCAACGTGAAGATAACCGCGCTCAACAAGAGTTGTTGAACAGCAGAAGCGTTCACTTTGACCTCCAACAAGAATAGCTCTAACGTCGAGCCTGACCATGCTTTTAGCGACTGAGTCAATGTATCCAATTGAGAAAAAATTGAGTTCAGTCCATTAATGGTTTGTTGAATATCCTGCTCTTCAGCTCCGTTGGGATCTCGACCACAATCCCCCGTGGTCGAGCCTGGCTGCGTATCTTGTCTTGGATCGCTTTGTTGCTGATGCGGTACGGGTCCAGAGTTACTCATTTGAACGATTACCTGTTGTTAAGTGGCTTAATGCGTTAAATGCGATAACTGAAATTACTTAATCAGTTTTGATACCGCCCAACCGGCCAGAAACGCGCAACCGATACTCAATAGTGGACGTTCCTTAATCACGTTTTCTGCTGACTTGGTCGCTTGTTGCACTCGCTCCGCTCCCACATCAAACTTTTCTTTGGCCTGTTCTTTCACTGCACCTACCGCTTCAGTCGTTGCCTGCTCGGCTAAATGATATGCTTCTTCCAACTGCTCTTGAGTTTTCGCTGTGCTTTGTTTTGTATTAGCCATGACTAGCCTCCGTTGATGTATTGAGTAAAGCTAAGGTATTGAGTAGAAAACAAGTGAATCTGCTTTTCCTACTCACCTACTCCTACACAAAGCGATAACCGTGCCAAAAATACAACTTATTGTTTTTAAACATATTAAAAGCAAATCCACACAAAACCGTCCTCTTTCTTTGTAATTATTTCCAGTTTTTCTTCTTCATGCTTGTAAATTTTTCTTAGCGTTGCTCGGTGACACCATCAATCACCACAACAAAAATAAATAACTAATTGATTAAAATAAATAAAACACCATTGGCACACTCCCTGCTTACGTTCAAATAATCGTGTGTAATGATTTGTGCAAAGCTGAGCGCTTAGCGAGCGTAAAACTTTAACCTTTGAATAAGTGGTAAGTGAGGCGAAAAAAGCTAACTCACCACATTATCTGGACGCACTACATTAACTTGACCAATAGATGTGGGCTTTCACTAATAGCTTCATCATTAGCAAATTCATTAAAGGAGTGAGCGATGAAAAATGAAAATATCTCCTCGATCATTGAGCTCATTGAGAGTGGCAATGACATTTATGACAAAGCGATTAACAACATTGACAATACCGCTCTGAACCAGGTGCTGCTGGAACTGCTTCAAACACGCAAACGTGCCGTGCTTGAACTGCAACCTCACGCTGTGGGAAACACAGATGATTCGGCGGATGACACGCCTGTTTCGTACACCATCAAGGCTCGTGAAGTGTACAGCGATGTGATGAAAGAGGTCTCGACAGACAAAGAAACCATGTACCTTGAACAGCTTGAAGGAGTGGAAAGCAAGGTACTCAAAGAAATTGAAAAACTGATTGTAGACCAACCAGAGCAAGCGGATAACGCCGTGCTACTCAAAGTTCGTAGTGATATCAAGAGTGCGAAAGAAAAACTCAGCAGTATCAGCCTAATCAGCTAGTTGGTAACAACCGATAGAGAATTGGTAATAAAACAATCACCAGCGAGTCATCAAGAGCAAAGCAATGGTCACGTCGTTTGACCATTGCTGTTGTACTTCTACAACTTAAAGAGGTTTGTATGACATTTGATAATCATCGAGTAAGGGAGCTACTCGTAAAAATGACACATCACCGCCAAACGTGTCTGCCCCTGGTGAATCCACAATCGCACATGACACTGGCAAGAGCAGCCTATCGATTCGTGAAGATAGAGAAAGTGATGATAAAAAAGATGGCTGAGTTATTCTTCGATCAAGACGGTGAACAATTCATTGCAGAAAATGCCACAGAGCATGGTGTCGCCGAGCTTGGTAATTATAAAGAGATGCATTTCATGAATAAGGTGTTATTGGACGAAGTAAAAGTGCTACTCAAAACCATCGATGACACCAATGTAACGGCCTTAGTTTCTTACTGGTTAGCCGCTTTACAAGTCGAAAATGATGAAATTGAAAAACACTTACCTCAAACCTCAGGGTAGGTAGACCTACCCTGATTTAACTCTCATCACCGTTGATGGCATCTTTGCCCGTTAAAGATGCTCGGCGAGTTAGATGTTTTTGTCGATGTAACCCTGTCAATGTAACAAGCCCCCATCAGACACGATGTAGTATTTCAAACACGAAGTCACATTCGATCGAATACCAAAAAGCCGCAGCGTCAAAACTGCGACCTTATCTTTATCTCATGTTTTTTAACCGACTTGTGTTTTTTAACCGAGTTGAGAGTGGTAAAAAGTGACACGCTTCCTCGGTGAACTATCTTTCTTTCTACCTGTTAGAACACTATCTGTTAGAACACTAGCTGTTAGAACATAGCAAGATGGCCAAACGCTTAGCTCATCTCGACAGGAGATACGCTTTCCTCATGGGACAAACACGCTTAAGGATTTAGGACGAATATTGATAACCAATTTTTTGTCCGAATAAAGCTCTCCATCAATCACATAATCAATAGGTTTATCTGCAGCAATGGTGATCTGCTGAGCGGTAGCGTACTTAAACAGGGTCGATTCATTCTGCGCCCCTAAACTGGTCAATGTCAGATCAGACAATGCAATGAGTCGATCACCCAATGATTCCGTATTGTCTAAGTAGGTAATATGTAATTGGCCATCATCGGGCTGCGGAGCACCACCACCTTGCGCCAGTAAGGTACTAAACGGGGCGGTATTCGCAACAACAAAACTATGTACATCAAGCGTTTGTTGTTGGTTATCGCTGAGTTCTTTATCTGATGAACCTTTTATCGATATGGTCAAGGTTTGCGTTTCTTCCGCCACTACCGCATCAAAAAAACCCGTTAGATATGCCAACTGTCCCAACGCATTCTTTTCTTCTCGCTGTGCATGCTCAATCATTTTTTGCTCTAAACCAATCCCTAGCACTAACAAGATAGATCGCTGATTACACTCCGCGGTATCTATACGCTGACACTGCCCCTTAAGCAGGGCTTCACACGCTTTTTCTACTGGTGATAATTTTGCTCCGACGCCATAAAGCACGTGGCACAACGCGTTGGCAGTGCCAAGAGGGACAATGCCGAGCTTGATATCGCTATCAATCAACTGACTCGCCACTTCCGTGACTGTGCCGTCTCCACCAGCAACAATCACCTGCTTAGCTCCACGTTCTTTTGCCTGCTGCGTGAGTTGGTCTGCTCTGAGATCTTCACTGGTTTGATGAATATCCAGACGGTATTTTTTGGTTAACTCACGAATCAGATGCTGTTCATATTGTTGCCACTTTCCACCACCAGCGACAGGATTGACCACCATCCAAGTCGATGGTTCTATACCGAGGACACCTTTTTCACTGATCGCGCGTAAGGTTCTGAGCTGCAAATTATTTAACCTTGCAGTGCTACGCACATTGTTGATTTTTTTCATGACAGACTCAACCGTCAGTGAAGAATCTTTACTCAGTAAATACGCCGCGACCACAAACACGGACCGACCGCGGCCTAAAGCGCAATGTACAACAACAGAGCGAGAACATGCGATTTGAGTATCAATCCAGTTAATCGCATGGCGCAGCCGTTCAAGCGTTGGAGCTTTATGGTCTAACACCGGAATAGAAAGATAGTGGAATTGCTTATCTGTCATCGCACTTTCTAATCCAGCAAATTCCGCCGTAACATCGACAATACAAGAAATATCCTGCGACTCGAGGAAATCTAAATCACTCTGGAACAAGCGGCGGGATAGGAACAGATTGTCACTGACTTTTTGAATCGGTGGTACCGTATCTCGACGTCTTTCCCACGCGTTATAGGCTTTAGCTCCCAATAAAAACGGGATGAATGCCCAGCGAATCCACCAGATAATTTTACCATCTTGGTTTTTTCTGAAAATCGAAGGTATGTCGAAAACATAGGCGACACAAACTAACGCAAGCGAGAGCGAAACCCACAAGAACAACAGGCTAATAATGATTTGAGGCGTATAAATCGCGACCAATAAACTTACTAGCGCACCAAGAATATAATATTTGATGATAAACATTCGCTCTCCTTGCTTTAAGCGAGTGCACGATTCGGTGAATGAATCTCAGGTTTATATTAAAATTAGGCGAAAATGAGTGAGTTAGTGAAAATGCAAAGAAAAAGAAGAAGAGACTAAGTAAACTTTAACGGCAGCCTTTCGTATCGATCCGACACGAAAGGCTCCAACACCGTTAGCTGGCCATTTCGTCCAAATAACCATTGGCAAGCTGACGCTTCTGCTTGTCAGACATCACTTTACCCGCGAGTTGGAAAAATCGTTGCTCTTCTTCCTCAAGATGATGCAGGACTTTATGGCGTAGCGTTTTCATTTCGTTTAACCACGCCGGTGAGCTCATGTCGGTTTCATCAAGCTTGGCGATAACTTTGTCGATTTGATGGTGCTCAGCAATGCCGTGACGAGTGAGATCGATGGTTTTATCACTTTCTATCAGTGGCGCGTAGAAAAAGCGCTCTTCTGCAGCCGCATGTTGTTCGAGCTCAGACTTTAGATTGTGGTAAAACTCTTCACGAGCAGGGGAATCACCGGACGTTTCCATCAGAGCATCGAGTAAAAGGCGTTGCTTTTCATGACTCTCTTTCAGTACATCAAATATGTTTTTCATCTTTGATTCCTCATTTGATTGTGGGCGGTTGATTGTGAACAGCAGGCCAAAAAGAAGGGCGGCACTTAACCGCCCTACTCTTACCTATCTATTCTTATTGCTTGCTATTCTTATTGTTTGGCTGTGAAATGCGCGATGAGCTTCTAACAATCCTGATCTTCCGCATTTAAGTCTTCTTTCACTTTTTCACAGCTATCTTCAACCGCGTTTTGAGTGTCGGTTACTGCTTCGTCAAGCTTCTCGCCAGCCTTCTCCATTGGGCCTTCATCACTACAGGCAGCCAGAGCGAGTGCTAAACCTAATACAGCAGCGATACGATAAATAAATGATTTAAATTGCATACATACTCTCCTGTCTATTTACTGACGTTTTTTCTGCCTATCAACACCATCACGATTGAAATAATTAATGACAGCAAGAATAGGTAAAATATCACTTGAGCGATCGATGCCGCTGCGCCTGCAATACCGGTAAAGCCCAATACGGCAGAAACGAGTGCCAAGACTAAAAAAATAAAAATCCAACGAACCATAGTGTTTCCCTCCAGATCTCCAGATAAAGTGTCCGTTCACGCGACTCGCGATTATTGAACGACTTTAAGGTTATCAATCACTTTATTGACATCATTGGTATTATTTGCAATTGATAGTGCGAGATCTTGCTCCGCATCTGAACTCACATGGCCCGATAACGTCACTGTTTTGTTATTGGTCGTTACGTCGATATCTGTACCACTCACATTGGTATCCATAAGTAAGCGTGTTTTGACTATTGTCGTAATTTTAGAATCTGTCAAAGTAGCGAGTGCTTCTGAATCAACTTCTTTTTTATCGTCTTTCACCACCGACAATTTATTTTTCACGTCTTTGACGCCATCAAGACCAGAAACAAGTTCTTCTGCTAATGATTTTTCAAGTTCGTTATCTACCGAACCAGACAAAGTAACCACTTGGTTTTCAACATCGGTATTAATATCAAAAGAGTTGAGATTGCTATTTAACAGAAGCGTGGTTTCCGCTTTACCATCTAACCAAGCGTCCATGGATTCTTTTTCCCATTGTTGATTCGCTAGAACTGCTGTTGATGACGTTGCAAGAACAGAAGTCAGGACAATTTTAGATGCGATGTTTTTCATGGTTGCTCTCCTTTATGACGTTGTATTTTAATAAAAGCAAAGCGCATGCCAACTTCATAAAATACTGTTTATAAAGAACTAAAACCAAAAACACACACATCGGAGGGAAGATAACTGGCACAGATATGAATTATTTACACAGACGAAGTGTAAATTTTTATCAGTAATCAACCCAAATAAGCTAGCAACCAAGAAACAGTACATACGTAAAGTTTTTTCGAAGTAAGGCTAATTAAAAAGTTAATTTTGACCGCATGAAAACCGTTAATTAATGATAAAGAACGCATTCAGTCTTTTATTAATAAATAGAGGAAACATCTTCAACATATAAATACCTGATAATGCCCTAAAATAGTCTTAACCGTATTTTTTCTTGTGCAGGTAGAGTAATCGACGTACATTGTTTCTCTCATAGTAAAGAGGACATTTCTATGTCGTTGCCAAGCCTGTTTCTAAAAATACAAGACCCGATACTCAAGGATGACATTACTTCTTGCGAGGAGCTGAACAAATTCCGTCTTTATGATGCAGATGCCGAAGACAATTGGATTGAAAACTATCTTCACCTCAAACCGGAAGTTGCGATTGTTGAAATAGACCGCTTTACTCATGCCGATTACCAGCGCCTTTCCGATATCGAAAATAATTACGATGCTGACTTGATCATTATTAGCTCTGGCGCTCCAAACGAAAACCTCGATAAGCTCATGAACTTAGGAGCGGCGTTCCACTATAGAAAGCCGGTCAACATTTCTATATTGTCCGATACCTTAAGCGAAGTCAGCCAATACTATCAGCACAAGCAGGACCAAGGGCTTAAAGTTTCCACTAGCGACTTGGATCAATTTGGTCTTTTAGTCGGATCTTCATCGCCTATGCACCAACTCTATCGCATGATCCGACGCGTAGCGAAAACAGAAGCTAACGTGCTTGTTGTTGGTGAAAGTGGTGCAGGTAAAGAGTTGGTGGCGCAAACTATTCATTTGGCAAGCGATCGCAAGCAACAACCATTTATCGCGATTAACTGTGGAGCCATCAGCCCAGAGTTGGTCGACAGTGAATTGTTTGGGCATGAAAAGGGCGCATTTACCGGAGCGAACAAAACGCACCAAGGCGTATTTAAACAGGCAGAAGGTGGCACGTTATTTTTAGATGAAATCACCGAAATGCCGATAGAGCACCAAGTGAAGTTATTACGTGTATTGGAAACCGGTGAGTACCGTCCAGTCGGCAGCAATACGGTTCATATTGCTAATACTCGAATCATTGCCGCGACGAACAGAGATCCTAAAATCGCTATCGAAGAACAGTTCTTGCGTGAGGATCTGTTTTTCCGGTTATCGCACTTCCCATTGACCATCCCACCATTGCGAGAACGAGGCAGTGATATTGTTGGACTCGCGAAACATTTTATCGCCCACCGCAATGCGCATGAATCTAAAACCAAAACCATTCTCGATTCTGCGATCCAGAAAATCGCCATGCATGACTGGCCAGGGAATGTGCGTGAATTGAAACACACCATTGAGCGTGCGTTTATTTTAGCCGATGACACCATTTGCGATGAACACTTGATATTTGATACCCCACCCCTCGAAAGTGGCACCAGTATCGAAGATCTAGTGCCAGCAGGCGTATCTCTAGAAGATTTAGAAAAAGCCGCCATTCTCAACACGCTAGAAGAAAATCAAGGTAACAAAACAGAATCCGCTCAGGAGCTAGGTATCAGCGTTAAAACGCTCTATAACAAACTCGAGAAGTATCAAGACGAGTAGCCTGTGCAAAACGAAAAAGGAGCACTAAGTTCGATTACGTGCTCCTTTTTATCAATTTATCAATATCCAGCTCTACACCCACTGGCCCGCAACAAAACCGCTCGACCAGCACCACTGGAAGTTGTAGCCGCCTAACCAACCCGTTACGTCCATGACTTCACCAATGAAGTACAGCCCTTTGATGTTTTTACACTCCATGGTTTTCGATGACAAGTGATCGGTATCCACACCACCAAGAGTCACTTCTGCCGTTCGATAGCCTTCAGTCCCATTCGGCGCGATATCCCAATGCTCTAAACGTTCAGCTATTGCGGAAAGTTCTTTCTGATTGAACTGTTTGAGCGGTTTATCGATCAGCTCTTTACGCTCTATCAAGACTTCAACTAAGCGTTTGGGTAGTACCTTCGCAAGGGTATTCTTAAGCGATTGATTGGGATGTTTTTCACGGCTGCGCTCTAATAGTTCGGCAACATCATCGTTTGGAACTAGGTTAATCGATACCCGCTGACCTGCTCGCCAGAATGAAGAAATCTGTAAAACAGCAGGGCCTGATAAGCCTCGGTGCGTGAACAGCAGGGCCTCTTTGAACATGGTGCCATCTTCCGCGGTGATTTCCGCAGGTACCGCGATGCCAGACAGCTCAGCAAAGTCTTCTTTGTCTTCTTTATGCAGCGTAAATGGCACAAGACCCGCCGTCGTTGGAATAACAGGAAGACCAAACTGCTGTGCAACTTTGTAACCAAATGGCGTCGCCCCAAGCTTTGGCATCGATAAACCACCCGTCGCGATAACCAGAGTCTCGCACTCGACCTGTTCCGTACCCGAAAGCAGGCGAAAGCCTTCTTCAACTTTCTCAATCGAGTGGACATCACATTGGTAGCGCTGCTCAATATTTGGCATGTCGCATTCTGCTAGCAGCATTTTGACGATATCTTTGGCAGTAAAGGCGTCAACACAAAATAACTGGCCATGATCACGCTCTTCAAACTCAATGCCGTGCTTGCTGACCATCGCGATAAAATCCCAGTTAGTGTACTGAGAGAGCGCCGACTTAACGAAGTGTGGATTTTGACACAAATAGTTATTCGCTGAGACGTCGTAATTGGTGAAGTTACAGCGGCCACCGCCTGAGATAAGGATTTTTCGCCCAGGTTTTTTGGCATGATCGAGCACCAATACACGTCGACCTCGCTTGCCTGCTTCTGCCGCACACATCAACCCCGCAGCACCCGCGCCAATCACTACAACATCAAATTTCTTGCTCATCGGTAACGCTCAGATATCCAAAATACAAAATAAAAAAGGATGTGCTGAGTGCACATCCTTGCTTTGTTGGCCAATATTCTACCGAGAAATCTATCTCGGGAAAAGCGCTTAAATTCCAAGCGCCCTCTCAAGGCTTCCCTTATCAAGACATAAAACTTACAGAATAAATGCCGCGAGCAGAGTTACGCCGAGTAAGCTTGTGGAAAGGACAAACAATTCTCGCACTCTTTCACACTTGCCCGTGAACACTTCATCGTGATGGTGGTGGTACTCTTTACTCTTGATATAGTGAAATAAACGCACCTGCTTCGTCACGTTGCCGTGGGTGGTAAAAAAGCCATTACCGTCCACCTGTTGGTACAGCAGCGGATGCGCCTCACGCATGATGTAAATCAGAGAACGAAGAGCGGTAAGATAACGGATCATGTTGACCCCTGTTACTACCATTAGCGCAAATAAGATTGTGTCTACACTGATCATCTTTTCCTCCCTACATCTTCAAAAATGCTCAAGAGAAAAAGACGAACATGTACTGCGTCTTTTAACCGCTGTAGTTCACGCTAGTAAGCGCCTTATACAGCTGGAGCATCCAAAATTGAAGATGAACCTTCTTTCGCCATTTGTGCCAGATCTTTATCGATGAAGAACAGTGCCTTTCCATCTTCACCAACTAATTCGATCTTATCTAAAATCCCTTTAAACAACTTCTCTTCTTCGTGCTGCTCGGCCACGTACCACTGTAGGAAGTTAAACGTTGAGTAGTCTTGGCTGGTAAACGCACCGTGCGCAAGCTTATTGATTTTTTCCGTAATCATCTGCTCATGTTCGTATGTTTCACGGAAGACATCACCAAGCTTGCGAAATCGTGTTTTGGAGCATCAATTGCGCCTAAGATTGGCAATGCACCCGTTTCACTTACGTAGGTAAATAGACGCTGCATGTGCTCCATTTCTTCAGCCGCATGGCCGCGTAGAAACTCAGCCGCACCCTCAAAACCTTTGTCTTCACACCAAGCACTCATCTGTAAGTATAGATTGGATGAGAAAAATTCTAGGTTAATTTGCTCATTCAATTGCTCGACCATAGTTTGAGACAACATGTTAACTCCTAAATATATGCATGCGATTCATATAACTATAACATGATTAGTCACATAAGACCGTGAACTGATAATAAACATATGTACTCACATATAATGATATGAGATCACTTTAGCAAAATTTATTAAGGGTTAGTGCTAATCTGAAACTATGACCTTACCAAGGAGATAGCAATATGAGTTACAAACACATACTTGTGGCCGTCGATCTGTCAGACGACAGTAAAGTATTAATTAAGAAGGCCGTGTCACTGGCAAAACCTCTGGATGCGAAAGTCTCTTTCATTCACATCGATGTGAACTACGCAGAACTCTACACAGGTCTGATTGACATCAATATGGCGGAAGCGCAACACCAAGCAATGGAAGCGTCACGCACACAATTAGCGAATTTTACAGAATACGCTGAATACCCTATCACTCATACGCTGGTTGGTAGCGGTGACTTAAGCAATGAACTGTGCGACACCATTAAAGATTACAAGATTGACTTGGTTGTGTGTGGTCACCACCAAGACTTCTGGAGCAAGATTCTTTCCTCCACTCGACAGCTGATCAACTGCTCTCCAGTCGATATGCTGGTCGTACCGCTAAAAGACTGATTGGCGCAGCGGTAAAACTTGGTTAGACTGCGAGCACATTTGTTGTTGATAAAGATTCTCATCCATGGCTTATCTATCCGCAGTCACCCTACTTTGGGCATTCTCATTTAGCCTGATCGGCGTTTATCTCGCTGGTCAGGTTGATTCTTGGTTTTCGGTTTGGATGCGTGTGGCGCTCGCCAGTCTCGTGTTTATTCCGTTTTTAAAATTCCGTGGCGTAAGTAAATCGTTGATCGCAAAACTGATGATCGTGGGCGGTTTCCAGCTTGGATTAATGTACTGCTTCTACTACCAGTCTTTTTTACTCCTTTCTGTACCAGAAGTGCTGCTCTTCACCGTATTTACCCCAATCTACGTCACACTGATCTATGACTTACTCAAAGGGCGTTTTTCACCGTGGTATTTAGTGACAGCACTCATTGCTGTCGTCGGCGCCGCATGGATTAAATTTTCCGGTGTGAACGAAAACTTTTTAATGGGTTTTCTCGTCGTACAGGGAGCGAACTTGTGCTTTGCTATCGGTCAGGTGGGGTACAAATACATTATGGAAAGTGAACCTATTGATCTCCCTCAGCATACCGTCTTTGGGTACTTTTACCTCGGTGCACTGTGCGTTGCCACCGTGGCATTTGCACTGATGGGTAACCTCGACAAGCTACCAACCACCGCGACACAATGGGGTATTCTCACTTACCTTGGTTTAATCGCGTCAGGCTTTGGTTACTTCGCCTGGAATAAAGGTGCGACCTTAGTCAATGCAGGCGCACTTGCAGTCATGAATAACGCGCTGGTTCCAGCGGGCTTGATTGTCAATATCGTGATTTGGAATCGAGATGTCGACATCACTCGCTTGGCGATTGGTGGTGCCATTATCATCTTTTCTCTTTGGGTCAACGAAACTTGGGTCAAAAAGCGGGCTGAGATGAGTTACGCCAACAAGTAAGACAAACTCAATTCAAAAAAACGCTCTCCCAATGGAGAGCGTTTTTATCTATATCTGACCACACTCAGTGTACCTTGCCGTGAGGGGGCTCGTTTATCACAGGGCTGGGCATTGGGAGCAGCACTTCGAGCTTCGCATTGCGCACTTCTAACTTACGTTGACGCTTGAGCAACTTTTGCTGCTTCTTCGCGAATTTGAGTAGCTTCTTCTGCTGCTTGTACTGTTTTTTCAGTGCCTTTTTAGCTTTTTTCAATGATTTCTTGTCTGTGAAATCAAATCGTTCAGAGACTGAAAGACTGGCTGAAGAGGTTCGTTTTTCCGCCTGTTTTTTCTCTTTTACTTTTTCCACGACGCGCTGAACAATCGCCGCTTTCTCAACTGCAGGCTTGGTTGTAACCAGAGATGGAGGTGTCGGCAACGCTTCAGCCAACAGCCCGCACTCTTGCTGCTCGTTAAGTGACTTGTCTTGGCAAGCTTGCGGTGGAATAGCCGCAGGCTTACACAAAGTATCTTTAGCGGCGGAAGAGCGCGCACACGAGCGACAAACAAACTTTGGCGCCACCACCAAACGATGAATATCACCAAGGTTGGTCGCGATCTGTTTACGATTCATTTTACATAAGCGTTTCGCCATATACAGACTCCAGCAAGCTAATGATTACTTCACTGAGCGTGAAATAATAATAATTCTTACTTAGATATACAGTCAGCCCGCTAATTAGGCAAGAAAAAACTGTTCCGGGAAAGATGAAAAGAAAGGTGTCGTCACAGCGCGATAAACCACGCTGTGAACAAGAAAATGAATCGTGTCAGAAAGTTATGCCATTGAAGCTTTGACGTACACATCAAAGCGATTTTTTTTGGTTTCGATTGCCATACTTGGCTTTTTATCGTGCAGCCAATTGGCATAATCTGGACGCTTAACAACAACACGTTTTGTTGCCAATGTCATGGCAGGTTGTAAGAGTTCATCGGCATCCAAATCCGCGCCAACCAGTGATTGGAATACTCTCATCTCTTTTTTGACTAATGCCGATTTCTTTTTGTTTTCCGGATGTGGGTACATGGGGTCAAGATAGACCACATCGGGCCTGACAAAATCGTTGTCTTGCGCCAGTTTCTCCAACGCATCATGACTGGAAGCATGAAGCAATGACATTCGTTCCGAGACCCAAACTCCAATTTCAGGATCTTGTTTTGCTCGTGCTAAGCCATCATCCAGTAAAGCGGCAACGACGGGATGACGCTCTACCATTTGCACGTTACACCCCAGAGAGGCCAGCACAAACGCATCTCGGCCTAAGCCCGCAGTACCATCAAGTATCGTGGGCGTTGCCCTTTATTCAAGCCTGCGGCTTTTGCGATGGCTTGACCCTTTCCACCACCGAATTTACGACGGTGACCGACCGCACCGCCGATCAAGTCGACGAAAATCGCACCCAGCTTTGGCTCATCAACTTTACGTAGCTCTAAACGTTCAGCAGTCAGTACCAAAGCAAACACACTGTCTTCGCTATGAGTCAGTTGCCAACGAGCAGCAAGCTCATCAAGGTGTGCTTGTTGAGACGGGTCTTCACAAATCAATTGCAGTAGCAAAAGAGGGCTCCAATAAAAATCGTACTTACTGGTGCTGAGTTTACCTTACAACGGGTTTTGTTGCAGTAACTGCGAAGCGGGCTAAAATGAACCCACTGTCCTAAACCCTATGGAACGAATCGTATGAATGCGAGCTTACCGAAACTCGATGATCTCGATCGCGCAATTTTGAAAACCCTAATGGCAGATGCGAGAACACCGTACGCAGAAATGGCCAAGCAGTTCGATGTTAGCCCTGCCACTATTCACGTGCGTATCGAAAAAATGAAGTCAGCCGAGATCATTGAGGGTACCGAGGTGATCGTGAATACCAAAAAGCTGGGCTACGACGTGTGCTGTTTTATTGGTATCAATCTCAATGCCGCTCGTGATTACCACTCTGCACTCGAAAAGCTCAATGCACTCGACGAGGTCGTTGAAGCTTATTACACCACCGGGGCATACAACATTTTCGTCAAACTCATGTGTCGATCAATTGAAGAATTACAGTTTGTTTTGATCGATAAGCTGCAAGCCATTGATGAAGTCCAGTCCACTGAGACCTTGATCTCTCTGCAAAACCCCATCAACCGTAACGTGAATCCATAATTCGGCCAAGGTATGAAAAAGGCCAACCGTATGGTTGGCCTCTGTGTTTATCTTCGCGCTTAAGCGGCGATACCTGAATGGCGCAACAGGGCATCAATTTGTGGTTCACGGCCACGGAAGCGTTTAAACAACTCCATCGGCTCTTCACTGCCACCCATTTCTAGGATGTTGTTAAGGAAGCTCCGTCCCGTCTCTTGGTTAAAGATACCTTCTTCTTCAAAGCGTGAGTACGCATCTGAAGAGAGCAGCTCTGCCCACAAGTAGCTGTAGTAGCCAGCGCTGTAACCGCCAGCAAAAATGTGTGCAAAACTGTGTGAGAAACGCGCCCACTCTACCGCAGGTACAACCGCCACTTTTTGCTTCACTTTCGCTAACGTTTCCAGCACTTGAGCACCTACATCAGGATCGTATTCCGTGTGCAAGGTGAAATCGAACAAACCGAATTCAAGCTGGCGCAGAATACCCATTGCCGATTGGAAGTTCTTCGCGGCTAACATTTTGTCGAGCATCGCTTTTGGTAACGGTTCGCCCGTTTCATAGTGACCCGAGATGAAGGCCAATGCCTCTTCTTCCCAACACCAGTTTTCTAGGAACTGACTTGGCAGCTCAACCGCATCCCACGGTACACCGTTAATGCCAGATACAGCTCCCGTATCGACTTGGGTCAACATATGGTGAATGCCGTGGCCAAACTCGTGGAACAAGGTCACGACTTCATCGTGGGTAAACAGCGCAGGCTTGTCACCCACTGGTCGGTTGAAGTTACAAGTCAGGTAAGCCACTGGGGTTTGCAGTTCGCCAGATAGCGTAATGCGACGGCCACGACAGTCATCCATCCACGCACCACCACGTTTGTGTTCACGTGCGTAAAGATCGAGGTAGAAGCTACCACGCAGCGCGCCTTCAGCATCAAAGATATCGAAGAAGCGAACCGACTCATGCCATGTGTCAATACCAGAACGTTCTTTGACACTCATACCGAACACACGGTTTAATACCTCAAACAACCCACTCACCACTTTGGATTCAGGGAAGTAAGGACGCAGTTCTTCATCGGAGATTTGGAACAGATGTTGTTTCTGCTTTTCGCTGTAGTAAGGAATATCCCAAACATTAAGCTCTTCGACGCCAAACTCGCTTTTGGTAAACTGACGCAGTTCTTCAACTTCGCGTTCTCCTTGAGGTTTAGCGCGTACCGCAAGATCATTGAGGAAGCCCAACACTTGATCTGGCGTTTCTGCCATTTTCGTTGCTAATGATTTCTCGCTGTAAGTATTGAAACCTAACATACGAGAAATTTCGTGGCGCAGTTTTAACTGCTCAGAAATAATATCGGTATTGTCCCACTTACCAGCATTTGGACCTCGGTCTGACGCGCGAGTCACGTAAGCTTCGTACACTTCTTTACGCAGTTCTTGGTTATCACAATAAGTCATGACAGGTAAATATGACGGGATATCCAAAGTGATGAGATAACCATCCAATTCTTTCGCTTCAGCCGCAGCTTTGGCGGCTGCCAATGCCGATTCTGGCATACCCGCCAACTCTTTTTCATCGGTAATGTGCTTGGTCCATCCCATCGTCGCATCGAGTACGTTATTAGAGAACTTAGAACCAAGCTCTGACATACGCTTGCTGATCTCACCGTAGCGGTGTTGCTCGTCTGACGGCAAACCAATGCCAGACAATTCAAAGTCACGCAGTGCATCGGTGATGGTTTTTTGCTGTGCGCGGGTCAGTGTTGCAAACTCATCGCTGGCTTTAATTGCTTTATAGGCTTCATACAACCCTTTATGTTGCCCCACCCACGTGCTGTATTCAGATAGCGCAGGTAAACAACTTTCATAGGCCTCTCGGAGCGCTTCGCTGTTCACCACCGAATTCATATGACTGATTGGTGACCAAATACGACCAAGACGATCATCCGCCTCTTCAATTGGTGCGATGACGTTTTCCCAGCTTGGATTGGCATTGTCTTTTAAAACTTCATCAATTTTTGCGCGACAATCGCTAATCGCTTGCTCTACCGCTGGGTGAATGTGTTCAGGTTGAATTTGAGAAAACGGAGGCAAATCCGTAAACGTCAGAAGTGGATTAGACATGAATAATTCCTTTTGTGTTATGACTCTGTGATGACCTACCAAGGCAGGCTAACTCAATGCACAGGGAAGCCAACAACATGGATGTAGGGGATCTCCGTTCCCTTTTCTACGCTGTGATGACCAGAGGGTTAATCAAAGCAACTCTGTCCTTGAGTCTGTTATTTGTAGATGTTTCGCACTCAGTTTGAACACGATAATTTCATCTAGTTCAATTGTATTACGATTACTTAAGTATGGGTGAACTAACGGTATTTCAATAGTGCCCGCTCCCCAAATGACATCAAGTTGCACGATTCAGAGCATAAACACTGGCATCAGAGCAAAGTCAGATTCTGCATCTGCCACGATGTTGGGTATAATACCGCCAAGCACACCGATTATTGTATCTGAAATCACAGACCACACTCAGACAAAGAGTGTTTCGAGAGTTTAATTTGTTAAGTTATCGCCACAGCTTCCACGCAGGCAACCATGCTGACGTGGTCAAACACATCGTTCAAAGCCTCATCCTTGACGCGCTGAAACAAAAAGACAAGCCGTTCGTTTATCACGATACCCACTCGGGTGTCGGCCGCTACGATCTCACGCACGAGTGGTCTGAAAAAACCGGCGAATACAAACAAGGCATCGCACGAATTTGGGATAACCCAAACCTTCCCGAAGACATTCAAAGCTACATAGAATCGATCAAGGCACTGAATAATGGTGAAAAGCTTCGCTATTACCCAGGGTCACCTCGCGTAGCGCGTGCACAAATTCGCGAGCAAGACCGCATGGTCTTAACCGAACTGCACCCCGCCGATCACCCGCTATTGGAGCAAGAATTCCATCGTGATCGCCAAGTGAATATCTACAAAGAAGACGGTTTCCAACGTCTGAAAGCCAGCTTGCCACCAAAAGAGCGTCGTGGTTTGGTGCTGATTGATCCTCCGTACGAACTCGCGAAAGAGTACCGCGATGTGGTGAGAGCGATTTATCAGAGCCATAAGCGATGGGCAACGGGCATTTACGCGATTTGGTATCCGGTTGTAAACCGCCGCGACATTGAAGATATGATCGAAGGGCTAGAGGCGTTAGGAATTCGCAAAATCCTGCAAATTGAGCTTGGTGTGGCACCTGACAGTGATGAACGCGGTATGACCGCCTCCGGCATGATTGTGATTAACCCACCGTGGAAACTGGAAAGCCAGATGAAAGAGATTCTGCCATTCCTACAAGAAGCCATCGCGCCAGCAACTGGTCACTGGAAAGTGGACTGGATTGTGCCAGAGTAATACTTTGGCACCACAGTCTACCAGCGCAACGACATTCTCGTTGCGCTTTTGTATGCTCTCAACCCCGCCATCTGATCGCGCTGATTGTTCTTTTTGTGCCTCTCATCGCTATTTGTCATAAGCAAGATCACTTTTTCCCATTTAGGAATTCGTTACATTCGATTTATGATAGTGGGATAAGGATGGCATTGAGTTCGGGCAAAGTCATCCCAATCTATCTATTTACCAGATAAAATTTATAAGCTCTTGGAGAAAGTAATGGCGACTCATTTTGACTATATCTGTATCGGTGGCGGCAGTGGCGGCATCGCATCTGCAAACCGTGCAGCCATGTACGGCGCGAAAGTTGCGCTAATCGAAGCTCAAGATCTCGGTGGCACCTGTGTAAACGTGGGTTGTGTACCGAAGAAAGTGATGTGGCATGGCGCGCAAATCGCAGAAGCAATGAACCTGTACGCAGAAGATTACGGTTTTGATGTCGACGTGAAAGGTTTCGACTGGAGCAAACTGGTTGAGAGCCGTCAGGCGTACATTGGTCGTATTCACCAATCTTACGATCGCGTTCTTGGCAACAACAAAGTAAACGTCATTAAAGGTTTTGCTAAGTTTGTTGACGAAAAAACAGTGGAAGTAAATGGCGAACATTATACTGCGGATCACATCCTGATCGCAGTTGGTGGTCGTCCTACTATTCCAAACATTCCAGGCGCTGAATACGGCATCGACTCAAATGGCTTCTTCGACCTAGCAGAGCAACCAAAACGCGTTGCGGTTGTGGGCGCAGGCTACATCGCGGTTGAAATCGCCGGCGTACTGCACGCACTAGGTACAGAAACACACCTGTTCGTACGTAAAGAGTCACCACTACGTAGCTTCGACCCGATGATCATCGATACATTGGTTGAAGTGATGGACGCAGAAGGTCCAAAACTGCACACCCATTCTGTACCAAAAGAAGTGGTAAAAGAAGCCGATGGCAGCCTAACTCTGCACCTAGAAAACGGTGAGAGCCAAAACGTTGACCAACTGATTTGGGCCATCGGTCGTCATCCAGCAACCGACGCAATCAACCTAGCGTCAACAGGTGTGGCAACCAACGTGAAAGGCTACATCAAGGTAGACGAATACCAAGAAACCAACGTGAAAGGCATCTACTGTGTAGGTGACATCATGGAAGGCGGTATCGAGCTAACGCCAGTAGCAGTGAAAGCAGGTCGTCAACTTTCTGAGCGTTTGTTCAACAATAAACCAAACGCGAAGATGGACTACGATTTGGTACCAACCGTGGTATTTAGCCACCCACCAATCGGCACTATCGGTCTTACAACGCAAGAAGCGGAAGAGAAGTACGGCAAAGACAACATCAAAGTCTACACATCTGGCTTCACTGCGATGTACACCGCCGTTACCAAGCACCGTCAACCATGTAAGATGAAGCTAGTCTGTGCGGGCGAAGAAGAAACGGTGGTTGGTCTACACGGCATCGGTTTCACCGTGGATGAAATGATCCAAGGTTTCGGTGTTGCAATGAAGATGGGCGCAACCAAAGCAGACTTCGACTCTGTTGTGGCTATCCACCCAACGGGCTCAGAAGAGTTCGTTACCATGACAGGTTAGTGTAGGAAAAACATCTTACACACATAAATAAATCTGGAAAATAATTACGGACTGACCATACTGTATGTATGGTCAGTGGTTTTCTAGGTAAATTTATGTATCTCATACAATCAAACAATGTCTACAAACAGACAGAGTTATCGGTCAGTGATAACAACTGTCAATGTTCTCCTGTTGAGGGGAATATTGCTCACTGCCTACACTGTTTAATCAAGATGGTTCGTTCAACCACGAAGCAAATAGTTACCTCTTCTACCAAAAAACCATCAAAGCAGCTAAAGACCTATCCCCCTGCGCTCAAGCGTTACATGCTTACTACCAATTCCTTGAAGACAAACAATTAGCATGGGATAAATTCCCTCCCGTCAAAAGACTAAAACCAACTTATCTTTTTCGTTCTCACCTGTTAAAACAAATCAAGAATGGTGAATTAGCTCACAGCACAGCAAGCGTCCGAATGAATCAAATTGTTAACTACTACAAGTGGTTAATGCATGATGGTTGCTTGAAAATCAAGAACGAGAAAGAGGCTCCTTTTAAGATGGAGTTTGTATCCGTTCAAAGCACTGGGATGCTGGCACACATATCGCCAACGTTTACCGTGCAGACCAGTGATCTACGAATTAAAGTGCCGAGGGACAGCAGCAGCAAGAACATCAGGCCGCTTACTCCCCTGAGTAACGATTCGCTGGACATATTGACCTCGTATCTGCCTCAAGCATCCATTGAACTACGCCTTCAGGTGCTGCTTTCTATTGATACCGGAATGCGGATCAATGAAGTAGCCACACTCACGCTGGATGCATTAAAGACTGCGATCCCCCTTGCTGAAAGTGAGCACCGCTATGAACTGACGATTTCACCGCAGTTGTATGGTGTTCAAACCAAATATGCCAAGCAAAGAACCATTGAAATATCAGCTGAGCTACTAGCCCAGTTAAATGAATACCGCACCTCTGAGCGGCGCCTACAGCGTGTGACAAAGCTAAATCATAAACTGGATAACTTATTTGAAGTGGCATTGGGGCTGAAGCAGGAGGCAGTTGATGCACTAGAGCGTTGTGAGAGTCACGAACCCGTTTTTGTCAGTGAGCAAGGTAATCCGGTCAGCGCAAAGTCCATTGAAGCCAGATGGTCAGAGTTGCGCAGCGTAATCAAAAAGTCGCACCCCACTTTTATGCACCGTTTCCACGATTTTCGCTCGACCTATGGCACTTACCGCCTCAGTGACCTGCTTGAAGCTGGACTCCTTGACCTTGAATGCATGGAACTGCTGATGGCTTGGATGGGACATAAAAATGAATCGACCACCTGGAAGTATTTGCGCTTTCTAAGACGGAAAAAGGCTTTCAAGGTCAAGTTTGGCATCCTCGATAGCATCATGCACAGCGTATTGCATAACGAACAGGGAGGTAGCAATGAGTAAGGTGGAATATCTAAGCGGTTGGCAGCCAGAGCTGTGTATCCAATTAGACATAAATAGTATTCAAAAAGCGGACTTTAACCGTTTTCTGGTCAAGCACTTTCCCTCAACGCAGTTATTGCAACAGGGCGGGCAATTTGAAGATGCTGAACGAGAGGGCGTTATTCTTCAGTTAAAACAAAGCTTCGATAAAGAGATTGAAGAAGGTGGCAGTCATTTCACCCTGTACAACGTCTTTTCTACCGCATCCTTGTATCTCAGGTGGTGCGATAAACAGAGCGTCAACGCATTCACCAAATGCTCTATTGAAGGCTATATGTCTCACCAAAATGACCGAGTGATGTTAGGTTTGATGAAAGACTCGACCTACGCGCGGATACGCGGAGAAATGAGTATCCTGTTTATCAAATATCTTGACCTGTCGCATCACTACTTCGATAACGTGGTGGTCAGGGATTCCAGCGATACAGAACCTTACGAAGCCTACACCCGCAGCGATTTAAACCAACTGCTTCCCTTTTTACGACAAGTCTTTAAGCAGACGCAAAAGCAATTTATTGCATTCCCAGAAAAGCATTTTGATGCCTACAAAAACGTGTCCACCATGACCTTTCACTGGCAGGGTAAGCAATACCCCTTGTATGGTGGAATTAGCAAGATGATGTGCGCAGGAGCGTTCCTGCTGGCCTATTACACCCATAGCAATACCGGAAACTTGTTGCAACTGCGCCAACCAGACAATGCTTCAACCACACTGGACGAGGTATGGTACACCATGCCTGCCTTTAAACGCCGTGCGTTTAAAACGATTCAGGTGGAAATGTGTGGCCATGAGTTAGATATTCCAAAATACGCCTTAGACTTTTTCGATAAGTTGCGTGAAGCATCCATGCTAATTGATACTGGTGAACAGCCCCTCTTGCTGCAAACGGTCACTGCCAATAAGGTACAGCCAATAAAGGCTATAACACTCCGTAGCTTTGCAGACTGGATGGAAGCGCACTTTTCATTTACTGACCAAACGGGTCGTCGATTGCGTCCGATGATAAGCCGCTTCCGCGAAACCGGTGCCCAGTTAACCGCATTTCATCAGGGCGACATGGCGAACGACATCATGCTGAACAACACGCCCAACACCCGCAAGAAGCATTACAGTGAAGGCAATAAAACAACCAATAATGGCATGATGCAAGATACCATGGCGATAAGAGAGGAGCAGGCCAAAAGTAAGGTTAACACCTCGCAAGCGAGGCAGAATCTGGCAATTGATGTGCTAGTGATTGAACAAGAAAACAGCATCAAACTGCCTAACCTCAGTCGAACATCAAGCGGGTCAAGCTGTAACAACCCGTTTGGTGAAAAGTCGGAGAAATATACCAGACAAGCCCGACGCCACGGATTAGCCAAAGAGGGGGAGCGATTAGCGTGCGCCGACCTGTTAGCGTGTTTTGGCTGTCCAGAGCAAGTCATTGTTCAGTCGGTGGCAGATATCTGGTGCCTGCTCTCGTTTAAAGCCTGCATCGAAGAGTCGCTATACCTGCATTTAGATGCCAGTCATTATCGCAACAACTTCAAGGCGATTATTTCCTTCATCGACCAGAAAATACTACCCAACCTCCATGCCAAGGTACTTAAGCAAGCCGAAGCGCGTCTGAATGACGATGGCTTGCACCCAGCGTGGGGCGAAGCCGATTCCATTCTCAACCTCATTCCTCGCGTTGCTAAGGGGGCAAAATAATGCAAACCGACCACCTTTATGAAGCCAGCTTTCCAACAGCGCACAAAATTCAAGATACTGATTTGATCAGGCTGTATCATGAACAACGCTTTGATGAACTGGATGCGGTTATCGTCTGCAGGGATAAAGAAGGTGCGGTCACGGCAAGCTTCGGCGATAGCGACTGGAACTGCCTGCCGTTCTCCCGAAAAAAAAGCAAAAATAATTTACCATTTGCAGAGTTCGAACGGTCACCGGCACTGCAACGGGAGCTAAAACTGCTCACTTTTGGTTGGCTGTTTAACAAGAACCCGAAACAACGAAAAGCAACTTCCTTTTCTAGCACTAAAACTCGACAAGCAAGCATAAAACTCGCCTATCGCTTCCTAATACAAAACTGCCTCAGTTCATTACAAGCGCTCTCTAAACCCAGTCACTGGAAATCTTTTGAGGCATATCTTATCAACAACGGGTACGCACAAAGCACTATCGAGCAATGTTTTATTGCTATCAACAAAGCTATCGAGTTCGCACCGTGGCATCAATTAGCGCTAGGCTTTACCGCGCCGATTAAGGCATCTGTTGAGGCAAAAAAACTTTGCGACCTACACAAGCAGCAAACTCTGGTTATCCCTGAGCGCTTATGTGATGAGATTTACGGTAAAGCGATTGAACTTATCGAAGAAGCCCATCCATTTCGGGCGCTAATTGCCCAAACCGAAAATGCCATGCAAGACAACTATCTAGAAGGTAGGCGTGTCCTCGATGAAAAGATTGCGCAAGGAGCCATGTTCACGTTTTTAAAACTGATGGAGGGATTGATAACCACAAATTTGCGTCGGCCCTTCAAGAAAATAAGCCCAACTCCGTTCTCGATATCATTGCACCATTAGCCGAAAAACTGCCGAATGTTAAGTTGAGCAACGGAACTGATTTCAAACGTTACCTTGGGCAACTGATTACCAGTAGCTACATCGTATGTGGCGGGTTCAGCGGAATGCGGGACTCCGAATTAGACAAGCTCACTCCTGACAGCTACTACAAGGACACCTTTGAAGGTCGCGACTACCACATGCTGCAATCTCACACCTTTAAGCTGGGAGAAAAACGCGAAACCTGGGTGACAGCAGCGTCTTCAAAAACAGCTATCGAACTGATGTCAACACTCACAGAGCGCTGGCGCTCAGAGGTCGTTTACCCCAATGACAAATATACTGACTCCATTTGGCTTAATCATACCTATCGCTCTAAAAGTCCAGTATTAATTACTGACTGGTCCTCCCGCTTACAGCGTTTTTGTCGGCAATTCGGCATGGTGGTGAGTGAAGAAGATTATCAGGAATGCCTTGAGTCTAACCCGCGCTCGTTAGAGCGAATTAAAGAATCTGTCACGGTTGGTCAGCCTTGGCCCTTAACTCCACACCAGTTCAGGCGCACACTGGCGTTTTACTGCATTAAGAACCGCTTTAGTACATTAGTCGCACTGAAACAGCAATTTAAGCACCTATATTTAGCCATGACCGAGTGGTACACCAATGGCGGAAAGCTGGCGAGCTATCGGGACTTAATGGTAGACGAAAAGGTAAAAAACCTGCTCACTGAAATCAATGCAGAATCAACGGCGAACAAGATTTTTAAACAGTGGCATTCGGACGAAAAACTCGCGGGAACTCACGGTAAAGCAATCATGAAAATGCGCGGCGAAATACCGAGTATCTATAGCTCTTGGGAGATCATCTATAGGGCGGTTAAGGACGGCAAGTTAACACTGCACGGCTCATTGCACAGCTATTGTAAAAATGGATACAATTGCGATATGGATGGTGTTGTCATGCCTCAATTCTGTGTCGATTGCGGCTCAGGCAGCAGCATCATTGACGAGGAACAAGCGCTGTGGTGGCAGAAAAAGCACAACAGTTTGGTTGCTTACATGGAATCCGACGAAGATATTTCGGTGAGTGAGCGTAGCCACTACATCACCCAAGTAAGAGCCGCAGAGATAGTCATGGCTGATTTTGAACTGCCATTTACCCCTTTCGAACCTGACTTAAAGGTAGCGAACTCATGAGTAAGAGCGAAAACACATTGCTAGCGCTTGAAGCGGCTCTAGAACGCATTAAACAGGGTAAACCTAAGCGTATCCCTGCCCATCGCAAGCTCAGTGTTCGCGCTGTTGAGGAGGAAGCGAACCTTGGCAACGGCAGTGGCTATTACTACCCCGAGTTTGTTGATAAGGTTAGACAGACTAAAGCTGAAATCGCGGCAGGCAATGGTGAAATAATCCGGCCAGAGATCCAGACCGTGCGCACTAAGCTCAAAGAGCAACAGCGTATCAAGGATAACTACAAGGCTAAGTATGAAACGGAGCGAGAGAAGTTAGCCTTATTTGCGGCTGCGCAGCATCACTTGAATGATAAGCTGGTTCAGGCATTAACTCGTGTGGATGAGTTGGAGCATGAAAATGCAGAGCTTCGGGAGGAGCTTTCTAGGCTGAAAAGAAGCCAGATCGTGCCAATCAAGTAATCCACCAGTAGCCCACTGATATATTGATGTGGGCTACCAAACACTCCACACGACTGCCACTTCTTCCCTAGCTCAC
>NZ_JXOK01000045.1 GCF_000830505.1 Vibrio mytili | reverse complement strand
AGCGAATGCTTTCGGAAAATCTTGAATTAGATTTGACGAACCAGTAGCAAAAAGGGCATCATTTGATGCCCTTTTTCTGCACTCAACATAATTTTTGCTGTTTTATTACTCATAAGTGGGTTGAGTGTAGAGCAAGATGAGCCAAAGCGGCTTAATCTTAAGAGGAGTTCGCTGATTTTTTCAGCGATATGGAGTTTGCCCTGCAACAGCGGGGTTGTTGTCGTCTATATTAAGACTTGTAACAGGTTGGTTTATGAAAGCGAATAATGCTGAAACTCCTGATAGCTCAAACGCAGCAGATACGTTTAAGTGGATTGCCGCTTTCGTATTGGCAGCTGCCGCTGTTGTGGGTAATTACCTGTATGGTGAAATGTCTGTAGTAATTCGTGCTGCAGGCGTTGTTGTTTTGATTGCCGCCGCTCTTGGCGTTGCAGCAACAACGACTAAAGGTAAAGCAGCGATCAGTTTTGCAAAAGAATCTCGTATGGAAGTTCGTAAAGTTGTTTGGCCTACGCGTCAAGAAACCATGCAAACAACACTGATCGTTTTAGCTGTAAGTATTGTAATGGCTCTAGTGCTATGGGGTATTGACGGAATTATGGTTCGTCTAGTAGCTCTAGCGACTGGGGTATAGAGGGTTTTAATTCATGAGTGAAGCTCCAAAAAAACGCTGGTATGTGGTTCAAGCCTTCTCTGGATTTGAAGGTCGTGTGGCTCAATCTTTGCGCGAGCATATCAAAATGCACGGCATGGAAGAGTTCTTCGGTGAAGTACTGGTACCGACTGAAGAAGTGGTAGAAATGCGTGCGGGCCAACGTCGCAAATCTGAGCGTAAGTTCTTCCCTGGCTACGTCCTTGTTCAGATGATTATGAACGATGAATCATGCACCTAGTACGTAGTGTGCCGCGTGTCATGGGCTTCATTGGTGGTACCTCAGACCGCCCTGCACCTATCACCGATAAAGAAGCGGATGCGATTCTTAATCGTCTTGAAAAAGCGAGTGAAGCTCCTCGTCCACGTACTATGTACGAAGCGGGTGAAGTGGTACGTGTTAACGAAGGTCCGTTCGCTGATTTCAACGGTACCGTTGAAGAAGTGGATTATGAGAAGAGCCGCTTGAAAGTGTCTGTCTCGATCTTTGGTCGTGCGACGCCAGTTGAGCTTGAATTTGGTCAGGTTGAAAAGCTGGACTAAGACTCTTGTTTAAAGAGTATAAAAAATCACCTTTTTAGGGTTGTATAAGGCGCGGATTATGACTATAATTTCGCGCCTTTTTGCTTATCGTGAAGTGAAAAGTTTTTACGTAAACGGGGAGCTGGTCAGCAGACTAGCGTTAGAACCCAAACTTTAGGAAATATCATGGCTAAGAAAGTTGAAGCTTACATCAAGCTACAAGTTGCTGCTGGCGCTGCGAACCCAAGTCCACCAGTTGGTCCTGCTCTAGGTCAACACGGTGTGAACATCATGGAATTCTGTAAAGCGTTCAACGCAAAAACAGAATCTATCGAGAAAGGTCTACCAACTCCAGTAGTTATCACTGTATACAGCGACCGTTCTTTCACGTTCGTAACTAAGACTCCACCTGCTGCTGTTCTTCTTAAGAAAGCTGCTGGCGTTAAGTCTGGTTCAGGTCGTCCAAACACTGAAAAAGTGGGCACTGTAACTGACGCTCAAATCCAAGAAATCGCAGAAACTAAAGCTGCCGATATGACTGGTGCTGATATCGAAGCGATGAAGCGTTCTATCGCAGGTACTGCTCGTTCAATGGGCCTAGTGGTAGAGGGTTAATAAGATGGCAAAACTAACTAAGCGTATGCGCGTTATTCGCGAAAAAGTTGACGTAACTAAAGAATACGAAATCAACGAAGCTGTTGCTCTTCTTCAAGAGCTTGCAACTGCTAAATTTGTTGAGTCTGTAGATGTTGCTGTTAACCTAGGCATCGATGCTCGTAAATCTGACCAGAACGTGCGTGGTGCAACTGTACTACCTCACGGTACTGGCCGCGAAATCCGCGTTGCAGTGTTCACTCAAGGTGCTAACGCTGAAGCAGCTAAAGAAGCTGGCGCAGACATCGTAGGTATGGAAGATCTTGCTGAGCAAGTTAAGAAAGGCGAAATGAACTTTGACGTAGTTGTTGCTTCTCCAGATGCAATGCGCGTTGTAGGTCAACTAGGTACTATCCTAGGTCCTCGCGGTCTTATGCCAAACCCTAAAGTTGGTACTGTAACTCCTAACGTTGCTGAAGCAGTTAAAAACGCTAAAGCTGGTCAGGTTCGTTACCGTAACGACAAAAACGGCATCATCCACACTACTATCGGTAAAGCAAACTTCTCTGCTGAGCAGATCAAAGAGAACCTAGAATCACTTCTAGTTGCTCTGAAGAAAGCTAAGCCATCTTCTGCGAAAGGTACTTTCCTGAAGAAAGTAAGCATCTCTACTACGATGGGTGCTGGTGTTGCTGTTGATCAGGCTAGCCTGAACACTCAAGCATAATTTATTTGCTTAGGCGCAAAATTTGTGTATAATTTTGCGCCTAATATTTGTGGTTGGGGCTGAACTTTGGTTCTTTGAACTGTCTCCTAGTTCGAAATGAATTAAGACCCAGTCTCCGTCCAAGACCGTAGGTGTTTGTGTAAAAACAAGCTTAATTATCCTACGTAGATGGTGCCCGAACTGACAGAAAGCTCTATGTAATATAGTTAACTTTCTTCTGGGGAAGCACCTCAATAGCTCTCACTGTCGTGATGATAGTGAGTGGTGTAACGACAACCAGGAGTAAATCCAAGATGGCTTTAAACCTTCAAGACAAAAAAGCAATTGTTGCTGAAGTCAACGAAGCTGCCAGTGGTGCACTTTCTGCAGTTGTAGCTGATTCTCGTGGCGTTCAAGTTGGCGCGATGACTTCTCTACGTAAACAAGCTCGTGAAGCGGGTGTTTACATGAGAGTTGTTCGTAACACTCTTGCTCGTCGTGCGGTTGAAGGTACTGAGTACGAGTGTCTAACTGACACTTTCACTGGTCCTACGCTAATCGCATTCTCTAATGAGCACCCAGGTGCCGCAGCGCGTCTTTTTAAAGACTTCGCTAAAGAGAACAAAGATTTCGAGATCAAAGCTGCTGCATTTGAAGGCGCTCTAACTGACGCTGAAGTACTAGCAACACTACCAACTTACGACGAAGCAATTGCACGCCTAATGATGTGCATGAAAGAAGCTTCTGCTGGCAAGCTGGCGCGTACTATCGCAGCTATCCGCGATCAAAAACAAGAAGCAGCGGCATAAGCCTTGCTTTTTACTGGTTGCTTAATAAACTTATTGTTGACTTAAAAGAGAATTGTTATGTCTATTACTAACGAGCAAATCCTAGACGCAGTTGCAGAAATGTCTGTAATGCAAGTTGTTGAACTAATCGAAGCAATGGAAGAGAAATTCGGTGTTTCTGCTGCAGCTGCTGTTGTAGCTGGCGGCGCTGCTGGTGGCGAAGCTGCTGCTGAGCAAACTGAATTTGACGTAATCCTAGAAGCTGCTGGCGGTAACAAAGTTGCTGTAATCAAAGCAGTACGTGGCGCAACTGGCCTAGGTCTTAAAGAAGCTAAAGCTCTTGTAGACGGCGCTCCAGCACCTCTTAAAGAAGGTGTTGAAAAAGCAGAAGCTGAAGCTCTTAAAGCTCAGCTAGAAGAAGCTGGTGCAACTGTTGCTGTTAAGTAATTATTGCATAGTTTCTTAGCCTAACGGCTAACTGGCTGGTGGTTTTTTAACCACCGGCCTTTTTGCGCTGTAGGGTATAGGCGAATTTTCCCGCTGTTTAAGCGCCTTTTACCCATGCAAAAAACATTTCATTCTTACGAAATGAAATGTCACTACAGTAAACAGCTATATTAGTCACTGTCCCTTACCCCCCTTAAGTAACTAGGTGTGGGCGGACAGTTTGGGTCACTTATCAGCGAGCTGAGGAACCCCATGGTTTACTCTTATACCGAGAAAAAGCGCATCCGTAAGGACTTTGGTACTCGTCCACAAGTTTTGGACATTCCATACCTGCTATCGATCCAGCTCGATTCGTTCGACAAATTCATCGAACAGGATCCTGAAGGTCAATACGGTCTTGAAGCTGCTTTCCGTTCTGTATTTCCAATTCAGAGCTACAACGGCAATTCTGAGCTGCAATACGTTAGCTACCGTCTTGGTGAGCCAGTTTTTGACGTTAAAGAATGTCAAATCCGCGGTGTAACTTACTCAAAGCCACTACGCGTAAAACTACGTCTAGTTATCTTTGATAAAGACGCACCAGCAGGTACTGTAAAAGACATTAAAGAACAAGAAGTCTACATGGGTGAAATTCCGCTCATGACAGACAATGGTACCTTCGTAATCAACGGTACCGAGAGGGTTATCGTATCCCAGCTGCACCGAAGCCCAGGCGTGTTCTTCGACAGCGATAAGGGTAAGACCCACTCATCAGGTAAAGTTCTATACAACGCGCGTGTTATTCCTTACCGTGGTTCATGGCTTGATTTCGAGTTTGATCCTAAGGATAACCTGTACGTTCGTATCGACCGCCGTCGTAAGCTACCAGCATCAATCATCCTTCGTGCACTAGGTAAATCGACTGAAGAAATCCTTGAGCTCTTCTTCGAAAAAGTGAACTTTGAAGTGAAAGACCAAACTCTACTGATGGAGTTGGTTCCAGACCGTCTACGTGGTGAAACTGCGTCATTCGATATCGAAGCGGACGGTAAAGTTTACGTTGAGCAAGGTCGTCGTGTAACGGCTCGTCATATTCGTCAGCTAGAAAAAGATGGCGTTGATCACATCGAAGTACCCGTTGAGTACATCGTTGGTAAAGTTGCATCGAAAGATTACATCAACGAAGCAACGGGCGAGATCATTGTTAATGCTAACCAGGAAATCAGCCTGGAGGCACTAGCGAACCTATCTCAGGCCGGTCACAAAGCGCTAGAAGTTCTATTTACGAACGATCTAGACCACGGTCCATTCATGTCAGAAACGTTACGCATTGACAGCACTGTTGATCGTATTTCTGCATTGGTAGAAATCTACCGCATGATGCGCCCTGGTGAGCCGCCAACAAAAGAAGCTGCAGAAGCACTATTCGAAAGCCTATTCTTCTCTGAAGAGCGTTACGATCTATCGACTGTAGGTCGTATGAAGTTTAACAGCTCTATCGGTCGTGAAGATGCTCTAGAGCAAGGCACACTTGATGAAACAGACATCATCGAAGTGATGAAGAAGCTGATCGCGATCCGTAACGGCATTGGTGAAGTTGATGATATCGACCACCTAGGCAACCGTCGTATCCGTTCTGTAGGCGAAATGGCTGAGAACCAATTCCGTGTCGGTCTAGTTCGTGTCGAGCGTGCAGTTAAAGAGCGTCTAAGTCTAGGCGATCTGGATGCTGTTATGCCGCAAGATCTGATCAATGCGAAGCCAATTTCTGCAGCTGTTAAAGAATTCTTTGGCTCTTCACAACTTTCACAGTTCATGGACCAAAACAACCCGCTATCAGAAGTTACGCACAAGCGTCGTATTTCTGCATTGGGTCCTGGTGGTCTGACTCGTGAACGTGCTGGCTTCGAAGTTCGAGACGTACACGTAACTCACTACGGCCGTCTATGTCCTATCGAAACGCCTGAAGGTCCAAACATCGGTCTGATCAACTCTCTATCTGCGTTTGCGCGTTGTAACGAGTACGGTTTCCTAGAGACGCCATACCGTCGCGTTGTAGATGGCGTTGTAACAGACGAAGTTGATTACCTATCTGCAATCGAAGAAGGCCAATTCGTTATCGCACAGGCTAACGCTGCGTTGACTGAAGAAGGCACGTTTGCCGATGAACTGATCACAGCTCGTCAGAAAGGTGAATCTGGTCTACACCCTCGTGAGCACGCTCAGTACATGGACGTTGCGACAAACCAGGTTGTATCTATCGCTGCATCGCTTATCCCGTTCCTAGAACACGATGATGCGAACCGTGCATTGATGGGTGCGAACATGCAACGTCAGGCCGTTCCAACACTGAAAGCGGATAAGCCGCTTGTAGGTACTGGTATCGAACGTAACGTAGCGGTTGACTCAGGTGTAACTGCCGTTGCTAAACGTGGTGGTGTCATCCAGTCTGTAGATGCTTCTCGTATCGTGGTGAAAGTCAACGAAGAAGAGCTTGTTCCTGGTGAAGCAGGTATTGACATCTACAACCTGACTAAGTACACCCGTTCTAACCAGAACACATGTATTAACCAGCGCCCATGTGTGATGCCAGGTGAACCTGTATCACGTGGTGACGTACTTGCTGATGGTCCTTCAACAGACCTTGGTGAGCTAGCGCTTGGTCAAAACATGCGTATCGCGTTCATGCCTTGGAACGGTTACAACTTCGAAGACTCGATCTTAGTATCTGAGCGCGTAGTGCAAGAAGACCGATTCACGACGATCCACATTCAAGAACTGACTTGTGTGGCGCGTGATACGAAGCTGGGTTCCGAAGAAATCACAGCGGATATTCCAAACGTAGGTGAGTCTGCTCTGTCTAAACTAGACGAGTCAGGTATCGTTTACATTGGTGCTGAAGTGAAGGGTGGTGACATCCTAGTTGGTAAAGTAACGCCTAAAGGTGAAACTCAGCTAACGCCTGAAGAGAAGCTACTACGTGCGATCTTCGGTGAAAAAGCATCGGATGTTAAAGATACTTCACTGCGTGTACCTAACTCTGTATCAGGTACGATTATCGACGTTCAAGTCTTTACTCGCGATGGCGTAGAAAAAGACAAGCGTGCGCTTGAAATCGAGCAAATGCAGCTGAAAGAAGCGAAGAAAGACCTAACTGAAGAGTTCCAGATTCTTGAGGGTGGCCTTCTAAACCGCGTGAAAGCTGTATTGATCGACGGCGGTTACTCTGAAGCGAAGCTAGAGTCTACAGAGCGCAAGAAGTGGCTAGAGCTAACACTTGAAGATGATGCACTGCAAACTCAGCTAGAGCAACTTGCTGAGCAGTGGGACGAGCTAAAAGCTGACTTCGATAAGAAGTTCGAAACTAAGCGTCGTAAGATCACTCAAGGTGATGATCTCGCACCTGGCGTACTGAAGATCGTTAAGGTTTACCTAGCGGTTAAACGTCGCATTCAGCCTGGTGATAAGATGGCGGGTCGTCACGGTAACAAGGGTGTAATCTCTAAGATCAACCCTGTTGAAGACATGCCATACGATGAAAAAGGTCAGCCTGTAGACATCGTACTTAACCCACTGGGTGTACCTTCGCGTATGAACATCGGTCAGATCCTAGAAGTTCACTTAGGTCTGGCAGCGAAAGGTATCGGTGACAAGATCAACCAGATGGTTAAAGAGCAGCAAGAGCTAGCGAAATTCCGTGAGTTCTTACAGAAAGTTTACGATCTAGCGATACTCGCCAGAAAGTAGATATTGCTTCTCTGTCTGATGATGAAGTACGTACGCTGATTAAGAACTTGCGTGGCGGTCTACCAATTGCGACGCCTGTGTTTGATGGTGCTCCTGAAGAGTCAATCAAAGCACTTCTTGAGCTAGCAGACCTACCAACATCAGGTCAGTTAACGCTGTTTGATGGTCGCACAGGTGATGCGTTTGAGCGTCCTGTAACTGTTGGTTACATGTACATGCTGAAACTGAACCACCTTGTTGATGACAAGATGCACGCTCGTTCAACTGGTTCGTACAGCCTAGTAACTCAGCAACCACTTGGTGGTAAAGCTCAGTTCGGTGGTCAGCGTTTCGGTGAGATGGAAGTATGGGCACTAGAAGCATACGGTGCTGCCTACACTCTACAAGAAATGCTAACTGTTAAGTCGGATGACGTTAACGGCCGTACTAAGATGTACAAAAACATCGTAGACGGAAGCCACAGCATGGAACCTGGCATGCCAGAATCGTTCAACGTATTGTTGAAAGAGATCCGCTCGCTAGGTATCAACATCGAGCTAGAAGACGAAGAGTAATCCCTTTCTCATTTGAGAAAAGTGATTATCTGGTAGAAAGCAGCTAGCGCTTGGCTGGCTGCTTTTAACTCCTTACAGGAGCTGATTGTGAAAGACTTATTAAACTTTCTAAAAGCACAGCATAAGACCGAAGAGTTTGATGCAATCAAAATCGGTCTATCTTCACCAGACATGATTCGTTCATGGTCTTTCGGTGAAGTTAAAAAACCTGAAACGATCAACTATCGTACGTTCAAACCTGAACGCGATGGTCTGTTCTGTGCGCGTATTTTTGGTCCAGTTAAAGACTACGAGTGTCTTTGTGGTAAATACAAGCGCCTGAAGCACCGTGGTGTTATCTGTGAGAAGTGTGGTGTAGAAGTTACACAAACTAAAGTTCGTCGTGACCGTATGGGCCACATTGAACTTGCTTCGCCAGTAGCTCACATCTGGTTCCTAAAATCGTTACCGTCTCGTATCGGTCTACTAATGGATATCCCGCTACGTGATATCGAACGTGTTCTTTACTTCGAAATGTACGTAGTAACTGAGCCAGGTATGACTGATCTAGAAAAAAGTCAGATGCTAACTGAAGAAGAGTATCTAGACCGTCTAGAAGAGTGGGGCGACGAGTTCACTGCTAAGATGGGTGCAGAAGCTATCAAGGACCTACTAGGTTCTATGGACATGCACGCTGAAGTAGAGCAAATGCGCGAAGAGCTAGAGTCGACAAACTCTGAAACTAAGCGTAAGAAAGTCACTAAGCGTCTTAAGCTGGTAGAAGCATTCATCTCTTCGGGCAACAACCCTGAGTGGATGATCCTGACAGTACTGCCTGTACTTCCGCCAGATCTACGTCCTCTAGTACCTCTAGATGGCGGTCGCTTTGCAACATCTGATCTAAACGATCTATACCGTCGTGTGATCAACCGTAACAACCGTTTGAAGCGTCTTCTAGAGCTAGCAGCTCCGGACATCATCGTACGTAACGAAAAACGTATGCTGCAAGAGTCTGTTGATGCGCTACTAGATAACGGTCGTCGTGGTCGTGCGATCACAGGTTCGAATAAGCGTCCTCTGAAATCTCTTGCTGATATGATCAAGGGTAAACAAGGTCGTTTCCGTCAGAACCTTCTAGGTAAACGTGTAGACTACTCTGGCCGTTCTGTAATCACAGTAGGTCCATACCTTCGTCTGCACCAGTGTGGTCTTCCTAAGAAGATGGCACTTGAGCTATTCAAACCATTCATCTACAGCAAGCTAGAGACTCGTGGTCTTGCGACTACAATCAAAGCTGCGAAGAAAATGGTAGAGCGTGAAGAAGCGGTTGTTTGGGATATCTTGGACGAAGTCATCCGTGAACACCCAGTACTATTGAACCGTGCACCGACACTTCACCGTCTCGGTATCCAGGCGTTTGAACCAGTACTAATCGAAGGTAAAGCGATTCAGCTACACCCACTTGTGTGTGCGGCGTACAACGCGGACTTCGATGGTGACCAAATGGCGGTTCACGTACCTCTAACGCTAGAGGCACAGCTTGAAGCTCGTACTCTGATGATGTCGACAAACAACATTCTGTCGCCAGCGTCAGGTGATCCGATCATCGTACCTTCTCAGGACGTTGTATTGGGTCTGTACTACATGACTCGTGAAAAGATCAACGTGAAAGGTGAAGGCATGTACCTTTCTGGCCCAGCAGAGGCTGAGAAAGCATACCGCACTAAACAAGCTGAACTTCATGCACGCGTTAAAGTACGTATTACTGAAACAGTAGTTGACGAAGACGGCAATAGCACAACAAATACTGGTATGGTTGATACCACTATCGGTCGTGCAATGCTATGGCAAATCGTCCCATCTGGCCTACCGTACAGCATCGTTAACCAAAAGCTAGGTAAGAAGCAAATCTCTAACCTACTTAACGAGGCGTACCGTAAGCTAGGTCTTAAAGACACAGTTATCTTCGCTGACCAAATCATGTACGCAGGTTTTGCTTACGCGGCACTATCTGGTGTATCTGTTGGTATCGACGATATGGTTGTACCGCCAGCTAAGTACACTGAAATCGCTGAAGCGGAAGAAGAAGTACGTGAAATCCAGGAACAGTACCAATCAGGTCTTGTTACTGCGGGCGAGCGCTACAACAAAGTTATCGATATCTGGGCATCGACCAACGACCGCGTTGCGAAAGCAATGATGGAGAACCTATCATCTGAAACGGTAGTTAACCGTGACGGTGAAGAGGAACAGCAAGAGTCGTTCAACAGCATCTACATGATGGCGGACTCAGGTGCTCGTGGTTCTGCAGCACAGATTCGTCAGCTTGCTGGTATGCGTGGTCTGATGGCGCGTCCAGATGGTTCAATCATCGAAACGCCGATCACAGCGAACTTTAAAGAAGGCCTAAACGTACTTCAGTACTTTATCTCAACGCACGGTGCTCGTAAGGGTCTTGCGGATACGGCACTGAAAACAGCGAACTCGGGTTACCTAACTCGTCGTCTAGTAGACGTTGCTCAAGACGTTGTTGTAACTGAACATGACTGTGGCACTCATGAGGGTGTTGACATGATGCCTCATATCGAGGGTGGTGATGTTAAAGTTGCACTGTCTGAGCTAGCACTTGGCCGTGTTGTTGCTGAAGACGTTCTAAAACCTGGTACTGACGATGTTCTTATTCCACGTAACACCCTGATCGATGAGAAGTGGTGTCAAATCATGGAAGAGAACTCAGTAGACAGCATGAAAGTGCGTTCTGTAGTTACTTGTGATTCTGACTTCGGTTGTTGTGCACAGTGTTACGGTCGTGACCTTGCACGTGGTCACCTAGTGAACCAAGGTGAGGCTGTAGGTGTTATCGCTGCTCAGTCTATCGGTGAACCGGGTACACAGCTTACCATGCGTACGTTCCACATCGGTGGTGCAGCATCGACAGCGGCGGCTGAGAACAGTGTTCAAGTTAAGAACAACGGTTCTATCAAGCTACACAACGCTAAGTCAGTAGTGGCAGATGACGGCAAGATTGTTATCACTTCTCGTGCGACAGAGCTAACTATCATTGATGAGTTTGGTCGTACTAAAGAGAAACACAAACTGCCTTACGGTACGTTACTAAGCAAAGGCGATGGTGATACCGTTCAAGCTGGCGAAACAGTTGCAAACTGGGAAGCGCACACACTACCTATCATTACTGAGGTAGCAGGTCGTATCCAGTTCGTAGACATGATCGACGGCGTAACAGTATCTCGTCAAACAGATGACCTAACAGGTCTATCTTCAAGCGAAGTAACTGACCCTGCCGCTCGTCCATCAGCAGGTAAAGATATGCGTCCAGCTATCAAACTTGTTGACGAGCAAGGTAACGATGTAATGATCCCTGGTACTGATATGCCAGCTCACTACTTCCTACCGGGTAAAGCGATTGTAAATATCGAAGATGGCGCAGCAGTAGGCGTAGGTGCGACACTAGCACGTATTCCTCAGAAGTCTGGCGGTAACAAAGATATCACCGGTGGTCTTCCACGCGTTGCTGACTTGTTCGAAGCTCGTAAACCTAAAGAGCCTGCGATCCTTGCAGAGCACACTGGTACAGTGAGCTTTGGTAAAGAGACGAAAGGTAAGCGTCGCCTAGTGATCACTCGCGAAAGCGGTGAAGCATACGAAGAGATGATCCCTAAACATCGTCAGCTTAACGTCTTCGAAGGTGAAAAAGTTGAGCGCGGTGATGTGATCGCTGATGGTCCAGAGTCTCCACATGACATTCTTCGTCTACGTGGCGTGCACGCAGTGACTCAGTACATCGCAAACGAAGTACAGGAAGTTTACCGTCTGCAAGGCGTTAAGATTAACGATAAGCACATTGAAACTATCGTTCGTCAAATGCTACGTAAGTGTACGATTACTTTCTCTGGTGATTCTGAGTTCTTACCAGGTGAGCAAATTGAATACTCACAAGTTAAGATTGCTAACCGTAATCTAGAAGCAGAAGGCAAAGAGCCTGCACGTTTCGAGCGTGAGCTTCTAGGTATCACTAAAGCATCTCTAGCGACTGAATCGTTCATCTCTGCGGCATCGTTCCAGGAGACAACTCGCGTACTAACTGAAGCTGCGGTTTCTGGTAAGCGTGATGATCTACGTGGTCTGAAAGAGAACGTTATTGTTGGTCGTCTGATCCCAGCTGGTACTGGTTTCGCATACCACCAAGAGCGTCAAGCGAAACGTTCTGAAGCGCAAGAAGGTCCTTCTGCTGAACAAGCAACAGATAACCTAGCTGCACTTCTAAACGCAGGCTTCTCTTCAGAAGAGTAAGTCGAACGAGTTTATCGTGAAAAGCTAAAAAGGCACCTTAGGGTGCCTTTTTTAATACCGTTTGATCCAGTGTTATCTTGTTCACCATATTCACCGGATTAACGGTAAAAAAAAGACTGACGGTTACCTGTCAGTCTATTTCATATCAATACGCACGTATAGGGAATCACTATGCCCCAGGTGGCATCGACAGACTCTCAGCAATTTGTTGGATCAATTGATCTTCCACTTCAAATCGCGTTTCTAGAATTTCTCCAATGAGCGACATATCCGAATCGAATTCATCCAGTTCATCCTCTTCACTTACTTCAGAGTACTTATCGTTAAAGTTCAGTAGAGGGTCTGTAGTTAAGACGATTTGACCATAAGTTTGATTGATATCATCAGTGACGATAAAGCCAGTGGCTTTCCAACGATCCATGACCATATCGTATATTTTGAAATGCCCTTCAGAGATGTAGTCAACTAAGTGTTGGCAGAAGTTTTGTAATTCTGCTGGCGTCGGCAACTCAATGACGTTGGTTTTCGAACAAGGTTGCAGTGCTGCAAGCTTACAGTATTCGACTATCAGTGATTGTCGAGTTTCTAACCAATGATCAATGACGTCACTTGAGCCGCCCCACTGGTCTTGTGTTTGTTTGAATTTTTTTAGCATGACCATGCCCTCATGATCTCATCGCCTGTGGCGAACGTGTCCTTTGCTTCGCAAAGTTAGTAAAATAGTTACAAACTCTTGTCCTTACGAGAATTTATCATTGTTAATTTGAGTAACGATAAACTCTAGTGTGAAATTAGATTGCCAGTAAAATGAATGAACTTCAAGCAAAGGGATAGTGTCATGGTAAGAAAAGGTGATGTAAACCGTGTAGAGAATGCCTACTGGTGTGTTGTGATGGGAAGTGATCTGTGGCTGGTGGATGACACTTTGCCATTTGGTTCTGCGAACCAGTTATCGTTGCCGGAAAAAAGCGCACAGAAAATTGGGGAATATCAACAATATCCAGTGATGTGGGTTAATGTTTCTGATCTTGAACATGATCTGCCCTTGGTCTCGCTGCGAGAGTGTTTACATTTCCCTGAGCCATTGTTCCTCTTATTGAGTAAAGCCGTTCAATATGGGCATATGACGCAAAGTCTTCGTTTTTGCCCCTTGTGCGGGGGACGAAATTTTCTCAATAATAACCAGCTAGCGATGCAATGCGGAGAATGTCGTACATTACATTACCCACGGATCTTTCCATGCATCATTGTTGCAGTGCGTAAAGAGAATAAAATCCTATTGGCTCAACACCCTAGGCACCGTAGTGGGATGTATACGGTTATCGCTGGTTTTCTTGAGGTTGGGGAAACACTGGAAGAGTGCGTTGCACGTGAAATCCACGAAGAAACGGGCGTAAGGGTAAAAAACATACGCTATTTTGGTAGTCAGCCGTGGGCATTCCCAACGAATATGATGATGGCTTTCTTAGCGGACTATGAATCGGGAGAGTTAAGTCCTGATTATACTGAGCTATCTGATGCTCAGTGGTTTAGCACCGAAGAAATGCCTCCTGTAGCGCCAGAGGGCACCATTGCACGCGCGCTGATCGAACGAACTTTGCAAGATATCGAAATGGGTGTCTTGGAAAATAAGTAAAAAAAACCCTCCGAGAGGGAGGGGGTAAGTAAGATGTCGTTATGAGATGCTGAGTACTGGGTACTCAGTTTATAATTGTAGTTTTCGCTAGCGAACAAATTTTTAACACTGTTATGGATTGGGTGCAAATTAAGCATTGATTTAAAAGTTAATAACTTGATCCAGGTTGCAAAGCACACAGCTATTGACCTTAAATCAGTGATAGAATGGTGGCTTTCTCAGAAAGCCTAACTAGTTGGAAATACGGAATGACTGAATTAAAAAATGATCGTTATCTACGCGCACTGCTTAAAGAGCCTGTGGATTACACGCCAGTATGGATGATGCGTCAGGCTGGTCGTTACCTTCCTGAATACAAAGCAACACGTGCGCAAGCCGGTGATTTCATGTCTTTGTGTAAGAACGCGGAACTGGCTTCTGAAGTAACCCTTCAACCACTACGCCGTTTTCCGCTTGATGCTGCGATCTTGTTCTCTGATATCTTAACCATCCCAGATGCAATGGGTCTTGGCTTGCGCTTTGCTGCAGGTGAAGGGCCAGTGTTTGACAACCCAATCACTTGTAAGGCGGACGTAGAGAAAATTGGCTTGCCCGATCCTGAAGGTGAGTTGCAATATGTTATGAATGCGGTACGTCAAATTCGTAAAGACTTGCAAGGTGAAGTTCCATTGATCGGCTTTTCTGGTAGTCCATGGACATTAGCCACATATATGGTAGAGGGGAGCAGTTCCAAAGCCTTCACTAAGATTAAGAAGATGATGTACGCTGAGCCGCAAACTCTGCACCTTTTGCTTGATAAGCTTGCAGACAGCGTGATTGATTACCTCAATGCGCAAATTAAAGCAGGTGCACAATCTGTCATGATATTTGACACTTGGGGTGGTGTTCTGACTCCTCGTGACTACAACCTATTCTCACTGCAATACATGCATAAAATTGTTGATGGTCTAATCCGTGAAAACGATGGTCGCCGCGTGCCTGTGACGCTATTTACTAAGAATGGTGGTATGTGGCTAGAGCAGATTGCCGCAACAGGCTGTGATGCGGTTGGGTTAGATTGGACCATTAATATTGCCGACGCTAAAGCACGTATCGGTGATAAAGTGGCTCTGCAGGGGAATATGGATCCATCCATGCTGTACGCTGCACCTGAGCGTATTCGTGAAGAAGTGGCGGGTATTTTAGAAGGATTTGGCGATACTGGCACTGGCCATGTATTTAATCTTGGTCATGGGATTCATTTGGATGTGCCACCAGAAAATGCAGGTGTATTTGTGGAAGCGGTGCACGAGTTATCAAAACCATACCACAAATAATTTACATGATTCGAAATCCAATACCGGCATTTATTGTCGGTATTTTTTTACCTAAAAGTTATTTGTGTACAGCTCTTACAGTATTTGGCCTACCATGATCTAATTACTTATAGAGCTGCACGATTTTATAATAACTTTATATTTAACAATCGGTTAATGTGTTTTGTTTTATGTGTTTTTTATCCTGTACAGATAAATAAGCAATTGGATCATTGGTGACCTAAAACATCGAATGGACTCGTTGTCGAAGATAGGGAACCACATCGGTTTCAAACCAAGGATTCTTCTTCAGCCATAACGTATTGCGTGGAGAGGGGTGGGGAAGCGGAATAAAGTCTGGCTCCCAGTCTTTCCATTGTTGAACGGTCTGAGTAAGGGTTTTGGGACGGGTTGGCAGGTAATACTGCTGCGCATATTGGCCAATTAATAGTGTCAGTTCAATATTTGGCAACTGCTCCAGAAGTTTTTGATGCCAAGCTGGTGCACATTCTTTACGTGGCGGTAGATCACCCGAGCCGCCTTTGCCAGGGTAGCAGAAGCCCATGGGTATAATGGCAACTTTATTTTTGTCATAGAAGATTTCTCTATCCATATCCAGCCATTGACGCAGTCGATCACCGCTGGGATCATTCCAAGGTATTGATGTTTTATGTACCCGAGTTCCTGGGGCTTGACCGATAATCAGTAGACGGGCTTCTTTTCCTGCTTGAATGACCGGATTTGCCCCCAACGGTAACTCGTTGGCGCAAATCTGACAGGCTCTAACTTGTTTTAGCAATGCTGCGAGTGACATGTAGGGTCTAATATCCTTTGTTGAAATCAACCTGGTGTCTTAGTGAGAAGCCATCTCGCCAAGCGAGATAATTATCGGCAAATATCTCGCTCACTTGTTCTGGGAAACTTAGGGCCGCAATGTGTGGTGTGATGGTCACTTGTGGCGAGCTCCAGAAAGGGTGGGTTTCTGCGAGGGGCTCTTGTTCAAATACATCGAGAAAAGCATGCTCTACCCAGCAGTTGTCAAGAGCAAGAAGCAGCTCCTCATTGTTCAATACATCGCCTCGACCAACATTAAACAGTAACGCCCGCTCGAGATGACTTAGCGTGGATTCATTCAATAGGTGGTGAGTATGTGGTGTACTGGGTAATGTATTGACTACGATATCTGCTTGTTTAAATGCACTTGTCAGTTCATTGATGTGAAATGTTTGCCCAAACTCTGCTCCAGCAGTGGGAATGCCGGTGCTATTGATTCCAATAGTGTTTATCCCCATCGACTGCACAGCAGTACTGAGATAACAACCAATACTGCCCGTGCCCAGAATCACCATGGTTTTGCCGCGCAATGAAGTGTAGAGGTGTGGTTGCCATTGTTTATTCTGCTGTTGCTGATGGTAGCGATGAAAGTGACGATAATGTGCAATACTATACCCAAGCACATACTCAGCGATCAAAGGACCAAAAATACCTCTTACGTTGGTTAACGTGTAATCTTGACGTAAGTCCCGAGACATGAGGGCATTAACCCCAGCAAAAGTGGATTGTACCCACTCAAGTTGCGAAAATTCGTCTAACCTTTGTGATAGCAAAGGAGGATCGGCCAGTATAATTTGAGCTTCATACGGCTTGTCTGTAATACAAAGATCTGGCAGTTTTTTTTCTGTCAGTAATGTTTCGTAGGTGTCACGATGCTCAGAGAGCAGGAAAATCTTATTTGGCTGCGGCATTAACTTTTTTCCCTGTGATGAATCAAGTACACTTTCGCTGTTTTTTTCTTCAATGATTGAGTAACTATGCTTAAGAATCCTCTTCAGGTTCGTTTGGAAAAACTAGAACCTTGGCAACAAATTACCTTTATGGCGTGTCTGTGTGAACGCATGTATCCGAATTATGCGATGTTTTGTGACACTACAGAATTTGCTGAACCGCGTGCTTACCGAGCGATTCTTGATAGTGTATGGGAAATTCTGACAGTTAAGAGTGCAAAAGTGAACTTTGAACGTCAGTTAGAAAAATTAGAAGAGTTATTTCCTAGCGCTGATGAGTTTGATTTTTATGGTGTATATCCAGCAATGGATGCATGCCAAGCTCTATCTACTCTGCTGCATGGTCTGTTGGATCGCGATTACCTGTTCGATTCAATGCTCAAAGTGAGCCAGCAGTCGATACAAACCGTTGTCGATCTCGAACAGATGCAAGGCAGTGAGCCGATCACCAACGAAAACCAAAAAGAAAACCAAGCAGTATGTGACGAGTGGGATATTCAGTGGGCTATTTTCCGCCCATTGCGTGAAACGACGGAGCGTGACATCAATTTAATTAAAGACTTGCGTGAAGAACTGCGTGAGGAAGGTGTCAGCAACATTGGTGTTGCGCTGTAATGTTAAAAGGCATCCGGTTGGATGCCTTTTTTGTGTTCGCTTAGCCGAGATAGATTCCGACTATTGTGTTCCTGTCTTTATTGACTCTTGTTCGTCTTGCTCTTTTTCGGCGGGCTCGACGTTGCTTTCCTCGTCGTCATCACGACTTTCTATGACGCCGTGCTTCTCTTTCCACTTTTCCCAGCGTTGATAAGCCAGCTCTTGCATATCGGTACTCTTATCCGCTTCGTCGATGATTTCCTCACCCACTAGGTGCTCGAAAATATCTTCGAGCGTGACAAGCCCTTGTACCGTACCGTACTCATCGACAACAAGCGTGAGTTGTAATCGATGTGTCATCATCTGCTCGAAAACCTTTGGTAGTGAAGTATTGTTGAGTACTACCTGTATAGGTCGCATGACCGCACCTAACTGCTTATGCCCCTCACCTGACTGCTGTAACTTGAACAGTTCTAGGCGGTGGACAAAACCGATGATGTTATCTTTTTGTTCACTATAAACCAGTGGACGCGAGAACGGCGTATCCTTATGTTGTTCTAAAAACATATCAATCGTTTTGGTCGCATTGACACGAAATACGACGGGACGTGGAGTCATAACTTGTGTCACGGGTACGTTTTGAATTCCCAGAAGGTTGCTAAGGATTTTAGATTCCCCTTCTGCAAACTCACCGCTTTCACGAGCAAGAATAGCCATTGCGGACAATTCATCACGCATCTTCGGTGCTTCGTGATTGCGAGACAGACGTTTGGTTATTTGTTCTGAAAACCATACGAAAGGAGTTAAAGCCCATACCATCCAGCGTAATGAGATAGCGGCAGTAGGAGCCAGCTGTCGCCAGTAGGTCGCACCAATCGTTTTAGGGACGATTTCAGAAAAAACTAAAATAGCAAACGTAAGTACAGCCGAGAAAATTCCGAGCGCTTGACTACCAAAAACGGCAGCAGCTTGGGCACCAGCTGTTGCGCTCCAATCGTATGAGCAATAGTGTTGAGCGTTAGAATTGAGGCGAGCGGCCGATCAATATCGGACTTGAGCTTAGACAGTTGTTCAGCCGCAGGGTGCTCTTGTTGTTTGAGCTGTGCAATATAGCTTGGGCTGATACTGAGGAGTACAGCCTCCAATACTGAACAGATAAACGAAACGCCAATCGCAATCGAAATATAAAAAAATAGCAGCAGCATAGTAGCCTTTGAATATCCTCATGTAGTATGAATTTACCGCGATAATCGCTGTAAAACAGTCTTATAAATTGGTCCTAGAGGCTTGGAAAGCAAGGGGTTTCGGAGTTCAATTGGTAACAAACTGTGAGTTAATACTCATATTATGGCTAAAAGTACGTCATAAAATCGAAAGATCGACTACAAACCTTTGCCAGATGGGGCATTTATGTTTTAGAGTGAGACGAATTCGATAACCTATGAGAAGGGAAACCTAATGAACAAGACCCAATTAATCGACTTTATCGCAGAGAAAGCAGACCTATCAAAAGCACAAGCAAAAGCTGCTCTTGAAGCGACTCTTGAAGGTGTAACTGGCGCACTAAAAGAGGGTGACCAAGTTCAACTAATTGGTTTTGGTACATTCAAAGTAAACCACCGTGCTGCACGTACTGGTCGTAATCCAAAGACTGGCGATGAGATTCAAATTGCAGCAGCAAATGTTCCTGCATTTGTAGCAGGTAAAGCACTGAAAGAATCAGTAAACTAAGCTAAAATGCACCGAGGTATCCTGCCTCGGTGCAATTTTATGAAAAAACATCTACTCACTTCTATTCTTTTCTCTAGTCTTTCCTTATTTGGTTGTTCATCTGTTGAAACACAAAACCTAGAACCATTAACTCATTTCTCTGGTGGGAATAGTGCGGGGGATACCAGCAGTTTATATTGGACGACCGAACGATTTAACCGAGCAATTTCGGCAGCTGACCATGTTTCTATGGGGGCGCAAGGCAGGTATGAAAGCGATTATCGCTGGGAGCAAGGCGAGTTAAGAGAGTTGATTCGAAAGGGTGAACAAGCCGATTTTCATCAGGATACCTTGGTGCCTTTTCAAGTCCACATTCGCTTTAACAAAGATGGTGACGCCGTATATCAACAGTATCGTGTCAACAATAAAGTGCTGCCTTTACAGCGCGAGCAGTTAGAAAAATACAAATCTGAAGCAAATCATGTCATCGCATTGAGTAAAGAGCAGTCTCGTAATGGACAACATTTAATACAGGGGCATTGGGACGGAGACGTATTTGAAACGTGTTCGGGAGACAAACTCGAGAGGCTAGAGGTGAGTCAAGCTTTACCAAAAGTGGTCATTGACCGTTTGTCGTCAATAGAAAGCTACTTGGCATTTATTGGTAAAGAGTCACGGAACCAAGCTACGGTAGATGAACTATTGTTGCTCCATGATGAAAACTTTGATTGTTTGCCGCGTCCCAAGTTCATTTCTGAATAATACCTAGATTAGCGCTCGCTTCATCATTCCAGCCGAGCTACGCATCTGGGAATTGGGAATGTACCGATAAAAAAAGGCGCATGATGCGCCTTCTTAACTTAATTTACTCAGATGTTTTTATTTCTGCTTTTCACGAGCAATAGCACGGTAACCGATATCGTTGCGATGGAACATACCATCCCAGCTGATCTGTTGTGCAAGCTTATAGGCACGTTGCTGGGCTTCTGAAACGCTTTTACCCAATGCTGTTGCACAAAGGACGCGGCCACCATTCGTTACTACATGGCCCTCTTTGTTTTCCGTACCTGCATGGAAGATTTTTTCGCCTTCTACTTCTGCTTGGGGTAAGCCAGAAATAATATCACCTTTGTTGTACGCGGCTGGGTAACCACCGGCAGCAAGAACGACGCCAATCGATGCACGAGGATCCCACTTCGATTCGATTTGATCCAGCTTCTTGTCAACAGCGGCCAGACAAAGTTCTACCAAGTCTGATTGCATTCGCATCATGATAGGTTGAGTCTCTGGGTCACCAAATCGACAGTTGTATTCGATCACTTTAGGTGTGCCATCTTTATCAATCATCAGACCTGCGTAAAGAAAACCTGTGTATGGATGACCTTCAGCCGCCATACCACGTACCGTCGGATAGATGACTTCATCCATGATACGGTTATGAATCTCTGGAGTTACGACTGGAGCTGGAGAGTATGCGCCCATGCCGCCCGTGTTTGGACCTGTATCTTGGTCACCGACACGTTTGTGGTCTTGGCTAGTGGCCATAGGCAATACGTTCTCACCATCAACCATAACGATGAAGCTTGCTTCTTCTCCGTCTAGGAATTCTTCGATAACGACGCGACTCCCTGCGTCACCAAAAGCGTTGCCTGCCAGCATGTCTTTGATTGCGTCTTCCGCTTCTTCTAGCGTCATGGCGACAATAACGCCTTTACCCGCGGCTAAACCGTCTGCTTTTACTACGATCGGTGCGCCTCGCTCACGTACATAAGCCAACGCTGGCTCAATTTCGGTAAAGTTAGCGTAGGCGCCTGTTGGGATTTTGTGGCGAGCCAAAAAGTCTTTCGTAAATGCCTTTGAGCCTTCCAACTGAGCCGCTGCTTGAGTTGGACCAAAAATAGGTAGACCCGCTTCATTAAACGCATCCACAACACCGATAACAAGTGGTGCTTCAGGGCCAACGATGGTCAGCGCAATGGCGTTCTCTTTCGCAAATGCAACAAGCTCAGCAGTGTTTTCTACGTCAATATTGACGTTTTTTAGCTTGGGCTCAAGCGCTGTACCTGCGTTACCTGGTGCCACGAATACAGTGGTAACATCTGGATTTTGAGCGGCTTTCCAACCGAGTGCGTGTTCACGGCCACCTGCGCCGATTACTAGAACTTGCATGATACTATCCTTAAACAATCATTCTTTATTGGGCCCTGCGCTGGTGGCAGGGCGATCAACAGCCCGTTGGGCATAGTAACCTGTACTTAGTGGCGGAAGTGACGCATGCCAGTAAAGATCATCGCCATATTATGCTCGTCTGCTGCTGCGATAACTTCATCATCACGCATAGAACCACCCGGTTGAATCACACATTTTATGCCCGCTTCCGCTGCTGCATCAATACCGTCACGGAATGGGAAGAATGCATCTGAGGCCATTACGCTGCCTGCAACTTCTAAACCTTCATCTGCAGCCTTAATGCCTGCAATTTTTGCTGAATACACGCGGCTCATTTGGCCCGCACCAACACCAATTGTCATATCGCCTTTTGCGTAAACAATCGCATTGGATTTTACAAACTTCGCGACTTTCCAGCAGAATAGAGCATCTTTTAGCTCTTCTTCAGTTGGTTGACGTTTAGATACCACTTTAAGGTCATCCAAACTCACCATACCTTGATCACGGTCTTGAACCAGTAGACCACCGTTTACACGTTTAATATCGAAGCCAGTCGTTTTAGTCGTCCATTCGCCACACTCAAGTAGTCGAACGTTTTTCTTGGCTGCAACCACTTCGACGGCGGCTGCAGACACAGAAGGTGCGATAATTACCTCAACGAATTGACGCTCTACGATAGCTTTTGCTGTTTCTGCATCTAATTCCTGGTTGAATGCGATGATGCCACCGAACGCTGATGTTGGGTCTGTTTGGTAAGCACGGTTATATGCTTCTAGAATATCTTTACCTAGAGCAACGCCACATGGGTTCGCGTGTTTTACTATCACACATGCTGGCTCGTCGAACTCTTTGACACACTCAAGTGCTGCATCGGTGTCCGCGATGTTGTTGTAAGAAAGGGCTTTGCCTTGGATTTGGCGTGCAGTTGAAACCGATGCTTCTTCTGGATTAGATTCTACGTAGAATGCAGCTGCCTGGTGGCTGTTTTCACCGTAGCGCATATCTTGTTTCTTTTCGAACTGCTGGTTGAAAGTGCGAGGGAACTTTGACTCTTCGTCGCCTTCTTTGTTCTCGCCATAAGATGGAACCATAGTGCCGAAGTAGTTAGCAATCATGCCATCGTAGGAAGCAGTATGTTCAAATGCGGCAATGGCAAGGTCGAAACGTGTTTCTAAAGTAAGAGACTTGTCGTTAGAATCCATTTCAGCAATTACGCGATCGTAATCGTGAGCATTAACAACGATGGTTACGTCTTTGTGGTTTTTCGCAGCAGAGCGAACCATAGTTGGGCCGCCGATGTCAATGTTTTCTACTGCGTCAGCCAGAGTGCAGCTGTCTTTAGCAACGGTTTCAGCGAATGGGTATAGGTTAACGACAACCATATCGATTGGGTTAATGCCGTGCTTTTCCATCACGTCATCATCTTGACCGCGGCGACCTAGCACACCACCATGAACTTTCGGGTGAAGCGTTTTGACGCGGCCGTCCATCATTTCTGGGAAACCTGTGTAGTCAGATACTTCAGTTACTGCAATGCCTTGTTCAGCTAGTAGACGAGCTGTACCACCAGTAGATAGGATATCGACACCGCGCTCAGCAAGAGCTTGTGCAAACTCAACAATACCTGTTTTGTCTGATACGCTGATTAGCGCACGGCGAATAGGGCGAGCGTTGTTCATGCTTCCATTTTCCTCAAATTCACGGGAGTTAAAGATGTTTGCCAAAAATGAACTTGTTTTTACCTCATATGGGTAAAATATTGGCCAGTTTTGGTAAAGACCTTTTATGATGTTTCTGTCTAAAACAGTCTCCAGCATTTGATGGCGCGTATTCTAACTAATTTATTACAAAAAAGCTCGCGCAATCGTTTGGCATCTCAAAAATAATTGCAAAAATCTCTAACTTTGACTTCAAAAGTAACGAGATAGTTAATAGAGGAAGTTATGTTTCAGATAGGTGAGTTAGCAAAACGCTGTGGTGTAACGGCTGATACATTGCGTTTCTACGAAAAAAATGAATTGATTCGACCTGCTAAGCGAAGTGAATCTGGTTATCGCCTCTATAATGAGGAAAATCAAAAACAGGTTCACTTTATTCTTAAGGCTAAACAGCTTGGATTGAGCTTGGATGAGATTAAAGATCTATTGGAAATCAAACTCGAAGCGACAGAGCACAGCTGCGCCGAAGTGAAAGCAATCACTACAGCCAAGTTAGAGCTTATCGATGAGAAAATTCATCAGCTAACAAAGATTCGTTTAGCGCTTAAGAAGATCAACGATGCATGTTGTGGGCATATTAATGATGACGCCAGTCATTGTTCCATTTTAGCTGCTCTGGAATAGTTGTCCTCTCAAGTGACCTTTACATTAAGTAACGCCAGCCCAATTCCACAGTAGAATAAGACCTGTTAATTATCCCTGTTAACTATAGAGGAAAGGCTGGTGAGCCAAATTAATGCTCTGAGCGGCTTGTATTGCCACCTTTTTAGACGGATTGGTTGTTATTTGCTCGGTTGGGTTTTTTTTTGAAAAAAACGCTTGTGCTAATTTCTCAACTCCCTATACTGCGCATCC
>NZ_JXOK01000044.1 GCF_000830505.1 Vibrio mytili | reverse complement strand
ACGCCAAAGTTTCATAGGTATTTACTTGAGTGTCAGGTTAACTACGGTTGAGTTCTGGATTAATACGTTGTTACCTGTGTTTTGAATCACGCTCGATAGTCCGGAACTGTCCGCAAATGCACCTGGCGATAGGATATTGTTTCCGCTCACCGTATTAGACGCGACATTATCTGACGAAATACCATTGATATCAGAGTTTGCATAAATCAAGTCGAGTTCCACGTTTTGTCCCCCTCTTGATTCACTCATGATATCCAAGCTAACTTCTTCGTCAGATAACACAATGTCATCAGCGAGTGCAGAAAAGGCAACGATCATACTCAAGGTACAGACTGCCAAACGCATCGCTTTCTCCAAAGAACCATTATTCGCCAGTAAATAGGTTCGCATTGGTTACAATAGATTGTTGCACAAGTGAGTTAGAGCCAGCGATTTGACCGACAGTCGTAATACC
>NZ_JXOK01000043.1 GCF_000830505.1 Vibrio mytili | reverse complement strand
GTCGTTAATAAAAGTAACTTTGAGAGAACTACTTGGTTTTCCGAGACGTCGGAAACCGCTACACCGGAAAATCAATTGGAGAAATCACCATGGCAGTGAATGTAAACACAAACGTATCAGCAATGACCGCTCAGCGTTACCTAAACAACGCAAACTCCGCTCAACAAACGTCGATGGAGCGTCTATCTTCAGGCTTTAAAATCAACAGCGCGAAGGACGACGCAGCGGGTCTGCAAATTTCCAATCGCTTGAATGTCCAAAGTCGTGGTTTGGATGTCGCGGTACGTAATGCGAATGACGGTATCTCCATTGCCCAGACCGCTGAAGGCGCAATGAACGAAACGACCAACATTCTGCAACGCATGCGTGATTTATCGCTACAATCAGCAAACGGCTCGAACTCAAAAGCAGAGCGTGTGGCGATTCAAGAAGAAGTGACGGCATTGAATGATGAGTTAAACCGTATCGCAGAAACCACGTCTTTTGGTGGTAACAAACTGCTAAACGGTACTCATGGTGCTAAGTCGTTCCAAATCGGCGCAGACAACGGTGAAGCCGTGATGCTTGAGCTAAAAGACATGCGCTCAGACAACAAAATGATGGGTGGTGTCAGCTACCAAGCTGAAAACGCGAAAGACAAAAACTGGAGTGTGTCTGCAGACAGTTCTGATCTTAACATCAGCCTGACAGACAGCTTTGGCCAAGAGCAAGAGATCACCATTAACGCAAAGCAAGGCGATGATATTGAAGAGCTTGCAACCTACATCAATGGTCAAACAGACCTAGTGAAAGCGTCGGTGGACCAAGATGGCAAACTGCAAATTTTTGCCGGTAACAACAAAGTTGATGGTGAAGTATCACTATCTGGTGGTTTGGCGGGTGAGCTTGGCTTTGGTGACGGACAAGAAGTCACAGTTAACACTATTGATGTAACGTCCGTGGGCGGCGCGCAAGAGTCAGTCGCGATTATCGATGCAGCATTGAAGTATGTGGACAGCCACCGCGCAGAATTGGGTGCGTTCCAAAACCGTTTCAACCATGCCATCAACAACTTGGATAACATCAACGAAAACGTGAACGCGTCGAAGAGCCGTATCAAAGATACTGACTTCGCGAAAGAAACCACCGCGATGACCAAGTCACAAATTCTATCGCAAGCGTCAAGTTCTATCCTGGCGCAAGCGAAACAAGCGCCAAACTCAGCGCTAAGTCTGCTT
>NZ_JXOK01000042.1 GCF_000830505.1 Vibrio mytili | reverse complement strand
GACGCAGGCTCCGCAATATCGAGTTCGTCTTGAACGTCAACTTTAGACTCAATCTGTTCTTCCGGCTTAGCCGTCTCGTCCAATACGGATGAAAACAGCTCATCTTCATCGAACGCAGAGAGATCGGTATTGTCTAGTTGGAAGTCTTGCGTATCTGCCATAGACGCTATCGCGTCCTGTTCGTCAAACTCAGGAAACTCTATGTCATCAAAACGTAGTTCTTCATCAGCCGCTTCGCGAGATTCCGTTTCACTGTCATCTTGAATTGGCTCATCAGCTGTATTACCCGCTATATCGTCGAGTAGCCAATCTTCTTCTTGCGGTATGCCAAACTCATTCTCTACCGTATTGGGAGTCGGGGTAAACGCAGGTTGCTCAGGCTCAGATGCATCGTCAAGCATGCGTTCATCATGAGCTAAGCTTTCATCCTCAACTTGTGTTTGATTGTCACCCGCCTCTTGGCTCTCTTGCGTCAACGCCGTATCGTCGTCAATCAGCCCTTCTTCATCGGTAGATTCAGGCTCTTCTGCTTGTCGTTCCGGCTCTACTCTAGCGTCTAAGTCACGGTCTTCTGTTGACGCAGCCTCTAACTCCAGTTCATCAGCGGGCCTAGCTTGCTCAGATAGTTGTACCGCGTCATTACTCAGATCAAGCCAATCTTCTGAATCACTGAGCAATGGATCAGGTTCTGGGTACATATCCTCCAAGTCCCCCAAGAACGCTTCAGTGTCAAATCGTTCGTTGGTGCTTGATGCTGTTGCTTGCGGTTTATCCTCGGTATCATTCTGACTGAGATCAGATTCTGCTGGGCTCGTTTTAGCTTCATTGAGGAGCGTATCAATATCGACTTCCGGCTCATCATTTACGTTTTCTTGTGCCGAAAGCTCATCATTCATGCTTTCTTTTTCTGCATGCGCACCCAATGCCTCTTCTAGCTCATCAGCAAACTCGGATTGCGTATCAGCTTGAGGTTCTAGATCGCCAAAACCGAGCGAAGCCAGTAAATCATCTTCTTCACTAACAGACTCAGAATCGCTTGCTTTATCTTCACGAATTAAATCGTCAAATGGATCGAGTTCGGTATTACCGTCGTCTTCCGATTCGAGGTTGATATCGTTATCGATAAGTTCATCAAGCAAATCGACACTATCTGCCTCTAACGTTTCCGACGGATCATCGTCATCAAAACCAGACAGGGATTCTAATTCATTGAGAGGATCAAACTCATCATCGGATTCCTCGTCTTCAAACTCGACCAACTCATCCAATAACTCAGTGCTATCTAAGTCAAACTCGTCTTCATCATCACTAAACCCAGACAACAGCTCGAGTTCATCCAACACGTCATCTTCGTTAGACGATTGAATATCAGTTGCCTGCTCGCTGTCAGGTTCGGCTAGTTGCCAATCCTCTTCGTCAAACAGGTCATCATCCGAATCGTTAGGCGTTGATGTTTCATAAGCAGCTAACAACTCATCAATATCATCATCCGTTGCTTCACCTGCACTAAACCCTTGCTCTGGAGCTGGTGACGTCGATTGTGACTCTGCCGTTCCAAGCTCCAATTCGTCGTCACTCAATTCAGCAAACAGCTCGTCAAGATCATCTTGCTCAATAGTGTCTGTCGGCTCCGTTTGCGACGAATCGTCTTCTGCTAACAGCTCGGCAAGTTCGTCCTCTGATATCTCGCCAGTATTTTCTTCTGGTGTAAGATCAAAGCCACTCTCTTCATCCTGTTCTTCTAAATCCGATGTCGACAGGTCAAGTGCTCGCTCCATTTCTTCTAAACCTAGCGCGCGCTCGTCACTATTAACTTCTATACTGCTGCTCGAAGAGTCAAACTCTTCAAAATCAATCGCGAGCTCTCCATCATCACCAATGTCAGCAAATGGATCTTCCCCATCATCACCTTCAAGGTTGAAGTCCAACTCTTCTTCATCAAGATTAGCGAAAACGTCGTCATCAAGCTGAGGCTCATCCACTTGTTCTTCTGGCTTATCAGTCTCATCCTCTGCGAACAAATCCTCATCCAGACTCAGCTCTTCTTCGAGTTCGTCTTCCGTATCAAGCCCGATTGGCACCGCTAACGGATCACTTTCTCTCGCTTCTTGTTGAGCGGGTTCATCTTCCTTGCTTGAACGGCGGCCAAGTAACATCACAATGCATAAAGCGAGTAATGCTCCCGGTATCAACGCGGATAAAGCAACTAACCAGCCATTCGATAGTATTTTATCTATAGTTGATGGCTGCAAACGCTGTTGCTCAGCAAGACGCTCGCGCTCTTCAGCCAATAACTTTTCGACTTCAGTCCGAATTCTTTCTTGATCATTAAGTTCTGTTTTCAGCGAGTCCACTTCGTTTTGAACATCCGATAGCATCAGGCGTAAACGGTGATTTTTCTCTTCCAAAGATTGAATTTCGCTTTGAGCGTTTTGCTGAAGTTTATTCTTTAATGCGCTGACTTGTTGCTCGCCTACCGTTGATGTACTGACTGGTGGCGTGGCAATCACAGGGATACTCTGTGTGACTGACGGAGTGGTTTCGACTGGACTCGCGGTCTGCTCTGCGGATGTTGACACTGCGCTCTGAACGGCCGGCTTTGGATCGGGTTGTTCAACAGGTACAGAAGTTACTTCTGGCTGAACACTCTGCTTTGGCACAGGTTTTTGAGGCACAGGTTGTTGAGCCAAAGCTGATTGAGACTGAGCAGGTTTTGGCTGTGCGAGACGCGCCTCATGCGCTTTCATTATCGCAACAGCCTGCTGAGTAGATGCACTTTGTATTTGCTCGAGTGAAGGAATACGAAGTCGACTGCCAGGGATAAGCTCATGAATATTTTGTTGATCAAACGCCTGAGGATTGATTCGGTAAATAGCAAGAAGTGTCTGTTGCACGCTTACGCTTCGCGAAGGTCTAAGCTGAGAAGCAATAGACCAAAGCGTTTGGTTTTCTCCTGTTGGGCCATAAAAACGTGAAGGCTGGTTATTAACAGGAGGAGCAGGTAATGCTCGCTCAATCTCTTCGGAGTAACGAGGAGAAGACTGCACTTCACCTGACGGTCCAACAAGGCGAATTGCTTCGGCTTGAACCACTGGCGATGTCTGAGTCGCACTTATCAACACAAGAGTCGTCAGTAAGCGCTTATAAATTTGATGCATAGGAGGCTCAGTTTTGTGCTCAATACAATTGAAAACGGTGATCAGCTAAATATATCGGATATAGCGTACAAAACTATAGCCCTTAAGGAAAAAAATGTGTGGGGCCTGCCAGATTAGTACCAATCTCACACATTTACTTTCGATTCGCGTAAAAAAGCCTCGCATCATGCGAGGCTTAAAGTTCACTAAAAGACGTCCACTAAAACGTTATCGCGAATATCAGTAGTAATCACGTACCAGTACTTCCGCTATTTGCACTGCATTTGTCGCAGCACCCTTGCGAACATTATCGGCAACAACCCACAAGTTGATACCACTATGGTGACTGATGTCGTTTCGAATACGGCCAACCATAACGTGATCTTTTCCGCCAGCGTCACGAACTTGAGTTGGGAAATCTTCACCTTGAAAAACTTCAATGCCTTCAGTTTGACCTAGCAAATTGATAACTTCTTGTGCATCAATTGGTGAACGCGTTTCAATGTGAAGGGCTTCGGCATGACCATAGAATACAGGAACTCGTACACAGGTTGGATTGACTGTGATCGACGGATCGTTGAAGATTTTTTGTGTTTCCCACACCATCTTCATTTCTTCTTTGGTGTAGCCATTTTCCATCATTTGATCGATTTGCGGAATACAGTTAAACGCAATTTGTTGCGAGAATTGCTTCTTATCTGCTGGCATACCGTTTAGAAGCTTAGCCGTTTGACCCGCTAGCTCGTCAATACCACCTTTACCGGCACCAGATACTGATTGGTAGGTAGATATATTAATACGCTCGATGCCAACTGCATCGTGAATAGGCTTCAATGTCACCAACATTTGGATGGTTGAACAGTTTGGGTTCGCGATAATGTTGCGGTTACGGAACTCGGCAATCGCCTCTGGGTTTACTTCTGGTACAACAAGAGGAATATCATACTCGTAACGGAATTGCGAAGTGTTGTCGATAACGATAACACCTTCATCTGCAGCGATTGGCGCCCATTTTTCAGAGAGTTCACTACCGGCAGAAAACAACGCAATGTGAGCTTGAGACCAGTCAAACTCTTCCACGTTTTGTACGCGAACCGTTTTGCCATTAAAGCGATAAGTCTTGCCTTCGCTACGCTCACTTGCCAATAAGTGAATGTCACCCACTGGGAATTTGCGTTCTTGAAGCACTTCTAAAATTGTTTCACCGACCGCACCGGTCGCACCTAAAATGGCAACATTGTATTGCTGGCTCATTGACTTACCTCAATTTGAAAACCTAGTTCTGCTAATGGTTCAAGGTTACATTTATCATTGCCCACTAGCGTGACAGCGCTGTATTCACGGCGATCCCAGTAATTTTTACGCATGGCATCAAACGCACCTGGCTTACTGATTTCACGACGGAAAAGAGCGTCATCTTTACGCACATCATAGATTAACTGCGTAATGTTATGCAGTGTTGCTTCATCCCACTCTCTGTCCAACACGATTGTTGGCACTGGCGCGGTTGGCAACAAATCACTGGCATGCGCGCGTAATTCGTTATTTAAAAACTCGCAGTAACGATTAAAGATCATTGTCGTGCCACGAGCTTTCCCTTCCAGGCCATAGCCTGCAACGTGAGGGGTTGCGAATGCTAGCAGAGGCAGAAGCTCCATATCAACCTCTGGTTCAAACTCAAACACGTCCAATGCTGCGGTAAAGCCATCGTTTTTCTGTAACCGACGCTTAAGTGCACTGTTGTCTACAATAGGGCCACGTGCCGCATTGATAAGAATTTGATCAGCACGCAAACCGTTTAATACGCTTTCATCAAACATATGATGTGTTGGATGTTGGCCATCTTTAGTAATTGGTGTGTGCAACGAAATGATGTCTGACGATTTGATAAGCTCATCAAGTGGCGTAAAGCTACGAGGGTCGCCTTCTTGTTGCTTAAACGGATCGTTTATCAGTACGTTGATCCCCATACCTTTCAAGCATTTTTCCAAGTAGCTGCCAACTTGTCCTGCTCCGACAATACCCACAGTCTTATCAAGGACAGAAAAACCTTTCTGCTGTGCAAGCACCATCATTACACTAAACACATACTCGGCGACGCCGACTTTGTTGCAACCAGGTGCCGCAGTAAAGAAAATATCTTTTTGTTGCAAAAGCGCTTGGTCAACATGGTCCATACCAGCCGTGGCAGTGCCAACAAACTTGAGTTTATTCGCCTTACTGATCAGATCCGCATTCACCTTAGTGACCGAGCGAATCATTAGTGCATCGATATCAACCAAATCGTCTGCAGTCAACGTACGACCAGGTTTTAGAATCACTTCACCAAGCTGGCTAAACAGCTCTTGAGCGTAAGGCATGTTTTCATCAACAACAATTTTCATAGTGGCAGCGTTTTTAAGTTCCATTTTTTTAAGTTGCAGTGATTGTGCCCTTTTCGTGAAAAATCTCAAGAAATAGCACCAAAGAGTAGAAAAGAAAAAACCCGGCTAATTAGCCGGGCGAAATTCCAGAACAAAAGGATCCTATCCCGCTCTCCATGGGATAGAGTCTGCGTCTGTTCGATCAGAGTGACTGATCAAGCTCTGGAAACTGGATTGTTGGCGCCGATATCACGCTCGTGGAGCCCCAACAAATTCAGTTAACCTTGGTACTTTTTAATAACCAAAGTTGCGTTTGTGCCGCCAAAGCCAAAGCTGTTTGACATGACTGTCGTTAGCTCTGCATCACGAGCTTCTGTCACGATGTCTAGGCCTTTCGCTGCTTCGTCCAAGTTTTCAATATTGATGCTTGGTGCAATAAAGTTTTTGTCTAGCATAAGCGTTGAGTAAATCGCTTCGTGCACACCAGCTGCGCCTAGTGCGTGACCCGTCATTGCTTTTGTTGCCGAGATTGCTGGACTATTCTCACCAAATAGTTGTTGAATTGCGCCAAGCTCTTTCACATCTCCAACTGGTGTCGATGTACCATGCGTGTTGATGTAATCCACACCGTCAACGTCTTGCATCGCCATCTTCATACAACGGATCGCACCTTCACCTGATGGTGCTACCATGTCGTAGCCATCAGAGGTCGCACCGTAGCCAACGATCTCACCGTAAATTTTTGCGCCACGAGCCAGTGCATGCTCAAGCTCTTCGACAACCAGCATGCCGCCGCCACCAGAGATAACGAAACCGTCGCGATCTGCATCATAGGTACGTGACGCTTGGTCTGGCGTGTCGTTGTATTTCGTTGATAGTGCGCCCATTGCGTCAAACATCATTGTTTGAGACCAGTCAAGCTCTTCACCACCACCAGCGAAAACAATGTCTTGCTTGCCAAGTTGGATCAACTCCATCGCATGGCCGATACAGTGTGCTGATGTTGCACAAGCCGAACTCATTGAGTAGTTCACACCACGAATCTTAAATGGTGTGGCAAGACACGCAGAAACGGTTGACGACATCGTACGAGGTACCATGTATGGACCCACACGTTTTACGCCTTTCGCACGCATGGTATCTGTTGCGACTGTTTGGTTGTACGCAGAAGCACCACCAGAACCCGCAACAATACCAGTACGGTCGTTGGAGACTTGGTCTTCTGTAAGACCAGCGTCTTCGATGGCTTGCTGCATTGATAGGTATGCATACGCGGCCGCATCACCCATAAAGCGCATCTGCTTACGGTCAATATGTTCAGCAGGGTTAATTTTTAGATCACCCCAAACTTGAGAACGAAGACCATGTTCTTTGAACTGCTCAGATGCAGTGATGCCAGACTTGCCCGCTTTAAGAGACGCTAGAACTTCTTCGACGTTGTTACCGATACTTGAAACAATACCCATACCGGTGATTACGACTCGTTTCATTATGACATTCCTATAATTCAAAAATCTGCTAGATGATAACTAAGATAGTCAACAAAAGTGGTCAGCTTTCCCATAAATTCGTACAATCACCCCATTGTTAGCGCGCCAAATCACAAATTTTATCTCTATGACTTTAATAAAAAACGCAGAACTTGGATGGAACGAAGCGGGTACTCCAGTTTCAGACCAATTTGATGATGTTTACTTCTCTAACGTAAACGGTCTTGAAGAGACACGCTACGTTTTTCTCAAACAAAATTCTATTCCACAAAGATGGCAAGAATTTGACCAACGACGCTTCGTGATTGGTGAAACCGGATTTGGTACAGGCTTAAACTTTTTAGCCGTGTGGCAATGGTTTAACGAATTTCGTCTCAACCATCCGGATGCGCCACTACAAGAGCTCCACTTCGTCAGTTTTGAAAAATACCCTTTAAACATAGACGATCTTAAAAAGGCGCACCAAGCTTGGCCTGAATTGGCCGAGTTCGCAGAAAAGTTGCAACAGCACTATCCGGCCGCGGTTCCTGAATGTCATCGAATTGTTTTGGAAGATGGCGCTATCACCCTCGACTTATGGTTTGGTGACATTAAAGACTGCATGCCACAAGTGCCTTACGGAGAAATGGGGTTAATTGATGCTTGGTTCTTGGACGGTTTTGCTCCGAGTAAAAATCCAGAAATGTGGAACCAAAATCTGTTTAACGGCATGGCAAATTTGGCTAAACCAGGCTGTACCGTCGCTACTTTTACCGCTGCCGGGTTTGTTCGGCGTGGACTGAACGAAGCGGGATTCACCATGAAAAAGGTGAAAGGCTTTGGCACCAAACGGGAGATGATCGCAGGCGTGTTGGAACAACGCAAACGTCACTCTAATCACCTGCCTTGGTTTAACCGTACACCCGCGACGAATCTTAACTCAATCGCGATCATCGGAGCGGTATCGCAAGTGCGACACTCGCCAAAACGCTGTTACGTCGTGGTCAACATGTCACACTATATTGTAAAGACAAACAGCCTGCCGAGGGCGCATCAGGAAATCGTCAAGGTGCGATTTATCCATTATTGAATGGACCGCACACTGGCGTTTCTCGTGTATTTGCGCCAGCTTTTTTGTTCGCGCGCCAATTCGTCGAGCAAATGGCAAACGACCTCACCTTTGACCACGATTGGTGTGGCGTCACTCAATTGATGTGGGATGACAAGTCGACCGAAAAACTCGAAAAGATGCTGGGTGGGAATTTCCCTTCTGAGTTAATTAATAAGCTGTCTGCACAAGAAACCGCAGAAAGGATTGGGTTACCGATTGATATGGCGTCTGTGCACTACCCCTTGGGGGGTTGGATGTGCCCAGCAGAGTTCACTCGGAATTTAATCGCTCACCTGGAGCAGAAGACCTCTTTTTCGGCTAAGTTTGAGCACAATGTCGATGCATTGGAATGGGATACACAACGTCAAATTTGGATTTTGCAGGCGAATGGCAAAACATTCGAGCATTCTGTTGTTGTCGTCGCCAACGGACACGAATTCCAAACCTTGCGCCAAACCGCAGAGCTACCAATGGGGAAAGTAAAAGGGCAAGTCAGTCATGTGCCTGCGACAGAAAAGCTCAATCAATTAAAAACCGTGCTTTGCTACGACGGCTATATGACGCCAGTCAATCCGAACAACCAACACCTTTGTATTGGTGCAAGTTACGACCGTAAGCACTTAGATTTTGAGTTCGATGAAGGCGCACAATTAGATAATGTCGAAAAGCTACGAAAGTGCCTTCCCAACCAAGAGTGGGTAAGCGAGGTTGATGTAAGCACGAATGAGTCACGTCAAGGTATTCGCTGCGTCAGCCGTGATCATTTACCGTTTGTTGGTAATGTCGGGGACTTCGCAAAAATCGAAGAACAATACGCGGACTTACAACATAAACAACCTCAAGAAGTGCAACCGGCACATCAATTTCCGAACTTATTCTGTTTGTTGGGGTTAGGATCGCGAGGACTAAGTTCAGCCCCGCTAATGGCAGAAGTATTGGCCTCGCAGATCTGTGGTGATCCGTTGCCACTGCCTGTCAATGTATTGGAAACGTTGCACCCTAGCCGAATGTGGGTACGCAAATTAAGAAAAGGAAAGGCGATTACGACGCTTTAACCGCTGATTTATTCTGCTCATTCCCGATAGTGAATAAATAACACCATCGGGAATATCACAGAAACATCACTGAAATCGACAAGTCGGCTATCTACGACTTAAACAGCAAGCACTGTTAAACGCATGCTGAGATTGATATTAAACCAGTTTTGCGACAGCTTGCTTAACTCGTTCAGCGATATCTTCGCTTTTACACTCGCTGCCTTCTAAGTCAAAATTATCGTAGAAGTTGGGCACAGATAGCGACGCTTTTACCTCAGCACCAAAGAAGTGAGCCGATCCCGTCGCGGCTGCCAGTACGCTCTGCGCACCGCCTGGGCCTGGAGATGTAGCCAAGTAGACCACAGGTTTGTTTTGGAAGACATTCTGTTCAATACGTGTCGCCCAGTCAAATAGGTTTTTGTAGGCAGCCGTGTAAGAACCATTATGTTCTGCAAAAGACACGATGATAGCATCGGCTTGCTCAAGTTCACGTAAGAAAGCAAGCGCACCTTCAGCTTGACCGATTTCTTTTTCGGTATCTTCACTAAACATAGGAACTTGGAAATCATTCAAATCCAACACGCTCACGTGCGCACCTTTTACTTGGTTTGCAGCGTAAGTAGCAAGAAATTTGTTGATTGAGGTTGAACTGGTCGATGCACCAAATGCGACTATTTTCATGGCTGTATTCCTCTATTCACGTTTCTTATTCTTGTTGCCAGATTAAGGTCTGATTAGATTTCATACAACCATAAAAATTTTATGGAGAAATTCAGTTTTTTCGAATGAGTTTAGGCTTGAGCCTGAAGTGCTTGCCAGAGATCGCTAACGATAATCTGGTCCGCAGGGCTTAATTCACTTCGTGCCGCGTCCAGGCTGTTTTTAATACGAACTTTCAATTCGTCGACATCATGAATGCCATCGTCTTCACACGATGCTGCCGACAAAGAAATGTGACCACGTAAATAACCACCAGCAAACAGTTCATCATCTGATGCTGTTTCAATACGTGCATCAATCAGTTCTAGTAGTTTTTCTTCAAATTCAATAATCATGGTGTATCTCGAGGTTACTTGAGGATAAAATCAGAGGCTTCCAGTGGCTTGATGTTATAAAAATCACGCAGCGCTTCCGAAAGCATTTGGACTCGCGGAGGCAACCCTGACTGTAAGATGCTTAGCACTTCTTTATGCACTTTTTGCATAAAGCTAAGCCTATCAGGTTCAAAATCGCCGTGTAGATTGTCACAACTGACCGTAAAAGGGAAGCCAGCGCTTGTTGCAAGTATCCATTCGTAGGCTTGAGGTCGAATTTCGACTTTCTCAAACTTGGCTTGAACTTCTTCAGTACGACCATCGGGCTCATACCAATAACCAAAATCTTCCAACAATCGACGTTCTGGCCCTGCGACGCACCAGTGCGCAATTTCATGAAGTGCTGAGGCATAAAAGCCGCGGGCAAAAATAATCCGGTGGTGTTGGTTGTCTTCATTCGCAGGAAGGTAAACTGGCTCGTCACCACCAAGCTCTAACTTGGTATTAAAAGACTCAATAAACGTGTTGTTAAATAGGGTGATTAAGTCTTGGTATTCGTGGTTCATTATCGATTCTATGTGTCAAACGGTTCTACGGGGCGTATTGTCTCTGTTTTTACCCAGATCGTAAAGCAACACAACACCCGTGATCATTAGAAAATATAATTGAACAATCCCGATAGCCCTACTATTTCTCATTCGTCACCACTCCTATTTCCGACTACACTCACGCCCTTATTTTTCTCTTTTAACTGGCTGATATTAAGCCACTTATCAGTATGAAAAAATGATAACAGTAACTTTCGATGGTGAGTATTCCTTATGCTGCTGAGTGTATTGTATGTCATTGGTATCACGGCCGAAGCCATGACGGGTGCGTTAAGCGCCGGACGACGGAAAATGGACTGGTTTGGTGTCATGTTAGTCGCAAGTGCAACCGCGATTGGTGGAGGTACCGTCCGAGATATTCTATTAGGACATTATCCGCTCGGCTGGGTGAAAAATCCTGAATTCCTGGCGATCACTTGTCTCGCTGGAGTCCTAACGACAGGGCTCGCGAAGTGGGTGATAAAACTCAAAGGCTTGTTTATTCGCCTAGATGCCCTTGGCTTGATTGTTTTTAGTATCATCGGCACCAAAATCGCACTTGATATGGGACTGCATCCAGGAATCTGTATGGTATCTGCGTTGGTGACCGGGGTATTCGGAGGCTTGCTTCGCGATTTAATTTGTCGCCAGCCACCGTTGGTACTGCATGAGGAGTTGTACGCGTCGATTGCCTTGATTGCTTCAGGGCTGTATTTAACGTTGCTATCGTTCAACATTCCTGACGTAACCGCAACCATTGTCACACTCGTTTTAGGATATGTGTTACGCATGGCAGCGGTTCGATTTAAATGGCGATTGCTTCATTCCATTTAGAGGCAGAAAACTCGCTACACTAGTGAAATAAGAAAAAACACAAAAAGAAAAGGTTGCTCATTGAGCAACCTTTTTAGTATTAACAATTCTTACTATCCAAAAACGATTTAAATCTTCGGCGTTTCTGTGGTAACACCAAAGTTCTGCCCACGATGGCGAAGCAGGTGATCCATCACAACAATCGCTAACATGGCTTCAGCAATAGGCACCGCGCGGATACCGACGCATGGGTCATGGCGACCTTTTGTAATCAATTGCGTTGGCTCACCTTGTTTGGTGATCGTCTCACCCGGAACCGTTATGCTTGATGTTGGCTTAAGTGCGATGTTGGCGACAATGTCTTGTCCAGTAGAGATCCCACCTAGAATACCGCCAGCGTGATTACTACCGAAACCTTGCGGAGAAAGTGTATCACGGTGTTCACTACCACGCTGATTAACAACGTCAAAACCGTCACCAATCTCCACACCTTTGACTGCATTGATACTCATAAGAGCATGAGCTACGTCCGCATCCAAACGATCAAACACGGGCTCACCTAGCCCGACAGGAACATTAGTCGCGACAACCTGTATTTTGGCGCCAATTGAGTCACCTTCTTTTTTAAGGTCACGGATCAATTGGTCAAAGGCATCCACTTTGTCCACATCAGGACAAAAGAACGCATTATTTTCAATCTCATCCCAATCGACTTTCTCGATAGACACATCACCCATTTGGGATAGATAAGCGCGAATTTCAACACCAAATTCATCTTTTAGATACTTTTTCGCAATCGCACCTGCCGCCACACGCATGGCCGTTTCACGTGCTGAAGAGCGGCCACCACCTCGGTAATCACGAACACCGTATTTTTGATGGTAAGTGTAGTCAGCGTGGCCTGGACGGAACTTATCTTTAATCTCAGAATAATCTTTTGAGCGCTGATCGGTGTTTTCAATCAGCAAACCGATGGAGGTGCCTGTGGTTTTACCTTCAAACACACCAGAAAGAATTTTAACTTCGTCCGGTTCACGACGTTGGGTGGTGTAACGTGACGTGCCAGGACGGCGACGGTCGAGATCGATCTGCAGATCCGCTTCTGAAATTTCCAATCCCGGAGGACACCCGTCTACGATACATCCCAGTGCGATACCGTGACTTTCCCCGAATGTCGTCACTCGGAAATGTTGTCCGATACTGTTTCCTGCCATTACTTCCTCAAGTTTTTGACGCCACGCCTTTTCAAATCCAGGCGCAACTGCTTTCCAATTCTTCGTAGATTCATAGTCGCTTTATTACGTTTTGATGTAAAGAGTAAATATGCACTTAATCTTGAAGAAATACGCATAAAAAAACACCGAGCATGGTGCTCGGTGTTTAATATAAGATACTCGACCCTGCTAGTCTTTGTACAACTTGAACTCTTCTTCACATTCAAGCAGTTGATCGCGAGTAAGCACAAATACGCCGTGGCCACCATTCTCAAACTCAATCCAAGTAAACGGAATCTGTGGGTACTGGTCCATCATGTGCACCATTGAGTTACCCACTTCACAGATCAAAATACCATCGTCCGTCAAATAATCAGGTGCATTAGCAAGAATACGGCGCACAAGTTTCAAGCCATCGGTCCCCGCAGCAAGACCCAGCGATGGCTCATGGGTAAATTCATCAGGCAAACTGTTCATGTCTTCTTCGTCTACATAAGGTGGATTCGACACGATCAGGTTGTATTTCTCTTTTGGCAACTCACGGAACAAATCCGAACGCATTGGGATAACTTGTTGCTCCATTCCATGATCTTGAATGTTTTGCTCTGCAACTTGAAGTGCGTCAGCCGAGATATCGATTGCATCCACTTCTGCTTCAGGGAACGCATGTGCACATGCAATCGCTATACAACCACTGCCAGTACACATATCCATAATACGTGTTGGCTCTTGGGTTAACCAAGGTTGGAACTCAGCTTGAATCAATTCACCAATTGGTGAACGAGGCACAAGTACGCGTTCATCGACGAAGAACTCTAGTCCACAAAACCACGCTTTATTGGTCAAGTAAGCGGTGGGCGTACGCTCATTAATACGCTTAACCACACGTTCGACAATTCTGTAACGTTCACTGGTCGTCAAACGAGAATTCAATACATGCGGAGGCACATCAATTGGCAGGTATAATGTTGGCAGGATGAGCTGAACGGCTTCATCCCAAGCATTATCAGTGCCATGACCGTAAAACAGACCAGCGGCATTAAAGCGGCTTACCGTCCAACGAATCATATCTTGAAGGGTATGAAGTTCTGATACCGCTTCTTCTACAAAAATCTTATCCAAAATTGCCTCCGAAAAGCGCTACAATACTGCCAATATCATTATTGAATGAAACCATTATCCTAATGAGCAAAAAAGACACCGAACATGATGACGATTTCGCCTTGTTTAAGGAAGCAGTACAGGGCGTAAAAAAGTTGCGTCAGGATACCATAATCCAGCAACCAAAAAAAAATACCAAGCAAAAAGAAATCAAGCGCTCAATTCGCGAGGCAAGTGATTCTGAATTCTACTTTTCCGACGAGTTTGTCCCGCTATTAAACGAAGAAGGACCGACTCGTTATTCTCGCGATGACGTCTCTACATATGAGGTAAAACGTCTGCGTCGCGGAGTGTATGTCCCCGATGTTTTCTTAGACATGCATGGCATGACTCAACAAGAAGCAAAACGTGAACTAGGGGCAATGATAACGTACTGCGTTAAAAACGAAATTCACTGTGCCTGTGTGCAACACGGAATTGGCAAACACATTCTGAAGCAAAAAACGCCACTTTGGCTCGCGCAGCATCCAGACGTTATGGCTTTCCACCAAGCCCCTTTAGAGTTTGGCGGTGCTGGCGCTTTGCTTGTGTTGCTTTCGATTCCTGATAAATAGAAAACGCCCAAGACCGAATCGGAAATTAATCACTCTACAATGCCAGCAACCCGAAACCGTCAAGAGCACGGAAAAGCGATAAACACTAGGCAGGTTATTCGATACCTGCCTTATCCGACATTCGCTATGGTGTAATATGCCAGAGCAATTCACCGCTTTGAGTACTAGGCTCGTACTCCACACAAATTAAGCCAGAGGTTGGGAACATCGGCGGTGTCATATCTTTAACAAACTCAGCGGTAAGGTAACCGACGAGTGGCAGGTGTGACACGAACAATAGTGACTCAAGCTTTTCAACTTCAATCAGCGCACTTGCATAGTCAAACACACTATCGGATTGACCATAAGGTGTGATCTCTTCATTCACTTCAATACTTTTGGCTGAAAAGTATTGACTGATTTCTTGCCAAGTTTGTTGAGCTCGAATGTAAGGACTCACCAATACTTTATCGAATTGAGCGATGCCTTGCTCAGTACACGCCCGGGCAACCGCTTCTGATTCTTTTCTGCCTCTTTGGGTCAGTTGTCTTGCTGCGTCAGAGTCCGCAAAATGTTCCGCTTCTCCGTGACGCATGATGAATATTTTCATGCTATTTCCTATGGATAGCTAACGCTACCAAAAGGTTAACTGCTATCTTTATTATAAATCTGGGGCTAGTTTTAATAATGACGAAACAAAAATACTGATATAATTGTCGGTTCATTATACCAACTCGCTGACGAAAGATAGCGACACTCTTAACAATCTATTAAAAAGAATACATTCAGTTCATCACAGTATTTCACCATGGCCATGAGCTCAGTGTATTCCTTCAAACAGCCCTACCCTTGCATCAGAGCAATGGGTCATGCAGTACTCGTACATACAACAAAAATGCGGCAAGCAGTATTTGTCGAAACACAACGTATGCGTATCCCTCAGGGAGGCGTATACGACTGTCATGCTAAATCTGGAGACGCATCGTGCACCAAAGTCCTAACGATTCCAATCAATACCGCTACCTTACCTTGAGTAATAACTTGCGCGTATTGCTGATCCATTCCGACACTGCTCAACAGTCGGCGGCAGCGCTAGCAGTGAATGTCGGACACTTTGACGACCCGAATGATCGACAAGGTTTAGCTCACTACTTAGAGCACATGCTTTTTTTGGGTACGGAAAAATACCCTAAAGTGGGTGAGTTTCAAAGCTATATTAACCAACATGGTGGGACGAATAACGCTTGGACAGGTACAGAGCACACGTGCTTTTTCTTTGATATCGCTCCCAACGCGTTCAACAATGCCTTAGATCGCTTCAGTCAGTTTTTTACCGCACCACTGTTTAACGAGGAAGCGCTAGATAAAGAGCGTCAAGCGGTAGATTCAGAGTACAAGTTAAAACTTAATGATGATGCTCGTCGTCTGTATCAAGTAAACAAAGAAATCGTCAATCCAGCGCACCCTTTCGCCAAATTTTCTGTCGGTAATCTTGATACCCTGGGCGACAAAGACGGTCAGTCTATCCGCGAGGAAATTGTCGAATTCCACCATAAACACTACTCAGCTGATCTGATGACATTGACCCTTTTTGGACCACAATCGCTAGATGAACAACAAACATGGGTAGAACAGATGTTTGCTGACATTCCCGATCACCGGTTACAGGGTAAAACCGTTGATGTGCCGATTACGACAAAAGGCAGTACCGGTATCCTGATCAAGGTCGAACCGATGAAAGAGTTTAGACGTTTGATTCTGACGTTCCCGATGCCAGGTGTGGATGAATATTATGGCATCAAACCTCTCTCCTATTTTGCCCACTTATTAGGCTATGAGGGTGAAGGTAGCTTAATGCTAAACCTCAAAGAGAAAGGCTGGATAACTTCACTCTCAGCAGGTGGAGGCGCAAGTGGCAGCAACTACCGCGACTTCACCATCAGTTGCACGCTAACAGCTGAAGGCCTCGATCACGTAGACGCGATCTGTCAGGCCATATTCCAATACTTATCTTTAATTAAACGAGAAGGACTGGATGAATGGCGATACCTCGAAAAGCAAGCTGTGCTGGAATCGGCGTTTCGATTTCAAGAGCCTTCCCGCCCTCTCGATCTAGTCAGTCACCTCGTTGTGAATATGCAACATTATCAACCCGAGGATACCATTTATGGTGATTATAAGATGTCTGGCTATGATGAAGAGCTCCAGCGCTCTTTCTTACAATACCTCACCGTCGATAACGTCCGCATCACCGTCGTCGCGAAAGAGCAAGAATATGACCGTACGGCCCAATGGTATTTTACACCTTACTCGGTAAGCCCACTGTCAGACGAGCAGAAACAAACCTTTGAGCTGTCTGATCCAAACTGGCAGTTCGAACTACCGACTAAAAACCCATTCATCTGCTACGATCTTGACCCAATGCCACTGGAAAATAAACAAGGCAACTCGCTGCCTGAAATGATCGAAAACATTGACGGCTTCCGTCTATGGCATTTGCAAGATGACGAGTTTCGAGTTCCTAAGGGGGTCGTTTATGTTGCGATCGATAGCTCGCATGCTGTTGCTTCACCCAAAAACATCGTTAAGACGCGTCTGTGTGTTGAGATGTTCCTTGATTCACTGGCGAAAAGAACCTACCAAGCCGAAATCGCTGGTATGGGCTACAACATGTATGCGCACCAGGGAGGCGTAACCCTAACCCTTTCTGGTTTCAGCCAAAAATTACCTCAGTTATTGGAGATGATTTTACATCGGTTCACCGCGCGGGAATTTAGCGTAGAGCGATTCGAAACCATTAAGCAACAGTTATTGAGAAATTGGCGTAACGCAGCGCAAGACCGCCCTATTTCCCAGTTATTCAATGGTCTGACCGGTTTGTTGCAACCCAATAACCCACCATTTTCAGTCTTACTAGACGCACTGGAAAATATCCAGGTAGAGGATTTAGCAATATTCGTTGAATCTATTTTGGCAGAATTACACGTGGAAATGTTTGTATATGGAGATTGGCAACGCCAGCAAGCCCATGAGATGGCCACCACGTTAAAAGATGCCCTAAGAGTCAAAGAACAGCGTTACGAGGAAGCACTTCGTCCCCTTGTGATGCTAGGCAAAAATGGCAGCTTCCAACGTGAGATTCAGTGTAACCAACAAGACTCTGCGGTTTTGATTTATCACCAATGTGAAGACATTGAACCGCGCAATATTGCTTTGTATACATTAGCAAACCACTTGATGTCCGCGACCTTTTTCCATGAAATTCGAACCAAACAACAACTTGGATACATGGTAGGTACTGGCAACATGCCTCTAAATCGTCACCCCGGTATTGTTCTCTATGTTCAATCACCGAATGCCGCGCCAGCTGAGTTGGTCACTTCTATTGATGAGTTCCTCAATGCGTTTTACATGGTGTTATTAGAACTCAACGAATATCAGTGGCAAAGCAGTAAACGCGGACTGTGGAATCAAATCTCGACGCCAGACACCACCTTGCGGGGACGAGCACAGCGTTTATGGGTCGCAATTGGCAACAAAGATACCGAATTTAACCAAAGAGAAAAAGTATTGGATGAGCTCAAAAAATTAACTCGAACCGACATGATTCGCTTCGTTGTTAATGAGCTCAAACCTCGCACCGCCAATCGCTTAGTCATGCATTCTCAGGGGTTGGCGCATATGGATGAGCCTCGTATCCACCTAGGACAAGAGATAGGCTCGATTGAAGAGTTTCAGTTAAGACCCAAAGATTGTGCATTAGGTTAGAAAGGCAATGCCAGTGTCCACGGTGATGACAACCCTGGTCAAGGACACAAAAATAAAAAGGATAAGAAGAAATAACGTTGATCTTCTTATGTAAATAGGCTTGCATGTGCAAGCCTTTTCACATTACCAGACTAGTAAAACTTCGTTCCCTCACCAGCGCGAGTCAGCAAGCCATCACATGGCGCGTAGCGATCGCCGTATTTCGACGCAAACTCATTCATTTTTTCTACCAGCTCTTTGATTCCGAATTGATCCATATAACGGAATGGGCCTCCTAAAAATGGCGGGAAACCAATACCGAAGATGGCACCAATATCTCCGTCACGTGCTGAACGAATGATACCGTCATCCAAGCATCGGACCGCTTCATTAAGCAGCGGCAGCACACAACGAAGTACTATATCGTTATCACTCAATTTCGACTCTGGATCGAGCTTTAACAGTTTATATACTGACTTATCGACGTCCTTCTTTTTCCCTTTGTAGGTATAAAAACCTTTACCACTTTTCCGACCTTTTCGACCATCGTTGAGCAAGGTATCGAATACATCAGGACCTTTGAATCTCTCACCCAGTTCATTGACAAGTATCGGCATGATCTTCGCGCCAATATCAATACCGACTTCATCAAGCAGCGTTATCGGTCCAACCGGAAACCCAAAATCAAGTAATGCCCCATCAATTTTCTCAATAGGCTCGTTAGCCAATAAGATATGCGCCGCTTCATTCATATAGGGAGCAAGAATACGGTTGACGTAAAAGCCCGCCTTATCTTTTACAACAATCGGCGTTTTGCCTTGTTTCTTAGCCAAAGCTACCACAGTAGAGATCGTCTCATCCGATGTTGTTTCGTGTGGGATCACTTCAACTAAAGGCATTTTCTCGACCGGACTAAAATAATGTAGACCGACGATATTTTCTGGCCGCTGGGCTTTTTCAGCAATCTTACCAATAGGCAGGGACGAGGTATTCGTAGCGAAAATGGTTTCTGGTTTCGCGTTAGCTTCAATGTCAGCAACCATCTGCTGCTTCAAGTCGAGATCTTCAAACACCGCTTCGATAACCACATCAATATGGTTATAGCTGGTAAAGTCAACACCACCCGACAGTTGCAACATGTTTGCCTGTAACTCAGCTTTCGATAGGATGCGACGTTTGCGCTGCTTTTCAAACAACTGATAGTTATGATGTAACGCATTCAATACACCATCATTACTCACGTCTTTAATACGCACTGGGACCTTTGCTTTTGCCACTGAAACATGGCTAATCCCAGCCCCCATTAAGCCGCCACCTAATACGCCCACTCTTTTAACATTCGCAGGTTTCGCGTCTGACCCATGCTCTTTTTTCATCTCTGTGGTCGCAAAAAAGATCGAACGCAACGCTTTCGATTCCGAGCTCATCACCAACTCGCCAAAACGCTTCGCTTCTAGCTCTTGCCCTTTGACAAAGCCTTTTTCTAGACCATGTTGGATAACTTCGAGAATCGCTTCTGCTGCTGGATAGTTGCCTCGAGTTTTCTGGTGAGTCTTTTTCGCAGCCTGCTCAAAAATGAACTTGCGCCCTAAACCGCTCCCAGACATCAATTTTTCTTTGGCTGAGTGTTTTTTACCTTTGTTTTTACCTTTGTCCAAAAACTGCTGAGCAACGTCGAGCAGTATGGTTTCTGGCACGCAATCATCCACAATGCCTAACTTCTTCGCTTTATTCGCGCGAAGCTGTTTGCCAGTAAGGATGATATCCAGCGAAGGCAATAGACCGATGAGCCTTGGCAGACGTTGTGTGCCACCCGATCCTGGCAATAGGCCCAATTGAACTTCTGGCAGTCCCAGACGTGTTTTATCCGAATTCGTACAAACGCGATAATCACAAGCGAGCGCAAGCTCCAATCCCCCCCCTAAACAAGGACCATGAATCGCAGCGACGACTGGATAAGGCAATTCAGATAACTGCTGGAATAGCTCCTGCCCTTGCTTGGCTAACGCTTCTGCTTCACTAGCGGTGGTACACGCTTCCAACATACGAACGTCGGCACCAGCAACGAAATTATCAGGTTTAAGAGAGTGAATGATCATCCCTTTTATGCCACTAGCTTCGTTTAGCTGAGTGAAAATACCATTCATCTCTTGCGCAAAAGCCGCCTGCAGCGTGTTCATTTTTTCGTTCGGAACATCAATCGCTAGCCACGCGATATTTTGTTCGTCGATGTTAAGATTAAATGCTTTCTGTTCGCTCATTATTCGACCTCCAAAATCATCGCTGCACCAAGACCACCCGCTGCACAAGCAGTGTTAAGCGCAATTCCGCCACCACGACGCTTTAACTCACGTAATGTTTGCGTCATCATTCTTGCGCCTGTCGCCGCAAACGGATGGCCATAAGCAATCGAGCCACCTAATACATTAAACTTGTCCATGTCAATCTCACCAATTGCTTGCGCGCGGCCAAGATGTTGTTGAGCAAATTTGTCCGAGGCAAACATTTTAACGTTCGCCAGCGTTTGGGCAGCAAATGCTTCATGCATGTCGATCAACGTTAAGTCGGATAGCTCGAGTCCGGTATTTTCCAGTACTTTCGCCGTTGCATACGAAGGCCCCATCAACATATCGGTTTGTACGCCGATCGCGGAAAATGCATACCCTCTGATATACCCCAAAATATCCATACCTAGCTCTTTTGCCTTACCTTCACGCATCAACATGACAGCGGCACCACCATCGGTTAATGGCGTGCTGTTTGCCGCAGTCACGCTGCCGTACTGTCGATCAAACGCAGGACGAAGTTTTGCGTACCCTTCTAACGTCGAATCATGACGAACGTTGTTATCTTCGGAGAGCCATTTCTTGTAGGGTTCAGGGAAAGCGGTCATCACTTCGCCCTGAATTTTTCCTTCTTTCCATGCCTGAGACGCTAAGGTATGCGAGCGATGAGCTAGAGCATCTTGTTCAGCGCGTGAGATACCATGTGTTTTGGCCATCTGCTCTGCTGTTTGCCCCATTGAAAGCCCCGTAGAGTACTCAGCAACCGCAGGCGGAACCGGCATCAGATCTTTAAAACTTAAGCGCTTAAGAATATTAAGTTTTTGTCCAAGCGTTTTGGTTTTACTCAAGGCTAATAAGTTTGATGCTAACTTTTTTGAAACACCAATAGGCAAAACAGATGAAGAGTCAGCACCACCAGCAATGCCAATATCAATTGACCCTGCCATGATGCTTTCAGTAACATTGACCGCTGCTTGAAAACTGGTTGCACACGCACGTGTCACACTGTAGGCATCAGTATGGACATTCATTCCTGTCCCCAAGACGATTTCACGCGCAATATTAGGAGCCTCTGGCATTTGTACTACTTGTCCAAACACCACTTGTTCTATTAACGTCGGGTCGATATCGGTACGAGCAAGCATCTCGCTTACTACCATTTTGCCCAAATCCACTGCTGGTACTTGGCTAAATTCTGTGCTTTGACGAGCAAAGGGAGTTCGAAGCCCCGCGACGATAGCTACACGCTCACCTTGGCGTGTTTTTACTTCTTGCTTGCCCATTGTTTCTCCTTAATCACAAGAGGTCTGACCTCGCCATTGTAATCAGGTTGTTAAAATTTTCAAACACGTGTTTGCATAAAACGTGACGCTTGTTGATCAATGACTATAATTCAATAAACTGATGTCATTAACCTCATCAGGGTAGCACGACGCAGGGCAGTAGATTTAATTGCGCGTAGCGCCTCGCAACAACCTACAGGTAAGTGAGATATGTGATCAAAAGAAAAAGAGACTTAGTACGGATTGAAATGATTCAGATGAAAAATTTGAGCAAAAAAAAACCACACAAAACTGTGTGGTCGGAATATCTATAAAGCAATTAACTTACGCCAATTGAAAATAATCAGTTTCCTGATTAGGAGAAAGTAAAGTCAGCCTTCAAAAGGAAGTGTCATCTTGCTCAACATGTTAGCCACAAGGACTAACGAGATGACAGGGTCTACTATAACCGCTCGCGAACTTTAAATTTTGAAATAGATCAATTTTATAGTGATTATCTTCAAATCACTCCAGTCGCTCAAGTATTGGCGGCGCAGAGTAAGAATAGAGGCTTTTGTGCCAATTATAAAAATATTTGGAAAGAAAAAAACCAATCGTCCGGTCGATTCTGATATGGACAAACAAAGAAAATACGAAGCGCTCGTTCGCGGCTATCATCGCGATCTGTATCGTTACGCTTACTGGCTGTGTAAAGACAAGGCCATCGCGGAAGATTTGGTGCAAGAAACCTGCATGCGTGCGTGGAAATCACTCGACAGCCTTCTCGATGAAAAGGCGGCTAAATCTTGGCTGATTACCATTCTAAGAAGAGAAAACGCGCGTCGATTTGAACGCAAACAATTTGATCTAGTCGATATTGAAGAGTACAGCAATGAGGCCAAATTTAGTGATGATACTCATCACCAACAACAATGGCTTCACGAACAAATCATGAAGTTAGATATTGAGTATAGAGAGCCGTTATTATTACAGGTAGTCGCAGGTTTCAGTGGAGAAGAGATTGGCGACATCCTCGGTCTCAACAAAAATACCGTGATGACGCGTTTGTTCCGCGCCCGCAATCAACTAAAAGAGATGTTGGATTCTCAAGATACAAAGAGAGGACAAAAAAATGGATGATTTAGAATTTCGTCGTCGTATTTTGTCGGATCCTAAACATTTGGACAAAGAAACCCTGCAATCGTTAAAAGATAACGAGACAAACCGTAAATTTGTCGATGACGTTTTAGATCTCGATGCAAAAATAAACCAAGCAATGAGTATTGATGTACCAGAAGATCTTGCCGATAAGATTTTGTTTACTCAATCTTCAGCCAGCCATCACGAGAAAGTCCATAAGCCGATGTTCGCTCGTAAAGCTCTAGCGCTGGCGGCATCTATTGCCTTCACTGCTGGTCTTTTAGTCGGTCAGGTAAACTGGGGGAATGTTTTACTACCACCAGCTCATGCATCATTAGCGGAGACGGCAATCAAGCATGTCGTAAATGAAGAGGCATTTGTTCGCCATATAGACGAGAATGTACCAAATTCGCAAATAAACGCGAAAATGCTTCCTTTCCAATATCACTTTATCGACCAATTCCCTTACCATGTGTATTACTTAAACCATTGCGGCTTTGGTAAATCCAATGCAGTGCATATGGTTTTTCAGGGAAATAAAGGTAAAGTCACTTTGTTTATGACCGCAATTACGAGTGATCAGCAAGTCACCTTTAAAGAAGATGGTATGAATGGTTCGATAGTGCCGATGGGGAATGTCAGCATGATCTTAATCGGTGAACACGATGAAGATACCGAATCATTAGCGAATACTCTGGTTCCTTTGATTAAGCCCATGTCATAAAAAGTCGATAAATGCTGCTAAATAGCTTTATTTAGCAGCATTTCCTTATCAATTAACACCCAACCATTCACCACAGCAATGCTCAGTTAGAGCTAAAGCTCTAATTTATGCATTTTAACCGCATTTTCCCTACATTTAGGCATCATTTCTCCAATTTTTATCCATTTTAGACCAATGGTCGGATATGTTTGAAGCCATCTAATGACTACTATCTGCGCCACTGAGCAAAAGCTCAAATTATCGTCCAAAGAGACGAATCTAATAAGGAAAAACAAATGACACAGAACACGCGTCTGTTTAAAAAGACTCTCTTAGCAGTGACCGTCGCTTTTGCCTCAGGCCAAACCATGGCAGCGGGCTTCCAACTTAATGCCCAATCGGCGACAGGTATCGGTCGTGCGTTTGCGGGTGATGCCGTAATCGCAGACAATGCCTCAGTAATGGCTCGTAACCCAGCCGCGATGGCTCTGTTTGACAAAATGGAACTATCGCTCGGTTTTGAAACCCTTTCGACTGATATCTCAGCGAAAGATGTCAACTACAGTGCAGCGAATGGTTTCATTTCAGACAATACATCTTACGATGATGCCGGCAGTACATCTGTTGCTCCCAATATTCACCTTATCGTACCTGTAAATGAGCAATTTGCTTGGGGTGTCAACGCCTACTCAAATTTCGGTACTAAAACAGAATTCAAAGATAGTCTGACTTGGTCTGAATACGGTGGTCTAACCGATGTAAAAAGTGTCAATCTAGGTCTTGCGGGCTCTTACCGTTTAAACGAACAATGGAGCTTCGGTGCAGGCATCGATTTTATTTATGGTACTGGTAAGCTAAAACGGACTACATCTATCGGTGGCACAAAAAATACGTTGCTTGACGCTGATGCTGAAGGGTTTGGTGTTGGTTATAACTTAGGTACGGTATTTGAATTGAATGAAAATAACCGATTCGGTCTATCCTACCGCCACAGTCCAGAAATTGAAGCTGAAGGTGATATCAATTATATTTTCGCTGGCGAGAAGGACTCAAACGGAAAGTTAAACTTGCCTCTACCTGATATGGCTGAGTTTTCTGGCTACCATAAAATTGAAGATACTCAATTTGCGGTCCACTACAGTGTCCAATGGATTGGTTGGAGCACATTTGATAAGTTAGATGGTACAGTAAATGGTAACAGCCACACATTCAATGAATATCAGTGGAAAGATGGTTGGCACTACGCTATTGGTGGTACCTACTACATGAATTCGGACTGGACTCTACGCACTGGTTACATGTATGACACCAGCGCTCAAGATAATAAAAAGTCCGTTTCAGTCCCTGATTCTGATCGCCAATGGTTTTCAGCAGGTGCAACATATCACATCGATACTAACTCAAGTATTGATGCAGGTTTCACGTACTTATTAGGTAAAGACGTTAAAGTAACTGAAGATACTGGCGTGGGCACTCTCAACGCTACGACTCGTGCTAACGCTATACTATTCGGCTTACAATACAGCCGCAGCTTCTAAGCTAGTCGCGCTAGACGCATAAATTAACACGTTATATAAAAGGCTGGATTTCCAGCCTTTTTTTGATCCAGCAGAACAAAGTGTTCGCTGAATTTGAGTGAACACTTGTAGCATAAAAGCAAGGTTAGGACTCACACTTGTTCGCTAAACACTCATGCCCTCCCCTTAACAAGCCAGTATATACAACCAATTTCGTTAAAATATTAATATAAAATTCCAAATGCGTACGCTTTAAGGGTTTTGATTTTTAAAGTAATCACTCTATCTTTAGAATTTCGCCTTACTTTTCAATAATTCAGCGAACGTAAGAATGAAAACCAACAAGACCCTTCTATCTACAGCCGTCGCATTTAGCCTACTCGGCACTTCTACCATCACCCATGCTGCGGGTTTCCAATTGGCAGAATACTCGGTAACAGGCTTAGGTCGAGCCTATGCTGGCGAGGCTGCAATGGCCGACAATGCAAGTGCTCAATGGCGAAACCCTGCCATGCTGACCTATTTACCAGGCACTCAGGTGTCTCTTGGTGGTATTTACGTTAACCCCAATGTCGACGTTGAAGGTGATGTTCATTTTTATGGGCAAAGTTCATCCGCCTCTTCTGATGACTTCGCTAATGACGCTATAGTCCCGAGCTTTTATCTGTCCCACCAATATAATAACCAGTTTTCTGTCGGTCTCGCTTTTGGCACTAACTACGGTATGGAAACCGATCTAGGTAAAAGTTTTGGTGCATCCCATTTCGGTAACGAGGCCAGCGTCACCACCATGGAAGCAAACTTAAATGCGGCTTATAAACTTAATCAAGCCATCAGTATTGGTGGTGGTTTGCGTTACGTTCTTGGTGAAGGAAGCTTTGGTGCCACAGCACCACAAAATAACGTCATTGGCCAACATCCTGGAACAGGTCAACCGATCCCAGCCCCTCAAGGCACGACTCTCAAATACATGGAAGGTGATGATACTGCTTGGGGATGGCAAGTGGGAACTGCATGGCAGATCAACGCTAACCATCGTATTGGCTTCACGTACAAATCCGAAGTTGATTTAAAATTAGAAGGTCATGCTGAAGGGCTTGGTTTTGGTATTGCGGGTAAAGAAAACGGCTATATGAACCTATCGCTTCCCGCAACTGCAGAACTGGCAAGCTTCCATCAACTCACCGAGCTACTTGCTTTGCACGCAAGTTTCAACTGGACGGATTGGAGCGCATTTGAAAAGTTACAGGCCCAACTTAACAATACCGGTTCACATATGGTAAAAGTTGAAAACTGGCAAGACAACTACCGATTCGCAGTGGGTGCGACGTATCAGTTACAACCTAAATTAGCGCTAAGAACGGGAGTTGCCTACGATACCTCTGCGGTAAGCGACAAAAACCGTACTATTACGATTCCTGAAACGGATCGTACTTGGTTAAGCGTTGGTGCAACGTATGATTGGACAAATGACTTTAGTTTGGACGCAGGTTTTACTTATATTTTTGCAAAAGACGCCCCTATCACTGAATCACGTGGATACGCATCTGACGATACTGCTGAAGCGGTGGGTGGTCAGTTCGTCGGAGAAACAACCGGTAATGTTTGGTTGATTGGCATTCAAGCGAACTATCACTTCTAACCTATCGCCTTTAACGTTCCAAGTTTCTCGAAAATCGATTCTGTACAATAAAAAGCAAAAAGGCTTAGCCATATGAACGCTAAGCCTTTTTCTTAGATTAGAAATTAGATAAGAGCTTGAGAATTAGAAATCTTCTAGATATTCATCTAGGTACGCTTCTTCTTCTTCGTTCACCTCGTTAACCTTCTCAACTTCCGCTTTGAAATCGAGACGTTGAATGTAAACATCTCGACTCAGTACATAAGGATCTGGCGAGTTTTCTAACTGTACTTCTTGAGAAACGAGCATGGCACGTTTTTCCATCCCTTCAAATGCCCATTTACCCAAGCTTGCCCAGAAGTTTAAGTAAGATAAAGGAAGATACATATCATCAACGGTGTCCGCCGCTTCACGTAATGTTACCGGACCATATCCAGGCACCATAAAATAAGGTCCATGGCCAACGCCATAATGCCCAATCGCATCACCAAAGGCTTTATCATCATATTTGGTAATACCCGCTTCGGTGGCAAGGTCTACCAGCCCGAAGATACCAAACGTTGAGTTAATTAAAAACCGATTGAAGTGATCCAGCGCTTTGCTACCATTGCCCATAATCAGGTTGTTTATCATACTTGAAGGCTCATCTAAGTTAGCCAAAAAGTTGGCAATACCAGTACGAACCAGCTTAGGGGTGTAATCAACGTACGCAAGTGATACTGGACGAACCAAATACGGATCTAAATAATCGTAGTTGATATCCCACATTGCACGGTTAAAGCCTTCTAACGGATCATACACATCAGAAGTCGTTTGATTTGTTTCCGCTTTTTCATCTACTGCTTCATCTGGCGCACTTGAACAGCCAACCAGTCCAACCGCCAACAATAATAGGAAAAGGGACTTACCCTTGTTATACATTTTTTTGTTCCATAACGACTATTAATATACCCAAATACCCTTTATCTCAAGGTATAGAGCGTTTGCCGCCCAAAAGCTACTTGGGTATGTAAATACTCGATCTATAATTATTAGACATATAAATAAAGGCCAGCGAATGCTGGCCTCAGGTATTCTACTCGATCGTTTTAAGTCATACCACTATCAGGAAATGACAATCGGCCTGCTTCAAGATTCGAGACAACATGTCTCTCGTATGATCCACAGGCCTAAGAGGCAAACCGAACTATTGATACTGTTTATCAATCGTCACTTCGACGGGCTGTCCAAAATCAACCACACCACTTTCTCCATGCCAATCGTGATCACGGGTTGCAACGTTACCATCTGTATCAACCCTTACACGTACAATCAGCTGTTCGAGCGAAGAAAGCTTTTGTCCCTGCATCATTGCATTGCCATCATCCAGAATCACTGTACGAGGAAATGTACCTAGTGGATAACGAGCGGCAGCAACTGGCATTGGCGCGCCATTCGCGTGGTGGACTGAAACAATCAATACCGCATTTGGATCGAGATCGATATCCGGCGCTACATTGATGGTGACAGCAACACTTTTCTCTGGCGACACTGCCTCACCCATTTGCTTACGAGCACTTTCAATACTTCGCGACAACATTTCATAGCGGCTGTCTTCTGGCCCAATCATTTGCTGCATGATTCCCCAGTATTTAATGGCCGCCGGAAAATCATTTCGTTCGAAAGCATCAAACGCAAGCAATGAGAAAACACGGATGTCCACTCGGTCTTGCTGCATTAATTCACCTAGGAGCGAACGCGCTGTCGATTGTTCCATTTCGTCTTGGGAGAGCATTAATGCTTGGGCATAACCTAACTTCACGTCATCATCATTAGGCTCCAACTGGTATGACTTTTCCATCGCATCAATAGCAGTCGCTACATCACGATTCGCTAAAGCAATACGCCCTAGTAGCAGCCAACCTGTTGAATCTTCAGGCTGATAATGCAAGCGCGTGCGCAACGCAAGCGTCAAATCTGCCATGTCGTCATCGCTGAGTGGCTCCGCGGTTCCCGACATCAGTTTTTTTGACAGTGTGGGTAAGTTGGCTGAAACTTGTTGCCAATTTTCGACCTCTGAAGACGCACCAAACTTAAAGTACAAGCCATAGCTCAATACAACAGTCAGAATCACGGACGGAATGAGTACGACCATCGGAGAAATTTGGGTCTGCTTAGACTCGTTTGAACCAGGTATATCATCAAGTAGCGACTGTTTTAAATCCGAAATTAAGTCTTCTTCACTTTCGACAAGGCCTTCATCGGTTTCTTCATGCAATTCTGATAAACGGTCTTTATAAAATGCTTTATTTAGCTCATCACGAAGAACATCATCATTATTCGCTTTCTGTTTAAGCAGTGGCAAAGCCACCAAAACACATGCAATCAGCGTAAGAGCAACAGTGGAAATCCAAAATAGCATCATTACTTCTTATCTCCGTTATTCTCATCATCAAGCAGTGCTTTTAAGCGAGCCTCTTTCTGCTCGTCCCATTGTTCCTCACTGTCTGTCTCTGATTTAGCTTTAGACTTTCTGCTTCGCAGTACAATCAAGCCAAACCCCATCAATACCACGGCCAACGGACCAAGCCACAAAATTGAAGTTGCCACGGTGAAAGGCGGATTGTAAGTTACAAAATTGCCATACCTCGCCACCATATAGTCAACGATTTCTTGCTTCGACTTACCCTCTTTGGTCATTTCATACACTTTATGACGTAAGTCCTGTGCCAACGCGGCGTTAGAGTCTGAAATCGTGTTGTTCTGACACTTAGGACAACGAAGCGTATGACTCAACTCTTTGAACTGTTGTTCTTGCTCAAGGTTATCAAACTCATACACTTCAATCGCTGCATGAGCAGCAAGAGATAATGTCATGGCAGCCAATACGGCGAGAATCTGCTTTCTCATTGCTTCGCCTCCTCAACCAATTGGTTGTATAGCGGCTCTAGTTTTTCTGACCAATTACGCGGGTTAACGTCTCCCACATGACGGTATCGAATCACTCCATTGGCATCTATAACGAATGTTTCGGGTGCGCCATATACGCCAAGGTCGAGCCCAAGCATACCGCTGCCATCAAACAAGCTAATCAAGTAAGGGTTGCCTAAATCGTTCAACCAACCAATCGCTTTATTACGATCATCTTTGTAATTCATACCGATGATCTTAACGCCCTTACCAGCCAACTCATTTAGGTACTTATGCTCGGCATAACAGGTCGGGCACCAAGTTGCCCATACATTGAGTAGCAACGGTTCACCAGTAAAGATCGATTGATCGTATTGCTTTCCTGGTTCAGCTAAGTCTTCGAGATGAAATTTGGGTACAGGCTTATCAACTAGGACCGACTCTAATTTGGTTGGGTCATCGCCGTCTTGGTTACGAATTAACTGGGTTGCAAATATCCCCGCTAGTAGCAAAAAAGCGACTAACGGAATAAATAAGACTTTCTTATTCATACTAGGCCACTTGCTCCTTTGTCTTATCACTTAACTTCGACGACTTACGGAATCGATAACGTTTGTCAGAGATAGCAAGCCCACCACCAATCGCCATGATCAGCGCGCCTGCCCAGATCCAACGTACGAACGGCTTGTAGTAAATACGGACAGCCCAAGAACGGTTATCATCTAGACGCTCACCCATCGCAATGTAGAGATCACGCGTCACGCCGCGATCGATTGCCGCTTCTGTCATCATGGATTTTGCGGTTCGGTAGAAGCGCTTCTCCGCGTGCAGGGTATTGATGTATTGCCCATCATGAGTCACTTCAAAGTCTGCAATGTAACCATCGTAGTTCGGACCGTCTTTATCACGTAAGCCTGAGAAATAAAAATCATAGCCTTGGATTTGGAAGTGCTCCCCCGGTGCCAAACGTACGTCGCGTTCGATACTGTAGTTTTGCACCATTGCAATACCAATAATGGTAACAGCCAGACCAATATGTCCGCACATCATCGCCCAGTGACTGCGTTGCAGCTTGCGAACGCCATCAATGAAGGTATGACGGTGTGTCGCGCGCTCATGCAGTTCAAACCCATGCATTGCGATAATCCAAATGGCCATCACCCACCCGATGTAAGCCATGGTTGAGAAGTAATCAGCAAACAGGTAGACACAAATAGCGCCCAGAACAAAAGAAGTGACACCGGAAACAATCATTGGCTTAACAATGGATGATAACTGATCTCGCTTCCAGCGAATCAAAGGACCAATGCCAAGTAAGAAAGCAAATGGCATCATCAACCATGCAAACAACATATCGAAAAACGGTGCGCCGATTGACACAGAGCCGAGACCTATCTGTTTGTGAACCAGTGGCAACAGTGTGCCCACCAGCACCACAACAAGTGCCGCAATCAATAAGACGTTATTCCCCAGCAACACGTTTTCACGAGAGACTAACTCGAAGTTGCCTCTGACTCTGACCGACGCGCCTTTTAAAGCAAAGAGCAGTAACGAGCCACCGATAACAAATACAAGGAAGCCGAGGATAAACATACCGCGTGACGGATCAGAAGCAAACGCGTGTACCGACACTAAAATACCGGAACGAACCAAGAAGGTGCCAAGCAAACTGAGAGAAAAAGCAGAGATTGCCAGCAATACCGTCCAAGCTTTAAATGTCCCGCGCTTTTCAGTTACCGCAAGCGAGTGCATTAACGCGGTACCGGCCAACCACGGCATAAATGATGCGTTTTCTACTGGATCCCAGAACCACCAGCCACCCCAGCCAAGCTCGTAGTATGCCCACCAAGAGCCGAGTGCGATGCCTAACGTTAGAAATACCCAAGCTGCCGTCGTCCAAGGACGAGACCAACGAGCCCATGCGGTATCAAGACGCCCTGTCATTAATGACGCGATAGCGAAAGAAAAAGCAACAGAAAATCCAACGTATCCCATATATAGCATAGGGGGATGTACGATTAGCCCTGGATCTTGAAGTAGTGGGTTCAAATCACGGCCATCAACGGGGAAGAAAGGCAACGTACGCAAAAATGGGCTAGAGGTGAAAATGATAAACATCAGAAAGCCGACGGAAATCATCCCCATCACCGCTAATACACGTGCTACCGATTCCTGTGGCATACCACGACTGAATGTTGCAACCGCGACCGTCCACGCGGCTTGAATCAGCACCCAAAGCAACAACGAGCCTTCGTGCGCCCCCCAAACCGCGGTTATGCGGTAGTACCAAGGAAGCTGGCTATTGGAGTTGCTCGCAACGTACTGAAGCGTAAAGTCGTTGGTATAAAATGCCCAACATAAAATGGCAAAAGAGAACAACAGCATAAGAAACATGGACCAAGATAACGGTCTTGCAGTGTTCATCAGCATGGTATTGTTATTCGATGCTCCCCACAACGGTAATATACTCAGCAATGCGGCCATCGCGAGTGATAAAATGAGGGCAAAGTGACCGATTTCAGCAATCATTGACCGCTTCCTTGTGTCTGTTCAGTTGTGTATTGCAAAGGCTCATGCGTTTTTTTCATCGCTTCTGCAATTTCTGGAGGCATGTATTCTTCGTCATGCTTGGCTAACACCTCGAAAGCTTCGATGGTGGTGGCATCTTTGAGTACACCTTGTGCAACAATCCCCTGACCTTCACGGAACAAATCCGGCAGAATACCATCGTAGGTCACCGTGACTTTAGGGCCAATATCATGTAGGTCAAAGCTGACTTTAAGAGAGTTAGGGTCGCGACGCACCGAACCTTTTACCACCATGCCACCAATGCGCAAACGCTGACCAACTTCCGGTTTCGTACCATCAGGCTTACCATTGACCAGTTCTGTTGGCGTGTAGAACAAGTCCATGTTCTGGTTGAGTGCGTAGATAATTAAACCGATGGTCGCACTGATACCGATAAAGATTGCCAAGACAATTCCCAGCCTCTTTTTACGTCTCGGATTCATAGGGTGTTCTCCATATTCTTTGCTGCGTCAATACGTGCTTGGCGCTCAATTTTTGCTTTCACTTCTTTCAATAATGCATCACCGCGACGAAGGCTGGTGATCAGAAGAATCAGCATGGATAAGAAAGTAATACTAAACGCGCTCCATACGTATGATGCATAGCCGCCCATGGCAAAAAAGTCGCTCAGAGATTCAAAATGCATAATCAATTACCTCACTGAGTGTGTTCTGTTGCAAGTTTACGCACCCAAGGACGGTGACTCTCTTTACTGATGATTTCGTTGCGAAAACGCACCATAGTCACTGCGCCAAAGAAAAATGCAAAACCAAAAATGTTCAGCAATAACGGCCAAAGCATGTCGGATGAGATAGAAGGTTGTTCAAATTTCGTAATCGTCGCACCTTGGTGCAAGGTATTCCACCACTCAACGGAAAAGTGAATGATAGGTAAATTCACAACGCCAACAATCGCTAGAATACCCGCGGCTTTGGCTGCTGTTTTTTGATCGTCAAATGCGTGATACAACGCAATAACACCAAGGTAAAGAAATAGAAGAATCAATTCTGAGGTAAGACGGGCATCCCAGACCCACCAAGTCCCCCACATCGGTTTGCCCCAAACAGCACCAGTGAGAAGAGCGATAAAGGTAAACACCGCACCAATCGGCGCCATCGCAAGTGCCGCCATGTCAGACAGACGTACCTGCCATACTAAGCCAATGAATGCGGCAATTGCCATCGACATATATATGCCCATTGACCAAATCGCAGCAGGGACATGGATGTAGATGATTCGGAAGCTGTCACCTTGTTGGTAGTCGGAAGGCGCAAATGCCAGTCCCCAAACCGTACCAACCGATAAGCATACGAGGGCCAATACAGAAAACCAAGGCAGAAACTTACCGCTCAAATGGTAAGCTGCTTCTGGCTTGGCGTAAGGATGTAGCCATTTCCACATGTTTTGTTCTCACTCTTACTTCAGGGACACTGTCTAAAGGTTGGACCGTAGCAGTGCTTTAATAATAATTCTTTGATCGAACACCGATTCGCTGGTGCTTAAATGAGTTAATTAACACTAACTCGTAGTGCGGCACTGATAGCAAAAGGCGTTAATGTCATCGCGCCCATAAGCATCGCACCTAATATTGCTAATTGACCGTTATACGCCATACCGAGTGCAGCAGCATCAATTGCCGATGTTGCAAAAATCAAAATTGGGATATAGAGCGGAAGAATAAGCAAACTTAACAGTACGCCACCCTTTTGTAACCCAACTGTTAGGGCAACACCAATCGCCCCAATAAAACTTAGCGTCGGAGTACCGATCATCAAAGTCAACACAACCGATAGCCAAGTATTGAAATCGAGCGAAAGTAACACCGCCAATAATGGGCTAATCAGGATAAGAGGCAATCCCGTTAATAACCAATGTGCTATGACCTTTGAAACCACTACTAGTTGCAATGGCATTGGCATTAACATCATCTGTTCCAATGCACCATCTTGAAAATCATCACGAAACAGGCGCTCCAATGATAATAAGGCAGATAGTAATGCGGCAACCCAAACAATGCCCGCTGCAATACGTGCTAACAAATTTGGTTCAGGCCCAATACTGAGAGGAAACAAGGTAATGACAATAATAAAAAACCACAGTGGGTTTAAAATATCGGCCTGACGACGAAACGCGATTAACAATTCGCGGCGAATGATGGTGGTCATCGATGCAATCATATCAATCACCCAATTTGATTTTTCTAAGCTTTGGACTGTCCGCAAACATGTCTTGGTGCGTGGTTAATATCACGATGCCCCCATTATCAACATGACGCATGAATAAGGTTTCAAGAACCTTAACACCTTGCTTATCAATTGCCGTGAGTGGTTCATCTAAAATCCATAAAATTTGTTTACTCAACCACAATCTTGCTAAGGCGACTCGTCTTTGTTGACCAGCGGATAGTTTTGCAACAGGCACTTCTTCTCGCCCAGCCAGCCCGACTTGCGTTAACGCCGAAAAAATCTCTTCATCAGAGGCGCTGTTATTTTGAATCGATTGATAGAAACGGAGGTTTTCTAACGCGGTGAGTTCTCGTTTAATGCCTGTTTGATGCCCAAGAAAAAGCAAATCTTGATGGAAAATATCACGTGATTTTTCAATCTTTTCGCCTTTCCATTTGATGAAGCCTTCTTCTCTGTCTCCTATTCCGGTTATGATGCGAAGCAAAGTGGTTTTACCTGTACCATTACGCCCTTCGATCTGGACTAATTCACCCGGCTTAATGTTAAATTCTAGGTTTTCAAACAATACCCTTTCATCACGAATCGCGGTCAGGTGAGAGACTTCTAACATAGGGGATCAACTAAAAAACAAACGGGCTGCAATAGTATCACAGCTTACTTGCTACGAAACAGGATTATGGGCAAGACAGAATCGTAAGTTCCTGTATTTTTGTTAACTTATCATCACATTTTTATAAAAATAACCACAATTGGCTACCTCTAGACATAATGACTTGTTCAGGACAGTAGTAGGATCAGAACGCTTCTCGTTAGGGATAGCATCTAGAAAATGCAAGGCACAAAAAAAGAAGCCTAAGCTTCTTTTTAATTTTTAACGTCGTCGACCACGACCTGTCTGGCTGGCGCTCTCCGTAGGCTGACCACTCAATGGCGGAACTTTTTCTTGCCCCGCTAATTTCTTTTGCAGTGAGAGCATTAACTCAGCTTCGGCCTTGGGTAACTCACACTCTTCAATCAGTTCATTGATATCTGCACCTAGTTGAACCATCTTGGACGCTCGGCTATACAAACGGCCGTCCGTATCAGCATGCTCCAACTCGCGGATTCGTTCATTGAGGTGTTTCAGAATGTCTTGCTGCTCTGTGACCTTTTGGCCTAAGCCAACCACCACTGAGCGAACTTCAAGCAACTGCTTAGTTAGCTTTTCGACTTCTTTGTCTGCATTTCGTGCATGCTTTCGCTGTTGATCAAGTTGCCTTTGCAAAACTGAGCGAGAGCGCATCTGCACAACAACCAAAACCAACAATATAAAAGCAATACCACCCGCAATGAATGGTAGTGACTGCAAGATTTGTTCAGCCATGTTTATTCAGCCAATTAAAGGTGAGCCATTTCATCCCACTCATCGTCACTTAGAAGCTTATTCAAGTCAACTAAGATCAGCAACTTACCGTCACGGTTGCTCACACCCTGGATAAATTTAGCACTTTCATCGGTACCGACAGAAGGTGTCGTATCTATTTCAGAAGAGCGTAGGTAAACAACCTCAGCAACACTATCAACTAAGATGCCAATAACTTGACGCTCCGACTCAATAACGATAATGCGCGTATTGTCCGTTACTTCACCTTCCATTAAGCCAAATCGTGACCGGGTATCAATAACCGTAACCACGTTACCACGTAGGTTAATAATTCCCAGTACATAATCTGGAGCACCTGGAACGGGCGCAATTTCTGTGTAGCGAAGCACCTCACGCACTTGCATCACATTGATGCCGTAAGTTTCTTCCTCTAACTGGAACGTCACCCACTGAAGAACTTCGTCAGTCGATGCATCTTTCTTTACTTCTACTTCAAAAGCTTGAGACATAGTTAATCCTCGTTAATGTCGTTCCCGACCAAAATCTAATTCATTGATTTGACGTCTAAACCTGCGTTTAGCATGTCAATCAGTGCTTGAACATGAATCAAAGCACACATCTTTTCTTTCACCATACCCGCAAGCCAAGGGCGTTTGCCAGGCAGTTCCCGCCAACGAACTTTGTCGACGTTTAGGGTTTCCGTTCCCATCAACTGATGGCTAGCTAATCCCCACATGCTTTCTCCAAGCATGACAACGTACTGGTAGCTCTCTTTATAATGTTCATCTAGCAATTTGTCTGCCATCACCCACTTTGCAGTATCGACAACATCAAATTTCTGTTCGCGACTGGTTTGTAGCCCAAGATACCAAGCGGGTTTTCCGATCAAGTGATTCAATTCACTGATACGATGAATGCCCCCTAGCTCATCTAGTGGCACAGCAAACGTTACATTATTCACATCGAAATAAAGGACTTGAAAGTCTGTATTTCTTGCAGTGCTTTCCCAGCCAATTGGAATCTCACTGCCCGCTTGTGTCTCGAGTTCAACTTGTGCCTCGAGTTCAACTTCCGTATGTTGTTCGGTGTCGATTTCTTGTTCTTTGACTGGCTCAAGGTCAGCAACCTGAGTCGATATCGTTGCAACTGCAGGCTCTTCGATGACCCAATCTTGGATTTCATCGTTACACTCTTCGACGTCAACCAAGCTAACAACGTCTGGCTCAGCTGGTTTAGTCTCTGGGGCGATGTCGATGGTGTTTTGATGAAAGATGTCATCAATATCCAACTCAGCAACCACATTGGTCGACTCCAACTGGCTCAGTAACCTCTGCACATCTTCCAGGTTAGGGGCTTCCAACTCTGGTGGTGGCACTTGCAGCGGGTATCGCGCAGGTTCAGCATATTGCAACTGCACCTCTGGCTCTGGCTCTGGCTCTGGCTCTGGCTCTGGCTCTGGCTCTGGCTCTACAGATGATGACACACTCTCTACAACGTTAAGTGATTGGTCATCTTCCGTCAGCGTCATTTCTTCGCCAAGCAGCGCGTTAAAGTAATCATCCAGCGCTTGCTCACCGGAAAGTACGTTGTTACTGCTCATCTAACGCTAACCTCTCCAAGTAAATCAACAGTTGTTTGTAAGCAAACACACCTCGACTACCTGAAGCAAAATGAGAGGCAGGTAAACGTTTTAAGCTTGCGTCTCGAAACTTAGTGTCGATCGGTACCGCAGACGCCCAGACTTGATTCGGATAATCTCGCTTCAACTGAGTTAACGTCTGCAATGACGCACGAGTTCGCTTATCGTACATGGTCGGAACAATCGTCACTTTAAATCCACCCGGACGTGACTTCTGCATGATGGTTAACGTACGCATCATGCGCTCTAAGCCTTTCATCGCTAGGAATTCTGTTTGAACAGGAATCAAAATACGATCGCTAGCCGCCAAGGCATTAACCATCATTACTCCCAGAATAGGGGGGCAATCAATCAATACATAGTCATAATCTTGCGAGACCGCTTTGAGCGCGCGCTTTAATATCAAACCCATACCATTACGGTTACCCATAACACGATCTAGGGTCGCGAGCGACATATGAGCTGGAATCATGTCAATCCGCTCGATGTCAGTCTCTAATATCAGTGGCTTCACTACCTCTCGGGAAAATGCTTTTAGCTGAAACAGATCAAATAAGCTCGACGTCACGCCGTCAGGGTCGTAACCAAGGTAGGTCGTTAGCGAAGCGTGAGGATCGGTGTCGACCAAGAGTACACGATGACCTTGTTGGCTCAGTAGCCCTGCAAGGGTCACTGTGGATGTGGTTTTGCCCACCCCGCCTTTTTGGTTAGCTACACTCCAAACAATCATGATTATTCCTACGCCAAACCTACTTCGATCAAGATACGCTCAGCAATACGCTCAAGTGGCAAATCTTCGCTAGAGATCCCTGCCTTTGCAACCGCCTGCGGCATACCATAGACAACACAGCTTTCTTCGTCTTGCGCCCAAATCGTTGAGCCAGCAGATTTCAACATGCGTGCACCTTCTCGACCATCTGCTCCCATACCAGTAAGCACCATCGAAAGGACTTTATCGCCGTATACTTTGGCGGCCGAGCCAAACGTAACATCAACGCATGGCTTGTAGTTCATACGCTCACCACCGTCAATGATACGTAATCTAGCCGCACCGGCACGGCCATCGACCATCATCTGCTTACCACCGGGCGCCAAATAAGCCACACCAGGCTTGAGCACATCGCCATCTTGCGCTTCTTTCACTTGTATTTTACACAAAGAATTCAAACGACTAGCAAACGCGGCAGTAAAGGTTGCAGGCATGTGTTGAATCAGCACGATGGGATGAGGGTAATTCATCGGCAAGCGAGTCAAAATCTTTTGCAAAGCCACGGGACCGCCCGTGGAGGTACCGATCGCCGTCAACTGATACTTTTTACCCGAGGCACGAAACTTAGTCGCAACCGCACGAGCCGCGGAGGTGACAGGTGCTGAGACAGCGACACGACTTGAGCTCAGTTTCGTCGACGATGCTAAAGGTGATGTTGCTGTCCTTGCCATTGGTCGGCGCAAAAATGCACGTTTAGAGGCAATTTGAATAACGCGTTGTTGAAGTAACGAAACGGCTTCGTCACGGTTACGTGCGATGTCTTCAAACTTTTTAGGCAAGAAATCCAATGCGCCAGCATCTAGCGCATCTAACGTTGCTTTCGCTCCATCATGCGTCAAAGAAGAAAACATTAGGATCGGTGTTGGACAAGCTGCCATGATCTCACGTACAGCCGTGATGCCATCCATCACTGGCATTTCGATGTCCATCGTAATGACGTCTGGCTTAAGAGACTTAGCTTTCTCTACAGCCTCTCGACCGTTGACCGCAACATCGATCACTTCCAAGCGCGTTTCAGAGTTAATGATTTCACTAACACGGCGTCGGAAAAAGCTCGAATCATCAACTACCAGTACTTTAATCGCCATTTTATTCCTTTTATAACTATACGCTTATATAACTATACGCTTATATAAGTACAGGCTTGTATAAATAACTACACGCTTGTATAAACAACCACTTATATGCGTGAAGCGGACGCGTATCGAGTCAATAAATCTGGCACATCTAAAATCAATGCGATGTGTCCATCACTGGTAATCGTTGCACCAGCCATGCCAGGAGTGCCTTGCAGCAACTTGTCCAATGGTTTTATCACCACCTCTTCCTGACCGATCAGTGTATCGACAACAAAACCAACACGTTGACTGCCAAGTTGCACAATCACGACGTGACCATGACCTGTACGTTGCTCAACATTTTTCGGTTTATTTGATAACCAGTTTTGTAAATAGAACAGTGGAATCGACTTATCACGGACAATAATCGTCAATTGACCATCCACCACGTTCGTGCGGCTTAAATCCAAATGGAAAATCTCGTTTACGGATGCTAGAGGCAGCGCAAACGGATGACCACCAACGCCCACCATTAAGGTCGGTAAGATGGCCAAGGTAAGCGGAACTTTGATGGTAATCTTGGTGCCTTTACCTAACTCAGAGTCAATATCTATCGAGCCATTTAGAGTATTGATTGCCGTTTTCACCACATCCATACCGACACCACGGCCCGAGATATCTGAAATTTTATCTTTGCTCGAGAAACCCGGTGCAAAAATCAGATTGAAACACTCTTTATCCGTCAGACGAGCAGCAGCATCTTCGTCCATCATTCCACGTTTTACCGCAATACCACGAAGTTTGTTTGGATCCATACCACCGCCATCATCGACGATAGAAAGTTCAATATGATCACCCTCTTGAGACGCAGCAAGAATAACCTTACCAGTGCGTGACTTTCCGGCTTCTAATCGCGCTTCTGGCATTTCAATGCATGATCGACTGAGTTACGCACCAAGTGAATCAAAGGATCGGCCAATGCTTCCACAAGGTTTTTATCTAAGTCGGTTTCTTCACCGCGCATTTCGAGCACAATGTCTTTATTTAAGTTACGAGCGAGGTCACGTACGACACGCGGGAAGCGGCCGAACACTTTTTTGATTGGCTGCATGCGTGTTTTCATCACCGCACCCTGAAGATCCGCGGTAACGACATCTAGGTTCGAGACCGCTTTCGACATTTCTTCGTCGTTACTATTTAAGCCAAGGCTTAACAGTCGGTTACGCACCAGCACCAACTCGCCAACCATATTCATGATGGTATCAAGCGTTGATGTATCGACACGAACTGTCGCTTCTGCTTGCGGTTTTTTCACCACAGGCGCAGCAGCTTTCGCTTCTTCTTTGACCGCAACAGGTTGAGATTGTGCTTTTTCTTGCTTAGGCGCTTCTGCTTTCGGCGTCGTTATCGGTTGTTTTGGCTCGCTTGTCGGCGTACTCGGAGGTGCACTATTTGCAGCGGCAGGCTTGGTTGCAGCTTCTAGCTCTTCAAGCGTAGGGCCTTTGCCGGTGCCATGCAGCTCATCAAGTAGCTTTTCGAACTCTTCGTCAGTCATCAAGTCGCTGTCACTGTTATTTGCTGACAACGGTACCGAAGTCGACGCTGAAGGCGTTTCTGGCTTTGCGGGCTCAACAGGCTGAGAAGTAGACGCTGTCGGGCTTTTTCCTACTCCATGTAACTCATCTAATAGTTTTTCGAATTCGTCATCGGTGATATCACCGCTTTCCGTTGGAGAAGCGCTGCTTTGCTGCGATGTTACTGGCGTAGAAACTGGAGCACCGGGCGCTGAACCTTTCCCGTGCAGTTCATCAAGCAATTTTTCGAATTCGTCCTGTGTAATTTCATCCACAGAACCCACGTTGGATGTGGCTACAGATGCTTGTTCAGCAGGTTCGGCCGCTACAGGTTCTTCGACGACAGGCTCTTGAGCTGCAACAGGCGTGTCATTCACGGCCTCCGCTGCTTCTTCAGCCGACTCTGGCTTACATAAGCGATGAAGTTCTTCGAGCAAAGCGGGATCCGCAGCTTGCAGAGTTTCACGCTCTTGAACGGCTTGGAATTGAGTATTCACCGTATCAAGTGCTCTGAGCATGGTGTCCATCAGGCTTTGAGTCACCGTGCGTTGCCCGTTTCTCAATACGTCAAACACGTTTTCGGCGCCATGACAGGTATCCACTAGTTCAGCTAAAGACAGGAAGCCCGCACCACCTTTAACCGTGTGGAAGCCGCGGAAAATCGCATTAAGTAAATCTTTGTCTTCTGGGTTATTTTCCAATTCAACCAACTGCTCAGAGAGCAGTTCGAGAATTTCTCCAGCTTCAATAAGAAAATCCTGAAGAATATCTTCGTCTAAATCGTAGCTCATACGTTACCTTTAAAATCCAAGACTGGACAGCAAGTCGTCGACTTCGTCCTGCGATGAAACCGCATCTTCTCTTTGTTCCGGATGAAGAATAGGGCCTTCAGCTTCGCTTGATGATGGTTTAGTCTTTTTATCTGCTGATTCTGGTAAAACTTGAGACTGGTCATCACTTTTGTTACCAGAAAATACGGTAAGAATTTCCACTAAACGGCCTTCAACTTCTTCCACGAGTGTAATAACTCGGCGAATAATTTGTCCCGTTAAGTCTTGAAAGTCTTGCGCCATAAGAATTTCTGTCAGTTGGCCGCGTAGTTCTGTGCTATCCCCTTCCACCTGAACCAATAATTCATCGATACGGTGGCAAAGTGCTTTGAATTCACTTAATTCGATACGGCCATGCATCAACTCGTTCCATTGGGGACGAACTTGTTGTAGGCAGTCATTCAAGTTATCAGCAATGGGAAAGCAGCAGTCCACCGCATCCATTGTCTTGTTTGCCGCGAGCTCAGTTTTTTCGATGACGTAGTTAAGACGATCCCTGGCATCTGGGATTTCATCTTTTGCGATTTCCGTCATACGTTGATCGAGATTGAAATGCTTTAACGAATCGTGAAGGTCACGAGTTAATAGTCCAATCTCTTGCAGCATTGGACTTCCCGCACTTTCATATATAGAGGCAACGAGCATATTTGCTTGCTCTTGTTGCCCCTTTTCTAGCATCTGCACGAGCGATTTGGCTTGCTCTAGTGAGATCATTCTGAATAGATCCTTTTACGTTTATACCAATTCCGGTCATTCCATTGCAGAAAAGTGCACAGAACAATTACCGAGAGCGGAAAAGCGTTTTGAGTGGCTTTCACTTCTAAGACACGCGCATTTTCCCAACAAGATTGATGTGGTAATCACTGGGGTTGGTATGAGTTCTTCCTATCATTGTAAAACGCCAGACGAGCCATTGTTTAAGTGGGTAATAATTAGTATGAACGACTCGAATAACTAAGATGGCTAGGGTTATAAACGCTCAAAAATTTTGTCTAATTTTTCTTTTAATGTTGCAGCCGTAAATGGTTTAACAATGTAACCATTAACCCCGGCTTGAGCTGCCTCGATGATCTGCTCACGTTTTGCTTCCGCAGTGATCATAAGAACCGGAAGGTGCTTTAGTTCTGCGTCTGCTCGAATGTGTTTTAGCAAATCGATGCCTTGCATACCTGGCATATTCCAGTCAGTTACTACAAAATCGAAGTCACCTTTTTTCAACATTGGTAATGCCGTTAAACCATCATCCGCCTCTTGAGTGTTATTGAAACCCAAATCACGAAGCAGGTTTTTAACAATACGGCGCATCGTTGAGAAATCATCAACAATAAGGATCTTCATGTTTTTATTCAAAATTGCCTCCACTGAATCGTAAAGTCAGTGTTTTTAGTCATTTTGTGTCCACGCACTGAGCTTGGTACGTAAACGTTGCATCGATTGACTCAGTATTTGACTTACGCGAGATTCGCTTACGCCCAACACATCGCCAATCTCTTTTAAATTCAGTTCTTCGTCATAGTAAAGCGAAAGTACCAAAGCTTCCCGCTCTGGCAGTTGTTTTATTGAATCAACCAGCGCTTTTCGGAATGACTCATCAGCAACCCCTTTAAATGGGTTATTGTTGTCACTCTCATCCACAGGCGATATCACATCATCAGAGACACCTAAATCCTCAATACCAACAATTTTGGAACTGTTAATATCGGTTAATGCGCTGTGATATTGATTCAATGTCATTTCTAGGTGCGCGGCAATTTCCGCATCGGTAGGGTCGCGGTTTAGCTTTCCTTCCAACTCGGCAATGGCTTGATTGATCTCGCGGTTATTCTTATGAACGGATCGCGGCACCCAGTCGCCTTTACGCATGTCATCGAGCATGGCACCACGAATCCGGATACCTGCGTAGGTTTCAAAGCTTGCGCCTTTAGAACCATCATAATTCTGCTGAGCTTCGATAAGGCCAATCATACCGGCCTGTATTAAGTCATCGACTTGAACGCTCGGTGGTAAGCGTCCTAATAGGTGATGAGCAATACGCTTAACCAACACTGAGTAGCGCTCAATGAACGCTTGCTGGCTGTTAAATTTGCCATGTTGGTCATAGGTTATCGCTTTACTCACCAAAAGTGCCCTCTGCGTATTCTGTGCGGTTTAGTAGCCTTTCGACAAAAAACTCCAAGTGCCCACTTGGGGTATTTGGCAATGGCCACGTCAATGCTTTGTTTGCCAGCGAGCTAATCGCCAAGCTGCCGGTGAACGTGGAAACGCATCAACGACAATTTTCTGTCTTTTTACTGCCTGACGTACATTATCATCAAGTGGAATACATGCTACGAGTTCTAGGCCTACGTTCAAGAAGCGCTCTGTGACCAACGTCAACTTTGCAAATAATTCTCGACCTTCTCGGTAGCTTCTGACCATATTTGCAACGACTTTGAAGCGCTGAACTTGGTGTTCCTTACTGAGTAGCTTCATTAATGCATATGCATCAGTGATCGACGTTGGCTCGTCACAGACGACGACAACGACATCTTGAGCGGCACGTGAAAAGCTGATGACCATGTCAGAAATGCCTGCGGCGGTATCAATGAGCAACACGTCCATCTCTTCTTCTAAGCTTCCAAATGCCCGAATGAGACCCGCATGTTGCGCGTGAGACAACTCCGTCATACTTTGCGTACCTGATGTCGCAGGGATGATTTTTATCCCGTATGGCCCCTCGACAACCGCATCTTTCAATTCACACTCGCCAGAGAGGACATGCCCTAAGTTGCGCTTAGCGCGAATACCGAGCATGACATCCACATTTGCTAAGCCTAGGTCAGCATCAAGAACCATTACCTTCTTGCCTTGACGAGCCATACAAATCGCCAAACCCAATGTTACGTTTGATTTACCCACACCGCCTTTGCCGCCTGTAACCGCAATTACTTTCGTCAACGATGGTTGTGTTAAGCGACGGAGGCCGCTTGCTTGATCGTTTATCATATTATCAGTCATAGTAGTCCGCCGCCCTAGAGTCCTTCGTTGTCACTGTTCCAAAAGTGAGGTTCGTTCTCTGTCGACTTCTCTAACAGTTCATTCGCTTTCGCAAGCATATATTTGGGTTGAGCCATTACAATGTCTTCTGGTACCCGCTGACCATTAGCGATGTAGGCCACAGGCAATGCATTTTGAATCACCACACTGATGAACTCACCTAAACTCAGTGATTCATCAAGTTTGGTCATAATACAACCTGATAAAGGAATACGCCTAAAATGATCTAAGGTTTCTTGTAAAACACGACGTTGCGCTGTAGCGGGTAATACAAGGTAGCTGTGAATCACTTCACCGCTGTCTTGCATTAAGGTATCAAGCTGTTCCGTTAACCGAACATCTCGTTGGCCCATTCCAGCGGTATCGACCAAAATTAACTTTCTGTTTCGTAGCTGATATATAACATCGGCTAACTCATTAGAATCTTTAGCAACTTTTACGGGACAACCCATAATTCGGCCATAAATTGACAATTGCTCATGCGCACCGATACGATACGTATCCGTTGTTACAAGCGCTACGTTGTCTGCACCATATTCCATGGCGGCTCGAGCGGCGAGTTTCGCGACCGTTGTCGTTTTACCAACGCCTGTCGGCCCAAGCAATGCTACAACACCACCACGTTTCAAAATATCCTTCTTTGGCACCGTTATTTGGTCTGCCACAAGGGAAAGTAGCGCTCTCCATGCTCGCGCTGGTTGCGTTTCTTCAGGAATATAGCACGCCATTTGATCGGCGAGTTCTGGAGAGATTCCCATCCGCTCTAAACGTTTGATCAACATTGCTCTTAGCGGTTCACGACGTTCAACTTCTTGCCACATTAACCCGGAAACTTGGTGCTCTAGCAAGCGACGAATCGAAACCATTTCTTCACGCATATTTTCTAGTTCATCAACCGATTCAGTTCGCTCATCTGAAGGCCGGCGACGATCATAACGTGTTGGATCTAATTTTGGTGTCGGGCGATCAAAACGTTCATCTTGAGCGATGAGTTTCGCCAGAGGAGAGTCCGGTTGATAAGGTGCTGGTTTATCTTGCTGATAGCCATCGCGATGCTTGTCTTGGCGTTGAAGTAACGCTGACAATGAATCTTCATTTTCAGCGGTATAGTCGTCTTCAGTACTCGCGCCAACACTGTATTGCTTGAGCATATTCGCGAACCGCTTTGTCATCGACCCCGATTTGTCGCTGCTGCTCGCTCCCTGTTGGCCGTAACGCTGCGAACGTTCACTATTTAGACTAATTTTGTCTTCGTCTAAATTGCGATGCTGGTAGCGCTCAGCCGAAGAAGAGGACATCTGACGATTTTCATTGTAACCATTTGCCTGAGATGCATTGCGACCCTTTTGTGCAGACGCACTTGCGGCTGACGGATTGGATTCATTATCGATCGCAGCGACGATGGCTACACCACCCGCTACTTTTTTATTCGACATGATCACCGCTTCCGCGCCGAGCTCCTCTTTTACTTGGAGCAGCGCCGTTCGCATGTCTTTGGCAAAAAATCGCTTTATTTTCAAACTATGAATCCACTAAAAATGCGTGAAGTTAGGGTCTACTGACCTTTGTTACTTTTTGTTCTTTGGGGCGGGCTTAGTTACCCACCGCTTGTACAATTCTTATCTGTTTTTCATCCGGAATTTCTTGATAAGACAGAACCCGGAGATTCGGTATCGTATTCTTGACAAATTTAGCCAGCGTTGAGCGCAATACGCCAGACGTTAGAAGCACCGCTGGTTCACCTTTAAGCTCTTGCTCTTGCGTTGCTTGACTCAATGAAGACTGCAATCGTTCCGCGAGTCCCGGCTCAATGCCCGCCGATTCACCACCTGAAGCTTGCATTGTTTGATGCAATATCTGTTCCAACTCAGGAATTAGGGTGATAACAGGCAACTCAGGCTCTATACCATTGATTTCTTGAACAATAAGTCGTTTTAAACTGATCCGCGCGGCGGCAGTCAAAATGTCAGGTTCTTGACTCTTACTCGAGTACTCGGACAGAGTTTGCACTATTGTTCGTATATCGCGAATTGGTATCGCTTCGTTAAGCAAGTTTTGTAGCACTTTCACCACCACGCCAAGTGCAAGCTGGTCAGGTACAAAATCTTCCACGAGTTTAGGCGCGCTACGGCTCAACATTTCCAGCAGGTTCTGTACTTCTTCGTGGCCAAGTAGCTGTGACGCATTATTAGTCAGCAACTGGCTCAAATGTGTCGCCAGTACAGTTGATGAATCCACCACGGTATAACCTAAGGCTTGAGCATGTTCACGCTGCTCTTCTCTGATCCAGACCGCTTCTAAGCCAAACGCTGGATCCATCGTCGGCTCGCCATCAATCATGCCGTAAACTTGGCCGGGATTGATGGCCAACTCTAAATCGGGACGAATCTCGGCTTCGCCCACCGCCACACCCATTAAAGTAATGCGGTAACTGTTTGGGGTTAATTCAAGATTGTCACGGATGTGTACCGCAGGGATTAAGAAACCGAAGTCTTGAGATAACTTTTTTCGTACCCCTTTTACCCGCTCAAGCAGTTCTCCACCTTGGTCGCGATCCACTAGTGGGATCAAACGGTAGCCCACTTCCAAACCGATAATATCTACTGGCTGGACATCATCCCAAGATAGTTCTCGCTGAGACCCTGACTCCTCACCACCTTCCGCTTTGACGGGAAGTGCTGGCTCACTCGCTTTCTGTTTTTGACGCTTACTAATGAAGTACGCGGTCACACCCGCGATCAGAGCCAAACTGAGAAAGGCAAAATGTGGCATACCAGGGACAATCCCCATAACGCCAAGTATCGCTGCTGTGATCATCAACGCTTTGGGGTTATCGAACAACTGGAACACCAGTTGTTCACCCATGTCCTCATCGGTATTTTGACGAGTCACCATCATCGCTGCAGCAATCGATAACAGTAGTGACGGAATTTGGGCAACAAGACCATCACCAATCGTTAGCAAAGTGTAGATCTCAATCGCTTCACCAAAGCCAAGATCATACTGGGCCATACCGATAGAAAGACCACCAATAATGTTAATAAACAGGATGAGAATCCCCGCAATCGCATCCCCTTTAACAAACTTCGACGCACCATCCATAGAGCCATAAAAGTCGGCTTCTTTGGTAACTTCAAAACGTCGAATACGCGCTTGTTCTTGGTCAATCAACCCTGCGTTTAAGTCAGCATCAATAGCCATTTGCTTACCAGGCAATGCATCAAGTGTAAAGCGAGCACTCACCTCTGAGATACGACCAGCACCTTTAGTAACGACCATGAAATTAATGATCATCAAAATCAAAAATACCACCAAGCCGACAGCGTAGTTACCACCGATGACCACGTTACCAAATGCTTCGATGACATTACCCGCAGCGTTACCCCCTTCATGACCGTTAAGCAGCACGACACGCGTCGAAGCAACGTTAAGTGCTAGACGTAATAACGTTGCGATAAGCAATACTGTCGGAAAAGCGGCAAAGTCTAGTGGCCGGCGTGTGTAAACCGTCACTAACAGGACCACCATCGCTAAGGCAATATTAAACGTGAAAAACATGTCCAGCAGGAACGCCGGAATCGGTAATACCACCATCGCCAACGTGGCCAAAACCATGACTGGCGCACCAATGGCTGGTATTTCTCGCTGGGGAATTCGTGGCAATTTGTCGGCAAAGGGCAGGCTTAACTTCATACTGCTGGATATCTCGATCGAATGTGAGCGGCACGTAAGTATCGATTTGGTGCGTATCGTTGGGGCTATCTACGTGTTCGCTTGACCTAACAACTTAGGTACTGTTGATAATTAGAGCAATTTAAGCAATCTACGTACCAGAATTTACGCCAAAATAATGACTAGCCGATAAACTAGGCACAGAGTAATGATTTATATGAAGAAAAATGACAACACACCGCAATCAGTCGGTACATTTTAGTGGCGATGTTCAGTTGGAATAGGCAAGTCGTAATCTTGAAGTTTTGGTCGCTGCCCACCTCTTTTTCGATACTGCTTGAGCTGGAAAACAAACGCCAATACCTGGGCAACTGCGGTAAATAGACCATCAGGGATTTCCTGCTCAAGTTCAGTAGAATGATACAGTGCCCTTGCTAAAGGTGGCGCGGGCACAATGGCGATATCATGTTCACGAGCCACCTCTCTGATTTTCATCGCCATATGGTCGGTCCCTTTAGCAATAACAACTGGCGCGCGGTCGGTTTTCTGCTTATAGCGTAAAGCGACAGAGAAGTGCTCTGGGTTAGTGACGATAACATCCGCTTGTGGCACATCGGCCATCATGCGTCGCTGAGCCGCCTCTCTTTGCAACATCCGGATACGGCCTTTGACCTCAGGTTTACCTTCTGTCTCTTTGTATTCGTCCTTGATCTCTTGCTTAGTCATTTTGAGCTTGTCAGCGTGTTGCCAAATTTGGAATGGGATATCGATGGCGACAACAATCAGTAAAGAACAACTGATCAGCAGAACAAAATTGAGCAAGGTGTCCAGCGCATGGAAGATGTTTTGTGGATAAACATCCATGCTGAGTTGAATCAAGTCAGCTTGAGAAGCCTGAATCAGATATATTGCGACTCCGGTGACGAGCAAAATCTTAAGAATTGACTTTAGCAGTTCAACTAAACTTTGCATGCCAACCATGCGCTTCAAGCCGCTCAGTGGGTTCATTTTGGAAAGCTTGGGCGCAGCGGCTTGGGCGGAAAAACTGATACCGCCTACCCCGGCAGCGCCGATCATAGCGGCAACAAACAAGGTGGCAAGAACAAGAAACAGCGGGAACAGCAAATCTGTCATAGCACCCAGAGCAATATCAAACAATTTCGCGGAATCGAAAATCTCGTCGCGTTGCAGATCAAACAAGCGGCTCATGATAGAGAACAAAGAACGTGCCAAAGACTCACCAAACCACATCAGTGAAATCGCACCAACGATCAACACTGAAGCGGAAGCAAGCTCTTTAGACCGAGCGACCTGCCCCTTTTCTTTGGCCTGTTGCAGCCTTCGGGGCGTGGCGTCTTCGGTGCGTTCCTGACCGTCTGACTCTGCCAATGCTGTCTCCTAGCTTAACAATCCAAGCGGATGAGGCGACAAATCTGCTGTTCGCCCACCGCCCAGTACAGTTCATAGTGACTGTAAAGCCCAGCCAATATGTACCAACAAATTAATAACCCCACCATCAGCGCAAAGGCAAAGCCAAGTGAAAAAATGTTTAACTGCGGTGCAGCGCGGGTCATGACACCAAACGACAAGTTAATGGTCAACAGGGCAATGATGCCCGACAGCGACATACTCAGTGCAGTTTTAAACATAATGCCTAACCAACTGGCCATCTCCCGAAAGTCGGCAGTAGCGATCGTGCCAGAGCCTATCGGCAAAGTTTTGAAACTGAATACCACCAGTTGCAGCATTTTTAAATGCCCATCGGTCGCAAGAAAAAACATCGTGGTAAGGAACATAAAAAGTTGACCCAGCAAGGGCGTACTTTGACCATTAGCGGGGTCGACCATGGATGCGAAACCCAAACTCGATTGCATGCCGAGGATTTGTCCGAGCAAAACAAAGGTTTGAATCATAAATTGCGTCACCATGCCCATCGCCACCCCAATGATCATCTGCTCTGCGATAGTAATAAAACCACGAAATGAGACTAACTCAATATCTTGTGGGACGGCGGGAATCGCAGGCATCACGCAAAAGTAATCGCCAGGCCAAGATAAAGACGAATGCGAGGCGAAACAAAACGTGCCCCTGTGACCGTCATAACCATTAACATGGAAGAGATTCGTACATAGGGCCAAAAGTAATTGGCTATCCAGTCTAAAATAATTTGGGTCGGATACTCCATACCAAGCCCTAATAAAGCACTTGTGGCAGACGTTCAATCAAGCCGAAAAAATACTCCATCAACATTTGCGTCATCCAATGGCCAAACAACATTAACGCAAGCAAGGTAACAATTAAACGGGGTAAGAAACTTAACGTCTGTTCGTTGATTGAAGTGGCAGCTTGGAAAATAGCGACGACAAGACCAATCAACAAACTCGGAATAATGATGGCACAAACCATGACCAACACCATCCACAGTGCATCACGGAAAAGCTCGACAAACAATTCTGGAGTCATGTTTCTCCTCTTCTCTCTGCGCTATCTAAAGGGCAAAACTGCCCGCGAGTGTCGACAAGATCAAGTTCCAGCCATCGACTAGGACGAACAGCATCAACTTAAATGGCAGTGAAACGATCATCGGTGATAGCATCATCATACCCATCGCCATCAGTACGGAGGCAACAACAAGGTCAATAATCAGAAACGGCAAAAACAACATAAAGCCAATTTGGAAAGCTGTTTTGAGCTCAGAGGTAATGAAGGCCGGAATCAATACGGCCATCGAAACATCTTCGGGGTTGTCAACTTGCTCCCCCGACATTTCAACAAAGGTCTCCAAATCCTTGATTCGAGTCTGCTTTAGCATGAAGGCTTTCATCGGTACTTGCGCATTATCAAACGCCTCACGTGCCGTCACTTGTTCACTCAAATAAGGCTGAATCGCGGTATCGTTGATCTCATTAAGCACAGGTGACATGATGAAAAAAGTCAAAAACAACGCAATACCAATGATCACTTGGTTCGACGGTGTTTGTTGTAACCCCATCGCCTGACGCAAAATCGACATCACGACGACAATTCGCGTAAATGATGTCATCAAAATAACCATTGCCGGCAAAAAGCCAAGCATAGTCATCAAGGCAAGAATCTGTAACGTAACCGAATAATCTTCACTGCCGTCCGGATTGGTTGTCATGGTAAACGCGGGAATTCCACCACCATTACCGACTGACATAGCACGACTTGCACCCGTATCACTTTCCATCGCCTGTACGGTTACACTGCTCCCCTCAGCCAAGTTATCAGGCAAAGTAGACTCTTCTGCCTGAGCAAAAGAGAGAGATGAAAACAGCAAGCCCACCAGCAACACAACGGTGCTAAAAAGCAGCCGGATTGAACTATCCTTTGTCATTTTTCTTTATCAGTTGGCTAAATTGACTCGCAAAAGCACTTGTCGCCAACGCTTCCTCTTTCAATGGCTGTTCTAATTTCGCTAAGGTTTGAATCGAGTGTGGGGTAATACCGACCAAAAACTGTTCCTCCCCAACCTGAACCACCGCGATGCGCTCTTTTGTCCCGACGGGAAGCTGACTTACAATACGTAACCCTTTGTTGCCTCCCATGCTGGCACTTGCATGCGCTTGAGTAACCAAGCAAGCAAAAGAATGACGCCAATAACCAAGACCAGCGAACCGAGCGTTGCCACTAAATCAAAGCTACTTGGTGCCGACGGAGATTGAGTTGCAAACGCAGAAGCAGAAAAAGCACTGAGTATTAAACTCAGTGATCCAACGGTGTTTATCGGTATGACACGCAAAATTCGGCTCATCGTTAACGCAACTTTTTAATGCGTTCGGTTTGGCTGATCACGTCGGTTAAACGAATACCAAATTTGTCGTTTACCACCACCACTTCACCATGGGCAATCAGCGTTCCGTTAACCAGCACGTCCAACGATTCCCCCGCAAGACGGTCAAGTTCAACCACTGAACCTTGGTTCAGTTGCAATAAGTTTCGAATACTGATCTGTGAGCGCCCCACTTCCATGGATATCGTCACTGGGATATCCATGATGGTATCAAGCTTACGCCGCTCGTCATCAGTAATAGGGCTTGATGTATCTTTTAGTTCCTCAAGCGGGGCTGCCAACACTTCATCCACATCAATTGAAGGCGCAGAGGGATCTTCGCCAAGAGCGGCTGCCCATTCATCTGCTAGCTTTTGGTCGTCACTTGGTTCCATTGTTTTATCCTGTGTTTCTTCTAGGCCCAAACTCAGTAAGGCGTCTTAATCTTCAGTTTCGTCGTCTTTTTCAAGTTCAGACATGATGTCCTTACCTAAAAAAGCTAAATCAGTTTTTACTACGTGAGGACGTTCAATTTCTTCCGATATTTGCACGGCTAACTTTTCGTCAGAACGCCCCATTTTGACGCGATATGTCGGTAAATCTTCGACGAACATGGTCGCATGTTCAGGCATTACGATTGGAATCACATCACCCGTTTGCAGTTCCATTAGATCCCGTAGCGAGATGTTTTTTTCCAGTAAGTTGACGCGGAAGTTTACCGGACAATCCATGATCTCTTCGCGCAGCGCAGAGCTCCAGCGAACGTCTGTTTCCATCTTGTCCGACTGTACACCGGCATCCAGCAGTTCTCGAATGGGCTCAACCATAGAGTAAGGCATTACCACATGGAAATCACCGCCACCACCATCTACTTCGATATGGAAAGAGCTCACAACAATGACTTCCGTTGGGCTGACGATGTTGGCCATACTTGGATTCACTTCTGAATCGAGATATTCAAACTCGACGCCCATCACGGGTGACCAGGCTTCTTTGTAATCTTCAAAAACCACTTTGAGCAGTAACTGAATGATACGACGTTCTGTTGGAGTGAACTCTCGACCTTCGATTTTGGCATGGAACCGACCATCCCCACCAAAAAAGTTTTCTACCAGAATAAACACTAACCGTGCTTCCATGGTAATCAACGCCGTGCCTTTTAACGGTCTAAAGCGCACCATATTCAGACTGGTAGGAACATACAGAGTATTCTGGTATTCACCAAACTTCATCATCTGTACGCCATTAATCGACACTTCCGCTGTTTTTCTCAGCATGTTAAACAGGCTAATACGCATATGTCGCGCAAAACGTTCGTTAATAAGCTCGAGCGTCGGCATTCGACCACGTACAATTCGGTCTTGAGACGAGAAATCAAAATTAATCGCGCCTTCCGTCTCGTTTTCTACCGGCTCATCAACGTCATCAACATCGTCAACGCCGTGCAAGAGTGCATCAATTTCGTCTTGGCTTAATAGATCAGTCACGTTTTACCTATTGAATTACAAAATCAGTGAACAGTACTTTCTCAATGACGGGCTTACCGACTGCTGCATTGAGTGCTGCTTTAATGTCTTCGGTTGCTCGATCGCGTAACTCCACACGCCCGTTAGGAGCACGCAATTGTTCAACGGTAGCGGTCGCGAACGTGGATATTAGGGCGCTCTCAATCAATGGGGAGTGGTAACGGGCCAACTGCTCGTTTTCGCTGCCACGCACCATCAGTTGCGCTTTGATTTGAACTAACCTTGAGCGCGAATCTCCAGTGACATTAAACACAAAAGGCTGAGCAAGATTGACATACGCGATGGGCTTTGCCACCTCATTTTGTTGAGTGTTCTCAACTGACGCGGCTTGCTCCGTATCGTCTGAGTTCATAAAGAAGAACGCCGCTGCACCGCCGCCGCCCAGTAATACTACTAGCGCGATAATGATAATTATGAGCTTACCTTTACCTTTTGGGGCTTCCTCACCTTGTAGCTGTTGTTCTGCCATTATTGTCTCTTTTTTTGTTCTCTAAACTTGTAGTTATAATACAACGTGTTATGCGTAAAAGCTGATCCCATCACGCTTTTGCGCAACTTTCAAATCAAGATTAACGCCGCCATCGACACTTTCATCAGCAACGCCCGAAAAGCCTTGCTCTGAGCTACCTTGACCACTTCGATGCGATGCCGCATACCCACTTTGCTGCTGACCACTACTTTGTTGCTGGACCGAGGAGTCTGCTAATTGCATCCCCTGCTGGGCAAGCATTTCTCGCAAACGCGGCAGTGTCTGTTCGATCATATCTCGTGCTTGTGGGTTGGTTACCGTAAAATGTACGTTAGCTAAGTCGTTATTCATGGTCATACGGATCTGCATACGACCTAGCTCGGGTGGGTCAAGACGAATATCAAGATTTTTTAGGTTCTTCGACATCATCATTTGGACTTTTTCCGCAACTTGGTCATTGGCAAGCTCTTTCGTCAATTGCAATGGGAGTTGCGCTTGTTGAGCGAAATCCACACGCGCTTGTTGAGATGTCGCCACTCCTTGCTGGCCCGTAGCCGCTTGAAGTTGTCCGGCTAGACCATGCTGTGGTTCAATTTTGTCTTGCTTCTCCGTCGCCGCTTTCAACATGCCCGCTGTTGCCGTTAATGCTGCGCGACTGTCATCATTATGGCTCACCATTTGAGCGGCTGAATGGACGTTTGCGGCCACTAATGCATCCGGCATGGCAGATAACGCTGATTTTTCTATATTGTTTACTGGTATCTGTAAAGCGGCTTGCTTCACATCTTGTGATACGAATTGTGAAGCCGCTTGCGCCACCGCTGCATGAGAGGAAGAGCGTACTGCAGGCTGATCCAAACGTGCTGCATTATGTTCTGAAATTGCTACTTTTAGCTCATTAGGCAAGGCAGCAAACTGCGCCAACTCCTGTTCAGGAATATCCGCGACTAATTCACCTGTCTTTAAACCTTCAATGACGTCTATTTCTTGCGAGGTCAGAGGTTGACCTTGCGCTAGTTTGGTATCAATCAAATCCAGCATTTGTAACGGCACTGTCTGCACGAATTGTACAGGATTGAATTCACTTGATACCGCATCAATTGGCATGGTCACTGTCTGGGCGCTTGGCTTAACCTGATGTACGTCTTGTACATCGCTCATTTGCCACTCAATTGGAGATGACTTAACTTGCCGTTCAGTCATCTCAATCGGGTTCCCGTCTGAATCTAACACAGGTTTGACGAATGCTTGTGATTCAGAGTTCGCACTACTTTGTTCAGGCATCGGCGTAGTACCATCAGAAGTAAGCCCACTATTTGCTTGGGTCCCATTATTTGCTTGGGTTAACTGGGTATTCGCATCAAGGGGCAAATTATTGCCATGCTTTTGTGCCATGTCACCAATGGCCACACCCTCAGAGCCAGACATAGCAACACCTAAATCCGTGATATCAACACTTTTAGACTCTGGTGAAGTAGAAGCAAAGTTTTCAGCGCGAGAGTGACTCATTTCTTTCGCCTGAAGGGTTTGGTTTGCTTGCGATATGCGGCCAAGCAACTGTTGTCCCTCACCCATAGCATCAGCAACGCTGTGAGCATCAACATCAGGTTCTTGAGTGTGAGTTTTGACCTTTGCAGAGGCATTCAGGTGGCCTGTGTCGGCGTCAACGCTAGCGACAACGTTGTCACTGCCATTGACCTCGTCTTTAGCCGTTGGGGTTGCAACTGAATTTGAGGTTGTGGCTGAATTTGAGGTTGAATCTTGAACGGATTCAGGTGCGTCTTGAGTCAACAGTACATCTGCTGATTGCGAGGCATGTTTGCCTTTACCATCGGACGGCGTTTCTTGGTTGGATGAAATGGTTTGACGAGATGAAGAGTCGTTACTTTCACCAGTTTTCGCTGCGCCCTGGGCCGTAAGCGTTTCTTGTGAATCGTCAGAGTTTTTAGCCGCGGCATCTAACTTAGCATTTGATTGTGCTGGCTTTTGCGCATCAGTAAATACTTCAGATAAGGTTTGCAAAAAACCTTGTTTCTCTGAGCTTTCTGCAGACGCTTTTGACGAAGACTCGGACACTGAGCCTTTAGGAGTTGCAGAAGCACCAGACAAATTCACATTCATAGAAAACCTTCTCGTTCATAGCGCGCATCACGTTGCATACGAATAGCGCGATAGAGGCATAAACCGTAAAATGACTGCTTAAATAAGTACATGATCACTGACTTATCCAGATTGGTATAAACCACATTGCTAAGGTTCGAATTTGATTTTCACGCCCTTGCAACACACTTACCATGCAGTTACCTTGCAAAAATTACGCCAATAAAAAAGTAAAATTCCTGACGGAAATAGACGGAATGTAAAGGTAGGCGTCAACAATGCCTCGCTATAAAAAATGCCTCGCTTTAAAAACGTTTTGGTTTTCTGCTATAGAGCAGTGTAGAGAACTCATCCATCAGCTTCTGGTCTCGCTTTGACTCAGCCAACTGTTTTTCTTTCGCTCGTTTTTCCATCATCCATTGGTAGGATTGACGTTCTTTACGCACGTTGAGCCAATATTGTTGGCAGTTCTCCACTTGTTCTTTGAAATGGTTTTCAGCTTGTTTCTGTTTGGATAAGGTTTCATCAAGCTGAGTCAGGAAACGATTTAAGTGGCCGTATTGGCTGGCGGTTAAACCCGCTTGACCTCGGTCCACCAACTGCTGGCAATAGTCGAGACGATACTTCTCGATTTGCTCAACTTGTTGGTAATAACCTTCTAACTCAGCGCGTGCTTTGCTTAAGGCCAATACCGCTTGATCTTCTCGCTCTTTCGCCTGTTCGAGCAGGAAGTCCATTGCATTTTCCATGATTAACTAACCACCTTATCTAATCACGTCTTAACCACTTAAGATGCTTTTCAACATGTTGACACACATGTCGTAAGGCACGGATTCTTTCATTGTCTGTTGCAAGTATTCATCCAGCTTCGGCTTAATGGTAAACGCACCATCAATAGCAGGGTCGGTTCCAGGTTTATATGCGCCAATAGAAACTAGGTCTTGGTTTTTACGACAAATCGACAATACTTGACGTACGGCTTTGGACATTAGTACGTGTTCTTCGGTGGTAATTTGTGGCATGACACGGCTAACTGACTTCTCTACATCAATCGCAGGGTAATGACCCGCATCCGCCATTTCACGGGATAATACAATGTGGCCATCAAGTATAGCTCGGGAAGCATCCGCGATAGGATCTTGCAGATCGTCCCCTTCGGTCAGAACAGTAAAAAATGCAGTTATCGAGCCTTGTTCTGCCCCACCATTCCCTGCACGCTCTACTAGCGCTGGCAGTTTTGCAAATACCGATGGCGGGTAACCTTTGGTTGCAGGCGGCTCGCCTACCGACAGCGCAATTTCACGCTGCGCCTGCGCAAAACGCGTTAACGAGTCCATCAGTAACAATACATCCAAACCCTGATCGCGAAAATACTCCGCAATGGTTAAGGCGGTTTGACAGCCTTTTAAACGCATTAAAGGCGAAGAGTCCGCTGGCGCGGCAACAACAACGGAACGACGTCGTCCATCTTCACCGAGTATTTCTTCAATAAATTCTTTGACTTCCCGTCCACGCTCACCAATAAGCCCGACCACCACCACTTGCGCGGTCGTACCACGAGTCATCATACCCAGTGTCACCGACTTACCGACGCCTGAGCCCGCAAACAGTCCAATACGTTGTCCTTTCCCCACCGTCAATAAACCGTTAATGGCTTTCAAGCAACATCAAGCGGTTCAGAAATCGGCTTGCGGGAGAGCGGATTGATCGGATCTGCACTAAATGATGCACGGTGCTCTGTATAAAGTGGACCAAGCCCATCAAGCGGGTTACCGACACCATCAATCACGCGCCCCAGCAGCTCCATACCAACTGGCAAACCTGCATCACTGGTCAGAGGCGTTACCTTCGCGCCAGGTAAAATTCCGGTAATTTGTTCACTCGGCATCAAAAACAGATTGTCACCAGAGAAACCAACCACTTCGGCTTCCATTTGACCAGACATGGTTTCCACCAAACACAAACTGCCGATGGGCGCACGACATCCTGTCGCTTCTAGCGTCAAGCCAACGACTCGCACCAATTTGCCAGAGGCAACAGGTCGCGTTGTTAAGCCTTCTACTTTGTAATTTTTTAAACGATCAGCGAGCGCTTGCATGGATTATTCGCCCTCTTGATGACGATTGGCACCACAAAAACTGTGCAGGACATTTTTGATGCGTTCTTCCATGCGGTAATGAATACTTGATTCCCCGGCTTCGATTTGGACATCACCTCGGTTTAATGACGGCTCTGCAACTAACGTCCAGTTTCGTCCTTCAAGATCCTCTTCGCCATAAGAAGAGCGGATGATGGTGACATCTTCGGGATTGAGGTGTAGCGTGATGGGATGACCCGAAATCGGCAACGCCTCCACCGATTGCTTCACCGTATCAAGAATAATTTGAGGGTTGGTTTGAACCTCAATATGCACCACTTCTTTGACCAAACACAGCACCATGTCCACCAACTGTTTCTCAACTTGAGCATTCATAAGCTCCAGTGGCTGAGCAAACTGATTTGCAAGATTCATAAATACTTCAACCTGTTGCTGAATGTATTCTTGTCCTGCAGTGACACCTTCTGCTTTGCCTTGTTCTAGGCCTTCTTCATGCCCGGCTTGTAACCCTTCTTCCTTACCTTTTTCGTAACCTTGTTTAAAACCGGCTTCCTGACCCTGGTACAGACCTTCTTGATAAGCACCTTGCTTAATCAATTCAATCTGTTCTTCTGTTAATGCAAGCGCAGGCTCTTCTTCCGTTTCTTCAAAATCAGGTACCCAGCTGGGATCGTAGTTGAATGCTGTCGATTTAGCTTGTTTAGTTTTGGGATTGCCATAGTCCGGTAATCCCCAGCGCTGTGCTTCGACCATCTGATCGTCTTCATCAGGACGGATAAATCCACGTTTTCTCTCGCCAGTCATGGGTTACCTACTGTGTATTCAAGTTTGGAATGAAGGGACCTTGCCACAAATTTGGCAAGGCTATGGTAGTTGCAATGAAATTATAGGAATTCGTCGGCGCCGCCAGACAGCATGAGATCCCCAGCATCGGCCATACGACGTGCAATCGCCAAAATTTCTTTTTGCGCCGCTTCCACATCGGCGACACGCACTGGTGGCATTGCTTCTATGTCATCACGCATCATCTCAGCGGCACGCTTAGACATGTTCTTGAAGACTTTCTCACGCAGTGAATCATCCGCACCTTTGAGCGCTCGCTGCAACACGTCTTGTGGAACGTCACGCAGCAGCTTCTGAATACCTTGGTCGTCGACTTCGGCCAAGTTCTCGAAAACGAACATCAAATCTTGAATCTGAGTTGCCATGTCTTCGTCTTGATCGCGAATTTGATCCATCAAAATACCTTCGACGTTGTTGTCTAGGTAGTTCATGATCTCTGCCGCCGCCTTCAAGCCGCCAATTTTGGCCGCTTGCGCCCCAGCTTGACCCGCAAACTGTTTCTCCATGATTTCATTTAGCTCGGCTAATGCTGATGGCTGAACTTCTTCTAGGTTGGCTATTCGCATCATCAAATCCAAACGTACACGCTCTGGGAATTGGGACAGTATCTCTGCCGATTGATCCGCTTCTAGGTAAGAGAGAACAATGGTTTGGATCTGCGGGTGCTCGTTTATGATAATACTGGCGACTTGACGCGGGTCCATCCATTTCAGTGAATCCAAACCTTTTGATCCGGTCCCCAACAAAATTTGGTCAACCAGGTTATTCGCTTTGTCTTCACCCAGCGCAGCAACCAGCGCATTTCGCATAAAGTCTTCGCTGCCCATGCCGATATTGGTGTACTTCTGAATGTCTTCTAAAAAGGCACGATGGACGGCAGACACTTTGTCCTGACTCAAATCTTTGGCACGAGCCATCGCACTACCCACACGTTGAACCTGCTTTGGCTCCAAGTGACGAATGATGCCTGCTGCATCTTGCTCATTTAAGCTCAACAACAGAATTGCCGCTTTTTCTTCACCGGTAATGGTTGAAGCGTCAAACTCAACTGGCAAGCCAGCGCCATTATCATCTTGAGGTACGATATCGTTAGCCATTATCATTCATCCAGTTTTTCACAACTTGAGCGGCAAGCTCAGGTTCATTTGCTACCAGTGCACGAACCGCTTTTAACACGTCTTCATCTTTATGCAGGTTCGGTAAGTCAATACTTGAGCCAAATTCAAATAGCTCACCACTTTCTATGTCACTGCCAAGTAAGCTGGTTTCACCATCGGCGCCAATTGGTAATCCATCTGGCCCGTACATTTCTTCGCCATCATCACTCGCTGGGTTAAGCAGTTTCTTCATCGCTGGCCGCACCAGTACGAGTATCACAACAATGATCACTAGCGCACTGGCAAACCAGCGCACCCAATCATTAAAGTTTGGATGCTCCCAAATCGGTTGTTCGACAAGAAGCTCTTGTTCTGGCTCTGCAAACTTCACACTCAATACATTCAGCAGATCACCACGAGATTGATCGTAACCGACGGCTCCAATCAATACTTCTCTAATCGAATTGATTTGTGACTCGGACATGGGGGTATAAGTCACTTCGCCAGTATCTGGGTTAACCGCACGGTGATCTTTAATTGCAACCGAAACCGTTTGACGTGCAACCGTACCGGTCTGTTTACGTTCATGACTGATCGTAGTATCGAGTTCAAAGTTGCGTGTTGACTCTTTGCGCACGGAACCCTGACCAGTCAGTGAACCATCCTTCATTTGTGCGACATCTTGAGGAATCGAGGCGTCTGATGGCGGTTGGTTACTTAGCGCTCCTGGGATACCAGCAACCATATTGCCATTGTTGTAATCTTCAAGGGCGTATTCGCTTCGCGTTGCCGGTGTATTAGGATCAAAGCGCTTGCGCGTTTGCTCAACGGCACTGAAATCCATTTGGATGTCAACTTGGGCAGTATAATTGCCATATCCGAGAATAGGTAACAATACAGAATCGATTTTTTCACGCAGAGCCTGCTCTTGATTGCGTTCCAGCTCTTGCTCTTTACGACGAGCGGCAGAGGCTGGATCTTGAGAACCAGAGCTCAGCAAACGCCCATGCTGATCAGTGACAGTAATGCGTGAGGTTTTCATCCCTGGCACCGCACTCGCAACCATATCGACGATGGAATCCACCTCTTGCTGCTTGAGGTTTGCTCCTGTAGAAAGCGTAAGCGAAACCGAGGCCGATGCTTCTTGGTTATGACGCACAAACACGCTTTGTTTCGGTAATGCTAATAAGACGCGGGCTTTGCGAACTTGCTTCATTTCTTCAATGGCTTGACCGAGCTGACGTTCACGACTGAGCTTAAGACGCTCCTGTTCAAGACGCTGTGAGACTCCGAATCCCATATCTTGTAGTAAGATGTCGTCACCCGCAGCGGTTGCTTGGTTAACCCCAGCACGAACCATGCCCAGTTTGATTGAGTTGTAATCATTCGCCTCAACGGAAACGGTATTGCCGTCGAGCTTGTAATTGATTTTTTGTTGATCAAGATAGTCTAGAACGGGGATGAGTTCTTCAGTTTGATAAGCGCCAAGAGGGCGCATTTCTGGCTCTTTGACCCAAAAAAATAACATCACAATCAATGCAACGCAGATTGAAATCGACAGAACAAGTACAACCTGTCGAAGTAAATCGAGGTCACCTACTGCCATGTCAAATTTTGATGCACTGCGCTCTTCGAGATCTGGATTTTGACTTTCCATATCCAAATCAGAATTCGCGACTAAAGCAGCATCTGAACCACCGTCAGTAACGGTTAAATCTGTAGACTTGTCTGCCACAATTAATTACCTAAAATTACACTGGCATGTTCATGAGGTCTTTGTAGGCCTCAACGAGCTTATTGCGGATTTGTACAGTCGCATCGAATGCGACACTGGATTTGTTACGAGCGATCATCACGTCAGAGAGCGAGACATCCGCGTCACCGCGGTCGAATCGGGTTTGTAGATCGCCAGAGGCTTTTTGTAATGAGTTAACGTTGTTGATAGCGCTCGTAAGGAGTTCACCAAAATCCGCGCCAACTTTTGCACCCGTTGCTGCCGGTGCGGTATTGGTTGCTTCTACCATCATGGTGCGCATTTCTGCCTGAATACCATCAACTCTCATTACTACCTCGAAGCCAAAACTTTGACTATTAATAAAATTGTTTATTTATGTAGCAATTTATATGCCATAAAAAAAAGATAAAAGCTCAATGCTTTTACCTTTTTCGTGTCGAGACAAGAGCTGTGTTTAATTAGGAATATCGATTCCGGCATCACGCATTTTGGCGAGCTTATAGCGTAGCGTTCTTGGGCTAATCCCCAATTTTTCTGCCATATCCTTGCGCCGACCCTGACAAGCAGTCAACGTTTCTAAGATGATGGCATACTCCTGATCGCGCAACTCTCCACCTAACCCTTCGCCAGCAGACACGTTGCGATTCATTGTTTCAGCTTGAGCGACAGGCTTAACATCTGGCACCAGGGATTCCGTGTTCTGCACAGCAGCTTGAAGGCTATTGGCATCTTGCCAATCTAAACCTTCTAGTAAAATGTGTTCAGCGTCAATGTGGCTATTACTGCTTAAGATCAGCGCCCGTTGAATAACATTGTCTAACTCACGGACATTACCTGGCCACGGGTACTGCAATAGTTTGGCAATCGCAGACGCAGAAACTTGAGGAACAGGCATCCCCATCTTACTGCAATGACGCTCAACAAGGTGTTTGGCGAGCGGTTCAATATCACCTTTACGCTCAGTCAGTGCTGGCCATGTGATCGGAAATACGTTTAAACGGTAGTATAAGTCTTCTCGGAAATTACCTTCTGAGACGTATTGCTTCAGGTCTCGGTTACTCGTTGCTAGTACGCGAACGTCTAATTTGATGCTTTTTCTGCTGCCCAGACGCTCCACTTCGCGCTCTTGTAAAACACGCAGCAATTTAGCTTGTAGGCTTAAGTCCATTTCACTGATTTCATCCAGCAAAATTGTCCCACCTTGAGCTTGTTCGAACTTACCTGGACACGCTTGAACGGCACCAGTGAACGCACCTTTCTCATAGCCGAATAATGTCGCCTCAAGCATATTGTCAGGAATCGCAGCACAGTTAATGGCAACGAATGGACCATCTTTACGGTTTGAAGCATTGTGAATGTAACGCGACATGACTTCTTTACCTGAACCACTTGGCCCCAGAACCATCACATTTGCATCGGTTTTTGCTACTTTGTCTGCGAGCGCCAGCAAACGTAGGCTCTTTTCATCAGCAACAACAGCATCACCATTATCATCCGTTTTTATTGGTGCGTATCGGCTGACCATATTGAGCAACACCTCTGGTGCAAATGGTTTTGCCATATAGTCAATCGCACCATCTTTCATGGCTGATACCGCGTCTTCAATATTGGCATACGCTGTCATAAGCAGGACGGGTAAATTCGGCCAATTCTGTTTAATGTTCTTGAGCAGCGCTAAACCACCCATTCCGGCCATTTGCACATCAGACACGACTATGTCAACGCAGTTCGCCTTCAGTTTCAGTAAAGCGTCTTCCGCACAATCGGCCTCCAACCACTCATAGCCTGCTAGAGCTAGAGTATCGACTAGGGCTTCACGAAGACCTTCATCGTCTTCTACGATCAGCACTTTGCTTTGCGCCATTATGATTCTCCTGTTATTGGCAAAAGCCGCTTATTGCGCTTTTGCTTGCATTCGCTCTAGCGGAATGCACATGGTGAAGCAGGCCCCATCGCCCTGCTCTGAAATGAGCTCCACTCGACCGTCATGGGCACGACATACCATTTGAACCACAGCAAGACCAAGCCCAGTACCTTGAGAGCGCGTGGTAAAAAACGGCTCCATGATCTTGGCTTGCAACTCTTTCGGAACGCCCGGACCGCTGTCTTGCACAGAGATACGTAATTCGCCGTTGACTGGACGGAAAAAAACATCAATTTGTGATGCTTTGCCAGCTATCTGAATAGCGTTCATGACGAGGTTGCTCAGTGCTGAGGCAACAGCATTCGAATTTCCCATCAACTCAGTGTGCTCTTGTTCCACTTCGAGAAAGTAGTCGATGTTATTATTTTTTAACGCGGTCTCAACCATAGGTTGGTACTCTGCAACGAGCTGAGCAATCGTAAAAGGTTGGATGACTTTGTTGTCCCCGCCTTTTGCAAACAACAGCATATCGTTGACCTGCTTTTCTAGATCGTGCAATCGATCCATTAACTTGTTCTGAAAGCGGTCGCGTGTCGCAGAAGGTAAATTAGGTGCAGACAAGTTTGACGCGTAAAGCATCGCACTCGATAACGGAGTTCTGACTTGATGAGCGAGTGACGCCACCATTCGACCGAGTGATGACAAGCGTTGCAAATCACTGACTCGAGATTGCAACAAGCGTGTTTCGGTTAGATCCGTAATCAAGATAAGTTGACCTGTCGCGGAAGCGGAAATGGCTAAACGAACTTTACGACCATTGCGTAAGGAAATTTCATGACCGTCGTCTTCCCGTGGATCAAACACGGTTTGAATGATGTTAAACCACTTTTCATCGACCAATTGAACTTCTAGGATTCGATGCGCTTCTGGATTGGCCTCACGAACGATTCCGTGCGTATCCAGAAGAATAACTCCAGCAGGCATGACGTCTAACACCTGCTTGTAGCGTTCGACTTGGTTTTCTACTGAGTCTAAATGGGATTGATTCGTGTTGGTGTCCATTCACTGCCTGTCGGAATATCGCCGTTAAAAACTAAAATAGCTTAGCAAGCAATAAGCGTACCAAGCTATTTTTTGTTAGTAATCAACACATTAATATGGTGACAAGAAGTTGACACAGAACGAGGAAGGAACAAAAGCTTAACGTTGTAGATTATATTTACGCATTTTCTCAACCAAAGTGGTACGACGCATACCAAGCATGTCTGCCGCTCTCGCCACGACACCCGCTTGCGCTTCAAGCGCTTGGCTGATCAAATTCACTTCCATATCAGCTAACAACTCTTTTAAGTTTACGCCTTCTGGGGGTAGCTCTTTTGGAGCATCTACGTTGTGTACGATCTCGCTTTGCTCTTCGAGAGAGAAAGTCCCAGAGAAAATATCTTGGAATACATCACGCTCTTGTTCTTCAATGGAAGCGAAGGCATTGTCTTCTGGTTGGAACTCTGGGATATCGCTATAACGGTATTTTGTCGGCAAATGATTCACGTCCACCAGGCTATTGGGATACAAAATGACCATACGCTCAACTAGGTTCGCCAATTCACGTACGTTGCCAGGCCAGGAATGTTCCATCAAAGAATTGATTGCACGCGGCGTGAAACTGATTGGGAGTCCACCCTCCGCTTCCAAGCGAGCCATCAGCTCTCTCAGCAAGAGAGGAATGTCTTCTTTGCGATCTTTTAAGCCAGGCATTTCGATTGGAAACACATTGAGGCGATAGAACAGGTCTTCACGGAATGTCCCTGCTTCAATCATACTTTCTAGGTTGCGGTGCGTCGCTGCGACCACACGAACATTCACTTTGATGGTGTTATTACCGCCCACTCGCTCAAAACAGCGCTCTTGAAGGACACGCAACAACTTCACTTGCATTGGCATTGGCATATCGCCAATTTCATCAAGGAATATTGTACCACCTTCAGCAAGCTCAAACCGCCCTTTACGCGCTGTCAGTGCACCAGTAAATGCGCCTTTTTCGTGGCCAAATAATTCACTTTCTAACAGCTCTGCAGGAATGGCTCCACAGTTTATCGGCACAAACGGCCCATCACGAAAAGCGGAGTGATAATGAATATTACGTGCCACCACTTCTTTACCCGTTCCCGATTCGCCAAGAATCAATACATTAGCCTCGGTTCCTGAGACTTGTTCGATAAGGTGTCTAACTTCTTGAATGCCGCCGCTTTGACCTACTAAGCTACGAAACAGCGTATTGTCTCGCGTACTAGGCACAACATTTACGCCTTTGCGACCAAGGAAGTTTTTGCAGTGACGTAATGCATCGCTTAACTGCGGGTAATTTAAAGGAAGATCCAGCTCTCCAACAAAGTTTGGTAAGTGATCCACAGACAACGGAAAGTCGCCCATTAAAAGAAGTGGGATATGGTTGGCACGACTAAGATGAGTCACCACGTTGGTAGAGGCTGAGCCAACCTCTATATTGCCCACGATACAGCCAGACCACAAACCAGACCAATCTAATTCGATCAGTTGATCGGAGCTAACGGCCTCGCAGCTTTCTCCAACAAACTCCAATATATTGCTCAGATTCAAACGACTCGTTGCGTCATCATCAATTACAAGCAGCTTTGCCAAACCTTGCATAAGTTAGATTGATCGCCTTTATTTTAGGTGCGTTGCAGCCAAATTTGATACTGTGCTTTGAGAGTGTTTATTAGGGAGAATCGACAACATTCAAACACGACAAAAAATAAGAACAGCGGCAACAAAAAAGCCATTAGGGCTACTAATGGCTTCTATTTTATTTAATTCTATAAATAAGGCAACCAAGCAATGCAAAGCACTATGTTTGATTGTGACCTTGATGCACAATTAGTTGCGCAATTAACGTTTATACCAATAACAACTGTAACATCCTGTTTTAAATATAAAATAAACGTAAATAAGTTATATTCCGACTTCGGTTGCGGTTAGGTTGTGATATTCCGTAGGAATTTGATCCCAAGCAGATTTTATCTCGCGGATGATCTCGATCACATCGTCGATTGGTTGTGGATCATTCTGGTGATTTGCCGCTGAAATTTGCGTAATCATAAACTCGTACAGCGCATCCAGATTCGTTGCCACATCACCACCATCATCCATAGATAAACAACTGCGCAATGCGATGACAATATCCAATGCTTTACCTAGGCGCTCCCCTTTTGCGGGAATGTTGCCGGCTTGCATGGCAGCTTTACCTTGAATCAGGCGCTCGATGGCTCCTGCCATAAGCATTTGAATGACTTTGTGCGGAGAAGCCGCGCTTAGCTGGCTGTCGACTGATACCTTTTTGTATGCTTGCAATGAACCGCGCATAGTAATCCTCTTTTATGTAAATTTTTTGTACTGCTGAAGCGAACGCTGACCATAACGAAACTTGTGCAGCTCTTTTCCGACTTTAGACGTTTCTGATTGCATCAGCTGGACAATATTTTTGGTTCGAGTAAGCAAGTTCTGCCACTCTGCATCCTGCTTTACCAAAGGGTTTTGTTGAATTAATGGCAACAGGTTTTGCAATAACTGTTCCCTAATATCGACCAAGCGAAGAATTTCTTCAGTGTTGACCACTTCTTTTTCTAATTCTTGAGTAATTAATTGATCTAGGTCGTTAATCTCTTTCAGTTCAGCGTGCATTTATCACCCCAAAGCACTCATCAATGCACCAAGCTGACCTTGCATTTTGCCTGTCGCATCTTGCATCGCGGCAAATTTATCGTGCGTGCGCTGCTCTAAACTGTCCATGCGGCGATCCAGTGCCACCTGATCATCGTTTAAACGATAATTTTGTTCGGTAAGGCTTTTTTCTCTGGTGCGGATACTACCTGTGATACCCGTAATGCCATGAATAGCATCTTCCACGCGCTTAGCGAAACCGGCATTGCCACCAAAAAACTTTTCCAACTCATTAAAGTTGTTGTTCAACTGACGATCGAGCATATCGTAATTGATTTCTAGGGTTCCTTGACGCGTGGTAGTGATACCAAACTCCGTTAGGGACTTGAGGTCTTCTGGCGCGTTCTCAATCCTGCTAGAGAAAACCGATTTTAATCGGGTATCCGCACTACGTACCGTACTGTCTCCAGCTAATGGTCCTTTTTGCCCTGTTACTGGGTCAACACCAGAAAGCGCTTTGGACGTTTGATAGAACGCGTTGTAAGCCTGTACGAAGCTCTCGATATCGCTACGCACACTTTGACGGTCATATTCAACACCGATCTCTGCGGGTGGCTTATTCGGTTCTGATTTCCCTTTTAAGGTAAGATCCACACCTTCAATAGCGTCTTCAATGACATTATTGTGGCTTGATAACTTCGCCACACCATCTAATAAAACCATCGAATCTTGGCCAGCTTGGACTTCGCTCATGCCTCGATAGCCATCAAACATTGTTTGAGCGAGAGCAATTTTTGCTTCTGCTGCGTCGATCTTTTCTAACCGTTCACGCTCTTTAGGCTCGAGCTTAGCGCGTTGAATCGTCTTGGCTTGCGCTTCGGTCAGTTCACCCTTCGCGACTCTTGCATCCAGCGCTTGTTTTTCTTCCGCGATCTTACTTTCTATTTCGGCTTTTTCTTGTTCAAGACGCTGCTTTGCTTCTTGGCTGGTCACATACGAATCCGTTAAAGTACCGGAGGCTGAATTGTTCCATCCAGGCACGTCTGGCGCTTTCTCGATCGCTTTTTCATCCAGTTCTAATTCCGGCTCTTCATAAGAATCGAGTAATGTACCGGATGCGGTTTCGGTCCAGCCTGGAATACGGTCTTCAGGACGCCAACTTGCACGCTCTTTCGCTGCATCTAACGCCTCTTGCCCAGCTTTTGCCGCTTCAGCACCAGCTGAAGAGATCGGCGCACTCGATCCGCTATCTGCCGCTTTTTCCGCTAGAGGAGGTATAATATTGCCGTCGGCATCACGGATTGTAGACGAATCAGATTGCTCCGGTGCTTGCAATGGCCCCAACACTTCTTCAGCCGCCGCACGGGCTTCAGCAAGTGCATTAGCACGATCTTCTAGGGTTTGGAATTCAAAATATTTTAGTGGGTTACCCTTTTCGGCATCCACACTGACTTTGAGCTGATGGTCTTTACCCGAAAGATTCGAGGCAAGAATAAGACGTGGTCCATTGACATCATTGATGAGGGAGCTCGCACGCCGGGGTTATGTTTGTCGCCATTAATGCCACGAACGATATCAACAAGCTTGGCATTGGAACGAACATTAACATCAAAGCTGTCATCACCCATCGAAATCTGCAGCTTACCAGGACCAAACTTTGCGTCTTCAGGTAAAACATCAGACGCAACTTTATGGCTCTGTGCAAGCTGCAATACATCGATAGCATACTTACCAGCTATGGCATCCGTCGTTGCTGAGGCTGATACGATATTCTCGTCCGTGGTATCTACGGTCCGAACAGCGAACGCTTTCTCCTGACGAAAATTCATCATCAAGTTTTTCATCGTATCTAACGATTCTCTGAGTCGCCCGTAAGCACTGATACTGGCGTCAATCGTCATTCGCTCGTTGTCGATGCGTTGCTGCTTTGGCACACGCTCCGCATTGACAATTTTGCTGACCATGGAATTGATATCCATGCCACCAGACATCCCCAAAGGGCCTAAACTCATCAAATCACCTCAAAAAACAACTACACTTTATCAACTAACAAACCGCTGTTGGCTGTGTGTTCAGCTAAGCGACGCAGTACCACAAGCATTTCTTCATCAGGAATTTGACGAATTACGTCACCGGTTCTGGCTTCGTAAATCGTCACGACGTCTTTGCCGGATTCTTCATCCACGCGAAACGCCAGTCCTTTGTTTATGGAACTCACAAATTCATTCATTTGTGCGACCATTTTTTCACGCTCTTCTCTGTTTAGCTCCTGACGGCTTTCTGCCATCTTAATCGCAGCTTTTACAGAGAAGTCGTGTCCGAGGTCTTCGGTTCGCTGAGACGCTCCCCCCTCGTTTGAAGTTGCTGTGTTAGGCGCGCCTATGCCTATGTCATTTTTGAAAGCAACATTTGTGCCATTAGGTGTACCGTAAGGCTGGATGTTCGATGTATAGGAGGATATATCCATTACAATCTCCCTTGAACCTTAGGGTCAGTGACAGAAACTATCACCTAAATGACCTATACGGTTTACCTAATTAGCCTAACAAGCTAAGCGCGGCAGAAGGTGACTGCTTAGCTTGAGCTAAGATAGAAGTACTGGCTTGTTGAAGGATTTGCGACTTAGTCATCGCGGTGGTTTCCTTCGCGTAATCCGTATCTTTAATGCGGCTCTTAGAAGCATTAACGTTTTCGTTAATGTTGTCTAAGTTGCTAATGGCATGGTTGAAACGGTTTTGGAAAGCACCAAGAGATGCTCGTTGCTATCTACAGACTTCAATGCGCCATCAATAACCGCAACCGCCTCTTGAGAACCCGCTACCGATGTCACGTCAATATCTTTAACTGTCACGTCTTTTGCGTCACCAAAACCGATTTCACCAGCGAGGTTGCCTGAGAACTCAACATCGCCAGTTACTTTCTGTGATGAAGCAAAAACTTGTAGCTTGCCATCTTCACCCACTGAGGCTTTTACATCTTCGTTTTGACCGTTGATGTACGTGGCAAGCTGCTCAATATCATCGCCCTGTTTCGCGTTGATCTTGATCTCTTGCTCTTCACCTTGTTTGTTGGTGTAACTCAATGTAAGTTCAGTGTTATCACCAACAGCCCAAGATGCATCTTTACCTTCTTCAGCAGCGTAGCTTTTGCCACCCATCGCTGTAGTATCAGAGCGTAAGTTACCCATAGAAAGCATCACTGCTTCACCAGAGTCGGCACCGATTTGGAAAGATTGTGTACCGTAGGTACCATTAAGAAGCTTGTTACCACCAAACGACGTAGTCTCAGCGATACGGTTTAGCTCGTCATTAAGTGCAGTCACTTCTTCTTGAATCGCAACGCGCTCAGCTTTTGAGTTAGAACCATTCGCAGATTGAAGCGATAGATCACGCATACGCTGTAGGATATTAGTCGACTCATTCATCGCACCTTCAGCAACTTGTGCAATAGAAATACCGTCGTTTGCATTTTTCACCGCCATGTCTAAACCACGGCTTTGTGCAGTCAAACGGTTTGAAATTTGTAGACCTGCCGCGTCATCTTTCGCGTTATTGATTTTATAACCCGAAGACAAACGCTCCATAGATTTTTGCTGACCTTCAGCGGCTTGGTTTAGGTAACGCTGTGCGGTCATCGCAGAAACGTTAGTATTAACGTTAATCGCCATAATTGATCTCCTTAAGGCTGTAGTGAATGTACCGTCGTGTCTCTCACCTCACTTAGGTACATCTCATTTCTCTCAGTCCCTTTAACGGCGCCCGACGAATATCCTTTAGGAGATTTTTTGAGTTTTTTCGATTTTTTTCTTTGACTTACAAAAATGTGATCGTTGTAAATTCGCCCTCATCTCTGGCCATGAACACCGATTAATCTCCGACCCAATAAAAAACCCAGCCGAAGCTGGGTTTTAGTCGCTCATCTCTCACCACGAGCCAATGGGGTTCTAGGGTCTGTTAAGGCTTAACCT
>NZ_JXOK01000041.1 GCF_000830505.1 Vibrio mytili | reverse complement strand
AGCAACGCCATTCATACCATCGAGACTATTCACATTGGTAACGTCCACAGTAGTATCTTCGGCGTTGGTTGAGTAAACCACCAAGCCGCTGCACTACCCATGAGCTCTGAACTGGCTACAACCATCTCCATATCAGTATGCACTTGGTTATAGCTATCATTTGTGCTTGAGTCGCTGTTGTAAGTACTGTTGTCGCTGTTGTCGTTAAAGCTGTCAGAAAGACCGAGCGAAACACTGTTGTCACTATTATCGCTGTTATCACTGTTATTACTGTTGTCGCTGTTGTCGTTAAAGCTATCGGCAATACCAACACCTAAACTATTACTCGAATTAGAGGTATTACTATTGTTAGCGGTAGAGTTAGTGGTCGAGTTGTTAGTGGTGCTATTGTCGTTACTATCATTAAAGCTATCATCAATGCCCAACGATGCGTTCGTGCTGTTGTCACTGTTGTCTTTGAAGCTATCATTGATTCCCAGCGCGGCATTAGTGCTGCTATCGCTGTTGTCTTGGAAGCTATCACTGACACCAAGGGTGTTTGTGGTGGTATTCGCACTGTTATCCCATTGATCGTTAAAGTTACCGTCGTCAACACCATTTGCCGCAAGTGTTGAACCGCTAAAAATTAATGCTGAAACTGCAAGAGCGAGGCCTGTTTTGTTAAGAGTCATAACGATTACTCCATTTGTTATATTCCTGAATAAATAAATTGTACGACTTCTTGTTTTTACTCCTCATTTAATGGGAGCGTTGAGAGTATAGAAAATATATCTGGGAGACGTTTTCACTCTATTTTAAAACAGAGGTAAATAGAGGGTTAATTGTGTTATTTTAAATATGTCATCAATAAAAAATATTATATTATTCAACATTTTATGGTCTGGTTTTCTACAGAGTATGTAGGAAGTCTTAAATTACTGTGAAATATAGGCTGATTCTTTACTATTCTTCTGACCTAATCGTGTTTTGTATTTAGAGTGCGAATGAGTCGCGAGCTAAAAATCGGTAGGGGTTTAAGTTATAAAGCAATAAGTTGCTTAAAGAAGAGACGGTAATTCTTGGCTCTACTAGGAAGTTTTCTAGTACTTTTTACTCACTTGGCGTAGCGTAGATCGTGATGTTATCATTCTTCGATACGCTACTTAGGTGACCGTAACATGAGGTACTGCAAGGTGAGTGTTATCGGCCTTTAAGCTGGGTGATGACTTGTTAAGAACCAATTAACGATAGCAGGAGGATGTATTCGCATCTGCCCCTCTTTTTTGTAGCTAAAAACGTCCATAAACAAAGACGCTCTAGTTGAACATCGATCTTAACGTTACTTGAGTCGCTATTCCTGCTTTTGTGAATCATATTTTATCTTCAGTGAATGCCTTTGCGTTGTGTGCAACAAGCTTGCAATGCGTTGGCAACTGAGGTTGTTTCCTTTCGCATTCGAATTATTTGGGTCCACTGATTTATTCTCAAACTGTGATCTGCCTAGTGAATAAATAATCATTTTTCTCGTTTATGATAAACCTTCCTTAAACAAAATTGACAAAATTTGACCAGTCGAGATAATCCACTAGTCGGGATTTGACACAATTGAAGTCCTGAATGTTGTCAGGATGACAAAGAAAGGAAGCAACATGACAGATATAGGAAGCCTGCTAGTAAATGCGGCCACCCTGATGGTAACGGGGATGGCGGTCGTGTTTATTTTCCTCACTATTCTTGTTTATCTCGTTCGGCTAATGTCCAAACTGGTACCAGAAGAAGTACTTGAGCCGATCGCAGCACTAAAAACAACTAAAAATACGAATATTCAATCAACCTCTTCAGCTGTTAGTCCACAAGTTGTGGCAGCGATATCGTCTGCGATTCATCAACATCGCCGATCAGTCGCGAAGTAGCCGAGTTAAGGATTAAAAAGGAGTTTAAGAGTATGTCTAAACCACTAGCGATAACGGATGTGGTACTTCGTGACGCCCATCAATCATTGTTTGCTACGCGAATGCGTATCGAAGATATGCTGCCTATTGCGGCTGAATTGGATAAGGTTGGTTATTGGTCCCTAGAAACTTGGGGAGGAGCAACGTTTGACTCGTGTATTCGTTTTCTCGGAGAAGATCCTTGGGAGCGTTTACGTGCGCTTAAAAAAGCGATGCCAAATACACCAATGCAAATGTTACTGCGTGGTCAAAACCTTTTAGGATACCGCCACTATGCTGATGACGTAGTAGAAAAATTTGTCGAGCGCGCTCATGCGAATGGCATGGATGTTTTTCGTATCTTTGATGCGATGAATGACGTTCGAATTCGAAAAAGCGGTTAAGTCAACGATCGATGTTGGTGCGCACGCACAAGGTACCTTGTCCTATACGACCAGTCCTGTGCATAACGCAGACACTTGGGTTGATTTAGCAAAACGTTTAGAAGATCTTGGCTGTCACTCTTTGTGTATCAAAGATATGTCGGGTCTATTAAAACCGTATGAAGCGGAAGAGTTGATCACACGTATAAAAGCGTCTTGTGATGTGCCATTGGCACTGCACTGTCACGCCACCACGGGGCTGTCGACAGCAACCGCTGTTAAAGCGGTAGAAGCGGGTATTGATATTCTCGATACGGCGATTTCTTCCATGAGCTGTACGTACGGTCATACGCCAACGGAAACGGTCGTGGCTATGTTGCAAGGTACTGAGCGTGATACCAACTTGAAGTTGGAGCAAATTGAGCCGATAGCGGCTTACTTCCGTGAAGTGCGGAAAAAGTACGCGAAGTGGGAAGGTCAATTAAAAGGCGTGGATTCACGAATCCTTATCGCACAAGTTCCGGGTGGTATGCTGACTAACATGGAAGGCCAGCTGAAAGAACAAGGTGCAGCGGACCGTATTGACGAGGTGCTTGAAGAAATTCCTCGCGTTCGTGAAGACTTAGGCTTTATTCCACTGGTGACTCCAACATCGCAAATTGTCGGTACTCAAGCGGTTATCAACGTGCTGACTGGTGAACGTTACAAGAGCATCACTAAAGAAACCGCAGGGTTACTAAAAGGCGAATACGGCGTTGCACCAGCAGCATTGAATGCTGAACTGCAAGCGAAAGTACTTGATGGCAAGGAACCAATTACTTGCGTCCTGCAGATTTGCTCGAACCTGAAATGGAAACGCTCTCTGTCGATTTGCTGGAGAAAGCAAAATCTGAAGGCATTAAGCTGGCGAATGAGCAAGTGGACGACGTATTGACGTATGCTTTGTTCCCGCAAGTTGGATTGAAGTTCTTGAAGAACCGCAGCAACCCAGATGCATTTGAACCAGCACCGACGTTGGAAAGTGCGACGCCAACACCGGCTTCAGTTGCTCAAGCATCTACTGGTGGTGTCGAGGCATACAGTGTGCGCGTAGATGGGCAAGTGTTTAATGTCGAAGTTGGCCCACAAGGCGAGTTAACGTCTGTCGTGCCAGCATCATCTGCCAATACGGCGACACCTGTTGTTCCAGCGACGGCATCTTCTGCTGAGGCGGTGCCTGCTCCTTTGGCGGGGAACATATTCAAAGTCAACGTTCAGCCTGGCGCTGAAGTGGCTGAGGGGGATGTCCTGCTGATCCTCGAAGCAATGAAGATGGAAACCGAAGTTCGTGCTGCCCGCAATGGTACGGTTCAGGAGTTAAATGTGAAAGAAGGTGATGCTGTGACTGTCGGTATGCCTCTTCTGAGCTTGGCGTAAGGGAGTACCATGGACGGATTGATGACCTTATGGTCAGAAACAGGGATCGCTAACTTTGAGTTTGGCCAAATCTGTATGATGTTGGTTGGCTGCTTACTGTTGTTTTTAGCGATCCGCAAAGGTTTTGAACCACTACTGCTATTGCCGATCGGCTTTGGTGCTATCTTAGCCAACATTCCTAATGCTGGGTTTACTGAGCCTGGTGGTTTGCTGTATTACGTTTACCATGTCGGGATTGAGTCGGGTGTATTCCCACTGTTGATCTTTATGGGAGTGGGTGCAATGACGGACTTCGGTGCGCTGATTGCTAACCCCAAAACATTGTGGCTAGGTGCGGCTGCTCAGTTTGGTATTTTTGCCACGTTGTTTGGTGCGATCTTGCTGAACTATGTTCCGGGCATGGAGTTTTCCATGGCAGACGCATCGTCCATCGCGATTATTGGTGGTGCGGATGGCCCAACCGCCATTTTCTTAGCCAGCAAACTGTCGCCAGATTTACTCGGTGCTATCGCCGTTGCCGCATACAGCTACATGGCTCTGGTTCCGATTATTCAGCCACCAATCATGAAGGCACTCACTTCTCAACAAGAGCGTGAGATAAAAATGGCTCAGCTAAGACATGTAGGTAAATGGGAGAAAGTTATCTTCCCACTTGCTGTTTTGGTGATGACCATTCTTTTCTTACCTTCGGCGACACCACTTGTCGGGATGTTCTGTTTGGGTAACTTGATGCGTGAAGCTGGCGTGGTGGACCGTTTATCAAAAACCGCTCAGAACGAACTGATCAATATCGTGACCATCTTCTTAGGTTTAGGTGTTGGCTCTAAGTTACAAGCTGACAAGTTTTTAAACTTAGAAACACTGGGTATCTTAGCGCTTGGTGCGGTTGCGTTCAGTATCGGTACCGCAGCAGGGGTTTTGATGGCGAAACTGCTTAATAAGCTATCCGATGAAGATATTAATCCATTGATTGGCGCAGCAGGGGTTTCTGCCGTGCCGATGGCAGCACGTGTCGTGAACAAAGTAGGTTTGCAAGCTAATCCGCAAAACTTCTTGTTGATGCACGCCATGGGACCAAACGTGGCTGGTGTACTTGGCTCTGCGGTGGCTGCGGGTATTCTTCTCGCATTGGTGGGGTAATACCAATCGTCGTAAATAACTTGTCATTCTAGCTTGTTAAAATACTCGATAACGTCGTTGCCTTTTTCCTACGCTATTTCTGATCACTTATTTACTGTGATTGGTGTAAAAATGTAACGCAGTATTGCTGAGTAGTATATCTATCAACAATTTACACTGCAGCAATTCACGTCATCAAACAAAATGGTTTATAGTCAAAGGGATGCTCTGGCATCCTTTTTTTATCACTACGGGAATGGTTTATGGAACACAAACAAATCGTTATCACTGAGTTTGGTGACGCTAATGTATTGGCTACTCACACTGCCCCAACACCATCACCAGCACCGGGAGAGGTACTCGTCAAAGTCGCTTTTTCTGGTGTGAATCCTATTGATGTAAAAACCCGTGCTGGGCTAGGTTGGGCGGCTGAACAAAACAAAGATAAACTGCCTTGGGTTCCGGGATATGATATTTCCGGAAAGGTGGTGTCGTGCGGAGATGAAACGTCTCGTTTTAGCGTTGGTGATCAGGTGGCGGGTTTTATTGGCTTTCCTGTGAAGGGAGGAGGATATAGCCAATATGTCTGTGTGCCAGAAGCGGAATTGAATCACGTTCCTCAATCCGTGACGTTAGAAGCGGCGGCAGTACTTCCTCTTGCTGGACAAACCGCGGCTCAAGCGCTAACCAAAGCGAATGTTAAAGAAAATGATCGTGTTTTAATTCTTGCTGGTGCTGGAGGGGTTGGGCACCTTGCCGTACAAATTGCCGTGGCAGCAAAAGCGGAAGTGTTTACAACCTGCAGTGAGCGAAATTTAGACTATCTCGCCACGCTTGGCGCTCATGCGGTGAACTATCAATTTGCACCAGTGTCAGAACGTGTTGAAGATGTGGATGTTTTGATTGATTTGGTCGGTGGAGATGCGGCATTAGATGCCCTCAAATGTTTGAAAGACCACGCTAGAGTGGTGACCGTACCAACAATTACTGCGGAAATGATTTGTGAAAAAGCAAAATTGTTAGGGTTTGAAGCGACGGGGATGTTAGTGGCGCCAGATAGCGAACAGCTTGATACCTTATTGTACATGGTGAGTGTTGGCTTGCTCAAAACCGAAGTTCAACATATTTACCCAATGAGTGATGTTGTCGCTGCTCACCAACAAGTCGAGTCTGGCAGAACCAGAGGCAAGGTATTGCTTGATATGAAATGCTAGAAGTATTTCATTACAATTTTGAACAAATTGCGCTGTGGTTTTCTGATTCTGCGCTGTGGGTGCTTTTTATGACGGGGTTTCTTAGTGCGACCTTGTTACCTGGAGGCTCAGAAGCCAGTTTAGTCGCGACACTCTCTCTCAATCAGTTCACCGTCTCTACTGTGGTTCTTGTTGCTACCATCGGAAATACCTTAGGCGGTCTGACCAATTACTGGCTTGGGTTATGGCTACCGAACAAAGCTCAAAATGAAAAGCATGGCCATACCGCTTTGAAGTGGTTAGCAAAATATGGCTACTGGGGATTATTTTTCAGTTGGTTACCTGTCATCGGTGATCCACTGTGTTTGGCGGCAGGTTGGTTACGGATGAACCTCTTGCCGTGTGTCATTCTAATATTCTTTGGAAAGGCCGCTCGTTACAGCCTGTTGGCTGTTATTTATCTCGGATTATTTTAAGGAAAGTACATGAGAATGTTTTGGGTTGGTGCGTGCTCACTTTTCGTGATCACGGGCTGTGCAACAAATGCCTCTGTTTCATCATTGCCTGAAGGGGTGACTTTTGTTGAGTCGTCAAAAGCAGAAGAAGGTAAAGTTAAGATTCCGTATCAAAAATACCAACTTGATAACGGTTTAACGGTTATTCTCGCACCGGAAGATTCGGATCCTTTAGTTCATGTTGATGTCACTTATCACGTTGGATCTGCACGTGAAGAAATCGGCAAATCCGGTTTTGCCCACTTCTTTGAGCATATGATGTTCCAGGGGTCGGAAAACGTTGGTGATCAACAACATTTTAAAATAATTACTGAGGCTGGTGGCACATTAAATGGCACGACCAACCGCGACCGCACTAACTATTTTGAAACCGTGCCTGCTAATCAATTAGAAAAAATGTTGTGGTTGGAATCGGATCGCATGGGCTTTTTGCTCGATGCCGTTTCACAACGCAAGTTTGAGATCCAACGTTCGACGGTAAAAAACGAACGTGCACAACGATACGACAACCGTCCATACGGACTTATATGGGAACGTATGGGAGAAGCCTTGTATCCAGAAGGCCATCCTTATTCATGGCAAACCATTGGTTATGTAGAAGATTTAGACCGTGTTGATGTCAACGATCTTAAAGCATTCTTCTTACGCTGGTACGGACCGAATAATGCGACATTGACGATTGGTGGCGATCTGGATGTTGATCAGACACTGACTTGGGTGAACAAATATTTCGGCTCGATACCGCGTGGGCCAGCCGTAGAAAATGCTGAGAAACAACCAGCTCAGCTAAAAGAGAGTAAATACATTACCTTAGAAGATCGCATTCAGCAGCCAATGGTCATGGTTGCTTGGCCAACGACGTACAGTGGTGAAGAAAGCCAAGCATCGCTTGATACACTGTCTAGCATACTCGGTGCGGGGACAAACAGCGTTCTTTATCAAGACTTAGTCAAAACGCAGAAAGCGGTAGATGCTGGGTCGTTTCATGATTGTGCAGAGCTTGCTTGCACATTTTATGTTTATGCAATGGGCGACTCGGGCGATAAAGGTGATTTGTCAAAACTGTACACTGAGCTCCAGAAATCGCTACAAAACTTTGCCAACACTGGCGTATCAAAACAGCGTCTTGAGCAACTTACCGGTAAAGTAGAAGCCGATGCTATTTTTGCTTTGGAGAGTGTGAAGGGTAAAGTTACGCAATTGGCATCAAATGAAACATTTTTTGGTGAACCTGACCGAATCGAAAAGCAGCTAGAGCAAATTAGAGCCGTCACCCCCGAGTCGGTTAAGAGAGTGTATAGTGAGTTCATTCAGGATCAGCCGAAAGTCACGTTGAGTGTTGTTCCAACGGGGAAAACCGACTTAGCCGTACGGCCTGCGACCTTTGTTACTCCTAAGAGAACCTTACCTGAGTACAAAAAAATTACCGAGGATCAACTGGCTTACCGTCGTGCAGCCGACAATTTTGATCGCTCGGTTCAACCTCCAACAGGCGCACCTGTCCAAGCAACCATGCCTGATTTGTACAATGTCCATTTCGAAAATGGCTCTGAGCTGCTCGGGGCGGTCAGTAGTGAAACGCCAACCGTGATGATGCAGTTTAGTTTGCCTGCAGGAACGCGTTTTGTTGACAAGGGCAAAGAAGGTCTTGCGCAACTAACCGCAGCCATGTTGCAAGAAGGCACCACCAAGCGAAGCATGGAAGAAATCCAAGCAGAGTTGGATAAGTTGGGGAGTGTCATTACCGTTGATGCCACGGGATATACGACAAATATTAGCGTTTCGGCTTTAGAAAAGAACCTCGAGCCAACCTTGGACATTGTCGAAGAAATGCTTTTATCGCCAGCATTTAAACAAGAAGATTTTGACCGTGTGAAAATGCAAGCTTTAGAAGGTTTAGTTTATGAACATCAAAATCCAAGCTGGATGGCCGCACAAGCGAGTCGTCAAGTGTTATATGGCGATACTATTTTTTCACGTCCCAAAGATGGCACCCAAGCAGGAATGAGAGCCTTAACCTTAGATGATGTACGCGAGTTTTATTCTAAACACTACACACCACAAGGGGCGCAAGTTGTGGTTGTCGGTGATATTGAGGAGCAAGCACTTAAGAAACAGCTTGGTTTCTGGTCGAGCTGGAAAGATGAAGCAGCACCACTTTATGAGCCTGAGACGATTCCAAAACTCGGGACACAAAAAGTATATTTAGTTGATAAAGCTGGTGCGCCACAAAGTGTGGTAATGATGGTTCGTCAAGGTGTGCCATACGACGCTACGGGTGAATTCTACTTAGGACAGTTAGCAAACTATAACTTATCAGGTAACTTTAACAGCCGTATCAACCAAAATCTGCGTGAAGACAAAGGTTATACCTATGGCGCTTATGGATACTTTTCCGGTAACCCTGAAGCGGGTTCCGTTGTGTTTACTGCGCAAGTGCGTGCTGATTCGACAGTCGCCTCGATCATAGAGATGGAAAGTGAGCTTAGCGAGTATTCTCAATCAGGAATGACTGACGAAGAGCTGGCGTTTATGCGTCAAGCTGTCGGGCAAAAAGATGCGCTGAAATACGAAACACCAACGCAAAAAGCGGAGCTCATCAGTGACATTTTAAAATATGACTTGGATGAAGATTATCTACAACAGAGAAATACGTTGGTCGAAACAGTAGATAAGGACACGTTGAATGGGCTCGCACGAAAATGGTTTGACCCGAATGACTATCAAATTATTGTTGTTGGTGATGCTAAATCCCTTCGTCCCCAGCTAGAAAAGTTAGGGAAAGACGTAGAAGAGCTTGAAATCATTCGATAGAGTACGCATGTTATAGCGGAGGGCTTACTCTCCGCTATGTATTTAGATAAGTCATTTTACAAAGTTAATTTATCTATATGCTAAAATTATCAATAACTTAGCTTTCACTTGCTTCGGATGGCAAGTGTCCTGCTCCTAATATAAGCGAACCTCATTTTGACTGATTTTGCTGCGCGACTGGAAAAAGTTGCATCAACCCCCGAAGTATTTAAGCAGTTTGGACGCGGTGTTGAGCGTGAAACATTACGCTATCGTCAGGATGGACACCTAGCCACAACACCTCATCCAGAGGGATTGGGCTCCGCGTTCACAAACCAATGGATCACCACTGACTTTTCTGAGTCTTTGCTGGAATTCATAACCCCGGTTTCTCATGATATCCCCGAGCTGATCGCACAACTCAAAGACATCCATCACTTTACCCAAACGAAGATGGGTGACGAGAAGATGTGGCCACTTTCAATGCCTTGCTACGTTAGCAGTGAAGATGAGATTAACCTTGCTCAATATGGTTCATCCAATGCTGCAAAAATGAAAACGTTGTATCGTGAAGGGCTTAAACGTCGTTACGGTAGCTTAATGCAGATCATCTCGGGCGTGCATTTTAACTTCTCTTTCCCGGAATCGTTTTGGGATGCGCTCTACGGAGAGCAAGATGAGGCTTCACGTCAGGAAACAAAATCAGCCGCTTACTTCGCTCTGATCCGAAATTACTACCGTTTTGGTTGGTTAATTCCATACTTCTTCGGGGCTTCACCTGCGCTGTGCGGATCTTTTATCCAGGGCAGAGAAACGGATCTTCCCTTTGAGAGTATTGGTGGTACGCTCTATTTGCCAAAATCGACGTCTTTACGCCTTAGTGATCTTGGTTACACCAACAACGCACAGAGCAAATTGAAGATCGGATTTAACAGTATTGAACAATACCTCGAAGGTCTCAATGATGCGATTCATCGTCCATCTGAAGAGTTCGCGAAAATAGGCGTAAAAGTTGATGGTGAATATCGTCAACTCAACTCTAATATTCTGCAAATTGAAAACGAACTTTACGCTCCCATCCGCCCTAAACGCGTGGCGAAAAGTGGTGAGAAACCATCAGAGGCATTAAAGCGCGCTGGCGTTGAATATATTGAAGTGCGCTCGTTAGATGTAAACCCGTTCAGTCCAGTGGGCGTCACTGAAGAGCAGGTGCGTTTTCTCGATATGTTCCTTACTTGGGCTGCGCTTTCTGACTCCGAGCCGATGAATAACAGTGATTTAGCATGTTGGCGCGATAACTGGAACAAGGTGGTTGTGTCGGGGCGTGAGAAAGGTTTGATGCTCCAGATTGGCTGCCAAGGAGAGCGACTTTCTTTGCAAGAGTGGGCGAAAAGAGTCTTCGTTGAACTTCGCCAAATCGCCATAAAAATGGATGCTTCTGTTGGTGGTCATGCCTATCAAGATGTTTGCGACAAACTCGCGACATGGATTGATGAGCCAGAGTTGACCATCTCAGGCCAGCTGTTAGCCCTAACGAAAGAGCTAGGCGGCTTAGGTAAAGTGGGTTGCAGTTTGGGTATGAAATATCGCGAGGAGAACCTCGCACATACGTACCAATATTACTCACAAGATGTTATGGAAACTGAAGTGGTAACTTCGGTAGAAAAACAGAAGCAGTCTGAGCAAAGTGATACGTTATCTTTTGATGACTTTTTGCAAGACTACTTTGCTTATCTAAAATAAGCGTACTGATCTAGAGTGACAATGATCATCTGTATTACAGTGCTTATTTAGTTAGGGCACAGCGCTCATCTGGAATACGCTCATCTGGAATAATAGTAAGTTGGTAAAGATTGGTGAACATCAAGTCGTTAGCAGTATCCATTTTAGGCAGTGTGTTGTTAGTCGGGTGTGCGACTGCTCCACCTCAACAACAGGGTAACCTGTGTGAAATCTTCCGAGAACATCCGAGTTGGTATGAAGATGCCATTGATATGGAAGAGGAGTGGGGAACTCCGATTCATGTTGCAATGGCTATCATCAAGCAGGAGAGTAGCTTCCGACATGATGCAAAACCACCAATAGATTATGTGCTTGGTTTTATTCCTTGGGGACGAGTAAGCAGTGCATATGGCTATGCACAAGCACAAGACCCAGCTTGGGACGACTTTCAGGATGCCACTGGAAGTTGGAGTTCGAGAAGTGATTTTGATGACGCGATGATGTTTGTTGGTTGGTACACCCATGAAACTCGGCGTCAGCTAGGCATCTCTTTATGGGACCCCTATAATCAATATTTGGCTTATCATGAAGGACGAGGTGGGTACAAACGTGGTAGCTACAAAAGAAAACCAAGTTTAATGAAAATTGCGAGGCGCGTGGAGCAAACCGCAAAAACGTATGGCTGGCAGTTGAAACAGTGCCGACAAGAGTTAGAAGACAATCGTAGTTGGTTCTTCTAGCCGGAACAGAAATGAAAACCAATCCCGTCAGGTGTTGGAATTACAATAAGGAGAGATGTAATGCCTTTACTCGATAGCTTTACTGTCGACCACACTCGTATGAATGCACCTGCTGTGCGCGTGGCGAAAACAATGCAAACCCCAAAAGGTGATACCATAACCGTTTTCGATTTGCGCTTTACAGCACCGAATAAAGATATCCTTTCAGAGAAAGGTATTCACACGTTAGAGCATTTATATGCAGGGTTTATGCGCGCGCACTTGAACGGTGATAGCGTGGAAATTATTGATATTTCTCCGATGGGATGTCGCACTGGTTTCTATATGAGTCTAATCGGTGCGCCTTCAGAGCAGCAAGTCGCCGATGCGTGGATTGCGGCCATGGAAGACGTATTAAAAGTGGAAAGCCAAAACAAGATCCCTGAGCTGAACGAGTATCAATGCGGCACTGCTGCAATGCACTCACTCGATGAAGCAAAGCAAATCGCGAAAAACATTCTGGAGGCGGGCGTGTCAGTAAATAAAAACGACGAGCTTGCTCTGCCTGAATCAATGCTTAAAGAACTGCGTATCGACTAACGTTCTCTGATGAGAGCGCCTTCCTAGTTATCTCGTAGTAAGATAATTAAAAGGATATACGAAAAAAGAGCCTGACTGTTGAAGTGTCAGGCTCTTTTTTTCTTTTACTTGTTAAGGCTCTACGACTTTTTCTTCTTCGGGTAGACCCGCACGAGCTTAATGCGGTTCTCTTCTATTTCAACGATCTCCATCCGGTGCCCAGACACCTTTACACTGAGATGGCTTTCTGGAATATCTTCAAGGTGTTCCAAAATAAGACCGTTGAGTGTTCTTGGTCCAGAGGTTGGCAAATCCCATTTAAGCCCTTTGTTGATATCACGGATATTGGCACTGCCTTCAATAAGAAAACTTCCATCACCTTGTGGGCTGATTTCATCAGCTAGGCTAGGAGAGATGGAGGTGGTGAACTCACCGATGATTTCTTCCAAAATATCTTCCAGCGTTACTAATCCTATGATATCGCCATACTCATCGACGATAAGACCAATACGCTGTTTGTTGCGCTGGAATTTCAGCATTTGTACGTTCAGTGGCGTGCCTTCAGGGATGTAATAAACTTCATCTAATGCCCGCAACAAGGTTTCTTTGGTGAACTCATTTTTTTCCAGCATAAGGCGATACGCTTCACGTAAGCGTAACATGCCAACCACTTCATCAATTTGGTCACGATAAAACACAATTCGCCCATGAGGTGAGTGGGTCAATTGACGAACGATTGACTTCCAATCATCGTTAATATCGATCCCCGTAATTTCATTACGTGGCACCATAATATCGTTCACTGTGACGTGTTCGAGATCTAGGATAGAGACCAGCATATCTTGATGTCGACGCGGGATCAGTCCACCGGCTTCATTGACCACGGTGCGTAACTCTTCCGAGCTGAGATGATCTTCGACGGAGTGATCCGCTTTGACACCAAGCAGTCGAATGAAGCCATTGGTAATAAAATTCACCAACAAAACCAAAGGTGAAAGTAACTTCATTAAAATGCTAAGTAGAATACTGCTCGCATAAGAGACACGCTCTGGATAAAGCGCGGCGATGGTCTTCGGTGTGACTTCGGCAAACACCAGTACCACCATGGTGAGAGCACCAGTTGCAATCGCGACCCCCATATCGCCATAGAGGCGCATACCAATAATCGTGGCAATGGCCGAGGCAAGAATGTTCACAAGGTTATTGCCGATAAGAATTAGACCAATCAAACGATCTGGACGGTCTAGTAGCTTTTCGACGCGCTTTGCTCCCTTATGCCCATTTTTGGCTAAGTGTTTCAAGCGATAGCGGTTCAAAGACATCATCCCTGTTTCTGAACCGGAAAAGTAACCTGATATGACGATAAGACACGCGAGTAGCGCAAATAAGATACCCGTAGAGATGTCGTCCAAAGCGTTGTTATTCCTTGTAAGTGTTTTGTTTATTCAAGAGCCACATGAAACTCTTAAGTGGTGTTTTAAAGTACTGTATTTGATTTGGCGTTGAATATAAAGGCTCAAGGGAGCGTTAATTCAAGATGATCTCTTTGACAAAACGACTGCCAAAATAAGCCAGTGTGAGCAACGTGGCTCCGGCAACGGCAAACCAAGTCACTTTTTTACCTCGCCATCCTTTTTGGTAATGTCCCCAAAGCAATACTGAATAGACCACCCAAGCACAGAAAGAGAGAATCGCTTTATGTGCTTTACCTTGTGCGAACATATCCTGAACGAACACAAATCCAGTGAGCAGCGTGAAGGTCAGTAGCAGGTTGCCAATTAAAATAATTTTAAATAATTGCCGTTCAACCATCATTAGCGGAGGTAGATTTGGATTTATGGCTAACGATTTTTTCGTTTTCAGTTTATGGTCAAGCCACGCAAGTTGCAGCGCGTACAGAGCGCCAATCGTCAGCGTAGCGTAGGCAAACAGCGCCAACGATATGTGAATAAGCAACTTAGGATCATTTTCTAAATGTTTAATGAAAGTGCTAGGTAAAAACGTCGCCGCCGATAAATTAATGGCTGCAAAGCTATAAACCACTGGCAGCAGAAACCACAACCGGTTTTTGAGCATAGCCAGGCTCATGACCAAGGAAATGATGAAGCTGATCAGGGACGCGACATTTAAAATGCTGAGGTTTTGACCAGAACCATCGAGAATCAAATCACTCAATAACCAAGCGTGAAAAACCAGTGCGCACGCGGCACTAGCAAACACGGTTTTTGCTTTGATGCCAGACTGTTGTGAAAGTCCGGGTATGATGGTTGCGATAGCCAAAATGTAAAGTATGGCGGCCGCAATGGCAATTAAGCTATCCATGAATCCATAAAGGTTGTTGTCCAGAATAACGAAATTATACCTTGCATTACTCTTTGGAGCTATGACCTATGCAATAACAATCATCATAGATGAGACATTGAAATTAATAAGTTAGCTTCCCATATAGTAATAGAGCAGTAGTACGGGTATGACTGTGACCTTGGCTAAGGTATACTCACACTAATTAGTCGCCATTTTAGCGAAGAGACAAAGATGTTTGAGAATTTAACGGATCGATTATCCAAAACGCTGAAAAATATCAGCGGTAAAGGTCGTCTGACAGAAGACAACATTAAAGAGACCTTACGTGAAGTGCGTATGGCATTACTGGAAGCGGACGTTGCGCTACCGGTTGTTCGCGAATTTGTAAACCGCGTTAAGGAAAAGGCGGTGGGTGTTGAGGTCTCTAAATCTCTGACCCCAGGCCAAGAGTTTATTAAGATAGTACAATCTGAGCTAGAAGCGGTGATGGGGGAGTCGAACGAAGCCCTTAACTTAGCAGCTCAGCCACCTGCGGTTCTTCTTATGGCAGGTCTACAAGGTGCGGGTAAAACCACATCGGTAGGTAAATTGTCTAAGCTTTTGAGCGAGCGTGATAAGAAAAAGGTTTTGGTCGTTTCTGCCGACGTTTACCGCCCAGCGGCGATCAAACAGCTAGAAACCTTGGCAGCAGATGTTGGTGTTGATTTCTTCCCATCATCACCTGACCAAAAGCCGATTGATATTGCTAACGCAGCCATCGACCACGCCAAGAAAAAATTCTATGACGTGCTGATTGTCGATACGGCAGGTCGTCTCGCGATTGATGAACAGATGATGGGCGAGATTAAAGACCTCCATTCAGCCATCAATCCTGTCGAAACGCTGTTTGTTGTTGATGCCATGACTGGTCAGGATGCGGCAAATACTGCAAAAGCTTTTGGTGATGCACTGCCACTTACCGGTGTTGTTCTGACCAAGGTCGACGGCGATGCTCGCGGCGGTGCTGCTCTTTCCGTGCGTCATATCACTGGCAAACCAATTAAATTCTTAGGTGTCGGTGAAAAAACGGACGCATTAGAGCCCTTCCACCCGGACCGTGTTGCATCACGTATTTTGGGCATGGGTGATGTGCTTTCTTTGATTGAAGATTTACAACGTAATGTCGATCAAGATAAAGCAGAAAAGCTGGCGAAGAAATTTAAAGAGAAGAAAGGCTTCGATTTAGAAGATTTTCGTGAGCAGCTTGGTCAGATGCAAAACATGGGTGGCATGATGGGCATGATGGATAAGCTTCCTGCATGTCTCAGCTCCCTGAGAACGTCAAAGATAAAGTCGATGACAAGATGTTCAAACAGATGGAAGCGATCATTAGCTCAATGACCATGAAAGAGCGTCAGCGTCCAGAAATCATCAAAGGTTCACGCAAGAAACGTATCGCAGCAGGCTCTGGGGTACAAGTTCAAGATGTTAACCGTCTACTCAAACAGTTCACCCAAATGCAGAAAATGATGAAGAAAATGCAAAAAGGTGGAATGAAAGGAATGATGCGCAATATGCAAGGCATGATGGGCGGAATGGGCGGTGGCGGTGGCTTCAATCCATTTGGTCGATAATTGCACAATTACATCACCTAACTACGTAAAATTTCAAGGTGTTAGCTGCGTCACAAACTGTAAATTCGATTTATGTTGGTGAAAAAGTAACTAAACCCTTGCATTGCTCCGGGAGAAGAGTAAAATTCCGGAGCTTTATTTTGGCACGAGACCCCAAGCTATTTTAGTTTCTGGGGTTAATTTTATTTTTGAGAAAGCAAAGAGGACGACATGGTAACCATTCGTTTGGCACGTCACGGCGCTAAAAAGCGTCCATTTTATCAAATCGTAGTAGCGGACAGCCGCAACGCTGCAACTGGCCGTTTCATCGAGAAAGTTGGTTTCTTTAACCCAACTGCGAAAGGTCAAGAAGAAGGTCTACGTCTAGACCTAGACCGCGTTAACCATTGGGTTGGTCAAGGCGCGTCTGTATCTGACCGCGTTGCTAAGCTAGTTAAAGACGCTCAAAAAGCGGCTTAATTCATACTGTTAGAAGTAGAAACTAGTTTATGTCGATGAAAGGTAAAGAAACAATGAGCAACGAAAAGATTGTTGTAGGCAAGTTTGGTGCTACTTACGGCATTCGAGGTTGGCTTAAAGTTTTTTCCTACACAGACAATGCTGAAAGCATTTTCGATTACAGCCCTTGGTATATCAACCAAAAAGGGCAGTGGGTTGAGTACAAAGTAGAAAGCTGGAAGCGCCATAACAAAGGTATGGTGGCTAAGCTGGAAGGTCTGGACGTTCGCGAAGACGCGCACTTAATGACAAACTTTGAAATTGCTATCGACCCTGCAATATTACCTGAACTGTCAGAAGATGAATTCTACTGGCGTGAATTGTTTGGAATGCAAGTAGTCACCACCAATGGTTACGATCTGGGTGTCGTGAGCGACATGTTAGAAACAGGTTCAAACGATGTTTTGGTAGTTAAAGCAAATCTTAAAGATGCTTTTGGGCAAAAGGAACGATTAATTCCGTTCCTTGAAGAGCAAGTGATCATCAATATTGATCGTGAAGCTCAACGGATCGAAGTTGACTGGGATCCTGGATTCTAATCTCCAAAATTACAGAGCGAGATAAACATGTGGGTTGGCGTAATTAGCCTGTTTCCTGAAATGTTCCGTTCTGTTACTGATTTTGGAGTAACAGGTCAAGCGGTTAAAAAAGGTCTATTGTCGATTGAGACTTGGAATCCTCGAGATTTTACTCACGACAAACATCGCACTGTCGATGACCGACCTTACGGTGGTGGTCCTGGTATGTTAATGATGGTTCAGCCTCTGCGCGATGCCATACATACCGCGAAAAAGGCCTCACCGGGTAAGACGAAAGTCATTTACCTATCTCCTCAAGGTCGCAAGCTCGATCAGCAAGGGGTAGAGGAGTTGGCAACAAATGAGAACTTGCTTCTTATCTGTGGCCGCTACGAAGGGGTAGATGAGCGTATCATTCAATCTGAAGTCGACGAAGAATGGTCGATTGGAGATTTTGTGATGACGGGTGGTGAGATACCAGCCATGACGCTAATCGACTCAGTTTCTCGGTTTGTTCCGGGGGTGCTGGGAGATTTTGCATCAGCAGAAGAAGACTCTTTTGCCAATGGTTTGTTAGATTGCCCTCACTATACGCGTCCTGAAGTATTGGATGACAAAGAGGTACCAGCGGTACTCATGTCAGGCAATCACAAGGATATTCGTCGATGGCGACTCAAAGAGTCGCTGGGCCGAACTTGGCTAAGAAGACCAGAGCTCCTGGAAAACCTAGCTCTGACTGACGAACAGGAACTATTACTTGCTGAGTTTATTAATGAACATAAAGCCATTAACGAACGTCATGCAAAGTAACCTAATTTATTTAGTATCAGTTTATTCTAGGAATTTAAAAAATGAGTAACATCATCAAAGCTCTTGAAGAAGAGCAAATGAAACAAGACCTACCTAAATTTGCACCAGGTGACACTGTTGTTGTTCAAGTTAAGGTAAAAGAAGGTGACCGTGAGCGTCTACAGGCTTTCGAAGGCGTTGTAATCGCAATCCGTAACCGTGGTCTACACTCTGCTTTCACTGTACGTAAGATCTCTAACGGTGAAGGTGTTGAGCGTACGTTCCAAACACACTCTCCAGTTGTTGATAGCATCGAAGTTAAACGCCGTGGTGCAGTACGTCGTGCCAAGTTGTACTACCTACGTGAGCGTTCTGGTAAGTCTGCTCGTATCAAAGAGAAACTTGCTAAGAAGTAATGCTATAACTAGCGTTCTCATCTTAAACGGAGCCCTATGGGCTCCGTTTTTTTTTTAACTTAAAGTTCTAGGGGAGAAAAGATAGGTCCTAGGTTAGAAAAGATAGGTCGTAGGTTATAGGATCCTAGGTTCTAGGGGAGTTTGTTGAAAGTATTGTGTTCAATTGAAAAGTTTGGCTCTTGTGGTTTTGGACTACAGAGCGCTTCGCTTCCGGAATACAGATAAGATCCTGGGGAAAGAAAGGTCCTAGATCCTAGGGGGGGGGGGGGGAATTATTGCGTTAAATCGAAAATGTTGTGTTGGTGGTTTTGGAGTACAGAGTACAGAAATACTTGATATTGAACTTAAGTGACTGAAAAGTAATCCGTAATCCGTACAACAAGCTCGGTTGGTTTTTGAGACGCAAAGCTACCCGAGTGCGCCTCCTAGGACCCTAGAACCTAGGATCCTAGGACCTTTATTTATCCTAGACCCTCTTAGTATTGATCTTCCGACCATCCGTCGCTATCAGACATATCAGGCGCGCCTGCGATGGCGTTTTCTTCGTCAGCCCATTCGCCGAAGTCAATCATCTGGCATTTTTTACTGCAAAACGGGCGGTTAGGGCTTTGCTCACCCCATTCAACGTCGGTACCACACTGAGGGCATTGAACGATAGTAATTTTAGACATGGATTGTTCGTCCCTTTTGGTTTTCTATAACAAGTTTGGATGATTAGAAGAATAATAGAAAGTCGTTGTTGAGTGAACGCCACTTAGCAACAAACCGCCAATTCAAACTCGACATCTTGGGTACAGGCTTGTCCAGTTTCAAACGACATAAATTTGATCGCAAATCGGTTCTTATGGCCAGAAATCATTGGATATACACCAAACTCCATTGGAATATGCAGGCGCAGAATATTGGCACCGTCTGCATCACTTTGGAAAAAGCCGACTCGGCCTATCTGGGGTTTAAAGTGCCCAGTTTCACGGGTCAGCTTAAGCCAGAGAGAAAGTGCGTCAGACAGCGGCTTTAAGCTTGTTTGCCACTGTTGAGCATCGTGCTTTTTACGCTCAATTGGCAAATGGAGCCAGTAGTGCAAAGCGGGTAGATCAAAACAACATGCTCCGCCTGGTAAGTTAAATCGTTGCCTAATTGAGCTCAGAAAGCGATCATCACGCAGTGCTTGTCCAAATCGAGCAGCCCCCATCAACTGACTGTGTACTGAATCAATTTCTTGCAATAGGTCGTTGAGGGCACCTTGATCAACGCCGTCCACATTCAACCAGTGACGATAGGACAGTCGCTGTTTCTCAATATCTTTCGCCAGTTCGCTTTTTAGTTGGATCTGTTCAAAAATCTCAACCATATCGAATAACGCGCGAAAAAATAATTGATATTGATGATTGTCAGTAAAGCTAGAAGCCAAGTGAGCCTGACGCAGCAGAGACTCTACTCTTAGATAGATACGAGTTTTCTCATTTAACGGATGTTCGAATTTATGCGTGGTCATTGACATAAGCCTAGATGGGATCCTTTCCTATTTTCTCAGATTATTCTGACACATGGCTAGGTACTTTTCATGCAAATCTGTAATTTGAAGTAAAAGTTCAGGGTCGTCTGGGTTATTCTTCACCACATCATCAGCTAGAGCGAGTCTTTGCTGTTGAGACGCTTGAGATGCAAGGATCGCTTGTGCTTGCTCTTCACTGACGTTGTCGCGTTTCATAGTCCGAGAAATCTGGGTGCTTGGTTCAACATCGACCACCAGTACGCGGTCACATAAGCTTTCCAGATTGTTCTCTATCAGCAACGGCACGACCAACAGTGCGTAGTCGGATGTGACTTCTTCCAGTTCTTCGATCATTTTTTCACGAATCATTGGATGAAGCAGAGAGTTCAGCCACGCTTTTTCATCTGGATTGGAAAAAATTTTCTCGCGCAACTTAGCACGATCCAGCATTTGGTCTTCTCGAATAATCTCAGATCCAAAGTGCTCGATGATTGCATTTAAGCCCGGAGTGCCGGGTTCTACTACTTCTCTCGCAACAATATCCGCATCGACGATGTCGATATCAAATTGTTGTTTGAACAGATTTGCCACGGTTGTTTTACCACTAGCAATACCGCCTGTCAGGCCAATTACTAAAGCCATTTACACTCCTAGAATGGACGTAAAGTACCAATTTAAAATTTGCTCACCCCAGAGTAAGCATACCCATCCTGCGATCGCTAAATAGGGACCGAAAGGAAAGGCTTTCTCTATACCTTGCTTTTTCAAGCGTAGTTGAATCAGACCAAAAATAACCCCAACGAGGGAAGAAATTAAAATGATCATAGGCAGCGATTGCCAACCGAGCCAAGCACCCAGAGCAGCAAGGAGTTTAAAGTCACCGTAGCCCATGCCTTCCTTTCCGGTCAGCAACTTGAAGCCCCAATAGACAGACCAAAGGCATAGATAACCTGCGATGGCACCAATAACCGCGTCTTGTAAACTAACAGGACTCACCTCGATCAATGCTAAGACAATGCCAGCCCAAGTTAAAGGTAAGGTCAATTGATCGGGCAGTAACATAGTATCAAGGTCGATAAACGTTGCCGCAATCAATGTAAAGGTGAAAAAGATGAGTGCAATGGTGAAATAGCTGAATCCGAAATGGTATGCGACAAAGCCAGAGCAGGTTGCTGTCAATAGTTCTATCAGTGGGTATCTTGGGCTGATTGGCGCGTTGCAGTTATGGCATTTACCGCGTAACAGCAGCCAACTGATCACCGGGATATTGTCACGAATGCGGATCGGCGTGGCGCATTTTTGGCAAGAAGAACGAGGCACACTTAAGGTTAGCGTTTCTGTAGGCGCTTTAATCTTGTATTCGGGAAAGGACTCCGCACATTCGTGGCGCCATTCTAATTCCATGATCTTAGGCAGTCGATAAATAACGACGTTGAGAAAGCTTCCCACGATCAAACCAAAAACCACGGCAAATACAACGAATAACCATGGGTAGTACTGGAATACTTCCATATATCTCTCTTGAGCGAAAAATCAAACGAGCAAGGTGCTGTTTTGATGGGACGGATTAATTCTACATCACGTTAAGATGTGTGGCGTAATGACACGGCTTCACGTTTACATCTCAACGTCATTTGAGTATGCCCTATTCTAGCCCAATACACTCATTAAGTTAAAGATAGGCAGATACATTGCCGTCACTAAGCCACCGACGACGACCCCAAGAAAAACAATAATTAACGGTTCGAGAATCTTACTTAGATTATCAACGGTGTTATCGACTTCAAACTCGTAAATCGTCGCGACTTTATTCAGCATATCATCCAGGCGACCTGATTCCTCACCAATCATCACCATTTGTAACACCAATTCTGGGAAAACGTTGCAGTTGCGCATCGCGACATACATCGGCATGCCTGCTGCTGTATCGCGGTAGACGTCTTCAATTGCCAACTGATAATGCATATTACCTGACGTTTTTGATGTGGTTTTTAAACTGGTGAGAATTGGGATACCGGCGCTAAAGCTGGTAGCAAGCGTACGGCTAAACTTAGCGATTGCCGCTTTAGATAACACCGGTCCAAGGACGGGAAATTTCAAACTGGCTCGATTGATCATTAAGCGAAACGAATCGGAACGCTTGATCATAATACGGGAAGATATCAGTAAACTGAGCGCACCTAAGCCAATAAATCCGCCCCAATCTTGCATCCAAGCAGATAAGTCGAGCACTTGTCGGGTAAACCAAGGTAAATCCGCGCCAAAGCCGGAAAACATTTTTTCAAATTCTGGAATGACCTGGGTTAGCATCAGATACGATACCGCGAGCGCGACGAGAATCACCATCGCGGGATAAATTAAAGCTTTGATCACTTTGGCGCGCAGTTGTTCACTCTTTTCTCGATAGGTAGCCAGCCGTTCAAACACCTCGCTAAGTTGCCAGATTGTTCTCCGGTTGAGATTAGGTCGGTATACAGCGCATCAAAGTGATTGCTCGCGGTGCGCATGGCTTTTGACATTGGAGTGCCAGCTTCTACCGCGCGGGTGATGCTCATTAAAGTCGATTTCATCTCGGCTTTTTTATGGTTGTCAGACACCAGCTTTAACGCTTGTACTAAGGGCACACCGGTGACCAACATCGTCGAGATCTGGCGGGTAAACACCGTAATGTCTTTGCCTTTGACGCGATGACTGAGTTTGGTCAAAAAAGAGATGCTGCCTTTTTTGATCTTCTTTATTTTAATATGTTGGGCATCGAGACGTTCACGGACTTCAATTTCACTCATGGCGAGCGTGTGTCCAGACGTTTTTTTTCCTGAGCTATTGATGCCTTTCCAGCGGAAGTTTTTCAGTTGAGGAGTGGTGGTTTTCATAGGCTAGGTGACTGTATGTTATAGGGTTAGCTAAAAATAGAGCACGCGTTGTAACTCACTAAAACTGGTGATTCCCTGTTTGAGTTTCTCTATACCGGACATTTGTAGGGTGCTCATGCCGTTATTGACCGAAATTTTTTCCAGTTCATGCACCGAAGCGCCTTTAATTAGCGCTTCGGAAAGTGTTTCATCAAAGTGCATCACTTCGTAAATGCCGGTTCGCCCTGAGTAACCATGCGTGCATTCGTTGCATCCATGAGGGTTGGCTTGAAAAATATTCTCGGTGGAGTGAATGCCAACATGCTGCAGCGCCGTGGTGAGCTCTTGCGGCTGTCTACAATGTGGGCAGAGTTTACGCGCCAGACGCTGAGCAATGATCAGGCTTAAAGAAGAAGCGAGGTTGAAGCTCTCAATCCCCATATTGGACAGGCGAATTACGGTCTCTGCTGCGGAGTTAGTGTGCAGAGTAGAGAGGACTAAGTGACCGGTTTGCGCTGCTTTAATCGCGATTTCGGCGGTGTCGAGGTCGCGAATTTCTCCGACCATCACCACATCCGGATCCTGACGTAAAAATGAGCGCAGTGCTTCGGCAAAACCAAAGCCAATTTTTGGCTGAACCTGAACTTGGTTTATGCCTGACAAGTTAATTTCGACCGGATCTTCCGCAGTCGAGATATTGATTTCTGATGTATTGAGAATATTTAGTCCAGTATACAGGGAAACGGTTTTTCCGCTCCCGGTTGGGCCAGTCATCAAAATCATCCCTTGTGGGCGACGCAGTGCATTGAGATACAACTGTTTTTGTTGTTCGCTGTAGCCCAGCTTATCGATATCCAGAGAGGCAGAACTGCTGTCGAGTAAACGCAGTACGATTTTCTCTCCGAATAGGGTAGGCAGTGTCGACACCCGCATATCGATCGCCGTGTCTTGATTGAGTTTTAATTTGATTCGTCCGTCTTGGGGTAAGCGACGTTCGGCGATATCCAGCTTGGATAAGATCTTGATCCGTGCTGATAAACGGCGGCTTAAATGGCTGGGCGGTTGCTGGGTTTCAATTAAAATGCCGTCACAACGCAGGCGGACGCGGTACATTTTTTCATACGGTTCAAAGTGAATGTCCGATGCGCCTTTACGTACCGCGTCCAATAAAATCTGGTTGATGTAGCGACTTACTGGTGATTCGTCCTGACTGAGATCTTCAATGTTGTCGATTTCATCATCACTAATATCAACCAAGCTCGCCAATTCGTCTTGGTTGATCTCTTTTATACCTGATTTCTCTTGGCCGATTGAGCGCCATATAAGCGCCGAATGGCCGCGCTTAGCTCAGCAAAGTCGGCGATCACCAGCTCGATCTGTAGTCCGGTGGCAAAGCGAAAATCATCTTCTGCTTGTTGATTGGTCGGATCTGCGACAGCCAACGTGAGTGTTGAGGACGTACGCTCGAGTGGCAGTGCGTGATGACGAGTGATCAATTCACGCAAGCCAAGTTGTTGGCATAGAGGTACATATTGGTAGTCAGCGAGTTTTACGCAAGGTAGCCCGACTGCGATACTAAGGTGCGTAGTCAGCTCTTCTGGCGTGAGATAGCCAGAACGAACTAACGCCTCCGGCATCGAAATGCCAGAAGCGTTGATTTGCTCTATTAACGATTCTTCTTGAGCTAAGCTAAGTAACCCGGATTGGCGAAGAATTGTAGATAGGTTGGTGTGCATTATGGGCAGTAATCATCTTGTGATTCTGATAATGCAGCATCCTTGTAACATGTACCTTCCCATTCAATGCCACTGCCCGAATATGTACCAGTCAGAACATATGTTTCCCCTGACTTAATTGGTCCTTTAGCTGCTGTTGCAGCTACTCGGATGTCTACAGCGCCAGATGCATCACCTCCAACTGCTGTGATCTGCATATTGTTAATATTTACACTAGCCGGAATACCATTCGAGCCACCTACACATCCAGTTTTAAATGTATCTCCATCTGCTGCATTCTCATGGCCACAAAGCTCTATCGCGACTTTTACTGCGGAAGCGACTTTTGGAAACTCACCTAAAGTCGCTCTCTTCGTATAATCTTGGTACGCAGGCACAGCAAACGCTGCCAATATCCCAATAATCGCCACCACAATCATTAATTCAATCAGCGTAAAACCTTGCTGTTTTTTTTGTTTAACTGGTTTCATTTTCTTTCCTTCTCAATGAAATAAATAATGCTGTTGCATTGGCGAAAGAGTAAGAAGAGAAGGGCTGGCTGAAAATGGGTTGGTGAACGGCTATCGAGTGAGCTAAAACTCTTTGCCGTGGTGTTGCATATTGCGCGCAATTTTTTGCGAGTGATGTAATTGTTGTGGGTTATAAAAAAGGGCCGCTTGGCCCTTTAGTGATAATCGCTTGAACTCAACTGTTTGAGTTTATTGAAATAATACGTTTTTATTTCATCGGGTTATTTGAAGCGCATCGAAAGATCAAGCGCTTTGAGGTGCTTGGTTAATGCACCGACAGAAATGTAATCTACACCGGTTTCCGCGTATTCTGCGATGGTGTCTAGCGTGATATTGCCAGAGTTTTCTAGCGCCGCACGACCAGCGTTGATCTCAACGGCTTCACACATCATCTCTTTGCTGAAGTTATCCAGCATGATGATATCGGCACCCGCATCAATGGCTTGTTTGAGCTCATCCAGGCTTTCGGTTTCCACTTCCACTGGCTTGCCTGGGTTCAACTCTTTTGCGGTTTTGATCGCTTGAGTAATACCGCCACAGGCGATGATATGGTTCTCTTTGATAAGGTACGCATCGAATACGCCAATACGATGGTTATAACCGCCGCCACACGCTACTGCGTATTTCAGTGCGCTGCGCAGACCTGGAATGGTTTTGCGTGTGTCGAGTAAACGGCATTTTGTGTGCGCAATTTTCTCTGCATACTCAGCGGTCGTTGTGGCACAACCAGACAGGGTTTGGATAAAGTTCATCGCGTTGCGCTCGCCCGTCAATAGGTCACGAGCAGGACCTGTCAGCGTGCAAAGCGTTTGGTTGGGTTCGACTTTATCGCCGTCTTTGACATGCCATTCAATGGAGACTTTGCCACCAAGCTGTTTAAAGACTTCATCTGCCCATGCTTGACCGCAGAACACACCGTGTTCACGAGTGATGATGGTGGCGGTGTTAACAGCATCCGCAGGAATAAGAGAAGCTGTGATGTCTTTATCATTATCCACACTGCCACCCAAATCTTCTTTTAAGGTGTCGGCAACCGCACGAGTGATTTCAAGAGGAAGTTGTTGTTTTAGGTATTCTAAGCGTTCTTGGCTGTTGTGTGTGTTCTTCATCGCAAATCTTATCTTGAAAGGGAGATGGCAACGAATGATACTCTCCGAGGTCAAGAATTTCAGCAGTTAATTTGCAATAGAGAGGGAGTAATTAATATGCATTCAATAATCGATAAGGGTTGGTTGATGCAAGCTAAGCATGTCCCATCGCCATTTTTTGATGCGCGTCCAGACATACAAGATATTTCTTTGTTAGTGGTACACAATATTAGCTTGCCGCCCGGGCAATTTGGTGGGCCTTATATTGAAGACTTTTTTACGGGTAAACTCGATCCCAATGCCCATCCATTTTTTGACGTCATTCACAAAATGGGTGTTTCGGCACATTGCTTAATTAAGCGAGATGGCGAAGTCGTTCAATTTGTTTCTTTTCTTGATAGAGCTTGGCATGCGGGGCAGTCAAGCTTTGCTGGTCGAGCGAGTTGTAATGACTATTCTATCGGTATTGAATTAGAAGGAACGGAATTTATCGCTTATACAGATGAACAATATCAATCACTTACCCAGGTTACCCAAGCCATACAACAAGAATATCCCGCCATTACCTTGCCGAGAATTACTGGGCATCAGTTCATTGCACCGTTGAGAAAAAGCGATCCTGGTCTAAGCTTTGATTGGGTGAAGTATCGACAACTATTGGCGAACTAAAATGTGGATGATTTGTAAATAATTATCCATTTTACCATTAAAAATTGGACGTTGCATATTTTGGAGTGATGTGAAGATAAAAAACAGATGTAGCAAATTAACAACATTATTCTTCTTGTCGGCGCATTTTAAGCGCCGTTTCGCTGACCGTTTTGTCACTTTCTGTAGTTCTCTTTCAAAAAACTAACACATCCATTCATCGCTTGTTTTAATCGTGAAATTGGTAATACCAATTATATTGATGTTTTAATGCGCGATTGTTGCCAAAGTGTTAGGGCTAGGCCTGTTCTATGATTTAGGTCAACTTTTGGCTGGACAGTGACGTTTTAATTATGTTAATTTCTGCCTCAATTGAAAATTGGTATTACCATTTACCAGCAAAATTAGAAGAATAATAAATTATGGCTTATCAAAGGATTCGTCAGCCAAAACTCTCTGATGTGATTGAACAAGAGTTGGAGCGGTTGATTGTGGAAGGAACATTGTCTCCGGGGCAGCAACTTCCCCCAGAGCGCGAACTTGCAAAGCAGTTTGATGTCTCCCGTCCTTCAGTCCGAGAAGCCATTCAGCGCTTGGAAGCAAAGCGTTTGTTAAGTCGCCGTCAAGGTGGTGGCACATTCGTTAGCGATACCATCTGGAAAAGCTTTTCCGATCCCTTGCTTAATTTATTATCGACTCACTCTGAGACACAACTTGATCTGCTCGAAACGCGTCATGCGATGGAAGGCATTTCGGCTTATTTTGCGGCTTTGCGTGGTACCGAAGAAGATTTTGCCCGTATTCAGACCTGTCTGGACCAAATCAGTGAAGAACAAAAAAGCAACAACGTTGAAGCCGAAGCCGCTGCGGTTATGCAGTTTCTTATTGCTTTAACAGAAGCCGCGCACAATGTGGTGTTGCTGCATATTGTTCGTAGCCTTGCGCCTTTACTTGAGCAAAATGTTCTACAAAATTTAAAATTACTTCACCGCCGAGAAGAAGTGGTGGAGAAAGTAAGTAAGCACCGAGCCAATATTGTGGATGCGATTGTTTCTGGGCAGCCTGAACAGGCACGAGAAATGTCTCACTCTCATTTGGCTTACATCGAAGAAACATTGTTGGATTTGACTCGAGAAGAGTCTCGACGAGAGCGTTCTCTACGTCGAATTCAGCAGGGTAATCACTCATAAGAGTGTTACTTAAATCAGTAGATCCAACCAACAGAAGGATAGATCGCCATGTCTGATATGAAGCATGACGTAGATGCACTGGAAACTCAAGAATGGCTACAGGCGCTTGAGTCAGTTGTACGTGAAGAAGGTCTAGAGCGCGCTCAGTTCCTACTAGAGCAAGTTCTAGATAAAGCACGTCTAGACGGTGTTGATATGCCAACAGGTATCACAACTAACTACATCAATACGATTCCTGCAGACCAAGAACCAGCATACCCAGGTGACACAACGCTAGAGCGTCGTATTCGTTCTATTATCCGTTGGAACGCAATCATGATCGTTCTACGTGCATCGAAGAAAGACCTAGAACTAGGCGGCCACATGGCGTCTTTCCAGTCTTCTGCTGCATTCTACGAGACATGTTTCAACCATTTCTTCCGTGCGCCAAACGAGAAGGACGGTGGCGACCTAGTTTACTACCAAGGTCATATTTCTCCTGGTATTTACTCTCGTGCATTCGTTGAAGGTCGTCTAACTGAAGAGCAGCTAGACAACTTCCGTCAAGAAGTCGATGGTAAAGGGCTTCCTTCATACCCGCACCCGAAATTGATGCCTGAATTCTGGCAGTTCCCGACCGTATCTATGGGTCTAGGTCCAATTGCTTCTATCTACCAAGCTCGTTTCCTTAAGTACCTAGAAGGCCGTGGCCTGAAAGATACGTCTGAGCAGCGCGTATACGCGTTCCTAGGTGACGGTGAGATGGATGAGCCAGAATCACGTGGTGCTATCTCTTTCGCTGCCCGTGAAAAGCTAGACAACCTATGTTTCCTAATCAACTGTAACCTGCAGCGTCTTGATGGCCCTGTAATGGGTAACGGTAAGATCATTCAAGAACTTGAAGGTCTATTCAAAGGTGCTGGTTGGAACGTAGTGAAGGTAATCTGGGGTAACAACTGGGATTCACTACTTGCTAAAGATACGACGGGTAAGCTTCTACAGCTTATGAACGAAACGATCGATGGCGACTACCAAACATTTAAATCTAAAGATGGCGCTACGTGCGTGAGCACTTCTTTGGTAAATACCCAGAGACAGCTGCACTTGTAGCTGATATGACAGATGACGAAATCTTCGCACTTAAGCGTGGTGGTCATGAGTCTTCTAAGCTTTACGCTGCTTACAAGAACGCCGAAGAAACGAAAGGCCGTCCAACCGTTATCCTAGCTAAGACAGTTAAAGGTTACGGCATGGGTGACGCAGCGGAAGGTAAGAACATCGCGCACCAAGTTAAGAAGATGGACATGACTCACGTTCTACACCTACGTGATCGTCTGGGCCTACAAGATCTTCTAACTGACGAAGCGGTGAAAGAGCTTCCGTACCTGAAACTTGAAGAAGGTTCAAAAGAGTACGAATACCTGCATGCTCGTCGTAAAGCACTTCACGGTTACACGCCTCAGCGTCTACCTAACTTTACTGAAGCGCTCACTATCCCTGAAGTAGAAGAGTTTAAACCTCTGCTTGAAGAGCAGAAACGTGATATCTCAACAACCATGGCGTTTGTACGTACACTGAACGTTCTACTGAAGAACAAAGGTATTGGTAAGAACATTGTTCCTATCATTGCCGATGAAGCGCGTACCTTCGGTATGGAAGGTCTATTCCGTCAAATCGGTATCTACAACCCGCAAGGCCAGACTTACACACCAGAAGACCGTGGCGTAGTTTCTTACTACAAAGAAGCGACTTCAGGCAGGTACTGCAAGAAGGTATCAACGAGCTAGGTGCTATGTCTTCATGGGTTGCCGCTGCAACGTCATACTCGACAAACGACCTACCAATGATTCCGTTCTACATCTACTACTCAATGTTCGGTTTCCAACGTGTTGGCGACATGGCGTGGATGGCTGGTGACCAACAAGCTCGTGGTTTCCTATTGGGTGCAACGGCTGGTCGTACAACGCTAAACGGTGAAGGCCTGCAGCACGAAGATGGCCACTCGCACATCATGGCAAACACAGTACCAAACTGTATCTCTTACGACCCAACATTCGCTTACGAAGTAGCGATAATCATGCAAGACGGTATCCGTCGTATGTACGGCGAACAAGAGAACGTTTACTACTACCTAACGCTAATGAACGAGAACTACGCAATGCCAGCTATGCCAGAAGGCGCTGAAGAAGGCATTCGTAAGGGTATCTACAAGCTAGAAACCTACACAGGTTCTAAAGGTAAAGTGCAGCTAATGAGCTCGGGCACTATCATGACCGAAGTTCGTAAAGCAGCGCAAATCCTAAGCGATGACTACGGTATTGCCTCTGACGTTTACTCTGTCACGTCGTTCAACGAAGTAACTCGCGATGGCCAAGCAGCAGAGCGTTACAACATGCTACACCCAGAAGCGGAAGCGCAAGTACCTTACATCCAAACGGTAATGGGTACTGAGCCAGCGATCGCAGCAACTGACTACATGAAGAACTACGCAGAGCAGGTTCGTGCATTCATCCCTGCTGAATCATTCAAAGTTCTTGGTACTGACGGTTTCGGTCGTTCAGACAGCCGTGAAAACCTACGTCGTCACTTCGAAGTGAACGCAGGTTACGTAGTAGTAGCAGCGCTAACTGAACTAGCGAAACGTGGCGAAGTTGAAAAATCTGTAGTTGTAGAAGCTATTAAGAAATTCGACATCGACACTGAGAAAACAAACCCGCTATACGCTTAATTAAGAAGGTAGATAAGAAATGGCAATCGAAATTAATGTACCAGACATCGGTGCGGATGAGGTTGAAGTTACTGAGATTCTTGTGAGCGTTGGCGACAAGGTTGAAGAAGAGCAGTCTCTGATCACTGTTGAAGGCGATAAAGCTTCTATGGAAGTACCTGCTTCTCAAGCGGGTATCGTTAAAGAAATCAAAGTTGCAGAAGGCGACAAGGTTTCTACTGGTTCTCTAATCATGATTTTCGAAGCCGAGGGTGCAGCTGAAGCTGCACCTGCTCCTGCGGCAGAAGCGGCTCCAGCAGCAGCTCCAGCTCCAGCAGCAGCGGCAGAATTGAAAGAAGTTCACGTACCAGACATCGGTGGTGACGAAGTTGAAGTTACTGAAATCATGGTAGCTATCGGCGACAGCATCGAAGAAGAGCAATCTCTGATCACGGTAGAAGGCGACAAAGCTTCTATGGAAGTACCGGCACCATTCGCAGGTACGCTTAAAGAGATCAAAGTAGCAGCAGGCGATAAAGTATCGACTGGTTCACTGATCATGGTCTTTGAAACTGCAGGTTCCGGTGCTCCGGCAGCACCAGCGGCAGTAGAAGCACCAGCGGCGGCAGCTCCAGCAGCATCTGGAACGCCGGCCGCAGCAGCCAAAGAAGTTAACGTTCCAGATATCGGTGGCGACGAAGTAGAAGTCACTGAAATCATGGTTGCAGTTGGCGATACAGTGGAAGAAGAGCAATCTCTAATCACTGTTGAAGGCGACAAAGCTTCAATGGAAGTACCGGCACCATTCGCTGGTACAGTTAAAGAAATCAAGATTGCAGCTGGCGACAAAGTGTCTACTGGCTCACTAATCATGGTATTCGAAGTTGCGGGCGCAGCACCTGCTCCAGCTCAAGCGGCAGCACCAGCAGCAGCGCCTAAAGCGGAAGCTCCAGCGGCGGCAGCTCCAGCAGCGACCGGAACGCCGGCCGCAGGCGATTTCAAAGAGAACGATGAGTACGCTCATGCGTCTCCAGTTGTTCGTCGTCTAGCTCGCGAGTTCGGCGTAAACCTTTCTAAGGTTAAAGGTTCTGGTCGTAAGAGCCGTATCCTGAAAGAAGACGTTCAGAACTACGTGAAAGAAGCGCTTAAGCGTCTTGAGTCTGGTGCAGCAGCATCTGGCAAAGGTGACGGTGCAGCTCTTGGTCTACTACCATGGCCAAAAGTGGACTTCAGCAAGTTCGGTGAGACAGAAGTTAAACCGCTATCTCGCATTAAGAAGATCTCTGGTGCAAACCTACACCGTAACTGGGTAATGATCCCGCACGTTACACAGTGGGACAACGCAGACATCACGGCTCTTGAAGCATTCCGTAAAGAGCAAAACGCGATTGAAGCTAAGAAAGACACTGGCATGAAGATCACGCCACTTGTGTTCATCATGAAAGCGGTAGCTAAAGCGCTTGAAGCGTTCCCAGCATTCAACTCTTCACTATCAGAAGATGGTGAGAGCCTAATTCTGAAGAAATACGTGAATGTCGGTATCGCAGTAGATACACCAAACGGTCTGGTTGTTCCTGTATTTAAAGACGTGAACAAGAAAGGCATCTACGAGCTATCTGAAGAGCTAATGGTTGTTTCTAAGAAAGCACGTGCAGGTAAGCTAACGGCTGCTGACATGCAAGGTGGCTGTTTCACTATCTCTAGTCTTGGCGGCATCGGCGGTACGGCGTTTACTCCTATCGTAAACGCGCCAGAAGTGGGTATCCTAGGTGTGTCTAAGTCTGAGATGAAACCTGTATGGAACGGTAAAGAGTTCGAACCGCGTCTACAACTTCCATTGTCTCTGTCATACGATCACCGTGTGATTGATGGTGCGGAAGGTGCGCGTTTCATCACTTACCTAACTCATGTCTATCTGACATTCGTCGTCTAGTTCTTTAACAGAAGTGGATGAGAGAGGCGGCAAATTAGCCGCCTCTGTTTATAGCGAATAACGAATAAAAATTATCGACAATTTGGTTGTTCCCCCAACTTAGTTCAGGGTTTTCTCAATCGAATTGTTGTCTAGCTCACAGGCTAAATTGATTTACTTTTCACGCCATTAACATCTCTGTAAACTGTTAGCGGTCTGAAAGTCACTGTTTAAAAAATCTTACTTAAACAAAAAGAATCAAAATACTACTCAGCCTGTTAGGGATAATGACTACAAGAGGTCAAAATGAGCAAAGAAATTAAAGCCCAAGTTGTTGTACTTGGTTCTGGTCCTGCTGGTTACTCCGCTGCATTCCGTTGTGCGGATTTAGGTCTTGAAACCGTACTTGTTGAACGCTACAGCACGCTTGGCGGTGTATGTCTGAATGTGGGTTGTATCCCATCAAAAGCACTTCTTCACGTTTCTAAAGTCATTGAAGAAGCCAAAGCGATGGCTGAGCACGGTGTTGTGTTTGGCGAACCGCAAACTGACATCAGCAAGATCCGTATCTGGAAAGAAAAAGTTGTAAACCAACTGACAGGTGGTCTTGGTGGCATGGCTAAAATGCGTAACGTCACGGTTGTGAACGGTTACGGTAAGTTTACTGGCCCTAACTCTATCCTTGTAGAAGGTGAAGGTGAGTCCACGGTTGTTAACTTTGACAACGCAATTGTTGCTGCGGGTTCTCGTCCAATCAAACTGCCATTTATCCCGCATGAAGATCCACGTATCTGGGATTCTACTGACGCTCTTGAACTAAAAGAAGTGCCAGAAAAGCTGCTCATCATGGGTGGTGGTATCATCGGTCTAGAAATGGGTACGGTATACCAATCTCTAGGTTCTAAAGTTGAAGTTGTTGAAATGTTTGACCAGGTAATCCCTGCGGCAGACAAAGATATCGTTAAGGTTTTCACTAAGCGAATCAAAGACAAGTTCAAGCTGATGCTAGAAACAAAAGTAACAGCAGTTGAAGCGAAAGAAGACGGTATCTACGTTTCAATGGAAGGCAAAAAAGCACCTGCTGAAGCAGAACGCTATGATGCTGTACTAGTTGCTATCGGTCGTGTACCAAACGGTAAGCTAATCGACGGTGAAAAAGCGGGTCTGGAAATCGACGAGCGCGGCTTCATCAACGTTGATAAGCAAATGCGTACTAACGTACCTCACATCTTTGCTATCGGTGATGTTGTTGGTCAACCAATGCTTGCACACAAAGGTGTGCATGAAGGCCATGTTGCAGCGGAAGTTATCTCTGGTAAGAAGCACTACTTCGATCCTAAAGTTATCCCTTCAATCGCGTACACTGAGCCAGAAGTGGCTTGGGTTGGTAAGACTGAAAAAGAAGCGAAAGAAGAAGGCATCAAGTACGAAGTGGCAACATTCCCATGGGCAGCATCAGGTCGTGCAATCGCATCTGACTGTGCAGACGGTATGACTAAGCTAATCTTCGACAAAGAAACGCATCGCGTAATCGGTGGTGCTATCGTTGGTACTAACGGTGGTGAACTACTTGGCGAAATCGGTCTTGCGATCGAGATGGGTTGTGATGCAGAAGATATCGCTCTGACTATCCACGCTCACCCAACTCTTCACGAGTCTGTTGGTCTAGCTGCTGAAGTATTTGAAGGCTCTATCACTGACCTTCCAAACAAAAAAGCAGTTAAGAAGAAATAATCTTTCTTACTGATTTATTACTAAAAACCGCTGAGCATTCAGCGGTTTTTTTGTTTACTGCTACTAATACCAATCGTCGTAAATAACTGGTCATTCTAGCTTGTTAAAACACTCGATAACTTCATTGCAATTTTTGATTGTAGAATAACTACTTACCGAAAAATTGCGTCTTGTTCTCAAGCATTTTTCCTACGCTATTTCTGATCACTTATTTACTGTGATTGGTATAAAACGCCCACCAAATGGTGGGCGTTGTCATTTCTTATAAACCGGTGAGGTCAGATTAACTAGAGTGAGTCCTAGTTTTCACCTCGGTAAATACACAGCATATTCAGATATGAATTGGTGAGTGTTTTAAGTTCAGCTTCACTTTTTTCACCTTTAAAGCGGTTTGCTTGAACGAACAACGAGTAACAAATACCGTGGAACAGGTTGGTCAAGTGTTCAGGATCGTGTTGATCGCACACTTCGCCTGCTTCAATGGCTTTGATAAACATGTTCTTGATCAGCAGTTGATTAGTATGGTTTGTTGAAACAAACAGTGGCCATACTTCATCACGAGTCGAAGCGCTCCATTCAAACCATACTTTCAACCAAGAGCAATCCTGCTTAACCAGGTCGAGCATCGCATTAGTTATGTTGGAGATATTTTCTCGGGCGCCTAAGTCTAAATCGATATTATCTGACAAAAAGTTCGAAAACTGACGTACGACGTGGTTCAACACTTCATCGACTAAATCTTCTCGAGTAGGGAAATAGTTGAATACAGTAGCAACAGATACTTGCGCGATTTCAGCGATATCTGCGTGACCTCCGCGGCCAATACCACGACGAGCAAAAACTTCTAATGAGATTTCCATTAGCTGTTGCTTGCGTTTTATTGGGGACAGCCTAGTTCTGGGTCTCTTTGCAATTGAGTCCATAATTAATTTTCCTTGCCAATTGAGTTATGTTGGGGATTTTCCCCTAATTTATTTTTATAGTTGCGTGTCGCAATGTTGAAGACATGCGTGTCGCAATAATGAGTGTACTGGTGCATATCATTGAGGTCAACAGCTGTTCTCGGGTTTATAGACAGTTATGTCATTATCAGTCTTACGTTTATTCCGAGATAGGTAAATCTCGACGAAGATCCAATATTGGATGCAACAGCATCCGACTTTTAACCCTATTAGCAGGGTGGTACACTACAGGCCGTAAAATTAGGTAATCGTTTGAGTACGACTTGCCTCAACCCACAAAATTAAATGAGTACAGTATGAAACATACAGTAGAAGTCATGATTTCTGAGCAAGAAGTTCAGGAACGAGTTCGTGAATTGGGTAAGCAAATTACAGAACGCTATCAAGGCAGTGAAGACCTTGTTTTAGTCGGATTGCTGCGTGGTTCATTTGTATTTATGGCCGACTTAGCTCGTGCTATTGAACTGACTCACCAAGTGGATTTTATGACCGCATCTAGCTACGGCAATACGATGGAAAGTTCGCGTGATGTTCGTATCCTGAAAGATTTAGATGATGACATTAAAGGTAAAGATATACTGCTGGTTGAAGATATTATCGATACGGGGAATACTCTGAACAAAATTCGTGAAATTTTGTCATTACGTGAGCCTAAGTCTATCGCCATTTGTACGTTGCTGGATAAACCATCTCGACGCGAAGTCAATGTGCCTGTGGATTGGATCGGTTTTGAAATTCCAGATGAGTTTGTTGTCGGTGTTGGTATTGACTATGCTCAGAAATACCGTCATTTACCGTTCATCGGTAAAGTCGTCCCTCAAGAGTAATGACTCATTAAAGTTAGAGTGATAAAAACGCCCATTTAAAAATGGGCGTTTTTTGTTGAAGCAATGGTGACATTAATTAACGACACAAAAGCTTGTATTCAGGGTTTAAAATACTGGTTAGCGCTTCTTTATGGGACTCTTCAACGGTGTCTTTAGAGTTCGAACGTATACCAAGGTATTCTAAACGGCCATCTTCAATTCCGTAAACGACACCATGCACTTCAACGTCTTGTCCACGTTCCCATGCACCTTGCATTATGGTTGAGTTGCCGAGATTGTACACTTGTTCCGCGACATTCAGTTCACCGAGTTTATCGGCGCGATCGACTAATGGCATCTCGTCCAAGTAGGTGCGGTATTTAAAATAGATATCCCGGATGTGCAGTAACCAGTTGTTAATCAGTCCTAGTTGAGGGTTGTCGATTGCAGCATTCACACCACCACAACCGTAGTGTCCACAAACAATAATGTGTTTTACTTTGAGCACATCCACCGCGTACTGCACCACTGATAAGCAGTTAAGATCGGTGTGGATGACCTGGTTAGCGACGTTACGATGGACAAATAACTCTCCTGAAAAAAGCCCAGTTAGTCTTTCTGCAGGCACACGACTATCGGAACATCCAATCCATAGAAAGTCTGGTTTTTGCCCTTGCGCGAGCTTGGTGAAGTATTCGGGACGGTCGGATTTGATTTCTTCTGACCATTTCGAATTATTTTCAAATAATTGTTTAATTTCCGGCATTTTGCAAACTACTTCCCTTCAAGAACAAAATCACTGCAAACATTCAAGCTCACCATGTCATAACTATACACAATGTTACAATTTCGAGCTCGTTAAATATGCGTCAGAACGTACTCATCTGACTTGTTTTTTCTTTGAAGTTCGTACAATTGACCCAATTGCTGGCTGATATGCAGTAAGACTTACTGTATTTAAGGTTTAATTTTTAACATCTCAGGTTAGAGTATTAACAATTTTGTTTTTACTTTTTTACTCATGCAGGGAGAGCAACATTGTTCGGTAGTCGTTTTGATCATATTAATCTGAAAGGGGATATATTTGGAGGCGTTACGACGGCCATAATATCTCTTCCTTTGGCTTTGGCCTTTGGTGTGGCCTCAGGCGCAGGCGCTGAAGCTGGTCTGTGGGGCGCTATCATGGTCGGTTTTTTTGCGTCGTTGTTTGGTGGATCAAATACGCTAATATCTGAACCTACCGGACCAATGACGGTGATCATGACGGCTGTATTGACCAGTATGATGGCTAAGTACCCCGAGAGCGGTATGGCCATGTCATTTACCGTGGTAATGATGGCGGGGGCTTTCCAGATTTTACTCGGTACTTTGAAGCTAGGAAAATACGTCACTTTAATGCCCTATAGCGTTATCTCTGGATTTATGTCCGGAATTGGTGTCATCCTTATTATTCTTCAGCTATCTCCCTTGTTGGGACACGCGGCCCCTTCTGGTGGCGTTCTAGGGACGTTGTCCGCGCTCCCAGAGACCATTTCTAACTTACACTTCAGTGAGTTGTTTTTAGGCTTACTGACGCTAGGGATTCTGTTTTTCTTCCCGAAGCAATATCGTAAATACGTCCCTGCACAATTAGTCGCTCTGGTGGTGGTGACTTTGTTGTCGGTGATGGTTTTTGATGCTGATGACATTCGTCGCATCGGTGAAATTCCGGCTGGATTACCTTCGTTAGTCGCGCCACAGATAAACCCAGAAATATTTGTCGAAATGGTTATTGATGCGCTGGTACTGGGGACTTTAGGTTGTATCGATACATTGCTCACAGCCGTGATTGGGGATTCATTAACGCGGAAAGAACACGATTCTGATAAAGAGCTAAGAGGTCAGGGGTTGGCGAATATGATTTCTGGTTTGTTTGGCGCGTTACCTGGTGCCGGTGCAACTATGGGGACGGTGACTAATATCCAAGTTGGTGCGCGTTCGCCGTTGTCTGGGGTTGTCCGTGCATTGATGCTGGCGTTGGTTGTGCTTGTCGCTGGTGGTTTGACCGAACCTATTCCAATGGCGGTTTTGGCGGGAATTGCCGTCTACGTTGGTTTTAATATCCTTGACTGGAGCTTTATTCAACGTGCCCACAAAGTCAGCTTTTCTGGTATGGCAATCATGTATGGTGTCATGTTGCTCACGGTGTTTGTCGATCTGATTGTCGCCGTCGGGTTAGGGGTCTTCATTTCTAATATTATTATCATTGAACGTTTAAGTCGGGAACAAGCTCGTCAAGTCAAGGCCATCAGTGATGCTGATGAAGATGATGTACCGCTAACCGACAGTGAAAGAGGGTTGTTAGATCAAGCGAATGGCAAGGTACTATTTTTCTACCTTTCTGGTCCCATGATATTCAGTGTGTCCAAAGCGATTTCTCGTCAGCATTCCAGCATTTCTGATTACGAGGTAATGATTCTCGATCTGACCGATGTTCCTATGATCGATGTGACCGTCGGCTTGGCACTAGAAAATGCGATCAAAGATGCGTTGGACGCGAAATGTCAGGTGTATTTGCTGTGCCCAAATCAGCGAACGCGTGAACAGTTGGAAAAGTTTCACGTCATTGATTTGGTACCTGACGCCAACATTTATCAATTCCGTTATGAGGCTCTGAATTCGGCGGTGAAGTATGTTGAATCCAATCAATACCAGCGTATTACCGCCTAAGTGGTAATACCATATATGGTATAAGCAATTATCTCACTACTAGCAGATCAAGCGAATGAAACTCTCCTGGTCGTTGTATTTCTAATATGACGGTCAGGTTTGATTGTAATCATCGTTATTCAACGATAAACTAATGCGACTTCAGTCCAATACTCATGGGGCGTTATAGAACACAGCACTCCCTCATCAGTATTGTTACTCTCCATTCATCAACAGACGGCAACCATTACGCATGTACGCATTAGAAATTGATCAGCTACGCAAGACGTACGCTGGCGGCTTTGAGGCGTTAAAAGGTATCAGCCTGCAAGTTAAAAAAGGCGACTTTTACGCACTTCTTGGTCCAAACGGAGCGGGAAAATCCACCACTATAGGGATTATCGCTTCGCTAGTTAATAAGACTTCCGGAACCGTTAAGGTTTTTGGATACAATATTGATACTGATCTTGAATTAGCGAAACAGCACTTAGGTCTAGTACCACAAGAGTTCAACTTCAATCAGTTTGAAACCGTTGAACAGATTGTGATGCAACAAGCCGGCTATTACGGCGTATCAAAAAGTTTAGCCAAAGAACGAGCAGAAAAGTACCTGAAGAAGCTAGATTTGTGGGAGAAGCGCCAGGAGCGCGCACGTAACTTATCGGGGGGCATGAAGCGTCGCTTGATGATCGCCCGAGCCTTGATGCATGAGCCTAAGTTACTGATCCTCGATGAGCCAACGGCGGGGGTAGATATAGAACTGCGCCGCTCAATGTGGGATTTCCTAAAAGAGATTAATCAGCAACAGGGCATTACCATTATTCTGACCACGCACTACTTGGAAGAAGCTGAAATGCTGTGCCGCAATATCGGTATCATCAATCACGGTGAGCTGATTGAAAATACCACAATGAAAGCGTTACTTGGCAAGTTGAGTGTTGAGACGTTTATTCTTGATGTTGAGTGTGATGGCGAAGTCCCTGAACTGACTGGTGTGAATCGCCAAAGTTGGTTGGAAGGTTCGCTTGAGATTGAGCTGGAGAAGAGCCAAGGGTTGAATTCCGTCTTTACTCAGCTTACTGAGCAGGGGGTTAAAGTGTTGTCGATGCGCAACAAAGCCAACCGTTTGGAAGAGCTGTTTGTCAGTATCGTGAGAGAAGGGAGTAAGTAAATGTACCAATTATATTGGACTGCATTTCGCAGTTTATTGGGTAAAGAAATCAATCGTTTTACTCGAATTTGGGTACAAACCTTAGTGCCACCTGCGATAACGATGACTCTGTATTTCATTATTTTTGGTAACTTGATTGGTTCCCGAATTGGTGAAATGAACGGTTTTAGCTATATGGAATATATTGTACCGGGCTTGATCATGATGTCGGTGATCACCAACTCTTATTCCAATGTCGCGTCTTCCTTTTTTAGTGCCAAGTTGCAAAAAAACATCGAAGAGCTTTTGGTAGCACCTGTTCCGAATTACGTGATTATCGCAGGCTATGTGATGGGCGGTGTGACTCGAGGTTTGCTGGTAGGCGCATTGGTGACTTGTGTCTCTTTGTTGTTTGTCGATCTGCAAGTTGAGCACTGGGGTATCATTGTTGCCACAGTATTCATGACATCGGTGGTGTTTGCTCTGGGGGGACTAATTAATGCCGTATACGCGAAGACGTTTGATGATATCTCGATTATTCCGACGTTTGTGTTAACACCACTGACGTACTTAGGAGGGGTGTTTTACTCCATCAGTTTACTTCCAGAGTTTTGGCAGGGCGTGTCGAAAGTGAATCCGATTGTTTATATGGTCAACGCATTCCGCTACGGATTTCTTGGTGTGTCTGATGTCGGTATTGTGACTTCTTTTAGTGTTCTATTCGTATTTGTTTTGGGACTCTATGCACTGGCACATTATTTGGTGACCAAGGGCATTGGACTGCGTTCGTAACGTATGTTTGTTAAAACGCTTCCTTAAAAAGTAAAAAGGTCGACTTCGTGTCGACCTTTTTAATGCTACCCTAAATTACGCTTCATTGGGCGCGTCTTCTGAATCGCTTGATTCAGTCTCTTCCTTGGCTTCTGCTGCTAAATCAACAGTTTGGTTGTCAATTAAGCGTGCTTTTCCTAGGAATGCAGACATTAAGATCACGACTTGTGTTGTTTCTTCCGTGATGGCTTGTAATGAGTGAGCATCACGGATGAAGATTTCGTCCGGCTGTAAATCTGCCGCACGTAGTTGATCACTCGCATCTTCAATAATCGACGCATAGTCGATACGACCACCGCGAATCGCGCTGCTGATCCAACGCATGGTGCGCGCCAGTACAGGGGCACGTTGACGCTCATCCAACGTCAGCAAGCCGTTACGCGAGCTCATTGCTAGTCCGTCCATTTCACGTACGGTTGGCACCCCAATGATGGCAATATCCATGGCTAAGTCATCGACCATTTTGCGGATGATAGCAAGTTGTTGGAAGTCTTTTTCACCAAAACAAGCGAAGTCTGGTTGAACGATATTGAACAACTTGTTGACGATGGTCGTGACACCTCGGAAGTGACCCGGGCGCGATGCGCCTTCTAATATCGTTGATAAACCTGGTACATCCACGTAGGTTTGTTTGTCTAATCCTTTTGGATACATCATTTCCGGAGTCGGAGTAAATACCCAGTCTACCTCTTCAGCACTCAGTTTACTCAGATCGTCCTCTAGCGTGCGTGGGTAGTTGTCTAAATCGTCCGCACGATCAAACTGCATTGGGTTGACGAAAATACTGACCACAACAATATCTGCGTATTCACGGGCCTTGCGCACAAGCGTTAAGTGGCCTTCATGCAGGTTACCCATAGTTGGAACCAACGCAATGCTGCGACCTTGGCGCTTATTGGTTTTTACGAGATCACGAACCGATGAGATTTCCGCGAGAGTTTGCATGCGTTTATCCTTTTAGGCAATGGTATGTGCGTCGTCTGGGAATACACCGCTAGCGACATCTTCCATGTATTTCGCTACGGCTTTACGCATATCACCTGTTTCAGCAAGAAAGTTTTTAGAAAATTTTGGCATGTAGTTGGCAGAAATGCCGAACATATCATGCATTACAAGGATTTGCCCATCCGTCACGTTACCCGCACCGATACCAATGACTGGCACGTCGAGAACTTGAGTAATGCGTTCTGCAAGTTCTGCCGGGACACATTCTAGCAAGATAATTTGTGCACCCGCTTCTTGTAGAGCAATGGCATCTTTGATCATTCGGTCTGCTTTTTCTTGCTCACGCCCCTGCACTTTATAGCCACCAAAAATGTTGACAGACTGTGGGGTGAGGCCCAGATGGGCACAAACTGGAACCGCACGTTCTGTTAACATTTTAACCGTATCGACTAGCCAGTCACCACCTTCAATTTTGACCATATTCGCACCAGCACGCACGATCTTAGCTGCATTTTCACAAGCTTGCTCTGGGGTGGCATAGCTCATGAAGGGCATATCTGACATCAATAAGCAGTTAGGGCTTCCCGCACGCACACAGCGAGTGTGATACACAATATCTTCAACCGTGACGGGCAGGGTATCGTTTTCCCCTTGTAACACCATACCGAGAGAGTCACCGACAAGAAGAACGGGCATCTCTTGGCTTTCAAAAAGCTGTGCAAAGCTAGCATCGTAAGCGGTTGAAGTGGCAAATTTACGACCTTCTTGCTTCCACTTAATTAGGTCGTTGATGGTTATTTTTTTCATTGTTTTATCCTTACTAGGAGTTGGCTATGACTGCCAAATTCTGAGGCCATTTCTGTCGACTTGTTTCAGTAGCTCAGAGACCTCTGTCCCATCAGGGAGTTGTAAACTTGGTGCAATTTCCGCAAGAGGGTAGAGCACAAACTCGCGCTCTTTCATTCCATAATGAGGAACAATCAGCCTCTCGGAATTGATCACCTCATTGCCATAAAGGATGATGTCGAGATCTAAGGTTCTTGGACCCCAACGCTCATCTTTACGGACACGCCCTTGTTCTTGCTCAATCGCTTGAGTGCAATTAAGCAGCGCAATAGGCGTTAAACGAGTATGAATCGCCACCACCGCATTAATATAATCCGGTTGATTTTGTGGCCCCATTGGTGTGCTGCTGTAGAGCGCAGACGCTTTAATAAACTCTGAGTCAGGCAATGCTTTGAGCGCTTCTATCGCTTGCTGAGCCTGGTTGACAGGATCTGCCAAATTACTGCCTACTGCAATATACGCGGTGATCATGACGCTGGTTTACTCTTCTTTTTACGGAAGGTTTTACGGCGGCGTTGCCCCGATTTAGGTGCTTGGCTATCTAAGTCTGAGGCCATCGCTTGGCGCATTTCTCGACCCGCATTTTGGAACGTCTTCCACCACTTGGCTAACTCTTGAGTCTCTCCACCTTCGATTTCACCACGCATTTCTAAGAAGTCGTAACCGGCACGGAATTTATTAAGCTCCATTAGACGGAATGCGCGTTTGCCATTGCGCTTTGGTAGGCGCAATTGCAGTTGCCAAATCTCACGAATAGTGGCGGTATGACGTCGAGGAATAGCAATGGTACGCACTTGTTCATCAAGAATGATGTTGCTCGCTTCCATAATGGCATCATAGTGACCAAGGTTACGTTCTGACATCAGTGTTTCCGCTTTTGCACACAATGGTACCACAACATTGCTGCAAACATAAACGCAGGGTTAATGCGTTTACCATCTTCAATTCTTAAATCGGTCGAATCGAGAGCGAGATCCAGCATTTGCTCAGTATGCGATGAATAGTCTTCGGTAAAGTGCTCAGCAATGATTGGGAATAGCTGTTGGAATAGATTGTATTCACGCAATAAGTGATAAGTTTCTAAACCGTTACCTGACTGAAGCAGCTTCAGAGACTCTTCGAAAAGGCGTGCAGATGGAATTTCACGCAGCAGCGGTGACATCGGTTCAATCGGTGCAGCGGTGTCTTCTTCAATATCAAAGTCCAGTTTCACTGCAAAACGAATGGCGCGTAGCATTCGTACCGGATCTTCACGGTAACGCGTTTCAGGATCGCCAATCAGGCGAATTAAACGGTCTTCTAAATCTTCAATACCGCGCGCGTAGTCGTGAATAGAGTAATCTGCGATGTTGTAGTACATCGAGTTAATCGTGAAGTCTCGTCGCTCTGCGTCTTCATCAATGGTGCCGTAGACGTTGTCACGCAATAGCATGCCGTCTTTAGACTGCTGAGAAATGCTCTTGTTCTTTTGCTCTTGATGATGACCTCGGAAGGTCGCAACTTCAATGATGTCTCGGCCAAACATAATGTGTGCCAGACGGAAGCGACGGCCGATTAGGCGGCAGTTTCTAAACAGTTGCTTAATCTGCTCCGGCGTTGCATTCGTGGCAATATCAAAGTCTTTTGGTTTCTGCCCTAGTAGTAAGTCTCGAACCCCGCCACCCACAAGAAAAGCATCGAAACCAGCACCATTTAGGCGGTACAGGACTTTCAGCGCATTGTCACTGATCTGTTTACGCGAAATGTTGTGCTCTTCACGAGTTATTACATTGAGAGCGAGCTCTGGGATTGTGGCAGGTTCGCTTGGTGTATAGTCGTTTGTATTCATTTGCATCTGGCAATAACTGGGTTTAATCCAATTTTGCTTTGGTTAGTTTTGGTGCCCTTAGGGCGGATTTTGCGGCTAATGATAGCTTACGTAGTCCCATTTGAGAATCATGCTGTGATCTCGATCGCTGCTGGCAGTTGTTCTAAACGCCAATTTTTACAGCCCCAACGTAGAATTTCTTCAATATCGCCCGCGCTTATTTCTGTAGGTATATCAAAGCCTAAGAAGATCATTGCGTTCAATAGTGTTGGTTTCGGGTTATCGATATCAATAGCCGTCGCGTGATTTTGTTTCGACAATTTATTGCCGTTGTTATCCATCGCCAAGGGTAAATGTAAGTAGCTTACCTCCGGCTGACCAAGGGTTCGGTACAAACTGATTTGACGCCCTGTCGGTTCGATTAAGTCTGCACCTCGAACGACTTCTGTCACACCTTGGTCGATGTCATCCAATACTACCGCAAGATTATAGGCAAATAAGCCATCACGGCGTTTAATAATGAAATCTTCATTTACCAGTTGCTCTGGAATGAGCATCTGTCCATGTTTTTGATCGAAGAAACTGGCGACAGGTTGGGTCATTTTTAGACGAATCGCGCCTTGTTTCAAGTTTTTATCTCGGCAAGTCCCTGGATAAAAGCCGCCATGTTGTTTGATCTGCTTACGTGTGCATTGACAATAGTAGGCGTCCCCATTGGTTAACCAAGTATCAATTTGCGCTTGGTACAAAGGATGGCGTTGGCTCTGATAAACCACTTCGCCATCCCAATGTAAATGGTAGGCTTTCAGCGCGTCAAGGATTGCTCCCACGGCTCCAGGCATTTCTCTTGGTGGATCGAGGTCTTCCATACGGACCAACCAAAGACCGTTGTTTGCTTTTGCCTGAAAGTAACTACCAAGAGCTGCCACAAGGGAGCCAAAATGTAAGGGGCCGGAAGGAGATGGAGCGAATCGGCCAACATAGCGTGTCATGCGTGTATACCCAGATAAGCTAAAACAAAAAGGGAGCATGAGCTCCCTTTTATTGAAATGTTTGCTTGATTAACCTTGCATCTGTCTTTCTTTGATTTCTGCAAGTGTTTTACAGTCAATACAAAGGTCTGCAGTTGGGCGAGCTTCAAGACGACGAACGCCGATCTCTACGCCACAAGATTCACAAAAGCCAAAATCATCTTCTTTAATTTTGTCTAATGTTTTTTCAATCTTCTTGATCAAACGGCGTTCGCGGTCGCGGTTACGCAATTCTAAGCTGAACTCTTCCTCTTGAGAGGCGCGGTCAACAGGATCTGGGAAGTTTGCTGCTTCATCCTGCATGTGGTGAACCGTACGATCTACTTCAGCTCTTAGTTGATCACGCCAAGCTGTTAGAATAGTCGTAAAGTGTTTCACCTGTTCTGGTGACATGTACTCTTCACCAGGTTTTTCCTGATATGGTTCCACGCCTGCAATGGCTAGGATGCCTATCGTTTTTTTCTTTGATTCTGGCATACAGCATCTCCTACTTACACCCAGTCAACTGCTATGCAGTTAATTTAAGGCGGGTATCTATAGCAAAAAGAGGCGGTGCTGGCAAATACTGAATCGCAAAGTTATCGTCATTGTGAACACGACATCATTTTTTCTCTTAACTGATAAAATCAATAGCGGAAAGCAGCTTAATTTCAGTATTGCTTAGTTCGGCTTTGTAACACAGAACTTCCACTCCAGCGTCTTGTGCTTGGTTGAGTAATTGTGAATATTTGGCGTCTATATGGTGTGCCGAGGACACTTTTTCAATACCTGAATGTAAAACAGTGAATAAAAGTATGGCTCTATTCCCGTTTTGTGCCATTTCTGTGAGCTCTCTTAAATGTTTTTGACCTCGGGTCGTGACGGCATCAGGGAAGTATCCTTGTCCTTGCTCGTTTGATTCATCGAGAAGAGTGACGCTTTTTACTTCTATATAGCACCTTGGTTTATTTTTTTCGCTGAGCAAGATATCAATTCGACTATTTTCATTGCCATATTTGACTTCTGTTTGAAGTTCGTCATAGCCACAAAGCTCTGAAATTACGCCATTTTCAATCGCTTCCACGGCAAGTTGGTTCGCGCGGGCGGTATTCACGCAGATACGGTGCCCTTGAGAGGTTTCGGTTAACTCCCAGCTGTTTGGGTATTTTCGCTTAGGATTGTCAGACGTAGAGTACCAGACTCTGTTTCCTGGCGTCGCACACCCGGTCATGGCGCCCGTATTGGCACAATGTATGGTTCTGATCTCACCATTATCGAGTTCGATATCGGCCAAGAATCGTTTGTAACGTTTGAGCAGAGTCGCTGACTCTAAAGACGGTTTAAAATGCATTTTGCTTAATTTAATTTGAGAAGAGTACAATACGGGCAACATTACACCATAAGGTATTTTCTTTGTCACAATTGCCGATCGAAGCCGTGATGCCTGAGTTACTAGCGGCGGTTAAATATCAACAACAAGTGATCTTAAAAGCTGCTCCAGGTGCCGGTAAATCTACCCATTTCCCTTTACAACTTCTCTTGCAGCAAACGGTGCAAGGCAAAATTATCATGTTGGAACCTAGGCGTTTGGCTGCGCGAAATATTGCTCGCTACTTGGCTGAGCGGTTGGGAGAGCGAGTCGGACAACGTGTTGGATACCGTGTTCGCGGGGAAACAAAGGTCAGTAAGGAAACGCAGCTTGAGATTGTGACGGAAGGAATCATGACTCGTATGATTCAAAACGATCCTGAACTGGCTGGTGTCGATTTACTCATCTTTGATGAGTTTCATGAGCGAAGTATTCATGCCGACACCGCACTGGCGTTCAGTTTAGAAGTACAAGAAGCGCTGCGCGATGACCTCAAGCTGGTGGTGATGTCGGCAACACTGGATCATAATGCACTACAGACGTTGCTACCTGATGCGAGTTACATTGAATCCCAAGGGCGCTGCTTTGACGTGGAAACGCGTTACGTGCCTTTATCTGCCAATGATTATTTACCCAATGTTATGGCCAAAAGTATTCAGAATTTGATGAATAAAGAGTCGGGATCATTGTTGGCTTTTCTGCGGGAGTCGCGGCGATTAAGCAAGTGGAAGAACGCTTATCTGAATTGCCAGAGGATATTGAAGTGTGTCCGCTTTATGGTCAGCTTAGCTTCTCTGACCAGCAAAAAGTAATAGCGCCTGCAGTAGCTGGCAAGCGTAAAGTCGTATTGGCCACGAATATTGCAGAAACCTCACTCACAATAGAAGGTATCCGCTTAGTTGTCGATTCTGGCCTAGAGCGAGTGGCTCGGTTTGATTTGAAAAATGGGCTGACGCGATTGGAACAAGTTCGAATTGCTCAGTCTTCTGCGATTCAGCGTATGGGACGAGCGGGACGAATTGAACAAGGCATCTGTGTAAGGTTGTATTCGGAAAGTCAGTTGAAACAGCAGCCATCAGTCTCATCGCCAGAAATTCTTCATTCCGATTTAGCAAGCTTGGTCATGGAGTTAGCGTTTTGGGGAGCGGCGGACATTCAAGATCTCAAGTGGCTGGATATTCCCTCTCCTGCAGCGTTGAATCAAGCCAAGCAATTGTTGATCTCTCTAGGGTTGTTTACCTCGCTAGGTCAGTTAACCTCTAATGGTAAGCAAGCGCATGAACTTGGTGTTGATCCCCGAGCGGCCGCGATGTTAATTAAAGCTCAAGCCCACAGTGAGACGATGCTCTCAACGGCATTGGCTGCTGCGGCTTTGATTGAAGAGCCGGAGCGCAATGTCACTAACATCACACATAGCCTGCATCGTTGGATAGTGGGTACTCACCCAAAACGATCATTGTTGTCAAAGCGTGCACAATCTCTTGCACAAAAGTTAGATACGTCATTCCAGTTAGAGGGTGTCGATGAGAGTGCTTTCCCAATCGTGTTGAGTTTGGCGTTTCCGGATCGCATCGCTCAGCAACGCCATCAGCAATTTGGTCGGTTTACGTTGGCAAACGGGCATGGCGCTGAATGTCACCCTGATGATCCGTTAGGAGGGAGTGAGTACTTAGTGGCTATTGATTTGATGCGTGCGCACTCCAACTCAAGTCAAATTCATTTGGCATGTGAAGTGGACGTCAATATACTGCAAACCACTTTTGGTACGCTATTTTCCACTGAAGAAGTCGTTGACTGGGATGATAAGCGCGGACGCTTAGTCGCTGAACGACAACAAAAGCTCGGGCAATTAATCATTGATCGTGAAACTTTGCCAAGTCCTGGTAAAGAAAAAATGACACAAGCTTTACTCACCTATGTCCGCCGTCAGGGCATAGCGAGTTTAAACTGGACACCAGCAGCAAAAATGCTACTCGAACGTATTCGATGCGCGGCGAACTGGCTAGCAGAACAACCATGGCCAAGTTTTGATGAATCAAGCTTACTTGACTCCTTAGATGAGTGGTTAGCGCCTTATATGGGGTCTGTGTCTTCTGTGAAAGATTTACAAAAAGTCAATCTAGTCGAAGCATTGAATACGCGTTTGGGGTGGCCATTGAATCAGAAAATTGATGAATGGTTACCTGAGTATTATCAAATGCCTACAGGAAGCAAAAAGCGCATTCGATATCAGGCAGGCCACGAGCCCGTGTTATCTATACGTATGCAAGAAATGTTTGGTGAAAGCGGTTCACCAACCATAGCCCAAGGACGCAAACGCTTGGTGCTCGAACTGCTTTCTCCGGCTCAACGTCCTTTACAAGTCACCACAGATTTGGCTGCTTTTTGGCAAGGCAGTTACAAAGAGGTGCAAAAAGAGATGAAAGGGCGCTACCCGAAACATGTTTGGCCAGACGACCCTGCTAATCATGTCGCGACCACGAAAACAAAAAGACAATTAAACAATGACTAACAGTAAAAAGCCCAGTGCAAAGAAAGCACCTGCGAAGAAAAGTGCAGCAAGTAAAGGACCGGCGAAGCGTACTCGACGAACTCCGAGCAAAAAGCCAAGTAATACCAAGCGTTCATGGCTCAAAACGCTTTGGTCGTTTGGATGGAAAGCTGGAATTGCGCTCGCTGCCGTATTGCTGTTTGTCGGTATTTACTTAGACAGTGTGGTCAAAGAGCGTTTTGAAGGTCAATTGTTTGAGTTGCCTACGGTAGTGTATGCCCGTATTTTGAATTTGAGTCCCGGTGAAGATATCAATATCAAAGAGCTGCGCAATGAGTTAGATGTCTTGAATTACCGCAAAGTTAGCCAACCGCGCTACCCTGGTGAGTACTCTTCATCGGCAACACGTATCGAACTGATTCGTCGTCCATTTGAATTTGCAGATGGCCCAGAGCCGGATCGCCACGTGATGCTGCATTTCTCCGGTGACAATCTTAAACGCATCCAATCTCTTGAATCAAAGGGCGATCTGGGATATTTGCGTCTGGAGCCGAAGATGTTGGGGATGTTAGAGAAGGATCAAGATGAGCAACGTTTGTTCCTACGTCGAGATCAATTCCCAGAGATCTTAGTTGATGCGCTGCTGGCCACCGAGGACCGTGACTTTTATCAGCATGATGGTGTGTCTCCACTTGCAATCGCGCGTGCCATGGTCGCGAATATTAAAGCGGGACGGACAGTTCAGGGTGGCAGTACCTTAACTCAGCAGCTGGCGAAAAATATATTCTTAACTCGAGATAAAACGCTGTGGCGTAAGATACGTGAAGCGTACCTTGCACTTATTCTTGATTATCGATACAGCAAAGATCGTATTCTGGAAGCGTATTTAAATGAGGTGTACTTAGGACAAAGTGGTGGTGAAGCGATTCACGGATTTGGCTTGGCGTCACGTTATTACTTTGGTCAGCCCATTCAAGAATTGCGTATTGACCAACTGGCGATGCTAGTTGGGATGGTCAAAGGACCGTCGTACTACAACCCAATTCGTTACCCGGAAAGGACTAAAACGCGCCGTGATCTGGTGCTGCGCTTATTGATGCAACAAGAGATGCTGACCGCTCAACAATACGAGCAGGCGGTAAGTCGTCCACTCGATACGCAAAGTAAGCCACGTATTGCCAGCCGTCAGCCCGCGTATTTCCAGCAACTTAGTATTGAATTAAAAGACAAAGTGGGCGAACGCTTTAAAGCTGAATCAGGTTTGCGAGTCTTCACTTCTTTAGACCCTGTGTCACAAAGTAAAATGGAGCTGGCGATCAGTAAGAAAATACCTGAGCTGGCTAAGCGTGCAGGGAAAGAACTTGAAGCTGCTGCTATAGCGGTCGATCGTCATAGTGGTGAAATTCGCGCGATGGTCGGCGGAAAGCGCGTCGGCTATGAGGCTTTAACCGCGCGCTGAACGCCAGTCGTCAAATTGGCTCTTTGGTGAAACCCGCGATTTATCTCACCGCGCTGGAGCACCCAGAGAAATACAATTTAGGGACAACATTGCATGATACGCCTTTGAGCTTAAAGGGCAGTGAAGGCACAGTTTGGACGCCGCGAAATTACGATAGAAAATACCGAGGTGATGTGCCGCTCTTCCTCGCACTAGCCAAGTCACTGAACGTGCCCACCGTGCGTTTGGGGATGCAGTTAGGCATTCCTCAAGTTTCAGACACGCTGAGCCGTTTGGGGATAAATAAAGACGAAATTCGTCCTGTACCTTCTATGTTCTTAGGCTCGTTCTCGTTAACCCCATTTGAAGTGTCACAGATGTACCAGACACTGACTAACTCAGGTAAGCGAGCGACACTGACGGCATTGCGTTCTGTGATGGATATGCAAGGTAATGTGCTGTATCAGTCACTTCCGCGTTCATCAAGAGCCGTAGATGAGCAAGCTGCATGGCTAACAACCTATGCAATGAAACAGGGTGTCGCTCAGGGGACGGGGCGATTTCTGCAAAGCCAGTTCGCTTGGGCCGCGTTGGCTGGGAAAACGGGCACCAGTAATGATACGCGTGACAGTTGGTTTGTCGGAGTTGATGGTCGTGAAGTTACAACCATCTGGCTGGGTCGTGATGACAATAAACCCACACATTTGACCGGATCGAGCGGTGCTTTGCGAGTGTATGCAGAATACCTCAATCAACGTATTCCAGAACGTTTACAGTTGCCTTGGCCGCGAGAAGTCACCACTTTGGGTTTTCAAAAAACCAATAAAGGTGGTTTAGAGCTGAATTGTCGCAGTGAATACAAATTGCCAGTTTGGGATAAAAATGGACAAATAAAACAGCAATGTGAGAAAAAATCTAATTGGTTGAATAGCTTGTTTGATTGGTAGTGTCGCCAAATCGACAACATTGACTTGTCTCACAGAACAATTCTTAGTACATATTAGGGCGGTTTTAGGGCTAAGTGGTGATGGGCAATGTCTGTCACTACGCCTAAGCGCCCATTTATACCCAAATGACTTGGTCCACAGTCTTTGTTAACGATTTTTGATTGAGAACCACTCGATCCTCAAATGGTTACCTTGTTTGCGAACCAAGTCATTCTCACTGAACCTAGGGTCTGTTGATGTTTGGGTATACCCAGGAATTAATAAAGGAAGTTATGAATGTTCAATCTGCTGTTGTCAGAATCATTTACTCGCTATTTAGTACTCATAGTGAGTGTCTTCTTAATCGTTCCTTCTTCCTTTGCTCAAACTCAAAATAATGAATCTTTATCTCGTCCTAAAATTGCTGTGGTTCTCGCGGGAGGCGGGGCAAAAGGCGCAGCTCATATCGGGGTATTAAAAGCGCTAGAAGAAATGAACGTCCCGGTTGATATTGTGACGGGGACGAGTATGGGCTCGTATGTTGGTGGCTTGTATGCGACGGGCATGAGTGCGGATGAAATCGAGAGCTTTATCTATAGCATCGATTGGAACAGCGGTTATCGTGATCGCGTTGATAGAAGTCAACGTCGAGTCCGTGACAAAGTTTATGAAGACCGATACCAAATCACCACAGATCTCGGGGTTAGGTTTGGTGAAATCCGCGCTCCGACCGGTGTTGTGCAGGGACAGAATATGTTGCGTATCTTGCGAGAAACTACTGGCAATCTAGGACGCTTCGATTCTTTCGACGTACTCGCGATCCCATACCGCTCCGTCGCGACTGACATTCTAGATCTGGAAGAGGTTGTCATTGGTAACGGCTATTTGGTTGATGCGATGATGGCGAGTATGTCGGTACCAGGCGCACTTCCTCCTTACTATTTAAATGGCCATATGTTGGTTGATGGCGGTGTGGTTAACAACATGCCAGTCGATGTCGCGCGAGCCATGGGGGCGGATGTGGTTATTGCTGTCGACATTAGTACTGACTACAAAACGAAAGAAGATTTTACTGGGTTATTTACTGTCGCGGACCAACTTTCTAACTACCTTGTCCGCCGTAGTACCCAACAACAACGGGAAGAGTTGAAAGAGCAAGATATTTATATTCGTCCTAACGTTGGTGCAATGGAAACGGTCGACTTTGATAAAATGCCTTCCGCATTTCAATCCGGTTATGATATTACTAAGACGTTGCAAGACAAGTTTGAATCACTGCGTCTATCTAACGCTGACTACCAGAAATACATCGACCATAAGCAGGCTGTCCGTAAGACATTGGTGTATGGCGATACGCGAGTTATTGACGACGTCGTCATTGTTAATAATACGCACTATAGTGATGTTCTGTTGACTAACCGTCTGCATTTAGAAACGGGGCGGAAAATTCCAACCAAAGAGATAGAAAAAGCGGTTGAAAACCTTTATGCCCTTGACCGGTTTGAGCTGGTTACTTATCACTTTGAGGAGGCTGATGGTTTGACGCATCTGGTCTTCACTGTCAATGAAAAGTCATGGGGTCCTAATTATCTCAATTTTCGTTTTTTCCTTGAAGACGACTTTGATACAGAGAGTCAGTATGGAATCGGCATGTCGACTAATTTTACGAACCTCAATTCTGATGGTGCGGAGTTAGCGCTCAATATTGAAATGGGCACGGATAAACTGATTGAAGCGGAGCTTTACACTCCTGTTATGTCTAGCCAAGAGGTTTTCGTTTCTTCGCGATTGGCTTATCACAGTGAAAACAGAAATTTACCGTTGGACGATTTCCAAAGTGATGGTTTGCATTCGGTGAAAGATTTTTGGCCGGTGTCTTACGGTTACTTCACTTCCGAGGTGGCACTTGGTCTTCAACCGACATTATGGCAAGAACTTCGCTTTGGCGCTCGATATTCAACGGGCAATGTGGAACTCTCAACGGTTGCGTCTGCTGGTAAAATTGATTTCGAAAGGCGAGGGCTATTCGCGGATTATCGCTTAGATACTCTGGATGACTTTGCTTTTCCTACGCGCGGTTATTTGGTCGATTTAGAATACGTCGTCTCGCATGATACAAGCCCATATGGGAGTATTGATAACTATGAAACGGCAGAAGATACTGTGTATGAAATATCAGCTCGCCTTAAAGGCGCGGTTAGCCATCAGCGTCATACTTTAGTCGGACATGCGGACTACAGTTTCGTCGATAGCAAAAACGCTTCTGTTCCGTTAAATCCTCGAGAACTTGGTGGCTTTTTAAATCTTTCTGGTATTCCGAGAAACAGCCTAATTGGTAATAACTTGTTTTATACCAGCCTAGTATATCGATACAAATGGTTCGATAACGACTTTGGTCTGTTTGAGGCTCCCGTTTATCTGGGAGCATCGGTAGAACATGGTGGTGTGTGGTCGGACAATGATATGAAGTTAAATGATGCGCCACTGTATAATGCCGGCTCGCTGTTTTTTGGCGTTGACTCTCCAATTGGACCGATTATGTTGGCTTATGGTCTTACGGAACAGAATATGAGTGCGGTGTATTTGATCGTAGGGACATCGTTTAATTAATTAGCAAAAGAAAGCAAATGTTAAGCATATTTGAGCAAAATTAGCCGGACTTTAGTCGTAAGTTGCTATGTTGGTCAAAATGATTAGATTTTAATTGAAGGTTAAATTTGCTATTCTCTTGCCCACAGTTTGGCCTCTACGGCGCTGTTTCTCAATCATTATTGAATGAAAACAAGGGCAATGGAGAGCCAAGTTTCCAAGGATGTTTACTCCTTTACTTTAACAATAGTAATAATAAAGGAGGAACCGCAATGAGAGGAAAAAGTCGTGCTTGAAGCCTACCGTAAACACGTCGAAGAGCGTGCTGCCGAAGGAGTTGTTCCTAAACCCCTAGACGCTGAGCAAGTCGCTGGACTTGTTGAATTGCTTAAAACTCCCCCACAAGGTGAAGAAGAGTTTCTTCTTGATCTTCTTGAAAACCGTATTCCACCAGGTGTTGATGAAGCGGCTTACGTTAAAGCTGGTTTTTTAACTGCTGTAGCGAAAGGTGAAGTGAAGTCGCCACTCGTTGATCGTGAAAAAGCAGCTAAATTGCTTGGCACGATGCAAGGTGGTTACAACATCGCCCCACTCGTTGAGTTGTTGGATGATGAGGTGCTCGCGCCAATCTCTGCAAAAGCTTTGTCTCATACCTTGCTGATGTTTGATGCTTTCTACGACGTAGAAGAGAAAGCCAAAGCTGGTAATGCATTCGCCCAGCAAGTTCTACAATCTTGGGCTGATGCGGAGTGGTTCCTATCTAAGCCTCAACTGCAAGAAAAAATCACTCTGACCGTATTCAAGGTGACGGGCGAAACAAATACCGACGACCTGTCGCCTGCACCAGATGCATGGTCTCGTCCAGATATTCCAGTGCACGCACTTGCGATGCTAAAAAATGAGCGTGAGGGTATCAATCCGGATCAACCAGGTAATGTTGGTCCGATAAAACAACTTGAAGAACTAAAAAACAAAGGCCATCAACTGGTATACGTTGGTGATGTTGTTGGTACAGGTTCTTCACGTAAATCAGCAACGAACTCTGTGCTTTGGTTTATGGGAGACGATATCCCTTACGTACCAAACAAACGTGCTGGCGGTTACGTACTTGGCGGTAAGATTGCGCCTATCTTCTTTAACACGATGGAAGATGCAGGGGCTCTGCCGATTGAGGTTGACGTGTCTAAGCTCAATATGGGCGATGTGATCGACGTGTACCCGTTTGAAGGTAAAGTATGCAACCACGAAACAGGCGAAACACTGGCTGAATTTAAGCTAAAAACCAGCGTACTTATTGACGAGGTACGTGCTGGTGGTCGTATCCCACTGATCATTGGTCGTGGTCTGACTGACAAAGCTCGCCAATCACTAGGGCTTGAACCTAGCGATATTTTCCGCAAGCCAGGTGACATTGCTGATTCTGGCAAAGGTTACTCACTTGCACAGAAAATGGTAGGTAAAGCGTGTGGCGTAGAAGGTATTCGTCCAGGCACATACTGTGAGCCTAAAATGACGACGGTTGGCTCTCAGGACACGACAGGTCCAATGACGCGTGACGAGCTTAAAGATCTTGCTTGTCTTGGCTTCTCTGCCGACTTAGTCATGCAGTCTTTCTGTCATACGTCTGCATATCCAAAACCAGTCGATGTGAATACACACCATACATTACCTGATTTCATCATGAACCGTGGTGGTGTTTCCCTACGTCCGGGTGACGGTATTATCCACTCGTGGCTAAACCGTATGCTACTACCTGATACGGTTGGTACTGGTGGTGACTCGCATACTCGATTCCCACTTGGTATCTCGTTCCCAGCTGGCTCTGGTTTGGTTGCTTTTGCAGCAGCGACAGGCGTAATGCCTCTCGATATGCCAGAATCTATCTTGGTGCGTTTTAAAGGCAAGATGCAACCAGGAATCACACTACGTGACCTTGTTCATGCCATTCCTTACTACGGTATTAAGCAAGGCCTATTGACAGTAGAGAAAGCTGGCAAGATCAACGAATTCTCTGGTCGTATCCTTGAGATTGAAGGTCTAGAGCACTTAACCGTAGAGCAAGCGTTTGAGTTGTCTGATGCATCTGCAGAGCGTTCTGCGGCAGGTTGTACCGTTAACCTATCTCAAGAGTCGATCGAAGAGTACCTAAATTCTAACATCGTGATGCTGAAGTGGATGATCTCGGAAGGTTACGGTAACCGCCGTACGATCGAGCGTCGTATTACTGCAATGCAAGAGTGGTTAGCAAATCCAGAGCTGATGCGAGCGGATAAAGATGCAGACTACGCACACGTCATTGAAATTGATATGGATGAGATCGGTGAGCCTGTATTATGTGCACCGAATGATCCAGATGATGCTCGCTTGTTGTCTGAAGTTCAAGGTACTGAGATCGATGAAGTTTTCATCGGGTCTTGTATGACTAACATCGGCCACTTCCGTGCGGCAGGTAAACTGCTTGAGCAATGGGGTGGTACGTTAGATACCCGTCTTTGGGTTGCACCACCAACGAAAATGGACCGTGACCAGCTAACTGAAGAGGGTTACTACGGTATTTATGGTCGTGCTGGTGTTCGCATTGAAACTCCAGGGTGTTCACTGTGTATGGGTAACCAAGCCCGCGTCGCAGATAAGGCAACGGTGATTTCGACTTCAACGCGTAACTTCCCGAACCGTCTTGGTACAGGTGCAAATGTCTACCTATCTTCAGCGGAGCTCGCAGCGGTTGGGGCAATCCTAGGTCGCATTCCGACCAAGGAAGAATACTTAGAGTATGCAGCGAAAATTAATGCGACGGCATCGGATACTTACCGTTACTTGAACTTCCACAAGATGGAACAGTACACTGAGAAAGCGGATACGGTTATTTTCCAAGAGCCAGCATAAGTAATCGCACCAAAAAGTGAATCATAGATTGCACTAATAGAGAGCACCTCAATTGAGGTGCTTTTTTTATGGTATTTGGGTATCTATAATACCAATCGTAGTAAATAAATGGTCATTCTAGCTTGTTAAAATACTCGATAACTTCGTTACAATTTTTGATTGTAGAATAACTACTTATCGAAAAATTGCGCCTTGTTCTCAAGCATTTTTCCTGCGCTATTTCTGATCACTTATTTACTGTGATTGGTATAATCAATTGGTTATACTCCGCACCAAATTGATAACCGATATGAAAGGCGATCTCGATGGAGTTTGAATTCATCCGTAATACCTTAATGGGAGAATATTACGTTAAGTGCAGTATGGGACATGAGATTGTAGGGCGATGGTTACAAGAAGAAATTGGCAAAGACCAGATGAAAATCGCCCAAGTAGAAGCATTGATTGAGCAGTCATTTTGTTCGCCTTCTCAAGAGCATAGTTTGTTGGGTACAGAGATCAGCTTGATGATTCATGGAGACGAGGTGCTGGTGGAAGAGAACACTATGTCACACGATCACGATATTGAATTGGAAAGCGAGTTTGACTTTTACAACGCGGAAAGCACAGCCAGTTGCGGTCGAGAAGATTTTGTCACCCTTATCGAACAATGGAAATCGTTTCTGAATATTTGATGCACAGTTTTGGGTAACAGATATTGGCTTGCTTTATAATTGTGAAAAGAGTGCACTGTAATGGTGCGCTCTTTTTTTTTATGTTGGTCTCCAATATGGTTAGTTGTTTAAAATCATAAGCTTAAAAACTTGGCACGTTGTTTGGATTAATAAGATCGTTTCAGGATGAAAGCTTCGGAGAAAATTTAATGAAAATAATTAATGCCATTATTAAGCCGTTCAAGTTAGACGATGTTCGTGAAGCATTGGCTGACGTTGGTATCGAAGGGATGACAGTATCAGAGGTCAAAGGTTTTGGTCGTCAAAAAGGTCACACAGAGTTGTACCGTGGGGCTGAGTATCAAGTCGATTTTTTACCAAAAGTAAAAATAGAAATCGCCACTCATGCTGATAACGTGGATCGCGTGGTAGAAGCGATCACAAAAGCAGCACAAACAGGAAAGATTGGTGATGGTAAGATTTTTGTCTACGACCTGAATCAAGCTGTGCGTATCCGTACGGGTGAAATGGACGCTGAAGCACTTTAAGAATTCAAGGGATTGGAGTAATTATTATGGAATTAGCAACAACGGTAACGGAGCTACGTTACGCACTCGACACTTTTTTCTTCCTCATTTCCGGTGCGTTGGTTATGTGGATGGCAGCAGGCTTCGCCATGCTTGAAGCGGGCCTAGTTCGCTCTAAAAATACAACAGAAATTTTAACTAAGAACTTTTGTTTGTACGCCATTGCTTGTACGACGTATCTAGTCGTCGGTTACAACATTATGTACGTCGGCAACGGTGAAGGCGGTTGGTTGCCTTCATTTGGTGGTTTGATTGGTACGCAAGGTGAAGGTGCAGATCATTCACTAGAGTCTGACTTCTTCTTCCAAGTGGTATTCGTAGCAACTGCAATGTCTGTGGTATCTGGTGCGGTCGCTGAGCGTATGAAACTATGGTCTTTCTTAGTATTCTCAGCAATTTTGACCGCATTCATCTACCCAATGGAAGGTTACTGGACGTGGGGTGGCGGTTTCCTAGCTGAGGCTGGCTTTAGTGATTTCGCTGGCTCAGGTATTGTGCATATGGCAGGCGCGTCTGCGGCTCTAGCTGGTGTACTACTGCTTGGTGCTCGTAAAGGCAAATATGGTAAAAACGGTGAAATCCACCCAATTCCAGGTTCAAACATGCCATTGGCAACGCTAGGTACATTCATCCTGTGGTTTGGTTGGTTCGGCTTTAACGGCGGTTCTCAGTTGATGCTTTCTGACTTTGAGAATGCGACAGCAGTTGGTCAAATCTTCCTCAACACCAATGCGGCAGCAGCTGCGGGTGCAATCGCGGCACTGTTTGTCTGTAAGACACATGGGGTAAGGCGGATTTAACAATGATTCTAAACGGTGCATTGGCTGGACTGGTTGCTATCACTGCTGACCCTCTATCACCATCACCACTTTACGCAGTGGCAATTGGTGCGGTCGCGGGCGTTGTCGTGGTATTCAGCATCATTGGCCTAGATAAACTTAAGATCGATGATCCAGTGGGTGCTATTTCAGTGCACGGTGTGTGTGGATTCTTCGGTCTGATGGTTGTTCCACTAAGCAATGGTGATGCAACATTTGGTGCTCAGCTCCTTGGTGCTGCCGTTATCTTTGCTTGGGTATTTGGTGCGAGCTTAGTTGTGTGGGCAATCTTGAAAGCAACGGTGGGTATCCGTGTTAGTGAAGAAGAAGAGATGGAAGGCATGGACATGCACGATTGTGGTGTAGGTGCGTATCCTGAGTTCGTCACTGCGAAATAATCTCTAAGTAGTATTTCGTTACATTCTTAATCACAAAACCTGCTCTGATGAGCAGGTTTTTTTATTTGTGTCGTTGTTTTACTATTGGACATGATTATAATAACGCAACTGATAAACGTTATCATTAGCATCGTAAAGGATTAAACAATGAAAAAACTGTTAGCTCTTTCAGTATTGACTAGCGCTATATTTGCACCAACGATTTCAGCCGCTGAAGAGGTGAATGTCTACTCATACCGCCAGCCTTTTTTAGTTGAGCCGATGTTTAATGAATTCACTAAAGACACGGGTATTAAAGTAAACGTCAAGTTTGCCAAACAAGGACTGGCAGAAAAGCTCGTTCAAGAAGGTGAGTACAGCCCAGCAGACGTCGTGCTGACTACCGATATTAGTCGTCTAGCCGAACTCACTGATAAAGGTCTAGTGCAGAAAGTTGACAGTGACATCATTGAAGCAAATGTACCAGCTCAATATCAAGACAAAGAGAACGAATGGTTTGCTCTAACTTTGCGTACTCGTAGCGTTTATTCTTCCCGAGATCGTGTGGGTAAACTTGGTGCAGACTTCAACTATGCGGATTTAGCGAAGCCTGAGTTTAAAGGTAAAATTTGTACGCGTAGCGGCAAGCACCCATACAATGTCTCGCTTGTTTCTTCTATGATTGCGCATCATGGTGAAGTTGAGACTAAGCAGTGGTTAGAGGGAGTGAAAGCAAACTTGGCTCGTAAACCTCAAGGCAACGATCGTGCACAAGTGAAAGCGATCAAAGAAGGTCTTTGTGATGTTTCATTAGGTAATAGCTATTACCTAGGGAAAATGGTTAATGATAAAGAGCAAAAAGCTTGGGCTGATGCGGTTTATATCAACTTTCCTAATCAAGAGACGACAGGTACTCACGTAAACATTTCCGGTATGGCAATGGCGAAATACTCACCGAACAAAGAGAACGCATTAAAACTCATGGAGTTTTTAACCGGTGATAAAGCGCAGAAAATGTATGCAGAAGTTAACTTTGAATACCCGGTTAAAGAAGGCGTACCACGCTCTGAACTAGTTGATTCATGGGGTGACTTTAAAGCGGACACTATCTCACTCGATGAGATCGCTGCTCATCATGAAGCAGCAATTAAACTGCTCGATGAAGTCAAATTTGACCTTTAATGTCGATATCCGAGCTGTCTAGATAAGGGACAATGTGCTTAGTAGGTGCGTATTTTTTCTTGAACTTGCGCGAATGGTAACGCTCTGAACCCTTCATCTTGAAGTTATTTGGGTATATGGGGTATAACGGTTGCCCCATTTAATTAAAGGATATGAGATGTATTTGCAGCAGCATTTATATTTTGTACAGCCTTGCAGTAATTAGGCAATGAAAGATAAACATTCTTCATGGAAAGCCAGCAGTGGAGTATTAACCCTATTGCTGGTTTTGCCGATCTTAGCGATCTTCTACACCGCAATTGGTGAGACGGATGACCTGTTTGCTCATTTGATGTCAACAGTTATGCCGACCTATATCTATAACACCATCACACTGACTGTCGGAGTGATGGTGCTCTCTCTCATACTGGGTATTCCTAGTGCTTGGTTAATGGCAATGTGCAAGCTTCCCTCTGAAAAATGGTTACAGTGGGCGTTGGTGCTGCCTTTGGCGATGCCAGGCTACATCATTGGTTATATTTTTACCGACTGGTTTGATTTCGCTGGTCCGATTCAGGTGTTATTGCGTGATTTCACCGGCTGGGGGCCGGGAGAGTACTGGTTTCCCGATATTCGCACTGTGTTCGGTGCTACGTGGGTGTTGTCCTTAGTTTTATACCCGTATGTATATCTGCTTTGTCGTGCCGCATTCATGGAACAAAATGTCTCATTACTGCAAAGTGCTCGACTGTTGAAGTGCTCCCCTTGGAAGAGTTTTTTACGCATTTCTCTGCCTTTGGCGCGTCCTTCAATTGCGGTTAGTTTGTCTTTGGTGGCAATGGAAACCATTGGTGACTTTGGTACGGTCAGTTACTTTGCGGTAAATACGCTAACGACAGCGGTATATGATACGTGGCTAGGTTACTCTAATTTAAATGCAGCGGCTAAAATCTCTGCAATCATGCTCGTGTTTGTGGTGCTTTTGTTGAGTGCGGAACGGTACAGTCGTCGTAAGCAGAAACTGTTTCAGAGTCAGTTTAACAGCCATGAAGATTTTAGATATGAGCTCAACGGATGGAAAAAATGGGCGGCACTGGCTTGGTGTTGGGGGATAGTGACCATCGCGTTTATTTTGCCACTCATGCAGTTGATCAGTTATTCCATTACTTATTTCGCACAAAGCTGGACGCCTGAATTTCGGGAGTACGCCTACAACAGTGTTGTGGTGTCGATAATTGCTGCCGTTATTGGTGTTGCCGTTGCTGTCGTCGTGAATTTTACTCATCGACTGAATGGCAAACGAGACAGCTTAATGTGCATGCGCTTGTCTTCCATGGGGTATGCAGTCCCCGGCACTGTCTTAGCCATTGGTGTGATGGTTGCCGTATTGTTTATGGATCATCGTATTAATGACGTTGCCAAAGTGATGGAGTGGGGAAGACCTGGGTTAATCTTTTCTGGGTCAATGTTTGCGCTTATTTTTGCTATGGTGGTGCGGTTCTCTGCTGTTGCAATTGGTAGTGTAGAGAGTCATCTCAATAAAGTTTCTCCATCCTTAGATATGGCTTCTCGCACTATGGGGTGCTCTCCAAATACGATGCTATGGCGAGTGCATATGCCATTGATTAAGCGCGGAGCATTAATTGCGGCGCTTTTGGTGTTTATTGAGTCGATGAAAGAGCTTAATGCTGCGTTACTTTTACGCCCGTTTAATTTCGAAACTCTGGCGACTTATGTTTATAATTTTGCGTCAGATGAGCACTTAGAATTGGCGGCTTTGCCTGCTGTGCTGCTGGTTCTTGTTGGGTTAGTCCCACTTGTTGTTGTCAACCGTTCACTGGAGCAAAATCACTGATGACCTGCGCATTATCAATTAATAACCTGACTTGCCAATACGATGATCAAACCGTTCTGGAGTCTTTATCATTAGATGTGGAGCAGGGACAAATTGTGTGCCTACTTGGTGCAAGTGGCTGCGGTAAAACAACCTTGCTCAAAGCCATAGCAGGGCTACTGCCTTTGAGCTCAGGCGAAATGCGCCTTAATTCGTTGATCCTTGATGATAGCAAGCATTGGTTGCCACCAGAGCAGCGTAATATTGGGATGATTTTCCAAGATTATGCGCTCTTTCCCCACCTTAACGTCGCGCAAAATATTGCCTTTGGTTTGGAAAACCTATCAACAACAGCAAAGCGAACTAAGGTACAAGAAATGCTCGAACTTGTGCACCTTCAAGAATATGCAGATCGTTATCCTCATCAGTTGTCGGGGGGGCAACAGCAGCGTGTTGCGATTGCTCGTTCATTGGCTTACAGCTGATCTTTTGTTGCTGGATGAGCCATTTTCTAATATTGATACCCAAGTTCGTCACGAGTTAATTCGTGAAATTCGAAAAATTTTCAAGCAACAGGGAGTAACGGCGATTTTTGTTACTCACAGTCGCGAAGAGGCCTTTGCGTTTGCGGATAAATTGGCGGTGATGAATAATGGGGTCATTGAACAATATGGCACGGCTTCAGAGCTTTACTATCAACCTTCGAGTAAATTTGTGGCGGATTTTTTAGGGGGAGGAAGTTATCTAGAAGCCACAAGAGTCTCAGAAACCCAGTTTAACACTCACCTAGGCCTGGTCGAAGCGAACGCGCAACAGGTGATTGATATACAAGCTCAATGCGCATTATTACTACGTCCACAACATGTATTAATTAAACAAGATGACAGTAGTGCGGTGAAGGTGTTGGAACAGCATTTTATGGGAGACCATTGCAGGTATGTGATTGATGTCGAAGGAGACCATCTGTTAGCGACTTCGACTGAAGCTTTGAATGTGGGTGATCGTGTTGTGGTGCAAATTGATATGCAGGGTGTGCTCGCTTTTACCTAAGTTGATTGCTCGACAAAAAAGGCCCGGCTGTGATACCGGGCAAGTGTTCCCCTTCTTTAATACAACTTAAGCAACACGCTTAAGTCTCTGGACAGTTATAAAGACAAAAAGTCTTTAAACTGCTGAAGAACACGTTCTGCAGTGTCTTTGTCTTTCATCTCGGCAAAAATTCGTAAAAGTGGCTCAGTGCCAGAGAAACGAGCGATGACCCAGCCGCCATTTTGGAAGTAGACTTTCGCTCCGTCTTCGTAACTGACTTTTTCGATATCAAATTCAAATTCGGGCAGCTGTTTCTCAACGTATAGCTTGTTGAACAACTGTTCTTTTTGCGCTGGTTTAAATTTGCAGTCGCCTTCTGCCATATAGGCGTAACCATACTTACTGTAGATTTCGTCCAATAATTCTGAAATCTTTTTGCCCGTTACCGAAATCATTTCAACGAGTAGACTGGAAGCAAAAACGCCATCTTTACCTTTGATGTGACCGCGAATGGTCAAGCCGCCTGAGCTTTCCCCGCCAATTAAAGAATCATCGGCTTCCATTTGTGAGCTAATGTGTTTGAATCCGACAGGCACTTCAAAACACGTTTCTCCATGATCTTGTGCGATTTTATCGAGTAAATGTGTGGTGGCGATATTACGTACGACAGAGCCTTTCCAACCTTTGTATTCGAGCAAGTAATAGTAGAGTAAGATCAGAACTTCGTTTGGGTGAATGAAGTTGCCTTTTTCGTCAATGATGCCTAAACGATCGGCATCACCGTCAGTGCCAATACCGATGTCATAGCCTTGTTGAGCGACCAAGTGCATCAGTCGGTAAAGAGTTGCGGCACTTGGCGATGGCATTAAGCCACCAAAATCTGGATTTTTACCATCGTTGATTACATCGACTTCACAGCGACCATTGATCAATACTGTTTGCAACGCATTTTTTGCCACACCAAACATTGGATCAATCAACACACGCAGGTTGGCTTGCTTTATTGACTCTATATCGATGAAGTCAATAATTGAGTCGACGAATTCATTCATTGGGTTAATGATATCGATCAGGTGGTCTTCGACGGCTTGATCAAAATCGATACTTTTGATGTCCTGAATTCTTAGGGTCGATATTTGTGATTCAATCTTTTCTGTGATGATCTCGTCTGCGTCTCGTCCACCTTCGATGAACACTTTTATGCCGTTGTAATCCGCAGGGTTGTGAGAGGCGGTGATACAGGCTGAATAGGCACAACCCATTTCTTTCGCTTTAAACATCACGATTGGGGTTGGAACAAACTTATCGATGAAGCTCACTACGATGCCGTTCGCGGCAAGAACTTCAGCAAACCAACGTCCCGCTTTATCTGATAAAAATCGGCGGTCATAACCAATGATAAAGCCCCGCTCGGCGACAGACTCATCATTGGTGATGTTTGCAATGGCTTGTGCCACTAATCGGACATTGTCTTTGGTGAACTCTTCGCCAATAAATGCGCGCCAACCGCCTGTACCAAATTTGATCATAATTCGAACCTCTATAAGGGCGTTTTGTTATCGTCCCTGAAAATATTGCTAGCAGACCCAATGCACCTTCCCAAAACGGTCGGTGCATTAGACTAACTTAAGTGGATTAACCAAGCGTGACGATGACGTCGTTAACCGTACCTTCAGCTTGTACCGGTACTGAAGTGCCGGTGACGGCTAATCCATTGAGAGTGATAGACTTCACGCCCTTACTCACCGAGTCTGGATTAACGACTTTGATATTGTACGTTGCCCCTAGCCACTGACGCGTGACCTCAAATCCCGGCCAGTTGGTTGGAATACATGGGTCGATAGTGAGGCCATCAAAGCCTGTTCGAACGCCAAGGATGAAGTTCGTTACGGCAAAATAAGCCCAGCCAGATGTACCCGTTAGCCAAGGGTGGTTGGCGCGGCCATGATCTTGATGATCTCGCCCCATAATAAATTGAACGTATGAGTATGGTTCTGCGATACGTTTTTCAATGATGTCGTTTTGATTGTATGGGTTTAGGGCATCGTAAAACTTCATCGCTTGATCACCGCGCCCCAGTTTTGCTTCTGCAACCCAAGCCCAAGGGTTTGGATGCGAGAAAATGGCACCGTTTTCTTTTACGCCTTGATAGACGCGAGTCACGAAGCCGATATCATCATTTGGCGTGGCAAACGAAGGGGAGTTGAGGTGCAAGCCATACTCAGAGAACAAGTTCTCGTCCACGGCGTCCATCGCTTTCTCGCCACGTTCTTGAGAAACCGCACCAGAAAGTACCGCGAGCGTGTTTGACTCTAGGTGGACACGGCCTTCTTTTTGTTGTGCTGTACCAATCTTATCGCCGTCTTTGGTTAAGCCGCGAATATACCAGCCACCTTCTTCATCCCACAGGTGAGTTTCGCATGCTTCGCGAACATTGGCCGCCATTTCGGTGTATTTTTCTACGTCGCGTCTTTACCTAGATACTTGGCGAGTTCAATGAACTCTTGCAGTGCCCAGAAATGTAGGAAAGACACCATCGATGATTCACCACCACCTAAGTTCAAGCAGTCATTCCAGTCCGCACGAAGACCTTTACAAATACCGGTTTGACCGACGTATTCTGCGGAGAAATCAAGCGCAGCTTTCATGTGGTCGTAAACGGTGGCATCACCACCATCCGCATAAGGGATCATTTCGTCAAAGAAGCTGTGTTCACCAGTTTCCACGACGTATTTGCAGATAGTAGGGACGAGCCATAGGTGGTCATCGGAACAGGTGTCTTCAATGCCATGGATTTTGTCTTCATCAGACGGAGTTGGCACGACCGTCGGTGATTTGGACGGTTTAACGTCTGCTTTTTCCGGATCAAACCAATCTGGATCAAACAAGTGCAAACCGTACCCCGCTTTTACTTGGCCACGGAGGAGATCAACCAAACGTTTACGCGTCATGGATGGGTTAGCATGAGGGACTGAAATCGCATCTTGCGCGGTATCACGGTAGCCAAGACCCGTACGTCCCCCGACTTCAATAAAGGAGGCAAAGCGAGACCAGACCACACAAGTTTCTGCTTGATAAAGCGTCCAAGTGTTGATCATGGTATCCAGCCCTTCATTTGGCGACTTCACTTGGAACTTCGCACAGCGCTCATCCCAGTGAGCTTTGATGCCTGCAAATGCGTTGTCCACTTCAGCAAGGTTTTGGTACTTCGTGCGCAGACGCTCGCCATTACCTTTACCGATACCTAGGATATAAGCAAAACGGACTTCTTCACCCGGCTGGATGGTGAACTGCTTATGCAGCGAACCGCAATGGTTGTAGCAGGTTTGTGCTGTGTTGAAGCATTGTCCTTGCTCTACTGCCAGAGGGTTGGCTTCGTCACGATAAAGACCGAGGAAGCTATCGCGTTGACCGTCGTATGAATCAGGGTCGAACGTCGATGCTAGGTAGTAGAAACCTTCAAAGTCGTTGGTGTTGTAGTAAAGATCGTATTCAATCACGCCATCGTTGTACGCAGTGCCCGCTGAGTATAGCGACATTTGGTGGTTTTGGTTGTCTGATTGAATATGGCTAAACGAAAACTCAACAAAAGAAAATGCGCTGATGGTACGTGGCTTATTAGAGGTGTTTTTTATCACGACGTCCCAAACTTCTGCATCTTCGCCTTTCGGAACGAATAGGGTTTTCGTCGCGGTAATACCGTTGTATTCACACTTAAATTTAGAGTAAGACAAGCCATGACGAACTTCGTAACTCGCTTCATCTAGGCTTTTCGCCACTGGTTGCCATGAAATTGACCAGTAATCACCCGTCTCGTCATCGCGCAGATACACGTAATGCCCTGGACGATCGAACGTCGCGTTAGGGCGGAACTTAGTCACACGATTGTATTCTGGAGAGTTATAGAATGAGTAACCGCCAGCATTGTGAGAGATAACAGTACAGAACTTCTCTGTACCCAAGTAATTAGTCCAAGGTGCTGGAACGTCAGGACGAGTGATGACGTATTCACGATTCTCATTATCGAAATAGCCGTATTTCATTGTGTATTTCCTTTTTACAAAGCTGCGTAGACAGCTAAAAGATTAATCTCTAAAAAAGTGAAGCATTGGTTTGGGTTACTTCCACGGTTGACGGTAGTTCACACCCTGTAAATCCAGTAGAGGGAGGTGGCCTTTCAAACGCGATAAATAGTCGGTCCAGTCTCGGTTGTGTTTATCCGTCCAACATGCCTCTGCCATAGCAGTAAGACGCGGGAATACCATGTATTCCATACGTGATTGGTTATTGATGATTTCGCTCCATAATGCCGTCTGAATCCCCCAAATACGTTTTCTGATTGGGTCATCATCCGGAACTTCCGCTAATGGCTCGTAGTTGTAAGCTGTCTCTAACGAAATAGGGTTGGTCCAGTCCACTCCAGGTTCTTCTGGGGCGTAATCTTGTGTCATGTCTAAGTAAGTGCTTTGCGCTGGCTGCAATACGACATCGAAGCCTTGACGAGCACAGTTCAATGCCGCTTCCTCACTAAGCCAAGAATAAATCACCGTATCTTTACTCACTTTGTCACCGTGTTGTGCTTCTTCCCAACCCAACATCCGTTTTCCAAGTTTGCGTAGTTTGTCTTCCGCGTGGCGTAAAAAGTGACCTTGCAACTCTTTGTAATCGTGATAACCAAGTTGTTGCATCAAATCTTGGCATGCAGGGCTTTTGGACCAAACGCCGTGTGGAACTTCGTCTGCACCAATATGTAGATAAGGTGCAGGGAAAAGTTCAGCCACTTCTTCCAACACTTTATCGATAAACTCATAGCTGCCTGGTAGTGCAGGATTGAGGACGTTATCGTTGTAATGCTGGATGCTGCGATACTCTGTGGTATCAGATTCTTCAACCAACAGATGTGGTAGGGATTTAATGGCGGCTCGGCAGTGTCCAGGGATATCAATTTCAGGTATGACCGTGATGCCTCGCTGAGCGGCAAACGCGACGACATCTTTGATTTGCTCTTGTGTGTAGAAACCCCCATACCGTTTCGAGAGATTCGTGTACTGAGGTTCTATGACCTCATCTAAACCACGCCAAGCACCAATATTCGTTAACTCAGGGAAGGCCTTAATTTCAACTCGCCAACCTTCATCATCGGTTAAGTGCCAATGAAAGGTATTGAATTTGTAGTGAGCGAGGTGATTGATCAATTGTTTCACCTGATCGACGGAATGGAAATGTCGGGCACAATCGAGCATCATTCCACGATAGTGAAAGCGAGGTCGATCTTCTATCGCACAACAAGCTACATCGAAAGAATCGGGTTGTTCTCCTGGTTTTATCAATTGCAATAAAGTTGCGCTCGCATGAATAAATCCCGATGGCGATCCGGCTTCAACTTTGATGGACTCTTGCGATACTTTGAGCCTATAAGCAGCGTCATCTAGTGTTGGGTTGGCTTGAAAGAGTATCTGACTATTGCTCGAAGTGGTCAGATCGAGTTGATATATTCTCTGCAACTCTTCGGTCAACCAAGCTTGTGCTGAGCTAGCTAAGTTGGAGTGTGCTGAAATACCAACATGCTTACCCAGCGTAAAAGTGTGCTCTGCTACTTCAATATGGTTCGGCTTTGGTACCAAAGGCTGTGAGTGAGCTTGGCTTGGCGGCACACTACTGCGTTCTTTGTACGGAGAGGCTAACACAATTGGCGTTACGTCAACCTCTGCTCGTTGCAGTTTGCCATCAATCATAAAGTCCACTAACGCTTCGTTGAACCCATCTGAGTAATAACGAAATGGGTTTGAACCAATACTGAACTCACAATAAAAGTGTTGATTTGCGGCTAAAACCATCGACTCTGGCTTAAGCACGCAGTAACTGCCTATTTGCTTAATGTAACCACTTGATACACTGTTTGGTAAAATGTAGCGGTCAAAAGCGAAAGTTAAATGCCAGTCAGACAAATTCTGGTCACTCAAATTATGAAAAGTGAGACCAAATCTGCAATTTTGTTTCTGTTCTGATAAGACGACTAAGTCAACGCGATATTCCATCTTTACTCCTAGCCACGGTTTACCGAGTAAAGGTTATGTTCCGCTTTACCGGCGAACATAATTGCCCCTTCAATCGCATCAAACTGAGGTTCTACGATCCATTGTTGAACTGGTGGTGATAACCAGTTTTTCATTCGTTCAGCGATACTGCCCATTAAACAAATGCGAGTAGCGCCGTGCTTGTTGAGTGCCATAAGAAACATTTCTATGTCAGCGGCGGTTTGTTTTAGCATTTCAATCGCGAGCACATCGCCTTGCTGAGCATACTGAAATATTGCTGGCGAAAACTGTCCGTAGTCTCGAGGGAGCGCTTTCTTAGACCACGCGACAATGTTGTCAATTTCGTTGGAGAAATGCGTCATGATGTGTTGTGAAAGCGGCGTTTTGTCTCGAATGCCATCTTCTGCTAGGAGAACCTGCTGAATTAAACGCAAGCCCATCACAGCTCCACCTCCTTGGTCTGAAATCGGAAACTCTCGCCCACCAACCACATGCTGTTCTAACCCTTTGAGGTAGATACCGCAGGAGCCCGTTCCCGCAATCATGATGGCGCCATCTTGACCATTATGTGCACCAACACATGCACCATAAGCATCTGTATTGAGTGTCATACTGGCAAAAGGATGGGGTAATGACATGAAAGCTTGCCATGACGCTTTGTGTTCAGCCCCGGCTAACGCGAGACCAACATGCATAGACGCGTAGCTTGACTCTGTTAACCCGGTTTGCGCTGCGGCTAAGGCGATAGACTCTAAAATTGATGCCATCGCGATTTCTGCGCCTAGCATAATATTGGCACTGCCGCTTTTGGCTTCGCAAGGCAATGTCCTTTTGAGTCCTTTATACGAGCCCGGCAAGAGGTTCCGCCACCATCAATTCCGACAAAATAGGTGGTCATGATGTGTGCTCCTTAATGTCTTGAAAAAATGTAGACTGAGAAAAGCGTTGAGCCTGAGTCATGATCGCGAGAAGATACCAAGCACCGTGGGGAATCCATTGCTCTCCCCAGCGCCAGTTTTGCAACATGTCTTCTTTTTGTGCTGGTGGATTAAAGGCGGTGTCTTCCTCGTCTTCAAAACCACCTGTGATGCCATTACAAATCCCACCCTTAGCGTTATAAAACCCAAATTGAGGAAGGTAATCGGGGTTGTTTCGGCCATGTCCGTCCAGCATGCACATATCGTAAGGGTTTAATCCGACGATCCAGTTCAGAGCATCTTGCGCAAAGTGCGTTAGTTTTTGCTGTTGAGTTGACGAATCAATGTATGGAAGTGCAAGGTGAGCCATGGTAGCTAATGATGCTAGGCGAGCATTTTCGCCTTGCCACCAATAACCTGATTCATTGTCGTGGGCGACGAAGAAGGCATCACGTTTTGCTTCTTGTAATCCTTTGACATACTGACGCGGGTAGCCAAATGGATTGTTGACTTTATTCGTGATAGTCAGCTCGAAATCACATGCTTGGTTGATGACTTGTTTTACCGACTCCGCGAGTTCTCGATCTTTTTCTATGCCTAAATATTCACACAGGGCGATAACCGGAAGTCCTGCTTCTGCCGCGTGAAAATATGGGCGACTGCCATCGCGATTTGCTGTCCAATAATGTTGGACATGTTCATCGCTCATTTGACGGGCGATTAATCGTTTTGCCCACAAACGGCTTTCGTTCAAGTAGCGAGCTTCTGTCGTCGCTTTAAACAGTTCAATACTGGCGAGTAGGGCGCAATATTCATCAATGATGTTTTCTTCACTATCATTAAGGTATTGGATATTGTGCTCTTTTAGGTGCCAATACCCGTTTTGTGCGGCATTAAGGTAGGTTTGTTGGTCGAACTCACCGTGTGAATGTAAACGCGATGCCGCAGCAAGTGCAGCAATTGCCACGCCGCCTCCTTGTCGAAAACCTGCCTGATAATCATCGAACTTGTGGCCAAGTTGGGTTTCGTAAGCACAAATCTCTCGTTGTGCCGTGTCCTTGCTCCACTTGTCAAAAACGGTCATATAGAAATAGCCTTTGTCGTTTTGCATGCGAACGAGAAAGTCTGCTCCGAACAAAGCTTCGTCAGTCAGGCGGGTGCGAGTGAATTGCGCGATAGCATCACTGTTTTCAAACAGAGATAATCCTTTCAGCATATTCCAGACGACCATCGGAATTTGTTGCGGATTAAGGTAATTGGCGTAAGAAAGGTGACTAAGGTACTTACTGACATCCCCTGACGCGTCATACCAACCACCATGGACGTCGACAGTTTTGTCTGAATTCAAAATAGGTGCATGACGATCGGCGTGATCGAATACTCCACTGCAACGTTGTGATTTGAAATAATGGATCACATCAGACAGTGTGCGTTCGAGGAGAAGGTTGTCGCCAATTTCAAAACAAGATGAGCGGTTATTGCTACATTGGATGTAATAATAGCCGGGTGTTGTAAATGAAGAAAAATCGATGAGATAAAAATCACCATGATGCCAACGCGCAACGCTTCCGCTTTTTTCAACTGCCAATGTTGCGACCGTTTGCTGGCTTTCTGCGCAGATCAACGAAGCTGTAACGGCAGTTAATGATGGCTGCTGTGTCTGGATTATTGCTTTTTTTTGGCCAAGGCGTTCATAACCAATGTGATTAGTGAGTAGCAGCATTCAATGTCTCCGCGAAATAACAAAGTTTGGGTTGGGCCAGTAGAAAACTGACCCTAGTTATACCTTGATAGTCACAAGGGTTATTGTTCAAATAAGTAACAACGGACGAAGTGGTTTTCTGATAGCTGGGTAACGTCAGGTAGTTGCTCTCGACATTTGTCAGTGGCGTGTACACATCGTCCTGCAAATGGACACCCAACAGAGTCTGGTGTCCAAAGAGGAATTTCGCCTTTGTTCCCCTTCAGCTTTTCGTGAATCGATTTTGATGGATCGGGAACTGCAGACACCAATAACTGAGTGTACGGATGTTGAGGGGCATGGATGATCTCTTCGGTATCTCCCCATTCAACCATGTGTCCAACGTACATAACGGCGAGATCTTCAGCGATATAGCGAGCGGTGGCGATATCGTGGGTAATGTAAAGTAGCGACATCTGTTTTTCGAACTTCATCTCTTCCATGAGGTTAAGAACACCAGCACGAATAGAGACGTCTAGCATTGAAGTGGGTTCATCAGCTAAGACGACCTCTGCTCCGACTGCAATATTGCGTGCTAAGTTGACTCGTTGACGCTGTCCACCAGAAAGTTGGTGAGGGAATTTTTGCGCGGTCTCTTTTGGCGGGATCAAACCGACTTGTTCCAGCAGCTCGTATACACGCTCTTCAAGTTCTTTCTTGTTGCCGGGTGACACTTTTTTATGAATCAGTAGCGGACGTGCAATATGATGAAAGATATTGTGTGTTGGGTTCAGGGAGCCAAACGGATCTTGCCAAACCATTTGCACGCCTTCGCGATAAGACATTAAGTCTTTTCTCGAAGAGATTTCCTGAATATCTTGTCCTTTGTATTCAATGATGCCATCGCTAGGCGCATACATTTTCGCAATCATTTTTGCAGTAGTAGATTTACCTGAGCCAGACTCACCAACCACTGATAAACCACGACTTTTATACATTTTGAATGATACGTCATTGATAGCACGCATCTTGGACTGCTTGATAGAGTTACTGTTTAGTGGGAAGTCTTTAACGACATTCTTACCCTCAATTAGCAGCTCACCGAGTTGTTTGCTCATAATTCTCTCCAGTAAAATTTTGTTCTTCGCTAGCTTAATCTCGGGTCGTTAAACCTTGGCTTGAGCAATGGGTTCGCCGTACAAATGGCAATTTGAAAAACGGCCTGGTTCAATTTGACGTAACTGGGTTGGCACTTTTGTACAAGCTTCGTGGACTCGATCACAGCGAGCTTGGAAGCGACAACCTTGTGGAATCTCAAGCAAGTTCAATGGGTTACCTGGAATGCCAGTTAGCTTCGTTTTTGGACCAGTCAGTGGAGGGAAAGAGCTGCCCAACCCTTTGGTGTATGGGTGATAAGGACTTTCCAAAATTTGTTTAGAAGGCGCGACTTCAATCAGTTCACCCGAATACATAATCCCGATGCGGTCCGAGAACTCAACCATCAAAGACAAATCGTGAGTGATAAACAAAATAGAGAAGCCAAACTCTTCCTTAAGTGCATAAATCTTTTGGAGAATTTCACGCTGAACGACAACGTCGAGTGCAGTCGTCGGTTCATCCATGATGATCATTTTTGGATTGAGAGCCAACGCGATGGCAATGACGAGCCGTTGGCGCATGCCACCAGAAAACTGGTGCGGATAATCGTTGAGACGGCTAGGGTGAATATCAACAATCTCCAACAAGCCTTCTGCACGAGTTTTGGCTTGTGCGCGAGTCATGTTGGTATGACGCATGATGACATCGCAAAACTGTTCTTCCATAGTGAGTACAGGGTTAAGCGCGTTCATCGCACTTTGGAACACCATGGACATTTCACTCCAGCGAAATGACTGCATGCGTTGATCGCTGTACTTTAGAATATTTTCACCATTAAAGATCACTTCGCCACCAGTAATGAATGCGGGCGGCTTATGCAGACGCATTAGCGAGAACGCGACGGTTGATTTACCACAGCCAGATTCACCAGCTAGACCAAAGACTTCACCTGGCGCAATGTCGAAGCTAACGTTATTACAGGCACGGACGTCACCCGCATCGGTAATGTAATCCACGCATAGGTTACGGATAGAAATTAGTGGTGCAGTCATGATTATTTATCTCCGCTCCATAGTGCATTTTGTGGTGCCAATTCAGGCTCACGTTCTTTCTTGTCTTTTTTTGCTAGCTTTTTCCAGCGCTTCATTCCTTTGTGTGAACGAAGTTGTGGGTTAGCTATTTCGTCAACGGCGAAGTTAAGCAGCGCAAGACCCGTTACCAAAAGCGTTAGTGCGATACAAGGTGCTAATACTTCCCACCATGCGCCGATAAGCATGGCTGAAGAGGTTTGAACGTTGTACAGCATGATGCCCCAGCTGATGGTGTTGGCGTCGCCTAAACCTAAGAATGAAATCACCGCTTCCGTGTTGATGGCGAGCATGACCGAGCCGATGAAGCTTGCACCTACGATTGGAATTAGGTTTGGTAAAATCTCAACGAAGATGATGCGGAATGAAGATTCACCCAGTACTTCAGCTGCTTTTACAAACTCTTTTTCACGCAGTGCCATGGTTTGTGAGCGAACAACACGTGCGCCCCATGCCCAGGAAGTTCCAGCAATAATTAGAGCAATCGTCAGTGGTCCTGCCTCACCAATAAAGGCCGCGAGTACGAACAGTAGTGGATACTGAGGGATAACCAGCATGATGTTCATTGCTGCACTCAACACGTCATCCACTTTGCCGCCAAAGTAACCCGCAGAGATACCTATGACTGTCGCAAGAAAACAGACAATGATACCGGCACCAAAGCCGACACCGAGTGAGACGCGCGCTCCATAAGCAACCTGAGACCAGATATCACGTCCCATGCGGCTCGTCCCCAATACATGGTCGCCATCTTTCGACATCAGAAGAGTACGGCGATCGTCAGCGAGGTTTTTTGCTACCCAACCATCTGGATTGGCTTGCGCTTGTTTCACGACAAAACCAGGGTACTCGTGTGGGTTACCTGTACGTTTGTCTGGTGCATGTTGAGTGAGAAGAGGGGCAGCGATAGCGACAAAGATAAAGATGCTAACAATGCCAAGGCCTATACGCGCAAAAGCGTTACCTAAAATAAGTTTAAATAGTTGTTTCATGATTATTTGCCTCCCTTACGTAGGCGAGGGTCTAGAATCATGTACAGCATGTCAGCCATTAAGTTTAAGCACAGCATGAACATCGTCATGATAATTAGCTGACCTTGAAGTACTTGGTAATCTCGGGAGTGAATTGCGTTTAGTAACACAGTTCCCAATCCTGGGTAGTTGAAAATCATCTCGATAATAAGCTGACCGCCAATGGCCATACCCAAAGACATCGACAGTGCGGTAACACTTGGGAGTAGGGCGTTACGAGCTGCGTAGTTGAACACCACGCGGTTTTCACTCAACCCTTTCCCTTTTGCCATCGTGATGTAATCTTCAGCCAACAGGTTGATCATGTTGTTACGCATGTTTACTAGGAAGCCGCCAATCTGAACGATGGTTGCACAGAAAAGAGGTAATATTGCATGGTAACCAACGTTCTTGATGAACTCCCAGCTTGTCCAATCGGGGATGACACCTGGCGTATAAGCATAGCCAGATGGGAACCATTTCAAACCTATCGCAAAAGTAAATAGCGCTAGCATTGCGATAACCATTTGTGGAATCGCTTGAATGATCAGTGTGCCCGGTGTTACGAAAGCATCGTATTTACTCCCGCGCTTCCATGCGGCAAAAATGCCAAGAACAGAAGCGATAGAGAAGGAAAGGACAACAGCAGTACCTGCTAAGAATAGAGACCATCCAAATGCGTTACCAAGCAAAGTGTTCACTGACAGCGGGTAGAACTGAATCGATGTACCTAACTCCCAGCTTAGAATGTTTTTAATGTAGGACAGATACTGGATGTAAATTGGACCATCAACGAAACCTAACAGCTCTTTCATAGCTGCAATTCGTTCTGGTGTTACTTGCACTGTTGCGTTAGCAAACATCATGGTAACGGGGTCACCTGGCATTGCTCGCGGAATAATAAAGTTTAACGTCGCTGCAACTAAGAGCGCGACAAGATAGAACGACAAACGTCTTAAAAAATAACCCATAACTCACACCTTACTCACCCAGATTTTTTCCTGTTTCTGGTTTCAGGTCGCTCCCAGCGAAATTTAGAGCGAAAAATCCCCTGACGACGAGCGCCATTTTTTGCTTTCGTGATAAGGGGATTTTTATAGGCGGCATACGGGAGTATGCCGCTAGAAATGAACTTCTACTTATTTAACTGGTTTTAGATCCAATACGTGTAGTAGACGCTCTGGGATACCAGCCCAAATGTTTGGACGACCCTTAGGATTTTCTTCGTTCCACCAACCAGTGAAGCGAGTTGTATTGTATTGGTACATGTATGCGCCAGACAGTACAGGAATCGTAACTTGGTTTTCCGCGATGATTTTTTGGATGCCATGAGCGATTTGTAGCTGCTCTTGTTTATCCGCCGTTTTGTAGAAGCTATTCAGTAGATTATCTAGCTTCTCATTTTTGTAGAAGTGCATCGCGAATCGAGGCATACCGTCACCAGACTGTAGCTTCGAGTTGTAGCCACTATCCCAGTACAAGTGTGGATCTGCACCGTGGAAGTAGTTGGTGTAAGCAACGTCGTAGGTACCTTCTAGCATTGCTTGGTTGTAAACAGAGAAGTCAGGTGTACGTGCACGGGCTTTGATACCTACTTCTGCTAACTGCTCAACGGCTAGCTGCACCGTGTTGTTGAAGTCAGTCCAACCATTTGGAGATTGGATAAGAAGCTCGAAAGACTTACCTGATGGCGTATCGACAAAGCCATCGTTGTTGACATCTTTGAAGCCAGCCTTATCAAGTAGCTTTTTGGCACCTTCTACATTGTAGGTATTGTAACCTTTGTATTTGTTATGAATGGCTTCATCAGACCAAGACTCAAACGCATAGCCTAGACCTGAAGCGAAGTCATTCACTGTACCACCACCGTAGAACGCAATGTCGATGATCGTCTGACGGTCAAGTGCCATAGAGAAAGCACGACGGAAATCTACGTTAGTCAGTGCTTCTTTTTTAGCTGCATCTGGGTTTTTGAAGTTAACAACAAATGCTTGAGTACCTGCTGGTGGATACCAGTAATGGTGATTAGGACTTGCTGCTGCGTAAGTGCGGTCAATATCCGGAACAAATGAAGACGTCCAGTCCATCTCACCATTCACAATCTTACCAAGGAACTGGTCGTTGTTTGCGATTTGTGGCACTCGCAGACAGTCAACATCTAAGTTGTCTGCATCCCAGTAATTTGGGTTTTCACACTGGATGTAAAGTTGTGGTGTGAAAGTATCGATTTCGGTAAAAGGACCACTACCAACAGGATTCTCGTTAGTAAATGATGCTGGATCTTTCACTTTACTCCATACGTGCTTAGGTACCACTGGTACTTTAGCAATTTCGTAAGGAACGTTTGAGTTTGCTTCACTTAGATTGAATTTAACTTGGTAGTCGTTAACTTTCTCTACGCCTGTTACCCAAGAGTTGATACCTGATTGGTCTAGTTCAGGTTTCTCTTTCACAAGGTTAAAAGAGTAGACAACGTCATCGGCAGTAAATGGTTCGCCGTCAGACCATTTTACGCCCTTACGAATATCGAAAGTAACGCTCATTAGGTCATCAGCCATTTTGAAGTTTTCAGCTAAACGGAATACCGGAGTGTTACCGTGCATTTCGTTGAAAACAACAAGTGGTTCATAGATGAAGTCTGTTGTTGTATGTAGGTTAGTTGCACCTAGGAAAGGGTTAAAGTTACGAACAAAAGTTGTAAACTCTTTCGGGTGGATAGTCAGTTCACTGCGTTCAGCCGCAGTAGCTACCGATGCAAAACCGGTAGTAGCCGTTGCAATAATTGCTGTTGCTAGTGCTGTTTTTTTAATATTGGCAAGCATAGCTGTTCCTTACTATTTGCTTTCATTTCACTTAATGGAATTGAATGTCATCAATTGATAAACACTCCCCAAGGCCTACCTCTCAATATTGGATTCTCTGCGTTTGTGTTGAGTCCCGTTAAGAGTGGCCTGTAGACCTTAGGCAGGAGTAAGAAAACACCTTAAGCCGAAAATAATCAAACAGGTTTCCCGTCAAAAACGTTAAAACAAACTTAACTCTCGTCATAAACGTCATTTTGTTTATTTTTTTATCAATTTCGCGGGCTGAATTAACATAGATATGTGTCGCAGTTTATATCTATCCACATTATGTTTGTTAGTGTTCGCTTACTCTTTTCCTCTTTGTTTTAAGGGGGTTTCTTTTTTTGTTTTACTTAAGAGATCTGGCTCACATGACTTTTTTGTGTTAATTAACTTGGTGAAATTTAATCTGCCGTTCTGTTGTGATTGACTTCGCAATCTTTGTCAATTGTTGGTTAGATTTTTAATTTATCGTAAAAATAGCGGCTTAAAACGCTCGGCTTACAAAGAAAAAATGACCTTTTTTTAGTTTATGAACTAAGTGCTGTGGTTGTGTTTAGCGACGACTATATAGAAGATTATCCCGCTCAATGAACGTCTGGATTTGGATGATGTGTAATACATTAAGCAAGACAAAGCGTTAATGTGTGGCTTTTTACTTGGACTCTGAGCTCATGCTCTTGGTGTCGCGCTCCTTATAGCGCGATTGCCGCGAGCAGAGTGACTGCTTTTTCGTAGAAGTAACTTTTTACGTATAAATAACGATGTATTTATACCAAGCACAGTAAATAAGTGATCAGAAATAGCGTAGGAAAAATGCTTGAGAACAAGGCGCAATTTTTCGATAAGTAGTTATTCTACAATCAACCTACTTTATAAACGAGAAAGGCAACGAAGTTATCGAGTACTTTAACAAGCTATAATGACCAGTGATTTACTACGATTGGCATTAAACCAGTGCCTTGCCTAAGAGCGAATAAATCCTCACTGAACAAGCACCTTGAAGTTACTTGATTATAAAACGTTGTGCATGTTGGCATTAGAGAAGTAAACACTTGGTCGTGGCCAAGAAAAAGCCCCATTGCAGCATGTGGCAAATGGGGCCGTATCTTTATACCGAGTAAACTATCAACTGGTTAGTAGGCGCTGAAGTTTGTCACGTTGCGCTTCTATGTAAGCACGTTCCGGGCTGTGCTCTTTGCAGTGCTCTAGAATAAATTCAATGGAGCTTAACACTGTTCGCCAGCGTGGGGTTTTTGGCAGTGTTTCTATTCGCATGTACTTATCGAGTGTTCGGGTTTGCAAAGTACTACGGTCAAGGTAAACACGCCATAGTCCACTTTGTTCAGCAAAAGCAAACTTACTTTCACCGGTTACAGACTCCCAATAGTCAAGCGCATGGGTCATAACATCTACGAGTACCTCACGAAGTAGTTCGTGTTTGTCTTTTTTATTTCCCAGCGCTTTATCAGCTAGACGCGTGAACTCTCCGCCCAACTCTTTCAATTTTTGCAATTGCTCTTTATCACCATCAAAGGCATAGCTCGATAACACTTCGACTGCGGTTTCCAAGTTATGAATTCGCGCAGCATTGGCTCCACCGCCGACATTAAAAATATACATAATGTCGAGACCTGAACCCTCGGGCATTTTTAGAATATCGGCGTCGATGTTTTGTCTGATATCCTCAATATAAATATCAATTTTTCCACAGTAATGGGGTTGCTTGACGGTAAGGAATTTGGGGGCAATAAGTTCGTCGGCAGAAGAGCGTTTGAGTTGCTCCAAACTGCGTTTAAATAGCTTGCATGCCGCTTCATTAGCAAAGCGAACACGTTGGTCTTCACGTAAGCAAATGATGGCTTCTGGTGCAGATTCAAGCTGTTCAAGTAAGCGCCCTTGCGTTTCGAGTAAGCTGGCTTCGATTTCTGCACGTTGGCGTAACTGAGATTCCAGTAATTGGTTTTCTATGTGGCGCATTTCTGCTTTGCTAGCGGTCAAATGTGCTTGAATTCGGGCAGCTAACTCTTGCTTGTTAAATGGTTTAGACAAATAGTCATTCGCGCCTGCTTCAAAGCCTTTAATGCGGTCTTCTGTTTGATTTAAAGCCGTCAGCATTATGATCGGCAGTTCGGCATGATCATAAGTTTGACGCAATTCACTGCACACCTGATAGCCGCTCATCCCTGGCATCATGATATCGAGGAGCAACAGTTCGGGCTTTTCTTGCTCAATCAAAGCTAGAGTATCAGGGCCATCAGCAATGGTGCGCACTCGATACCCTTCTAATCGTAGGAAGCTCTCGAGTACACGTAAGTTTACGGGTTCATCGTCAGCAACATAGAGTAAAGGGCCATCAGGGTTTTCGGGTAATGATAGGTCATCCGTGCTGTCGAGGTTGATTTCTGGTATTTGGAAATGCCCATGCGCTGCCATGGATTGAGTCGCTTCAATCTCTTCTTCACTGGCAAGTGGCAGGGTGAAACTAAACGTCGTGCCGACCATTGGTTGACTGCTAACGTATAGTGAGCCTCCCATTAGTTCAATGAGTTGGCGGCTGATTGATAGCCCCAAACCAGCGCCCTGGCGGTAACGGCTTTCATCTTGTCCTGCTTGAATGAGCGGCTCGAATATGTGTTCTAGGTGCTCGGATGGGATACCTTGTCCTGTGTCGACGACTTGAACGCGTACGTGATCGTCAACAACGCTAGCAGAAATAACAATTTTGCCTTCGCTGGTGTATTTAATCGCGTTTCCGATTAAGTTATATAGCACTTGTTCGAGACGCTGTGGATCCGCGGACACCGCACTCAAATCAGCAGGAACCTGATTAATAATACGGATGGTTTTGTTTCCAAGCAGGTGGCTTGATAGTTCTAGAACCAGTCTTGTTGCGCTGGCCAGACTGACCGCTGACTTATGAATGTCCATACTGCCATAGCGCATTTTATGGTAATCCAAAAGGTCATCAACGAGATTCGCAAGACGTTGACCACTTTTGATGATGATATCAAGCTGATACTTTTGACTCGCTGGAATGGCGCCATTTGCACCCGATACTAAGGTTTCAGCAATGCCGACCATACCATGCAAAGGCGTACGAAGCTCATGCGATGTGGTTGCTAGGAATTCATCTTTTAATTTATCGGCAAGTTGTAATTCATCATTTTGTTTTTGAATTAACTGAATGTTGCTTTCCAGCTCTTCATTTTGTTGTTTTATGGTCTGAATTTTTTCTCTGATGGAACGTTGCATGCGCTCAAAGCTAATAGCAAGGCGCCCGATTTCATCCTTCCGCTTGGTGTTAAATGTTGTTTCGTCGAGATCACCCGCTGATACCTTCTCTGCGGCCCACGTGAGCTTAAGCAGTGGTGAGGTGATAAAATTAGACAGATAATGTGAAGCGATCACCACCAGTACAATCGCGATGATCATGGCGATAATGAACAACTTTTCAAGTTGGTGAATACGAGAGAAAGCTTCTTTTTCTGGAAGTTGAACAACTAATGCCCAGTGCACGCCCCGTGTCTTTATTGATGTATAAGCCGCGATGATTGTTTCATTGAGAGCATTAGTGTAGGTACCGACACTTGTTTCTCCAGCAAGCGCTTTGTCAACGACTTCCACACTGTTTCGAATGTCATCGAGTTTTGTGTTGATGGTTCTAGGCCGCTTGTCACTGCCAACCAGTAGCGTATTTACTGAGGACTCTTGACTCTTACCCGCTATCAACTTAGTGATGCCATTATTTGGCAGGCGGAACATGGCATAGCTATGTAGATATCCTTGCTGAACGATGGGAGCGCCTAGCCACGCAACTTGTCTGCCATTTTCCAGTTCGAAGTCTGAGACGATGATGGGAGTATAATCTTCATTAACTTTGCGGCGCTCATTCACATCATGGGCTAAACGTTTGAAGGTTTTCCCAAGGGCAGAATCTTTATAGATCCCCGTAAGCAGATTAGTACCATAGTTGTCATCTTTGTTAATGGAGTAAGTGACGTTACCGTTAATATCAACTAAAAGTATATCGTTAAAGTCAGAGCGTTTAAGTAATTCCAAGTAGGCCCAATGGTAACGTTTATGGAGGAGGCGATAACGCTCACTTCCTACGTAATTCGACGATTCACGCAATATCGAGGTCTTTATCTGATCACCGCTACCTTTGATGTAACGTTGCTGAGCGTTGGTGCGTGCCTCTTGAATATCATTGCCTAAGCGGCTGAATGCATTGACTAAGCCGTAAAATCGTCCTCCACTGGCGTAAGCCAATTCCGAACGCACAAATCCCATGACTTCGGTTTCTCTCGCCTCAAAATAGTTGATGATCTGTTGTTTCTTCGTGTCTCGCACGGATAACAAATGAGAGGTACTTTGCTCTTGCAGATCTTTACTATGGGATTGGAGGAAAAAAATTGCAGTGATCGTAAGAGGGGTGATACTCAGTACAAGAAACGCAGTCATTAACGTACTTTGAAGGCGCTTAAACTTCTGCTTTTTGTAGAATTTAAACATGGATATGGCTACAACTCATAAAGGGGGTAGGTCAATGTGATTGCCGCTACCGGGATACTCGTCAAAAAACGGATAGGGTGTTAAATGACAAAATTAACGAGTTTTTTTTCTTTGACAAGAAAGTTGGCTGTAAACCGTGCAGAATCACGCAAATTTTATTGTAAATGCTCAGTTGTGGCACAGAATTGCGCAGAATGACGTCATTCTGCGCAATGAGTATCTAACTTTTTTTAGCGTGATAAATGGAGAACTTATTGGTTTTATTGAGAGTCTCGCAGTTATTGAAAGCTCGCTCAATAATCGGCGGATATTTTAAGAAACTGTTTGCTACAATGATCAACTCACCCGTTGCGGATAGGTGGTTTGGTGCATCACCCAGTAAAGTTTCTGCCGCACTATAGTTCGTCTCTAGTCCGCTATGGAACGGTGGGTTACTGATAATAAAACGGTAATCATTGGCTGTATCGGAATAAATGTCGGATGCAAACACACGCCCCTTAAGGCCATTTGCTTCCAGCGTTGCTTGACTGGAGGTAATCGCGTAGGCGTTGATGTCGCACATTTCGATGTCTATCTCTGGATGTGCTTGGGCCATGAATGCGCCTAAAACACCAGCTCCACAACCAAAGTCGAGTACTTTGCCTGACAAAGGCGGTAATGTTTCCAGCAATAATTGACTGCCTAAATCAAATTCACCATGACTGAACACGCCCGGTAAGCTCACAACAGTGAGTGAGTGTTCACCTAAAGCAACATCATAAGATTTAAACCAGTCCATTTGTTTAAATGGCTGTGGCTCATTGATGCATTGACCCCAGTAAAATGAACAGCGACGAGCGGAGTCGTATTTATTCACAGGACCGTATTGCTCAAACATTTTTTCAATGCTCTTTACGCCAGAGCGGTTTTCTCCAACCACGACAAGTTCGGTATTTTTGCCTAGTTTAGCCATAAGCATAGTCAGCAGATATTCAGCTTCGGCTTTCGCTTTTGGCCAGTAAAGCAGCAGCATATCTGCTTGTGTTTCGGCACTAAATTCAGAACCAAAGTAACTTTTGACTTTGTCTGAACGACAAATTTGACGGTAGTAGCTGTAGTTAGAAGTGAAAACTTCAACCGCCTTGCAGTGTGCGGTTAGTTCCAGGGGGAAGAGATCTTCTACTTCACCTGCCACTAAAACGTGCTTTCCGTTGAAGTACTCTAACTGACGCTGAGCGATTTGGCTTGGGGCAATGTAAGCGGACATAAATTTGGTTCATCAGAAATAACTAGGGTCGGATTTTCGCATAATCTGACCCAAGCTTGAAGTGAATAACGTGTCTATGCTCATGTGACCTTGAGATGCTGAATGCAACACTTTGAGTCTATGTGGCTGCAAATTAATCGCCACTCACTAAATTAGCTGTTGTCTTGTTGGCTAAGAAAGTCTTTAAACTCTTCTTCATAGATCTTAAATAGGACTAACGTAATCGCAAATATCAGTGGACCATAAATCAAGCCGATCAAACCAAATAGATGCAAACCGCCTAACAGTGAAAAGAAAATCATTAAAGTGTTCATTCCAGAGCTGCCTTGCATAAGAAGAGGGCGTAACAAGTTGTCAATCGAACCAACCACGACCACACTCCACACGGTTAGGAATAGCGCCCAAGTGGTATCGCCGGTTAAGAACAAATACACCGCCGCTGGAATCCAAATTAGTGCTGTGCCGACGACGGGGATGAACGAGGCAAAGCCCATCATGGTCCCCCAAAATAGGCCAGGGAATCCTGCAAGCCACATACCAATGCCGCCAGCGAGACCTTGTGCGATAGCCGTCAAAAATGAGCCCATCACAGCTGATTTAGACACTTGTTCTATTTCATCTAATATTTTGTCTTCTTGGCTGCGTGACAGAGGCAATATGTGACGTAGTGCTAAAATGATTTTGTCATGATCACGTAATAAGAAGAACAGCACAAACAACATCAAGAAGAAATCCATCAAAAAGTTCGTCGCATCCCCTAAAATTTTGGCGCTGATAGCAACCAGGTTTGAACCGAAGGATGTGGCAAACTGGGCAATTTTTTCTGCGATGGATTTAGGCTCGATTGTATCAAAAGGTAAGTACTCATTAACTAAGGATAAGCCTTTGATAACTAATGGATGTTGGAAAATATCTTGGATGCCACCACCCGTAACCCATTTGTAGGTGTTTTGCGAAAATACTGAACCTTGTTGAACGATTGCGGCAAACACAAATAAAAGGGGGATAACAATAATAAAGGTTAATACAATACAAGACAGCAGCGAAGCGCTGTTACGATGCTTAGGCATTTTCCGCTCAAACCACTCATGTAACGGAAACATCAGTAGTGAAATGATAAAAGCCATTATGATCGAATTGATATACGGTTCGACCAATAAATAGCAAGCAAAAGCAGCGGCGAGCAGAGCGACCATTAAAACACGGTGACTCGACGTGATTTTTACATTGTTTGGCATGACGATAAGTCCAACTTACGGGTGACGTTTGCGATTTATGATTGAGTTATCTTTAGTTAATGCTTTGACTCTAGAGGATAACTTTATAATATTTTACACGCTTAATGTTACCAATGTCATGACACTGGTGAATGGGAAGGTGTAAATGACGCTGCTATAATGACGACAAATCAGGCGGTTATCAATCGGGAGATCTAATATGGGATGCTGTAATAGTGATAAAAACTGTCATCGTGATGAGAAACAGCAAACTAACACCAGAGTGAGACGTGTGCCTTGGTTTGGTATCGCGGTGAGTTTACTGGTGGTATTGGTGATTATTAACTGGAAATAGAGTGAGTTGGCAGTAGAGTCAGTTGGTAATAGAGTGAGTCGGAAACAGAGCTAACTGACATTAAAAAGGACCACGAGGGCCCTTATCTGTTTGAGTCTAAAAACGGTTTGTGCGCAAATCGCGTTTGACTCAGTGCCACGTTCACGCTTCTGCTGCGAGCGTTGCAAAGCAACGATCCGCCGCTTCTAGTGTTGCGTCAATTTCTTTTGAGCTGTGCGCTAGCGACGTAAAGCTGGCTTCAAATGCTGACGGTGCGAGATAAACGCCGTGCTTGAGCATAAGATGGAAGAAGCGTTTGAAGCGTTCCGTATCACACTTGGTTACGTCTTCGTAGCACGTCACGCTGTCTTGTTCAGTAAAGAAGAAGCCAAACATGCCGCCGACTTGGTTTACAACCAAAGGGATACCGTGCTTTTCAGCTAAAGATTTAAAACCGTCAGCCAGTTGTTTGGTTTTGGATGCGAGGCGTTTTTCGTTACCTTCTTCTTTTAGCAAGTTTAAACACGCAAATCCCGCAGCCATAGCCACTGGATTACCAGAGAGCGTGCCCGCTTGGTAAACTGGTCCCGTTGGTGCAACGTGTTGCATGACTTCTTTGCGGCCGCCGAAAGCGCCAACAGGCATACCACCACCAATGACTTTACCTAATGTCGTTAAGTCAGGCTTGATATTGTAATGGGCTTGTGCACCACCAAGTGCTACGCGGAAACCCGTCATGACTTCGTCAAAAATCAAAAGGGCACCTTCTTGATCGCAAATTTCACGCAGACCTTCATGGAAGCCTTCTACCGGTGGAATACAGTTCATGTTCCCTGCGACTGGCTCAACGATGATACACGCGATTTCACCTTTGTTTGCTTCAAACAGCTCGCGAACAGAATCGAGATCGTTAAATGTTGCGGTTAATGTATGTTTTGCAAAGTCAGCTGGTACGCCTGGAGAACTTGGTTGACCCAGAGTTAGTGCGCCGGAGCCTGCTTTGACAAGAAGGCTATCAGCGTGCCCGTGGTAACAACCTTCGAACTTCATGATTTTATCGCGTCCAGTAAAACCACGCGCAAGACGAATTGCACTCATGGTTGCTTCTGTACCTGAGCTGACCATGCGGATTTGTTCCATTGAAGGCACAAGCTCAGAAACCAACTCAGCCATAGAGATTTCCAGCTCGGTTGGTGCGCCAAAGCTAAGGCCACGTTGAGCCGCTTCAATCACTGCTTCTCTGATTATGGCATGGTTGTGACCAAGAATCATTGGGCCCCATGAACCTACGTAATCAATGTACGCTTTTCCATCGGCATCAAAAATCAATGGACCGTCTGCTCGTTCAATAAACAGTGGAGAACCGCCAACTCCGTTAAATGCACGAACTGGAGAATTCACACCACCGGGTATGATTTTTTGAGCTTTTTGATACAGATCTGATGATTTGGTCATGGGATTTCCTCTTTTGATTGCTCGGACCAAGTGGAGCGCATTGTACCTAGCTATAATCAACTTAGAAACGTTTTGCTCAATTTATGTGTACTTTCGCAGTCATATCGCCATCTGTTATAAAGAATCAACGGCGAATACTTGAACGAGTTTGTCAGGTATTAGATAATCGTGGCTAGTTAGTACAAATTTGACGTCTTGCTCCAGGCTTGACGCATGACACGAGTGAGAGAGGTCTTCGTGAGCGAAGTAAACGTACCATTATCCTTTTCTGATGCCGCAGCATCACGCGTTAAAGCATTGATTGCGGAAGAAGAAAATCCAGAATTGAAATTACGTGTATACATTACCGGTGGAGGCTGTAGCGGTTTTCAATACGGCTTCACTTTTGATGAAAATGTAAATGACGGTGATACAACCATTGTAAATAGTGGCGTCACACTGGTTGTCGATCCGATGAGCCTGCAATACCTTATTGGCGGTATTGTCGATTACACTGAGGGACTGGAAGGAGCACGCTTCTTCGTGAATAACCCGAACGCAACAACCACATGTGGTTGTGGAGCATCATTTAGCGTGTAATTGAGACAATGATAGGCAGTCGCATGGATTGCCTGTTCTTTGCGTATTGAGTTGTTCGTCTATTACGTAAAGACGTTCTGTTAGGAAGTTGCAGAAAACAAAAATAAAAGGACTTTTTCCTATGTCTGTGACTTCTCTCGGGCGGCATATTGCCGATCGCCCATGGCTAGTCTCTCTCGCTCTTATCCTTCTTCTCATTGCATGGTTGACAATGGGTCAACTCGAATCATCAGGGGAAACCGCGTCCTCACCTTCCACTCAAGCAGAAAATAAGCCAGTAGCAAAAGTCATGTATGATACTTTTGCCGCTCAGCCTACCCGAAAAACCATTGAACTGTATGGCCGAACTGCTCCCAATCGTCAGGCGCGATTAGGCGCAGAAATCGCAGGTAAAATACTCAGCCTTGATGTCAAAAAGGGCCAAGCGGTAAAGCGAGGTCAAGTGATAGCCCGTATCGATCCGCGTGACCTTGATATCCAACTTCAGCGCGCACAGGCAATGCTTCTGGTTAAAGAAAAAGAATTTAATGCAGCGAAGTCGCTCAAAAGTCGGGGGTTGCAGGGAGAAGTTGCATTTGCTACTGCACAGGCGGCATTAGTTGAAGCCAAAGCAAATGCCAGTACCGTAAAAATTGACTTGAGACATACCCTGGTTAAAGCTCCATTTGATGGCATCGTTGACCACCACTTTGTTGAAGTAGGTGATTTTGTTGGTATTGGTGATCCCATTGCAACCTTGATAGATCTAGAAACTTTGGTGATTGAAGCAGATGTCAGTGAGCGACATGTCCAGTCTCTCACGCAGGGTCAGAAAGCGGATGTACGGGTCATCAATGAGCAGCACCTTCAAGGTAAGTTACGTTATATAGGTCGAGTCTCTTCAACGGCAACCAATACCTTCCCAGTTGAAATTGAAATTGACAACCGCGGTGCTGTTATTCCCGCAGGTGTGAGCGCCGAAGTCCAATTGCCTTTAAGTGAAGTATTAGCGATTAAAGTCACCGCCGCAATGTTAGCGCTAGATGAAGAGGGTAACCTTGGTGTAAAAACAGTGCAGGACGATCACGTAAAATTCGTTCCAATCCAGTTGGTTAAAGCAGAAAATGATGGAGTATGGCTATCAGGACTTGGCGATCATGCCGATATTATTGTTTTGGGGCAAGGGTTTGTTCGAGATGGTGATCCAGTGTTAGCGACTAAGGTCAGTGAAGCTATTCTGGATAGTGACACAAATGCTGATAGTGACACAAATGCTGATAGTAGTGCGAATGCTAACAGTGGGACTTCTACCGATAGCAATGTCATTGTTGATAAAACCAATGAGCAGTAGGAGGCTGTATGAACGTATTAATTGATGCTGCGCTTTCACGGTCACGTACCATGCTGACATTATTAATTATGTTATTGGTTTCAGGTGTTATTACTTACGTCACAATTCCTAAGGAGTCCAGCCCGGATATCACCATTCCCATCATTTACGTTTCCGTTGGTCATCAGGGCATTTCTCCTGTTGATGCTGAGCGTTTATTAGTACGACCCATAGAACAAGAGTTGCGGTCTATTGAAGGGGTGAAGGAGATGACGTCATCCGCATCAGAAGGGAATGCCTCTGTCACCTTAGAGTTCAGTGTTGGGGTTGACTTGACGAAAGCCATGGCCGATGTCCGAGAGGCCGTGGATCTTGCCAAACCCAAGTTGCCTCAAGATAGCGATGAGCCGACGGTTAACGAAGTTACTTTTGCTTCTGAGATGCCAGTATTAACGGTTGTATTGTATGGGACGTTACCTGAACGCTCGATTATACAAGTTGCTAAGACTCTCAGAGACAGGCTTGAAAGTTTTCGTCAAATATTAGAAGTGGATATTGCTGGTAATCGAGAAGATATCGTCGAGATTGTTGTTGATCCTCTTTTGATGGAAAGTTATGGGTTAGATCAGGCCGACATCTACAACTTGATTGCACTTAATAACCGAGTTGTTGCCGCAGGGTTTGTGGATACCGGATATGGCCGATTTTCAGTTAAAGTGCCATCGGTGTTTGATTCATTAAAAGATGTCTTAGAGCTGCCAATCAAAGTGAATGGTAAAGAGGTGATCACGTTTGGCGATGTTGCAACGGTGCGCAGGTCATTTCGAGATCCAGAAAGCTTTGCGCGCCTGGATGGTGAGTCTGCGATTGTTTTGGATGTTAAAAAACGCGCAGGTGAAAACATCATTGAAACGGTCGAGCTGGTGAAAGCGGTGATGGCTGAAGGACAACAGCGCGCTGAGTGGCCTGACAATTTGTTGGTCAAATACACATGGGATCAATCCGAAGAAGTCAAATTGATGCTGACTGATCTGCAAAATAATGTACTGTCAGCCATCATTTTAGTGGTGATCGTCATCATCGCGATTCTAGGTGTCCGGACTGCGTTTTTAGTGGGAATTTCGATTCCAGGATCATTTCTGACCGGTCTGTTGGTGCTCTCCGTATTTGGTCTGACCGTTAACATTGTCGTGTTGTTTGCTTTGATCATGGCGGTTGGGATGTTAGTAGACGGTGCCATCGTAGTGACCGAGTTTGCAGACCGAAGAATGCAAGAAGGGGTCTCGCGTAGCGACGCTTACCGGCAAGCAGCAAAGCGTATGTCATGGCCTATTACGGCCTCGACAGCAACCACTTTAGCAGCGTTCGCCCCTTTGCTTTTCTGGCCGGATATTACTGGTGAGTTTATGAAATATTTGCCGCTCACCTTGATAGCAACGTTGTCCGCATCACTGATCATGGCATTACTATTTGTCCCGGTTATTGGGAGTATTATTGGTAATACGCAAGTGTTGACCCCTTCGGCACAGAAGCAGATGGTCGATTTACACAATGGCCATTTTGATAAGGCAACCGGTATCACTAAGCTCTATTATCAAACGTTATCCGTTGCCATTCGTCATCCGTGGAAAGTGTTGCTGAGTGCGGTCGTTTTGGCTGTTGGTGTTGGGGTTACCTACAGCAAAGCTGGTCTGGGTGCCGAGTTTTTCCCTGAAGTTGACCCTGCATATTTCACTGTAAAAGTGCGCTCATATGGCGATTTATCGATTCACGAGAAAGACAGCGTGATGAGAGAGATTGAAAAGGTCATGCTTGGTCATGATGAGTTTGAGAGTGTTTATACGCGAACGGGGAAAAGCAATGACGGGGATGAAATTGGTCAGATCCAAATCACTCCCGTAGATTGGCAGTATCGGCGTAAAGTGAAAACCATCATAGAGGAACTTAAACAAACGACAGACCGTTTTTCTGGTGTGGAGCTTGAGTACAAATTTGCTGATGCTGGCCCACCCGTTGAAAACGATGTCGTTATTGAAGTGTCTTCGAAAAGTAACAGCATTGCGGATTTGGATGCCGCAGCGAAGAAAGTGCGTAATTGGGCAGATGGTAACCCTGCCTTCACTAACTTGAGCGATACCACGAACAAAGAGGGCATTGACTGGCAAATTGATATCCAACGAGATGATGCAGCTCGATTTGCAGCGGATGCAACATTAGTCGGTAATACGGTACAGTTCGTCACAAATGGTTTGAAGATCGGTGACTATTTACCGGATGATGCTGACGAAGAAGTCGACATTTTGGTGCGTTACCCCGAAGGTAAACGAGATATTGGTCGATTTGATCAATTAAGAATAAAAACCGCTGCGGGTTTGGTGCCCATTACTAATTTTGCCCAAATTAAGCATGAGCCCAAGCAAGGTACTATTCGACGTATCGATGGGCACCGAGTCATCAGTATCAACGCCGATATGGCTGACGGTTACAATTTGGCTTTAGAGTTGCCCAAAATCTCTGCTGCAATTGATGACCTTGGCTTGCCTGAGGGCGTCGAGTTCAAAATCCGTGGACAAAACGAAGAACAGGAACATTCTTCTGCGTTCTTAAAAAATGCATTTGTTGTGGCGCTTGGAGTGATGGCACTAATCTTGATTACCCAGTTTAATAGTTTCTATCAGGCATTTTTGATTTTAAGTGCGGTGTTGTTTTCCACCGTTGGAGTCTTTGCCGGATTACTGATATTTCAAAAGCCGTTTGGCATTATTATGTCGGGGATTGGTGTGATCGCATTGGCGGGGATTGTGGTGAATAACAACATCGTATTGATTGATACCTACAATCAAATGCGGAAAAGAGGGCTGGATAAAGCGGATGCCATCTTACGTACTGGCGTACAACGTTTGAGACCCGTGTTACTCACCACCATCACGACGATACTTGGTTTACTGCCAATGGTGTTAGAAATGAACATCGACTTGGTTAATCAGAATGTGGAGTTTGGTGCACCAAGCACACAATGGTGGTCGCAATTGGCGACAGCGGTTGCTGGTGGTTTAGCTTTTGCTACAGTGCTGACTCTTGTTCTTACACCATGTCTATTGATGTTAGGGCGTGAGCATCCAGACTCGTATTCAGTACAAGAAAGTGAAGGGCTTTAAGCCCAAGAGGCTGCAAAAAACCAAGAGGCCGCAAAGTGCGGCCTCTTTGAGTCGTGTTACCGTGATCAATAACCTGATCAGTTCATGGTCAACAACTCGCTATAGCGATCCAGCTTATCCATACTGACTTTGGCATTCGCCATAAAGGTCTGCCTTGCTTTACCTGTTAACGATTTGGACTGCGGCAAGTTCACTGTGCGCGGGTTTTTATGTACACCATTGACCAAAAATTCATAATGTAAGTGAGGGCCGGTAACACGACCGGTTCCTCCCAATGTACCAATGGTTTGACCTTGTTTCACCCTTTGCCCTGCTTTGACTGTTCGTTTTGTCAGGTGCAAGTACTTAGTCACGTACGTATTGCTGTGTTTGATAAAAACATAGTTCCCGTTGAACTTATTGTACGACGACTTGAGTACGACACCGTCACCAGCTGCCCATATTGGTGTACCTACTGGAGCTGCGTAATCTGTGCCTCTATGCGGGCGTACTTTACCTGTGACTGGGTGTAAGCGACGTGGGTTAAAGTTTGAACTTACGCGACGAAAATCCAGCGGTGCACGTAAGAACGCCTTTTTCATCGCACGGCCATTCTCGTCATAATACTTGCCGGTTTTCTCATCTAAAATTGCTGTAAAAGTTTCGCCTTGGTTTTTAAAAATGGCTGCGATGATTTTTCCGCGACCAATCACGTCACCTTCAACGACTTGCTCTTGATAGAGAACACGGAAACTGTCGTTTTTACGAATATCCAAAGCAAAGTCGATATCCCAGCCAAACATTACGGCCAGCTCCATGATTTGGTTGCCATCTAAGCCAGAAGATATACCAGCATTCCAGAAATTGGATCTGATGGTTGCTTCAGCATAGTTGTATTGATAATCCACTTCCTTTTTGTCAACTTCAGAAACGTATTTGCCATCTTGCAACTTGATACGAAAGGTTTCGAAGGCACTTAATGTTCGTCGTAATTGAACAAAGTTGTGCTTTTCATCGAAACCGAATTGCAGCTTGTCTCCTGGTCTAAGACGAGTTAGCTGTCTTTCTACTTCTTTATCTGAAGCGATCAGCTCATGTAATATTCGAGCAGACACGCCAACACGACTAAACAGAATTGCAGCACTTTCGCCATTGTTGACTTTATAGGTTTCCCAGCGCAAAACCGAAGACGCTTGAGAAGCATCACCATTCAGCGGTGCTAATTCAATAGAAATAGGCACTGGATAATATTGACCGACTTGTAAGCGGCTCTGTTGCGGATCGAGTTCTTGAGGATCGGGCAAAAAGAACGCTGCGATAATAATTAGCGCACTAAAAAAGCCGATCAGTACTTTGTGCAAGAGTGGGAGTCGGACAAAAATCGAATGCATGAGGGTCTAGATCGCCAAATAATCGTAAAAATTCACATTACCTAGTCTAACGCGTTTCAAAATGCATCGCTATTCAAGTAATATGTCCAACTATTATATTTTTGCCAAATCTGTGGGAGTGAACAAGAATGGCGAGCATTGAAGCTGCACTAGCCGAGATTAAGCGCGGTGTTGAAGAGCTGATTCCAGAAGACGAGCTAATAGCAAAGCTAAAAGAAGGTCGTCCTTTACGTATTAAGTTGGGCGCGGATCCAACGGCACCGGATATCCATTTAGGTCACACGGTTATTTTTAATAAGCTTCGCTTGTTCCAAGAACTCGGTCACGAAGTGACGTTTTTGATTGGTGACTTCACTGCCATGGTTGGTGACCCAACAGGTAAGAATACGACACGCCCACCGTTGAGCCGTGAAGATGTTTTGCGTAACGCAGAAACGTATAAAGAACAGGTATTCAAAATTCTAGATCCAGCAAAGACTAAGATTCAGTTTAACTCTGAGTGGTTGTCAGAACTGGGTGCGGAAGGCATGATTCGTCTTGCGGCTAACCAAACCGTGGCGCGTATGCTTGAACGTGATGACTTTAAAAAGCGTTACACAGGTGGTCAACCTATCGCTATTCATGAGTTTATGTACCCATTGTTGCAAGGTTGGGACTCGGTAGCAATGGAGACAGACGTAGAGCTTGGTGGTACGGATCAAAAGTTCAACCTACTGATGGGGCGTGAGCTGCAAAAATCAAATGGTCAAAAACCACAAGTCGTTCTAATGATGCCGCTTCTTGTAGGCCTAGATGGCGAGAAGAAAATGTCTAAGTCGGCAAACAACTACATCGGTATCAGTGAGGCACCAAGCGAGATGTTTGGTAAAATCATGTCGATCTCGGATGATTTGATGTGGAGTTACTACGAGCTATTGTCTTTCCGTCCTCTTGAAGAAATCGCTCAGTTCAAAGCCGACATCGAAGCTGGTAAAAACCCGCGTGATGTTAAAGTGCTTTTGGCGAAAGAGATCATTGCTCGCTTCCATAGTGAAGCAGACGCTGATGCAGCGGAGCAAGAGTTTGTTAATCGTTTTGCGAAGAACCAAATTCCTGATGAAATGCCAGAGTTTGATTTCGAAGCCGGTACTCCGGTTGCTAACCTGTTGAAAGAAGCCGGCCTGTGTGCATCCACATCGGAAGCGATGCGAATGGTCAAGCAAGGCGCAGCAAAGATTGAAGGCGAAAAAGTTGCAGATGCGAAATTTGCTCCTGAGTCAGGCACTTACGTATTCCAAGTGGGTAAACGTAAGTTCGCTCGTATTACTATTCAGTAATCAATAACCTAGCCAAATAATAAAAGCGCCCCATTGGGCGCTTTTATTATTTGGGGGCGACCTCAACGACTGTCGGGAGCTTACTAACAGGTCCCGGTCATATGGAGAAGCTTGTGCTTGTTGCTTCTACTGTCGTTACTGCTGCTATACCGAGTGATGTTAGCAACGCCGACTATTGTTTAGGGATGGCTTGACTAAAGTTCACTACATCGTTGTAAAACAGCTTCTCAAAACGAGTAATAGGGGCGACAGAAGAGCGATGGCCGCTACTATTATCTGGAAAGTAGTCAGACACAAACTGGACAAAAACCGTATTTGGTTTGCCATTTTTGTCCAGACCATATCCAGCCATATTGTAGGTGCCGTAAATGGACCCACTTTTGGCAATTAACTGACCTTTGATAGGAGCTTGACGCATGCTCTTACGGTAATGGAGTGTACCGGATTCCCCGGATCGAGGCATGATAGCGATAAGGTTTAACTTACTTTCATTCTTCCAGATGTAGCGCAGTATCTCGGCCATCTTAACTGCAGAAATACGATTGTTCCTTGACAACCCTGAGCCATCTTCCAAACGTGCCTGACGGATATCAATTCCTGTGTTAGAGAAGATGATTTGTTTGATTGCTTCGGTACCATTAGTGAAACTGCCTGGTTGGACAAAAAACTTGGCACCAAGTGTTTTGGTTAATGTATCTGCGATCAGGTTATCAGAGCGTTTTAACATTAAATCCAACAGTTCTGGCAGAGCTTTCGATTGGTGTTCTGCCAACACTTTACGTTGCTTCTCTGGCGCAGTCCCTATTTTGATCTGACCTTTCAGTCCAATACCAAGCTGGGCGAGCAATTTGGCAACATTTTTACTGGTGTATTGCCCGGGATCCTGCACAGCAAATTTCAGAGGTAAGGGGTCTTTTCTTGCTACCAAGCAACCTTTCAACTCATAACTATTGTCTGGGTTAGCAATTAAATCTAATCCGCAATGACGACTTTTATGAACCGAGTAGGACACGGTTTCGACGGAGGTATTGACTTTGATTGGTTGGTGCTTAGGCACGAAGACACGTGTACCACCATTTTGCTGGGTATAAATAGAGGCTTGAACACAGTTTCTATTTAATGTGATAGCTGCTGCTGGTGCACTGTAGCACACCCCTAAAATATCCCATGGCCAGCCCACCGCACGGTTATAGCCCGTAAATAAGCTGTCATCCAGCCACAAGTTACCATTAATGCGATTAAGACCATTCTGTTTGGCTTGGGTCAGCAGGCTCTTTAAATCTTGCGTTTGAAGTGTTGGATCACCAACGAAACGAATGACGGCGTCTGTGCTGGACGTTTCGAGTTTGGTGCGGAATCTAAAGCTATTTCCTAACTCTAATTTTGCTGCTAATGCAGTAACCACTTTTAAAGTGCTTGCGGGTGGGAATAATTGTTCTGTCGGGTGAATACCGATGAGCTCTTTATTATCACTGAGTTTTTGAGCGACCAAGCTAATGCGAGCACCCTCAGGCAAAACTTCCTGGTGAGGGTACGCATGTAACGCAACGGAGTTAAACAGAGCAAATAACAGTAAAGGCCAACGTAAACGCATAGTGATACTTTATAGGGTTAGTCATGAAGTTGAGTATACTTGAGTTAAAGCAATATGCTAGGCGTGCCGCAAAATGCTCGAATAAAGATTATTAATGAGACAAGCTATGAAAGTTTAGTTCAATCTATAAGATTACGTAAGAGATGCTTTTTGGTGCTTAATCTAGAACGAGATAAGAAAACAGCGGTACAGAATAACACGTCAGCAAAATAACAAGTCCTCTAAATAACAATGCCCGCAAGAAGCAGGCATTGTCGATTCAATTCTAAACATTGAAATTAGAAGTCGTAGCGTAGACCTAGAGCTAACTCGTCTTCAGCATCTACTTTGCTTGCTGTCGTGTTGCCACCTACTTTACCTAGTTTGTCACCAGAGTCGATTAGGTTGAAGTTGTACGAAGCGTAAGCACGGAAGTTAGGCTTGAAGTAGTATGTAGCATCAACCGCGATGTTGTTTGTAGATGTTTCATCATTAGTTTCTGCGTTGTTATATGTGGTTGTAAACACGGTTTGACCTAGGGTGTAAGCACCAGCTAATTCGTAACCTGTGTAGTCGCCATCTTTGCTTGCTTTTTCACCGTCAGTGAATACACCTGCGAAGTATAGGTCACCCATAGTGTAAGAGCCCGCTAGCATGTATTCGTTAGCGTCATCTTGATCTGCGTAACCACCACCTAGGTTAATACCTGTATCACCTAGCGCGTAGATTGCCGATAGAGAGTAGCCGTCTTGGCCGTTGTCGCTGAACTCTGCATTTGGCGTGTTTTCATTTTTAATTTCGCGATCAGCAAAACGGTAGCTTGCTTTAACGCTTAAGTTATCGAATTGACCTTTGTAAGACATCATATTGTCAGAACGGTCAGCAACAGCCAGTTTATCTGCAGCAGAGTTGCCGTGGTAAGCCATGATATCAGTGAAATCTGTGATGACACCTAGCGCACCTTCGTTTTTACCGTATGTAAACTCACCCCAAGCACCACCTAGACCTGCGTAAGCGTAACGAGTGTTTAGATCGTTATTGTTATCTACTTCGCCGTTCTCTGCTGTCGTGAACTCACCTTCCCAGAAGCCCACACCATATAGGCCATCATTGATCGCTTGCTTACCAAGGAAGTTTAGACGGATGCGAGAGTTGTCTTGAGCGTCACCATCTTTCATTGATAGACGTGCTTCAGCGCGGCCGCCCATTTCTAAAGATGTGCCGTCTTGGTTGTAAAGTTCCGCAGCGTTTGCGCCAGTCGCGATTGCTGCCGCTGATACAGAAAGGGCGATTAGAGTCTTTTTCATCTTCGTTTGTCCTAGTTAGCTGTCCATAAATCATTGTTGTAAGTGGGAGAGTGATTCTCTCGGCAAGTTATTGGTTTAGATACAGATTAATCGAGAACGTATTAAGTCAAATATCGTTAACCCTTAGCGCTAACTTGCTGGACACGTTGTACCGCCTAAGTTCCGCAGGGAGCTAGTAAAATAATATCAAGCAATATAATGAACACTGTTCAATTTGTTTTTTTTGTTTTTATCTTGCTGATTTTTAATTAAATTAATGGGTTTTATTTGGTTTTTAATTTGAAAGGGTTTAGTTTTTTTTACTTTTTTGAAGAGTCTCAGTCGCATTTCGGTTTGTTTTTTCGCTGTTTGTTTTTTTGCAGATAGTTCAAGGCGGATTGAGTTCAGGGTGGATTGAGTTCAAGGTGGATTGAGTCACGGTATGAGCTAGGAGAGTGTTACCTTTAAGAGTGAATCGGCTTGTATTCGATTTAAGGTGATTTCACTTCAGAGTTTGTTTACACTAAGTGAAACATATCTTTAAACGCGCTACCCAGTCCTTCGACAGGGTGGGGCTTTTTTGTCCAAAACACACTGGGCTTGAGGTTTTATATAATGGAAAAAGTTCCAATGACTTTACGTGGCGAACAACAGCTACGTGCAGAACTCGATCGTCTTCTTAAGCTACGTCCTCAAATTTCAGCGGCAATTGCTGAAGCTCGCGAACTGGGTGACTTAAAAGAAAATGCTGAATATCATGCGGCACGTGAAGAACAAGGTATTTGTGAAGCTCAGATCCGTGATATTGAATACAAGCTGTCTGTTGCACAAGTTATCGATGTGACAACGATGGAAAACACTGGCAAAGTGATTTTTGGTTCAACAGTGACATTAATCGATATCGATACTGATGAAGAAAAAACCTACCAAATCGTCGGTGATGACGAAGCAGATATCAAAGCGGGTCGTATTTCTGTTAGCTCACCGATTGCTCGTGGCTTGATTGGTAAAATGGAAGGTGATGAAGTCGCTATCCAAACGCCTGGTGGCGCGAAAGACTTCGAAATTGATCGAGTGGAATACATTTAATTTCTTACTCTACAAAACGCAAAAAGGTCGCCGATGGCGACCTTTTTCTTGCCACGTCTCTTTGAGACGTCATGGCGTTTTACAAAGCGTATCTATCAAAGTTAAAGCGCAAGTTATTTGCGGGGAATTTCGATTTTACGCTCTTCAGATTGACGATAAAGGACAAGCACTTTACCAATGGTCTGAACTTTTTCTGCTCCCGTCTCACGTACGATAGCGTCGATGATTAGCTGTTTTGTTTCACGATCTTCCGAAGCAACTTTTACTTTGATCAGTTCGTGATGATTAAGAGCAATCTCAATTTCTGCTAGCACGGCTTCTGTAAGTCCATTTGCGCCCATTAGCACAACAGGTTTTAAACTGTGAGCTAGGCCTTTAAGGTGCTGCTTTTGTTTGGTGCTTAGGTTCATTACGCGGCCAATTTTCTTTAAATGAGGGTTGAAAAACGCTATTTTAACGCCATCTAATGCTGAAGACTATAATTTATTGAGTAATAGCTTGCGCCTATTGTAGCAATAGCTCCTATTTGTATCTTGTTAGGATTAAAATGAGTAAACAAAAACACTCGGCCAGTTCTGGACGTTGGTTGAAAGAACACTTTGATGATAAATACGCAAATGAAGCTCGTAAAAAGGGCTACCGTTCGCGAGCTTATTTCAAAATTGATGAAATCCAAACAAAAGATAAGTTGTTAAAACCGGGAATGACAGTCGTTGACTTAGGGGCAGCCCCAGGTGGGTGGTCTCAATATGCTGCTAAAATAATAGGTGACTCTGGACAAATCATTGCGTGTGATTTGTTGCCGATGGATCCGATTGCAGGCGTCAGCTTCTTGCAAGGCGATTTTCGTGACGACGCAGTATTGGAAGCGTTATTGGAAAGAATCCAGCCTTCTATGGTCGATGTAGTCATGTCGGATATGGCGCCTAATATCGCGGGTAATAGCTCGGTTGATCAACCACGTGCTATGTATTTAGTTGAATTGGCATTAGATATGTGTCGACAAGTTCTAGCGCCTAATGGTAGCTTTGTCGTAAAGGTTTTCCAAGGAGAAGGCTTCGATCAATATGTGAAAGAAGTCCGAGACATGTTTAAAACCGTCAAAATCAGAAAACCAGACTCATCGCGAGCACGCTCACGAGAAGTCTTTGTTGTAGCCACTGGTTACAAAGGTTAACCATTTTCCCCACTAGGGAGTGAGTTAACAGTATAGCTACAGTGATTGAACTGTAGTACCCTACCTTTAATTACAATTAGTTATCGAGAGGCTTACACCTTGAGTGACATGGCAAAAAATTTAATTCTGTGGCTTGTTATCGCTGTCGTATTGATGTCGGTATTCCAGAGCTTTGGCCCTGGGGAAAGTAATGGCAGAACCGTGGATTACACCACGTTTGTACAGGAAGTTGGCCAAGGCCAGATTCAAGAAGCAACTTTTAAAGACGGTGAGATTAGCTTTGTCCGTCGTGGCGGCGGTGCCAAAATGGTCACTTACATGCCAGTGTACGATCAAAAGCTTCTAGATGACCTAATTAATCAAAATGTGAAAGTACAAGGTACACCTCCTGAAGAACAGAGTTTACTTGGTACTATTTTCATTTCTTGGTTCCCAATGATCTTATTGATTGGTGTATGGATTTTCTTCATGCGTCAAATGCAAGGCGGCGGCGGTAAAGGCGCCATGTCTTTCGGTAAGAGCAAAGCTCGTATGATGAGCGAAGAACAAATCAAAACCACGTTTGCAGACGTTGCTGGTTGTGACGAAGCAAAAGAAGACGTTAAAGAGCTGGTTGATTACCTACGTGATCCAAGCCGCTTCCAAAAGTTGGGGGGTAAGATCCCAACGGGTGTCTTGATGGTTGGTCCTCCAGGTACAGGTAAAACGCTACTTGCTAAAGCCATCGCTGGTGAAGCAAAAGTACCGTTCTTTACCATTTCTGGTTCAGATTTCGTTGAGATGTTTGTCGGTGTTGGTGCATCACGTGTACGTGACATGTTCGAACAAGCGAAGAAAGCGGCACCATGTATCATCTTTATTGATGAGATCGATGCAGTAGGTCGTCAGCGTGGTGCCGGCGTTGGTGGTGGTCACGATGAGCGTGAACAAACACTTAACCAAATGCTTGTTGAGATGGATGGTTTTGAAGGTAACGAAGGTATTATCGTTATCGCTGCGACCAACCGTCCGGACGTACTTGACCCAGCGCTATTGCGTCCTGGACGTTTCGACCGTCAGGTTGTTGTTGGTCTACCAGATGTGCGTGGTCGTGAACAAATTCTTAAAGTTCACATGCGTAAAGTGCCGTTAGCGGGTGATGTTGAACCATCACTAATTGCGCGCGGGACACCAGGTTTCTCTGGTGCAGATCTAGCCAACCTAGTTAACGAAGCGGCATTGTTCGCGGCTCGTGGTAACAAACGCAACGTATCTATGGTTGAGTTTGAACTGGCAAAAGACAAAATCATGATGGGTGCAGAACGTCGCTCTATGGTGATGTCTGAAGAAACTAAAGCGTCAACCGCTTACCACGAAGCGGGTCACGCCATTGTTGGCCGTTTGGTGCCAGAGCATGATCCAGTTTATAAGGTATCGATCATTCCACGTGGTCGCGCGTTAGGTGTGACTATGTATCTCCCAGAGCAAGACCGCGTTAGCATGTCTCGCCAGCATCTAGAGTCTATGATCTCTAGCTTGTACGGCGGTCGTTTAGCGGAAGAACTTATCTACGGGGCTGAAAAAGTTTCAACTGGTGCGTCGAACGACATCGAACGCGCAACTGAAATCGCTCGTAAGATGGTAACTCAGTGGGGCTTCTCTGAAAAACTTGGTCCGTTGCTCTATGCTGAAGATGAAGGTGAAGTGTTCTTAGGCCGTAGTGTGACTCAGACAAAACATATGTCTGATGACACGGCGAAATTGATTGATGATGAAGTTCGTCAAATCATTGACCGCAACTATGACCGCGCGAAAAAGATTCTGGAAGAGAACATGGACATCATGCATGCAATGAAAGATGCGCTGATGAAGTATGAGACCATTGATGCTCGCCAAATTGACGATCTGATGGAGCGTAAAGCTGAGGTTCGTGAGCCTGCTGGATGGAGCGACAATGCTGCCAATAAGCCGCAGGATAACGACAAGCCTCAAGCGAAGGCAGAAGAAAAAGAAGATAAGCCAGCGGATACAGCGAAAGATGCTGATACGCCTTCTTCACAGGATTCTTCACCTAGCGATGCACCAGAAAAAAAAGACACTGAATAAATAAGTTTGAGAATAATAAACCCCGAGTTCGCTCGGGGTTTTTGTGTTTATTATGAAAATTGCTGCAAATAACAAAACCTTAGATTTATCACGCCCACACGTGATGGCGATTCTTAATGTTACTCCTGACTCTTTTTCTGACGGAGGGCAATATAACTCCATTGAGTCCGCGCTTGCTCAAGTTGAAAAAATGGTCCGTGCAGGCGTCAGTATTATTGATGTTGGTGGCGAGTCCACTCGACCTGGTGCGCCAGACGTTTCTTTAGAAGAAGAACTGCAACGCGTTGTACCAGTGGTCAAGGCGATTCGGGAAAAGTACGATGTTTGGATTTCTGTTGATACCAGCAAAGCGGAAGTCATTAAGCAATCGATAGAAGCGGGTGCAGACCTTATTAATGATGTTCGCTCTCTGACGGAGCCCGGTGCCATAGAAGCCGTCGCGGAAGCCAATCTTCCTGTGTGTATCATGCATATGCAAGGTCAACCTAAAACCATGCAGCACAATCCGCAATATGATGATTTGATGCAGGAAGTCGAACAGTTTCTTATCGAGCGTATCGCCGATTGTGAGTCAGCAGGTATTGCCCGTGAAAATATCATTCTTGACCCGGGATTTGGCTTTGGTAAAACCCTCGAGCACAATTATCATATGCTTGCTCATTTAGAAAAATTTCATAAATTTGGCTTGCCAATTTTGGCCGGAATGTCCCGTAAGTCAATGATCTTCAAATTGTTAGACAAAAAACCTGCAGAGTGCACTAACGCCAGTGTTGTTTGTGCCACTATCGCGGCTATGAAAGGCGCGCAGATCATTCGAGTTCATGACTTTGAAGATACCATCGAAGCAATGAAAATTGTTAAGATGACCCAAAACAATGCTTAGAAAGCTGTCGTTTGATTCAGTTAAAAAATTAGTTAAAACAAAATATTATATATAAAGGTAAGTTTATGTCTGATAAAAGACGTTACTTTGGTACTGACGGTGTACGTGGCAAAGTTGGGCAATACCCAATCACACCTGATTTTGTACTTAAGCTTGGTTGGGCCGCTGGTCGTGTACTTGCGAAACAAGGTACAAAAAAAGTGATTATCGGTAAAGATACTCGTATTTCTGGTTACATGTTGGAATCTGCATTGGAAGCCGGCCTGGCAGCTGCGGGGTTAAAGGCCACGCTGACAGGACCAATGCCAACACCAGCTGTTGCGTACCTAACTCAAACATTTCGTGCAGAAGCCGGGATTGTTATCTCTGCCTCTCACAACCCTTACTACGATAACGGTATTAAATTCTTCTCATCAGAGGGAACTAAATTACCGGACGATATTGAGTTGGCGATTGAAGCCGAGCTGGATAAAGACATCGAGTGTGTTGAGTCAGCTGAGCTTGGTAAAGCAACGCGAATGAACGATGCGGCGGGTCGCTACATTGAATTTTGTAAGAGCACATTCCCTTCTGAGTTGAGCCTCGCGAAACTTAAAATCGTGGTTGATTGCGCACACGGTGCAACTTACCACATCGCACCAAGTGTGTTTAAAGAATTAGGTGCTGACGTTGTAGCGATAGGTGTAGAGCCGAATGGCACCAATATTAATGACCAAGTTGGGGCCACCGATGTACGAGCCCTGCAGAAACGTGTCGTTGAAGAGCAAGCTCACTTAGGTTTAGCGTTTGATGGTGATGGTGACCGCATTATTATGGTCGATCACTTAGGGAACAAAGTGGACGGTGATCAAATTGCTTACATTATTGCTCGCGATGCATTACGCCGCGGAGAGTTAAAAGGTGGTGTTGTTGGAACCCTAATGACGAATTTAGGTATGGAAAATGGCCTAAAACAGTTAGGTATTCCATTCGTACGAGCTGCTGTTGGTGACCGCTATGTGATGGAGCAGTTGCTAGAGAAAGGCTGGAAAATTGGTGCTGAAAACTCTGGCCACGTTATTTTACTGGATAAAGTGACAACAGGTGATGCAATTGTTGCTGCATTACAAGTACTTGCTTCTGTTGTTGGTAGCGATATGTCATTGCACGACTTGTCTCAAGGTATGTCTCTTTATCCACAAGTTCTAGAAAACGTACGTTTTTCAGGAGAGAACAATCCACTAGAAGCAAAGGCCGTACTAGATTCTGTCGCTGAGGTGGAAGCCGAACTTGGTGATAAAGGCCGAGTATTGCTGCGTAAATCTGGAACTGAACCGCTTATCCGCGTTATGGTGGAAGGCGAAGAAGCTGAACTGGTTCAAAGTTCAGCGCTTAAGATTGCCGAAGCGGTTAAATTAAGCTGCTAATCCAGAGCTTTATTTACCGAGTGAAAGAAAAGGGCAGCTTTTGCCCTTTTTTTGAGCGTTTGGTACGTTCGTACTGATTTTTTACTAATTTTCCCTTGTCAGCGTTACTGGCTTTCGCTAGTATTGCACCGCCTCCCGTTAGGAGGTCGCTAGCCTTGTTCATTTAATAACATGTATTATTTTTTGAGCGGCGCTGGCTCAACAATTAGGAACATAGGTGGAAAAATGTTTTCAGTTCTACTTGTGATTTACCTGTTGGCAGCGCTTGGTGTAATTGGCCTTGTGTTGATTCAACAAGGTAAAGGCGCAGATATGGGAGCCTCGTTCGGTGCTGGTGCTTCAAACACAGTGTTTGGTGCTAGCGGCTCAGGTAATTTCTTAACCCGAACAACTGCTATTTTAGCAACCGTATTCTTTATCATTAGCTTGTTACTTGGTCGTATGTCTACGCACAAGACTGAATCTCAATGGGTCGACCCAACATTAGGTCAACCAGTGGTAGAGCAAGTTAAAGATGCAGCGAGTGAAGTTCCAGCCCCTGCGGGTGATGAAATTCCACAATAAGCTGTAGGTTTTGCTGCCGAGATGGTGAAATTGGTAGACACGCTAGCATGAGGTGCTAGTGCCTTTGGTGTGAGGGTTCGAGTCCCTCTCTCGGCACCATGTTTTACAAACTTGTAAATCACTTGTTTGCGAGTATAATGCTCAGCAAGTCGGACGCGGGGTGGAGCAGCTTGGTAGCTCGTCGGGCTCATAACCCGAAGGTCGTCGGTTCAAATCCGGCCCCCGCAACCAATCTCTTTCTTAGGGTAAAACTTTTAAGAAGTTTGCTAATAGAAATCGAAGATTGGGCAAGTTTGCGTAGTGCTAACCACGCTACGAGTTAAGAACTGATTTTTTGTCTATTCTTAACGTATCAGGGTCCAGCAGCACAAAACCCCGACTATCGGGGTTTTTTGTTATCTGAGTTTTTTGAATATGACTCAGATCACTGCTTGGTTTTTTGATTGGGCTCTGAGCCCTTTTTTTGTTTCTGGAGTGGTTAAAATGACTGGTTTAGAAAGACAACTTACTGAAATGCTTGAAGCGCCAGTAGAGGCATCAGGTTATGAGTTAGTTGGATTAGAGTTTATTCGTGCTGGCGCGCACTCGACATTACGTATTTTTATCGATCATGAGAATGGCATTAATGTCGATGATTGTGCAGAGGTAAGTCATCAGGTGAGTGCAGTGCTAGACGTCGAAGATCCAATTTCTGTTGCTTACAGTCTAGAAGTGTCTTCTCCAGGTCTAGAAAGACCACTGTTCAAAGCAGCACATTATGAGCAATTTATAGGTCACGAGGTCAGCATCGTTTTGAAAATGGCGGTAGCAAATCGTCGCAAGTGGAAAGGTATTATCCACAGCGTTGATGGCGAAACCGTGACTATTACTGTCGACGGTCAGCAAGAAGAGTTTGCTTTAAGTAACATTTCAAAAGCTAACCTGATCCCTAAATTTTAGTTCCCTAAAAAAGTTTAAGCTTAGAGGCTAAATACAATGAGTAAAGAAATTTTAGCGGTAGCAGAAGCGGTATCGAACGAAAAAGCGGTACCTCGTGAGCGCATCTTTGAGGCTCTTGAGATTGCTCTGGCAACTTCTACAAAGAAAAAATACGATATCGAAATTGAAGTTCGTGTTGCTATTGACCGAAAAACAGGCGAGTTCACTACTTACCGTCGTTGGTTGGTTGTTGATAATGTCGAATATCCAACTAAAGAAATCTCATTAGAAGCGGCACAATACGATGATGAGTCTATTGAGCTTGGCGACTACATCGAAGATGAAATTGAATCAGTGACGTTTGACCGTATTACGACTCAAACGGCAAAACAAGTTATCGTACAGAAAGTTCGTGAAGCTGAACGTGCACAAATCGTTGAGCAATTTATTGATAACGAAGGTGACTTGATCACTGGTGTTGTTAAAAAAGTAAACCGCGACACTGTCGTGCTTGATCTTGGTAATAATGCTGAAGCAGTTATTCTTCGTGATGATCAACTGCCACGCGAAAACTTCCGTCCAGGTGACCGTGTTCGTGGTCTACTGTACAAAGTGGCTCCAGAAGCTCGTGGTTTCCAACTGTTTATCACGCGCTCTAAGCCAGAAATGCTAGCTGAACTGTTCCGCGTTGAAGTTCCTGAAATCGCAGAAGATATCATTGAACTGAAAGGTGCAGCACGTGATCCAGGTTCTCGCGCTAAGATCGCAGTAAAAACCAATGACAAGCGTATCGACCCTGTGGGTGCGTGTGTTGGTATGCGTGGTGCACGTGTACAAGCAGTGTCTGGTGAGCTTGGTGGTGAGCGTATCGATATCGTTCTGTGGGATGACAACCCAGCTCAGTTCGTTATTAACGCAATGGCACCTGCTGATGTTGCGTCTATCATCGTAGATGAAGATGCACACTCAATGGATATTGCGGTAGAAGCAGATAACTTGGCGCAAGCTATCGGTCGTAATGGTCAAAACGTTCGTCTAGCATCTCAATTAACAGGTTGGGAACTGAACGTTATGACGGTCGCGGATCTTCAGAAGAAGCACGCTGAAGAATCACAAGCGTCTATTGAAAACTTCATGAAGTACCTCGATATCGAAGAAGACTTTGCTCAGTTGCTTGTCGAAGAAGGTTTCTCAACGCTAGAAGAAGTGGCATACGTGCCAGTGAATGAGTTGCTTGAAGTCGATGGTCTTAATGAAGAGTTGATCGAAGAGTTGCGTGGCCGTGCAAAAGACGCGCTAACAACGATTGCGCTTGCTCAAGAAGAGTCATTCGAAGGCCTTGAGCCAGCAGAAGACTTACTTGGTCTTGCAGGCTTGGAGCGTGAAATGGCATACAAATTGGCAGCGAAAGGTGTAGCAACACTTGAAGATCTTGCCGACCAAGGTATTGATGATTTAGAAGGTATCGAAGGCCTGACGGAAGAACGTGCAGGTGAGCTAATTATGGCCGCACGTAACATCTGTTGGTTCGGCGAAGAAGCATAATTTCAGCAAGGAGGAAGCGGCATGACACAATTAACAGTTAAAGCACTGAGTGATGAGATTGGTACGCCAGTCGACCGCTTGATTGAACAACTTGCTGACGCTGGCATTAAAAAGGCGAGCTCTGACAATGTGACAGATGACGAGAAGCAAACACTTCTTTCTCATCTAAAAAAAGAACACGGTGACAAATCTGGTGAATCAGAGCCGACTCGCCTTACGCTACAGCGTAAAACTCGTAGTACACTTAGTGTTAATGCGGGTGGTGGTAAGAGTAAGAATGTTCAGGTTGAGGTGCGCAAAAAACGTACATACGTAAAGCGCAGCACAATTGAAGATGAAGCAAAA
>NZ_JXOK01000040.1 GCF_000830505.1 Vibrio mytili | reverse complement strand
ACCATTCTGTGCATGGTCGATTGGCCCTTCTAACGTGAAGTTATAAGTACCGTCCGTGTTTACAACTAGGGTAAATACGGGTTCTACCGTGGTTCCGTTATCTGCGGTCGCTGTGTACGTAAAACTGCCGTCTGCGTTGGCGGTTTCGATTAAGTTTACCGCAACACCTTGTGATGTCAGGTTCGCGACTGGGGTTGCGTTTGTATCGAGTTGGTAACTCACCACACGATCAGAGCCCTGAGTCGTGGTGAAATGCCCATCGATAGAAACAGAATTTGAGCCATCAGAGCCAATATTCGCCAAATCGTCTTCATCAACCGCTAATGCATCAACACCGTCAATACTAGGAATATCATCTTCGACTTGAATAACGATTTGCGCAGCTTCAGGTGTGTTCGAACCGTCAGTAATCGATGAACGATCACCGTCCGCATCCACCGCATAGACTGGCAAGCCAAAGGACAAAACATCATCGTTTGATCCAGTATGATCCAACGGTTCGTAAAGGTTGAACTGATAGTCTCCTTGAGTCGGAGAATCGATGGTAATATCAAATACCGTTACGCGCGCACCGTTAAGCTCAATAACACCTTCATAGGTGCGCATACCGTTCAATTCTGAAGTCAGCTCTAGCTGAACAATTTGTCCTTGCGATTGTAACTCTCCAGAAAGGTTAAATTCTGCCGGCTCCAGTTCGTAATGATCTATAACGTCACTACCAACCGATGTCGTGATTGAACCTGTACCACTTGTTACTACTGAACCTTCTTGCGAACCTTGCTCTACTCCAGATTCATCCAAAAAGAGGCCTGTAACATTCTCAATGACCGGGTTATTCCCATCCAAAATCGTTAGGTTAAACGTACTATTGGCTGTGTCTTGGTCAAAATCGATGATGGTCGTCGGTAACGAGAGCTCAATATTATCTTGAGTATTAGTTTGCTCTAACGGTTTGAACTGCTCAAATTCATAGGTACCGTCTGTATTTAAGCTAATGCTCAATACAGGCTCACCGCTACCTTCAATTGAGAGTGTAATCGTCGTACCGTCTTGCGATAGTTCAGCCACCGTTGATTGATTATCACTTAATAGGTTGTCAAATTGACTCAAACCTTCAGAGTTGAAAGTGACCGACGCCAGTTCATCACTGCCAATATCAACAAAACGGCCGCTGATTACAGTGTCAGAAGAGTCAATATTTTCAAACGAAATATCTTGAGGGCTGGGATCGGCACCATCAACGACAGTCGTAACGACATCAATCGGTGAACGAATGCTGTTGCCAATGATATCAGTGCCCGTAATTTCAAATGCAATGCTGATCTGATCGCCAACAATGTCAACTTGACCACCAGCAACCGACGGCACATGGTCAATACCTTGGCTAATGGTTGTTTCTACTTCTAGTTCTAGGTCTTTGCCGATTGAGGTGGCTTCGATATCAATTCGCAGCACTTCATTACCGCTTTGTGAACCAATAATCGAGTTTTGGGTTTGATCATATACAAAGGTAACGGGCTGGCCGTTTGATGTAATATCCGTGTTCAGTTCAGCCAAAAGAGACGTTAACGACAAAGGCGAAATAACGAGTGACGTCGGATCGAGAGCAAGATCACCCGCTTCAATCAGCGCCGTAACCGATGTGGTTTGAGGATACGTAGAAAGAGAAACCGATCCTTCGACGACGCGCGATTCCATTGATTCACCGCCATCTGCAAAAATCGTCGCGTTTGCGCCTTCTCTTCCCGCATAGACAGGTTCGCTATTTTGCGTTGGAGAGGTTTCAAAAAAGGTAGAAGCCAACAGTTCAGGGTTATTATATTCAACCGTCACATAACCAGCGTTTGCCGAACCCTGCGCACCACCTGCAGCAGTCGGTTGGAGGATTGCTGTCGGATCTTCTCCATCCAAAATAGCCTGTTGGATGGCAGCGATATCGTTTGTGTTTAAATTAGCGTTATCTACTGCATTAAGATCAAATGAGATTTGTCCTTCGACTTGAGTTTGAGCGATTTTTGGCGTTTGAGATTGCGCCGCCAAAGCTAATTGCTCAGGTGTAGGCACGGGCAAGCATGCGACACAATTTTGGTCAACAATGTAGAGTTCATTATTCGCTAGTACGTCAAGAGAGGCTTCATTTTCTGTAATGATCACCTCACCCATTTTCAGCTCATCACCAACCGTGGCGACCCGGATCTTTCCTGAAAGATCCAACACTAACACCTCTCCCGTTACAGCATGTACAACGGCGTTCTGCGACACGGTTTGTGTACTCATCAATTTCCCCGCAAACGATCAACATTTTTTACAACTGATAATCCAGAGTGCGTTAAACTAGTATTTCGTATAGCACATAGGATCCATATCAAGCCAAAAGGACTAAACAGCCCTGCAATTAGACGATAATAATTCGAATTTTTCTGTCAAATCATGTCAATTATCAAGGTTTTCTCAAAAACAAGACAGCAATCTCATAAAAGTATGCTTACAGAAAACAACTGTGCCTTATAAACAGAGATAATACCAATTATAGCAACCAGTATTGGTATTCCGCTAAAGATTCTATTACATATGCTGGTGCGTTTTTGGAGATGCACGAGTAATGGAGATGAAAAGAACATAACAAGCATGTATTGGACCATATAATCAGGTTGATCCGCTGAAACTAACCACAAATGCAATATCAAATGCATACTTAAAGACCAAGTTTTTGGCTTTAATCTTAGACTTACCACTGTAAAAACCGCTAACCCAGTAACAAAATAAATCATAAAAACACGACCAAACGAAAATAATTATCATTTGCAATACTATGGTGTTTTATTCCGACTTTCAACAGTGCTGGACTATCAATTCCATTGCCAAAACCAATTATTTACAAAAGTATAAATAAAATTTTTCTGATTAAACGTTTGCGTAATCGCTAACTCTCTCTTAACGCCGAATTGAGCCTTTTATCACGCTTTTTCCATTGCTATAGTACAGCCAACTCAAAACAAAGACCGTTCGAGGCATGGAGCTTCCTCAATAATCTCAAGATGAGAAGAATTGGTACCGACAAATTCGGCAGATTTTAAAGAGGGTCAAATAATGGAAATGAATATGGTTGAGTTTTTAGGTTACGCTGCTTCAATCATGGTTGCGATCTCGCTAACAATGAAAGATATCGTTAAACTGCGTATCTTAAACTTTATCGGTTGTGGACTATTTACGGCGTATGGCCTGATGATTGACGCATGGCCAGTCGTACTAACCAACGGTTTCATCGCATGTGTTAACGTGTACTTCCTTGCAAAAATGCAGCAAGAAAAGAAAAACCTACAGCCAGAAAACGCGTAGTAAAAATTAGATCAACAACAATTTTACAACGGCCTGTCAGTATATTGCTGACGGGCTGTTTTTGTTTGAGCCAGTTTTTATTTAATCGAGTTTTTACTTAAGCCAATAGCAAAAGCCACCTTATTCTTCATAGACTTAGCAGTTAGGCTTCGCGAGAATGATTGGTTTATTGCTCGGTCTGTGTATACTGAATTTAGATTTGGACCATGGGAGAAAATCATGAATATAGGTGCCGTTGCTAAACTTACAGGACTATCCTCTAAATCCATTCGCTTGTACGAAGACAAAGGCATTATCTCACCACCAGCACGCAGTGATTCCGGTTATCGTGAATACACAGAGAACCACATTCAAGAGCTCAACTTAGTCTCCCGCGCCAAAAGTGCAGGCTTCTCGCTGCAAGAATGCAAAGAGTTTGTACACCTTGCTCATGACCCAAATAGAAAAAGCAGCGAAGTAAAAGCACGCACCATGGATAAATTGAAAGAGGTAGAATTAAAGATTTCGCACTTAATGGAAATCAAACAACAGCTAGAGAGTTGGGTGTCGTCATGCCCTGGGGATGGGAAAAGTCGTTGCCCAATCATGGATGAACTGACGAAATGACGAGACGCGCACTGTTTCGTTATACCACGATGCTCTGCCAGACTTCGCCAGGTTATTTAAATAATGGATTTCACACTACCGCGCTCAACCAAAGTCGGCTCTAACTCGATAACTTGAGCTTGGTCTGATTTATCATCGAGTTTACGTAGCAAGGTCTCGACTGCAACTTGACCAAGACGATATTTCGGTTGATGAATGGTTGTCAGCGAGGGAGACATAAATTTCGCAATGTGAATGTCATCATAACCAATGATCGAAACATCATCAGGTACCTTAATGCCAAGCTCATTCGCTGCATTGATAACGCCCATCGCCATCATGTCATTGGAAACAAACACCGCTGTGGGCAGCGCTCCACGCTGTACAATTTTTGTAAACGCCTGATACCCACCTTCACATTCGAAGTCTGCTTCAACAATCCAATCTTTATTGAACGACAGTCCGGCTTCATTCATCGCCCTTTTGTACCCTTCATAGCGCATTTGTGCTTGATGCTTAATGAGCGGACCAGTAATACACCCAATCTCTTTGTGACCGCTATCAATCAGGTATTTTGTGGCCATATATCCACCACGCAATGAATTATCTTGAATCTTATCACTGGTAAATAACATCGGGCCCCAGTCCATGACAACAACAGGAATATCAGGGTAACGCTCAAATACTTCTATACGCTCCCCTTCTAATGAGGAACACATCAAAATTAAACCATCAACACGTTTTTGCAATAGCGTATTAATGGACTCTCGCATGCGTTCGTTATCGCCTTCGGTGTTACATAAAATAAGACTGTAACCTTTGAGATAACAACTGCGCTCAACACCTTTTACCACTTCACCAAAAAACGGGTTAGTAGAAGTGGTGACCAACATGCCAAACGTTTTGGTTCGGTTGACTTTAAGACTACGCGCCAAAGCCGATGGCGCGTAGTAATTGAGTTCCTTAGCCGCGTTATTGACTCGTTCAGAAATCTCTTCACTGACAAAGCGAGTTTTATTAATAACATGGCTAACGGTTGACGTAGAAACACCGGCCAGTTTTGCGATGTCTTTCATTGTAGCCATGCTATCTGCTCCTTGTTATTGGACTTTCGCCAGAAAATTATTCACTTCATCACGAGTAGGAATCGATGTCTGTGCACCAAAGCGAGTAACGGATATCGCCGCTGCTGCATGCGCGAACTTAATCGCTGATTCTAATGGTAAATCCTCCAATAGACCAGTCACAAGCGCCCCGTTGAAGGTATCGCCAGCGGCTGTAGTGTCGGTGGCTTCTACACGAAAACCCGGAATGATGTCTCCACGACCATTTTGACTCAACCACACGCCTTTCGCTCCCAGCGTGATCATCACGATTTCGATGCCTTTTGAATGCAAAACATTCGCGGCTTCCTGAGCACTATCGTTATCAGTAACGGTCACTCCTGTTAGTACTTCTGCCTCGGTTTCGTTAGGGGTGATTACATCAATACACGCTAATAGCTCATCGGACAATTCACGGGCTGGCGCAGGATTCAATATCACATTAGTTTTTGCAGTTTTTGCAATACGGGCCGCCTTCTCAATCGCGCAAATTGGCGTTTCTAGTTGCATCAACAAATAGTTGGCTTGACGAATACGCTCTAAATCCGGGTCTATGGCGTCAGAGGTTAACTTCGCGTTTGCCTCGGCTGAAATACAAATTGTGTTCTCACCACTGTCTGACACTTGAATCATGGCAATACCTGTAGGACAGTTAGGCTGCATCTTAACGCCTGAAATATCAATACCGTCCATTTTGAAATTTTCGCGAATATTAATGCCAAATGAATCGTCACCAACACACGCGATAAAACCAATATCTGCCCCTAAACGTGCAGCGGCGACAGCTTGATTCGCCCCCTTCCCACCAGGGATAACTTGATAGTTGTGACCATGAAGCGTCTCGCCTGGGCGAGGAAAAGAAGGCACTTGAAGAACATGGTCAGCGTTAACACTACCTAATACCACTAACTTATTCATACGGTTATCCTCAGTTCTGAATGAACCCTGTTTGAAAACTGTTTGTTGAAAAAATAGATGACGTTGGCTTCTCACACCTAAAGGAAATAGAGGAAAAGGCAATGGCATCCATTCTTGCCCTCCCTTCTGAAACGACAGAAGTAAACAAAAGAGAGAGCAAAGAAATCAGAACTCGTTATTTATCATTCCGCTTATTTTGTAACGACTTTCAACGGTACAGGAATGTACTCCTCAACTTTTTCGCCTTTGAGTACTTTGTCTGCTGTTTCGATACCAAGAGAACCAATGAGATCAGGTTGTTGTGCAATCGTCGCTGCAAGTTTGCCTCGGTTTACCGCTGCAATACCGTCGTCGGTACCATCAAAACCAACAATCGTCACATCCTTGCCTGAAGCCTGAACCGCACGCAGTGCACCTAGTGCCATTTCATCATTCTGTGCAAATACAGCCTGCACATCTGGATTGGCTGCTAATAGGTTTTCCATTACATTCAAACCCTTAGTTCGGTCGAAGTCCGCTGGTTGACTGGCTAGCAGCTCCATATCACTACTCTTAACCGCAGTCATAAAGCCTTCACCACGTTCACGCGCAGCTGAAGTACCCGCGATGCCTTCTAGCTGAATAACTTTTGCTTTTTCGCCAACTTTTTCCATGATGTAATGACCCGCCATTTCACCACCAATAACATTATCTGAAGCGATGTGGCTAACAACGTCACCACGACTCGCACCACGATCCAGAGTCAGCACTGGGATATTTGAACGGTTCGCCATACGGATCGCATTCGATACTGCGTCAGAGTCTGTTGGATTGATCAGAATGGCCTTCACCCCGCGAACCGTGAGATCTTCAACGTTAGACAGTTCTTTACTCGGGTCATTTTGCGAGTCGAGAACAATCAAATCGTATCCCAGTTCCTTCGCTTTTGATTCCGCACCATCTTTCATCGAAACAAAGAAAGGGTTATTCAAAGTGGATACGACAATCGCCATTGTATCTTGTGCCTGAGCAGCCACAGATACAGTAGAAGAAAGCAGCGCAGCAGAGATAAGTGTTGCCAATTTTTTCATCGTTCTAGTCCTTTATGTAGGGGGGAGTCAGCCAGTTAGCTGACTCGGTTTTTATTTAGGATTTAATACAAAGTGATCAGAGTAATTTCAATTACTTATTTTTGTTGTCGACAAGTACCGCCAGCAGAATCACGACGGCTTTCGCGATCATTTGGTAGTAGCTAGAGACATCCAATAGGTTGAGCGCGTTATTCAAGAAACCAATGATTAAAGCACCAATCAGAGTTCCCATGATTCGTCCTTTACCGCCCATCAGGCTTGTTCCACCCAATACAACGGCTGCGATGGCATCAAGCTCATACCCCATACCTGCCGTCGGTTGCGCAGAAGAAAGACGTGACGTCACAATAATGCCCGCAAGTGCAGCCAACATACCGCAAATCGCATATACACCCATCTTAACTCGGTCAACATTGATGCCCGATAGTCGAGTCGCTGATTCATTACCGCCTAGTGCGTAAACATAACGGCCGAAGCGTGTGTGATTAAGTAAATACCATGCTGCTGCAAACACCACTACCATCAACCATACTGGCACTGGAATACCTAAAGCGTAACCGGTACCGAACCATGCAAACGCATCTGCGGTATCGGTAAAACCTGTCGAAATTGGGCGTCCTTCGGTGTAAACCATAGTGACACCGCGTAATAACGTCATGGTAACCAGCGTTGCAATAAACGCCTGAACTTTACCTTTTGCAATGATAATACCGCTGATTGCACCTAAAGCTGCCCCCGCAAGTAACGCTGTAGGCACGGCAATCAACACTGGCACTTCCATTGCAATCAAACTTGCAGCAAATGCTCCACATAACGCCAGTACAGAGCCAACACTTAAGTCGATGCCAGCGGTCAATATCACCAACGTCATCCCCACTGCGATGATCGCGTTAACGGATGTTTGACGTAGAATATTAAGAATGTTGTCAACCGTAAAAAAGTTCGGGTTCAAAAATGACACGACAACAATTAGGAATATCAGCGCAATCAATGATTTTTGCTCTATCAGCCACTCTTTAGTGAAGAACTTTCTGCTCTCTGCTTGCGCCGGTTTACTCATGGTATTGGTACTCATGCTGCTTCCTCATTAATATTTTTGCCTACTGCACAAGCGAGTAGTTTTTCTTGATCAGCGACTTTCGCATCAAATTCGCCCGTGATACGACCTTCATGCATGACAAGAATACGATCACTCATCCCAAGCACTTCTGGCATCTCTGACGACACTAAGATGATGCTCATGCCTTCGGCTTTAAATTTATTGATTAACTGATAAATCTCTTTTTTTGCACCAACGTCGACTCCGCGGGTTGGCTCATCAAGAATCAATACTTTCGGCTTTGTCATTAGACCTTTTGCAATGGCCACTTTCTGCTGGTTGCCCCCAGAAAGGTTGCCAATGATTTGGTCGCGGCTTGGTGTTTTGATATTAAATAGCTTGATAAAGTCTTCGACCGCCATGACCTCGTCGCCATGTTGGATCTGGAATCCATTGGTTAATTTATCTAAAGAGCACAATGACATGTTCTCTTTCACTGACAGACCTAAAACTAAACCATCACCTTTTCGGTCTTCCGAAATATACGCAATACCGTTAGCTAGGCCATCTTGCGGGCTGACGGGGTTAATGGTTTTGTTCTCAAGGTTTATCACACCGCGCTCACTTGGTAATGCACCGTAGATAACCTTCATCAACTCAGTTCGCCCAGCGCCCATCAAGCCAGATATTCCTAGGATTTCGCCACGCTTTAGCGTAAAGCTCACGTCCTGGACTCCTGACCCCGTTAATCCAATAACTTCAAGACAAGTTTCGCCATGTGTCGCGGCAATACGTGGATATTGCTCTTCTAATTTACGCCCAACCATCATTTCGATAAGACCATCTTCATTGGTATCAGACACCTGACACTCTCCAATGAACTTACCATCGCGAAGTACAGTAATATCGTCACAGATTTCAAAGATCTCTTTCAAACGATGCGAGATGTAAACAATGCCACAACCCTGAGCACGAAGTTCTCTAATCACCTTAAACAACGACTCAGTTTCCGTATCGGTCAACGCATCCGTTGGCTCATCCATAATGATGACTTTGGATTCAAAAGAGAGGGCTTTGGCAATTTCCACCATTTGCTGCTCACCCAGACTTAAGTCCCCAAGTAACGTTTTCGCACTGTGTTTAACATTCAGACGCTGCAGAAGCTTATCGGCCTCTTGATACATTTTGTTCCACTGAATTCGCCCCATTGGGCTTGTGAACTCGCGGCCTAAGTAAATGTTTTCAGCGATCGTCAGCTCGGGGATTAAATTCAGCTCTTGGTGAATGATACTAATACCCGCCTCTTGAGAGTCTCTTGGCCCTTTAAATGACGCTGACTTAGATTGGTATTCAATGCTGCCAGAATCCATGTGATAGATACCGGTAAGCACTTTCATCAACGTGGATTTTCCTGCGCCGTTTTCCCCCATTAGAGCCATCACACGGCCTGGGTAAACATTCAGACTGGCTTTATCGAGTGCCTTAACACCAGGAAATGCTTTTTCAATCTCGCTGAGTCGTAGGATTGCTTGGGTCATAATTTGTCCTCAATTAGTCTGGCTTAAAAAGCGACACCGGCTTGGAAAATGACGTTAGCATAAGGTGTACACTCGCCAGTACGAACCACCGCACGACTTTGAGTAGTGCGCTGTTTGAATGCCTCGTGAGATACGTAACAGATTTCAATCGGCTTACCAGCTTTATCACTTTCTCGGTTCAGCTCTGTCAATAACGCTTCATGCAGTTCTGGGCTCACTTGAGAAAACTCTTCCGCTAAGATGACGCTTTCAATTTGCGACTCTGACAAAATCACTCGAACGGTATCTAAAAAACTCGGGACACCATGAGTTAACGCCAGGTCGATTCGTTGCACGTGATCCGGAATGGGTAAACCAGCATCACAAACGGTGAACTCATCGGTATGGCCAAGTGTGGCCACTAAATAAGAAACATCGGCGTTAATTAGGCTACTTTTTTTCATCTTCTCATCGACCTTCAATTACAAGTTCATACAACGATGGGGCTCTGAACTAAGCGACTTTCTTTATTAACAGAAAACTCATCGAAACGTTTCGATAGAATATAAAATCGATGAATGAATTTGACTACCATCAGTCTTCTAGGGTGTGAGAATGATCAGCGTTCTAACGTCTGAGACAGGCGAAAAAACCACCCAAGTCACACTTTGCCATCGAAACGTTTCGATGGCTATGCATGAAAAAAGCAGTAAACGACTAGGTTGAGTTTTTTTAACCATTCTTTTTGTCCAATGACTGAGAAACGCCTGACGTATAAGTTAATAAAGGTTAAAAATCGCCCCACTTTTCATATAAAATTGTTATTTATCTGCGCGAAGCCTTACAATCTCGTTACGTTAAAAGAATCGCTATGCGCGTTCCATACCTTTACGGTAAGCAACGTTTGTAAGGACACAAACAGAATTTAAAGAGCCAGAATGAAATTAAGCCATAGAGTCATTTTACTAGTCACGCCAGTTATCTTAGTGAGCGCGCTTGTATCCAGCTACATCATCTATAGCATCCAAAAAGTTACGCTCATTAAACGAGAAGATAGCTACATACAGCTGCAAATGGAAAAGCTCGCTGGACAATTTAGACAAGCAAATATCTTTCTCAATAGCTACGCTTACACGTTGGGTAAAAGTGATGTCTTGCAGGACTTTTTACTCAACTACAACAATCCATATAGAGAAAGAGTTCTGTTTTCTCGCCTTGAAGAAACAGCGGATGTATTAAGTCATGGCTATCATGGTGATACCAGCATGGCCATTCTCAATGGCAAAAAAGACCTAATGTACTACACCGACAATCAATTTTATGATTCGACAAGTGAGGTAGACCCTAAGGTTTTAGATTACATATCAACGCAATACGAAAAGACCAAAGCGTTTGATCATACAAGTTTTATTTATAATTCCAGCGGGCAAAGTGTTTTGCTTCGTTACGAGGTTATCGATAAACGTACAGGAAAACAGCCGCTGAGTTTCGACCCTCATAATGCCTTTTTTGTCGTCGTTTCGGTGTCTTTAGAAGCATTTAGTGATATAAAACACGAAATCGAATTCGATACTCACAGCATAATTACCTTTGCAGATAAGCCGATCCACCTGGATATCCCATTAGCTCAAACCATTGAGTTACTCCCCCACTTTTTCGCGATCTTATCTCCTGCCGAATACCTGATGTGGAATAAAGTCGATAAAGTCTGGCTAGAACTTGCACTCTCGTTTGGTATAGCCGCGCTTTTAACCATAGCGCTCATCGTGTTAATTCTCTATCGATATGTCCTGCATCCGGTTTCACACCTCGACAAGCAACTTAGCGAAATAGAATTAAATCAACGCGACAACATCGAAAAACTAGGAACAGACGACGAAATTGGACGCCTTTCATCCCGTTTCTTCGACATGTATAAAGAGCTGGATACGATATACAGAAAAACAAAGCACTTAGCTGAAACGGATCATTTAACGCAGCTTGCCAATCGACATCGATTTCAAGAACTGGCAAATCGCGAACTCGCCGCGCCTTCTGAAAACTTTTGGGTTATTTATATCGACTTAGATAACTTCAAATACGTCAATGATAAATACGGGCATGAGCTTGGTGACGAGTTATTGAAAACCTTTTCAGCACATATTAAAAACATTTGTCAGAAATTCTCCTACGACTATAACAGCCCCTGCTTCGGTGCACGTCTGTCTGGCGATGAGTTTGCGATCCTTCTTAGCTCAGACCAAAGTGATGAAAACATTCCGGATTTACTCGCTTTAGAGCTCCTAAGTCCAATTAACAATTTAAAGCATTCATGGAGTCGCTCTTTCCCTGTTACCGCAAGTATTGGTATCGCGAGTTACCCTCAAGATGGCACCGACATTGCCAAATTACTATCCAACGCGGACGCCGCCATGTACCAAGCGAAGCGCGCGGGTAAAAACCAATTCGCTCATTTCTCAGCCGAACTGAATATTAAAGCGCAGAGACGAAGCCAAATAGAGCGAGGTTTGAGAAAGAGTAACGTTGAAGAAGAGTTCCAACTGGTCTTTCAGCCATATTTAAACACTAGCCC
>NZ_JXOK01000039.1 GCF_000830505.1 Vibrio mytili | reverse complement strand
TGAGTGGTCCCTCTAGGTACGGATTTTGGTGGCCCAAGTTGACCACGCAACCAAAAAAGATTATTGGTAAATCTAATATCAAAAGGAAATGCGCTTGAGAGCTGGTGCTGATAGGCAGACTCGAACTGCCGACCTCATCCTTACCAAGGATGCGCTCTACCACCTGAGCTATATCAGCACTCAAATTAGAGTGGAGCGGGCAGCGGGAATCGAACCCGCATCATCAGCTTGGAAGGCTGAGGTAATAGCCATTATACGATGCCCGCAACACGTAACTCTGAGAGCTATTTCCTAAAGAATATGGTGGAGGGGGACGGATTCGAACCATCGAAGGCAGTGCCGGCAGATTTACAGTCTGCTCCCTTTGGCCACTCGGGAACCCCTCCAAAATTTCTAGTCATTCTCACTACTAATTGCTTCAAGAGAAACAGGAGAGAATGGTGCCGACTACCGGAATCGAACTGGTGACCTACTGATTACAAGTCAGTTGCTCTACCTACTGAGCTAAGTCGGCATAAGTGGTGCGCATTCTATTGAATGATTTTCTAGGTTGCAATAGTAATTTAAAAAAAAATCATAAAATTCGATTTTTTATATCTATTCGCTGAAAAAACATACAAACCTTACTTTTTTCAAACAAACTTCGACCTTGGTCGTTTGCTTTAACGCATCCTTGATGTATGTTCTTGCTCTTAATGCAACTAAGGATAAACGAGACCCATGAGTCCATTTTTGTCATTTGACCGTGCAAATTGGGCAGAATTACGTAACTCTGTGCCAATGACACTCTCTGAAGATGACTTGATAGCGCTTCAAGGCATTAATGAAAATCTAACTATGGAAGAAGCAGTAGAAATCTACCTTCCTTTGTCTCGCCTATTGAATTTATATGTGCAAGCCCGTCAGAGTCGCAATACTGTGCTGCAACAGTTTTTGAACACAGCAGAACATGCTCCCCCTTTTGTCATCGGGATCGCTGGTAGTGTTGCAGTAGGAAAAAGTACAACTGCGCGGATAATGGAAGCACTTCTCTCCCGATGGGAAAATCATCCTAAAGTATCGTTAGTAACTACAGATGGCTTTCTTTACCCTAAAAAAGTGTTAGAAAAAAAGGGAATTATGCATCGCAAAGGCTTTCCTGAATCGTATGACATGAAACGTTTGGTCGAATTTATGTCAGATGTGAAAGCCGGGAAACCCAACTTAGAGGTTCCTGTCTACTCTCATATTACCTACGATATAACCGATGAACTGAAAAAGGTGGATAGACCTGACGTGCTGATCATCGAAGGGTTAAATGTGCTACAGAGTGGTATGGACTACCCACATGACCCACATCGCGTGTTTGTCTCCGATTTTTTAGACTTTTCCATTTATGTCGATGCGGAAACAGAAACAATACAACAATGGTATGTGGAACGGTTTTTAAAATTTCGTCGGGGTGCTTTTACAAAGCCAGGGTCTTATTTCAGCCACTATACGGAGCTCTCTGTTAGCGAAGCGAAAAACAAAGCAAAAGAGATTTGGGAAAAGATCAATGGACTCAATTTAGAACATAATATCCTACCTACGAGAGAAAGAGCCCATTTGATTTTACACAAAGGTGTTAACCACCTAGTTGATAGGGTATCTTTAAGAAAATGAGAAAGCGCTAGTCACTCTTGCGCAAGGAAATCTCACCGCCAATAAAAGTCTCTACCCCTCTTTCTGTCTCGAGCAGTATACCGCCTTGTTGATCAATACCCTGCACAACGCCATATATTTCTCTTGACCCAATTAATAACTTAACCTTACGGCTAATAAAGTTATCCAGTCGGTTCCAACGTTCAACAAACCCTGCAAGCCCCATGAATTCATAGTCAACAAGAGCTGCTTTCCAATGTTCAATAAACGTAAGAGCGAGCCGTGTTCTATCAATCCTCTGCTCTTTACAAACTTGGTTGAGACTTGTCCATGGCTGATCGATATTAGGCTGTTGCTCGGGCATACCTATATTTATCCCCATACCAATGACTAGGTTAGCCGCTCCTCCTGCCTGACCTGACATCTCAACTAAAATTCCGGCTAACTTTTTATCCTGATGATAAAGATCGTTTGGCCACTTAAGCTTCACTCCATCAATACCCATTTCTTCCAATGCTTCCACGGCAGCGATTCCAATCACCAAGCTGAGCCCCATCGCCGCAGCCATACCAGCATCTAAACGCCAGTACATGGATAAGTATAAGTTTGAGCCAAACGGTGAAATCCACTGCCGACCGCGACGACCACGGCCTTGGGCCTGATATTCAGCTAAACAGACACGACCCTTTTCAGATTCTGTAACCCTTTCAAGCAGATATTGGTTGGTAGAATCAATTACAGGAATCAGCTCTATCGGAGTTGTTGACGCTGCTTTTAGTACAGCTTCATCTAAAAGCTGCAATGGATGAGCCAATTGATAACCTTTCCCTTGAAGTCGATGTATATCTATTCCCCAGTCACTGAGCCCTTGTATGTGCTTGGCAATAGCAGCTCTTGAGATATTGAGTTCTCGGCCCAAGGTTTCACCCGAATGGAAGTTACCATCACTGAGCGTTTTCAAAATATGAAACTTTGTAGAGTGCTCTTTCCTCATGATTTCGCCTCAATCTCTGTCAGGTTGGTTTCCCCCAGACGATTGATAAAACGCACTTCATGTTCTAGTTCAATTTGGTACTTATCCCAAACTGTTTTTTTTACTAATGAAGCTAATGCCAACACATCTTGGGCCGTACAATTATCTACGTTAGTAAGAACTAACGCTTGAAGTGGATTAACTTGAGCGCCATTGACTGAACGTCCTTTCAAGCCGCACTGATCTATCAACCAGCCTGCAGCGATTTTCATGCCCTCATCTACAGGATAAGCAACCAAGTTAGGGTGAGACACAACAAGGCGATCATAATGATCGTTTGAGATCACCGGATTTTTGAAAAAGCTGCCTGCGTTCCCTACTTTATTCGGGTCAGGGAGTTTCTCTGTACGTACCTGACACACGCGTTCAAAAATAGTCACCGGACTTAACTGTGCGTCAGGGATATCTCGGAGAGGCCCATATTGATTGATAGGCTGCCACTCTTTAGTTAAGCTCAACCCAATCGCGACGATAAAACACTTCTCGTACAAGTCATGTTTAAAAATCGAATCACGATAACCAAAGTTGCACTCTTCAGCGGTCATCCTTTTCACGGTAAGGGTTTGAAGATCCAGAATATCAACATAATCACATATATCTTTAAACTCTAAACCATAAGCTCCAATGTTCTGGATAGGAGCCGAGCCTGCACAACCTGGGATTAAAGCTAAGTTCTCAACGCCTCCGATTCCTTGTTGAACACACCACTTAACCAGTTCAGGCCAGTCCTCACCTCCAGAAATATGCAGAGAATAATGATCAGTCGTCTCTTTGACTACTTTACCCGTTAGTCGATTTACAATGACAAGACCATCAAAATGCTCTGTAAACAGGACATTGCTTCCTTTACCAAGAAACAGCTTCGGTAGCTCGGCGAAAAATGGGTCTCGGAAAAGTTGAACAATATCATTCTCTGATTCGACAACCGCTAAGTAAGAACAGGTTTGTTCAATACCAAAAGTGTGATAGGCCTTAAGGCTTGCATTTTCTTTAATTTGCATAGTGTGTTTGCAACGCTAGGTAAAGTTCTCTTAAACTGACAACATTCTACATTAGATATCTATGAACCGCAGTGGCAATGACTCAATCATTAACCATCGAAGTGTTAAATCCTGTCAAGCTTCCATTAATAAAAAAGCTCTACAAGGAGCACTACCCCTCTGGGCGTGCCAAAAGTGATGAACTGATCGTCACTGCCAACCGTTATGGGAACATCGTTGCTTTATTACGCCTAAAAAATGTCGATACCACACGCTTGTTGACAGGAATGTTGGTAATACCAGAGCTGAGAGGAACGGGAGTTGGACACACTTTACTTAAGCATTGTGAGAACAACGTTTTCACAGTTGACGATTATTGCTTCGCTTTTCGACATTTGGAAAGTTATTACTCAGACCACGGTTTTAAAACCATCAATAGTTCAGAGCTGCCCCATTGCTTAAAACAAGCATTCCAACGTTATGTACAAAGCGGCAAAGATCTCATTCCAATGCAATTCCTCTCTTCTGAAACGGTAAAGTGAGGACTTTTGTAGCCAGATAAATCATATCTTTGATAAAATATCAGGTTCGCAATATTGCATTAAAATAAGGTACTCACACCGATATGATAGTAAGTAGGAATCCATTCGAACGCTTGCCTACCCTCGCGGTTAATTCCGAGGACTTTGATGTTCTGTATTCTGCAGAAACATTCAGACTTCGCCTCCTAGATGCGATAAGCAAAGCAACGTCACGAATTTACCTAGTCGCTCTATATCTGGAAGATGATGAAGCCGGACGTGAAATACTCACTGCTCTTTATGAAGCAAAGCAGCGAAACCCTGGATTGGATATAAATATTTGTGTTGATTGGCATCGAGCGCAACGTGGGCTGATCGGAGCAGAAAGCTCAGAAGGCAATTCAGCATTATATAAAGCGTTTGCACATAAATATCAGTACTCAATCCCTGTTTACGGAATACCCGTAAGAGGAAAAGAAGTTTTTGGAGTTCTGCACCTTAAAGGCTTTATTATTGATGACTCTGTTATCTACAGTGGTGCTAGCCTAAACAATATCTATCTCCAATATAATGACCGTTATCGATTTGACCGTTACCATGTAATCCAGCATGAATCTCTCGCAGACTCCATGGTTAATTTTATTCAAAATGAAATGATTGCGCACCCAGCAGTTAATGATCTTACAGCTCAAGACAAGCCAGAAACCAAAGATATTAAATCTGCAATTAGGCAACTACGCGCCTCACTCGCTCAAGCCAACTATACGTTTACTCCAGAAGTAACAACCGAAGATAGTGTCAAAGTGACCCCACTTGTTGGCTTAGGTAAGCGCCGCAATCTCCTCAATCAGCAAATCGTACAACTTCTAGCAAGCGCTAAGAATGAAATCTTCATTTGCACCCCTTACTTTAACTTCCCCAAGGCAATACATCGTGAGGTAAAACGCGCCATGAGACGAGGTGTCAAGGTCACTATCGTCGTGGGAGACAAGACAGCGAATGACTTCTATATAGCGCCAGAGGAAGAATTTAAGACGATCGGCGGGTTGCCCTACCTTTATGAAGTTAACCTGCGCCGATTTGCTAAAGCAAATGAAGCTAATATCGCAGCACGTAAACTATCTATCTACTTATGGAAACATGCCAATAACAGCTTCCATCTAAAAGGTATCTGGGTGGATAAGCGATACATGCTACTCACAGGAAATAATCTAAATCCAAGAGCTTGGTCGCTCGACCTTGAAAATGGTCTGCTTATTCAAGATGATTACGCTAAATTAGTCGAAAAGTTTGAAGAAGAAATCACGAGAATTCTTGAACATACTCAACTGATCTGCACTTACAGGCAGCTAGAGAAAGTTGAAGATTATCCTGTTGGTGTTCAAAAGCTAGTAAGAAAGATTACTCGCTTAAAAGCCGATGGTGTTTTAAAGCGCATTCTTTAGTCACCTCATTTATATAAAATCCCAAGCCCAACATATGTTTGTTGGGCTTTTTGTTTTCTTGTTATTCTTCTGAGCACAAACCTACAGCTAACAACTTATATTGATGGATAAATGATATTTGGCATTGTAACCAGCTAGAATTCTCAATTTTTACTACAATTGGACTCATTCGCCCGAAAGGCGAAACATGCTCATATGAACGCAAAAAAGCCTCAGTCTTTCGACTGAGGCTTCGT
>NZ_JXOK01000038.1 GCF_000830505.1 Vibrio mytili | reverse complement strand
CTCATAAGTGCCTTTTAATGTACTTTTGTCACTATTGGGTTCATCTTAATATATAAGTTCACTATAACTCACTTTTGTAGTGACGGTATAAGGAGTGAAGTCTTTGATGGCATCAGGAACCGCCGACGATAGCTTGACTATTTCGTTGCAAAAACTTGTCAAAACCTTAAAGGCGGGGGAGGCGTGGCGAAGTACTCCATCTGCGTTGTTAGAGAAACTGTATGAATTTGAGAGTAGTCAGTTTCTACCACGAGGTGCGGCTGCGTTGACGGCAAAGTTGAAGGGGAAGGAGTCGAGCCTCAATGCAAATGGTATCCACCTTAAATTTGGTCGAGATAGTGAACGCCATGTGATGATTTATAGCAAATGATTGATTTAATTAAATATACCCGGCATTGGTGGCTTTGGTCACCTGTGCCAGATTTTTTTGTTTTGGTGTAGCCGTCGACGATTGGTGATAGACGTCGACGACGACAATAGATAACTATCTTTGGATATGTGAGTTAGGTTTCTATCTCATTGAGTTTAGATCACGGTCTACACATGTTCCTTACAGTAGGCTATAGTGCGCTCGGCGTTGGTTCTAATGTGACCTTCTTTGAATAGCTGATAGATGTTATGAAGCTTATTTGAAATTATGTGTAAACTTAGATAAACGTTCACGTGTTTTTGTTGGTGTTATGTTTGGGGTCAATCACGATGAGAATCAAAGATGCAGCACGGCTGTTTAGTAGCGGCTATTTGAAAGCTCTTGCGCAGGGAGATCGTGAATTTTTATACAACGTATATACGGAGCTAGAGCTGGAAAAATCGTCAATAAAAACAGTTAGAGATCTATATGAGTCTGTATATCAACAATTAAGTCGCTCATATAGGTATGAGTATTTTTATAAGAATACGATAGTTAATAAGCAGCTCTTGGGCAGGCATTCTCCTCGTACAACAGTAATGCTTTCTGAGTTCAGAGTTGGACGAAACATAGCAGATTGCGTAATGCTAAATGGCGTATCAACTTGTTATGAGATAAAAACAGAATACGATTCGCTAGATAGATTAAGTGAACAGCTAAACTCTTACTCCAGTCTCTTTGATAAAGTTTATGTAGTCTGTGATGAGAAACACTTAGCGAAAGTTTTAGACGTTACTCCGATAGAAGTGGGTGTCATTCTACTCACTCACAAAAGTACGCTCTCTACAAAGAGAAAAGCCACTGACCTTTCTCAGCAAAGTGTCGATAAAGACTTACTTATAAAATCTCTTCGCATGGAAGAGTACAAGCGTCTAGTTGAATTGATTCAAGGAGATGCCCCAAAGGTAAGCAACATTAAGATGTTTTCAGAATGTTCTAAGATCATTTCGGAAACTCCTTCATCAATATTGAGAAAGAGTTTTAGGACTGTTTTAAAACATTTTCGACGAAATGATGCTGACTTTCTCAATTCACTACCGAACTCCTTGAAAAACGCTGGGGTTAGTTATAGCTTATCCAACAAGATGCAGATTAAGCTCGTTGATGCGCTTGATGACAACTTGTGTAAGGATATTGAATGTACTACCCAGTTCTCAGGGGAAAACAGTTTGAGCTTATAGCTCTTAGAGAGTTAGCTACGGTGCTGAGTAACACAGAGTTCTGTCCGATTATTGAACCTGTGCGACAAAAGATGGACTCTTTAGGTAAAACGATTTCTCACCTTAACAAAGAAAATCTTGAACCAATAGTTGTAGTTAATCCGTACCTTGGTGATTTTTCAGACGCCAGTGGAAAAATTAGTATCGAAGAACCCTTAAGATCCACTATTGAGGGTTTGAGATTTACACCGTGCTTTTCTACTAAAGGGCTATCTAGTTCTGAACTTTCATCTTTAATATCTAGTACATCCACACCTTTTGCTGTGTTTGTCGAAGAAGGGTTAAATAAAGATATTGTCTCCCTTCTATCTGACGCATCTTTAGTCATTTCAAACAAGTATCATCGAGCCGCTTTTAAGTCTCTGTCACAGGTTGTTGTTGTTGAAGATAATTTTTCGCGAGCGACTAAAAATTCTGACTATCCTGATAAGTCATACTTTTCAGATCGACATACAGATTATAAAGAAGGTGAGAATGTAGTAGGGTTTGGCGACTACACCATTACAGGTAATGGCTTTTTAGAGTCGGGTGGTCCAGCATATGTTGTTGCTATTCATTTGTCTTATATAGATCCAGATGAGTTTAATGCCATGTATGTCAGACACTTTAAGTCTTACGATGACAAATCTCCGACGAGGCCAGGTGATAAATTTGGTGATGCACTAGATAAATTAATTAATTTTACAAATGACAACCCTGATTTATTTAATGATACTATTGGGTTAGATGGATTTAGACGGCTTAAATCAGAAGACCATTTCCCAGGGTTAGGGCAAATTAAAAAACTATCAATTCAGCATCATATTGAAACGCTATCAAAATATAGAGAATAGTTATGTCATCTTGCTGTATTAATTGCTTTCATGATAATGAGTTAAAAAAATTCATTATCAGTAAGAATAAGCTAGGACGTTGCTCTTATTGTAACTCTAGAGATACTTCAATATGTGATTCCAACTTATTAGCGGAAAAGTTTGAGTTCTTGTTTATGGTTCTAGAAGAAGACTCAAATGGACAAGAAGCTAGTGAGGCGATAGATAGCCTGTTCTCACTCTTTAATGATCAGATTAGATGTAAGGAAACCCTTTTAGACGATATTCTTTCTGCAAATATCTCTGGAAAGAGGTTTTCAGTGAGAATATCTACTGATCACTATAAAGTTGGATGGGATCAATTATGCAATGAGTTAAAACATACGAATAGATTTTTTCTTAAGAATGAAATTTACGATAGTATTTTTAATCAAAAATTAGATGGAAATTTGTCTAGGCTATTTACAATATTAGAACAGTTAGAACAAAACGTGATACCTGAAGATGTTCTATATAGAGCTAGAATAAGTGATGAAAAACTAACGTCCCAAAATATGGGAGCACCTAAACCACAATTAGCATCATCAGGAAGAGCTAATCCCAAAGGTATATCTTATTTATACCTTTCAGATAATATTGATACGTGCATTTCAGAGGTTCGACCATATAAAGGTGGAGATATTTATGTTTCTTCATTTAATCTTAAAGGTGAAATGACGTTAATAGACTTAACAGAACCAAGGCGAAAGTTTTCAATTGTACCGTTTTCAGATAGTGAGTATGATGAGGTCTTAGCTATTATAGAACTACTAGAGTCATTTTCATCTCAACTTTCTATTCCTATAAAACCTCACCTATCTGAGTTAGATTATATTCCAACGCAGTTTCTTTGTGAGTATTTTAAATCTCTAGGTACTTATGATGGGATTATATTTAATAGCTCTTTTGGTAAAGGTAAGAATTACGTATTCTTTGATAGAGATAAGTTCAATATATCAGAACCGACAGTATATCAACTAGAAGATATAAACTTCAGCTATTCTTAACTGTCTTTCCACCTAAACCTAACCACATCTCCTCGTCGGCTTCGTCGTACTAATCACAGCCAACATTTCCCGACGGCGACGTCAGTAAAATCATGCGGGTAATCAGGTGATGTGATTTTGCTGGTGGATTTAGGTGTGATTCGGGGCAGGGTTTCTATGTTGATTGTGCGGTGAGATTGCGTCAGACCTTCGCTCATAATCGATTGGTCATTGGTTCGAACCCAATAGGGGCCACCAAATCCCGATAAGGCGTATGAAGAAATTCATGCGCCTTTATCTTTTCTAGTCCGGTCTATATCCGGTCTGCGATTACTTCCGGTAAGCTCTGGTCCATTAGGTCAGCCGAAACTCTCCACGTAGTCACCACAGAGTCACACTTCCCCTACCAGAGTGATATCCGCCATCAGAACCTTCTCTCGTCTGTACAGCACGAATCAGGTAGATACATACCACTCAACACCAGAACCGAACCCCAGAAAAACTT
>NZ_JXOK01000037.1 GCF_000830505.1 Vibrio mytili | reverse complement strand
AAACTTACGCTCTGATCCTTATGAAGAAGCTGATGTAACTTCAAACATTTACTGGGATTGGGTGCTGGATCACGTTTACTTATACGTGCCTGCACAAGCCTACGTCGCGAAATTCTTAGAAACATTTAAAGAATTTCCACCGAGCCAAACACCAGCGTCATTTAATCTGGACTCTGTAATGGAAAAACTAAAAACAGCACCAACTACTAAGTAATCGTGCTTAACTTCCTAGCATTAGTATCTAAGGCCAACAATTACGTTGGCCTTTTTCTTTCCCAATATATGACTTACCCTTTGACGAACTTTAGTTCACCAAGGTACGTCCTGTTCAATAAAACAGCAAAACAATCAAAGGTTACAGTCTCTATAAAGAGACAGCTCTCCTGTTACTCCATTGAGTTAGTGCTTGTTAACTCTTGGTATGCCTGGCTCTGATTAAGGCATTGCTGACTGGACTCCAACTATTGCTGACTTACTTAAGCAGCAAGGCTATATGACAGCTCTATTTGGTAAAAATCATTTAGGTGATCAAGACAAGCACCTACTGACTAACTATGGCTTCGATGAATTCTTTGGTAACCTTTATCATTTGAATGCCGAAGAAGAGCCAGAGGGTTACTACTACCCTGAATATCCGAACTTTCGTAAGAACTATGGCCTCGTGGTGTTCTTCATGCTTATGCCGATGGCAAAATTGAAGATACAGGTCCTATGACTCGTAAACGTATGATGGGTTGTTTACCAACCCATTTAGCGAAAGCTATCCTGGAGCACTAGATGTATCCATTGCGACTCAGCAAGCAATCCGTTCTCAGTCGATGCAAACACTGCAAGCTATAGAAGGTCAAGCAGGGCTACGAAGAGCTAGTTGGTGGCTAAATTTGATGACCAAGAACAATCCAGAATTACCTAAAGGTGCTTATGTGTATGTAGTTGATCGTCATTTGTGGTCGCGTATCAGCGAGTCAGACAATACGATCGAAGTGCATGTTTCACCACCGACCGACAATGTCAAAGTTCTGCAACTCTCCGAAGCCACCCTGCATAACTTGGTATCAGATCAAATAACCCTCACTCAAGCGCGCGAGCTTGGTGTTTTGACTGAAACCTAAGCTCGAGTAAGATTCGTTGAGGAGGCAATGAGCATATAGCATGAGTTATTACCTCCTCAATTCCCTGCCTCTAGGCTCAACTAAGCTCTAGATGCTTGTGTAGCAAGAATTGATTCGCTCTGAATCCGGCACTTTAAGATCACTTGAGTATACAAATTTGCGAAACAATACTGTTTGTTAAAACCTCTATCGCCCTAATATGGTGTTTATCGAGTTCAAAAGAGGCATTAAGCCGAATACAGTGGTTATATTGTTCTGTTGGACTAAACATTTTACCGGGAGTAATACTGACATTTTTTTGCAACACTTCACGGTATATCTGCATAGTGTCAACGTATTCTGGCAATTCAATCCAAACAAAATACCCTCCACTTTGACTGACGATGCGCACCTCATCGGGAAGGAGTGACTTAAGCAGTTCAGTCATTTTTTTCTTACGTTCAGCAAGCTTTTTACGTAATTGTTTGAGGTGTAACTCGTAGTTTCGGCTGGTTAAGTAATGAACCAGAGTCATCTGAATCGGGGCGCTGGTTGCCAAAGTACTCATTAGCTGTAATTTCTGAATTTCAAGCGCTCGTTTTCCTGCGACTACCCAGCCTATACGCAGACCAGCAATCAACGATTTTGAGAAGGATGAACACAGCATGGTATTACCCGTATCATCATACATTTTCATCGAACTCATGGGTTCCGTCCCATCATAGAGCTCGCTATAAACATCATCTTCAATCAAAGCGACGTTATAACGCTTTAAAGTATCAACAACCTGTTTCTTTTTATCATCTGACAACGTAAAGCCCAACGGGTTTTGATGGTTAGACATCAACCAACATGCCTTTACATCATGCGTTTGCAAAGCCCGCTCTAATGAATCGAGATCAATGCCTGATATTGGATCTGTACGTACAGATAACGCTTTTAACCCCAAGCGCTGCAACGATTGTAAAGCTCCATAAAATGTTGGTGACTCTACCACCACCCAATCACCTTGACGTGTACAGGCCTGTAAGCTCAAATTTAAAGCCTCCAATGCCCCTGCAGTAATCACGATTTCATCTGGAGAAATTTCAATCCCCTTTGCGGCATAGCGCTTGGCAATAATCGATCTCAGCTGCTCGTTACCCGGCGGCAGGTTATCAAACGAATTTGAGATCGGCATGTGACGCGCCGCAGCCGATAAGGCACGAGTCACATGATAACGAGGATATAAATCAGGGCTCGGATACGCGAATCCAAAGTTTACCATCTGCGGGTTTTTGCTAGCCTGAAGCACTTCGAATATGAATTCGTTGATATCGACTTGCTCTGTAGAAGATACAGCCATCGGAGTCTGTTGAACATTGGACTCTTTCACTCTCGGTGCAACACGGTATCCAGACCGTGGTTGAGAAATGATCCAACCTTGAGACTCCAGTAGCTGATAAGCATGGAGCACGGTCATCAGACTCATTCCAGCATGCTCAGATTGTTTTCGTAAAGAAGGAAGTTTGTCACCTGGGTTCCAAATACCTGACAAAATCTGCCGTTTCAACTGTTCCACCAGCTCCTGATACTTTGCCAAAACTAGATCCTCATCAGTAAATAAGCGCCATTAAACAATAACACTACCTGATTTAAACTGTTATATATTTCTAGCCTTTTTCTGTATCTATAGTCTCTCAAAAACAGCGATTAACATAGCACCCTAAAATTATTATTAAGCTCATAGGAAGTTTATGTTTGGTCTTGATGCATTTATGCTGGCGAGAATACAGTTTGCTTTTACTGTCTCTTTCCACATTATATTCCCCGCAATTACCATCGGCTTAGCCACGTACTTAGCTGTGCTTGAAGGGTTATGGTTGAAAACTCGTCATCCTGATTACAAAAACCTTTATCATTACTGGTCGAAAATCTTCGCAGTAAACTTTGGTATGGGTGTCGTATCTGGCTTAGTTATGGCTTACCAGTTTGGTACTAACTGGAGTGGTTTTGCTGACTTCGCTGGTAGCATTACGGGCCCATTACTTACTTATGAAGTATTAACTGCATTCTTTCTAGAAGCAGGATTTCTTGGCGTAATGCTTTTCGGTTGGAACCGTGTCGGTGAGAAACTTCATTTCTTTGCTACCTCTATGGTGGCTTTAGGTACCATCATCTCAACATTTTGGATTCTCGCTTCAAACAGCTGGATGCAAACGCCGCAAGGTTTCGAAATTGTAGATGGACGTGTCGTTCCTGTTGATTGGTTTGAAGTCATCTTCAACCCGTCGTTTCCATATCGATTAATGCATATGGGTGTTGCGGCATTTCTGAGTACAGCTTTATTTGTTGGTGCATCGGCAGCGTGGCACTTACTGAAAGGCAATCGCAGTTCAGCAGTTAAAAAAATGTTTGCAATGTCACTAGGAATGCTTGTCATTGTTGCTCCAATTCAAGCACTTATTGGTGACATGCATGGTTTGAACACCCTAGAACATCAACCCGCAAAAATCGCCGCAATTGAAGGGCATTGGTCAAACGCAGATGGTGAGCCCACTCCCCTAATCCTGTTTGGTTTTCCAAATATGGAAAAAGAAAAAACAGAGTACGCGCTTGAGATTCCTGTACTAGGCAGTTTGATTTTACGCCATAGTTTAACTGAGCCTATTCCAGCGCTAAAAGATTTTCCAAAAGACGAACGACCAAATTCACTCGTGGTGTTCTGGTCATTCAGAATCATGGTAGCGCTTGGTATGCTAATGATTTTACAAGGCTTCTACAGCCTATGGCTACATCGTAAAAACGCGCTTTATACCACAAACTGGTTCCTGAAGTTTTCAATACTGATGGGGCCGACTGGACTTATCGCGATTCTTGCCGGGTGGTTCACGACAGAAATTGGCCGTCAGCCTTGGGTCGTATACGGACTTCAGAAAACTCATGATGCGGTATCTGCTCATGGCGATTTACAAATGAGCATTAGCCTCCTGTGCTTCTTTGTTGTTTACAGCGCGGTGTTTGGGTTTGGCTACTACTATATGATTCGTCAGATCAAACAAGGCCCTGAGACTAAAGACCACGAACATCATGAAATGAGCACAATTTCAGGTCGTATTTAACCTCACAAGTTAAGAATTTAAGGTAAAGAATATGCTATTTGACTTATCCGTGATTTGGTTCGCGATCATCGTTTTTGCCACACTTATGTACATTGTAATGGATGGCTTTGACTTGGGGATTGGCATCCTGATGCCGTTTGTTAAAAACGAAAAACATAAAGATGTCATGGTGAACACCGTAGCCCCGGTTTGGGACGGGAACGAAACCTGGATTGTACTGGGTGGTGCTGCGTTATTCGGAGCATTTCCACTTGCATACGCGGTGATTATAGAAGCGTTAACCATTCCACTAACACTCATGCTCATCGCACTAATCTTTCGTGGCGTTGCATTTGAATTTCGCTTTAAGGCCCTGGAAAACCATCGACAATTTTGGGACCGTTCATTTATGGTCGGTTCAATCTGCACAACCTTTTTCCAAGGCATCGTTGTCGGCGCAGTCATTCAAGGTTTTGATGTAGAGGGTCGCGTCTATGTCGGTGGACAACTAGACTGGGTGGCACCATTCCCGATTTTCTGTGGCTTTGCATTAATTGCAACATATGCACTGTTAGGTAGTACATGGCTGATTATGAAAACCGAAGGCGAGTTGCAACAAACCATGTTCGGTTTTACCAACAAAACCCTAGCGGTGATGATAGCTGCATTAATTATTGTTAGTGCGTGGACTCCTCTGGCGTTTCCATCCATTGCTGAGCGCTGGTTCTCTACGCCTAATATTTTCTATTTGCTTCCTGTACCTGTTATTACGGGTCTAGTGTGCTTCAAAACTGTTGACTCGGTAAGAAAACACAAAGAACGCAGCCCATTTCTTATGGCATTAATCATCGTCATTTTGGGCTTCGCTGGACTTGGGGTTAGTATCTGGCCGAATATTATTCCACCTAATATTTCAATTTGGGATGCGGCAGCTCCGGAGATAAGTCAACGCTTTATGTTATTTGGTGCGGTGCTGATCATTCCGATAATACTTGCCTATACATTCTGGAGTTACTATGTGTTTTCTGGAAAAGTGAAAGAAGACGAAGCCTACCATTAATCCAATTGTGAGAGCGAATGATGAAAATGAAACAAGGAATCGAACAATGGGCCTGGATGATCGGTATCTGGGCTGCAAGTGTTGTCGCACTTGGTATCGTATCTATGGGTTTTCGACTACTGATGACCGCTGCCGGGCTTAAATCTTAAAATGGTTTGTGTTGAGTAAGATGCGTTTATCTGCCCCCAGTTCCGACTTTTGGTTCTGGGGCTTTTTGTTTGAAAGCATCACTAATGAATCTTTGACCTGAGAATTACAACGATCTCCAGAGAAAGAGTCCTGCGTGGGCGTCGTATCAACTGAGTAGGGAGAGCTATTTTTCAACCTCCGAATTAGAGGAGTTGTAGGTCGTATAGTCTTCTAAAAACAGTTTCATTGGGTAGATAAGAGAACAACTTAGATAACATGGCTCAGATAATATAGGGTCCGTAATCAAGTGGAGGTATGTTGATTGGAGGCGACGTAATCATTACAGTTCACTACTGTTGTTCCAAAATGATAAAAGCTGCTTAACGTTACATTAAGCAGCTTAAAAAAGTGAGGCTGGTTAGCGACGCAAGGAAGGAGATTTTGAACCTTGCAGATTTTCTTGGGCGGACGGATAAATTGCTAACCAGCCATGTTTATAAATTAACAGATCAACCTGTCATCTAACTGACAAAATAAAAATTAACTCATCATCCAAAGCGGAATTTTAGCGCGTGTGAGTAACTTTTGAGTAACACCACCAAAAACTTTCTGATGAAGCTTTTGGTGAGCAAAAGCCCCCGACACTAGAACATCAGCATTAATCTCAGAAGCAACTTCTAGTAACTGGGATCCTGTATTTCTGCTTTTATGAGTAAACGTAATACACTCAACATCTATATTATGCCGCGCTAGATAGCGAGCAAGATCCTCTTGTGTTGGCTTATTGTGTAAGTACTTCTCACTCGTGGCCACCACAACTTGCTTAGCCTCTCTAAGCAAAGGGAGAGCACTATTGACTGCATTTGCAGCAGGTTTATCACCGTTCCATGCAATCATGACCGTCTCGGGTGAAAAATGAGTTTGCTGCCTTGGCATGATCAATATGGGCTTTCCCCCGTGACTCACTGCAGCTTCAAAACTGACACTTGTTTGTCCATTAAGAGATTGAGGGATGATGATTAGATCTGAAACCTTGCCTCTTTCTGCGACAATTTCTCCACGATAACCAAAGATGTCATGCCACTTGGCACTCGTTTGCTGGGAATCGGACTGATGTTCATCGATCCCAAACTTTTGGCATAGATGCTCAAAGCTTTGCTTGGCTTGTGACATATCATCATTCACGTAATCGCGAACAATTTTGTCTATCTGATCGTAAAACTTTCTGGAAATCAGGCGTTTTTCACTCGGCATTAGCTTCTCGGCCCCCACTTGTGCGTGCAACACATCAAGGTGAGCGCTAAAGAATTGGGCCACGTTTAATGCCCCTTCCAGTCTGTGCTTACCGTCTTCCTGAGAAGCAAATGGCATAATGATGGTTTTTATTGGCATAACGCTCTCCTTTTTAGCCCAGCGGCCAAGGTAAAGAAACAGTTTCTTGTAACAGACCAATAGGCAAATCAAGCAACATGATGTGGGTTAGGCCAAGCAAGAAGCCTGAAGCTGCAGCCGTCGTTGCAAGTGATCGCCACAAGCTCATTCCGGCCTTGTTCATTAAGAATGCACAGAAAAAAATCGCAATAGAGATAACATAACCAACTAAGTAACTGCCTATTACGAGCCCAGCAATCCAGTAAACATAATGCATGATGGAAGCCGTATTGCTATCGTGGGCATATCCTTGTTCATACTCATTGTCAAAGTAGACAGGGGAACCTTCTGGACGCGTTAAAAGCTGCACAACAACTATTGCAGACAACAGCCACATGCCACTTGCAACGACAATTGGGAATATCCCACCTAAGAAACTTTGTTGATAACCGTCATAAATACCGTAAGCAAAAGCGAGGTTAACCAATACCGCAAAAATCACTTGAGGTCGACGAGTTGGCACTTTTGCTGTGGTTGTCACTTCGTTGCTTTTTTTCATATTTTGACGAATCATAAATATCAGTGAAAGCAGCGTAATCGTACCGATGATCATCACACCTGGGCGAAGTAAAAACTCAATACCATCAAACTGTATGGCTTGATATAAGTAGGTTTCCATCCCAGCAGAAAGGACAAAACCAATTAAGAATGCAGGTCTTGGCCAATCAAACCGTTTCATTAACACCCCAAGTACACCAACTGCAAGCAAAGTGACGAGATCGGCCAAATCTCTCGTAGCCTGGAATGCAGCAAAGCAGATAACCATGACCATAAAAGGGGCTAATAAGGCATAACGTACCGTGGTTAACTTCGCTACCCAAGGAGAAATAAGCATACAGGCTGCTGCACCAAACACGTTAGCAAGTGCAAGTGACCAGATAATCGTATAGGTAACATCGAGATCGGTACTCACCATAGCAGGGCCTGGTTCTAAACCAACCAAAACCATCCCACCAAGAAATACTGCCATACCACCCGAGCCCGGGATACCAAACAGCAATGTTGGGACTAAGCCTCCTCCCTCTTTTGCATTATTGGATGACTCTGGCGCGATAACACCTCTGACATCACCATGGCCGAAATTTGGTTTATCTTTAGTCGTTTGAACCGCGTGGCCATAGGCAATCCAATCCACGACACTCCCACCTAAACCAGGCAGAGCGCCGATAATACAGCCAATCACACTGCATCGTACGGCAAGCCACTTGTTGGCAAGGAAGTCCTTAACACCCATGAGCCAGCCAGAGCCTAACTTGCTCGCATTCGCAATCGGCTTGTTCTGGCGTAATAGATCGATAATCTCTGGTAAGGCGAAAATCCCCAACCCCACGACCACCAAAGGGATCCCGTCCATCAGGTAGAAGTTATCAAATGTCATTCGATACTCACCAGTCGCTGGGCACTACCGACACTGCCTAACAACACACCTAATCCACAAGCAGATAATCCTTTAACTAAGCTTTTTCCGGCAAGTGACCCCACCATGGTTAAACCAAGTAAGGTGAGCATGAAGAGTTCACCTGACCCAAAAGCAAGAATGACCGGACGAGCAATCAGGACAAAGCCCGTCAGAACCACGGCACCAAATAACCCTCCGAATAGCGAGGAAGCAAAAGCCGCTGACAGAGCGCGAGCCGCATGCCCATTTTTGGCCATTGGAAAACCATCCAGAACCGTCGCTTGCGAGCCACTCGAGCCTGGAATTCCCATTAATACGGAGGTAAACGTATCTGAAGTAGGAATAACCGCGACTAAACCTATTAGCATCGCAAGTGCCGAAACAGGGTCCATGCCGTATAAAAATGGTAGTAACAATGATAAGCCGGCAATACCTCCCAACCCAGGAAGATACCGATTGCAAGACCTAATAACACGCCACCGAGCATATAGCTTAGATGGTGCAAAGTTAAAATTGTCTGCAAAGCGGCAAGTAATTCACTAAACATAATAGAATCCTTGTGAGTTCACAGTGCACGATAGACGGTACATACTTGCAATTGATGTGACCGGGGGTGCTTAGAAAGGAAAACAGCGCGTCACACTGTTTTCCGCTAGTTTATGTCTTGTTAAGGGGTGGAATTCTGAAAATATTAAAGTCTGGTGTTGTATTTTTGTTTCAGCCAGTTGGCTACCCACTCTTTGCTCTCTTCATCTAAAGAGAGAATGGAATCAACCGCTTGTTCAGCCTCCAAACCCGTAAGCTGCTTATAATTCCCTAACATATCTTCAGCTCGTTGTTGAAATTCAGGGTTTTCCACCAGCTTAGCCATTGATTCACTCCAAGCTTGCTGGATACCTTGCGGAGTCGAGTTAGGTAAAAAGAAAACTTTCTGCGCGACAAATCCTGCGATAAAAAACGATCGCCAAACTTGAAATCCTTTCGAGCTATCTATGTCCCCTTTGGCTAGCTGATATACTTCTCCAAAATGAGGAATATCGGGGAAATTTGGATCTCGTTGAAGCTTGCCTTGCGCATCAATAACACCAAAGCTAAACAGTGGAATCGCCTTGCCCTCTTCAACCAGTGGCACGACTTTCTTCAAGTAAGCAGAACTCGTTTGTGAATCTAAATTTACTTCACCTCGTTCAAATGCTAAACGTCCAGCGCCGCGTCCCTTCATACCAAATACGGCTTGTACATCGGCGCCGAGTAAATCAAGTGCCAACAGAGGGACAAGATCAATGGTAGTGGCACCTTGGCTCGCATATTTAAATTTCAGCTTGTCCAAATTTTCAACAAACTGCTCCGCATTTTTTATGCCTTCATCCGGGCTGATGTATACCACCCCTCCAGTCGGTGTAGCGAGTACCGCTTTCCAGTCGTTATAGTCATACTTTACGCGACGGTCATTTAGCAGATAGGTGTACTGTGTCGATGCTGAGCTTGCCAATACATCCAAACCATTATCTTTTGCACGTCGTGCAAATTGGTTTGCGCCCTTGGTTGAGCCACCACCCGGTACATTCTTAATTACAACGACTGGCTCACCAGGAAGATATTGAGTGAAATAAGGGCCAAAAAATCGAGCCCAAGTATCCGTACCTCCACCTTCTTTGTAAGGTACTGTCATTTGAATACGTTCACCTTCAAAACTCACCGAGTCTGCATTCACTGGTGACGTAAAAGAAAATGTCATTAACGCAGCGGATGCTAGCTGTCCGCTGATGCGTAACATCGTTTTATTGAAGTAGTTGTTAAGCAGCATAGCGCCTCCTCAAGTCCTTTATGGCAGTGTTGATTACTTTGAATCGCTTCATTGCGATATGCCCACCGTAAATACTCAAGCTGTCACCAGACTGACACCAACACGGTCTTTTAACAAAAGTGATACATATTTCTCAAATTTGGCTTAAGTTCAAAACAGAGGGCGATAAGTTATTGCTAAGCGACGTAGACATCCCCTTTAAATAATGGCCTTGCGGTTCTTATGAGCGCCGCTTGGGCGATAACAGGTTCATGTTCACCTTCAAGCAAAACCAATTTGACATCTATTTTTCCGCTGGGATGTTCAATCATTACCGTTTCAGAAGAACCGCTGGCTTGCTGATGAGTAACCGTTCCTTCGATTAAACTCGCGGCTCCCACACAAATAGCCCCCGTGACCGCGTGACTGGCATGGCAATTATGCGGTACGAGATAGCGAGATGTGATGGTGCCGCCATGATGGGGAGGAGAAACAATGGACACCTTAGGAATCACACTTGCGCGCACATCACCTAATCCCATCTTTTCACCCGCGATAATACGAATAGCCTCTATCTTATCGAGCAATACCTGATTACTATCGATAACGAACTTCGTTTCATTACCTATCAGCCCAAGAGCTTGAGCTGGAATGTGGACCATGGGAACAGCAGCATCAATACAAGTGACGTCGATATTATTAATCGTCTCTCGAACTGAACCTGTAGGGAATAATTTGCCTGTTTTTGCGCCACCAACATCAAGAAAGTTGAGAAGAATTGGAGAACCCGTTCCCTGAACCCCATCGATAGTAGTGCTACCGTCAAACTTCAGGGATTTGTTAGGCGTTTCTGCTGTTACATCAATAATTGTATTGGTATTGACGTTCTTAACCCGCACGGTCGTCGTGCCATCAGCAAGTTCGATTAGGCCTTTTTCAGAGGCAAAAGCGATAACACCTGATAAAATATTGCCACAAGAGGGTTTGGTATCGACTAATTTTTCTTCAACGCCAACTTGTGCAAAAAGGTAATCCAACTCAGCATCTTCTGAATCAGAGCGAGAAACAATTCCCACCTTACTCGTCAAAGTGGTACCGCCACCAATACCGTTAATTTGTTGAACATCTCCCGACCCCATTATCTGAATCAGTAGTTGATCTCTTAGTTCTGGAGATTGAGGAAGATCGCTGGCGAGAAAATAAGCGCCCTTGGACGTGCCACCACGGATAAGCATGCAAGGGATAAACTGGGATTGTGTCATTTTGTGCTCCTTACCATTATTGCCACTTTCAAGTCCAAAAAGTGGTGGTATCAAGCTACAAAATGAACCTGTCAAATCGCTGACTCACGACACCATAAGAGCAGGTAATGTCATGTCAGTCATAATCTTTTAACGCATTTTCCCATTCCGTAATCACAATCTGCCGTTTACTTTCGTCGGCAAAGACAAGCAAACGTACGTCAAGAGGTAAAGGTTTCAGCTGTTCAGCATACTGCTGGCGCATATACGAGGCGGAGTTAACACTATTAATATCAGTGCGTATCGGCGGCATATTCGTCTGCTCAGACATCACCCACTGTCCGGAAGAAGAAAGTATATAATCAATAAATTTCTGAGCGCCTTGGACATTTTTGGTTGTTCGATTAATAAACGCAGTTCGAATGATCACTGGGGTGTAGTCACTCATCGATGTGATCGATACATCATCGTTGAGCTGTTGCCAACTCTGTGCATATGACCCCAGAATGTTATAAGCCATCACAATTTCACCGGAACTTAAGGCATCCAGCATATCTCGTGAACTGTCAAAAGTACGAGCGTAGTGAAGATTAAATAGCTCGAGAAATTGCCCATAATTGCGAGCTTGCTGCCGCTCAAACGACCAAAGCAAATATCCGATGCCTACTTTACGAATATCATAAACCCCAATCTTGCCCATAAACTCATCACTATAGCGACGAATAAACGACATAAGTTCAATGCGATTCGTAGGGATTTGTTTCCCCTCTAAAAACGACTTGTTAAACACAACGACCGCAGGCTCAAAACTAAAACCAAACAGTTCATCGCGCCACTGGCTCCAATCGGGCAGTAACTCATGTACGTTCGAACTACGCTTATGAATACGTTTATGTTCAAGCGCATAGCCATCGTTGACCAACCGCAGTTGCAGATGCATCACCGAGCTTATGGTCACATCCGGTTGTGGTTTTTGTTGATCACGAATATAACGATCAAGGTCTTCGCTGCTCATCCATTTATATTGGATATCAATATCCGGATTACGATCAGAAAAGTCATCGAGAAGTGGTTTCATCTCAGACAGATAAGCCGCCCCAAATACTCTAACGAGTCGAGGTTGAGTTTCACTGGCCAAAGCACTCGACAAACACATCCCACATAATGTCGTAATAAAGATAAAGCGTTGCAACATAATTAAATCTCCTCCCATCTACGATATGGGAATTGAATTTCGACCGTTAAGCCATGTGGAACCGTATCAAGTAAGAACAATTGAGCATGGGATTTCTCTGCAACATCGGCCGCAATACTCATTCCTAATCCTGTACCAGATTGGCTATTTTCCGAGATCCGATAGAACCGCTCGAAGACATGTGGTTTGTCCGCGTCTTGAATGCCGACACCATAATCTCGGATCAAAATAATGGCTTTGGTGCCACGTTGAGCAATTTCAACTTCCACCACACTCGAATCAGGAGAATATTTAATCGCGTTTTCGATTAAGTTGAGCAACATCTGCCTCACCGAAAACTCATCACCCGTTATTTTAAATAGGAAACTCTGTTGGAAGCTAAGCTCGATATTTCGTTTGAGCGCATTAATGGCAAGGTCTCGACAAACAGATTGCACGAGATGATTTATATTCACGCTTTGTGGTTCCATACTGCGAAAACGGTGTTTTATCGTCGCATGGTTCAAGAGCTGTTCTATCGTTCTTTCTAAAACGCCACACGCCTCTAAGATACGAATCAGTGACTGGATTGACTGCGTTGAGGTCTCTCGACTTAACATCAGCTCAACTTGAGCTCTCATACCCGCGAGGGGAGTCTTTAATTGATGCGCGGCCTCGCTTGTAAAATTTTTTAAGTTTGATAGCGTTTCATCTAGTTGAAACATAAAGCTATTTATCGTTCTCACCAAATGCATAACTTCTTCCGGTCCCTGTAAATCTATCGGGGTTAGATCCACATTTGAACGCTGTGATATTTTTCTATTAATCACTTTAAGTGGTTTGAGTACTTGAGCAATCAAGATGACAATGACGATCATCGTACAAAGTACAACGCCCAAGATAAGTTTGGATGCGACGCTAGAGAGTTGCTGCTCCCAATCCGTTCGGGCTTCTGTCGTTTGCCCAACTAACACATACACATGATGCGGCCCCTTACGGGTATTAATCACTCGACCCACCAATGCAAAGCGCACATGCTGCTTTTTAAACTTCAAGTCAAAATAATGAGGGACAACTTCCAACTGAATTGGGTTGGCATCGATTTGCGAAACGACCACCTTTTCTGATAATAACGCGCTATATCCGGTTACGAACTCTTTTTGTTTGGTCGCCACTAAATAGTACACTTTGTCCCGCGGTGAGTCCGCAAGCCCACTAAATGCAGAAAACGGCAAATCAACACTTAACTCACCGGCTTCCAATCGGACTTCTTCCAGAATTTGTAATGCGGCATTTGCCAGTGGACGGTCAAAGGTGTGTTGCGCGGTTTCATAGGCATATCGCTTCACACCTAACATAGAGATAAGGCCAATAAAAAGTAAGGTACTGGTCGAATAGGCGAGCAGCTGGAATCGGAGTGAGCGCGTTGAAATAGAGAACATTATGATTGCACGGATAATACATAGCCTAAACCGCGTAGAGTTTTAATCTCCACATTGCTGTCTCCCAACGCTTTTCGCAGTCGCCCTACATAGGTCTCAATAGCATTATGGTTAGGGGGGTTATCATAACCATACAAATGATCAATAATTTCCTCTTTACTCATCACACGATTAGGGTGGCTGACAAAGACCTCTAATAGACGATACTCTCGCTGTTTGAGCGTGATATTTTCGCCCTTCACTTTTACCGTTGCCGTCGCTGAATCAAAACTCAAGTTGCCCAGCTCTACCACGTTATTATCATTACCCTGGCTTCGGCGGACAATACTTCGACAGCGTGCTTCTAACTCTCCCAAGTCGAATGGCTTACTTAAAAAATCATCCGCACCTAAGTCCAGCAAATTAATTCTGTCGTAGACTTCTTTCCGAGCGGTTAAAATTAATATAGGTGTATTTGAGACTTGTCGGATTTTTTTGGTGATTTCTTCCCCTGTTCGATTGGGAAGGTTGAGGTCTAAAATAATTAAATCGTATTGAGTATGAGAAACGAGTGAATACGCCACATCACCATCATAAGCACAGTCCACACCATGACCTAGATCGTTAAAGCGCTGCTCTAGTGACTCACTAATTAATCGATCATCTTCTACAATTAAAACTCGCATTACCCGTTTTACTTCCCTGAAATACCGCGTTCTATGTTAAAACACACCGAATCAAATCAGTGACATTACCCTTTCAAAAGCCCATGCAATCCACTCGTCTAATTATATGTAAAAACAAGCGGCCAGTGCGAAGAACTTTGTTAAAGATACAGCAACCTATCTCTCTTTCTAAATTATCAATTAAGCTTAGCAACCACCTAAATTACATCAACTTTTGATACGCTGCCCCTAATGTTAAACACTTTCGAACCTCAGTCACACTTGTGATTAAAGTGTGACTAAAAACCTATCAAGTCAGCTAGATGACAGGTTTGTAACATATGGATGAACTGGCTCGAGCCAACGACTCTACCAAACGTCTGATAATGCTTGGCGACAATCCACCATTGTCAAAGGGGGGTCTCAATGATGAGTGTGCACACCGACTTTCAACTACATGGGAGGGCGTACGACATTACTATGGTAAGCAAGGTCTACGACAAGGGCGAAAAGAACCCAAATTGCTTGGTCAATTATGGCTAAAAATCAATCTGTTGAGGTAAGAACTTAATCAGAATTTGCAATGAAAATTAAAGATGACAAAACGGTTAGACCACCAGATTGAAGACCTGTTGCCCCAAACAGCAACCTAATTATGCTTTAAAGTTTATGAAGACAATCTGGCGCGAACCTGATCATAGAGCTGAGACTAAAAAGTGTCTTTTCTAGACTCTGAATATATTTGCGAAAATCAGCTCGTTATATTGCTCTCTACTTGCAATAACGGGGCGTACGATATATTGGGTCAACTGGAGTTTCGTCGATAAAATAACCATGAACAAAGTACGCGAGCCGGGACCATATCAGCTCAAACTCGCTAGTCGTGCAGCAAACCCCATAAAGAACATGCCAAGCAACCCGTTACCTAACTTTGCTAACACCTTATTATCTTTGAATAATTGAGTTAATGATGACCCGAGAAAGATCAGTGTACTCAAATAAATGATACTGAAAACTTCGAGAATAAACGCGAGGATTAAGTATGAAACCCACGTGTGTTCATACGTATAATCGATAAATTGGATAAAGAATGAGACGTAAAACAGAATCGCTTTCGGATTGGTCAAACTCAAAGTCAGCGATTTAGCAAACACATTTTCGCGTTTCTTAGGGCGAGCGACGTTTGATTCTCCATCATCACTTTTGCTCATTAACTGATGAATGATTTTCACCCCTAAATACAGCAAGTATGCGGCACCCAAGTAGCGAATGATCGTGAACAGGACGGGAGAAGTTTGAATTAACGAAGCAACACCTAGGTAAGAGAGTAAAATTAAGACCGCATCACCAATAAGCACACCTGAGGCCGCTTTGTAACCCGCCTTAACACCCAGCGATGAACTCGATTTCAATACATAGAGAGAGTTTGGACCCGGAGCAAGAATGATCATGGTCAGACCGACCAAATACGTCCATATATTAATGACGCCAAACATCTCCAACATGACGATCAACCCTTTTACCAAATGACATCGAACAGAATGACGAGATATAACTGAAACAAATAGCAAAGTCTATCTCAGCGCGAAGAATTCTATCGAAAAGATATAAACCCTCATTCATAAACAGACATCTCATTCATGTTAAAAACTAATTAAAGATGTTACGGAACGTGATCAAACTCCTAGAATTCAACCGATGTTACCGGTAACTTGCACAATGTTCCCGGTAACATCGGGCGTAGTAGGAATACAAGTAGATCCGATAATAGATTAAAGGACGAATGAATGAACATCATACAAAAATCCCTAACCTCAGCTATCTCACTAGCGTTGCTATCCACTTCCGCTTTCGCTGCTGACTTTAACTTCAAATTTCAATCCAGTGATCCATCTGGTGACAAGAACTTTCAAGTTCAAAAAGAATGGACCGAACGCGTAGAGAAAATGTCTGGTGGTCGTATTGAAATCGACCTACTGCCTGTTGGTGCTGTGGTTAAACACACAGAAACCTTAGGCGCTATCAAAATGGGCATTATCGATGGTCACATTACCGCAACAGGTTACTTTACTGGCCAAGATCCAGCATTTGGTCTGATCGGTAATATGGTTGGTGCATGGTCAGACACTCGCCAACTACTTCAATACATCAACTACGGTGGTGGTTATGAGTTAATGACTGAGCTCTATGCACCTTACGGAGTGAAATACATTGGTGGCTCAACAACAGGCGTAGAGTCGTTTGTATCTAAGGTACCACTTAACGGTGTTGACGACCTTAAAGGCCTTAAGTTGCGTGCTCCAGAAGGTTTGGTTCAACAAGTATTTGCGGCTGCAGGTGCGACCCCTGTAAACCTACCAGGTTCAGAAGTTTTTACTGGTTTGAGCAAAGGCGTTATTGATGCTGCTGACTACACCGTTTTCTCTACTAACCAGCAAGCAGGCATGAACGATATCGCAACTCACCCAGTTCAACCGGGTTTCCACTCACTGCCAACGATTGATATCTCAATGAGTCAGAAAAAGTGGGACAAACTACCTGCCGATCTTCAAGAGATCATGACGGTATCGGTTCGTGACTTCGCTGAAGATATTACGACTCAACTGCGTATCGCAGACCAGAAAGCCGTTAAAGAAGCTGAAGCAAACCCTAACATTACCATTCACGACTGGTCGGAAGAAGAGCGTAAGAAGTTCCGTCTGATAGCGATGGGCGAGTGGGAAAAATATGCCGAGCTCTCTCCTAATGCGAAAAAAGTTTACGATTCTATTACGACTTACCTAAAAGACTCGGGTCTTCTATAAGTTGTTAAAAAAAGGGAGGTTTACTCCTCCCTATTTCATTTGGAATTAGACATATGAAAGAATCAGACACAAATCTAGCGGCTGAAATGCCCCAGAATATTCTCGACAAAGCAATAACCAAAATCAGTGAGCTGTTTAGTTTATTGTTTGTTGCCACCGTCATCATTTCATTTTACGAAGTAGCGAGCCGCTATTTGTTTAACTCACCAACCATGTGGGTACACGAAACCGCCTCCTTTATTGGTGGAGCACTGTTTGTGATCGGCGGGGCCTACGCTCTCGCAACCGACAAGCACGTAAGGGTCGTTCTCGTTTACGATGCGGTATCACAAAAGACAAAACGTTACCTGAATGTCTTTCACCATCTAGCAGGGTTGCTGTTTAGCGGGTTATTGATTTATGCAGCGTGGCAAACTGTGGCTAACTCTTGGTTTGCACCTTGGGGTGGATTGAGATTAGAAACCTCGGGCTCCGCTTGGAATCCTCCATTTCCTGCCCTGCTTAAAGGCATCATTCTATTTACCGTTTGCCTGATGTTTATTCAATTTATTTTGCATTTGATTAAAGAAATTCAACAACTAAGGGACGAAGGCGATGAATAACTTATCTTCTACAAAACCTTCTGTAGGGAGCTACAAACCTGTGTTCCTTGTCATTGGCCTTCTGACCTTAGCAGCTGCTTTAGGTTGGGTCGGTGTGCAAACCTTCACATCGAACTTGTCATCAATTGGAATCGAGTATGGCAGCTTGTTGATGCTGGTATTGATGATTGGTCTATTGTTGACTGGCATGCAACTCGCTTTCGTAACAGGTCTTGTCGCACTGATCTTTACCTTAGGCTGGTTTGGTGTCGATGCGCTACCGCTTATCACCAGCCGTATTTTCAGCTTCGTAAGTGGTTATGTGTTCCTTGCGGTGCCGATGTTTGTACTGATGGCTGCGTTACTCGACCGCTCAGGAATCGCTCGAGACTTGTTCGATGCAATGAAAAGTGTCGGCCGTAAAGTGCGTGGTGGTGTCGCGGTTCAGACCTTACTTGTTGCCGTGATCCTTGCTTCTATGTCGGGAGTTATCGGTGGTGAAACAGTGCTGCTCGGTATTCTTGCGTTGCCACAAATGCTAAGACTAGGTTATGACCGTAAGCTAGCAATTGGTACCACCTGTGCTGGTGGTGCGTTAGGTACTATGCTGCCACCAAGTATCGTACTGATTATCTATGGTTTATCAGCGTCAGTGTCTATTGGCGAGCTATTTAAAGCCGCATTCTTACCAGCGTTCATTCTGGCGATGTTCTACATGGCTTACGTACTGATTCGCTGTAAGCTTAATCCAGCTCTTGCACCGCTGCCATCAGAAGAAGATTTGGCCAAAGATGCTGAAGCTCACCCGAGTTACTTCAAAGCACTGTTCTTCCCTTTACTATCAGTTGCAACGGTTCTTGGTAGTATATACACCGGTGTTGCATCAGTTACCGAAGCCTCTGCGCTGGGTGTGGTAGGTATTGCTATCAGTGCTGCGATTCGCAAAGAGCTAAATTGGAAAATGGTCAAAGAGTCTTCCATCGCAACTATGCGTACCTGCGGCATGATCATGTGGATTGGTATCGGCGCTTCAGCTCTGGTTGGCGTATATAACCTAATGGGTGGTATCGACTTTGTAGAGGAAACGATTCTCGCCTTAAGTGGCGGGAACGCGATGTCTACCCTGCTTATCATGATGGCGATCCTTTTTGTTTTGGGTATGTTCTTGGACTGGGTTGGCGTTGCACTACTGACTATGCCGATTTTCGTCCCGATCATCACTGGCCTTGGAATGGATCCAATTTGGTTTGGTGTGGTGTTCTGTCTAAACATGCAGGTTGCGTTCTTGTCTCCACCGTTTGGTCCAGCAGCGTTTTATCTAAAATCTGTTGCGCCGAAAGACATTAGCCTTGGTGAAATTTTCACAGCACTACTGCCGTTTATTGCACTACAAGTTTGTGTTCTTGCTCTGGTTATCATGTTCCCTGAGCTTGCATTGTGGTGGCGATAAGCTTGCCCATTAAGCCTAATTATGAGTTGATACTATGAATAAAAAATATATCGTTATGGGTGTTTCTGGGTGCGGTAAATCTTCTATCGGTGACTCGCTGGCAAAATCTTTAAACATCCCGTTTTTCGATGGTGATGATTACCACCCAGCGGCAAACGTTGAAAAAATGAGAAATGGCGTTCCGCTAACAGATGAAGACAGAAAAGAGTGGTTGCTGACGCTAAATGCTCTGATCCAAGAGCAAGACAACTTAGTTTTAGCATGCTCTGCACTGAAACCCGAGTACAGAGAAACATTAAGATCAGGTTGCACTGACCTCACGTTCTGCTATTTAAAAGGCGATTTTGACACAATATGGTCACGGCTTAAGGCCCGAGAAGATCACTATTTCCAAGGTTCAGCCATGTTAAAGAGCCAGTTTAATACTCTAATAGAACCGAGCGAAGAAGAAGCGATTTACATCGATATCAATCAGCCACCGAAAAGTGTGGTCAACGATATTCTATCAAAAGTTTGATCAAATAAGGGCTGGTTTACCAGCCTTATTTGGTTTCTACCCTTGTGCTTTTGGTTAGGCGTAAATCAATGTTGTATTAGTTAATATCCATTCGATCTACCCCGCTTTAAGCGACGAGAGGCTTTGTTGCGGAGTTCTGTTTAAGAGTTACCTCTACCTAAATAGGCTATCTTTTAAACGATATACTGAGTTTCGGGCATACTTAGCCCAGTAAGCTTATTTAACGTCTTAATCATGACGTAACTCTCCCCTACTTGTGCATTGTAGTGACGCAAAGTCAGCGATGCCCCGTGTAGTGCTTCACTCGATACATGGCGGCTTCAGACAGTGAACGCTTGTGGTAACCATACTTTTGTTTCCACTTTTTGTTCGAGCCATAGCGCTTTTGACAACCAACAGCGTGATTTCGAGGTACCATGCTTTTCGATAATAATCCTGGAAGGTACATTAAACCTGCCTGTTACTCACGTTTACCTAACGTTACCTTTCCACTCGTTATGAGTTCCTAAAGTGGCTCAATCTTTGTTCTAGAAACTGCTGATCCTTCAATCTAGAACGTTTGATATCTAGGTGCTTTTGATGCTCACTTATGGGGAAAGTCGCACCACCTCAGTGCATGCATACGTAAACCAACCAGCACTAAATTTAATTAAACCACATAAAATCAGTGCCTTAGCCTTTATTTTAAAGTTGGCACAAATATTCCTTATACATTGTTCAACAATTATTGTTCAACAATAATTGTTGAACAATGAGCATGAAAATATCTAAAAGGAATTAGTCATATGAGTATATTGAAGAGCAAGAAAGCGATTGTTGCAGCATTCGGCTTAGGACTTTCAATGCTAAGCACAAGCATTGCTGCACAAAGTAGCTTAAAGATAGGCACCGATCTCACCTACCCCCCTTACAACTATCTTGAAGGAAAAGTAGCATCTGGCTTTGATGCTGAATTCATGCGCCTCGTTTCCAATGAGTTGAATAAAGAACCAACCTTTTTAGATACACGGTTCGCAAATTTAATCATGGGAGTTAATCTGGGTAAATTTGACGTGATTGCCTCAACACTTTACGTCACTCCAGAGCGAGCTAAAGAAATTGATTACATCCCTTATATGAAAACTGGCGGCTTGCTTCTCGCTTCTAAAACTGGTGCGTTTAAGCCTTCTAAACCCAGCGACCTTTGCGGTAAGCGGGTAAGTTCGATTCAAGCGCAGCCTGGATCAAAAAGCTTCACGCAGTATCAAAATCCGAGTGTGAGCCTAATAACCTCGGTAAAATTGATGTGCGAGAATTCCCGACTTCACCAGAAGCAAGCCAAGCACTCATCGCTGGAATGGTAGACGCACAGTTTGAAGATGCTGCTGTCGCAAAGGTTGCTGCAACCAAATCTGGAAAACTCGAACTGACCAGCGACATCATCTATCCCGTTGTCGTTGGACTCGCTGTAAAAAAAGGTCAAGACGACTTTAAAAGTGAGGTAGCAGCCGCTGTAAAACGTGTTGAGCAGACTCCAGAGTTCCTGGCACTACTTGAGAAGTACAGCGTCTCGGCTCCTAGCGAGCAAGAATTTGAAGCTGCTTTGAACGGCACGTTATAAGTAAATCGCAGAGCCCTTCCGCAAGGCTGGGCTCTCACTAGGAGTTTCATATGCAATTTGATTGGTCTTATTTTACAAGCTTATTCCAGAACGTAGACTTTTGGCAGGCTTCTTTGCTTGTCATTAAGCTCAGCGTCTTAACCTGGATCTGTGGGAATATCTTTGGTGTGATTTTGGCACTTGCTAAACAATCCCATATAAAACTCATCAGTGTGATTGCTAGCGGCTATATTTGGCTGTTCCGAAGCTTACCGTTGATAGTTTTAGTCATCTTGATTTACAACGTTCCTCTATTTCTTCCCGAGAGCGCAGACTGGTTATCTTCTCCTTTTATATCCGGACTCATCGCTTTAATCGTTAGTGAGTCTGCCTACATCGCAGAAATTCATAGAGGAGGATTATTATCAGTCAATAAAGGACAAACGGAAGCAGGTAAAGCGCTCGCCATTTCCTTTTCAGGCATTCAAAAGATGATAGTGATACCTCAGGCTTTTAAGATTGCACTGCCATCTCTTTCGAACGAGTTCGTCACGATTGTCAAACTAACATCTTTAGTATCAGTCATATCACTATCTGAAATACTCATGGTTGGACAGAGGTTGTATACGCAAAACTTCAAAGTGATCGAAACTCTTCTCGCGGTCGCTTGTTACTACGTTCTTATAGTGACCGTGTTTGATTGGGTTATCCATCGTTTAGAGGCATGGTTTGATGTGACCAATAAGAAAACCATTGCCATCTCAGAGTCGGAGCTTTCATTAGCGACATCACACAAAGATATCATTGAAAAACCGCCAATAGAGGCGAGCGCAAAAAATATCATTGAACTAGCGGCAGTTAAAAAGTCCTACGGCAGTAAGGAAGTATTAAAAGGTGTCAGTTTAAGAGTTAAAAAAGGTGAAGTGATTTCTATTATTGGTCCTTCTGGCTCAGGAAAAACAACGCTGATACGTACGATCAATGGAATGGAGATGTTGAATGATGGGACAATACTTTTCGATGACAAAGCATTTCTTGAGCCTACTTCCACAGGACGGCCTAGTAAAAGCTATTATCAGTCTATTCAAAAAATAGGCATGGTGTTTCAAGGGTTTAACCTTTTTCCACACAAAACAGTACTAGAAAACATCACCATGGCTCCTTTGTATCATAACAAAGGAAGTGAGCAGAGCCTCAAACAACTTGGCTTATCTTTACTCAATAAAGTTGGTTTGATCGAACATGCTCACAAGTATCCTCATCAATTATCTGGGGGACAACAACAGCGTGTCGCTATTGCTCGAGCGTTAGCAATGAAACCAGACATAATGCTATTTGATGAACCTACATCGGCTCTCGACCCTGAACTTGTCGGGGACGTACTGAAAGTAATGGAGCAACTGGCCAAGGAAGGAATGACAATGATCATCGTTACTCATGAAATGCAATTTGCATTTAAGGTATCTGATCGCGTTGTCTTCATGGAAGATGGCGAGATCAAAGCTGCTGACCAACCTAAGACTTTATTGCAGTCTAATCAACCTCGACTGAAAAAGTTCCTTTCCAATCAGCAGCATGCACTGAGTCAACTGGAGGAAAATAATGTTCCCTATTGTGCTTGATAAACAATACGACCACTTACCTGCCTTCGAGAGAGTGGCTAGCCTACTGCGTGACGAAATGATTTCAGGGAAACTTTATGTTGGTCAAACTCTGGGGGAAATTGATATAGCAGAAAGGCTTCAAGCCTCACGTAATACGGTACGTGAAGCCTTACGACAACTGCTTTGTGAAGGACTGGTCGATTATAAACGCAACAAAGGAGCGACAGTAAAAATTCTGGCTAGGAAGGATGTCAGTGACATTTTTACGGTCAGGAAAACGCTGGAACTTCAAGCGAGCCAGAGTGACCATCCGATCGAAGAACACCTTTTGCTGGCTATGGAAGACGCATTAAATAAAGTGGAAATTGCAGTCGAACAAGATAATTGGACTGAAGTTGCCACTAACAGCTTAAGGTTTCATCAATCTATCGTAGGTATTTTGGCTAGTAATAGAATAAATACATTTTTTGCTTCTATCATCGCCCAATTGCGCCTTCTCTTTGCCTGCGCACCAGATGAAAAGTACTTCCAACAACCTTGGGTAGAGAAAGATAGAGAGATTTTTACTCATTTAAAAAATGGGAACAGGCAAGCCGCTACTGCATGCTTATCTAAATACCTAGAAGACTCCGAACAACGGTTATTAAATCTATTTAATTAAAGGACTATGTGATGACTAAATTTTACCCAGCCGCTTATCAAGCAACCAAAGGTTCGGCACTCGATGTGAACAAAGAATTCTACAACAACATCGCGACACAAACTCAAAAGCGAACCTTGGTAAAGTCTATCGATATCCCAATTCGTACTGGCCAAGCATGGGTTGTACCTGCAGGTCATGTATTCCGTATTGTCGCAACGGAAGGTGCACAAGTGGGAGACTTTAACATGTGGAACCTGAACAACCCTCGTGAAAGAATGTGGGCTTCTCGTACACGTCAACTGCAAGGTGCACACGTATCAACCTACGACCGTCTATGGTCAAACCTGCCGTTTTTGCGCCCGATGGCAACGATTACGTCAGACAGTCTGGCTGATTACGGTGTCGATGAACACGGCGGTCGAGTGCACGATCTTCTTGGTACACGATGCGATCCTTACATCAACAAACTATTGACAGGCGAAGACTTTGACTTTCACTGTCACTCTAACTTAACTCGAGCAGTAATGCCTTACGGTCTAACGGAGTTTGATGTTCATGATGTACTGAATGTTTTCCAATGTACTGGCTAAATGCCGATGACGACTACTTCATGAAGGCTTGCCCAGCGCAAAAAGGGGATTACTTGGAGTTTTTTGCCGAGATTGACCTTCTATGTGCACTTTCAACTTGTCCCGGTGGAGATTTATCTGTGCATTTATGGGGACCAGATGCTGAGGACCCTCTTAAAGTATGCCGTCCGTTAGGTGTGGAAATTTACTCAGTCGACAGTGAATTACTCGAAGGTTGGGAACAACCTAAGTCACCAGATTATAAAGGCAATCACGGTTTACCATTCCCTAAATGGGAAGATCAACCTGAAGCGAAAAAAGCTGTTTAGAAAGCCAGATTCTGCCCTCCCCCTGTTAAGACTTAGTTCTTGCCAATGAATGGTAGTACTGACACGGTTTGCTGAACTCAAGCTGCTAATACGATAGTTATCAGGGACAGGCAGAATCTAGAACAATAGACGGTTATTAAATCATAGAGAAACAGATTAGGGAGAATCCTCAATGAAATTGAATTGTGACTTAGGTGAAAGCTACGGTAGCTGGGTTATTGGTATGGATGATGAAGTCATGCCTTTCGTTCATATGGCCAACATTGCTTGTGGTTTTCACGCTTCAGACCCTGACATCATGGCTAAAACTATCCAAAGTGCCATAAAACATGGGGTCTCGATCGGTGCGCATCCCGGTTATGATGATAAAAAAGGCTTTGGCCGTCGTTCTATCCCACATACTGCGGATGAATTGAAACATTTAGTCGTTTACCAAGTGGGAGCAATGGTTGGCATGTGCCAGCTGTTTGGGCAAAAAATTGACTACATTAAACCTCATGGTGCGTTATACAACGACATGATGAGTAACGAAAACATTTATCGTGCGATTGTTGAAGGCGTTGCAAAAGCAGGATTTGACGTACCACTGATGATCCTAGCCAAAGCAGACAATTCTCTTTATCAGTCGATCGCAGACGAAGCTGGAATTTCCTTGCTTTTTGAAGCTTTTGCCGATCGGGCTTATACCAGTGAAGGGACGCTTGCTCCCCGTCAAACACCGGGTTCAGTCCACCATGAACCACAGTTGATCATTAACCAAGTGAAACAGTTAATTGAAAAAGGCACAGTGACAACGGTTGACGGTATCGAATTATCCCTGAATGCAGACACTGTGTGTGTGCATGGTGATAACCAAGAATCAATCAATACTGTTCAACAGCTACGCAAACTGATAGACCAATGAAGATCACGGTAGACAGAGTATCGGAGTGTTGCTTAATTGTTTACTTCGGCAATGAAATTGATCCCGGATTAATAGAAAAACTCCGTATATTTACTCAAGTAGTGCAGAAACATTATTCTCAAGTCGTGTGCGAAGTCATTCCCTCTTATACATCTGTATTAATTGAGTACAACCCTTTAGACGTTGAGGCCAATGAATTTATTGACTGGTGCCATAAGCAGGGACAGCAAGTCATGAGAAGTGAGCTAAATGGTGCTTCTAAACTCGTAACCTTGCCCGTTTACTATCATTCAGATGTCGCACCAGACTTAGCAACACTGGCTAAGAACAAAAAACTTACTACAGAGCAAGTGATCGAGTTGCACTCAAGAACTGAATATACCGTGTGTGCTATAGGCTTTGCTCCTGGTTTTGCTTTTCTTGGTTCCGTTGATCCTAAAATTTCTTCACCACGGCATGCGGAGCCACGACTAAAAGTCGCGAAAGGAAGCGTCGGAATCGCAGATCGCCAGACTGCCGTGTACCCTTTAGAGACACCAGGAGGATGGCAAATTATTGGTAAGTGTCCACTTGATCTGTTCAATATAGACAGAGACCCAATGATGCCATTTGAAGCTGGAGACAAAGTCCGCTTTACACCGATTCAAAGAGATGAGTTTCTAAGCTTAGGAGGGGAACTATGACTGGATTAAGGGTGCTCTCTCCAGGTATGTTGAGTTTAATTCAAGACTGCGGTCGTTTTGGTGTTGCCCATTTAGGGCTTAGCGTAGGAGGCCCTGCAGACCTTCACGCACATTGTTGGGCAAACAAATTGTTAAACAACCCGATGAACTCACCGACATTAGAAATCATAATGGGGAATGCAGCATTCGAAGCACAATGTGACATGATATTGGCACTGACTGGTGCCAATATGAACGCGACGCTCGACGAGCAACCACTTGAAAATTGGCGTAGCTTTACAATTAAAAAAGGGCAACGACTTAAGCTGAATTATGCAAAAACTGGCTTTCGTGCTTACTTAGCCGTTAAAGGAGGGATTGATGCGTACAATCATTTTGGTAGTGCATCAACCGTTCTTAGGAATACACTGGGTGGCTTACCAGACAGTCCTGGTCGTGCTCTTAAAGAAGGGGATATTCTGTCACCCAATATTGAACTGACACTTTCGACAACTGAGAGTAAAAAGGTAAGCTGGGTTCCGCGCCATTTTATTCCGAAGTACACAGATGAACTCTGTTTAGCAGTCATTGAGTCTTATCAATCCGATTTGTTCAGCACCCAAGCCAAGCAAGATTTTTACTCAAAGCCCTACAAGGTGAGTGATAAGCTGGATCGTATGGGGTTACGTCTCGAAGGAGAACCTATTGAATGCAGAGCAAGTGGTATTGTATCAGAAGGTATAGCCTATGGTTCAATTCAATTTCCCGCTAATGGACAGCCCATCATTCTCCTCAACGATCGTCAGACGTTGGGCGGGTACCCTAAGCTTGGCTGTATTTCAAGATTAAGTTTGATGAAGCTCGCGCAAGCAAGGCCTGGCAGCGTTATTCAGTTCTATCGTGATGACATCGACCAACAAACCAAGGCCTATTGCGAGTTTATTCAGTATTTTGGGTTATGTTGAGGAAAATGAGAGTAAAGCTGGAATACGTGATCCAGCTTTCTTGGACCATACTCCTGCAACCAAGGACTCGCGCGAGGGCCGTAAGAAAGAACGCGGCACTCAATCCATCCTCCTCCGCATTTATTGTTTTTCGCATGCAGAATCGCTCAAATTTTGTCTTCACACATCAGGCTGTACCTGAGTTTGCTATTCAACCAACGGGATGACCAAGCTTCCTAAACAACACTAAATCTTATGTCGTGAAGAATAGCGTGGTCACCAGATATGAGTCACTGCATATGACTTACATATTTATTCACAGTAGAAGAAGGGAAATTGAACTCTAGCCTTATCTTATAAACGCTAGAAACAACAAAGCCCGCTAAAAGCGGGCTTTGTTGTTTGTTCATAAAGAACGAAATTTGGTGGGTCCGGGCGAACTCGAATCGCCGACCCCTACCATGTCAAGGTAGTACTCTAACCAACTGAGCTACGGACCCAAATTTTTTGTTCCTGACCATTCAGTTCAGAATGGTGCGTCCGAGTGGACTCGAACCACCGACCCCCGCCATGTCAAGGCGGTACTCTAACCAGCTGAGCTACGGACGCATTTCTCTGGAACGAGAGGGATATTAGCCATAACCCTCTTAGGGTGCAAGCAGAAATTCGCTATCTTTGAACCGTTTGGCGAAAATGTAAACTTAACCACTGTTTTCTGCTGATTTTGTCAGCAACAAGTCCCCACCCTAGGGAAAAAGTGTGATCTTCGTTAGCATATGATGACTGGATCAATTGTCGTAAGGCACTTGTTTCAGCATCCAAAGTTGCAACGTTTCTTCTACGTCATGGCATTGCCCAAATAAAATTTGATACTTGGGGCTATAAGAGTCACCGATATACGTAGTACGAATGAGCTCACCTGTTTTCACATCGACTTGAGTGCTCACACGACCTTTGAAGTATTGGAAGATAACAAATTGATCACTGTGATAAACCATTTGTTCGCGGTAAAACAAAAAATGGTCTTGGGGTGTGTCAGTTAGCTCGCATTCTAACGGCTTTATGTTTGGCAACGCATTGGCATGTGCGGTAATGAGTAACGCTGAAATTAACCATCCGTATCGCATAGTACTTCCCTACTGTTCTTCTTTTGATCAAGTATAGAAGTGATATGCCATCCTCCCAAGGTGCTTGTCTCTGCCTAACTGTTAGTAACGCGGAGAGGGATACAACCATAGCAGTGTTATTAAACACTACTCATCAGTATCAAAGACCACATTGTAGTTTTCAGTGTAGGTGCAGTTGGGTTGACGACTGCAGGTAAAGAAACGTCTTCCTTTAAACTCACCCTGACTGGCGGTTTTGATGATCATCGGGCTACCGCATTTTTTACAAAACCGTACCTCTTTGTCCGGCTCAATCAAATCAATATGTGCGGCCAGCAATCGACGTAAACGACCAACTTGATAGCTGTGTTTGATCGAGGTACCTATCAATGGCAGATTCGCTGATTTACAGACATGCATCAGTAGCTTTTGCCGTTCTGCTTTTCCTTTGTTGAGAGGCTGTCCATTATCCAGCTCTATGATCACTCGCGGTTCCAATGTGCGCGGATCGCAAATCACATAGTCAAAGTAACTTCTTGAGATACGGTTGCTGGCGATGAAAAACTGCTTCTTATTTTTGATGTCTTTTGGCGCGATTAAGGACGACATGCTTACTTTGGCAAACACGACAGCGTGTTCGCCAACCGCCGTTCTTAGCGCATTGTAAAACGCACCTTCTTGGCCTCGTAGCAACGGACCTTTAGTTCGATAAGGATAATCGCGAGTGTCATCATGTTTAATGACGTATTTTTGAATCACAAAAAAGAAAGCAACGAGAAGAACAACAACGATAAATATGTTGGTCATAGATAAATTGCACCCAAAACAACTAGTTGTTCAAAGAGTAAGTGGAAATGTAAATCAGAGCAACCAAAGGGTGCAATTTTGTGGCGTGGTCATGTCTTGCCCAATACTATTCTTTAGCAATTTGCATCGGGTTGATGTTCAGGTGAGGCATCAACAAAGGCCGATAGTTGATTACATTCGTCAACAATCGCATTGATCACTGGGTATCGCGCCATATCGACATCAAAACGCAATGCATTATAAACCTGAGGGACCAGGCATATATCTACGATACATGGAGAGTCCGTTAAGCTGAACCGACACTCGCCATGCAGTCTTCGGTGCTTGAGCAACTTTTCTTCCAAGGCAGTGAAGCCTTTATGTATCCAATGATGTATCCAAGCCGCCTTCTGCTGAGGTTCGCAGCCTAAATCGCGTTCCAAATACTGTAACACCCTCAGGTTATTTAAAGGATGGATCTCCATCGCAATATCCTGAGCCAGCGCTAGCGCCTGATAGCGAAGCGAAACCTGCTCAGGAATAACAGACACATCTGGATAATATTCATCAAGATACTGAATAATTGCCAGTGACTGGTTAAGTTGAATATCGCCATCCACCAAGAAGGGAACCAGTTCCGACTGATTGAGTTGGTGATATTCATCGCTGTGTTGCTCCCCCCCATCACGGACTAAATGTACCGATGTTGAATGGTAATTAAGTCCCTTCAAGTTTAAGCAGATCCTAACGCGATAAGCTGCAGACGAGCGCCAATATCCATAAAGCGTAATCGATTCACTCATTCGCCTTCCTTGTCTTTAATTTGCCATTAATGCTTGAGGTATTGACTCACTTGTTGGTTGATCGCGCCAAAGATACTGTTACCGTCGGCATCAAACATCTCCAGTTTGATTGCGTCACCAAAAGACATAAAGTTAGTCGTCGGTTTACCATCTCGGATGGTTTCAATCATACGAACTTCAGCAATACATGAATACCCCACGCCCCCTTCTTCAATCGATGTGCCATGGTCGGTTCCCTGTTTGTTTGATACGGTACCAGAACCAATGATTGTACCTGCTGACAGCGGTCTCGTTTTGGTGGCATGAACAATGAGATCTGCAAAGTCGAATGTCATATCCACGCCAGCATTTGGACAGCCGAACGGCTTGTGGTTATACGTCGACACCAATGGCAAATGCACTTTATTTTCGTACCACGCATCCCCGAGTTCATCGGGTGTAACAGCCACAGGTGAGAAGGCAGATGAGGGCTTAGACTGGAAAAAACCAAACCCTTTGGCTAACTCAGCCGGAATCAAACCTCGTAGAGAAACATCGTTCACTAACATAATAAGACGAATAGCTTCCTGTGCCTCAGCGATGCTTGCGCCCATAGGGACATCACCAGTGACAACCGCAACCTCTCCTTCAAAATCGATGCCCCACTCATCACTGGCAAACTCTATATTGTCACAAGGACCAATAAACGCGTCAGAGCCCCCTTGATACATCAATGGGTCTACCCAAAAGCTCTCCGGCATTTCCGCACCACGCGCCTTGCGAACCAATTCAACGTGGTTAACATACGCACTGCCATCCGCCCATTGATACGCTCGAGGCAATGGAGATTCACAGTAGTGCGGTTCAAATTCGTCGTACCCGTCAAGTTTACCGTCATTCAAAGCGGTATAGAGCTCCTCTAATTGGGGAGCTAACGTATCCCAATTGTCGAGCGCTACTTGCATGGTTGGTGCTAAGTTCATCGCATGGAAGATTTCTGTCACGGGTACGCAGCGCGTTAAATCTTTGCTCACGACCATTAACAGGCCATCGCGAGTATTATTTTTCTTGGTTGCTAATTTCATCCTTGCCCCTTACTGTTTTGCTCTTTACTTCCTTGCCAGCTGTAGACGTATTCTTTGTTCTCAACGTTATCCAGTTCATCGGAGAACTGCAGTGCATGCCGGGTATCAATCATCACCGCCACTTCATCGGTAAATTTCTTCTTATATTCCCGTCCCGCTTTAAACGCTTTCGGGTGCGGTCCGTGAGTAAAGCCCGCGGGATGGAAAGTCACCATCCCCGCTTCAATGTTGTCACGACTGAAGAAGTCGCCCGCGTGATAGAACAACACTTCATCATAATCATCATTGTTGTGGTAAAACGGCACTTTAAGCGCGCCAGGATCGCTCTCAATCGGACGAGGCACAAAAGTACACACCACAAATCCTGCTCCTACAAATGTAGTATGTGCAGACGGTGGTAAGTGGTAACGATGTGACATAAGTGGACGAATATCACGCCAGTTCACTTTCACAACCGCCAAGTCACCATGCCAGCCAATCGCGTCTAATGGGTTAAATGGATAAGTAATCACGCTGACTTTATCGTGGCGTTTCACCTGTACCTGAGTTTTGTTCTCAGAATACTGGGCGCGGAATTGATCATTGATCGAGGGCGTTTCCAGCACTGCGGGGTCAAACACCGCGTGATTTCCCACCATCCTTTTTCTGGCAAAGTGTATGCTGCATCGGTGCTTTCAATCATAAGAATGAACATCGGTTCACTGGGTTCTAGTCGCCAGCTCGTCGAACGCGGGATCATGACATAATCCCCTTCACTGACCTGCAAATGTCCGTAATCACAAAAAAGATCGGCTGTCCCTTGGTGAATAAAGAGCAGTTCATCACCGTCCGCATTGCGCACCAGAAACTCCATGGTTTCATCCATGCGCCAAACACGAATTTTACAATCTGCGTTATGCAACAGATGCGGCACAGCCCAAGGAGTAATCTGGCTTGCTTTCTCCACTAGAGTGAAATCAAAAGCGCGCGGACGAAGCTCGCCCTCCCACTCAGACCAGCCTGTCGGGGCATGTTGATGATGAAAATGTGCTGCCGGGCCAAAGAATCCACTCCGGCCTGCTTCACGCTCAAAAATAGCCTCTTCCGGGAAATCAGCATGTGCTTGTTTAGAGCACACTCCCTCCCGATGAGGGAATGTGATCCATTTATGCATCGCTTAGTACTCCACGGCGGATTTGGTCTTCTTCTATCGATTCAAATAGCGCTTTGAAGTTACCTTCACCAAAGCCTTCATTGCCTTTACGCTGAATGATTTCGAAGAACACAGGACCAATCACGGTTTGAGTGAAGATTTGCAGCAAGATTCCGTCTTTCATTGGCGCACCGTCAATCAGAATTTGCAACTCACGTAATGTGTTGACGTCTTCTCCGTGCCCTTTCACACGTTGATCGACTTTCTCATAATAGGTATCCGGTGTCGGCATAAAATCCATGCCTCGGTCTCGTAATGTCTTGACCGTTTTATAAATATCATCGGTGGTTAGCGCTATGTGTTGAATGCCTTCACCGTTGTACTCACGGATGAACTCTTCAATTTGCGATTTGTCATCGGACGATTCATTGATTGGAATACGAATTTTACCGCAAGGTGCCGTCATGGCTCGACTGACTAGCCCTGTGAGTTTACCTTCAATATCGAAGTAACGGATTTCACGGAAATTACCAATACGCTCATAAAAGCCAGACCACACATCCATATGGCCCTGCTTAACGTTATGAGTCAGATGGTCGATTTCGTAGAGCCCCACATCAGACTGGGCTAAGCGCTCTTGTGCATCGTCATAGAAACGGAAGTCAACGTCATAAATGCTCTGTTTACCGTAACGATCAACAAAATACAGTAAGCTTTCCCCAATACCGTATATCGCAGGAATACTGAGCTCCATTGGCCCAATTTCGGTTTTGTACTCTTTGCCACCATTTTGCAATGCATGCTCCAGTGCGGTGGTTGCGTCTTTGACTCGAAACGCCATGCCGCAAACAGAAGGGCCGTGGATTTTAGCGAATGCTTCTGCTTGGCTATGGGGCTGCGCGTTAACGATGAAGCTGATGTCACCTTGTCGATACAACCACGCTTCTTTTGAACGATGCTTGGCTATCTCAGCAAAACCTAACGATACAAACAACGCTTTCAATTGTTCAATGCCTTTGCTGTCTGCTGCCGTGTATTCAACAAATTCAAACCCGTCTGTACCTAAAGGATTGTGTGTATCCATCATGACTTTCTCCTTACGTCAATTGGGCGCGTTGGCCTTATCCTTCTAAATTGGCGCAGGATGAAACGAATTGGAATAGAGCGGCGTAAATCTCGGTTTATTAACTTGGAATCATCAATTGTAAATTTAATGTTACATCAACACTAACTACGCTGTAGCCAAAGTTAAAAACCTATCCAAATCATTGATTTTGATAAAAATAAAATAAAATATATGTATAAGTAAACCCGCCGGTCACATGTAAACAAAATGTTACCAAACATGCCGTATGTAGTTCTTATACGCACTAAGTCAATACATCGAAACTCTACGTCGTCATTATTTATAGATCCACTTTTACGCACCGTCTCATTGCTAATAAATCACGCCACTTGCAATTAAAAACCGTCAGAATCGTGTCAGGTGGGACTATTCTTTGATTCAACGCAGTTTCACTCAGGTTGAATTGTGTAATAAGAGACATACTGTTCCCGTTCGAGCCCTCTTCCACCCTTCGAGGCGCACTCGAACCAAGAAAAAAGAGACATCAAAATGACACAAATTAATCAAGAACGTCTAGTTGAACACTTTTGCCAACTGGTCCGCATCGACAGCGAATCTAAAAACGAACGCGAAATCGCAGAAACCTTGGCTGAACAATTAGGTGAACTCGGATTTACCGTTCACAAACTTGCTCTTCCGGAACACCTGACGAACGGTTTTAATATCTACGCACGTCTCGAAGGTAAGAAAGAAGGCTCTATCTTAATGAGCTGCCACATGGATACGGTTAAACCGGGCATCGGTATCGAGCCGATTATCGAAGACGGCATCATCCGTTCGAAAGGCAACACCATTCTTGGTGGTGATGATAAATCTGGTATTGCAGCGATTATGGAAGCCGTTCGTTGCATTCAAGCCGAAAACCTTGAGCACAAAACACTAGAGATCGCATTTACCGTTTATGAAGAAGGCGGTCTCTTTGGTTCAAAAAACTACGATATGACGCATGTGACTTCAAAAGAAGCAATTGTGCTGGATACTGGCGGCCCGATTGGCACCATCGTAACTGCTGCTCCAGGTCAACAGAAGATCACCGCCACCATTAAAGGCCGCCCTGCTCACGCTGGTCTTGCGCCAGAAGAAGGTATTAGTGCGATTATCGTAGCTGCAGACGCAATCAGCCAAATGAAACTACTTCGCATTGATGAAGAAACCACTGCGAACATTGGTATGGTGAACGGCGGTCAAGCAACCAACATCGTGATGCCAGAACTAAAAGTGATCGCAGAAGCACGCTCACTCAACGGCGAAAAACTCGACGCACAAGTTGAGCACATGATTTCGACATTCGAAAACGTAGCGAAAAAACACGGCGCAGAAGTCGAAATCGAATCGACTCGTGCTTACGATGCGTTCGTGATTGAAGAAGACAACGCTCATGTTACCGCTATCAAAGCTGCCTTTGCAGACATGGGCATTGAAGCCCGCACCAAAGGGACTGGTGGTGGCAGCGATGCTAACAACTTCAACAAGAAAGGCCTAACGACAGTTAACTTATCAACTGGTATGGCGAAAGTTCACACAACAGAAGAATTTATCGCCATCGCAGACATGGTAAAAATTACAGAGTTCGTGAAACACTACTTAGTGAAATAACCGCTAAGTAAAGTGAACTAACTAAAAACACCTGCTTTGGATCCCTAGTTCTAATCTCGGCAGGTGTTTTTTTAGGAGCGAAATCAGTCTCGCAACCACTTGTACATCACATAACAATCTACCAGCCCTAACTGACCATGTTGGTAGGCGTTTGGAAGTATACCGACAACCTTAAAGCCCAACTTTTGCCACAAGTTAACCGCGACCTCATTGGTCGACACAACGCTATTGAACTGCATCGCCTTAAAGCCAAGATCAACCGCAACTTGTTGAGAGTGCTCACACATTAGGCGAGCAATGCCTTTACCCCTCGCGGCATTCGACACCATGTAACCACAATTACAAACATGACGGCTTGGCCCCATGGCGTTTGGCTTAATATAGTAAGAGCCTAAAACTTGGTCATTTTCTGCGTAGACATACGTTTTTAATGGCATTTCACACCAGAGTCTAAATGCTTGGTCTAACGTCATGTCAGCATCGAATGCATACGTTTCTTGTGCCTGGATAATCGCAGAAAATGTTGGCCAAAAAGACACGAAATCAGATTGAGTGATTTCCCTAATCATTCAGTTCCTCCCAGAACACCCATACCGAAAAAAAAACAATACCAACGCCAGAAGTTCCTTTTGGACTGGCGTTGGTATCCAACAAGTTCGTAAGATATCTGTTGTGATTAGGTCTAGTCAATCAATCCATTAATACCCTTCAATGGAAACAATGTCGCTTGCTTAAGCCCCGTTAAAGAGACCGTTTCAAGCCCATCAATAAAGAATCGACTGGTCATTGTGTGTTTACCACCATTAATGAAAATCTCGATGACTGAATTATCGACATAAATCTCTATCGTTTGCTTGGCGTCGAGTCTTGGCGCTTTTCGTATACATCCGAATTCTTGCGCATACAGATGTGACATGTTGCTGCGGTCGAAGCTAAAGTCGTGCTCATCCGCACTGAACGTGACGTTGTCGCCGTGTGCGTTACTCAATTCTAACTCAAACGCTTCATTTTCTAACTCAAGCTTGATCAGAAAGCTGCATGTATCCAAATGGTGAGTGCCAACGAAAGTGACACCTTGCTCTCTTAAGTTCTTGAGTTCAGACAAAGGGCTTTGCGTCAAATAGCCATCTTTAAAAGTCAACTCACGAGGTAAAGACAACATACCCGCCCATTGATATTCCACAGAAGGCGTGTCGATTTCCGGTAGTCCAATCCACGCGATAAGAATACGTCTTCCCTGTTCATCCAAATAGGTTTGTGGCGCGTAGAAATCGAAGCCGTAATCCGGCTGTGCGATATCTTGGTGGTTCTCTAGCTCTAACGTATCAATGTTGAGTCTATCTCCAACGATATACGCAACAGAGTAGATGTTTTTAAAGTCATAAGGATTGGAGCTTGATACGCCCTGGGGTGAAAACAGCATCACCGACTTACCATCGATTTCGAAAAAATCCGGGCATTCCCACATATATCCCAGGTCGGAAAAACGCGTTTTGATTGGGCCTCTATGTTGCCAAGAGTCTAAGCTCTTACTCTGATACAACACCATTGAGCCTTTCTCATCTCTGGTTTGTGCCCCAACCACCATGAAGTAATCATCGCCCTGTTTCCAGACTTTTGGATCGCGAAAGTGCTCGGTGTAATATTGATTCTCAATCACAATTCCATGTTTTTCAATGTCGCCATTGGAAGACATCGTAGCAAAGCACTGTGTGGGGACTCGATTCCAATTTTCATCACGCTTGTTGCCAGTGAAAAACAATATCGCTTTGTCGTTTTCTACTAGTGCACCACCGGAATAAACGCCATGCGAATCATAATCTTGATCCGGACTCAGACCTACACCGTGATCAGTGAAATGGACAAAGTCTTTGGTCGAAACATGATACCAATACTTCATCCCATGCACGGGACCAACCGGTGTCCATTGGTAGAAAATATGATGTTCACCATTGAAATAACATAGCCCGTTAGGTCATTAAGTAGGCCGAATTTAGGGGCGATATGGTAATTGGGATAACCCGCGTCCTGACGGCACTTATTTGCCATCGCCTCAATGTCGTGTTGAGCTATCTGCTCTAACCGACGGTACCTTTGTTCTATCGTCCAACCGCTGTTTAAGCTCATATATTTTTCTCACTCAAATTGGATCTGGCGATCATTGATGAATAAACTGCAGCAATTCAGACTGGGTCGGGAGCGCAGTCATCGCGCCTTTTTGTGTGGTCGCTAATGCCCCACAACCGTTCGCCCAAAGAATGGCAGTGTTGATAACATGAAGGTCTTTCCAATTTTCATGCTGAGCTAAACTCGCGAGTAAACCACCCACAAACGCATCTCCTGCGCCTGTCGTATCAGTGGGAGTGACTACTCGCCCAGTGACTAACTCACTGTGCTTTTCAAACACTCGCAACACCCCTTTAGCACCTTGAGTGATTAAAACGAGAGGTATTCCTAAGTCCGATATGTGTTTGAGGCCGTGCTCCATCGAATCAGAGCCAGTTAGGAAAAGGAGCTCTTCTTCGGAAAATTTAACAACATCAGCCATCTCGACCGCTTGCATCACGACACCAATGATTTCTGAGCGGTTTTGCCACACCTCTTCACGTAAATTTGGATCAAAACTAACGAAACCACCAGCGGCTTTTACTCGTGTCATGGCTTCAAAAGTACTGCTTCTACTCGGCTCATTTGCTAGCGAGATCGAACAGACATGCAACCAATCACCTTGCTTGAAAGCAGGAATATCTTCTATAGACATAAATTGGTCTGCACTAGGCTTCACCATAAAGGTGAAACTTCGTTCGCCGTCATCGTCCAGATCAACAACCACAGTTGAAGTGCGCTGGTCAGGATCTTTAACTAAAAACTGAGTATTGACGCCTTCTTGACATAATGTTGATTCCATAAAATCACCAAAAGGATCACGCCCCACACGGCCAAAAAAGCCGCTTTTACCCGCTAACCGAGCAACCGCAACAGCGACGTTGGCTGGAGCACCGCCCGGACACTTGAGCAGCGTCGTGTCAGATTCTGGAATGAGATCAACAACTGCGTCTCCAGTTACCCAAACTTGATTCATCTTTCTTACCCTAACGTTCAAATTCTCGATAGCCAGTGTGAGTTCATGCTAACACCACTCACTCTCGTCGTTATTCACTCTTAGTACTACCGAGATAAAATATAAAAAAGGCTAGCCAAGCCGACTCTGCTTGGCTAGCTCCCCGAGCATTTCGGAAAAGCAGTGGAATGGGGGGATTCCACCCTCAGGAGTTATAGTTAAGCTGTCGCCTTCTTGTTTAGTTTCGCTCGCTCACGAAGTCCCAAAAGTACCGTCAGCACAAACGCAGTAATAAACGCAATCGCCATACCCGCAATGTAGTAGCCAATTTTTTCTGGAGTGATGGAGATAATACCAGGCAGACCTGCTGCACCTAGAGCCTGAGCTTTGACATTGAACATAGTAATGAAAGCACTGGATACAGCTGCCGCGCATACCGCCGCAATGAATGGGTAACGAAGTTTCAGGTTCACACCGAACATAGCGGGCTCTGTAATACCCAATAGACCAGTTACGCCTGATGGTATCGCGATACCTTTCATCTTCTTATCTCGCTCATCACACCAACAGCCAACGCTGCTGCACCTTGGGAAATGTTCGACATCGCCGCAATCGGGAAGATGAAGGTTCCGCCAGTTGTCGCGATATCCGCAAGAAGTTGAGTCTCGATAGCAATAAAGCTGTGATGCATCCCAGTAATAACAAATGGCGCATAGAGAAGGCCAAATACCGCGCCACCAACAAAACCCGCTGAGTTGTAGAGCCAGTTCAAGCCATCGCCAAGAAGGAAACCAATATCACGTGTAAACGGCCCAACAAGCGTAAACGTTAATAAACCGGCAATAAAAATTGAGAGCAGCGGAGTCAGCAAGTTATCTAGCACCGATGGCACAACTTTACGCAAGCCGAGTTCAACTTTCGCCAGAATAAACGCCGAAACCAAAACGGGAAGCACTGAGCCTTGGTAGCCCACTTTTTGAATTTCGAACCCGAGTATGTTCCAAACTGGGATATCACCGGAAACAGATGCCCCGCCAAAGCCCCATCCATTCAATAATTCAGGATGGACCATCAACATGCCTAAAGCAGCGCCTAGAAAAGGGTTGCCGCCAAACTTTTTACTGGCTGAAAACGCTAATAAAATGGGTAAGTATACAAAAGGAGCATTAGCGAACGTATTAATCATATTCGCCAAATCAGCCAAACCTGGGTTCGCGCCAATCAACGATTCGCCGTCGATAAATAACCCTTGCGCCGTCAGCAAGTTGTAAATACCCATCAACAAACCACCCGCGACAATCGCTGGAATGATTGGGACAAAAATGTCGGACAATCCTTTGACGGCACGTTGAATAATGTTTTGATTATCTGCCCCAGCAGAAGCAACGTCTTTCGTGGACATTTCACTCATGCCGGTTAACTTTGCCAGTTCTGCGTAAACTTGGTTAACGATGCCAGAACCAAAGATAATTTGGTACTGACCTGCCACCTTAAATTGGCCTTTTACCCCTTCAAGGTTATCGATAGCTTGTTCATCTATTTTTTGCTCATCAGCTACGGCAAGGCGTAAACGCGTCGCACAATGCGCCAGTGCAGTAATGTTGCTTTTACCGCCTAATAGAGTTAACAGCTCTTTTGCTACTGCCGGATAATTCATTTCATACCCCATTGGATTATATTTTGAGCTTGCCATTTTTGGGAACGTTTGCAATAAGGATTTTTGCGCATTAACGTCAATTGATCAAAGATAAAGGCATGAGAATGTGAGGGCGATCTTTAAATTTTCTCCCTAATTAGAAACAAGGCAGTTAAAATTGCCACCTAATAGAAAAGAGTTTGATTGATTCTTTGCAAACAATCCCAAAACTAAAAATAAACAATGGATATAAATAATGGCGAGTCTGCATGATGTCGCCCGTCTAGCTGGCGTTTCGAAATCAACAGTTTCACGGGTTATAAACGATGAGTATGGTGTGAAAGAAGCCACCAAGCTGAAAGTACGCCAAGCCGTGGCGGAGTGCGGCTACGTTCCCAATCAAGTTGCTAAAGATCTTAAATCGCGCACAACTAACCTCGTAGGTGTCATTGTTCCTCGGGTCTCGTCTCATGCTACAGCGCAAGGTGTGGACGGTTTAACCGCTGTGCTTGAACAAGCAGGGAAACACGTTCTGTTGGCTAGCACCCATCAAGCTCATGATAAAGAGCTTGAATATATTCAAATTTTTAACCAAAAGCGCGTTGAGGGTATCATTCTCTACGCAACAAACTTAGATAGTGCGCTGGTTAAAGCGATTCAAAACTCTGCGGTTCCCGTTGTTATTGTTGGTCAGGACGGTCCATGTTTAACATCCCAAGTATTATTCACGACGACTCCAGAGTCGGGTTTGAAGCTGGCAATCGATTGGTCGCCAAAGGCTGTCAATCGATGGGGTTTATTGGCGTACAAGGTGACGATATTGCGGTAGATAAGCAGCGATCTGAGGGTTTCATTCAATCTTTACATCAACACGGGTTTGAGCTCCTGTTTCATGCTCGTGGTGATTTTAGTATCGAATCTGGCTATAAACTCGCGAAACAAAAACTGGCAGAGTTTCCACAACTCGATGGGTTGTTTTGCGCGACTGACCGTATTGCCGTCGGTGCAATGCAAGCGATTCAAGAGCTTGGATTCACACCAGGTGAAGATATTGCGGTACTTGGTGTGGGAGATGATGAACTTGCATCTGTCTGTACGCCCACACTTTCGACCTTTAATTATGCCTTTGACAAAGCCGGAGTAAATGGCGCTAAGTTATTGTTAGATAGAATCGAAAACCGGGGATTTGAAATGAGTAAAGTCGTTTTAACCTTTAAAACCATTGATCGCCAATCCTGTTGATTCATCTCTAGTTAATGACCACAAAAATGCCAACCGGAGAGGGTTGGCATTGTGAGCTTGTAATTGGTTACGATGGCGTTAGAACCAAGTCTCCATTTGAAGCGCAAAGATGACTTCACCACCCTCGCCCATCGTTGCAGCACCAGCATCTTGACTGATAGCGTAACCATTTAAGTCTTCACTCCAATCAACGTAGCTGGTAGCAAAGCGAAGCTCTGGTCGGTCAAAGAACCCAGCACTTGTTGACATCTTCAGTGTCGGGGCCAATGTCACTTTGTAGAAGCTACCACTCGCCTTGTCCATCGCATTGTCCAAATCCATGTATTGGTATGAACCTTCGTAAACCATCTCAAAGTTTTGGGTAAATTCTTGAGCCAATCGTACGTTAACTGAGGCCCACGTAAACTCATCATTGTCGTCAAAACGATCCTGACTATGCTCAGCCAGTAATGCAGGCGCAACGCGCCAATTATCTCCAATTCTCGTCACGCCATAGCTAAACAGGCGTACCGCTTTCGCATCATCAAGCAAGTCACCGTTTGAACCAATGCCTTTTAGTTCTGCACCTAGCCCATTCCCCATCAAGACACCCGTTTTCGAGAAGCCTTCACTGAGACCAAAGAAGCTGTCGCTATGGTAAGCCAACATGGCATGGAAACCGTTCTCTGCAGCGCCTTTCTCACGATCGTCATTATCCTTCGACGTCATACCACTGAGCATCAGTTGCCAGTTGCCAAAGCGGTTATTCATCGTCGCGATATAGTTTTCAACGTCTGTTGAAGAACTATCAATTTCACCGAAATCACGGCCATAAATAGAAAAGTTTGCTTTCCATGCGTCACTCAACTGAACATCATAAACGCCCGCGCCTGTACCAGATAAAAACACAATATCTGAATCAAAGAAGTGGATGTCAAAATTATCTCTGTCAAAACGTTTGCCCGCCCAAAACGTTGCATCAGAAAAGGTCTCTGAGTCAGCAAACATGGTCAGTTGATTTAACTCAGCATAGACCTGACGAACGTTAAGTTGGCTTTCACTCGACGTCCATTCATTGTTCGTTTCAGTACTATCGGCAAGCATAATACGAAATAGTGCACTCGAACCATCATCTGCAAAACGCTTATGGATTAAGTTTGCCTCGACATAATGGTCATCTTCTAAGCCAAGACGTCCAACTGGCGCACCAATTGCGCCTGCAGCTGTCATATATGGCCCACTCCCTGTAGCACCATTCAGATCATCATTAACGAGTAATCCTGAACGCGCATAGCCGTGGAACTCAAAACTTGACGCTTTATCGTTTGCTTCTGTTGAAACTTTCTCTGTTTGCTCTAACCGCTGCTCCAATTCATTAATTCGCTGCTCTAGCGCATCCACATCAGTTGCTGCGAAGGTCGGTGCGGTAATAAGTCCAAGCGCGATTGCCATTGCTAAAGTGTGTCGTTTCATTTCCATAGTCTCACGTTAATTTATGTAGGATTCATGCAAACGTTCCCAATAAAAAATGCAAGCATATGTTGACGTTAAATTTCTTTGTAAAGCCAGAATATAGAAGCTATTTACCAAAGCATCTTTGTCATTTCTGTCAATGATGCGATATTATCGAATATATTTCGGGAACGTTACCAGTAGCAGGCGATTTTGTTATAATTATCACGATCTCGAAGAGGAGTTAGACGAAAATTATTAACTAGCGCACATTCCATATATATGCGATATGAAATCATGGACACTGTATTAAGTCGCTACTTTATTCTGATATTGCCAGCAAACGTGGGGATGACAACTGGTTATGTATTTAATGCCGTCCCTTGAATAAAAAACGAAACAACCTTCGATAAGCAAGCGTTGGTGGTTATGATTACCTTCATATTTTCTTGGTTTTTTTTGACTTACCTGCGACACTTAGGCTGCATTTTATATTAGGCAACCATTATGAAACTTTTAGTTCGCAATCTTGAGCGTTCAACAACAGAACATGAAATTCGTGTTCTTTTTTCCGCACACGGCACCGTAACAGAGTGCAACTTGGTATTAGACCAAGAAACAGGTTTATCAAAAGGTTTCGCGTTTGTCGAAATGCCTGACGAAAGTGAGGCTAAAGCAGCCGTGAAAAACCTAAACCTTTCAACTGTCGCTAAGAGCAAAATCCGAGTTAAAATCGCTCAAAGTTAACCGATTGAAAAGCGAATACGCTGTCCTTCAGTCCTGTACGGGCAGCGCACAAATCAGTACCGATATCGCCTCATAGCGTGGATATCGGTACTTCTCTGCTCCTCAGCTTACCAGTGCATTCGCTTACTTATAAACTTAAGATAGGCGAGATAGCAGACGATACTTGTGCATCTGACGCATTGATGGGGAGAGTAAAAGAACGGTACTGATCGCCAGCTAGACTTAATGCTCGGTCAACCTCGGCTAAGCAATGGATCACCTGCCCTTGTAAAATAAAGGAAAGCTCAATTTCTTTCATGGTAACGAAGCCATTGTTGCGAAACTCGAGTTCCTGATAAACCCCAGAACGTGAAGTGAACGCTCCCCCACGCAAAAAGCCTTTTTCCACATCCGCTTTTACCATCGTATAGCCCGCTTGTTCTATGGCCTGAATAACACGTGAGGCCACAGGTAAAGGTTTGACTTCGATGTAATCACGATCACGTGGATCCATGGCAAAGTCGATATCTAACGTGGTTTCTAACCAAACGTGGCATTGATTTTTTAATGCATTGACCAGCGTTATCGGCGTTTCGTCGTGCAACTTCAACTGAAATGGCACTTGTTTCTCTTCATTGGGTTGAATCACAAAAGGCTCTACCGCTTTAAGCTGGTCAATAGTAAATGTTTGATAACTCACACTATCATCCACTTCTACTTTCATTTCGGTATTCAGCTTAATGGTGATCGCATCTATTTTTTGCTCAATGTCACCGCCTGTAATCTGGACATACCCTTGTAACGTTGCGCCTTGGTAGACACTCATTTCTTGTAAAATGGTATCCACTTTTGCAGCCCCAATACCGAGCGATGCTTTTAATTTTTTGAACATGTCTTACCTTATGTGACTTTATGATTTTGATTTGTGTTTCTTGTTTACACAATTGTCATGTTTGCTTCAAGCAATACAACTCAAGAATACGGGGCATTTCGAGCTTCACTTTAGCACTGCTCGTCTCTTGATACGTGAGTCATGCTCATTGAAGTATACCCGGAATAGTGAACGAAAGAGTTGCAATCTACAGGTAAAGCAAGCAGTATTTGTATAGTCAAATAAAAGGAATCCGCATGTCCACACCACTTTACCAACAAATAAAGCAATTTATACTCGAAAAAATCGAGTCACGAGAATGGGAAGTGGGACAGCGTATCGCCACAGAACTCGAGTTAACCGAGATGTTTTCTGTCAGCCGAATGACCGTTAACAAAGCGATTCGAGATCTAGTTAACGAAGGCAAGCTGCAACGCCGTCCAAGACTCGGCACGTTTGTTTGCGAGCCTAGCGAAAAGTCAGAGTCGCCTTTACTAGACATTCGTAATATTGCTCAGGAAGTTCGTGACCGAGGATGCCAATATCAAAGCAAAGTACTCCAGCAAATCACCATAAAGGCAGACGATAAGATTGCAACCAAACTTGGTGTCATGCTTGGCACACAAGTATTCTATAGCGAAATCGTTCATTACGAGAACGGCACACCCATTCAACTGGAACTGCGTTGGGTAAACAGCCAGTACGCACCAAGCTACCTAAAACAAGACTTTACGCAAATAACGCCTAATCAATATCTCTCAGATAATTGCCCGCTCAGTGCAATTGAACACACGGTTGAGGCGATTGTTCCAGAAAGCCGTATTAAGCATGATTTAAACATGCAAGCGAATGAACCATGTCTACTATTAAACCGAAGGACCTGGAGCCAAGATAAATTGGTCAGTACCGCACTTCTCTATCACCCGGGCAACAAATATAAACTCAGCTCAAAAGTGCTTCTTTAACAAACACTGACTTGTACGCTGTGATCACACTTTCTTACCACGATTATTGTTAAAGGTTTGGTTTTACCTTATTTAATTGTATATACATTTATAACATAAACGAACAGGATACAAAAATGGATTTGCTGATTGAAAATGCACGTCTGGTTACCATGACACCAGGAGAAACTGGCTATCAACCCACCCCCCCTGCTCGTGTAGGTATTCAATCGGGAAAAATCGTTGCCATAAGTACACGATGCAGTGGTGAGGACAAGCCAGATACCGAATCACTCTTGTCTCCTCAACATTACGCTCAGACACTCGATCTACAAGGTATGCTAATGATGCCAGGCCTCATCGATTGTCATACTCATCTTGTTTATGCAGGCAATCGCTCGAATGAGTTTGAGAAGCGCCTGAATGGTGTACCGTACCAAGAGATTGCCCAGCAAGGTGGTGGCATTTTATCTACCGTCAATGCGACAAGAGCAGCGTCAGAAGAACAGTTAGTTGAGCTCGCGCTTCCTCGCTTAGATGGGTTATTAAACAGCGGTGTAACGTCTATTGAAGTGAAATCGGGTTATGGATTAACACTCGAGGACGAATTGAAAATGCTTCGTGCGGCAAAAGCCTTGGAATGTGAGCGAAATGTGAAGATAACAACCACGCTGCTCGCCGCTCATGCCGTGCCACCTGAATTTACTGGTCGTGCAGACGACTACATCGCACATGTATGTCAGGACATGATTCCGTTAGTTGCAAAAGAAAACCTCGCCACCAGCGTTGATGTGTTTTGTGAATCCATCGGCTTTAACCTTGAACAAACCGAAAAAGTCTTCACCGCGGCAAAACAACATGGTTTAAAAGTTAAAGGTCATACAGAACAGCTTTCTAACCTTGGAGGCACCGCTCTTACAGCACGCTATAATGGTCTTTCCGCTGATCATATTGAGTTTCTCGATGAGGACGGTGTTGTTGCGTTGGCTCAATCAAATACCGTTGCGACGCTGCTTCCTGGCGCATTTTATTTCTTAAGAGAAACGCAATTACCACCCATTGATTTATTGAGAGCACACAACATCCCGATGGCGATCGCAACGGATGTTAACCCAGGCACATCGCCATTTTCAGATTTGACGTTAATGATGAACATGGCATGTACTTTGTTCCGTCTGACTCCCCAAGAATCTCTACGCGGCGTAACTCAGCATGCAGCGAAAGCTCTTGGCTATGGGACAACCCGTGGGGTTATTGATGTGGGCTACGACGCAGACTTTTCTATTTGGGATATCGAACACCCTTCAGATTTAAGCTATCAAGTCGGGGCAAAACGTCTGATAGGACGTATAGTCAATGGTGAGTATATTGCGCATGGAGACCGTTAACATGTCACAGTCTGATCTACACAATCCTCTATTTCATTGGCAAGGCCGTCAAGACCCTGAAGACGGAAAACTTGGTCAACGCGTTCATCATGTCATCCAGCACCTGTCCACCAGCGAGCTGGATACAGTAACACAAGGGGTTTCAGTGGTGGGCTTTGCTACTGATGCAGGAGTGGCAAGGAATAAAGGTAGAACGGGAGCGAAAAAATCCCCCGATCTTATCCGCCGTGCTTTAGCAAACCTTGCATGGCATAACGACGCACCGCTCTATGATTTGGGCACCATTGTTTGTGAGGATGACTTACTGGAAGAAAGCCAAGCACGTTGCGCGAAGGTCATTTCAGAAGCCCTTCCCCACACCCCTGTTGTCGTGCTGGGAGGTGGACACGAAATTGCTTGGGCGTCATTCTCAGGGTTAGCCGAGTATTTTAAATCTCATCATCCAGAGAAAAAGCCGAAAATCGGTATCATCAATTTTGATGCACATTTTGATTTACGTGCTTTTGAAAGTCCACTGGCAGATGTGAAGCCGAGCTCGGGTACGCCTTTTAATCAAATTCAGCACTTTTGTCAGAACAATGACTGGTCTTTCCATTACGCATGCTTAGGCGTTAGCCGCAGTAGCAATACACAAGCATTATTCCAAAAGGCAGATGAACTTAACGTCTGGTACGTTGAAGATCATCAACTCAGCTATTTAAACCACAACGATCATCTGATGCAGCTACAACGTTTTATCGACGATTGTGACTATCTCTATCTCACTATTGATTTAGACGTATTCCCTGCGGCAACAGCTCCAGGGGTAAGCGCCCCCGCAGCTCGTGGGGTGAGTTATGACATCATCTCGCCGTTCTTAGAGAGAGTTCTTCACTACAAAAATAAGCTGATGCTAGCCGACATCGCAGAGTATAACCCGAATTACGATATCGATAGCCAAACCGCGCGATTAGCGGCTCGGTTGTGTTGGGACATCACCACCGCACTAGCAGACAAGCAACACAAAGCGTAGAACCTCACTAGAAAAGTACACCTTAGTCTCATTTATACTCACGTTAAGCTCCACATCAATGTGGAGCTTTGGTCTATACTTAAAGGCAATGAAAGTAAACGAAACAACGGTTATAATCGATAAATTGTCACTGGATGGACCATTGGCAAACCCCGTTTCGCATATAATCCCTGACAGTTATGGTTACTACGTATAAATTATGTTTCTAACACCTTATTTTTCAAACACTAATCACCAATTTCAATTCACTCGCGAACAAGCTAGCCACTTTGCTAAGCGTGTAGCGGGTGATTTCAACCCTATTCATGATGAAGATAACAAGCGCTTCTGTGTTCCTGGCGACCTACTCTTTGCAGTTTTATTAAGCAAAGAAGGCATCAGCAAAAAAATGCGTTTTAAGTTCTCAGGTATGGTAAGCGATGGTGTTGGTCTGCATATCGAAAATAAGTGTGAGAAAGAAAGCGCCGTGATTGATGAGGCGGGCAAAGAATATTTGCATATGTCTCGTGAAGGCGAAACCAATCACGATGCAGCGTTTATTGAACACGTTGTCACAAACTACGTTCAGTTTTCTGGGAAAAACTTCCCACACATCATGGTTCCTCTCATGGAAGAACAACAAATGATGATCAACTGCCAGCGTCCATTAGTGATTTATGAAAGTATGGAAGTTGAGTTTTCTCGCCTTGATCTCACCCACCCAGAAGTAGAATTTACAGGCGCAACTTTCGACGTTGAAGGTAAGCGCGGTGTCGTTACCCTGAACTTTGCGTTCAAAGAAGATGGCATTGTGGTAGGCACTGGTATCAAGCGTATGGTTGCGAGTGGCTTGAAGCCTTACGACCAAGACGCGGTAGATGATTTGGTTGAACGCTTCCATGCCCGCAAAGACGCATTTTTAGCAAAGTTCACTGAGGCGGCCTAATCAAGGACTGCCCAAATTATAACGTAATTTGAGATTATTCTTGCGGCGACGATTTAACAAGTCGTCGCAGTTAATCTTTTCTGTAAAGTGATTCCTACTCGTAAAAACCCTCTCTACCAAACGCTTCTCGCTCATCGTGTCCGAATAAACGTCATCGCTTAAAGACCATCTAAACGTCTTTGCACGAGTGCACCTACCTGTACAATCCCCTATATCCAACGGTGCACACGATTTTTATATTTCAGATACTCGTCGCCAAACAATCGCTCTAACGCTCGTTCTTCCGGTTTGATTTGATATCGATTCATATAAGACACAAATAAAATGCCGCAAGGAATAACACTTAAGTGCTCCCACCAGAGCCCCAATGCGATGATCAATAGTAACAACGCTAAATACATTGGATTGCGTGTATACGCAAAGACGCTAGTATTAACGACAGAAGAGGCCGCTTCTGGCTTGACTGGGTTAACTGTCGTCTTTACTTTGCGAAACTCGTACACGCCAGCAATGCCAATAAATCCAGATAAAATAACAAGCGCCGAAACCACGAAGTCGTCGAAAGGCACATGAATCATAAAACCAGGCGTGACTTCTTTCACACAGTACATGATTAGGGTGACCAGTAAAAACACCGCAACAGGTGGTATTTTGAGTTCAAGCTTTCTCACGTTTCAAATCCTTTGCAGTCCGAAGTTATACATTTATAAAGTTGTAAGCGATGAGCCACTAAAAAGCCCAGCGTGACTGGGCTTTATGGCTAGATTGCTATATCAGTGTATTAAGAAGCGAGTTATAGCAAAGTTAATAGCGCTTGCACCGGGTGTTTTGGTTTGGTTCCTTCAAAGCGTTTCACTTGACTTCGACAAGAATACCCCGTGATCAAACACCGCTCGTTATCCAATTTATCTAAATTTGGCTTCCAGCTTAGGTTATAAATGTCTTTAGACATCTGTAACTTGTCGACCTCATGCCCAAAGGTACCAGCCATCCCACAACAACCAACAGGCACCGTAGTAAGCCTTGCGCCAAAGTGGGCAAAAATCGCCCCCCACTCTTTTTCCGCATTGGGAAGTTTGGTCTTCTCAGTACAATGCGCGAACAAGTACCAGGGTTCACTCTGAGTTGAATCCGCTTTGGTAAACTCAGCGAGTCGCGGGTACAACCACTCGTGCGCGGTTAAAACATCAAAGTCACCACGTTTACTGCCCAAAATTTCTTCGTACTCATCGCGATAGCATAGTACTAGAGCAGGATCGACACCGACCATCGGAATATTGAGTTCCGCCACCATAGACAAAAACTTAGAGGTATCCATGGCCGTATCTTTGAACTGTGCTAAAAACCCTTTGATATGCTGAGCTTTGCCATTCGGTTTAAACGGCAGCATCACCGGGTTCATACCCAGTTTCTTTAACAGCTTAACAAAATCTTCCACAACATCCGCATCGTAGTAACTCGTAAACGGGTCTTGAACGATCAAAACATGCTTGTTTCGTTCTTGCTCAGACAGGCCATTTAAGCGTTGCAAGTCGTAAGGCGTGGTTAAAGACTCAATACGCTTTTTCAATGTCGGCACGGACAACAACGGCGCATCCACATAACCGACCGTCGAAGCGGTTAAGCTCTTCACCCAAGATTGCTTTAAGACACCATTGACCACACTCGGCGCTTTCGCCATCAGCGGTAACATGGTTTCAATGTTCGCCACCAAGTAATCCTTCGCCGGACGCTGATAACGTGAATGGTAAATATTGAGAAAACGCGAGCGGAAACTCGGTACGTCCACTTTGATTGGACACTGGCTTGCACACGCTTTACATGCCAAGCAGCCATTCATAGCTTCGTAGACTTCATGAGAAAAATCATACTCGTGACGTCGATTTACCGTATGGCGAACGCGATCGATCATGGATTTAATCGAAGATTTGTTTTCCAGCGTCTGCTTTTCTAAGTCAAGAATATCGATGCCTTGTTCGGTCAACTGACGTAGCCATTCGCGAACTAGACCAGCGCGCCCTTTCGGAGAATGACGGCGATCAGCAGTAACCTTCATCGATGGGCACATTGGTGAACTGGTATCGTAGTTAAAACACAATCCGTTGCCGTTACATTCCATCGCTTGCTTGAAGCTATCGCGGACTTGTACGTCAATCTGACGATCGAAATAGCCACGTTTAGTATCCGTAACCTTAACCAACTCTGCATCACTATTTAACGGCGTACAAATTTTACCCGGGTTCATCTTGTTGTGAGGATCGAATGCGGCTTTCACACGACGCAATTCGGTGAACAACTCTTCGCCGAAGAATTCCGGGCCATATTCGGAGCGATAACCTTTACCATGCTCACCCCACATTAAACCGCCATACTTCGCCACCAGCTTAACGACTTCGTCAGAGATTTCATGCATTAAGGCTTCTTGTTGGGGGTCACACAAATCTAACGCTGGACGCACATGCAATACTCCCGCATCAACGTGACCAAACATACCGTAATTCAGTGATTTACTATCGAGAAGCTGACGGAATTCAGCAATAAAATCCGCTAAGTTTTCTGGTGGTACACAGGTATCTTCTGCAAATGGGACGGGTTTAGCCCGACCTTTTGCCGCACCAAGTAAGCCCACCGCTTTTTTACGCATGTTGTAGATTCGACCAATGCTCGACAAGTCATTACAGACTTGGTACCCGATAATACCGGCCTCTTCACTTTCAAGCATGGTGTCTAGCTTAGCGGTAAGGGCCGCGACTTGTGAGTCGATTTCTTCTTCGTCCTCACCCGCGTACTCAACGATGTTGATGCCCAGCATTTCTTTATTCGGTACATCCGTGATTAAATCGCTCACCGTATGCCAAACAATATCTTGTTTTGCTAGGTTAAGCACTCGGGAATCCACGGTTTCCACTGACATTGCGTTCGCTTGTACCATCAGTGGCGCATTTCGCAATGCCGCGTCAAAACTGTTGTACTTCACGTTCACCAAAGTACGTACTTTCGGAATCCGAGTGAGGTTCAGCTTAGCTTCCGTAATGAATGCTAATGATCCTTCCGCGCCACACAATACGCGAGTAATATCAAAACGGTCATCGTCTTCATTCAGCGCATTTTTAAGATCATAACCGGTTAGAAAGCGGTTTAACGGTGGGAACTTGTCATTAATTTGTTGACGCTTTTCTCGGCATACGGATTCAGTCACATTTAAAGCGGTTGCCGCAAACTCGCCTTCGCTAGGGAAACCATGAGACAGGTCTGACTCTAAAATTGAGCCATCAGCGAATACGGCTTGCAATGACAGAACATGATCTGACGTTTTTCCGTATTTCAGCGAGCCCTGACCTGAGGCATCCGTATTGACCATACCACCGATCGTGGCTCGGTTACTGGTTGATAAGTCCGGAGAGAAGAAATAGCCATAAGGTCGAACTGCATCATTCAATTGATCTTTAATGACACCAGTTTGAACGCGTACCCAGCCTTCTTCTTCGTTAATCTCCAACACTTTGTTCATATGACGAGATAGATCAACCACCACCCCTTTGGTCAGTGACTGTCCATTGGTTCCAGTACCACCACCGCGCGGTGAAAAAGTGACTCGTTCGTATTTTTCTTGGTTGCTGAGTTTACCTATCAGCGCAACGTCTTGTGTCGTTTTAGGGTGAACAACTGCTTGAGGAAGTTGTTGGTAGACACTGTTATCGGTAGCGACTGCTAGTCGACTTGAATATTGGCTCTCGATATCGCCAGTAAATCCTACTTGTTCAAGTTCTTTTAAAAACTTGAGAACGAGCGGGTCAACATCAGTTTGCGAGTGTAATCTTGGTAACATTTGCTTCCTGCCCCTACGGCACTGATCCCATCAGCTACGGGTTATTTAATTATTTTGCGCATTCTACACCCTGGCTTTTGCTAACGCTGAGTGACGAGCAAAGGAGCAAGAATGGCGGGATATTCTTTGAGTCATGTAACTTTACAACATTTAAAAAAGCGATCAAATCAGAATCTCACAACAATAATTAAACTTAAGCTTTATTTTTTTAGGTGTGATGCCGTACATTGGGTGAACACAGTATGTCTATATGAGCTTTCAGAATGAAAAAAAATAAAATAGTGACAACGGAAGATATTCTTCTAAAACTTTGCCAGTCGGTGTCTGGCGTTTTAACTTCAGCCACCTCCTCTCAGGTAAACTATTCCGCGATGGTGCAAAAAATCAATAAAACGAGTCTCAAGCCTGACTTTGGTTGTTTTGTTCTATTTGATGGTGGGTTTACAGGTTTAGTGGTAATCAACTTTACGGCAAAAGCCGCGTTGGAAATTTACACCAACTACATGCGTAACATGGGCATGCCAGAAGATGAACTGGCGATTTCACACACCTCTGATGAAGTTGGCGATGTACTTGGAGAGCTCATGAATCAGTTAGTGGGTGATTTTACCAACAAAATCCGCAAAGAACTGCAAACCAATATTACTCAAAACCAACCAAAAATGCTGGCACTAAACAAACAGGTGATATTGCAAGTTGATACTAACCTTGATCGTCCTCAGGCGCGTCGTGTGACCTTTTCTACTGAAAACAACAACATCTTTTATCTCGAGCTTGCCATGGATAAAACTGAGTTTATTCAATTGGAAGAATTTGAGATTGCCGAAGACGAGAGTCCTGATGACATTTTAGAAGCGGCTCGTAAAAACATGGCAGAAAAAACGTCTGTCCCATCGAGCAAAAAAGACGATGCCGATGACTTGCTAAACCAACTGGGGCTATAGCCAACTATCATTCTCATCTAGTCACCCACAGCGCGGCTTTGTTAAGGATGTTGTGGGTGCTGATCGAACCACTCCTGTATTTCGTTTTTGTGTCAAAAAAGGTAATATGTCTGACTTCTTAAATTTTCTGTTTTCGTTACTGGTTGTCGATGGATAAACAAAAAGCTCTGAAAAAAATCGCCAAGTGCTTAGAACTGGGCAATTCCGCCAACGTCAATGAGGCAGCAAACGCCATCAAGATGCTCATCGCCTGATGCTCAAATATGGTCTAGATAAAGACGATATTGAGTTTATTAAGATGGGGAAGACACAATCTTCTCACTTGTTGCCAGCGAATATTAGCTCGACCCTTTTACGCGTAATACGCGGAATCAATACCAAGTTTGGCGTTGAGGCGGTATTGCTCAATCACAAAGGGCTTAAACGTGTTGAGTTTATCGGTGAAGCCGATCGCGCCATCTTTGCTGCATTTGCATTTGATATTATCTACCGCGAAATGAACGAGAGCACTGGACAATTCCGTAACAGTTTTGCAGGCAGCGGCACCTCTTCACCGGAAGTAACTCGACGCGTGAACTCGTTTGTTTCTGGTTGGGTTGAGGGTGCCATTGAAAAACTGCCAGTGATCACGCCAGATGATGAGTCAGCAAACAAAATCAACGACTACATTGATAAAGAATTTCAAAATATCGATCGCGAAACCTTTAAGAAACAACTTAAAGAAGCCATGAAAAACCTGACTGCAGATTATGAAGTTGGCCTTAAAAAAGGAAGAAAGGTTTCCGTCAACCGCGGCGTTGACGGCGCGCAAGCACGAAAAATGCTCGATACTCCCTCCAAATAGGCTACCCTTTAATTTGAGCCAGCCTCGTAACCGGAAGCGTTAAGAGAATCTCGTACTTTTCTTGTCGCTTCTTACTTTGGCTTAACATAAATCAAAAACAACTCGTTAATAATCGACTTCAATAATCGCATTTGCCTTATTTTTATATGGAGATTTACCCTTGAACAAGGTGTCTATTGCGCTGGCTCTTGTGCTAGCACTTACTGGCTGTCAAGCCACTCAACGTCAAAACGCAACAACGGGTGAGTACGAAACCAACTCTACAACACTCGGTGCCATTACCGGTGCTGTGGCTGGTGCTGCTATCGGCTTAGCTACTGGTGATAACGCTAAAGAGCGTCGCCAACGGGCATTGATTGGTGCCGCTGCCGGCGGTGCTACAGGAGCTGGCGTTGGTTACTATTTTGATCAACAAGAAGCTGCGCTGCGCCGTGAATTGAAAAATTCTGGTGTTCAAGTACAACGTGTTGGCGAAAACCAACTACTACTTCGTATGGAAAACGGTATTGGCTTTGACACGAACTCTTACCAATTAACCTCAAGCATTCATAATACGCTTCGCGGTGTCGCTCGTATCTTGGTTGAATATCCAGATACTAGCCTAGTGATTGACGGCTACACTGACAGCACAGGTCGTGAGTCTTACAACCAATCCCTTTCTGAACGTCGAGCTGAATCAGTTCGTCAATTCCTAGTCGGTCAAAATGTCGCAGCAGGCCGTGCTATTGCACGTGGTTATGGCCAACGTAACCCAATTTGCTCTAACAAGACAGCGGAAGGTCGTGCTTGCAACCGCCGTGTAGAAATCCAAATCTTGCCACTGAAGTAAATTGGTTGCACCATAGCAGGTAATATTCAGAGTTAACGGAGCGGGCCTAGTTATACTAGGCCTACATGCCTATGCTGTTAAGAGCTATTGCCCTTTTACTTACTGTCGTTTTTTATTTTGGTGGTAGTAGTTTCGCATCCCAAATGCCGACAACCGCTCAGAAGCAATTCGAACGTGCGCAACAACTCGCGCACGCTCCTAATGCTGATTCACCAGCCGACATCCGCTACTTGCTGAATCAGTCAGCACAGCAAGGTTACCTACCCGCTCAAAAACTACTAGCACAAGATTTTGCTTCGGGTGAACACGGTCCGATTGATAATACACAAGCGATCTACTGGCTAGCGTCAATCGCCTTAAACGATCCTGATGATCATGGTTACTTATTCGCACATTTTCTTGCTCACAAACAAAACAATCTAGATTCTTCTCACTTGATCGAAGCTTGGTACCAACTTGCAGCGTTAAACAATCCACAAGCGGAACAAGAGTACGCTCATTACCTAGAACAACGCTTTAACCAACTAAGAGAACGACAAGTCTCTGAAATAAAAGCACTTGATGAAGCCACCCAATCGGCAAAAGCTCCCCAATCAACCTCTCTGGTTAGTCTGAGTACAGATCAACTTGGCTTATGGCTAGCGGCTGGAGCCGCCGCTCTGCTGATCGGCGGCAGCGGATTGGTTTTTTACAAATATACGCATCATATTAAGCTTACAAAAGAGACCAACCAAGCGGCAGAACTTGCGATCAGAGTGAAAGAGCTGACATACGCGAATAAAAAGCTTAAACGTCAGTTAGAAACAATATTCAAAGAGTTTAAACAAACTAAAAAACAATCTGATAACCACTCTCTTGCTATCGCCTGTGCCATGTTCGGTTACACACCGCAAACCATTCCCAACACTCAGGCGATAAAACTTCGCTATCGCCAACTATCAAAACTTTACCATCCTGATGCCAAGGGCAGCGATGCGGAAATGACGCGTCTCAATCAAGCATTAAAAACCATTTTACAAAATGTTACACAAAAGTAATTTTCGACATACATAATTCAGCCCATGGCTTATGACCCCCGCAATATTGAGATTCGCAAACGATCTCTCTCTCAAATACGTTAACAGACATTTAACTTCCCATTCTTTTTCAGCAATAATGCTATCTGTTGAATACACCTAACGACTCAAATTTAACTAGGTGGGGAGAAAATCAATGTTCACTAAAATCGGCAACTGTGATTGGTGCAAAAAAACAAGCCTCGTAACTCGTCTTGACTACTTAGACGGTAAACACAATAGCTCGTGCAAAGCTTGTTATGACATGGCTAAAATTGACGTTCGCTTATTTAATCAAGGCGAGATTCAAATGCGTGAACGCATGGCGCAAAAAGCAAGCTAACTCGTTGTAACATCAATGGACTGATTTTAAATGCGCCTTTTATAAGGCGCTTTTAGATCGTGGGGTGCTGACTTCTCGAATAGGTCTATTACCCCGTTGCTCTTCATGAACACGCCCCGTTGACTTCTACTCTCATCGACAGCCTCAAGGTTGACGATTCCGTCATAACGCCCTCTCCTGCTCACCTAACCTGTCATCGAGATAAGAAAAAGCCAAGACGCTGTACCTTGCTAATTCAAAGCTCAGCTAACACACGCTGTTTTCGGTTAGACCACTGTATATACAGTGGTTCTTATGAGTAGATATCCCATCAATAATTCTATTTTCGTCACATTTTCCAATCATTATCAAACTTGTCACATTCAAAATAATAGCGAGAAAAATCAATAATATAAAAATAATAGCGAGAAAAATTAAATCAATATATGAGGAGAAATTGTATAAAAATTGGTTGATCAGGTGGCCAAAACAAACTACTGTATACACATACAGCATGTATAAAGGAACAGTAAGATGCAGTTACATAATCAAACCCATACATACTCACGCTACAATGTGTTGGCTCAAACAACTCAGCCAATGGATGTTTCTGAGCAGCTTCTAATGAAGTTAGCGGTATTATCCCAACAGCCACAATGGATTTTGTATACTGCTGAGTGCCCGCGTCCGGATTTTGACCAACTCACTGCTTCCAACATTTGCTGTAAAAACATTATTCAGATGAAACCCTCTCAGCAGCTTTCCGAGGTAGAAATTGTCATTAAGGCCATTCAATCAGGAAATGCCAGTGCGGTAGTTGCATCCAATAACATCGCCACTATGAATCAATCGATGCTGCGCGATATTGCACATCGCTATCAGTGTGAAGTCTTTTTCGTCGAAGGCAGAGTAAACCAGTACCACTAATTAAGATCGACGTTAACCATCCTGCACTCGCCTCCGATTAAAGGAGGCATTTTTTATCTACACTCAATTAATCTGTCGAAACTCAAGTGTCCACTCAAGTCGAGTACAAACAATTAAGGCAAACGTTTGCTTTTTCTCTGGAGAGTTCAAATAGTTCTGGTATGATGCCCACATTCGATTTATTCAGCCATGACTGCTCGCTGAATATCTTCTCTTTATGACGTTTGATTAAGATGATAGGAATGTCGCAATGAGCCTTGCCAATCAAGTACTTGCCGTCAATGACGACCTGCCAATTCGCACCCATAAACCCGTTCACAGTGGAAAAGTTCGCTCCGTTTACTGGTTAACAGAACAAGACAGCGCGCGCCTGATTAAAGAAAAAGGATACGATGTGGCACCAGACGCCCCATTGGCAATTATGGTGATTAGTGACCGCATTTCTGCTTTTGATTGCATATGGCATGCAGAGGGTGGCCTCCAAGGTGTTCCAGGTAAAGGGGCAGCACTCAACGCTATCTCTAATCATTGGTTTAAACTCTTCAAAGACAACGGACTCGCGGACAGCCATATTTTGGACATCCCTCACCCGTTTGTTTGGATTGTACAAAAAGCTAAACCTGTAAAAATTGAAGCGATTTGCCGCAAATACATTACTGGCTCTATGTGGCGTGCCTACGCAAACGGCGAACGTGAGTTCTGTGGTATCCAACTTCCTGAAGGATTAGAAAAAGATAAAGCGCTTCCAGAGTTATTAATGACGCCATCAACTAAGGGTATTTTGCAAGGTATTCCTGGTGTACCGGAAGCCGATGATGTAAACATCACTCGCCAAAACATAGTCGACAACTTTGACGCTTTTAACTTCTCTAGCGCCGACGATATTGCTCTGTACGAAAAATTGTTAAAAGAAGGCTTTAATGTCATTAGTGATGCGCTAGCCGCTATCGATCAAATCTTCGTCGATACTAAGTTCGAGTTTGGCTACGTGCAGGATGCTGCCGGCAAAGAAAAGCTCATTTACATGGATGAAGTAGGCACACCAGACTCTTCACGAATTTGGGATGCAAAAGAATACCAAGCTGGCAAAATTGTAGAAAATTCGAAAGAAGGCTTCCGTCAGTTTCTGCTAAACCACTTCCCTGATCCAGATATTTTATTAAATAAAGAACGCATGCCAGAGAGAGAAGCGTTAGCACGCGAGAACGCGCTGCCTGTTGAATCTTTGATGGACATATCGAAAACCTACATTGGCATCGCAGAAAAAATTACAGGTAAGACTCTGAATCTGAGCGATAACCCTAAAGCTGAAATCATTGATATCCTGAGCAAGGAATATGGATTGATCGACTGAGTTTTCTGACCAGAACAAATAACTTAGAGCAACAGCAATAACTCAGAACAACAGTAATAAAAAGTCCGCTATGATGCGGACTTTTTCTGTTGGCTTAATAAAATCAAAAAACAGTAACTTGAGTAGCAGAAATCTCCCACATCACTGTGACTGCAAATGTTCAAGAAAAATGCAGACCACATTAAAACTTGATGTTCAAAATATCTTGTTCTGTCGTGTCAACTTTTAGATGACTTCGATTTTCGATGTACTCAATTTGCTTGGCGTCCAATGCATAAGGCATCACAATGCGCAATTCACGCACACCTTCATCCTGCGCTAATCGGGTTAAGCACACCAAGTTAGACTCATCACTTTGACGTGAAGACAACGACTTCAATGCTGCCTCCCATAACCGCTCTTCTGGGTTGATGGAATCTTGTATATTCTTCTTCCACATCAGTCCAAAAATGGGCGCAATGGTGGCGAAAGCTTCGAAGAAGGTCCATTTTTTACTTGCTGTTGCACCTAAAAAGCTGGTGTAGTCAAACTCAATACACGTTTTGCCTTGATGAACCATACGATGTCCTCAACACATTTAATTCAGACAATTCTAATATGATTCAACTATTTCGATATATCAATAGGATATAAAACAATCGTCTTTTATGCCCTAAAATACATGCAAAAGGAAATATTAAAACCAGATTCATAACAAGTCATGTACAGGTTCGCCATATAGGAAACCAATTGATTAATATTTCACGTTACAAAGTATAAATGAAGCAAATCTTCAGAGCCTTAGTAAGGCTCACGTTCAAATACCTTCATCGATTACACCCATAGTGATTCTTTTTGGATCTGTTTATTACTTGATATCAACAACGCGGCTTGCCTTTTTGTATTGGACTTTCCAGCCCGACCAGCGGGGTAACTCCCAACGTTTAGGATCCCCTTTTCGTTTACCTTGCAGGTGTATCACTTGGACCAATTTACGCGATGGATAGTATTCGATACTCAAAGTTAACTCTGGCAAAACAACGAGTAATGGGTATGTCTGGGCAAAGTCATCATATTCCCACTCAGGGATGCCAGAAAAAGGGAGGTCGTCTGGCTCAATTAATGCCATATCCTCAATATCTTCCACGCCTAAAGCTTTGAGCTGTTCGTTCAGCCAACCAGAAAACGTTAACGATTCCAACGCCACGTTATCTATCGAATCCGAGTTAAGTCCGAGCGTGTTGTATATCTTCCAGTGCTGGATTTGCTGTTTTCTCAGAGTGGCGAATCCAGGCCACAACGTTTCTTCTTCAATCATTTCGATAATGGAGTTAATCGCGACATCCCCTAGTAATGCTTGGTATTCAGTGCATATCGTTCTACCCGCATACACTAAGTGCATTGTCGCTCTGGGCGTGGCTTCTTCGTAATTTGTTTCCCCTTGCTGCCATTCGCCAAGCGGTAACTCTCTTAGCGTTTCCATCGAAATAGGCATCATTACCGACGCTAAATTCAACGTCTGTTTTACCCCTCTACCAGGCACACTATGGCTATCGAGTATTAATGCCGCTTCTTCCTTATCAGCGAAGCGGCTATGCCGTCCTATCACCATCTCCATCAAACCATTGCCTAGGGCATCTCGGCGACGCTGTCGGCGTACAAACACTAATTCCGGGTGTAGCGCTGCAATCGACTTGACCAATTCAGAGCGCCGATATCGTGTCGCAGCCTCTAAATCAGGTAATTCAAACACATCTCTCATTTGCTTTGATAAACCTTGAGCTTCATTCAAAACATTAGGATCAACCACTAACCCCGTAAACGACTCTCCACGAACCAAACGTATCATCAATGACGCATCACAACCTGCTTGCTCTTGCTGGGCTAATGCCTCGGCCGCTTCACCAGTTTGCAACTGATACAGTTGTGCAGGAACAGATAATGCGGCGGCTAAGTCAATCATTGCTTCTTTTTCGGCTTTTGCGGTTATTCGTGTAACAAGATCAGCAAACAGCGCATCGATTGGTAATGGATACACTTTGTGTCCATGCAGTGTAATTTCACCTTGTTCATCTATCGCTTCCATTGCCTGTAATGTTTGATAAGCCAGAGCGAGGGACTTTTCAGGTATCGGATCCAAAAATGTCAGCCTCGCAATGGGGTATCCACAACTCGCGGACGCCAATACGGGTTCGATTAATTCTTCTCGTTGCAACTCAGGAGGGGTAACGGACTCTAAAGGCGCATGCTCTCCAAACAAGCGAATACAAGTACCTTCTGCGATACGTCCTGCACGCCCCATTCGTTGAGCCGCACTGGCTTTGGAAATGTATGTTAGAGTCAGCGCAGTGCGACCATTACGTTGCAGCGTTCTACGCTCGAGTCCACAATCAATGACCACTCGTATATTTGGAATGGTTAGCGATGTTTCTGCAACATTGGTTGCCAACACGACTTTTCGCTGGTTTTGTGTATTCAGAGCTAGATGCCTTTCTTCGTCACTGACCGAAGCGTGCAATTTAACGATCAAGACATCTTTCAAGTGCTGGAGCATTTGCGCGCATTGCGTGATCTCTTTGCGCCCAGGAAGAAACACCAGAATATCTCCTTGCTCATCTTCGAGTGCTTCTGTGATTGCTCGAACCACTTCAACTTCGCAATCTTTTTTATTAGGCAAGTGACGACTGTCGCTCGAGCGGTGAACAACAGTGACTGGGTAGCAACGTCCTTCTGCGCGTAATCTCTTTGCACCTAAGTAAGAAGCAAGTTTTGCACCTTCTATGGTCGCTGACGTGACGACTACTCGATGGCGTTGCTCTTGCTTTAAGATGGCCGTTAATAGATCGATATCCCAGCGACGCTCATGAAACTCATCCACAATGACAATATCAAAATGCTCTAACTTATTTTCCGCGAACCATCTCAGCGCGACACCTGGTGTGGCAAAGACCACATCAGTATACTCATTAAAACAGGCATGGAGTTTGATAGCGTACCCTACTCGATGACCGAGAGGCTCTCCCGATTGTTGGGCAAGAAACTCAGCCAACGAAGTACAAGCAATTCGACGTGGTTCGATAACCAACACCCGACCATGTTTCGTGGCCCACATTGGTAATCGGGTTGATTTCCCTGACCCGGTCTCCGCCTCGATGACTAAGTGATTTTGTTGGATGCTTTGGTCAAACTCGGCTTGTAAGCTATCAATAGGTAGTTGGAACATATAGCAGTGATTTAGATGGTGATGTGAAATTGCATTATACACAAACCGTTTTTTGATGCTTGGTTAAGCGAGCCGAGCTGAACCAAGCACACTTACACGCGATTCAAAGCAATACTTACTGATATTTGCATCATCAATTGACTACTTTCACGATATTACATTGATGTAAGTCAACGAATCTTTACAACTAAATGGTGATGCCGTTAAAATTCGTCCGCTCCTCTAACCCTACACAAGGCACCCAATGAACAACGATAAACGTCCTTTATACATTCCCTATGCGGGCCCAGCGCTTATGGCCACTCCTCTGTTGAACAAAGGTAGTGCATTTTCGGCTGAGGAACGCATCTCCTTTAACCTAGAAGGTCTGTTACCAGAAACAACAGAAACTATTCAAGAACAAGTAGAACGTGCATACCAACAGTACACTAGCTTTGAAAGTGACATGGATAAGCATATTTATCTGCGCAACATCCAGGACACCAACGAGACATTATTCTACCGCTTAGTGCAGAACCACGTTTCTGAAATGATGCCAATCATCTACACACCGACAGTTGGTGCCGCGTGTGAAAACTTCTCTAATATTTACCGTCGTGGCCGCGGTCTGTTTATTTCATACCCAAACCGAGACCGTATTGATGATCTGTTAAACAACGCCGCGAACCACAACGTGAAGGTGATTGTCGTTACCGATGGCGAGCGTATCTTAGGTTTAGGCGATCAGGGCATTGGCGGCATGGGCATTCCAATTGGTAAACTTGCCCTGTACACGGCATGTGGAGGCATCAGTCCAGCTTATACCTTACCGATTGTTTTAGATGTCGGCACCAATAACCCACAACGTTTGGCAGACCCAATGTATATGGGTTGGCGTCACCCACGCATTACTGGAGCAGAGTACGATGCGTTTGTCGAAGAGTTCATTCAGGCCGTACAGCGCCGTTGGCCAGATGCATTAATTCAGTTCGAAGACTTCGCGCAAAAAAACGCAATGCCACTTTTGGAACGCTACAAAAATCGCATTTGCTGCTTCAATGACGATATTCAAGGCACGGCTGCTGTAACGGTTGGCTCTTTGTTGGCGGCATGTAAAGCAGCAGGTAGCCAACTTTCTGAACAGAGAATTACGTTCTTAGGTGCTGGTTCTGCAGGTTGCGGCATTGCCGAAGCGATCATTGCGCAAATGGTCTCGGAAGGTATCTCTGATGAACAAGCTCGCTCTCAAGTTTACATGGTCGACCGCTGGGGCCTGCTCCAAGAAGGTATGCCAAACTTACTCGATTTCCAACAACGACTGGTGCAGAAACGAGTAAATACGGATAACTGGGAAAATGAAGCAATGGTTTCTCACTACTTGATGTAATGCGTAACGCTAAGCCAACTGTACTCATCGGCGTATCCGGCGCTCCGGGTCTATTCAGTCAGGAAGTCATCCAAGAGATGCACAAGCATTGTCCTCGACCTATTGTCTTCCCATTGTCAAATCCAACGAGTCGTGTTGAGGCAACGCCGAACGATATCCTTCGTTGGACAAACGCAGAAGCGTTAGTCGCCACAGGCAGCCCATTTGAGCCTGTCGTTCACGAAGGTCGTAGCTACCCTATTGCCCAATGTAACAACAGCTACATTTTCCCAGGTATTGGGCTTGGTGTGTTGGCGGTTAACGCAAAACGTGTTACTGATGAAATGTTGATGGAGTCTAGCCGTGCTCTTGCAGAGTGTTCTCCTCTCGCTATCTACGGTCAAGGTGCGCTATTACCGCCATTGGAAGAGATTCATTTGGTATCCAAGAAAATCGCGTTTGCCGTTGCAAAGAAAGCCATTGCGCAAGGTGTTGCTTTAGAAATTACTGATGAAGCGCTGCACCAAGCCATAGAACAAGCGTTCTGGCAACCGGTGTACCGACGCTATAAACGTACCGCGTTCTAAATAATAAGACATTTTGAGCAGTAATTAAGCCCCTACTTGATAGGGGCTTTTGTTTTTTAAGCTGTTTTTAGCATTCTAACCGTATTTTGGCATAAATCGACTTCTCTCTTTTTATCTCTATCAGATATGATGTGGGCAGACTCTTTTATTTAAGGATATGGAACGTTTTGTTGTTTTCTCGCATAAAGTCAAAGTGGATCCCTAAGTTGTCTTTGAAAAGACTTGCTTTGATTTTGTCGATCGCTATTTTTAGCCTGTTTGTTTCCGTCATTGCCATTGACCGCTGGGTAGTGCTTCAAGCTAAAGACAAGATTTTTACCGATTATAACCAGCTACCTCAACACGAGGTGGCCGTCGTATTGGGTACCAGTAAATACATCGGCAAGACCCTCAATACTTATTATACTCATCGCATCAATGCAGCTATTGACCTTTATGACAAAGGAAAAGTAAAACAGTTTTTGCTTAGCGGTGACAACGCTCATCGCTCTTACAATGAACCGTGGACAATGAAACGTGATCTGCTTAAAGCCAACGTGCCGGAGCAATTTATCCATCTCGATTATGCTGGCTTTCGAACACTCGATTCCATTGTCCGAGCTAAGAAGATATTTGCTTCGGAGCGCTTCCTGATCGTGACGCAGCGCTTTCATTGCGAACGAGCGCTCTTCATTGCTGATGCGTACAACATCGACGCACAGTGCTTTGCTGTCGCAGGGCCGGAGGCAAACACCCAGATTGTGTCAATGCGAATGCGTGAACTCCTTGCCCGTGTAAAAGCATTCTTAGACCTTTATATCATTAACACTCAACCTCGATTTTTAGGCCCTAAAGAACCGATCATTGCCGTCAAAGAGCCTCGGGAAGAGAGACAAATACCGATAGAATAAAAAGGTAACAATTTTGTAAAAAGAAATGGGTAGTGATCTACCCATTTCCAATTATTCACTTCACATTTTCTTATTTTCTCTACGATTCAAGCCAAAATCCTTGCCGCATTCACAGTAACATTTATTCAACGAACACCTACAAGTTAGTTACTTTGCCATAAAAAATCGATAAAAAGGCAATGCAAAAGGAGCACAACCCATGACCGCACTCGCTGTGACATTGAAGAATTGGTTCTTCACCCGCAACAGCATGATATTGAACGCAAATATTCTGTTGTTCATTACCTTGTTTAACACCCTACCTTTCGATCTAGAGATCAGAACAGGCCTGAGTATCTTAGTTTTTATCGCCATACTTTGGTTAACAGAAGCGATACACGTCAGTATCACGGCATTACTGATACCGTTACTTGCGGTATTTCTCGGGGTGTTCAATACCCAAACCGCACTCAACAATTTTTCTAACTCAATCATTTTCTTGTTTTTAGGTGGCTTTGCCCTTGCCGCTGCCTTACATAAACAGAAATTAGACCAAGCAATTGCCGACAAAGTACTCTTGCTGGCTCGCGGCAAAATGTCGGTCGCTGTTTTCATGCTGTTTGGTGTTAGTGCGGGTTTGTCGATGTGGATCTCTAACACCGCCACGACAGCAATGATGTTGCCGCTCGTATTGGGTGTAATGACAAAACTGGATGCAAAGAAAAGCCACAGCACCTATTTATTCGTCTTACTTGGTATTGCTTATAGTGCCTCGATCGGTGGCATTGCGACGCTAGTAGGTAGCCCTCCAAACGCGATTGCAGCGGCAGAGGTAGGCTTAAACTTCACAGAGTGGATGGAGCTTGGCTTACCGATCTCTATGCTATTAATGCCAATTGCAATTTTTATTCTTTACGCAATGACTAAACCTGACTTGAGCCACAAGTTCGAGCTGGATCATAAGCCGGTAGAATGGACCAATGGCAAAAAGATCACCTTGGCTATTTTCCTACTGACCGTGACATTGTGGATCTTCAGTAAGCCAATTAACGCCATGCTGGGCGGGTTCGCCAAATTTGATACTCTGGTTGCTATCGGAGCCATACTGCTGCTTGGTGCATCTCGCGCAGTTGAATGGAAGGATATTGAAAAGACGACCGATTGGGGCGTGCTGATTCTGTTTGGTGGTGGTATCTGTTTAAGTAACATTTTAAAAGAGACGGGGACAAGTGTCTTCCTCGCTCATAGCTTATCAGGATTTTTGGAGCAAGCAGGTATACTTCTCACCATTTTAGCGGTTGTCGCCTTTGTGGTATTTCTCACTGAGTTTGCAAGTAACACCGCTAGCGCTGCATTGCTTGTCCCCGTTTTTGCCACCATTGCAGAAGCACTAGGTATGTCTCCGGTCATCCTGTCAGCGTTAATCGCGGTTGCTGCATCTTGCGCCTTTATGTTGCCAGTCGCGACCCCTCCTAATGCCATCGTATTTGGTACGGGTCATATTAAGCAAAAAGAGATGATGCGTATCGGTCTGGTACTCAACATTGTATGTATTGGCGTTTTAACACTGTTTGCATGGATATTCTGGTAAAAAGAACTCAACAATTTTAGCACTACACTGCTGGCAACTGGCATCAGTTAAAGTCCAGCAACTCCCCCTTTGGTGGTCGTTCGACCACCATTTTTTGGGTTTTGTTATTCGCGACCAACCATACCTACTCAAACCTGAAGTAAACAATCCATACCAATCACAGTAAATAAGTGCTCATAAATAGAGTAGGAAAAATGCTTGAGAACGAGGCGAAATTTTACGATAAGTCGCTATTCTACAATCAACTTAGTTTGTAAACGAACAAGCCAACGAAGTTATCGAGTATTTTAACTAGTTACAATAACCAGTTATTTACTACGATTTGCATCACAACCAGACACCTTAAAATCAACTTCAATTCGATTGCGTCCATTTCTCTTTGCTTTGTACAGTGCTTCATCCGCTCGGGCGATACTTTCCGTTACACTCTCATTGTGCAAGTTCGCGACACCAATACTGCACGTGAGTATTTCTCCGTGAACCCAAATATGTGCGCTGACTTTTTTACGAATTTTTTCGGCCTGACTGATCGCGTACTCAATATTCGTACTCGGACAAAAAACGACAAACTCTTCCCCACCCCAACGAACAAGCTTGTCACCCGTGTTCAGAGCGCCCGCTACAACCATGACGAATTCGCGAAGAATATCATCTCCTATCTGATGGCCAAACGTATCGTTGACTGTTTTAAAATGGTCAATATCCATGTAAAGAATGGACAAGGCATCATTTTTTCTCCTCAGATGTTTTGATTGTTCATCAAGCCAATTCCGTACAGCATGGCGATTCATCGCACCAGTTACGGCATCACGATGAGCAAGCTCTGCAAATTCATTGTTTTTTTCCCGTAATGAACTATTCACTTTTTCCAAATGGCGATGGCGTCGCATCGCGTTCGCGTACGCGCGTCGATTGCGATGTAACTCATTTAACGAAAAAGTCAGCCCTAACATCATCCAAACAAACACTAACCACAGCAGCAGAGTTTCTAGCGAAAAATATTGCCCTTCTAGTTCTATCTTTTCAAAGATGATCTTGTGTTTACCTAAAGGAGCGCTTGCTCCAGTGGCAATGTCAATCCGGGTAATATTGGTAAACTCGGGGGCCGAATGTTCGATGGCGACTTTATTGTCGGCTAGCCACCAAGTCATAACTTGCAAATTCTCAATGGGAATTTCAATCATTTCACCAAAATCGGAGGGAGAAAACTGCATGCCATTATACTTGATGGTGTATTCATCATCGGGATTAGAATACTCTGGGTTGTAGTTTCTCAAGTACAAACGCAGCGCTTTCTTTTGCTCATCATCTCCGGCCTGTTCATAACGCAACTTGAGCCGAATAGTATGATAGCTAGATAAGTCTAGACCTTGCGTTGCATTCACTACATCGATATATATCGAAATACCACAATACGGCCACGCGTACTGGTCTTTTTTGATGTCGCAGTTCAAAGTAATACTTTGTTGATCGATACTTATTTCAGCCTCGCTGACTCCACCTTCGTCTGAATCTTTGGTCGCATAAAAGTTGAACCTATCAGGCGTAATCTCCAGTTTACGTGTATCACCAAACAGGTAATAGAAGATGACCAGCAATATGGTACAAGTAGAAAGAGAAAAGATGAATTTATGTATCTTGCTCATGGGCAGTAAAACCTAAATTAGCGCTGCGTAACACAGGGTGGTTAACGAATGAGGTTTGCTCACTTGACCTTTTACTGTTGCGTCCTGGCGGAGAGTTCATTTTTAGTTAACATGTTTACTTTGGGTAGATTAGGCCAACAACGCAAGCAGGATTCCCCTACAATTTTGTAGGATTAGTAACTATTAAAATGAATTGCGTATCACTTCACGCAACGCGTGAGATCAGCAAAAACTGTCGGTGATAAATTACCCTATCACTCACCTCCCCCTGCCCCTTGCCTTATGATCAGTATATACTGTGCAAAAACATAATAATGGGTAATGTCATGTCAATAATTGCTTCCGGTACCTTGAATAAAATGCGAGCGTCACTCGATGGTACTGTCAGCTATCGTCTTCCTGTCGGTGAAGAGGAAGTCGATCTTTCACCTTATCTGGGTCAATCACTGACTCTCACTCACACTGGCAATATTTATTGTTGCTCATGCGGTAAGAAAACCAAAAAAAGCTACTCGCAAGGCCACTGCTTTGTGTGTATGAGAAAACTTGCCAGCTGCGATATGTGCATCATGAAGCCCGAAACGTGTCACTATGACCAAGGCACATGCCGTGAGCCACAATGGGGGGAAGAAAACTGTATGGTGGACCATTTCGTCTACCTTTCCAACACATCAAGCTTGAAGGTTGGCATCACCCGCCATACGCAAATTCCAACACGCTGGATAGACCAAGGCGCGACGCAGGGTTTACCCGTATTCAAAGTTAAGACGCGTCACATTTCGGGTTTGATTGAAGTCGAGCTAGCGAAACATATCGCTGACAAAACGAACTGGCGCACACTACTGAAGGGCGACGGTGAGCCAATCGCTCTGCAAGAGCGTTTTGCAGAGCTACTGCCACTAGTAGAAGAAAAAATTGCAGAAATCAGACAGCAGTATGGAGAGGATGCGATTGAAGTTCTGAGTGAGAGCATCACAGATCTAAGTTATCCGGTAGAGCAACACCCAACGAAAATCACCTCACATAATTTTGATAAGAATCCTGTTGTGACTGGGATTTTGCAAGGCATCAAAGGTCAGTACCTCATCTTTGATACCGGTGTGATTAATGTTAGAAAGTTCACATCATACGAAGTCGAAGTCAGCGCATAGTTCTTACTCACAAGTTTGCTTACTGTACTCCGGCATAATACAAAAAAGCTCGAGCCAATTGCTCGAGCTTTTATTATCAGCAATGCTACATATCTAAGATGTTTTCCAGTACATCAAACAACATGTCAACTTCTTCAACGGTGTTATAGTGCATACAACCAATTCTTACCACGCCTGATTTTTCAATCCCAAGTTGACGTACTAAGCCCAATGCATAGAAGTGTCCATTCCAAACACAAATGTTGTGTTCTCCTAAAGTTTTAGCGATAAACTCCGGAGGATACTTGTCAAACGTGACAGCGAACGTTGGCGTACGACGCTGACTATCGTCATCGTCGATTCCAAGTAATGTCACACCACTAAGCCCACGTAATCGTTGTAAAAAGCGAGCACTCAGTTGCTGCTCATGCTGATTATAAATCGCGTAACTTTGTTCGAGCCTTTGACGAAGTGTAAGCCCTTTGTCTCCGAATTGAGCAAGATATTCAATCGCCGCAGAAACTCCAGCTAGACCTTCGAAACTTTGCGTTCCGGTTTCAAACCGGCCAGGGCCTATGTTCGTCGCAGGTTCGACTTTATAAGGTTTAATACTGTGTAGCCACTGATCCGCTACGTAAGCGATTCCTACATGTGGACCGAAGAACTTGTAAGCAGAACACGCTAAAAAGTCACATCCCAATGATTGAACGTCAATCAGATGGTGCGGGGCATAATGAACGGCATCCACATAAACTAAAGCACCGACTGATGTGCCATTTCAATAACACGCTGCATCTCGACAATCGAACCCGTGGTGTTAGACGCATACGTCACTGCCACTAAACGGGTTTTATCCGAAAGTAAGCGTTCAAAATGCTCAAGATCTAAGGTGCAGTCCGATTCGTTAACCCGCACCTGATGCACTGTTACGTTCTTGTCCTCAGCCGCTTGCTGCCAACTTGACACATTTGAATAGTGATCCAATGACGTGACAATGACTTCATCACCCTCTTGCCACTCACGACTGATCGCCCGACTTAATTGGAAAGTCAGCGTTGTCATGTTCGCCCCAAATACGATATTCCCAGACGACGGTGAGTTCAGCAGTGCTTGAGCTGACTCACGCGCATTTTGCATGATATCGACCGTCTTTTGGCTGGAAAAATAGTGACCGCCTAAATTGGAGTTAAAATGCCCAAGGTACTCAACCATGGCGTCCAATACTGATTGCGGCACTTGGGAACCACCGGGCCCGTCAAAAAAAGTGACCGGCTTATCGTTGTGGTACTGAGACAACGCCGGAAACTGTTGTCTGATATGATTAAGATTGAAGTCCATTTTGCTTATCCGTTGCCGTAAGTACAAACAAATCCATGTGACCCGCTTGGTCATCAATCACCGAGCGAATTGGACAAGCGTTGTGCCAAAGTTTGCTGTCTGCCAACATCGCCACCTCTCCGTTTTCCAGGACTTTACGGAAGAAAGGGGCTTGGTTATGGCTACTGTATAGCAAAATGTCACCACCAATGATGTTATGACGGCGCACACCTACCATTGCAATATGATCGAAACCGTCTTGATGTACGCCTTCTGGTGCAACTTGCGTTTCATCTTGGAGTGCGGTAATTCGGATTTGATGAACTTCGATTTCTTGTCCATTGGAGAGAGCGTTCGCATTCACGAACACCTCACACATTTCTCTAAAACCAGCACTATTGAGTATGGTCTTTTCAATCGGTTCAAACTGGCGAATCACATCCCCTTGAAAGTGGTTGATCTCCGAAGACTGGACAAAGTGACTTCGATTAAGATCAACAACATCGCCATTTTCAAACTTGACGACCGAATAACGTCGTAATCGATATTGACCATCAGCATGATCAGTATGTGGAAGTTGATCAAACGATGGTGAAAGTTGCTCAATCGCGGACATACTGAGTTGTGTTAAATGCAGAGTGTTTTCGCGTGAATGTAACATCATTGGCTCCTTTAATGAGGTACATTTATTTAACATTTATTTCACATACTAGGTTACGCAAATATTCTGCAATTGCCAGCTTTTAACGTTGATAGCTTCAACAAAAAACAAAAAATAAGACAAAGAACCATAAAAACTTACATACACAGCACCATACTTCAATTTATCATCTAAGCGATATTTGAAACTAGTGTTCTACACTACAAATAGAATTTTATGCTAGAAGCTAACTTCATTACATCATCTGTAAGCCCGTTCTAATCTATAACCAATTATTCGATCACAATCATTGTTTATACTTTTAATGACATAAGAATTTCCATACAATCAACTTAATGTTCAGCCCTTTTTGGAGCCATAATGAGCGACGTAAAACATTGTAAACTATTAATTCTTGGTTCTGGTCCAGCGGGGTATACCGCTGCCGTGTATGCAGCGCGTGCTAATCTAAATCCAGTACTGGTGACCGGAATGCAACAAGGTGGTCAGTTGACCACAACTACCGAAGTTGAAAACTGGCCGGGCGATGCTGAAGGTTTGACTGGTCCTGACCTGATGGAACGCATGAAAGAACATGCAGAACGTTTTGAGACAGAAATCGTCTTCGATCATATTAACCAAGTAGAACTCACCCAACGTCCGTTTCGCCTTAAAGGTGACTCTGGTGAATACACTTGTGACGCATTGATCATTTCTACCGGCGCATCCGCGAAATACCTTGGACTGGATTCAGAAGAAGCCTTTAAGGGACGTGGTGTATCAGCGTGTGCTACCTGTGACGGCTTCTTTTACCGGAATCAGAAAGTGGCCGTGGTTGGTGGTGGTAACACTGCCGTTGAAGAAGCGCTTTACCTTTCAAATATTGCATCAGAAGTTCACCTAATTCACCGTCGCGATTCATTCCGAGCTGAGAAGATTTTAGTCAACCGCTTAATGGATAAAGTAGAGAGCGGCAATATTGTCCTTCATACCGATCGTACTCTTGATGAAGTTCTTGGCGATGACATGGGGGTTACCGGTGTCCGCATTAAAGATGTGAAGAACGGCTCAACGGAAGACATCGATGTCATGGGTGCCTTCATTGCGATTGGCCACCAGCCCAATACGCAGATCTTTGAAGGGCAATTGGAGATGAAAGATGGCTACATCATCGTTCAATCAGGCCTAGACGGCAACGCCACTCAAACCAGCATCCCCGGCGTATTTGCCGCTGGTGACGTAATGGATCATAACTATCGCCAAGCAATTACCTCCGCCGGAACTGGCTGTATGGCTGCATTAGATGCAGAACGGTTTTTGGACGCACTAAACGATAAGTAACTCGTCATTTTATGCCATAACCTTAAAACCCAGCGGTATTCCCGCTGGGTTTTATTTTGTATACTACCCCCTCAATAACACAATGAATATTAAGCCTTCATAATGGATAAGAAAAAGCAAAGCAGCTTGAACAAGTGGCTGAAGCAACAAAGTAAGTTAGCCAAACGCTGGCTTATGATTGCTATCGGCCTAGGCGTACTGTCAAGCGTGTTTTTATTGGCTCAAGCAGCCCTGCTCGCCTCCATTCTTCACCAACTTATCATCGAACAAGTCGATAAAAGTGAACTCATTTGGTACTTCGGCGGCTTGATTGGAGCGGTAATAGGTCGCGCAGCATGTAGTTGGGGTCGTGAAGTCGCAGGTTACCGCTGCGGAGAGCAGATCCGAGTATATATTCGCCAGCTTATTTTAGATAAAGTCCATAAGCTCGGTCCTGCCTATATCAAAGGTAGACCAGCGGGCAGTTGGGCAACCCTACTGCTTGAACAAGTGGAAGACATGCAGGACTTTTTCTCACGCTATTTGCCTCAGATGTCACTGTCTGTTTTCGTGCCTTTTATCATTCTGATTGTGGTATTCCCCGTCAACTGGGCTGCGGGTTTAATTTTCCTACTGACCGCACCTCTAGTGCCGATCTTCATGGCTTTGGTCGGCAGAAAAGCGGCAGAAGCGAACCGAAAAAACTTTAAAGCAATGCAGCGCCTATCTGGTCATTTTTATGATCGGCTACAAGCACTGACAACAATTCGACTATTTGACCGAGTAGAATCAGAAACCGAGGTCATGAGAGGCGCATCAGAAGTATTTCGTACTCGTACGATGGAAGTACTCAAAATTGCATTTCTCTCTTCAGCTGTACTCGAGTTTTTTACTTCTATCTCTATCGCGATTACCGCCGTTTACTTCGGATTTAGTTACATCGGCGAGTTAAACTTTGGGTATTACGGGGCCACTGTGACATTGTTTTCTGGGCTTTTCATTCTCATCCTTGCGCCTGAGTTTTATCAACCTTTACGTGATTTAGGGACCTTCTATCACGCGAAACAGCAAGCGGTAGGTGCAGCAGAAAATATTGTCGAGTTTCTAAACCTTGAAGTGGACCACGTTAAAGATGGCAGTCAAACATTGGATACTACGGGCCCTATTCAAGTAGAAGCGAACGACTTGATCATTTTTAGTCCAGAAGGTAAACAACTTGTCGGGCCGGTTTCTTTTCAACTAGAAGCCAACAAAAGTACCGCTATCGTCGGACCAAGTGGTGCCGGAAAAACCAGCTTAGTAAATACGATTCTTGGTTTTATGCCATATCAAGGTAGTCTAAAAGTTAACGGCTACGAACTTTCTCTGCTCGACTTAAGTACTTGGCGTTCAACCATAAGCTGGATAGGTCAGAACCCGACCCTTTTGCATGGCAATATCCGCGATAACATCACACTAGGAAAGCAAGGCATTCAAGACAGTCAAGTCAACAGCGTTCTAGAAGATGCGCATGCAACTGAGTTCGTCAATATGCATGGCTTGGACTATCCAATCTCCGATCGTTCTGGTGGTCTATCAGTCGGTCAAGCTCAACGTTTAGCGCTCGCGCGAGCGATGTTGCAGAATGGACGATTTTGGCTTCTCGATGAACCCACCGCGAGCTTGGATGCACGGAGTGAAAAATTAGTCATGGATGGCATCAATAAATACACTCAAACGTCGACGAATTTAATGATTACTCACCAATTGACACCGCTACAAAACGTTGATCAAATCTTGGTGATGCAATCCGGCACGATCGTACAGCGTGGCAGTTATCAAGCGCTGTCCACAGAGGACGGACTGTTTAAAGAAATGTTGGAGTCGAACGTAGCCCATCAACAATCAGACAAGGGGAACTTAGATGCGTGAATTACTCCCTTATCTAAAACTGTATAAAAAACATTGGTTTGGACTTTCTCTTGGCATGCTTCTGGCGTTTCTTACACTAGCGGCATCCATCGGATTGTTGACGTTATCAGGTTGGTTTATATCCGCTGCAGCCGTCGCAGGTTTGACTATTGCGCGCGAAACCTTCAACTATATGTTGCCTGGCGCTGGCGTTCGAGGCGCGGCAATGTCCCGAACAGCAGGTCGTTGGGGTGAACGCGTTGTGAGCCATAACGCGACATTTAAGCTATTAACGGACTTGCGTATTTTCTTCTTTCAGAAGCTGACTCCGTTGATTCCAGGTCGTATTGGCAACTTGCGCGATGCAGACCTTCTTAACCGCTTAGTTGCAGATATCGACGCAATGGATCATGTCTATCTGCGTCTAATCAGCCCCGTCGTCATTGGCGCACTCGGCATACTGTGTTTAACCGCTGTTCTGACGTTTTTCGATTGGCATTTAGCACTATTATTGGGTGCTATTCTCACCATCATGCTATTTGTCTGGCCCGTGCTCTTTTACAAGCTAGGAAAACGTAATGGCGAACATCTGACGCAGAATAAAGCGCAACTTCGTATTGCGACACTTGATTGGCTGCAAGGCTATAGTGAATTAAGTATCTTTGGTGCCGAAGAGCGTTACCGTAGCCGTATCTTGGAAAAACAACATCAGTTACTCTCAAACCAATTCGTGAACGCGAACCTCACAGGTATGGCATCAGGCTTATTATTGCTGGTCAATGGCTTAACATTGGTTGCTGTGTTGTGGTTTGCGGCGGATGGCGTCGGTGGACGAGCGCCCGACCCTTGGATCGCGTTGTTCGCCTTTGCAACCATGGCGAGCTTTGAAATACTCATGCCAATAGCGGGCGCGTTTCAATACTTAGGTCAGACACTGACTTCTGCACGTCGGTTGAACGAGATCATTCTCGCTAAGCCAGAGGTGGAATTTCCGCTCAAATCACAACACAGCCATGCACCACTGAACATCCAGTTTAACAACGTCGACTTCACTTACCCTGATGGTCAACAAAAGGTCCTTAAAGCACTATCATTGTCACTCATGAACGGCAGTAAGACCGCGATAGTTGGGCAAACGGGATCTGGAAAGTCTACGTTGATCCAGCTACTTTGCCGCTACTGGGACGTAAATCAAGGTGACATTCTTATTGGTGGCGTCCCACTTAAAAACTGGAGCGAGCCAGACCTCCGTGCTGCGATCACGGTTGTTAGTCAACGTGTCGATGTACTCAATGGGACACTGCGTGACAATTTGCTTTTGGCCGCACCAACAGCGACCGATGAGCAACTTGCTGATATTTTGGCGAAAGTAGAACTAGGAGAACTCTTAGAACAGCCGGGATTAGATGCTTGGCTGGGAGATGGAGGACGACAACTCTCCGGTGGAGAGAAGCGTCGAATCGGGATCGCTCGCGCTCTACTACGTGACTCCCCTATTCTACTCTTAGATGAGCCAACGGAAGGTTTAGACAAACGAACAGAGCAAAAAATCATGACGCTATTCGATGTCCATTTTGCTAACAAGACCGTTGTTTTTATTACCCATCGATTGATAGGTTTGGAGAATATGGACAACATTTGCTTGATGGAGCAAGGTGAGATTATAGAGCAAGGCAATCATGAAACGTTAATCGCTCAACAAGGTCGTTACCACCAGCTGTGGCAGTCCTTGTAAAACAGTATGCTCTGGGAAATGATAAGTTTCGACTACAAGCGTTCCGTGAAAACCATTGCTCCTTGAAGGCATCGTTCCTTGAAAAATTCACCGTTGGAAAGTGTCACCTGAGAACATTGAAAACTAAAAAAGCGCCGTAAATTACGGCGCTTTTTCTTTCTTACTTATCTCAGTGAATAACTGCGATGGATATTAAGCGTGTGCTTGTTCAAACTCTTTCATAAAATCAACAAGAGCTTGAATACCTGCTAACGGCATCGCATTGTAAATAGATGCACGCATACCACCGACAGCTCTATGTCCTTTCAACGCTTTTAAGCCCTTCTCATCAGCGAGCTGAAGAAACGTCGCATCAAGCTCTGGTTTAGCCAATTGGAAAGGGACATTCATAAGTGAACGGTTTACCGGATGGATTTCGTTGCGGTAAAAATCAGACTGATCAATATAATCATAAAGTAACGCCGCTTTTTCACGGTTCACTTTTTCAATCCCCTTTACACCGCCTTGATCTTTAAGCCATTTGAATACTAGACCTGATAGATACCAAGCAAATGTCGGTGGCGTGTTAAACATAGAGTCTTTTTCAGCAAGCACAGTGTAATCTAAAATGGTTGGCAATACTTGCTTAGCCATGCCGAGTAGATCATCACGTACGATAACGATAGAGATACCTGAAGGGCCGATATTTTTCTGCGCGCCAGCATAAATCACACCGTACTTGGATACATCAATCTCACGCGATAAAATTGTTGAGGACATATCGGCAACAATTGGCTTGTCCGTCACGGGTAGATCATTGATTTCAATACCATCAATAGTTTCGTTTGGGCAAAAATGAACATATGCCGCATCTGGTGCGATCTTCCAGTCACTCGCTGGCAAAATAGCCAGTTTACCGTCAATCTCAGTTTTAGCGTTAAAAACGTCTGGCTGACAGTATTTTTTGGCTTCGGCTACCGAGCTTTCCGCCCAATAACCGCCATCAATGTATGTTGCAGTCGTTGCATCACCCAACAAATTTAATGGAACAGCGGCAAACTGAGCACGAGCACCACCTTGGCAAAACAGTACTTTATAGTTGTCTGGCACGTTAAGCAGATCTCGAAGATCTTGCTCTGCCTCTTCAGCAACTTTAATGAATTCTTTGCTTCGGTGACTGATTTCCATCACCGAGGTTCCAAGACCTTGCCAATCCACAAGTTCCTTTTGTGCTTGTTGCATAACTGCTTTTGGCAGACCGGCTGGTCCTGCACTGAAGTTAAATACGCTGTCCGTATTTTGTTCCATGATGCTCATTGCTCCTGCTACGTAAATATTACGAGATTAATATCACGTTTTAGAGCTTATAAAAACAAGAAAAGAGGTCCTACGACCTCTTTTTCTTGGATAAGTACTTAAACAATATAGGCTCAGACAAAAAATACTCTATTTTTGCATCAAAGCTGGCATTATTAGTGCGAGTAGAGGCAACTCATGCCCGTTTTCAAATTTCAATTTTCCGTCACTAATTTGGGCTTTTAGCTCGTAACCGTCATCAGTTTTATTGATGAGCTCCATGATTAACAACTCATCGATACTTTCTTGAATGAATGGGTAACGCTCGACTAACGCATCTGAGAAATAAGTACTCAGCATTCCATTGGTCGCGTTCATTAGCTTCATTGGATCTTGGGTAACATTGTCAGTTCCTTCAGGGATAGACAGTTGCCATTCGTTATGAAACTTACCCTCTCCGAAAGCAAGCGATAGCTCATTGACAGACAAATTAAAGCCTTTGCTAAATAGTGTGTCGATGTGCGGCAACAAACGCGACACATCTTGCTCATCAAGCACAGGAGTATTTTGATAAATTGACATGATTTGATCAAATGACTGGCTATCAACGTCCCTGATAGCAAAATCAAGTTTAAAGTCATCGACATCTGTACCATCAGTCAAACGCAGTTTTTGGGCTTCTAGATTTAGTTGACTGCTTAGCTTCTCACCAGACTCATCCGTACCTGTATTGCCAGTGTAGCTTGCATTTTCAATGAAAAAGACTGGTGTTAATGTTGAGTCAACCACATCCAATTTCTCTAAATTAAATGTTTGCTCACCCAGCCAGTACCCTTTCACTTGCTTTCCTTTACCCTTCCCTGTGAGTGCGTTGAGGTGTAACTCTTCGCCATTGACAAAATCAACCTGTACGGAAGGAACCGACACCTGATAATTAATGTCGCCAAGTACTGTTACATCGCCAGTTACTTGTGCTGGGCTGGTGGAAACAGAGACACCTTGTGTTTCGTTACGGTAATGCCAGCTGTCTAAATTGAGAGTAAATGCCGTGTTGCCATTGAGCTGGGTTTGGCTATGCATCGACAGAGGAAGAAAATCGTTATCAACCAACTTAGAATCAGCGGTTAGGCTGGTTAAACCATGGCTCACATCGCTTGTGACATCAAAGGTGGTCGGCAAGCCGTCGTTCATTAGTAGTGCTTTAAGATCGGCATCGACGACCGTGTAACGTGTTAAGACGACAGAAGAAAGATAACCGCGTTGATACTCTACCACTTCCCCTTTTAGCATACTGTCGTCCAGATTTTGGACGCCGTCCTCAATGATGGATTGTCCTATTTGCCCCACAGCCAAGGGCCAACAAAGCGCCAGAGAAATAGCGCCGCCAATGGCACCGATTTTTTTTAAGTTTTGCATAATGTCACTTTTCAATGGTTTGTGCTCAGTCTACCTTATACCCAAATAACCTCAAGATACTTAGTTCGACCAGAATGACTTGAACTTCAGACACAGTAACAAGTTGAATTTATTTGAGCATCTTAATAAAACATTGAGATAAATCAGACTATTGATGCTTAGTTTAACCCAGTCCCTAGGAATCATACCCAGCTCGCACTCATTCTCTCATTTTATTGATAATGTCATTGCAGGTATATTAAATTGGAGCCGCCCCCTTGAATCGTTATGCTGTACTGTGCCTCGACAACAATCCTATCAGTGCCGAACAGTTTCGGTTGGAGCTATCGGCGTTCGCCAGCAAGTTCGATATTCTTTCTGTTGAGTCAATCGAGGAGGCAAATAGCGCGCTAGAGTACTTCGAAGAGCGCGAACAAACCGTCGCACTGGTTATTGCAAGTCATCATGCCGAATTTAATGGTGTCGATTTTCTTATCGCTTAGACCGAACGCCCCATACTGAACTCGCCAGAAAAATTCTCATCAGTTGTTCTTCTGATATCAATGCCATTCTCACGGCAGTAAATGAAGGTCGACTAGATCACTGTCTCACCAAACCACTTCCAGACAATGTCCTGTTCAACACTGTTAAGAAAGAGTTGACTCAGTTTATTTTACGGCAAAGTGGCGAAGATCTGCTGAGTTACAGCCAAGTACTCGACCCGCATAAATTGATGCGAGCTCACATCGAGAACCAAATGCGCACCTATCAAGCAGGGTTTCTGCAAGACTATCACTCAATGTCTGATAACGAGTTGGCTGAGCAGGTCATTAGTGCATTAGAACACTTTTTTGCATCCCGTGATGAAACCAATGCATGTCGGACCTACTCTCCAGAGCATTTGCTGACAATAGAAGGTGAGCCCAATAGTTTCTTATGGTTCATCACCAATGGTGACGTTGCCCTATATAAACGTGATGAACATGGTGTCCAACGTGAAGTGGTTCGGTACACAAAAGGAAATATTGTGGGCAGCATGTCTTTTGTGACCGGAGAATGCTCCTTCTCTACTGCATTGACTCTGACTAAAACCGAGGTAATAAAACTGGATCGCAACACTTTTCGCAATGTCATGCAAAGTGATTCGAATCTTCTCCCTCTTTTCACCAATTTATTGTTGCGTCACTTTAACCGTCGCCTACAACGCAGCATCAATACCAAGTTGCAGCTACAGAAAACCGTTGAGTCGCTCGAGTCCGCCCATCAACAACTCATTGAGAGAGAAAAAATGGCCATGCTCGGACAACTCGTCGCAGGCGTAGCTCATGAGCTCAATAACCCTATCGCTGCGATTCTTCGCGGCGTGGAAAATTTGACCCACACACTTGAGCATTTGCTCGCTGAATCACCACCGGAAGCGTTACAGAATAAAGGGATAGAGATACTATCGAAAGCTCAGCGTTCAATCCCTGCTTCTACCGCGGAGCTTCGAGCAAGAGTAAATGAACTTCGTTTTACTCTATCTGACCGAGCATTGGCAAAAAAAGTGGTTAACCTTGGTTTGGAATCAGATGCTGAACTATTAATCCAGTTATCTCATCAACAAGCAAAAGCGAGCGAAACACTGAGTATATTGTCGCAGTATTACCAAGTAGGCTCCTCACTTCGCTCGATCAACGTCTGTGCTGCCCGAATCGCAGACATGGTAAAAAGTTTGAAAGGTTATGCGCGACAAGATGACGAACGTATGCACTACGCTGATATTCATGAAGGCATTGAAGATACCTTGGTTATTTTCGAAAACAAGCTGAAAATGCACCAAGTGACTACGGACTATGCAAAGCTGCCACGCATCCTCTGCCAACCTATAGCGCTGCAACAAGTGTGGACGAACCTTGTTTCAAACGCCATTGATGCTTTCCCCGACAAAGGGGTATTAACAATACAAACTCGATTGAGAGAGAAAAATCAGCGTAAATATGCAGTGGTTTCATTCGAAGATAATGGATGTGGCATCCCAGACTCGCAAAAAAATGCAATTTTTGAGCTCAATTTTACAACAAAAAAGGAAGGCAATTTTGGTTTAGGTATCGGACTGTCCATCTGTCAACAGATCGTTATGGCGCACGAAGGATGGATTGATGTTGATTCAGAGCCCAATAAATATACTTGTATGTCCGTTTGGTTACCGGTTTTCGAAGAGGGAGTGAAACATGACTAAATATCTGATTTTATGCGTCGATGACGAACGAGCAGTGTTGGAGAGCGTTCTACAAGATCTCACACCATTTGAAGACAATTTTATTCTAGAAGGCGCCGAGTCTGTCACAGAAGCGCGGCAAGTCATTGAGGATATGGCACAGGATGACGTCAAACTTGCGCTGATATTATGTGATCATATTATGCCGGAGCAAACAGGGATAAGCTTTTTGATAGAGCTGAACCAAAACGCTGACACTCAGTCAGCGCGGAAAGTACTGCTGACGGGGCAAGCCGGGCTCGAAGACACCGTTGAAGCAATCAATCATGAAAGTCTAGACTACTATATCGCTAAGCCGTGGAAAGGAGAGGAATTAAGACAAATCATCACCTCACAACTGACAACATTTGTGATAAAAAACGACGATAACCTGCTCTCTTGGACAAAAATACTGGATGCAGAAGCCATCTTAACCGCCATGGCAGATCGCAGAGCCAGCTTTGGAGAGTAAAACATCCCGGAGTAAACATGCATGCTAAATCAATTGTGCAAAACACAGCATTGCATATCATTTAGGCATAAATATTGCTTAAATATACTTATCACGTAAATTGACAAAATATCGACACATTTGAGTTGGTCGTCGACCTCCATTTTTATTATGATGTCGTACAAATCAGATTACGGTTCAAATGGTTATACGAATCAACGTCAAGCAATGGTTAAAAATAGCACTTTGACAAGCTAGAATGACACAACCCTGACTGCGATGAGTAAAACTGGCGATCCATGGATACAATCAATAAGGTTTATCGTAAGTTATGCGCAAAACACTATTAGCCACTGCCCTATTGCTGGCATCAAGCCAGGCTCTAGCCGCTACACCTGCAACGATGAGTAACTTTAGCTACGACTATTTCGAAGCTCGTATCGGCGTCAGCCCGGTGACGTTTGGAGCTGGAATGAGCAAGTCGATTCATCCAAATGCACACGTCGTCGCTCGAATTGACTCTGAGTTTGATAACGATTTCGACTCTGCTGTTGGCTTTGGCTTTCATTCACCAGTCAACAACTGGGCAGATCTTACGGGTGAAATGCTGCTTCGCACTGTTCAACCGACGCATTCCAGTAGCACAGATATGGGTATGGAGCTCAACCTAGCATTCGCCAATGGTTAGGTCCTCAACTAGAAGTGGGTGGTAAAGTCGGCTACGTCTCAATCGATGATGACGATGATTTCACAGGCTCTGCCTACGCTCGTTTCCATTCAACAGAGCTATTCTCTCTTGGTGCTGAAGCGCGTATCAACGACTTCTACGGCGACCAAATCATGCTAACTACACGCTTTAAGTTTTAGTACGACCACTTAGAGTGTACACATAGCGAACATAAAAAACCGAGGCCAAATAGTTGGCCTCGGTTTTTTATGCTGAATTAATATCTAACCACGTTATCAATGATGCAATTAGGCTTCAATGACTGACCTAGATGAAGTGGTCAAAAGAGTTACATCCTTATTCCACTTTCGACACTCACTTTTGCGACTCGCCAACTTCATCCAAACAAATCCATCATCTGAACCCAAGTTGATCTATTCACACATTGAAAGCAACTGCTTTTTACGGGGTTCTTGTAACAGCTTCCAATGGATACCATCAATAGCACCAGCGAATTTCCACAATAACTTGACGTCAACATCATTACCGTAGGCGACTTTCACTTTATTGAATACTTCTACCGGCCCAAGTTGCAGAAATGTTTCTACATCATCAACTCCCGCCTTTTTAACCATGCGCTCAAGCGTCAATTGCATATTCGGCAAATCTCTAAGGCGTCTGCTTGCAGAAGACTTTTGGTATTTGCGTTCATTTACAGAAAAGTCAATTGACTTTTGCAGTAGATCATCCAAGCCAGCAAAGCCAGACTCGAAGAGATCCGTCACGTCATAGTAGTTAACTGTCGCAGTCGATTGTCGTTTAACGTGCTTATATTTATCGCAGTTAAGTTCAGTGAATGCTTCGTCTAACCCGTTCCCACCTCTCAAGTAACAGCAGTCGTTGCTTACAAGTGCAAACATGGCGTCGTCACTGAACAAACCGATACCACCGAACATGGAACGTTTCTGATAGTGACTAAAATTACGTACGTATTTAAAAAAAGCTTGGTCTGTCATGTCCATTGACCTCTTTAATCTGAATAAATTACCCCGATTAGCGATGTCACCAGATAAACAGCAGCTTGTAGCGAATTTAATAAATAATCATTTGTTGATGATATTTTTGTGATTTGTGCTCACCAACTGCTCAATCATACTTAACGACGAAAAATAAGTTAGGACATAGCTCACAGATAAAAAAGTATATATATTCCATACGTGATTAATTTCACATTTATCTCAGTAAGTCGCAACTTTTATACACCCCACCACGGATGCCCCAATTACGCCATCGCTATGATCAATATAGAAATTGCGAGGATGACATGCGCATTTCGTTGCTAATGAATGTCTTGTAAGGGTACACTGTACGAAAATTAATAATTACAACGTCATGATGGAACATTTATCGTTTTTTTGGCTACCAAATCATAAAGAAAAGCTGATACTAGCTCTAGAGTCTGAATTTGCGCAGTTGGTGGAACAATCAATTTCCACTGGCAAAATCTCTCTGCCTCCCATTCCTGATGTTGTGCTAAAGATTCAACAATTGTGTTTGGAAGAGACGACAACTATTGCCGATACGGCAAATTGTCTAATAGAGGACCCGGACCTCGCCGCTGTCGTCATTCGAGTTGCTAACTCTGTTGTTTTTAACCGTCGGAATATCACCTGTAATGATCTCACTACTGCGGTTTCTCGACTTGGCATTTTGCGGGTTCGCGACATAGTGACAGCCCAAGCAATTGAACAATTAAAACATTCAGTAAACCTCACTAAAGAATGCAATGAGATTCTCGTTAAGAGTGCCTCCGTTTCTCGCGAATTAGGTGCAACGATGGTGATGGTAGTTCAAGAATTTCGAAAGCAATCTCCAGACACCTACGGTCATTTAGAGCAAGAAAAAGCGCTGTTGGTTGGCTTGTTAGCCGATATAGGCTTATTTTGTCTTATTAACGAATATCACTTATATCTCGACAACGGGAACTACCTTGACCCGGAGATTGCTCTACAAATATTTCAAACGCGCTGCGCGGATACCAGCAACTTAGTCCTAAAGCGCTGGGGATTCGATAATGATTTCCGCGAAGTGTCGTCAAACAAGAAATTGACAGAATCACGTTCAGAGGTTTCTTATCTCGATATTGCGCGAATTGCCAATCACTTGTTGATGTTCCGTAATCAAGATGAAGAGATCGAAGACCACGAAGTTGAATTCGATATCGTGGGTGCGGAAGTGTTGTACGCACTTAGCAATCTCAGCGACGATGACTTTAAGGACGGAATGAGTAACGTTCTGTTTGCCAGCGGCCTGTGATGGCTTTGATGGGCAAGGTCAAACTATGATCAAATACTTTGAACGTAGTCCATTGCACACAATGAGCTGCGGATTGTCTGGAATAACCTTCTTAAACTGATCTCAAAAAGGAATCATTGAGCTTTATGTTCTCAGGGATGCTATTTATTTTCGCACCACTGGTTGTGGGCTATTTAATACCAATTTCTCGTGCATCGATACTCGAGAGAATCAACCAATCCACCTCTTACCTTATCTACATCATTTTGTCGTTGATGGGTCTTAGTTTGGCCTCCTTAGATAACTTGGGCAGTAATTTACAAAGTATCTTACTTTATGCAGGCACTTTTTTTGTTTGCTTGAGTGTTTGTAATCTCCTAGCCCTACCTGTCGTAGACAAAATTATTCCCCTTCGAACCGATCAAACTCACACGAAGCTACCTTTGTCAGCGATGGCTTTGGAATCGCTAAAGTTGATCGTCGTTGTTGGCGGTGGTTTGGTTGCCGGACTTATCTTACCTATTGGCTTAGGCTGGGTTGACACAGCAAGTGAGTGGATATTGTTTCTATTGCTGTTTTTTATTGGCATCCAACTGCGTAACAGTGGCCTTACACTTCGCCAGATCTTATTAAACAAACAAGGTATGGCCATTGCGGCCGTGATCATTGCAACCTGCATGCTCGGCGGCATCATTGCCTCTTTTATTTTGGACCTTCCACTTTATCAAGCATTGGCGATGGCTTCTGGATTTGGTTGGTATTCATTAGCTGGCATTTTAATGGGAGATGCATTTGGTCCCGTATTTGGCGGGGCTTCGTTCTTGATCGAGCTTATGCGTGAGCTTGTTGCCTTGGTGGTCATTCCGTTGCTTATCCGTAGTTACCCATTGACTTCTATTGGTTACGCAGGAGCAACAGCTATGGACTTTACGCTACCAGTCATACAAACTACAGGCGGAGTACGCTGCGTACCGATTGCCATCGTGAGCGGCTTTATTTTGAGCTTACTTGTACCCGTTATGATGCTTTTCTTTGTATCACTTGCTAGCTAGATCTCAGGTTTTCAGTTTCACATCTATTACAATGCAGCAATAACTCAAATACCTGATTAACATCAAGGTGGTCAATACATTGACCACGCTTTCATATTCACTTGTCCTCCATTTGCTTATGGAATGGGTAGCAAAATGGAACGATACAGCAAAACAAAATGAAAGCCGCTATCCTCGGATACGCTTAACGGTTAGTTATAATGGTAAGACTTTAAAAGGAAAACGAATGAAACGCTTTGTCGTTGCAGCGCTCATCGCAACTAGCTCTACTTTTACTTTTGCCGCGGATCAGCAGTGCCTGGCGAATAAATATGACGGTTACGTCGATGCATCTCTACAGTGGTATCAGGATCTTGTCGATTTAACCGCTGCCCAATACCCAGAGTTAGACGAAGTGAGTCAATGGTTTCTTGAAGGCCGCAAACACCACTTTGAATTGAGCCGAGAAGCGGTACATTACTTTTTAGCTAACGATCCAAGCCGTGTTGCGACAGAGCAACCCATCGAAGCGTGGTTGAAGCTTGAGCAACATGATGTGAAGCAGCTCGCGAGTAGAAGCGATGCGCTGGGCAAAGCGGCTCAACAGACATTCAATGACCGTCAGTCAGCTAATCACCCGAAAAACTATGAGCTTCGCTCTGCTTTCGCTGATTTGCTCAGCCACCCAAAGCAGATAGATTCCGCGCTCAACAAGTACAATCAATCCATAGAAAGTATTGAAAAACAGCACTGTGAGTAACGACATCGTCGCGCCTTTCAAATAGCACTGAATGATAAACTGTCACCATGCTTCCCTTATGATTGGGCGACGGCATGGGTGTCGCGTGTGCTTCTTTGGGGAATAAGGTCTATTCTTAATTATTTTCTTTTCACTTGCATTCGCTCTACTAATAAAAACGGGACTTTGCGCCCGTTTTAGTTTAGATTGTTCGGCCTGCACTACCAAAATAACTAGAAATGATTCTTCGCTATGGTTAAGGAACAAAGAACTGCTGACGTTAACTTCGAGAGCTTGTTGAAGATCTTTACAGTCCCAGAAGGTCCAGACTCAACGTTAACAAAAATAGAGGAAAGCCTCTCTAGAAACTTAAATCAATTTCTTCGCGAGCACATCGTGGCAGAAGAAAAGCCTTTACGTGAGATCGAAAAAGACTTTTCTTCTGCTCAGATCCCCGAACAACCTGAATTCGTTTCCGAGCACACAGAACACCTGCTGGATACGCTTGTATCTCATTCTGTTCATACTGCTGCTCCAAGCTTTATTGGTCATATGACCTCGGCGTTACCCTACTTCTTGATGCCGCTATCGAAGATCATGATCGCCTTAAACCAAAACTTGGTCAAAATTGAAACGTCGAAAGCTTTTACGCCGTTAGAGCGTCAGGTTCTAGGCATGCTACATCGTTTAATTTACGGTCAAACGGATGCGTTCTACAGTCAGTGGATGCACAGTGCCAATCACTCACTTGGCGCTTTTTGCTCAGGCGGTACGATTGCCAATATCACCGCCCTTTGGGTAGCAAGAAATAGAGCGTTGAGAGCACGTAATGACTTCAAAGGCGTTGAGAAAGAAGGTCTATTCAAAGCCATGACGCATTATGGCTATCAAGGCCTAGCTGTTCTAGTTTCAGAGCGTGGACATTATTCGCTAAAGAAAGCCGCAGATGTGCTTGGTTTAGGTCAAGATGGTTTAGTTCCCGTAAAAACCGACAGCAAAAACCGAATCATTGTCGACGATTTGAAACAAAAAATTGTTCAGCTCGAGCAGCAGAAGATCAAGCCCATTGCCGTCATCGGTGTCGCTGGCACAACTGAAACAGGCAGTGTTGATCCACTTAAAGACATCGCGGATGTTTGCCGTCAACATGACTGCCACTTCCATGTCGATGCGGCCTGGGGCGGCGCTACGCTCATGTCTAATCACCACCGTCACCTATTGAGTGGTATTGAACAGGCCGATTCAGTCACTATTGATGCACACAAACAACTGTACATCCCGATGGGAGCCGGCATGGTGCTCTTTAAAGACCCCGATGCAATGAAGTCCGTCGAGCATCATGCACAGTACATTTTGCGTAAAGGCTCGAAAGATTTGGGCAGTCACACGTTGGAAGGCTCACGCTCTGGAATGGCCATGTTGGTCTATGCCGCCATGCATATAATCAGCCGACCAGGTTATGAATTGCTCATTGATCAAAGTATCGCTAAAGCACGCTATTTCGCCGATCTCATCAAACAACAAGATGACTTTGAACTGGTTTCTGAGCCTGAGCTGTGTTTACTTACCTATCGCTATCTACCACCTCGTATTCATGAGGCTCTGGAGAAAGCAGAAGGAAAACAACAAGAGCAACTCAATGAACTGCTTAACGAGTTGACCCAATTTATCCAAAAACGCCAACGCGAAACAGGCAAGTCTTTTGTTTCTCGTACTCGGCTTAACCCTTCACAGTGGCAACGCATGAATACCATAGTGTTCCGCGTTGTCCTTGCGAACCCATTGACGACGACAGAAATACTCAATGCCGTCCTCGATGAGCAAAGAGAGATAGCGCAACAAGCGCCGATATTGACCTCAAAAATACAGGATTTGGCTGCCCATATTTTGGCGCAATAACGACAAGTTCGAGTTACATAAAATTGAAAATTTCTTTCTTTTTGATGTAACTCAACCACTAATATCGCTTTAGTAGAGCGAAACTTCTGTGGTTCACCATTCAATTCTGTAGTTTTTAGAACATTTTGTTTGAGGCCTGTCAAATTCTCACTAATTAGTATCCGTTATTGGTTTAGCCCGATTGAAGATCAGGTTTATACTGCATTTATGGCGCTGGTTGTTATCGTTAACGCCCCTAAAACACACGTTAACAGAGCCAGCGAGTTGTTCTGCATACCCTCGTGAACACTATGAATACATTAGAAAAAATTCAAAAAAATCTGGAGAATTTCAGTAAGTCAGAGCGCAAAGTTGCAGAAGTAATTATGGCGTCTCCACAAACTGCTATTCATTCTAGCATTGCAACGTTAGCCAAAATGGCTGACGTGAGTGAGCCTACTGTTAACCGCTTCTGCCGCCGTCTGGATACCAAAGGGTTTCCGGATTTCAAACTTCACTTGGCACAAAGCCTGGCTAACGGAACGCCATATGTTAACCGCAACGTGGAAGAGGATGATGGTCCAGATGCTTACACGCATAAGATTTTCGAATCGACCATGGCCTGTTTAGATGTAGCAAAAAACAGTTTGGATGCCATGCAAGTTAACCGTGCAGTGGATCTTCTAACTCAAGCGAAACGTATTTCGTTCTTCGGTCTTGGTGCTTCATCTTCTGTTGCCCGAGACGCTCAAAACAAGTTTATTCGCTTTAACATCCCAATTACCTGTTTTGAAGATATCGTTATGCAGCGCATGAGTTGTATCAACTGCAGTGATAATGATGTGGTCGTACTTATTTCTCATACAGGTCGCACTAAGAGTCAGGTAGAAATAGCAAACCTCGCTCGAGAAAATGGCGCAACCGTTATTGCCATTACGGCAAAAGACTCGCCGCTTGAGAAAGCTAGCTCATTAGCTATCACTTTAGACATTCCTGAAGATACAGACGTGTATATGCCGATGGCTAGCCGCGTTGTACAGATGACGGTGATTGACGTACTCGCAACAGGATTTACACTCCGCCGTGGTTCAGGTTTCCGCGAAAACCTAAAGCGAGTCAAAGACGCCCTAAAGGACAGTCGTTACGATAAATTGAGTCAATATTAGCGATATGATCGATCGTGAGATCACCGCTTAGTTAAACTCAGTATTGGTGAAGAGTATAAAGGGGAGCTCCGTTTAGCTCCCCTTTTCTTTTTCTTTACGGCCTTCAATACTCAGAGAGTATACCCGCCTTAACTATTACTTACGCCTTAATTATTACTTGCGCCTTAACAACTACTTGCGCCTTAACAACTACTTGCTCCTTCGCTTTCTCTGGTTGATATGACTCGAGGTAGAAGCACTAATCATTGACACTAGAAAAATTCGATCTCGACTCCTGCTCTAAGATGTCGACAGCGTAACTTCCATTGTCGTCCTCCTCTGCTTTTTCTTCACAGTTTTCACACACCTGCTTCAAAATATAAATCAATCTCTCTTCGTTCAATGGCAAAGGATTACCTTTGATGGCGATAGATTTAAGCGCATCTTTGGCTATCTGTTCAAACGATGTCTGACACAACCCAAAGCGACTTAGCAAAGGAATGTCTAACTTATCCAAAATCATATTGACCCACAGCACACCATCATATTCATTCGCGTTGACGCGTTTAGTGACAAGCTGTGCGAGTCGACGATAACGCTCAATCACCTCTTTACGGCCGACCCTTTTTGCCGCTTTAATGTTTTCTTTCATCACATGAGGAGCAAGGCGCGCAGTGATAATGCTATGCGGTGCAGACAATTTACCACCCAAAGCCGCGGCCAACCCATGTGCGGCTCCAAGCTTTGCGTTAGTGATCGCCATGCCACCCAGCAAAGCAGCAAAAGACAGATCAGAACGCGCGATATGATCATCATACTTGCAGGCGGATATGACCGAGCGGCTCAAACGACGCAATCCCTCCTCACATATCATATCAGTGAGTGGATTGGGATCTCCGCAGACATACGCCTCCATGAGATGAGTGAAAGCATCCATCGCCCCACGTCCAGACGTGTATTGGTCTGTTCCATAAGTTAACGTAGGGTCCACGATGGCTACATCAGCGAGCATATCCGGGCTTCTTAAACTCACTTTAACTTGGTCTTGTCCAGATTTTAATACAGCATTACGGGTCACTTCAGCCCCCGTGCTTGCAGTCGTTGGTATCGCGATAAAGTGAATAGGTTTGGTTTTTAAAGGCACATTTCTACCTACCACTTCTACGTAATCATAAACATCCCCCAAGTTTGGAATAATAGCAGCCAGTGCTTTGCCCATATCGATGACGCTTCCACCTCCTATTGCAATAACCATATCAGGTTGAAATTTACGACCTATTACGGCTGTCTCTTCTACCATGGTAATATAGGGTTCACCGCGCACTGCTACATGCTGGTAACGCATCCCTTGAGACTTTAGGTAAGCTAAAATCGGCGCAGCTCTTTTAGTGTCTTGTCCTGACACCAGTAACACACTGTAACCAAATTGATTAATGACCGATAACGACGACTGTAGTGCCCCTTCACCAAAAATAATTCGAGTTGCCGTCATAAACTGAAACATACACTTTCTCCCCAAATATCCACTCTCACTAGAGTGCTATGATTTTCTGAAAAAAAAAGTTGACCAAATCCACTTTGCTACCAATAACCTTACGATACACATGCTTTTATGCGTCAAATCACATCACGCTCGTTAATGCTCGTATAGATTTTGTCCGATAGGTTTTGACTATGAGAGCGAGAGGCAATTGCTGCTTTATTTCTATATTTGGATAAGGCATAGTTATCTCAACAAAAGGGAGCGTTCGATACTCCTGTGCAGGTGTACGCTGTCTAGAAAAATATGTTTAGGAGAAATTAAGATTATGTTCGTTGTTATCTTCGGTCGCCCAGCTTGCCCTTTCTGTGTACGTGCAAAAGAGCATGCAGAAACACTAAAACAAAAACGTGAAGACTTTAACTACCGTTATGTTGATATCCACGCAGAAGGCATTTCTAAGGCTGATCTTGAAAAGACCGTAGGCAAGCCTGTTGAAACAGTTCCTCAAATTTTTATCGACCAAGAACATATTGGCGGTTGCGATGAGTTCGAAGCCTATGCAAAAGAACATCTAGGCCTGTTCGACGAAGCGTAATAAAAGACAAGTGAATTTTTAAAAGCCGTGTATAACGGCTTTTTTTGTATCCGCTCTAAACCCAGACCTTACGTTATACTAATCGCAGTAAATCACTGGTCATTGTAGCTGGTTCAAATGAACACTTATTTACTACGATTAGTATTACAACAGTTGCATTACATCAAATAATGTCAAAACTTAAAAAATTCACTTATCTTTTCAGAATATTTGGTTACAATTCGTTCTTAAATATATCTTTTGGCACATAATCTACCGAGCCACGCTGTGAACATAGACGTCGTACAACTTCTAGAACAAAACCCTATCCTCTTGATCTTCTTTGTATTAGCCATTGGTCTTGCTATCGGCAAGATACGTATTGGTAAACTACAACTCGGTAACTCCATTGGCGTGCTTGTTACTTCGCTTATCATGGGCCATCTTGGTTTCTCTTTTAACGCTGAGGCGTTAACCATTGGCTTCATGCTATTCATTTATTGCGTTGGTATCGAAGCTGGCCCCAATTTTTTCGGGATCTTTTTTAGAGATGGCAAACACTACTTTATTTTAAGTATGACGGTGCTCGTGTCAGCCTTGAGCTTAACTTACGGGCTCAGCCATTATTTTGGGCTCGATTTTGGACTCTCTGCGGGTATGATGGCAGGCGCACTTACTGCGACCCCCGTTCTAGTAGGTGCTCAAGATGCCCTAAACTCAGGCTTAGCGACAGTTCCAAGAAATATGGATTTTGCAGTGGTATTGGAAAACCTCTCTGTCGGTTATGCAATGGCCTACTTAGTTGGTTTAATCAGCATGATCATGTTCGCTAAGCTATTGCCAAAACTGCAAAAACAAAACCTATCAGATTCAGCGCAACAAATCGCAAAAGAGCGTGGCCTTGGTAACAACAGTCAAAGAAAAGTGTATTTGCCTATTATTCGTGCGTACCGTGTAGGACCAGAACTGATCGACTGGACGGGAGGGAAAAACCTCAGAGAGTTAGGCATTTATCGACAAACTGGTTGCTATATTGAACGGATACGGCGTAATGGTATCCTCGCCCACCCCGATGGAGATGCGATTTTACAAGAAGGTGATGAAATTGCTTTAGTTGGCTTTCCGGATAGTCATGCGCGTCTAGATCCAAGCTTTCGTCATGGTAAAGAAGTCTTTGATCGTAATCTACTCGACTTGCGCATCGTTGAAGAAGAAATTGTGGTAAAAAGCGACTCTATTGCAGGCAAACGTCTGTCTGATTTGAACCTTTCAGAGTTCGGCTGTTTTTTAAACCGAGTCGTTCGTGCACAAATTGAAATGCCCATGGACTTAGACATTGTTTTAGCTAAAGGCGATATTCTTCAAGTTAGTGGAGAGAAGAGCCGAGTTCACGGACTTGCAGAAAAAATTGGATTTATCTCCATACACAGTCAAATGGCAGACTTGCTGGCATTTTGCAGCTTCTTTATTTTAGGGATTATGTTTGGCTTGGTGACAATGACGTTCGGTCAAGTCTCCTTTAGCCTAGGTAACGCTGTAGGCCTGCTGTTGTCAGGCATTTCACTAGGCTTTTTAAGAGCCAACCACCCAACTTTTGGCTACGTTCCTCAAGGGGCGTTAAACATGGTTAAAGACCTCGGTCTCATGTTTTTCATGGTCGGGATCGGTTTAAGTGCTGGGGGCAAGATGTTCGAGCATTTAACTCAAGTGGGTCCTCAGGTCATTGGGCTCGCATTTATCGTCAGCGTGGTTCCTGTCGCACTTGCCTATCTTGTCGGTGCGTATCTGCTAAAAATGAACAGAGCAATGTTGTTTGGCGCGATCATTGGTGCGCGTACTTGTGCTCCAGCCATGGATGTGGTCAACGACTATGCGAAATCGACGATTCCGGCTCTCGGATACGCCGGCACTTATGCGATAGCGAATATCTTAATGACGTTAGCAGGTACCATTCTTATTATCTTAAGTTGATGTGTTAAGCGACAAGCCATCAAGCATACACAACATAAAACATGAAACACAAAAAAGGCGCTCAATGAGCGCCTTTGTCATATCTAGCAAATAGATTAGATTTGAATGAAATCTGCTTCTACTGCTGGGTTTACGTCCGCTTCGTAGTCTACGCCGTCAACACCAAAACCGAATAGTTTCAAGAATTCTTCTTTGTACTCAACGTAGTCAGTCAATTCTTTTAAGTTCTCTGTGGTGATTTGTGGCCATAGCTCACGGCAGTGTTGCTGGATATCGTCACGCAGTTCCCAGTCGTCAAGACGTAAACGATTCATCTCATCAACTTCTGGTGCGCTACCGTCTTCTTTATAAAGACGCTGGCTGAACATGCGATAGATTTGTTCCATACAACCTTCATGCACACCCTGTTCACGCATTTTCTTGAACACCATTGCGATGTACAGTGGCATCACTGGAATTGCAGAGCTTGCTTGGGTCACTACAGACTTCAGAACCGCAACGTTTGCGCTGCCACCTGTTGCTTGTAGTTTATCATTAAGCGCTTTAGCCGCACGGTCTAGGTCCATTTTAGCCTTACCTAATGCGCCATCCCAATAGATTGGCCAAGTCAGCTCGGTACCAATGTAACTGTACGCAACGGTTTTACAACCATCCGCCAACACACCCGCTTCAGAAAGCGCGTTGATCCAAAGTTCCCAGTCTTCGCCACCCATTACGGTTACTGTATCTTTGATCTCTTCTTCTGTTGCTGGCTCAACACTTGCTTCGATGATGACATCTTTATTGGTATCGACCGCTGTTGATGTGTAAGTCTCACCAATAGGCTTCAGAGATGAACGAATGACTTCACCCGTTTCTGGCATTTTACGTACTGGAGAAGCCAGAGAGTAAACCACCATATCAATCTGACCTAAGTCTGCTTTGATCAGATCAATAGTCTTCTGTTTTGCTTCATTTGAAAAAGCATCGCCGTTTAGGCTCTTCGCATAGAGGCCTTCTTCACGCGCTAACTTTTCAAAAGCCGCTGCATTATAAAAACCTGCAGTACCTGGTTTCTTCTCTGTGCCTTCTTTTTCAAAGAACACACCAATGGTTGCTGCACCGCCACCAAATGCCGCCGCGATACGAGAAGAAAGACCGTAGCCACTTGATGCACCTACAACAAGAACACGTTTTGGCGCGTCTTTAATTGGGCCTTGTGCTTTCGTGTAAGCTATTTGTTCTTTTACATTAGCTTCACAGCCAACAGGGTGCGTTGTCGTGCAGATGAATCCACGAATTCTAGGTTTGATGATCATATTCAACTTCCTTTAAAAAACTGGGTTAGGATAAAAGTTTCGTCGGATTTTCGCATCTCATTTCTGTCAAAATGCTTCGAAAATGCAAGTGGTTGGAGCACTGTACGCTCAAATAAACAAAAAGCACCGATAAACGGTGCTCCGAATACATTTATTTAATCTAATAAACAAACTTAAAGCTTAAACCAACCTCATTGATATAACCTGGCTTTTCACCTGCATAATCGGTGTCACGAAACTGATAATATAGACCAGTTCCAATCACATCGTGCCACTGGTAGTTAAAAGCAAACTTATAAATATTTTCATCGACAATATCACTGAAGTTCAATTTTACTTCCGCTGTCGCACTTAACTGTTCAGTAACCAAGTAGCTCCCCCCGACTGCAAAAGCATGAATAAACTCGCTGTCAGAGGACAAACTTTTGTCCGTCTCATCATCCGTCGCTTTCGCTTTAATCGCGCCTAAACTGTATATACCGTACACATCAAATCGCTCATTGATACCATAACGATAACCAGCGCCCGCCATGAGACGATCGACCCGAAGCGTATAATTGTCAGGGTGAAAAAATTGCGCGGAAAAGTCGATATTCATGAGCCAATTATCGGAAAACAAATAATTACCACCTAGGCCAATTGACGTCACGTTTGAATTATCCAACCATTCTTCATCGGTGGTACCGCCACCAATATCAAGGTGAATGTGTTCATAACCAAACTTTTCAACTTGCTTCGCATCTGACGCACTGCTAACTGCAGGAAAAACGACGAGCGGTAAAAATAACAAACTTCTTATCATTCCATTTCCTTCCATGAGAGACACGAAAACGATCTTTGACACCCATCTAAGTAAACCGCTGACTCAGACAACAGACTAAGATCAGACAGTATGCTAACCAATTTCTCTACGATTTGCCGTGTTACACATCCGAATCTTATGAATAAACAGCAAAAATAGATATCAGATAAGACTCTGTTTTAAAACTACGTTAAGATTACTTTATTCTTTGCACAACCAAAAGGTACCTTGATGGAAGCAGAACTTCTCGAGATCTATAACTTTTTCGCCAAGTACCCCCCATTCAATGAACTTCCTGAAGATGTTCTCACCAAAATAACAGAAAGCGTCGAAATCTCGTATTATCGCCAAGATACTCCCATCATCCATTTTGGTGACGATATTCAAGATCTCTATGTGGTCAGAAGTGGTGTCGTCGAAGTATATCGACGAAAAGGAGAACTCTATAACCGACTAGACGAAGGCGATCTATTTGGCCAAATGGGGCTTCTTACCAACAACAAAGTCCGTTTCCCGGTTAAAGCCATCGAGGACACCCTCCTCTATTGTATCCCTGTAGATTTATTTCAAGAAATTTATGAGGAGTACGACTCTTTTGCTGACTTTGTCGAGGTGGAAAACAGCTCTCGTTTGCGTCAAGCGATATCGGTCAACAAAGATGCGAATGATTTGACGACGTCAAAGGTGAAAAACTTATTGACCCGTGATGTGCCAACGATTCCACGTGATCACACAATACAACAAGCAGCGCAACTGATGGCAAATGACAATATCTCAGCGCTGCTTATTGTTGATCCGGATTTCGTTCAAGACGACGATGACCCACAATCCCCAGTTGTCGGTATAATTACGGACAGAGATTTGTGTGCACGAGTGCTCGCTGAAGGGATTTCTCCACAAGACGAAGTGTCTACTGTGATGACAACCGAAGTGATGTCTTTAGATCACAACGCTTACGTTTATGAAGCGATGCTAACCATGTTGCGCTATAACGTTCATCATCTACCCGTCGTTAAAAATCAATTGCCAATCGGTATTATTGAAACGACGGACATCGTTCGTTATGAATCTCAAAGCTCACTCCTGCTTGTTAGTAGTATTTTCCAGCAACAAACTATCGAAGATTTGGCAGCTGTCGCAGCAGAAGTGAAAAGCAGTTTTGTTCGCTTAGTAAATGAAGATGCTAATTCTCATATGGTTGGCAGCGCGATGTCGGTGATCGGCCGTAGTTTCAAACAGCGATTACTTGAGATGGCAGAGGAAGAATTAGGTCCACCGCCTATCCCATACTGTTTCCTTGCACTCGGCTCGATGGGGCGAGATGAACAGCTTTTAGTTACCGATCAAGACAATGCGATTATTCTTGACGAAAGCTACGAGGAAGAGAAGCATGGCAAATACTTTGCAGAACTCGCCAAATTTGTCAGTGATGGTCTTGACGCATGCGGTTATAAATATTGTACCGGTGACATCATGGCAACGAATCCCATGTGGCGCATGACGCGTTCGCAATGGGAAGAATGCTTCGCTGATTGGATCGATAACCCAAACCCTAAAGCGCTACTCAATGCATCAATCTTTTTTGACTTAGATGGTGTCTACGGTCGCTTGAAGTGGGCTGAGCAGCTCACCAGTTTTATTGTGCGTCGCGCGCGTAAAAATAACCGGTTCCTCGCTTGCCTTGCTCGTAATGCGCTTAACCGTACGCCGCCACTTGGTTTCTTTAAAGACTTTGTCATGGAGAAAGACGGTCAACACAAAAACTCAATCAACCTCAAACGTCGTGGCACTGCGCCATTAGTGACTTAATCAGGGTGCACTCGCTCGCTGTTGGCTCTAGAGCTCAAAACTCATTTGAACGCCTTGATGATATCATTGACGCAGGGATATTACCGAAAGGTCGGGCACAAGATCTAAAGGACGCGTTGGAATTTATCTCAATGGTGCGAATTCGTCACCAAGCCACTGACGTCGAACTCAACATCGAGCCAGACAATAATATCGAGCCAGAAAACCTGTCAGATTTCGAGCGTCGTAATCTAAAAGATGCATTCCAAATCTTAAGTAATGGTCAGAACTTCCTTAAGTTCCGCTATCAAGCAACAAAGAGCTTCAAGTGAGGTTGAACATGTTCAAATGGCTTTTTGAAAAACCTATCATTCAGTGGCCAGCAAAGTTTGCTCAAAAACGCGAGCTGGCAAATGATGATCGTTTAGTCGCGTTTTATAGTACGGAACTTCCAGCACCAGAGACCCCTATTTCTGAGATAGAGTTCGTGGCAATGGACTTCGAAACTACGGGCTTAAACCCAGAGAAACACGACATTATTACGATTGGATTGGTCCCCTTCAATCTGAGACGTGTATTCTTACGTGACTCACGCCATTGGAAAGTGAGACCTAAGAAACAGTTAAAAGAAGACTCGGTCATTATTCATGGCATCACCCATAGTGACTTGATCGACGCGCCGGATTTAAGCGATATTCTTGAAGAATTGCTGCCTTGCTTAAGTGGCAAAATCGTCGTGGTTCATTATCGCCGTATTGAGCGTGAATTTCTCAACAATGCCCTTAAGAGTAGAATCGGAGAAGGCATCGAGTTCCCTGTTGTCGATACACTCAAACTCGAAGAAACCATCCAACACACTCGAGCCCGCAACTTGTGGGAAAAGATAAAAGGTAAGAAGCCTGAATCCGTCAGGCTGGCGCAATCTCGTCGTCGTTATGGTTTACCTGATTACACGCCACACCATGCACTTACTGATGCCATCGCGACTGCTGAATTACTGCAAGCGCAAATCGCCCACCATTACGACGATAGCGACCCCATTAGCCACTTTTGGTTGTAGCGGTCCTGAAGATAAAGTCCGAAAATAATAAAGGAGCCGACTCGGCTCCTTTATTTATTATGACGCGAACGTTATGACAAGAAATTTATAACGCCGTTAGCGAGTATTTTAACAAGCTAGAATGACCAGTTATTTACTACGATTAGTACTCGCTTAGCGACTTAAACGTTACAGTTTAAAACGCTTTAATTCTTGTTCCAACTCATGGGATAACTGCGACAAATACGCCGCCTGCTCTGCAGCTTGTCCCGCTTCCTGTGACAACTCGTTAGACACATCTCGGATCCCTTCTGTGTTCCGTGTTATCTCCGAAGTCACTGAAGCTTGCTCTTCTGCCGCCGAGGCAATTTGCATCGCCATATCACTAATTCTTTCTACAGCGCTATGAATCTGAGTTAAGCTCGTTGCTGCAGAATTCGCGTCATCAACACTCGTTTCTGCCAGTCGGCGGCTATCTCCCATGATATTAACGGCTTTCGCTGTGGTTCCCTGCAGCATTTCAATCGTTTCTTGGATTTCTTGCGTCGACGCATGAGTACGCTGACTCAATACACGAACCTCGTCAGCAACGACAGCGAAGCCGCGCCCCTGCTCACCGGCACGTGCCGCTTCAATGGCTGCATTTAACGCAAGTAAATTGGTTTGCTCTGCAATCCCTTGAATAGTCGATAGTATCGTATTAATACTGTTACCATGCGCTTCAAGCTCTTGAATCACGTTTGTCGCAACTTGCACTTCTTGAGCCAGATTCTGTATTGAACTTTGGGTCTGAGCAACCTGAGTAGAACCATGAGCGCAAGACGCTACTGCTTCTTCAGAGTTATTTGCCGTGCTGTCCGCATTACCAGCAATTTCCTGCGTTGCTGCCGCCATTTCGTTGACTGCAGTTGCCACCATATTGATCTCATCTTGCTGATAAGAAATTCGCTGGCTACGCTCCTCAGATTGTTGTGCAGCAGTCCGAGCTTGCTCAGCAAGAGCGGTTGACACATGGCTTAACTTTGTCACCATGGTGTGCATGTTTCCGACAAAACGGTTAAAGCTACCTGCCAATCGACCAACTTCATCATCACTGCGAGGCTCTAGACGTTGTGTTAGATCACCGTCACCAGACGCGATTTCTTCCAGTGCATCAGATACTCGGCTTAAGTCACGGAACAAGTAACTCACCAGCCACGATACTGACGCAATCACCAACGCAGTAATCAATACGGCTGCAATAAGTAACCCACGTATCAGGTCAGATTTGCCTGACTCTTCCGTAGCACGGTCCATCTCTATAGCAAATATCCACTGGGTACCCGCGACTTGCTTGAAGTAAAAAAACTTCTCTTGACCATTAACAACAATACTGACCAGTTTCGCCTGCTCGGCAGCACGCTGAATATCACTCTCAGAAAACCCTTTAAGCAAACTGCTGATGGGCTTAAGAGCTAAGCTTTTATCAGGGTGAGCGAGAAAAGTGCCATCTTTCATATCAATTAACATCGCGTGGGCATTTTTGCCTGCGTCAATATTAATAACATCACTGATCAGTTGGTCAATCAGTACATCTGCACCAACGACACCAACCAGTTTGCCACTTTTCATCACAGGCTCAGCAATCGTCACCAACAACGCATTGGTAATTGCATCTTGATAGGCCGCTGTAATAATTTGCTTTCCTGCCGCTTTGGCATCTTTGTACCATGGGCGTGTTCTGGGATCGTAATCAGCACGATTGCGCTCAGGGTGAGAACGGAACATCCCCCCGCTTGGTGTTCCTAAAAAGATATCGTCAAAGCCAGCCGCTTTACGGGACTGTTGTAAGAAAGGAACAACATCTTGCTCCGTAGAGTAATCATTAAATGCAGAGGCAATCTCTTTTCTAATGCTCACCCAGTCGGAGATCCCTTCTGAAGCAGAACTACTCAAGCTCTGGGCTCTGGCATAAACACCTGAACGCGTTTGTTCGGACAATTGACTGGCAGACAACCAAGTAAGAGCTGCTGCCATAACAACGACGGCAGATAAACTCGCTCCAATAAGTTTTTGTTTTAGTGATAGCTTCATTAGATGAACTTGAATTTAGACAACTATTAAGGTGCGGAGATATTACACGCTTTCCTACAGATATCCACCAAATTTTAACCACCAACACCTATCACTAACTCTTTGTAAAATAGATACTTTTACGTGCCATTTTTTTGTCGATCGTCAGAAAGATAGCACAAAAAAAAGCCAGCATTATGCTGGCTTGATAACTCGCTGTTAGATAAGCTACTTTACACTTTAGTAGTCGCGTTCTGTTTTCATACCCATTATTAAGCTGACACACATAGCAAGCAGGATAATAGTAAACGGCAATGCGGTTGAAATCGCTCCAGCTGGAGTGCCTGAACCGCTTCTGAACCACCAATCCACAGCAGAGCAACTGCGATAGCCCCTTCCATGAACGCCCAGAAAATGCGTTGCGGCACAGGTGCATCAACCTTACCACCAGCAGTAATACTATCGATAACCAAAGAGCCAGAGTCTGATGACGTGATAAAGAACACCAATACCAGTACAATCGCTATGATTGACAGTATGTTACCGAATGGGAGCGCATCAAACATTTGGAACATAGCCAACGAAACATCAGTTAAGCCATTCTCACCCAGTATTCCTACTTTATCGACGACCTGCTCTATTGCCAATCCACCAAATACTGACATCCAAATCACTGTTACAAACGTTGGAACAAGCAGAACAGCGGTAATGAATTCACGTACGGTACGGCCACGAGAAACACGGGCGATAAACATGCCTACAAATGGTGACCATGAAATCCACCAAGCCCAATAGAACACAGTCCAACCTTGAAACCACGCTTCATCAGTACGACCAAACGGATTGCTCAGAGGGATGATGTTTTCAACATAAGCCATGAGTGTCGTTGGAATCGATCCTAAGCTCGCTGCCCAGCCAATCAAACCGACGAGAACAAGTAACAAGAAAGCTACCAGCATGTTGATGTTACTGATAACTTTCACACCACCATCAATACCACGGACAACCGAAACAACTGCAAGTAACGTAACGACCGTAATAACAACGATCTGTAAACCAATACCTGCATCAACACCGAATACATGATGAATACCACTCGCTGCTTGTTGTGCGCCTAAACCCAGTGACGTCGCCAATCCAAACAATGTGGCAAGCACAGCAAGAATATCAACAATATGGCCAGCCCAGCCCCAAGCACGATCACCCAACAGCGGGTAGAAAATAGAACGCATTGAAAGTGGCAGGCCTTTGTTGTAGGCAAAAAATGCTAAGGAAAGTGCAACAACGCCGTAAATCGCCCATGGATGAAGTCCCCAGTGGAACATCGTCGCGCCCAATGCCAGTCTTGCTGCTTCAGGCGTGTTTGCTTCGACACCAAGCGGCGTTTCATACCAGCCTGTAAAGTAAGCGACCGGCTCTGCAACACTCCAGAACATCAAACCGATACCCATACCGGCTGCAAATAGCATTGCCAGCCAAGACATAAAAGAATAGTCGGCTACCGCATCTTTGCCACCGAGCCGGATCTTACCCAGAGGCGACAAGATCAACGCAAAGCAGAAAATAACGAAAATATTACCTGAAATAATGAACAACCAATCGAATGAGCCGATGATTTTCCACTTTAGCCCATCAAGTACTGTTTTAGCAGTGTGAGCGTCTAAAACTAATGCTGCGACCAAAAATAGTGCGATTAAACCTGCACTAATACCAAACACAGGGTTATGAACATCAAATCCCCATTTCTGCACATTATCTTGCCCCACTGTATAGTCGGTACTATCGATACTGTACTTATCTATACCCTTTGTCATCGTTCCTCTCTATTTCTCTGTACTCATTTCGCATCCAACTATAAAAAATCATTCGAACACGATGCGATTTACATTCCATGACGGCGCAAGATCCTAACACCCATATTGATTTTGTCTATAAAAACCGACAAAAAAGCCAAATTTACCACATGATTATCAAAGATTTTTGGCAAAGAGAGGTAGCACCTAGCTTTTCAATTAGTTAGACCACAAATAATTACTGCTATAATAAATTTATCGTTTTCACTATCGGTTTTAGAGCTTTTTGCGATTGAAGAGAACCCAAATAAATCGGGTTGATTTGTTAATCGGTAGGTTTGGTATCGTGCTGACTTATCAGTAGAAGAAAAAATGAATATTATTGAGATAATTTTTTATTGGATCTCTTTAAATAGACGTACTTTTAAGTTAGTGTCGGCTCGTTAAATATTCACACAGACTGGATGAAAAAATTGGAAAAGTACGAAGAAGTATTGGTCTCGATTCGTCAGATCATCCGCGCTATTGATTTACACTCAAAAAAACTAAGCAAAGAGTCTGGCTTGACCGGCCCACAATTGATTTTGATGCAAGCCATCAATGAGTTAGATAACGTGACGATAAAGCAATTATCTAGCCATACTAATATGAGCCAAGCAACAGCGACGACCATACTGGACAGGCTAGAACGAGGCCAGTTCGTTGAGCGTCAACGTAGTGTACAAGACAAACGCAAAGTCCATGCGGTACTGACTGCTAAGGGACAGGAGGCGTTAAGACAAGCGCCAACTCCGTTACAGGAACACTTCATTAATCGCTACCAAAAACTGGAAGAATGGGAACAAACTTTGCTGTTGTCTTCAGTACAGCGTATTTCAGCAATGATGAACGCTGAAGATATAGACGTTGCTCCAATGCTAGAACTAGGAAGCATTACCCAGACCGAGTACAAAGCACAGTAATATGCGTTAGCCACTTACACGTGCTCGTTTTTAGCGAGCACTCATCCCACGATGAACTCCGCCACGCTGCTAAGTTAGTCCTGTTTCAAATGCGTATTTCGCCAACTCAGCGGTAGAGTGCAAATCGAGTTTATGTTTGATGTTATGGCGATGCGTTTCTACTGTTCGGTAACTGATGTTCAATAACGTGGCGATTTTTTTACTACTGTGTCCCTGAGCAACCAACTTTAACACTGCCTCTTCTCTGCGGCTTAAAGGGTTAGGTTTTTGGCTAGCCGGAATGACTTCCTGCGTAAATAACGTCTGTGTGACGGATTCACAAAAGTAGGTCGAGCCTTGATTGACGGTTTTGATCGCTTGGACCATTTTTTCAGCAGAAATTTCTTTTAGCATGTACCCCATCGCCCCCGCCTGCATCACTTTCATGATATATTCTCGGTTATCATGCATGGTCAACATGAGGATTTTGCTGTCTGGCATTGCTTCTTTGATCACCCCAGTGGCTTCTATACCGTTCATTATGGGCATGCTAATGTCCATCAAAATCACGTCCGGCCGCAGCAGCTTTACTACTTCAATCGCTTCTAGTCCATTACTGGCGGTACCAACCACCTCAATACCGGGCTCCAATTCTAGACGTGCCGTAAAACCATCTAACACCACCTGATGATCATCGACAATGACAATATTAATTGGCTGTTCCATACGTTAACTCTTCCAAATTCAATAGCACAGTAATTTCGGTGCCCAAGCCAGCTTCGCTCATTATCTCAAATTCCCCACCGATAAATTCAACCCGTTCCTGCATATTACGTAACCCGATACCTTGACGATGGGTTGATTGATTTGCAGCAAAGCCCACACCATCATCTCGTATCAATAATTGCAGCATATTGCCCATTTTTTGCAAAATAATCGTTACTTTATGAGCGCTTGCATGCTTTTCAATATTATTTAAAGATTCCTGTGCAACTCGATATAACGTGGTGGACACTTCTGAAGTAAGTTTTTCGCCTTGCGCATCAAGGTGACTATCAATATCAATCCCCGAATGAGAGTGAAAATCTTGGAGTAACGTTGCTAGCGCCGCCTCTAGACCTATATCATCCAATGCACTTGGACGTAATTGATGAGAAATGTGCCTAACCTCATTAATCGCAGTCATTAATGACCGTTGTGATTTATCCAAGTGGGATCGAAGGTTCTGATCTTCTAAACGGTGATTCATCAACTCTAGATGGCATTTGCTTGATACCAGTAGTTGATTGATACCGTCATGCAACTCCCGCGCGAGATGTTTTTTCTCATCTTCTTGAAACATGACCGTTTTATAAGCCAGTTCTTTAAGGTTTCGGTCTGCGAGGCGGTGTTCATGAAGATTAATTGCTAACGTAAAAACGATAATCACCGCCACAGTGACCACTAAAATCACCACCACGGAAAAGAAAGTGGTTTCAATGTTTTGATTCACCGCAGCGCGCATGTTTGCCACTTCTTGGCTTACATCCTCTATATACAGCCCAGTACCAACCATCCATTCCCATTTCTCCAACCAAGCCGCATAGCTGAGTTTAGGAACCACCTCACCTGTCGACGGTTTTTTCCATAGATATTGATGAAACCCTCCCCCAGTTTGAGCTTGATATAACAAGGCTTCAATCAACCAATCCCCATTTTCATCTTGTAGACCGATAAGGTTTTGACCGACGAGTTCAGGTTGAACAGGATGGACGAGGTTTGTGCCCTGCTTATCATAGGCAAAAAAATACCCGTCTGTTCCGTAAGATAAACGATTTAAAATATCTTTGACTCGAGCCTTCGCAACAGACTCTTCGAGAGTAGGATCATTATAGATGTAGGAGATCGAATCGAAAGCGACATCCACGGTGTCTTTCAACGCCGCTTCTTTTGAATGAATAAGATTTTGCTGAAAAATGTCTACTTCTTTTTGACCAAGTGTTTTGGCTTGATAGATAGAAATCCAGCTGATACTGACTGACACCAATACCAAAGGTATCAGTGTCAGTAGAATTAATTTCGCTTTGAGAGGCATTTTTTCACTCCATGAAACACTGCTCATCAGGGCTAATGCAGATTAGCAACTTGTCTCTAAAGGTAAAAACTCTCAGTTCACAAATTCTTCTTTAACCTCACAGTACTTTCAACAAAACCAAACGATATCACGTGTTGAATTACGCCATCCCATAGAAACCAGGGAAGAATAACAGTGAAGCTAATACCACGATTTGGATTGCGATAAATGGCATCACGCTTTATAGATATCCCGTGTTGTTACACCAGAGGGAGCGACACCTTTCAAGTAAAACAAACTAAAACCAAACGGTGGTGTTAAAAACGATGTCTGCAAGTTCATCGCAACCAGAATCGCAAACCAGGTCATATTAATGCCAAGCAATTCTGCAACTGGCGCGATGATGGGCACAATGATGAAACAGATCTCGACGAAGTCGATAAAGAAACCCAAAATCAGAATGACCAACATAGTGATAATGAGGAAGCCCCACTTTTCACCGGGCAACTGCAGCATCCACTCTTCGACTAAGTAATCTCCCCCCGTGTAAGTAAACGCCATAGAAAACGCTGTTGCACCAAGCAAAATAGCAAAAACCATCGCTGTGACTTTGACTGTTTCTTTTGAGGCCTCGTACACCATCGACCAACTAAACTGCTTATATAAAAGCGCCAATACTATAGCACCTGCCCCACCCAAAGCAGCAGATTCGGTCGGAGTCGCAACCCCAGCAAAAATAGACCCCAAAACGACAATGATCAAAGCAAGAGGAGGCACAACGGCCTTTAGGGCACTGAGCACTTCTTCTTTGCGGCTGATCGTTTCGTCACGCTCTATAGACTGCGCGGCTTCAGGGTTTAGCTTGGCATAAATTAAGATATACACCACATAAGCACCCACCAGCACCAAACCAGGCCAGATGGCTGCTTGAAACAAATCGCCAACTGGCACACCCAGCACATCGCCCAATAGAATCAAAACGATCGACGGCGGTATGATTTGACCCAACGTCCCTGACGCACAAATAGTGCCACATGCTAAGCCTTTATCGTAATTGTACTTGAGCATAACAGGGAGAGAGATCAATCCCATTGCAACAACCGAGGCCCCAACAACACCCGTTGAGGCCGCAAGCAGTGCCCCCACTAACACGGTAGAGATAGCGATTCCACCACGGACACCGCCAAACAACCGCCCCATCGATTCAAGCAACTGCTCTGCAAGTTTGGTTTTTTGTAACACCAGTCCCATGAAAACAAATAACGGTACGGCCATTAAAACCGTATTTTCCATAATGGACTGAATTCGATAAGGCATAAATGCAAACATTTCAATACCTTCTGCCCAAACACCAAAAATCAGGCAATACCACCAAACGTAAACGCAACAGGGAAGCCAAGCAGCAACGCAAATAGCGCAACAAAAAACATTACTATACCGATCATCATGACTTCCTTTTATGACTTACCGTTATTACCGGCATAGATAAGATGAGGGTTAACAATCTTATTAATAGAATGCAGCAGCAAGCCAATACCACTCACCGCCATAAAAAAGAACGACAACGGGATCATCGCTTTAATGATCCATCGATAGGGTAATCCACCAGGGTCTCCGGATGTTTCTCCTAGCGCGTAACTTTCTTTGGCGAAATCGATGCCAAACCAAGCGACCAAAAGGCAAAAAGGAAAAAGAAAAAAGAGAGTGCCTATTATGTCGATGATGGACTGGGCTTTGTAAGAAAGACGTTCATAAAAAATATCGACGCGAACATGGCCGCCAGACTTAATGGCGTAAGGCACACCAAGTAAAAAGACGGCGGAAAACAAGTGCCATTCCATTTCTTGAAACGCTATCGAGACATCATTGAATACGTAACGCATAACGACGTCATAAACTACGTTCATCAGCAACAATATAAATAGGATGCTAGACAACCATCCTAGGAAATCACTGAAACGATTAAATATTCGTTCGATATAAACAAGACTTCTCATTCCTGACTCCATGGAACGTCTGATTAAACTCCACCATATTGCAGAGCTTGGATTATCAAATTTATTCTTGAACTTGTTGCACGAACCAAGCTATGCAAGCTTGGTTCGTGAACGAGGGTATTACTGAGCTTGGCTGTTCAGATAGGCTCGATGTGAGATGTCCGTCCAAGGGCGAACTTGTTTCATGTAGTTAGCTTGAGACTCTTGGATTTCTTTTGCCAAAGCATCTTGCTCTGCATGCTCTTTGAGTAACTTATCGTTGGCCGAACGCATCGCAGCCATGACTTCTACAGGAAAATCTTTCACTTCCACATCTGGATACTCAGACTTAATCGATGCCCAGTTCTTACCACTCTCGTGCTTAGATTGTGTATACATATCGTAAGCAGCGGTTTTCATGGCAACCTGTAGAATTGCTTTAAGATCATCGGGCAAGCGGCTCCAAGTACGTTTATTAACTAAGAACTGAAGCTCGGTTGCCGGCTCATGCCAACCAGTGTAGTAGTACGGTGCAATTTTATGAAAACCCATACGTAGGTCCAGTGAAGGCCCTACCCACTCCAGCGCGTCGATCGTACGTCGTTCTAGTGAAGTATAAAGCTCACCCGGTGCAATATTGGTTGGCTTCGCCCCTAATTCAGCGAGGATTTCTCCAGCAAACCCTGGAATACGCATTTTTAAGCCTTGAAGATCATCCAACGACTTAATTTCCTTCTGGAACCAGCCTCCCATCTGTGTATCTGTATTACCGCCCGGGAAAGACAACATATTGTGTGGCGAATAAACCTTTTCCATCAACTCCATACCACCGCCGTAGTAAAACCAAGCGTACTGCTCAGTCGGCAGCATGCCGAAAGGCATTGAGGTAAAGTAAAGCGTATTTGGTACCTTTCCTTTCCAGTAATAGGATGCTGAGTGTCCGAGGTCATATTGACCCGATTTGACCATATCAAAAACACCAAACGGCGCTTTATGTTTGTTGGCTGAATCAATGCGGATTTGTAGACGACCGTTTGACATTTCCTCTGCCATTTTCGCCATGTTCTTTGTTGCATCACCAAAAATGGGGAAGTTTGGCCCCCATGTTTCTGCGAGCTTCAAACGGTAGACTTTTTCTGCAGCGTTAGCAGAGGTAGCAACAAAAGCCATTGCTACAATGATTGCTGTTGATTTAAGCACTCGTTTCAAAGATTTCTGGATTAAACTCATCGTTCACGTCCTTTGTTTACAAGGTTTTAAGTTTACAAGGTTATAAATTTCCAAGATTGTTAGCGGTTATCCATGCTAAGGGGATTCGAATTACAACCAGAGCTCACAAAACACCACCGCCACCCTAGTGTGAAAAGAACAATATCGGATCAGGCCATTGTGAAAACTCGAAGTAACTTGGAACTAAAGATGTAACAAGATTGTTGAATTAGATATGGGGAGGAACACGCAACATCACTTGACCGCGATACACGTTTTAGACAATAGTATTAAGTATTAATACGTAAGATTTTCACCCAAGAATAAATTAAACGAATAATATTAATGAATTAAAAATAGCGAATATGACTTTGATCGGGAAACTACGTACGTATTATTCTTATGATAAATTTACACAATATTTAACGAAATGTGACAAAGACCGTGCCGATTCCGTTACACTTTATTAAGTGATGAAAAGCAATAAGCAAAAAAATACCCCGAAATAATTCGAGGTATTTTTTACAAAAAAGCATCTAAGCAGTGATTAAACGGCTTTATAAATAACTTTATTACCTGCTAATTGCTCTTTTTGAACTAGGTTTTCTTCAAGAAGCTTCTTCAGTGCACCCGTCGCCCAAGACGCAGCTTTGGCATCTTCTTGACCCGCAGCTAAACCAATACCTTTAGGATTAATACCTTCTGCATTAGCTAAAACGATGTCTAGCACTTGTTGCTGCTTCGGGGTCAACGCTACGTCAACAGTTTTTGCTGCAGCAACTTTCTTCTCAGCTACCACTTTCTCCGCAACAGTTTTCTCTACAACAGAAGCTGCTGCCGCTTTTTCAACAACAGGCTTCGCTGATTTGTGTACTTCAGCAATGTTTGCCACTGTCGCTTTAATGCGTTTTTGCAATTTCATTTGCACTTTACGCTTATGAGCAAGTCTCATTGAATATTTCTCCAGTTCACTGCATCTCAGCAGGGATGAAAATTTGAAGCGCGTTTTATACCAAAATTCACAGGCAATTTGTAGGTTTTTGCGGCGAAACGCGATGAAAAATGCGCTCCTAGCGCAGAACGTCTACTATTTAATCAAGTGTTTTGTGAACGGATTTATTGAATACTGGGTATAAAAACAGAGGGATCAACGCTTAGAGAGAATCAAGATTTTCGCTCACGATCATTAGGGGAAGAAGTATGCAAACGCAACATTTGACCAATTCTCACTTTAGACCAGGCTCCCGTCTTACTAGGTTCACGTTATTCCTTGCCGCTGCCATTACCCTATTTCTCGTGGTTATCTCCCCCGGATGGAAACAAGCGATGATGTCCGTCATATTAATGGCAACCATCGTAGGTATTGCCGCATTTGTAATCAAAAAGAGTCAGGTTACGTTTACTCTCACCGCCACACATTTTCAACAACACCTTTTCAAAGGGGGATGGGTTGTTCGATGGCGTAACATTGAATCGATTGGTATATGTACTTATCAACAAGAAGGCTGGCATCAGCCCTTACCTTGGATTGGCATACGCCTCAAACATTACTCTCCATACCTCGATGGAATATGCCCTCGTATCGCGACCGAAATACTACTAAGTCAACGAGCCCTATTGTATTTGGGAGCAAAACAGAGTAACCGAGAAGACAGCTTTGAGGATATCGTGCTTGATCAGAAACCATACATTAACAGCGAGGGAAAACGTTATGGCGGCTTACTCGCGATGCTGGCCAACCGAATGCAATATCAAAGAGCATTCTATGGCTATGACGTGTTTATTTCTGCCAATGACTTAGACAGAGAAGCGGATGATTTTGTTGGTTTGACTCGGCGCTATCTTGCAGCCGCCGAGCCAGACGAATGATAAAACTAGTGCTAAAGCACTTCATTCATATAAAGTCACAGAATCAATATAAAAGCACTGCGTTAATATGAATATCAAATTAATACAGCGGCATCTCATCTGCGACAAATGGGTTAGTTTTCCTTTCATGTCCAAACGTTGATTGAGGACCGTGGCCCGGCACAAAGGTGACATCGTTACCTAGCGGCCATAGTTTCTCTTTGATCGAACTGATCAAGGTATTAAAGTCACCTTGAGGAAAGTCGGTTCGACCAATACTGCCGTTAAACAACACGTCTCCCACAAATGCCAATCTTGATTCTTCACTGTACAGTATGACGTGACCTGGAGTATGGCCCGGAGTATGAATCACATTTAGCACTTGATTGCCAAACGTGACAGTGTCACCTTCATTTAACCACTGATTAGGTTCAAACGCCTCTGTCAAAGGAAAACCAAACATTTGGCTTTGTCCTTCTAACCCTTGCAACCAAAAATTATCCGCTTTATGTGGCCCTATAATCTCGATTCCACCAAGCATTGCTGCAAGAGGCTCTGTCCCGCCAACATGGTCTAAGTGTCCGTGGGTCAGCACCAAATTAACCACGTCCACCCCTAGCTCTTTGATTAACACTGCAAGCTGCTTTTCATCACCACCTGGGTCAATAACAACGCCTTTCATTGTTTCATCACACCAGACAATAGAACAGTTTTGAGAAAACGGTGTCACTGGGACAACTTGATATTTCAGAGCCATAAAACATTTACAACCAAAAAAATTAAAACTTAAGCAACTATGACACTAACCCCTAGGGACTTCAAGAGTTCATGCTTACCACGAGCGCACCGGCCCCGTATCAATATGAACGAAGTTGCTACCTGGGTAATAACCAACCCCTCCCGCTTTAAGACTCAGCGCCGCATCACGTACTGTTGAAAGCTTGACCCCGTCTAAACGAAAATCAATGGCTTTCCCTTGCATATGCAGGCTTTTCTTTGCCACACGAGAAGAACCCTTGCGCAGCGATGCGTTCGTTGCAGGTGAACGATAACCGGAGATAACAATCACTTCAGACTCACGACCAATGAGCTTTTGGATTTGACTTAACTGGTCAAACAAACCTTTATCCATTTTATGGACTTCATTTCTACGATGATCGCGACAAAACTGATTCAGCTTTTGTAATTCACCATCAACATACTCTTTACCATTGAAGTAACAGCTTTCAAGTAACTCGCCAGTGTTAAGGTTATTCATGGCTAATATTCTTGGCTCTTGTGGTCGAGATGCCCAAGCCACAGTCGGCATAGTAGACGCTAATACGACACCACCCGCCGTTATTTTGAGGAAATCTCGACGAGAGAAATTACGACTTACCATATAAAAACATCGCTCAATAACCATACAAACGGCGAACGTTATCCCAAATCCTTGTTTTGATCAATTTCACGACCGTAATATTAATCACAGTAAATATGTGGCTAGAAATAGCGCAGGAACATGACTTTTAATAAGGCTGCACTCTCGATAAGTCGTTATTCTAAAGCCAAAAAAATGTCACAGCTAGTGCTCACTAAAACCAGCTAGAATGATCGGTTGTTTACTAAGATGGGTGTCATCACTAGTACAAACAAATCGAGATGTCGCGGGTTAGTGATTGACAGACAAATAAATTTTTCAAATGTAAATTTTTGGCAATTTTTAAACTCGTTGAGATTGCATCCGGTTCTTATTAGCCGTTGTGGTCGTAATGATAAATATCATCGCCATAGTAAAGTGTGCCATCTTCTAACCACGCAGTTTGATAGATAATGTGCACCGGAATACGCTCACCTAACGGTACTGATGTGGTTGATAATCGGGCACTCTCTCGCTTCTTAGCTAATCGTTCTTCCAAGCCTTGGGCTTTAAACAAAAGTTCTGCGAACTGATCAGCATTCTCTACTCGCACACATCCAGAGCTAAACGCTCTCCTATCGGACTCAAATAGATTTTTACTTGGCGTATCGTGAAGATATATCGCCTGTGCATTAGGCATATTGAACTTGTATAGTCCCAACGCATTATTGCTCCCCGCGGCTTGTTGCATACGATAAGGAAAGGACCTCGGGTTCACAGCAGCCCAATTAATGGTTGTAGGATCAATAACCTCACGCGAATTCCATGATCGAATGATTTGTATATTATTGTGTATCAAATACATGGGATTACGTTTTACTTTGGGAATAATATCTTTCACCATGATTTTCCATGGGACGTTCCAAGTTGGATTAAGGACAACCGATACCATAGAGCCAGTCATAATAGGGGTTTTTCTAGAAGACTTACCAACAACCACTTTCGATTCAAAAAGTGGTTGCCCATCATGCCAGTACGTCACTTCATACCTAGGCACGTTAACAAATACGACATTGTCTCGCTCTTTAGCCCAAATTCTTGATCGCTCAGAATTTAGCGCTAAAAGATACAGGCGCTGTTTAGGCGAAAAATTAATCCATCGAATGGTGTTCGGCCCGATCACTCCGTCTTGCTTCAGTCCATGTATACGTTGAAAGGCTTTCACTGCTAGTTCGGTATTCTCATCATAAATCAAAAGATTGCGGTCCAAGTCGCTGATATCCACACCAACAACTGCCATCCGTTCTAACAGAACTGATTTATTGACTAATGCATCTCCAACACGCAACAAACCTTCCTGTTCGTACTGTGGATACTGATATTGGGAATGCTCTAACAAAGAAGTGTATGCAGTATTAAATGCAGCATCGATTTGCAAAGGTGAGCGTAAACCAGCTAAGAACTGATCTAGCTTACCCACTGTTATCTCATTACTTAAGGTCGAAAGCGTATTAATACTCGGGGCGGGAAAAGTCACATCATGCGCATTTGCAAACAACCAATTGACGCCTTGTGTTGGCAGTTGTTCTAAATAACTTAAATACAAAAGAAGGGAATCAGTCATCACCAAATCGAAATCAAGAGTATCACCTTGCCATCTAACCTGGTTTATTCGATGAAGTTGGTTATCAAACTCTTCTGATACCTCTGCCATTGCGACAAGATTTAGTTGAAAAATCAACTGCTCAACATCGCTTTCACTTTGCCAGTTCAAACGGTAGTGAGTACTTTGATAAAGTTGATCGACCACCACTGGATAATGAATCATTTTTTCGATAGACAGCTGCGCCACAGCCCCTTCTTGCTGTGTTTTACCATCAGCCGCAAGAGAAACCACAGTAGAAAAGCTGCAAAACGGCACTAAAAGTGCCGTTAATAGTAGAACTCTAGCAAACACTAAAAACAATCCTTTCGCTATTTTCCTCTATAGAAGTATGGCAAAGATCTGCTCACATGTTGGCTTAAAATAAAAAATTTCATTTAAGTACAACTGACACACTCATCAGTTATCCAGGGTCGTTTTCTTAGTCATACAATTTTTGTCCAATGATTATCCCATTGCACTCCGCTGTTTAAGCTATTGTTGAACTCTGTAGGCTTTTGCTTCACCACTTTCCCAGCCCCGGAACTAATACGAAATTCGTCCCCATACATGACAACGCCAGATGCGTCTGGTAAGGCATTCAACTCTACCAATTTACCCGTTTTTTTTGACCAAATACCATAGCAACTTCCCGGCGGTGACGTGGCTAATATCCAATCTTTTGTCGCTGCAATACTGGCAATGTAATGATTAAAACGCGCCCACTCTTCAGGCTCTGCACTCAAGGCTATCATATCGGAACCACGGGTGTGCATCGCGATAAGTGGTGGATATTCATCCGGCTCACCGCGGTATTGCTGTCCACACAACACCGTTTCCAAACCATCATGCGCCAAATGACGAATGCTCAACTTATGATCAGACAGAGAGACTTGATCAAGCAGTTTCCCCTCTGCCGACAGGTAGCTTAAACTTGGCTGCATATTTTCTAAGTTCAGCGGCACTCGTCCGTTAGTATGAACACCGCCTACGCCAATTGCTAATACACCATCGGGCATCATTATGACTTCGTGAGGACCAATACCAAATCCCGTCAGTTCATCTATTTTTTTATATTGTTGCTTTACATCGTAAACACCAATTATCCCACGACTGCTCTGCCTTTCCCCTTCAGTGGCAAACAAATAATTACCATCATGAGAGTACACACCATGACCATAAAAGTGACGTTTTTCTTGCGCGAGTTGTAACCGAATGAGTTGCTCAGTTCGATAGTCGAACGCCATAAAAAAGGTTCCTGGGCGACGTCCAAACACCACAGCATGACCATGTTGATTGGTTGCGACACCATGGCCACGATCCGGAATCGGTAGTTTTGAAATGGGAATGCCGTTCTCATCAGCAACCACCGCTGCAAATTTATCACGACCAATGATCGAGCACCCTATGAGCGAAGGTTGACGGGTAGACGTCGTAGCACACCCAAAAGGTAAAATCGGAACCGATACGCTACACAAGGCTGCTTTGAGTAAATTCCTTCGAGTTTGATCAGTCACCATCTGTTGCATTAAATCCTATTACTACGCCAAGCTCTATTGCGACCTCTTCATGAATGAGGTACTTCAGTTGTTCTAATTTATTATACTGTGCTAACACCGTTCGATAGCCATCGACACTTTGCAGCTCGTTAAACAAGCTAGTTTCCTTAGGCCAGGTATCAACGACCATTTGAAACTGACGAGAGACCCGATCAGCCAACGCTTCTTTCCTCTGCTCTCGAAGTAACGCATCTAATCCTTTACCCTCGGCAAAATATAATGTTTGCATACTGAGTAGATTTGCTTTCAAATTCGCTAGGGATGTACCTGAGCGCCACGATTCAGCGAAGTAAGGTCTCGGGTGACCAATTTTCGCCAGCGGTCGACTCAGCTTTTTCATGCTGTAATCAAGCTGATTTGATAACAATGAGATATACTCTGACTCCCACTCTATCTTTGTCATCGACTTCCACGGATTTCGTTGCCAAGCTTCCGCGATGGCTTGAGCGGTGTTCTGTAAGTTTTGTGCAATAGCAACGCTTGTATTGCAGGTGTTAATGTTACTGTCAAGCGTCGACGACGTATCATAAAGTAACCATTCAAGTGCCCCTAATCCCTGGACAGTAACACTCTGCGTCGAGATTTGTTTAGCATCCCAGATCTGATCACTGTTACTTAGCACTGACATTTTTCGTCCAGTAGTGTTCTTTTTATCAGGCCAAAACTGAACGTTCCAACTCTGCTCTAAGGCTTTTGATGGCCCTCGTTCTTGTCCCTGAAGCCCCATCCAGGCACGCATGGTTTCATGCCATTGCAGCTTGACTTCAGATTGGTCTTTACTGCCGCTGCCACAGTAAGCACTAAAAGCTTTTCTTAGCTCAACAGTCTGCTGCAAAAAAACACTGGCGTGCTGATACTCAACTTCATACACGTTTTGCGAGATATGATTTGTTTTTTCAGCTTGATTCATTTCTGAACTCAATGTGGACTGGCAACCAGTCAGCCCGACTGCAATCACTATTGAGTAAATTAGGTCACTCTTTTTCACAATCCAATCCTTATAAAGAGTTTAAAAATGCAACTAGAGCTTCACGCTCATTTTTACTCAAAGCCAAGACTTTCTGCTTAGCTGCTTCCGCTTCACCACCATGCCAAAGCACCGCTTCCAATACATTGCGTGCTCGCCCATCATGTAAATAGAACGTGTGACCATTAACTTCTTCGGTATACCCGATGCCCCAAAGAGGTGGAGTTCGCCACTCACGGCCGCTTGCTCGATATTCTGGTCGATTGTCTGCTAGGCCATCCCCCATGTCGTGCAGGAGTAAATCGGTATAAGGGTGGATATCTTGCTCCGACAGCGCTGGTAATCCTGACCTTTTAGCCGTTTTCACATTGGTTTTGTGGCAACTTTCGCAGCCCGACTCAGCGAAAATCTTTTGCCCCAATTGAACCTGTGGGTCGTCCATATTTCGTCGAATTGGCACCGCTAAATGCTGACTATAGAATTCGACAAAATCTAGAATGTTCTGACTGACCTCATGCTGACCTCCGTTAGGCAACGCATTACATAACGGTTGTTTAGAAGTGCAATTCTCACTTGGGAATAAATGACTTGTCAGACCTACATCACCATTGAAAGCCGCAGCGTTCTGCTGCATTAAAGTTGGCTGACCAGCTTTCCAGCCAAATCGACCAATGGAAAAGTCCCCTTTTTCTATATTCCAGACTTTGTTCACTTTCCCAGAAATACCATCTTTATCGAGATCGTCTTCATCAGCCCATGAAAGTAACGTGTCTTCAGGAATACTTTCGAGAAGACCTAACCCGATCATAGGCGGTGCCACGCGAGCTGACATTTCTGTATCAGGGTGCATGTCGCCATAACCCAGATCTATGATCTTCAATGTAGGTTTGCGTAAGACCACTTCCGTGCCATCGTGAAATTGCACTGGCACTGGCGTATACGAGATGGAAATTTTGCCTTCTGGTGTTTGATCTTGTAGTGCGAAGTCTTGTAGTTGACCACCATAAGTCGGCTCTGGTATTCCACCATTCAAGATATAAGCTTTCTTTTGCTCTGGCGTGACAGCAGGGATACTCAAGCGCACTAGCATCGAGACAGCATGAATGTCTCCCGCTTCCGGTGGATGCCCTCGACCATCTTTAATATGACAGTTTTGGCACCCATTGGTATTAAATAATGGCCCGAGACCATCTCTTGCGTCCGTCGACGCTGGGGCTTGCACCCAAGGATTTCTAAAGAAACTGTTCCCGACACTGAAGTCTAATCGCTTACTCATAGGTAAATTAGCAGCAGGAAGAGAGTAGGCATTAGCCCCCTCTTTTTTGACGCTAGTTTTGCCACCAGAGCGCAGATCATAGGCGGACGCTGAAAACGAAAACGCTGCCGTTAGCACTGCAGCTAAATGAAGGTAATAAATAGAAGGCTTCATATCATTGCTCTTAAAGAATGGATAACAACGAGCTCAAAACAACTAAGGGCTCTGCGGGAGAGCCCTTATATACTCAAGATACAAAATTCAGAGGGCGAGTTTTATTTTCTTGCAGTTGGTATACATTGTTTTGATTAGCATTATTTTTCTAGTTTTGCTTAAAACTCGTGATCAGCAGTATCTGGACTGAGGCTATCGATACCAATGATACCAGCAGCTCGTTCAATGGCACTGGTTTGTGCAACAAGAGACATAATCGTTTCATTGACTAGAGCATTGCCCTTTGCATTTCCAGAAGCGATCAGCTGATCAAAGTGTTGATTGTTCTTTTCGGCAGATGATACCAACTTACCGACCTGTGTGCGGGTGGTATCAAACTGTTTTTGAATCTCTTGCGCCGCTTTTTCGTCCGTTTGTGCGACTAAATCCGCAATGCTTGGACCAGATAGTATCGAGCCATCTTGGCGCTTGTAGTCACCTGTATAAACGTTGTAGATGCCCTGCTCATTGTAGTAGTGGGAATTGTGCGTATTATCAGAGAAACAATCATGTTCATCCTCTGTCGAATTAGCTTCCAGAGCAACTTTCATACGCTCACCCGCTAATTCTCCTAGAGACAAAGAACCCATCCCAAATAGCATCTTACGTAAACCATTTTCAGCCGAGTCACTGATTAACTCCTGACGGTAGTTATCTTTTACTTCTGACGACCACTGCTTTTCCATCCACTCTAAATCTTGAACCAGTAGCTCAGCAGCCGCTTTCAGATACTCGCCACGACGGTCACAATGATCATTCGTACATTCAGAACCAATGACAAAATCGGTGTATGCACGTTGACCAGCGCCTGCATTGGTACCATTCAAATCTTGTCCCCAAAGCAGGAACTCTATGGCGTGGTACCCAGACGCAACGTTCGCTTCCGAGCCACCCACTTCGTTTAAGTCCGCGATTAACGTTGGAGTGATGGTTGATACATCAAGTTCTGTAGAACCAATAGTAAGTTGCTTATTTGCCACGATATTTGCTGTTGCACCTTCGTTACCAAGCTCATATTGGTAATCTGATGCAACGTAGTCGATTAATCCTTCATCTAGAGGCCATGCATTCAGTTGACCTTCCCAGTCATCGACGATGGCGTTACCGAAACGGAATACTTCAGACTGTTGATAAGGCACGCGAGAGTCAAGCCAAGCTTGTTTAACTTCTTCTAACTTGACAGCAGAAGGGGCTTTAAGAAAATCACCAATCTTGGCGTTAAGTACGTTAGCGGTTGTCAACGAATCAGCAAACACAGCGTGAGCAACGTCTGCATAGTGTTCTACAACTTGCTGTTGCGTGACGCGAGCAGCAGCGACACTACTACTCGCTATAAAAAGTGATGCGGCGATAGATTGAACCAGAACTGTTTTTGCATTCATTAAAAGCGTCCTTGTTGAGCATACATTTTTGTAATTAGTAGTGCTAATTATTATCATTTGCACTCTGGTCGCTAGATAATACAAACTTACAATTTTTTTTCAACTTTAGTTACAAAAAAAGCCTCATCTGTGTGAGGCTTTTAACATGAATAACGGACTGTCTGTCTACATCAGTCAGACTTTTAAATTGTGCTTACCGTGCGAAACTTTTGCTTTAAGGTAATTTTCATTGCCATCTTTGATGTGCGCAGCAGTATTCACAACCTCAGAAATTTGAATTCCGTATTCCGCTAGTTCGCGAATTTTCTTAGGATTATTGGTGACAAGACGAATATTGTTTATCCCCAATGCTTCTAGCATTTGAGCGGCTTCAGTGAAATCTCGTAGATCATCACCGAAACCCAAATGGTTATTCGCTTCGTAAGTATTCATTCCCTGACTTTGCAGAAGATATGCATCAATTTTGTTATACAAACCAATGCCACGCCCTTCTTGACGCAAATATAGGATGATCCCCCCGGATTTGCCCATAAGCTGAATTGTTTCTTCCAACTGTTCACCACAGTCGCACCGAGAGGAATGGAAAACATCACCGGTCAGACACTCAGAATGCATTCGCACCAAAGGGGTGTCTTGGGTCTGGTCCGCTTGTTTAAAAACAATCGCCACATGTTCTTTATCCGTTTTAAGACCACGGAAAGAAAGGATTTCGGCATCAATATTACTTTTAGCCCCGACTTTAAAATCTACTCTGGCACGTACTTCCGCCATATCTCTACTCACTCGATTTACTGCTTGATGCGCTTTACATTATCCATACAAGTTAACAAATGGTCACTTGTGTCGTCAGAAGTCTCATTAACAGCGTCTTCAATAAAACAAATGCTTATCGAAAAGCTTGCCCTATTCTTGAGACTTTACTAGGCGATTTCTAACCATTCATCTTCTGTGATTGGTACAACCATGCCACGCATTATCTGATTTTTAATTTGCTGGGCTTGGCTTTGTGCGTCTTCATCATCGCATTAATGGGATTAACTTGTTGCTCTCAACTATGGGGTTTGAATCAACACTTTTCAATATTGAGAATACCACAGAATGAAAGAACAAACCTATTCCAAGCGGCTTACCCATCTAGGTTAACGGGCTCATCTTTACGCTCACTAAATGTTATAATATAACATTTATGTAAAACTACAATAAAAAAACCTCAGACAATGATGTCTGAGGTTATTAAAAGGTTTGCTAACGATAAGGGTAATCAATGTGTCTGATTGCGTTTCCAAACGGTAAGCTCTATCCACGCGGATTCCAGCTCTTGGATTTCCTCATCACTTAAAACGTTGAGAGTTGACGTAACTTGAGGCAACTTCGGTGTCTGCAATGCACGAAGATGCGCATAAAAGTCCTTCTTTAACTGCGATATAACTGAGTCCACTGCATATACCTACTTAGTTCTTGAGCTATTACTTTCCAGCTAAAATATTTTACTGTGTAAAGTGTTGGAACCTTCATAAATTCCAAAAAATAATACCACTCTACATTCTCTTTGCACAGACTACTTCATATTGTGGAAGGATAGTCACATAAAATAATTTAAGTATTAATATTTTCCCATGCCGAACAAATACATAATAAAGAAAAAGGGGATAAACTTACAGGCTGTAAGATTAAGACTCTAAAGTTACTAAGTTAAATTGCGATTCATCATACACAATGCGTTCAATAGCATATAGTCGGCCAGCCTTAAGAAACGAATAGGCCAGCGACCTTACAACCCCTAGGGTCTGTTGACCTTTCGAGCCGTGTTTTGCTGTAGTCCGATAGATATTGAAATGTCTTTATTCATCAGAATCGAACCGTGCAACAAAATAGTTGTATTGAGCATGCCTCTATGTATTTTCGAAAATCCTTACCTGTTCAATATATAACCAACCCTAAATATAATCGCTATTTGCTTATCATTATTATTCTCTTATAACTGTTCTTTTCTTAGCATTATTTCTTTGCTCACAAGCACTGTTTTTGCTTTACCGATTCCCGCATAATTATACCAATCGTAGTAAGTAACTGGTCATTCTAGCTTGTTAAAATACTCGATAACTTCGTTACAATTTTTGATTGTAGAATAACTACTTATCGAAAAATTGCGTCTTGTTCTCAAGCATTTTTCCTGCGCTATTTCTGAACACTTATTTACTGTGATTGGTATTACCAATGCTATTTGAGTTATCACGAGATACAAAAAAGCCGAACGTATAACGTTCGGCCTTTAGATTAAGAATAACAGTACGGTTTACTCTGGGGCATCCTCAGCTGAATCATCCGCTGCTGGAGCCTCAGGCGATTGCTGTTCTGCTTCCGATTCCGCTGCTTCGATCGCTTCACCTTCTGGTAAGTCTGCGTCTTCAACTTCATCGATACGTTGCAAACCTACAACTGATTCATCTTCGGCTGTGCGGATGAGCGTGACACCTTGCGTGTTACGACCAACTTGGCTTACTTCACCAACACGGGTACGTACAAGGGTACCTGCATCAGTGATCATCATCATCTCTCGCCTTCTTCCACTTGGATAGCGCCGACAACTGGGCCATTACGCTCAGAGACTTTGATGGATACAACACCCTGTGTACCACGACCTTTAGTCGGATATTCATTGAGTGCTGTACGTTTACCGTAACCGTTTTCCGTAACCGTAAGGATATCACCTTCGTTTGATGGAACGATGAGTGATACAACTTGGTCATTTTCAGCCAGTTTCATACCACGAACACCGGAGGCAGTACGGCCCATAGGACGAACGCCTTTAAACTTAAATTCTGGTTGACCGTTTTCATCTAGAATCGGGTTACCATTTTCATCAAGCACTGGAATCTCTTCTGCTTCTTTAAAGCGAACCACTTTACCCGCTTTAGAGAACAGCATGATTTCGTTTTCGCCGTTGGTGATATCCACACCAATCAACGAATCTTCGTCACGTAGGTTTACCGCAATAAGACCATTTGAACGCACGTTAGCAAACTGGTTCAACGGTGTTTTCTTAACCGTACCATCACCCGTTGCCATAAAGATGAATTTGTCTTCAGAGAATTCATCAACACGCAAGATCGCGGTAATACGTTCGCCATCTTCAAGAGGTAATATATTGACGATCGGTTTGCCACGCGCCGTACGGCTTGCAAGCGGCAGTTGGTAAACTTTGAGTCGGTAAGTTTTACCACGAGTCGAGAAACATAAGATGTTATCGTGTGTGTTTGCCACTAGAAGACGATCGATGTGGTCTTCATCTTTCATCTTAGTGGCACTCTTACCTTTACCACCGCGGCGTTGAGACTCGTAATCACTCAGTACTTGATATTTAACGTAACCACCGTGAGACAGAGTAACCACCACATCTTCACGCGCGATAAGCTCTTCCATGTCAATGTCATGGCTAGCTGCGGTAATCTCAGTACGACGCTCATCACCATAGCCTTCACGAACGGCTTCAAGCTCTTCACGAATGACTTCCATCAAACGTTCTGTGCTTGAGAGAATGTGCATCAGCTCAGCAATTTCTTCGAGAAGCGATTTGTATTCATCTAGAATCTTCTCGTGCTCCAAGCCTGTCAGTCTGTGTAGACGTAGTTCCAGAATGGCTTGTGCTTGTTGCTCAGTCAGGAAGTACTGTCCATCACGAATGCCATATTCAGGTTCGAGCCACTCTGGACGAGCAGCATCAGTACCAGCACGCTCAAGCATTGATGCTACGTTGCCTAGATCCCAACCACGAGCAATAAGGCCCGCTTTCGCTTCCGCAGGTGTTGGTGCCTTACGGATAAGCTCAATGATTTCATCGATATTGGCTAATGCAAGTGCCAAACCTTCAAGGATATGAGCACGCTCACGAGCTTTGCGCAATTCGAAAATCGTACGGCGAGTCACGACTTCACGACGGTGATCCACGAAACACTTCAACATATCTTTTAAGTTGAATAGCTGTGGCTGACCATTGTTCAGCGCAACCATGTTAATGCCGAAAGTCGTTTGCAGCTGAGTTTGAGCGTAAAGGTTATTCAGAACCACTTCGCCCACCGCATCACGCTTACATTCGATAACGATACGCATACCGTCTTTATCGGACTCATCGCGCAGCGCACTGATGCCTTCAACTTTCTTATCTTTAACCAGCTCCGCAATCTTTTCGATCAAGCGAGCTTTGTTGACTTGGTAAGGGATTTCAGTGACGACAATGGTTTCCTTACCATTCTTCTCCACTTCGATATCCGCTTTAGAACGCATGTAGATTTTACCGCGACCCGTTTTGTACGCGTCTACAATGCCTTTACGACCACTGATAAGTGCTGCCGTAGGGAAGTCTGGACCAGGGATGTAATCCATCAATTCATCAATAGTGACGTCTTCATTATCGATGTATGCCAGGCAACCATCAATCACTTCGCCAAGGTTATGTGGCGGGATGTTGGTTGCCATACCTACCGCGATACCGGAAGCACCGTTGACCAATAGGTTTGGAATTTTAGTTGGAAGAACCGCAGGGATCTGCTCGGTACCGTCATAGTTTGGTACGTAATCTACGGTTTCTTTATCTAAGTCAGCCAGAAGTTCATGGGCAATTTTTGCCATACGTACTTCGGTGTAACGCATTGCTGCAGCAGAGTCGCCATCGATTGAGCCAAAGTTACCTTGGCCATCGACCAGCATGTAACGTAATGAGAACGGCTGAGCCATACGTACGATAGTGTCGTACACAGCACTATCACCATGTGGGTGATATTTACCGATTACGTCGCCGACAACACGGGCTGATTTTTTATATGGTTTGTTCCAATCGTTGCCTAGTACGTTCATCGCGAATAAAACGCGGCGGTGTACTGGTTTTAGGCCATCACGCACATCTGGAAGAGCACGACCAACGATGACTGACATCGCGTAGTCTAGGTATGAACCCCTAAGCTCATCTTCTATGTTTACGGGCGTGATCTCTTTAGCTAAATCGCTCATAGAGCCATTATCCCTCTATTATCTGATCGTAATTACGATACGTGTAAGGTGCAAAAATATAACACACAATTTGTCACTTCGGCATTACTTTCCCTCTCCTTTTATCAGGTTGTGAGCTTTGTTGAGATTCAAATGTCGAGAATTTGCACACTCGTGTGATATCTTTCTGATAAGTGGTTACATTTCAGCCAATGTTGATAAAAATGCCTCTCCAACAGAGCAAAACGGAGATTAATCAGTTTAATCCTCATAAAACGTTAGCGTATACTAATCGCCATCAAAGGAATCAGATTGAATGCAGTAAAACCATTATGACCAAAGCACAAAACGTCGACCCTAGTGAAATCAAAAAATTTGAAGAGATGGCCTCTCGTTGGTGGGATTTAGAAGGTGAATTCAAACCACTCCATCAGATTAACCCTCTTCGTCTGAACTATGTACTTGAAAAAGCAGATGGCTTGTTTGGTAAGCACGCACTCGATGTTGGTTGTGGTGGTGGTATTCTTGCCGAGAGCATGGCAAAAGAAGGCGCGATTGTCACAGGGTTGGATATGGGCAAAGAACCGCTGGAAGTTGCACGGCTTCATGCACTGGAAACAGGAACGAAGCTGACGTATATCCAGACGACGATTGAAGACCATGCGGCAGAAAATCCAGCAAGCTACGATGTGGTTACCTGTATGGAAATGCTAGAGCATGTTCCCGATCCACTTTCGGTGATCCGTTCTTGTGCTGCATTAGTCAAACCGGGTGGTCATGTTTTCTTTTCAACACTGAACCGAAACATTAAATCATATCTATTTGCAATCGTTGGTGCAGAGAAGTTACTTAAGATCGTCCCTGAAGGGACCCACGAACATGATAAGTTCATCAAACCGGCAGAAATGATGAAAATGATTGACCAGACAGACCTGACCGAGCTTGGCATTACAGGTTTGCACTACAACCCTCTGACCGACAGTTACAAGCTGGGTCGTAATGTTGACGTCAACTACATCATTCATACGACTAAATTTTGAGTCTCTTTAAGTCAATAGTCGTAGTTTAGTTTCCACCGAAGTTCAAAGGAATAGTGAGTAAGCGGTAGCACAAAGCTACCGTTTTTTTGTTGCTTTTTTTTACAAATTTCGTGTTGTAGATTCCATTTTCGACACGCCGTATTTCGCTAGAAAAAACACTCAAAGATCAAGGAAAATATTTTTTACTGCGGTTATTTATAAACCAATCTAAAAACACAGCTTTTATCCAAGCAAGTGTGCCCTTTTCTCATCGGTTAGTATCCACTTACTGAAAATTTTAATTTCCAGAGTTATCCACAAGTCATCCAAAACCTGTGACTTGATCAATCTGTAAAACAGCACTATCTTGTAACTCGCAAACAAGTGAGCCCCTATATGTTGTGTTTAGACTACAATATATAGATAGACTTTGATCACAGAGCCAACGCAAGTATTACATGCCTTGCACATAAACAAACAAAAATACGGCTTTAATCAGTTTTCTTAGGGAAATAAAGCATAATGAACCAACAACTAACTGTCACAAAGCGTGATGGCCGCAAAGAAAGCATTGATCTGGATAAGATTCACCGCGTTATCACATGGGCTGCAGAAGGTCTACACAACGTTTCTGTCTCTCAGGTAGAACTCCGCGCTCACATCCAGTTTTATGACGGCATTACAACGTCAGATATTCATGAAACCATCATTAAGTCTGCAGCCGATCTTATCTCAGAAGAAACACCGGATTACCAATACCTAGCCGCACGACTAGCGGTATTCCATCTACGTAAAAAAGCTTACGGTCAATATGAGCCACCTACGCTGTACAACCACGTAGCACGCCTCGTTGACATGGGTAAGTATGATAAGCATATTCTAGAAGACTATACACAAGCCGAACTTGAAGAACTCAACTCGTATATTGATCACAAACGTGACCTTAACTTCTCTTACGCTGCGGTAAAACAGCTAGAAGGTAAGTACTTTGTACAAAACCGTGTGACGGGCCAAATCTACGAAAGTGCTCAGTTCTTATACATTCTTGTGGCGGCATGTCTATTCGCAAAATACCCAAAAGAGACGCGTCTTGATTACATCAAGCGTTTCTACGATGCGACGTCTACATTCAAAATTTCTTTACCGACACCTATCATGTCTGGTGTGCGTACGCCTACCCGTCAGTTCAGTTCATGCGTACTGATCGAATGTGGCGACAGCCTTGATTCCATCAACGCAACTGCGAGCTCAATTGTTCGTTACGTTTCTCAACGTGCTGGTATTGGTATTAACGCTGGTCGCATCCGTGCTCTTGGTTCGGAAATCCGTGGTGGTGAAGCGTTCCATACAGGCTGTATCCCGTTCTACAAGTATTTCCAAACGGCCGTCAAATGTTGCTCCCAAGGTGGTGTGCGCGGCGGTGCTGCCACCGTGTTCTACCCAATGTGGCACGGTGAAGCACGTTCACTATTGGTTCTGAAGAACAACCGCGGCGTTGAAGAGAACCGTGTTCGTCACATGGATTACGGCGTTCAGTTGAACAAACTGATGTACCAGCGTTTGGTTGAAGGTGGCAACATCACACTGTTTTCACCATCTGACGTCCCTGGGCTTTACGATGCGTTTTTCGAAAACCAAGTTGAATTCGAACGCCTTTACGTTAAATACGAAAACGATCCTTCAATTAAGAAGGAAACGGTCAAAGCCATTGAGATGTTCTCGCTATTAATGCAAGAGCGAGCTTCGACTGGCCGTATTTACATTCAGAACGTGGATCACTGTAATACCCACAGTCCATTCGATTCTGAAGTTGCACCGGTTCGTCAATCGAATCTATGTCTAGAGATTGCGCTACCAACGAAGCCGCTATCTAACGTCGAAGACAATGAAGGTGAAATTGCACTGTGTACGCTTTCTGCTTTCAACTTGGGGTCAATTAAGTCTTTGGATGACTTCGAAGAACTGTCTGATCTGGTAGTACGTGCTCTCGATGCATTGCTTGATTACCAAGATTACCCACTACCAGCTGCATACAAGTCGACTATGAACCGTCGTACGCTAGGTGTTGGTGTGATCAACTTTGCGTATTACCTAGCGAAAAATGGTGTGAAGTACTCAGACGGCAGCGCAAATGGCCTGACTCACCGTACCTTTGAAGCGATGCAGTACTACCTATTGAAAGCTTCAGTGGCACTGGCAAAAGAGCAAGGTAAATGTCCATCGTTCGACGAGACGAACTACGCGAAAGGCCTACTGCCAATTGATACGTACAAAAAAGATATCGATCTCATTTGTGACGAAGAATTACACTACGACTGGGATGGGCTTCGTAAAGAGATTATGGAGCATGGCTTACGTAACTCGACCCTGACAGCCCTGATGCCTTCAGAGACTTCTTCGCAGATTTCTAACGCGACTAACGGCATCGAGCCACCGCGTGGTTACGTATCGGTAAAAGCATCAAAAGATGGTATTTTGAAGCAAGTTGTTCCAGAATTTGCTGAGCTGAAAAACAACTACGAGCTACTTTGGAACATCGGTTCTAATGATGGTTATCTGCACCTCGTTGGTATCATGCAGAAGTTCGTAGACCAAGCGATCTCAGCCAATACAAACTACGACCCATCACGCTACGAGACTGGCAAGGTTCCAATGAAGAAACTGCTTCAAGACCTCCTGACTGCGTACAAGTTTGGTGTGAAGACACTTTACTACCACAACACCCGTGATGGTGCGAAGGATGAACAGAAAGATGCAGTTCAGCCGGAAGAAGAAGATTGCGCAGGCGGCGGTTGTAAGATTTAATCTTCACCACCCTGACTACTCGTAGAAATAGAATATCGAAAACCTCCCCAAGTGGGAGGTTTAAAAGGAATTGAGGCATTATGGCTTACAGTACTTTTAACCAAAACAAAAATGACCAGCTAAAGGAACCAATGTTCCTAGGTCAATCAGTAAACGTTGCTCGTTACGACCAACAAAAATTCGAAATCTTCGAAAAACTGATCGAAAAACAGCTCTCTTTTTTCTGGCGTCCAGAAGAGGTAGACGTATCGAGCGATCGCATCGACTACAACAAACTGCCAGATCATGAGAAGCACATCTTCATTTCTAATTTGAAGTACCAAACGCTTCTGGATTCTATCCAAGGCCGTAGCCCAAACGTGGCTTTGCTTCCTCTGGTTTCTTTACCAGAGTTAGAAACGTGGATTGAAACTTGGTCGTTCTCTGAAACAATCCACTCTCGTTCATACACGCATATCATTCGCAATATCGTCAATGACCCAGGCGTGGTATTTGATGATATCGTTGAAAACGAACACATCCTGAAGCGTGCGGGTGACATCGCGCATTACTATGATGACCTAATCCAAATGACTAACGACTACCATCGCTACGGTGAAGGTGAGCATGTCATTAATGGTGAGACAGTCAACATCAGCTTGCACGATCTGAAAAAGAAACTGTACGTCTGTCTAATGTCGGTCAACGCGTTAGAAGCTATTCGTTTCTACGTGAGTTTCGCTTGCTCATTTGCTTTCGCTGAACGTGAGTTAATGGAAGGTAACGCGAAAATCATCAAACTGATTGCACGTGATGAAGCGCTGCATTTAAACGGCACCCAGCACATGATCAACCTGCTACGTAACGGTCAGGATGACTTCTCGTTTATGCAAATCGCAGAAGAAGCGAAACAAGAGTGTTTCGATTTGTTTAAGAATGCGGCTGAGCAAGAAAAAGAATGGGCAGAATACTTGTTTAAAGATGGTTCAATGATTGGCTTGAACAAAGACATTTTAAGTCAATACGTTGAATACATCACCAACATCAGAATGAGCGCGGTCGGACTTCCCGCTGCTTATCCAGAAGCAACGTCAAACCCGATTCCATGGATCAATGCTTGGTTATCTTCTGACAACGTTCAGGTCGCACCGCAAGAGGCTGAAATCTCGTCTTACCTTGTTGGTCAAATTGATAATGAAGTCCGCTCAGATGACTTTGAAGGATTTGAGCTGTAATGCCGACACTCAAAATCAACAAACTTATTAGCATCGAATCCAACCCTTCTAATACGATTTTGGAAACAATGGAGCAAGCTGGCTTACTACCAGAATACAACTGCCGAGACGGTCACTGTGGGGCATGTCGCTGCAAGTTGGAATCCGGAGAAGTCGAGTATGTTGGTTTTGCGATGGCCTACACACAAGGGGATGAAATCCTTCCTTGTATTTGTAAGGCAAAATCAAACTTGTCACTCAGTGGCGTGAACTACGTTATGAAAGAAAAGCGCGCATAACGCCACTGATGAAGCGCAAACTAAAAAGCCAAGGCAATTGAATTGTCTTGGCTTTTTTTGTCGTGTTCTAATATCAATTAGAGCGCACTGCTAGGAATATGCATTTGTTTCACACTTTCCAATGACGAGTAGTGAGCAAACATAGGCTTACGTTCTAAGTAACGACGAAGTAAATCTAGTGCCGCGACACTGATCAGTTTGACAAGGTCATCGCGTTGATAATTTCTCGATAATTTATAGCCAGCCCCCCACTCTCCTTCTGGTGTAGACAATGCGACAGAAAAAAGACCATCCTCAATAACGCCAGTGGCTAATGACAAATCGGTACCACACTTTTCTCGAGTCGCGCCCGCCAAAGCAAATACAGCGGCTAAGAGATCACCTTCATTACTCAGTTTTTGGCCTCCATTTGGCAATATCCAACCATGTCCAAGTTGATTCGCTGTTTTCTCGTCCCTGTTTAACCAATAGGTCAGATAGCCAGCACTGCTTTTTTCTGACACAGACACAGTCAAATCTTTATCAGTCAGCAATTGTCCTACATGCTCGACCATAGGTAAATCGACACTGACGGTGTTGGACTCCAAATGTTTGTGAATCAATTGCATCAGCTTCGCACGCTGCTCAAACTGGTCACTAGGGCCAAAAAGCTTGACTTCAATGAAAGGCATATAAGAACGGTAGCCGAGCTCATAACCTTGCGGCAACTTGATGGGATCGAGTTTGTCGGAGATGACCGACTCGGAGAGACCAAATGTGTAAATGCGACTGCACGATGCCCCTTGCACTTCAGGAAACGTACGCTTGAGATCGGGTAAAATCTGCGTCTCGGCCATAAGCTTAAACTCACTTGGCACACCAGGAGTAAAATAGAAAACCGCATCGTTAATCAGCATCTTAAAGCCACAGGCTGTACCAATAGGGTTATCTAGTATTTCGGCGGTTTCAGGAAGCATCGCTTGTTTGAGATTGCTATCTGGCATTGGAATGCCACGGCGAGAATAAATCCCTTCCAAATGAGTTAACCACTCTTTAAACAATATTAATTTGCATTCAGCTGCTTTTGCCGCCGCAGCCGCACTCATATCATCTGTCGTTGGGCCTAATCCACCATTAACAATAACGATATCATTGTTAAAACTCAGCATTAAAAACTCTTCTGTTAAAGCAGAGAGTTTGTCGCCCACCGTAGAGCGTTTCGTTAGACCAAATCCGTGTTGATAAAACAAACTCGACATCCAAGCCGCGTTTGTATCAACAATATCACCATGAAGGACTTCTTCACCGGTACTAAGCATTGCTATTTTCACAACTGACTCCTGAAAGCAAATATACTCACTTCACTTCTCGATAGTTATTCAGCGAAAGTTATGCGTCGTCAGGGAGGGCTTCAACCTGTCCACTCCGGTATGAAACAACGACTAAATAAGATAACTATCCCTATCGTTATTTACTTCGAACTGACGCGTTTATGAAACACTGAATATTGCATCTAGAGCTTACGTGAGTATAAATTTATTCTTATTTTCGATACTCATTCTGAATTTTGTTTATTAAACTCATTGCTCAGTCTTCTAATTTGAATGGACTGAAAGTCTGTAGTTTAAATGACCACGCTTTTAAGGGATAATTAAATGTTAATTTATCCCATGATTCAATCGGAGACCTTTGTGGCGAAATCATCCATGTATAAGAACATTCTCGCAGGCCTTTGCGTACTTGTATCCACTTCAGCAAACGCCAGCCAATATGACCAAAGCCGTCACATCGAGTTTTCTTACACGCCTGATTGCCTTTCAGGTTACTGCGAAACAACAACGCTGTATACCCTCGCAGCGCAAAATCGCCACCTGGCAGATGAGCTAAATAATCCTGATACGCTCGACCTTGATGCGCAGACCCAAGGTAAGCATACCATTGTGCCACAAGACAAGGATTGGGATTATCTGATGGGACAAACCTACACTATCCTTGGATTGAGCGTTGCCACTGTGGGTCTAATGACATTCTTACCAGAAAGCGTCACCAAGTGGGATGAAGAAGATCGTGATATGAGCGAGTTAGGTAAAAAGTGGAGAGACAACGTATCTAAAGGGCCGGTTTGGGACCGTGATGAACACGTTCTTAATTATGTCATGCATCCCTATTTTGGCGGTGTTTACTATACCGCGGCGCGTCATGCAGGGTACAACGAATTTGAGTCCTACTTATATTCTGCAACCATGTCAGCATTTTTCTGGGAATATGGTGTTGAAGCATTTGCCGAAATACCCTCGTGGCAAGACCTGTTTATCACTCCATTTTTTGGCGCTGTGGTTGGTGAAATGATGCTAAGTACGGAGCAGGATATTATCGATAATGGTGGCACGGTTTTAGGCTCCGAAACTGTAGGGGATGTGTCTCTGTTCTTTCTTAACCCTGTGGGTCATGTCCATCACTGGGTAACACATGCATGGGGTGGCAGCGCCGATCTACAATTTAGTTCTTCACCTTGGTTTGGCAATCAAGACATCGCTAAGTTTGCCTTAGACGCGGGTGCTAACTATGACAGACAGTTCTACGGTGTCGAAATGAAAGTGACGTTCTAAGGCGTATTTGCGTCATGTAGACGTATCCATATTGGTATCATAAAGCAGCCCTGAGGCTGCTTTTTTTTGCCCTACTTACCGCTTTTGTTATTGATATATCGAATTAGCTTAAAAAATTGACCTTTGTCAAACAACTCTGTTGAATAGCACCTACACTAAATAAAAGGATTTATTCCAATAACTTAAGCGATGCGTTTACTCGTTACACGTACCGCGGGCAAACCTTTCCTAGGAGGGGACTTATGAACACCGTATTTATCGTAAATTTTGCTGGTCAAGCGTCACCAGCAACCATTAAGCAACTTGCTGGCGTCACCCATGAAAACGGAGGGAAGTGGTTAATCAGTAAAGTGAACTTTATTGAAGACCAAGTTGCTGGCGTGATAAAAGTCGAACTGCCTAAAGAAAATGTAGATATCGTAAAAGCCGCGTTCTCCTCATGTCAAACACTGGTGGTTAAGTTCGTTGACTCTGAGCCGCATACTCATAGCTCTGAAACGATCTATCAATTACGCCTTGATGCCAATGATAGAGCAGGTATCGTCAATGAAATCACCCATGTTCTCGATACGCAGGGGATTTCTATTTTGGATATGGACTGCCAACGCGTCTTCATCGCCGGAGGTGGTGGTGTGAGCTCTAGCCTATTTAGCGCAAAAATGGCGATAAAGCTTCCTAGTGAAGTGGAAATTGACGATGTCGCCAATGAACTTGAAGCGCTCAGTGAAGATACTCGCGTCATTTTAGAATAACTTCGTCCCTCCAACCATCAATAGCAAAAGAGCAGCTACACGCTGCTCTTTTTCATTCCAGTATTTGTCATTGCAGTAAGTAAATAATCACAACGCCCCTACTCACTTAGCAAACTTTCTATTTAACCGACCACTGTGACAGCGAACGTTTAAAGTCAGAGTAGTCAAACTCGTTGAGTTTTTGGATATCACCGTCAGAGCGCTCACAGTACACAGAAGGCATGCGTAGACCATTAAACCAATTCAGTTTAACCATGGTATAACCGGCACTATCCAAAATGTGCAAACGCTGGCCAATTTCAAGTGGCTTCTCAAAATTAGCGACACAGAACTGATCACCAGCAAGGCATGAACAAGAACCAATGACATACTCATGTTCGCCATCATCCTTCGCTTCAAGAATGGATGCTGGTTCATCATAAATGAGTGTGTCTAGGCGATGCGCCTCTGTTGCAGAATCAACAATCGCAGTCTTCTTGATATTTTCTACAATATCAACCACTGTCACGACCAAATCCGTTGTTTTGGTGATGATCGCTTCACCTGGCTCAAGGTACATCTGGACGCCATGTTTTTCAGAAAAGGCTTTTAGTGCCAAGCCTAATTTCTCAATATCGTAGCCCGGCCAAGTGAAGAAAACACCGCCGCCCATGCTCACCCAATCGAGTTTATTCAGGTATTCACCGAATTGTTCAGAGATGGCGTCCAGTAAGCCGATAAATGCATCCACATCTTTGTTTTCACAATTCATATGGAACATCACGCCATCGATACCGTCGAAGATTTCCGGTTTGATATGGTCGGCTTGTACGCCAAGACGAGAGAACTGACGTGCAGGGTTGGCTAAATCCTGGCCCGCATAACTCACACCTGGATTCAAACGCAAGCCAATCGACGCCTTGCCTTCCACAAGATGGCGGTAAGCAGCAAGCTGAGACTGTGAGTTAAAAATCATCTTATCGCAGATATCTACTACATCACGTACGTCTTCTTCGCTGTAACCCACACTGTATGCGTGCGTTTCCCCACCAAACGTTTCATGGCCAAGTTTTACTTCGAATGGACCTGAGCTCGTCGTACCGTCTAAATAAGGCTTGATGATGTCAAAAACACCCCAAGTAGAAAAACACTTCAGTGCTAGTACCAGTTTCACGCCAGAGATCTCTTTGAGCTGTTTCGCCTTTTCTAAGTTAGCAATCAGCTTGTCTTCATTGATCATGAAATAAGGAGTTTTGAGTTCGTTATGTTGCATTTTAGTACCTTGAGTTCCCTCACCTAAGCGAAGGCAGTATCAAATCGAACAAAGCCGACGCAAACGCATCGGCTTAGTATTAATGTCGATAAATAAGAGAAACGTAATGAACGCTCTTATTTCAACTTATGAATCAGAGGTTGGCCTGGTTCTAACTCTTGAACATGCCAATCTAAACCGATAGATGGCATCGTTTCTAGGAACGGATCTGGATCCAATTGCTCCATGTTGAACACACCTTTATCTGCCCACTTACCACCGAAGAACTGCAATGCTGCAGTAATCGCTGGCACACCCGTGGTATAAGAGATCGCTTGGTGTTCTACATCTTGGTATGCCACTTCATGGTCTGCGTTGTTGTAGATAAATACGCTACGCTCTTTACCGTCTTTCTTGCCTTGTACCCAAGTACCAATACAGGTTAGGCCAGTGTATCCTGGAGCTAACGACGTTGGGTCTGGTAACAATGCTTTTAACACGTGTAGAGGCTGCACTACGGTACCGTCATGTAGAGTCAGAGGTTCTGGACTCAGAAGACCGATATCACGCATCACATTGAAGTAGTTTAGGTAACGGTCACCAAAGCCCATCCAGAATTCGATACGCTTAGCAGGGATGAACTCTTGCATTGAACGAACTTCATCGTGTGCCATGGAGTACACTTTGTGTGAGCCACAATTCGGGAAATCAAATTCAAGCATACGAGAATGGCAAGGCACTTGTTTCCACTCACCGTTTTCCCAGTAGAAAGAGTCGCCTTGGATCTCTAACATGTTAGTTTCTGGGTCAAAGTTTGTCGCAAATTTCTTTCCATGGTCACCAGCGTTGACGTCCATCACATCGATCGTATCAATTTCATCGAATAGATGCTTCACAGCGTAAGCGGCAAATACTGATACTACGCCCGGATCGAAGCCTGCGCCTAGAATACCTGTGATACCCGCTTCTTCGAACTTCTCGCGGTAACCCCACTGCCAGTCGTACGCCTGAGGAACTTGTTGCCCCTCAGAACACAGGTCAACGGCTACCGAAGTATCGAGATAAGAAACTTTAGCTTGGTAACACGCTTCCATGATGGACATGTTTACCCAAGGAGGACCCGCGTTAATCACAAGATCCGGTTTCACTTCGTTAATCAGAGCAACAAGAGAATCTACGTCGTCAGCGTTCACTGCGCGTGCTTCTAGTTTCTTAGTTGAATCTTTCAGATTATTTTTCTTCTGAATGGATTCGATGATCTTTTCGCATTTACCTAGGGTACGTGATGCGATGGTAATATCACCCAGGACGTCGTTGTTTTGCGCTGCTTTGTGTGCAACTACCCAACCAACGCCACCTGCACCAATCTGTAGAACTGCCATAGTTTTCCGTTACCTTTGTTAAACTAGCTCAGCGGCTAGCGTATGGATTTTTGAAAGCAAAGATTCAAAGTCCGCCGTCGTTAAACACGGATTTAGAATCGTAAATTTAAGTGCGGTTTTACCATCAACAATGGTTTCACCCAATACTGCGGTACCGCGAGTCAGCGCCTCTAAACGTAACGCTTTATTTAGCTCATCAAGGTCTGCCGAAGCATGCGTCACACGGAACAAAACCGTAGACAATGAAGGCTCTGCCAACAACTCAAAACGGTCGTTGTTACGAATCAAATCTGCCACATCAAGCGTTTGTGCCAGTAGGTGGTCGTACATATCCCCTAGCGCCTTTGGTCCGACACTCTGCATTGTCATAAAGACTTTCAATGCATCAAATCGTTTCGTTGTGGCAATCGACTTATCAACTAAGTTAGGTAATTCATCATGTTCACGGTTCAAATAGTCCGCGTGATGCAACAAGAACTTAAAGTTTGATTTGTCATTCACCAACAGTGCGCCACAGCTGATTGTTTGATAAAACAACTTGTGGAAGTCAACACTGATCGAATTTGCACGCTCAATGCCTTTCAAACGATCTTTTTGGCTGCTCAGAATCAACGCACCACCATAGGCTCCATCTACGTGCATCCAGATATCATGAACTGCTGCCATATCGGCAATAGCGCTTAGATCATCAATAGCACCGTGATCGGTTGTACCTGCTGTACCAACAATAGCAAACGGAATTAATCCTTCTGCTTTTGCTTGAGCGATAGCGTCAGCCAACTTGGCAACATTCATCGTACCATTCGGGTTCGCAGCTACTGTCAGTACCGATTTTTCACCCAACCCCATCCAAGAAGCTGACTTCTGCACGGTAAAATGTGATTTTTCCGAGCAAACAATACGCAGCTTATCAGCGTACTCAGGCAAGCCTAACTTTTGAATAGAATGGCCACTCAGTTTGTCGGCAATCCAGTCACGCGCTAATAGCAGCCCCATTTGGTTACTTTGCGTACCCCCACTTGTGAAGATACCATCACCTTGTGTGCCAAGATCATATTTGTCGCAAAGCCAGTTAATGACTTTCTGCTCAACATAAGTTGCGGACGACGCTTGATCCCAAGAGTCCATTGACTGGTTTAACGCGGCAATCATTGCTTCTGCTGCAATCGCAGGCATCAACGGAGGCGTATGCAAATGCGCAATACAGTCTGGATGCTGAGTGAAAATGGCGTTTTTAGCCACCAGCTCAGCCGCATCATCAATCACTGACTTCAACGATGCATTCTTGCTATCCAAGTCAACCGCGTTGATCGCCGCTTCAAGCATTTGAGGATCCATACCTGAATAAGGCGCGCTGACTTGCTCAAAAACGGATTTCATTGCGGCTGTAGTGTGATTCATGACGGATGCGAACTCAGTGCTACCGAATTCACCAGTCTGAACAAAGTGCTTCTTCCACTCTTCTTGTGGGTGAACGTCGACATGACTTCCACCAGCCGCAAGAATGGCTTCTTCAAACACACGCAGTGCAAAGTCAATTTGTTCAAATGAAATAATCAAAGGTGGTAAGAATCGGATCACTGAACCTTCTCGGCCGCCTTTTTCTACCATCAAACCGCGCTCTAGTGCTGCTCGCTGAATCGCTAGAGTGAGCTCACCATCAGCCAGTGGTTCTCCGAATTTGTTTAGTTCGCCACTTGGTTTTTTAATTTCAACACCAAGCATCAAACCCTTGCCGCGAACTTCCGCAATACAGTTGACTCGTTTTTGAATGCCTTCAAGACCAAAACGCAAGTACTGACCAGCAATATTGGCATGCTCAACAAGGTTGTCGCGTTGAATAATTTCTAATGCTTTAGCACCAGAAACCATCGCAAGCTGGTTACCACGGAATGTACCTGTGTGTTCTCCTGGTTTCCAAGTATCGTGTTGTTTGTTGATGACAAGTAGCGACATTGGCATACCACCACCAATCGCTTTTGACAAACACAATACATCAGGAACAATGCCCGCCTCTTCGAAGGCAAAGTTGTAGCCAGTTTTACCAACACCACATTGGATTTCGTCGAAGATCAGAAGAATACCGTGCTCATCACAAATACGACGTAATTCACGCAACCAAAACGCTGGAGCTGGAACTACACCGCCTTCACCTTGAACTGGCTCAACAATGATGGCTGCCGGTTTCATAATGCCAGACTCATCGTCGTTCAGCAGGCGTTCCATATAACGAATGCTTGCTTTCGCTCCCTCATCACCGCCAAGCCCAAATGGACAACGGATGTTGTAAGGGAAAGGCATAAAGTGAACATCCGACATGAGACCAGTACGACGAGCTTTGGTGCCCAAGTTGCCCATCATGCCCATCGTGCCGTTTGTCATACCGTGATACGCACCTCGGAACGCAAACATGGTGTTGCGACCTGTGGTTTGCTTGGCTAACTTGATTGCCGCTTCCACCGCATCGGCACCTGATGGACCACAGAACTGAAGGACGCAATTGTCTGCCAACTCTTGTGGAAGAAAAGACTTCACAGTTTGAATAAAGTGGGTTTTTACTGAGGTTGCAATATCAAGCGTTTGATAAGGCAAACCAGAGTCCAGTTGGTCTTTGAGTGCTTGATTGATCTCTGGATGATTGTAACCCAGTGCTAGAGTGCCTGCCCCCGCAAGACAATCCAGAAACAATTGACCACGTGTGTCTTCAACAAGACACCCGAATGCTTGTTTGATAGCAATTGGCAAGCGACGCGGATAAGAGCGCACCTCAGATTCGTGCTCGGCTTGATCAAGTAGCACTTGATCCGGCGTTAGGTCGTACGTTCCTTCAACGATAGGAACCTGAGATGAAAATATATTTGCGATAGTGTTATCGACTTCAAAGGCGGTAGTCATACTGGGTAATCCCTTGAATTATATAAGCTATTCAACCTGTACTAAGTATCATTAGAATTAAACGACAGGAGAAATAAGTAAACCTCCGCATCTGTCACAATGAGAATGACAAATACAGATAATCCAGTCACTTTATAAGTGACTTCCACATGTATCGGGACGTAATCAAGGTTCCGTAATAGACCTGCGTTGTAAAACAGGGCACTTCGGCAGTATGAAGCTGATTAGTGTGTGTTTATTAAAAGGTTTCAATGTTGGGTTTCCCATTAATATGCTGCTCTTACAGCATTAGTATCCCGTCTATCAACAAATGGCTTTGCCGATACCTACCCTACGCAGTGTCACAATCAGCTTGAATGTTCACTACGCGTATCCCCCAGAGATAAAACGTCATAAATCACGCTCCGAGATTGCGCTCCGAGATTGCGCGGGAATTTATCACAAAATAAAAACCTCTGGCAATAATTTTTAATCACTCAATGATTGATTGGAGTTTTCGCAAAAATAACCCCTGATCAGACACGATTTTTCACGCAACAAAACGCTATCGACAGAGAATTTATTCTAGTTAGCATTTTAACGCCGGAATATATGCATTTCAGAATGCGTTAGAGAGACCATTCAACGAAAACAACCAATTGAGCGATGGCGGATTAATGATGGTAGAAATAGGATAGTCGGCGGGCGCTGTATACGTACAGATAAATGCACATGGAAAAAACGGCGCAGACAAAAAGTCAGCACGTTAATGCTGGGTTTTAATGTTTGGGGCGACACACGAGGTTCCCTATCTATCAAACAAAAAGGCGTGACCTCAACCTTAGCAAGGTTGCGCTCTACCCATTGGGCTTCGAACGTTTGAAGGTCCTACTCTGCGCCATTACAATTCATTGGGTACAAATACACAAAAACCCAGCACGTTAATGCTGGGTTTTAATGTTTGGAGCGACACACGAGGTTCCCTATCTATTAAACAAAAAGGCGTGACCTCAACATTAGCAAGATTGCGCTCTACCCATTGGGATTCGAACGTTTGAAGGTCCTACTCTGCGCCATTACAATTCATTGGGTACAAATACAGAAAAACCCAGCACGTTAATGCTGGGTTTTAATGTTTGGAGCGACACACGAGGTTCGAACTCGTGACCTCAACCTTGGCAAGGTTGCGCTCTACCAACTGAGCTAGTGTCGCAAGTATAAGATGGTGCCCCGGGCGGACTTGAACCGGCACAGCGCGAACGCCGAGGGATTTTAAATCCCTTGTGTCTACCAATTCCACCACCAGGCACACAAAATTCTTTTGTGGAGCCTTTACAGAAAAGTAAAACACCATCTGATACCGCATAATGCCATATCAATAAATTTTTGGAGCGACACACGAGGTTCGAACTCGTGACCTCAACCTTGGCAAGGTTGCGCTCTACCAACTGAGCTAGTGTCGCACTTATTCTCAAAGAGAATAATGGAGGCGCCTCCCGGAGTCGAACCGAGGTCCACGGATTTGCAATCCGCTGCATAGCCACTCTGCCAAGCGCCTCATTGCAAGAAAGATTAAGCTTTCTTGACCACCCTGTGGAGCATTGCTCTCTTGGGTACGGGATGCATTCTACGGATTCGAGCGATCGAGTCAATACTAATTTTATTTTTTTGAATCGTTTGACTAGAAATTGTGCGAAAGACGGTGGATTGTCGAGTTTTAGTACAAATTAACCAACAAATACCCTTGATTACCATGAATTTTTGACTATTCCAGGACCATACACCACCTAGAGTCAACCTATCTTACTTTACGAAATCTGGTCATTCGTTTGTGTGGATAAGCAACACAAAGAAAAACAAGATCTACATCACATTAAATTCCCACACTTGTTATCAAAAAGTGATAAGTGCAATAGGACAGGTGAGTATAAAACCGTAGGTACAAAAAAGCAGGCTTAACCCGCCTGCTTCTCTATAGTTTGTTACTCAATATAGTTTGTTACTCAATGATGCTCCTCATCGAGCAAATCATCTTTGGCCGCAGCAAGATACTGCATCATTGACCAGTAAGTAAGGAATGTTGCGATATAGAGCGCAGCAAAGCCAAGCCACACCATCCAGTCATCATAACGCCAAATCAAAACCCATAAAGCAAACATTTGTGACAGCGTCTTTACTTTGCCGACCCATGAAACCGCCACACTAGCGCGCTTGCCGATTTCAGCCATCCATTCTCGAAGTGCGGAAATAATGATTTCGCGAGCAATCATGGTCGCTGCAGGAATAGTGACCCAAATAGAATGGTAATGCTCGGTGATGAGTATCAGTGCCGTTGCGACTAACACTTTATCTGCGACAGGGTCAATAAACGCACCAAATCGAGAAGTTTGGCCAAGTTTACGGGCCAACATACCATCTAACCAGTCGGTGAAGCCTGCTACCCAAAATACCATCGCTGCCGCAAAAGGCGCCCATGAGTACGGTAAATAGAAGACAACTACAAAAACAGGAATCAAAAACAGTCTAAGGAGAGACAGAATGTTCGGGATATTCAAACGCATTTTATTATTCTCTTACACATCGCGTGCTAATGTTGCGGGATTTTCCTTATTGTTTCAATGCTTGGAAAATAATTTCTGCTAAAGAGTGACTAATACCCGGTACTTTGGCGATTTCTTCGACACTTGCACGTTTTAATTCCTGTAATCCACCCATGTATTTCAGTAACGCTTGACGCCGTTTCGGTCCCACACCTTCAATACCCTCTAAAGCACTTGTCCGCCTGGTTTTGCCACGTTTGGCACGATGCCCAGCGATCGCATGATTATGACTCTCGTCTCGGATATGCTGAATAAGGTGAAGAGCGGGTGCATCGCTAGGTAAATGAAACTCTTCTCCTGCGAGTGTGATCAAGGTTTCTAATCCCGGTTTTCTTGTCACCCCTTTTGCAATCCCCATCATAGCCGGTCGTTTTGGCCAATCTCCCCAATATTGAGAGATGATTTCATGAGCCCGGTTTAACTGACCTTTACCGCCATCGATAAAAATAATGTCTGGTATCTTTTCCACATCAAGCTGCTTAGAGTATCGACGCTCAAGCACTTGCCCCATCGCGGCATAGTCATCCCCCCCCGTAATACCAGTGATGTTGTAGCGGCGATACTCTTGTTTTACTGGCCCTTCATGATTGAATACCACACAAGACGCTATCGTGCTCTCCCCCATCGTATGGGAGATATCGAAACATTCCATCCGAGTAATCGATTCCATGCCTAAGGTTTCTCTCAGAGCGTGGAAGCGTTGGTTGATGGTCATCTTGTGGTTTATTTTTGTCGTGATCGCGGTCAGTGCATTGGTATTAGACAGCTTAAGGTATCGCCCTCTGGTTCCCGTCGGTGACGTATGAAAATGAATTTTACGGCCCGCGACTTCACTAAGCGCTTTCTGAATTGGCACTAGATCGTCTGACAACTCTTGGTTCAGAATAATTCGAAAAGGAATGGTTCGCGCTTCATTGTGACTCAAATAATATTGCGTCAAAAAGCTATCAAAGACTTCTTGCTGATTAGTGTTTTGTGGAATCTTTGGAAAGTGACTTCGGCTACCCAGTACCTTACCTTGCCGTATCATCAAAATATGAATACAGGCAATACCATTTTCTTGCGCAAAGCCCAGCACATCCATGTCATCCATGCTGTCTTCGGAAACAAATTGCTGCTCTTGCACTCGTCTAATCGCTTGAATTTGATCACGAAATTTAGCGGCGTCTTCAAAACGCAGTTGCTGACTTGCTCGCTCCATTTTTTCAATCAACTGTTTGAGTACTTGCTGGTCTTTACCTTGCAAAAACAAACGCACAAAACCGACTAGCTCAGCGTACTCGTCGTCGGAAATGATAGTACTCACACATGGCCCCGCACAACGACCGATTTGATACATCAAACATGGTCTTGTTCGGTTTGAATAGACGGTATCTTCACACTGGCGAACAGGAAAGATTTTTTGCAACAAGTGAAGCGTTTCACGTACCGCGCCAGAATCAGGGTACGGGCCAAAGTACTCCCCTTTTCTTTTTTTTGCGCCACGATGTATCGATAAACGCGGATGCTTATGATTGCTGATAAAAATATAAGGGTAAGATTTATCATCACGCAGGAGCACGTTGTATTTGGGTAAATACTGCTTGATATAATTGTGCTCCAAAATCAGAGCCTCGGTCTCAGTATGAGTCACCGTTACATCAATTTTGGCGATATTGCTTACAAGCGCGCGCGTTTTTTCGCTATCAACACGTTTGCGAAAATAACTAGAAAGGCGTTTTTGAAGGTCTTTGGCTTTACCGACATAAATCACAACAGCATCGGCGTTGTACATACGGTACACGCCGGGCTGATGTGTTACAGTCTTGAGAAAGGAAACCGAATCAAAGGGAGGATTCACTTTAAAGGGTCTCAGTATCCAGCATTCCGTGGCGAATCGCTAAGTGTGTTAACTCGACATCACCATTTATGTCCAATTTACTAAACAATCGATAGCGATAACTATTCACCGTCTTTGGACTTAAATTAAGTTGTTCAGAAATATCCGTCACTTTCTGCCCCTTAGTGATCATCAACATGATCTGCAGCTCTCGTTCGGATAAATCTTTAAACGGGTTTTCAGACGCTGGAGAGAATTGACTCAGCGCCATCTGTTGCGCGATCTCTGGCGAGATGTAACGCTGCCCACTTTTTACTATACGAATCGCATTCACCATTTCATCCGGGCCTGCACCTTTGGTCAAGTAACCAGATGCACCAGCCTGCATGACTTTGGTTGGGAATGGATTTTCCGTATGTACGGTAAGTACGATGATTTTAACATCGGGGTTTACGCGAAGAATTTTTTTAGTGGCTTCTAAGCCACCAATTCCTGGCATGTTCATGTCCATTAAAACGACGTCTGCATGATTACTTCGACACCATTTTACCGCCTCTTCACCGCTGTCAGCTTCTCCTGCTACGTTCATTCCACGGACGTCTTCAATAATACGTCGTATCCCTGTGCGAACCAGCTCGTGATCATCTACAAGGAAAACATTTATCAAACTTGTATCTCCACACTTTATTGGTTCTGCACCCACATTTACTTAATGTGGATATCAGTATGACTGCCACTATACTAGCGTATTTGGCAAAAAATTGCTTTCTATGAATATGTGCTTAAACGCAGACTTTGGCAAGAACTTATTCATAACACACTTCACTAATTATGAGAAAAGTAAATAATGTTAAATTAATAACATCATTAGTTTCTATAAATCAAGTAATTATATACAGGCCGTTCAGGTGTCGCCCCCGCGAAGCGTGGCGTCACGAGCCAATCAACTCGCTTTCGTTTTCTTTAAAGCCGATAATGCTAGAATACAAGCCCAAATAGTTAACAGGGCTTCTCAGAGTTGAACATCCAGCAAGGCTTCTTACTTACCCGTCAAGCACGCGATATCAACGGTCAAACGCAGATAGAGCTGTGGCTCTCCACTGCAATCGGCCCCACACAACTATTGATTCGTGGTGAGAGACCCGTGTTCTTTATTGCTCAGGAACATGTTGACCAAGTGAATCAAATTGCTCATGCAAAATCCTTAGCGTTAGAAGTTCGTACACTTGATCTAACGAGCTTTAACCATACCCCTCTCGCGGCTTGCTATACGCAACAGTCAAAAGACGCGACAGTCATACAACAGTTATTAGCGCAAAAAGACATCGTCACTTTTGAAGGTGATATTCGTCTCGCCGATCGCTACCTGATGGAGCGATTTATACGAGGGAGCCTTGAGTTCACTGGCGAAAGAACCACTGAACAAGGCTTTCTGCGTGTTCAACGGGCGAAGTGTCGAGCCGGAGACTTTGAACCGCAGTTGCAAGTGGTATCACTCGATCTAGAATGCTCCGAAAAAGGCATTTTATATTCTATTGGCCTAGACAGCCCGATGGACTCGCGTGTCATTATGATCGGCACCCCAGAACCTGCCGAAACTGCAATACAATGGGTAGAAAATGAGAAAGCACTCCTCCAAGCCTTAATCGCTTGGTTCAAACAATTTGACCCTGATGTCATTATTGGCTGGAACGTCATTGACTTCGATTTCCGATTGCTACACAAACGCGCAGAATGGCACAACTTGAAATTACGTCTTGGAAGAGCAGACCAGGTCAGCTTTTTCCGTAATTCTTCTCAAACTCAACAAGGTTTTATATCTATCCCTGGACGCGTAGTGATGGATGGTATTGATACCTTAAAAACCGCGACTTATCACTTCCGCTCTTGGTCACTGGAGTCCGTTTCTCAGGAATTACTGGGAGAAGGCAAAGAAATCCATAACGTGCATGATCGTATGGATGAGATCAATCGTATGTTTCGCCGCGATAAACCGTCATTGGCGAAATACAACCTGCAAGACTGTGTGTTAGTCAATAAAATCTTTGAACACACTCACCTGCTCGATTTTGCCATTGAACGCTCTAGACTGACTGGTGTTGAACTGGACCGTGTTGGCGGATCGGTGGCCGCATTCACAAACTTATATTTGCCACAAATTCATCGAGCCGGATACGTTGCGCCAAATTTGCACCCTGAAAATTGGATAGCCAGTCCAGGCGGTTACGTCATGGACTCAATACCCAACTTGTATGACTCGGTATTGGTACTTGATTTCAAAAGCCTATACCCCTCAATCATTCGTTCGTTTTTGATCGATCCCATCGGTTTAGTAGAAGGGCTAAAACTGGAAATCGGCAAACAAAAAAACCAAGCAGTGCCTGGCTTTCGTGGTGGTCAATTTCATCGGAGCAAACACTTCTTACCCGCAATGATCGAAAATCTATGGGCTGCGCGAGACTTAGCAAAGAAAAACAATGAACAAGCGTTTTCTCAAGCAATCAAAATTATCATGAACTCTTTTTATGGCGTCCTTGGTTCATCAGGTTGCCGTTTCTTCGACACTCGATTGGCATCCAGCATCACCATGCGCGGCCATGAAATCATGAAACAAACGAAGTTGTTGATAGAAGAACAAGGTTTCCAAGTAATCTATGGCGATACTGACTCCACCTTTGTGTCTTTAAATGGTGAATACAGCCAAACAGATGCTGATAAAGTAGGTCAACGATTGGCTGAACACATTAACGCTTGGTGGTGTGAGCACCTGCGCTCCGAGTACAACCTAACGTCGATGTTAGAAATTGAATACGAAACGCATTATCGCAAGTTCTTAATGCCCACGATTCGTGGTTCAGAAACCGGCTCAAAAAAACGCTATGCAGGCTTAATCGGCGAAGGCAAACAAGAACGACTGATTTTCAAAGGGTTAGAAAGCGCTCGTACTGACTGGACTTCACTTGCGCAGAAATTTCAAAACACGCTTTATCACATGATTTTCCATGGGGAAGATCCAAGTGAATACGTGCGTGAAATCGTCGAGAAGACCAATAACGGCGAATTTGACGATCAACTCATTTATCAAAAGCGCTTACGCAGAAAGTTACATGAGTATCAAAAAAATATCCCGCCACAAGTCCGCGCAGCTCGTCTGGCGGACGAAATGAATGCCAAGCTGGGCAGGCCCCTGCAATACCAAAATCGTGGTCGTATTGAGTATGTGATTACGCTAAACGGTCCAGAACCCTTTGAGTACCTCAGTAGCCCCATTGATTATCAACACTATATAGACAAGCAACTCAAGCCTGTTGCTGATGCGATTCTACCGTTTATCGGAACCGATTTTGATGCTTTATCCGCGCCTCAAATGGGCTTGTTTTAACCAATGCGAAATTCGGTTTTTTGATATTGCTTCACTAACCAATGACCAAACGAATCTATCAGCCCTATCACGGAACGCTTAGGAATGGCTCGACCTGATAGCAATATGTTGAGCCTTTCAATATCTAACGTTTTTTCCGGATAATACTGTAAGAAGACCTCGCCACATTCGACTGGATCATCGAACCAGCGCTTATCACGGTACATCACTAACGAATACGCCGCCCTGAGTAACTTCTTAGCTATCACGATTTGTGCGCTCACCTGCTCCTGCAGTGATTTCGCATGTGCAATCTTTCGACGATAAACTGAAACCCAATCTTCAACATCCATATTCCAGTGCTTCGCAATTTCCCAACTTGTCACATAGTCACCAAAACAGTCCGCGAGATCATCACCATACACGCAAACACAACAATGCTTGAGCATAAAACCCCACGTAAAAATACTGTCTAAGTTGGCGACTTCACTGACGAGCGTGGTACGAATCGACACACCAGTGACTTGAGGGTGACTTTGCTTAACGCGCCACTTAATGGTGTTAAGTAATGTCGCTCGGTTACTGTCGAAATCTGCATTTGTTACCACGACCAAATCCAAGTTTGACTTACCGGCAACGGCGGTTTTTCGCGCCACACTACCGTAAATATAGACACTGTGTAGGTTGTGCCCTAATCCACCTTGGAGACACATTAGGACTTCTTTAATAAGCGCTCTGAACTCAGGTTGAAAAGGTTGTTTGGGATCAATAACAGGGAGTGACATGGGTTAAAATGTAAACTCAAATATCGTATCGGATAGTCAGTATGATCTCTCAGCAGCCATTTTGGATCAAGCCTTATCATAGTGTGGTGCATGAGAGTGAGAACAAATTTCCGCAAGGAATTTTAATGCCAGGATACCAACTTAACGCTATAATCACGGCGTTTTGCTTAATCAGTAATAGGAATAGACAATGCCAAAGGCAAGTGAGATCAAAAAAGGCTTCGCAATCGAGTCTAATGGTAAAACTCTTTTAGTAAAAGACATCGAAGTCACCACACCTGGTGGTCGCGGTGGTGCTAAAATCTACAAAATGCGTTGTACCGATCTAACAACGGGCGCACGCGTAGACGAGCGTTACAAATCTGACGATGTTGTAGACACCGTAGAAATGAATAAACGCGCGGTTGTTTACTCATACGCGGACGGTGATGAGCACATCTTCATGGATAATGAAGACTATACTCAATACACATTCAAACAGAATGAAATCGAAGATGACTTGCTGTTCATTAATGAAGATACTCAAGGTATGCACGTTATTCTCGTAGACGGTTCTCCAGTAGGTCTTGAACTGCCATCTTCTGTCGAGCTAGTCATTGAAGAAACAGACCCTTCAATCAAAGGCGCATCAGCGTCTGCTCGTACTAAACCTGCTCGTTTTGCTTCTGGTCTTGTTGTTCAAGTACCAGAATACATTGCAACAGGTGATCGCGTTGTGATAAACACAGCTGAACGTAAATACATGAGCCGAGCTTAAGCATGTCTGATTTGATTTCTTACGACGACGTTATTGATGCAGCGTACGATATATTTCTTGAAATGGCTCCTGACAACTTAGAGCCAGCCGATATCATTTTGTTTACTGCACAATTTGAGGATCGTGGAGCCGCAGAGTTAGTCGAAACAGGTGAAGACTGGGTTGAACACGTAGGCTTCGAGATTGACAAAGAAGTGTATGCTGAAGTTCGAATCGGCCTAGTTAACGAAGATGATGATGTACTCAATGACGTATTCGCTCGTATGTTAATCAGCCGAGACCCAGATCATAAGTTCTGTCACATGCTTTGGAAGCGTGACTAATATCATTTCCAAACCCGCTATCTACCAACACCAGCCAAGCGCTGGTGTTTTTTTTATATCAACGTTTAAGCCGATTCCAGTCTGTCATTAAATTTGCTGACATAATACGAATACGCTGGCTCTAAATGAAATGGCTAGATAAGAAAAAGGCTCGCAAATTGCGAGCCTTTCTGATTTGTTGCGATCGATTAGATTAACGATGCTTGTTGCGCGCGCCCTGTTCACCCGCATTTTTCTTTGGCTTGCGGCGAGCTGGGTTGTTACTGCGACCTTTAGGCGTATTTACACGCTCTTCGTGACGTTTTACCGCTCGACGGATTTTTTGGCTGCGAGCACGTTCACGCTTGCGTGATGTGTTGTCTTTGTTTAAGTCGAGCATGGTTTCTTTTTCTGGACGAAGCTCAACCAGCTCTCGCAAGTAATTCACTTCTTTCAGGTCGAGTTCCATCCAACCGCCACGAGGCAGTTTTTTATCTAGGAAAATATCACCGTAACGAACACGCTTAAGGCGGCTAACCGTACACTCTTGTGATTCCCATAGACGACGAACTTCGCGGTTACGGCCTTCATTGATCACCACGTAGAAAGTGTGGTTCATCCCCTCACCACCTGCGTAAACCACGTCTTCAAAGCGAGCTAAACCGTCTTCCAGTTCAACACCTTTTACTAGGTTACGAACTTTTTGTTCATTGACTTCACCGAACACACGCACTAGGTATTCACGTTCAACTTGACGGCTTGGATGCATGAGGCGGTTTGCCAGTTCACCATCAGTTGTGAAAAGCAGCAGACCTGAGGTGTTCGCATCAAGTCGACCAACTGAAATCCAACGAGAGCCACGAATTTTTGGCAAACGATCAAAAACGGTACGACGACCTTCTGGATCGTGACGAGTACATAATTCACCTTCTGGCTTGTAGTAAGCAAGCACACGACAAATTACTTCCTCTTGTATCTTTGCAGACACAACATGACCATCAATACGAACTACACTGTTTTCGTCTTCCAGTCTTTCACCAAGTTTAGCTACCATGCCGTTTACACTAACGCGACCAGATTTAATCAACGATTCAATCTCTCGACGAGAGCCGTGACCTGCACGTGCTAATACTTTTTGTAACTTTTCGCTCATTTATTTACCTATGTGTCGTCTTCACAGACGTCTAGACCAAGATTGGCCTTAATTTTTCTAATTACCCATATAATGGGATTTTTCGGTCGGACATTATACGTAATATTCTCAACTAATGTAAGCGAAATCGGCGCCATTCTATACACCAACAAGACCATAATACTAATAAGGACTTAAGCCAAATCTAATACTTAGTATGAGTTATCCCCTTTGATTAGAACCCTACTAATATCCGTCTTCAGCTTCCATCCAACTGACCAAGAGGCTGATAAAATTACATAGTTAACTGAGTCCTATATTCAAATCCGTTCCTTGCTTGAAAGCGAATAAATTCTCGCTGAACAAGCACCTTGAGGCGACTTGAGTCTTAAGGCTACTTGAGTATAGATGTCCAGACTCAAATTTCGCTTGCCTGTCAAAAATATAAAAGGAATAAATTCATGTTCAAATTTAATTTCGATCTCAACTGGATATTCGGTACCAACAGGGATGATGATATCACGGGTACAAATGGTACAGATTCACCCGATGTTTTCTTTGGCTTTGGTGGTGCTGATAACTTCGTAGGTTTAAATGGCGATGACATCGTATTTGGCTGCTGGGGGGAAGACAGACTGGTTGGAGGACGTGGTGATGACTTTATTTCCGGTGGTTTTGGTAACGACTATTTATCGGGTGGGCTAGACAATGACACTCTATTGGGTGGGATTGGTGATGATGTCCTAGTGGACTACTCAGGCAACAACTATTTAAACGGCGGCTGGGGTAACGACAAACTTATCGTTGGTGACGGAGAATCAACCCTTAAAGGCGGTTGGGGTGATGATACCTTTGTCTTGACCAATAGCATGCCAATCCGTGTTCCTGATCAACCCGTTGATATCAACGACATTGACATAAAAGCGGATATTGTTGACTTCAATATTTTCCATGACAAATTGGTGTTTAATATTGGCAGAGACACCGACGGAGACGGTCTTCGTGATACCTTCCTCGACTCAGCGGACGACTTAACCCTTTCTTATAACGATTCTGGTTCAGCTGTTTTCTCTAGTGACGAATACAACGTAGAAGTAACACTTAGCGGCGTAAGTGCGGGCTACATCCATTACGCTGAGCATCACGGTATCGACTTGTTCGAATTTTCTTAATCTCAACGTAACGTAAAAAAACAGGAGGCATTAGGCCTCCTGTCGGTTACTGTTTTGAACTCGCTCTTTTACTCAAAAGCATACCCGTTCAAACTTTTCTTTACTCAAACTCGCTTTCACTCAAACGGTGCGGGATCACCCGAGCCAAGGCGAACCACAACCGGTTCACCGTCGCTAAAATCAATCACGGTGGTTGGCTGTTCACCTAAGAAACCACCATTAAGAATCACATCAACCGCATGCTCTAATTTATCACGGATGTCTTCAGGATCAGATTCAGTCACATCACTGTTTGGCAGGATCAACGATGTCGACATCAACGGCTCGCCTAATGCTTCCAATAGGTCAAGTGCTATCCGGTTGTCTGGAACACGAATACCTATCGTTTTGCGTTTCGCGTTCATTAAACGACGAGGAACTTCTTTGGTGCCTTTAAAAATAAAGGTGTATGGCCCCGGCGTGTTGTTTTTCAGTAATCGGAATGCACTATTATCAATACGTGCATACAAAGAGATCTCGGATAGATCGCGACACAATAACGTAAAGTTGTGTTTATCATCTAAGCGACGGATCTGGCAGATACGTTCTAACGCTTGCTTATTTTCTAATTGGCAGCCAAGTGCATACCCTGAGTCGGTTGGGTAGACGACAACGCCGCCATTACGAATGATTGCTACTGCTTGATTGATCAAGCGAGCCTGTGGGTTTTCTGGGTGAACGTAAAAAAACTGGCTCATTGTAATTCCTCATTATCGAGCCTCTCGGCTCTATATTCTTAAAGGGTTTAAACCCCATCTGGTTGAGCTTTAACCAACGACGGATCAATACCCCAATCTTTCCAAACAGGTTCTACGCCTGACGGTAACCAGAGGTTTCGACCTAACTCCATCCAAGGAGATGGATAATGAAAGTCACTGCCTTGGGATGCTAATAGATTGTATTGTATCGCATAATCAGCCAAGTTGCGCCTTTCATGTTGCGCTTGCTGGGGCTGAGCAACCTCCATTGCATCGCCTTTTGCTTCAACAAACGCAGTAAGAAGACGCTTAATCCACTTTGCTGTCAACTGATATCGTCCTGGATGAGCTAATACCGCTAGACCACCAGCAGCATGGATGGCGTCTACCGCGTCCTTCATTGAACACCAATTAGGTGGCACATAGCCTGGGTTGTTCCGCGTTAGATACTTTTTGAACACCATCTGCATGGTTTTCGCATAACCATTATCGACCAACCATTTAGCAAAATGCGCCCGCGTTATTGGTGCTTCACCTGCAATTGCCTGTACTTCTTCAAGCACACCTTCTCGGGTCGCTTTTTCTAACCGAGAAGCCATCAGTTCTGCACGCGCAATACGGTGCTGTTTTTGTTGTTCGATTAAAGCATTCAATGCTGGACTATCCGGATCGATATTTAGACCCACAATATGGATGTCTTTGTTCTGCCATACTGTCGATATTTCAATCCCATTAAGGATCTTTATTGGCAAATCGTTTTCTTCAACGTACTGCTTTGCCAACGCTAATCCATCAACCGTGTCATGATCGGTAATTGCCAAAAACTCGATATCAAAACTCAGTGCGCGCTCCACTAAATCTCTCGGTTCCAATCGACCATCTGAGGCAGTGGTGTGACTATGTAAATCAATTCTCATAATTTTATCGTTTTAATGCCGTTTTGGGGTTGACTTTTTACCTCCGCACTAGTTAACTAGTACACAAATACAAAGCACGTAAGTTAAGGTTCATTATGTTACAAGAACTCTCTAAAAACCAAAAAGCCGAATTGAAAGTTTGTCTTAATAAAACAAACTCGTCAGATGTTGCTTGGTGGCGCACTTGGACAAGTTCTTGGTGGGCAAACGTGTACTTCTAGTTTAGAGAATCCAACGTTAGAAAGCCCGCCCTAGAGCGGGCTTTTTTATTTGGTCGCCCTTTTCATGTTCAACTGCTCAAACAATAATCGGATATCGTAAACTCTTAATTGGGGCCACGCTCACTTTATGCGACTATGTTCAGCAGGAAGATTAAAATAGCTATTAAGGAGGTCTTGTGAACAAGGCCATTGAAATCAAGAATCTTGGACAACTGGAAGTATTAACCGCTTCCGTTCCTTACAATCAAGACCCGACCCGCTTGTTTCACACCTTATGTGAAAACAAGACGGATAGCTTATTGCTCGAATCCGCTGAGATTGATTCGAAGCAGGATCTAAAATCATTGTTAATTGTTGATTCTGCCGTTCGTATTGTTTGCTTTGACCACACGGTGAGCATGCATGCGCTAACCGAAAACGGTAAAAACTTATTATCTCACCTCGACAACCACGTACGTGACTCCATTGAGCATCAATTCGATGGTGAGACTTTAACGTTAGAATTCACTCAGCCATGTAACACCATTGATGAAGACTCTCGTTTGAGAGAAGCCTCGTCATTTGATGCGCTGCGTTTAATCCAGCACAGTTTTGACGTCAAGCAGCATGATCAGCATGCCATTTTCTTAGGTGGCTTATTTGCTTATGACTTGGTGGCAAACTTTGAGCCATTGGGCAACGCTGATACCACCAATCAATGTCCTGACTACGTTTTTTATGTCGCCGAGACATTGCTTGTCGTTGATCACCAAACTGAATCATGCCAGCTGCAAGCCACACTCTTTGTCGATGATTCACAAAAAGAGACGCTAGAAACGCGCATTAAAGAAATCACTCAGCAATGTGCATCGCCAAAATCGCTTCCTCAAGCCGTGCAATTGGCTAATGTTGACATTGAAACCAGCATCTCTGATGAGGACTACTGCCAAATCGTTCGCGATCTTAAAGAGTACGTCGTCAAAGGCGATATTTTTCAGGTTGTACCTTCGCGTCGCTTTACGCTCCCTTGCCCTTCACCTCTTGCTGCCTATAAAGAGTTAAAGCAAAGTAACCCAAGCCCTTACATGTTCTATATGCAAGACGAACTGTTCACGTTATTTGGAGCATCACCAGAAAGTGCCTTGAAGTACGCAACGGAAACAAACCAAATTGAGATTTACCCAATCGCAGGTACTCGACGTCGTGGTAAGCGCCCAAATGGCGAAATAGATTTTGATTTAGATAGCCGCATCGAACTAGAACTGCGAACCGACATGAAGGAAAACGCGGAACACATGATGCTGGTCGATTTGGCGCGTAATGATGTTGCACGCATCGCACAAGCAGGCACTCGTCACGTAGCTGATTTACTCAAAGTCGATCGTTATAGCCACGTGATGCATTTGGTGTCTCGAGTGGTAGGTCAATTACGCGGAGACTTAGATGCCCTGCATGCTTATCAAGCATGTATGAACATGGGCACTTTAACTGGTGCACCTAAAATCCGTGCGATGCAGTTAATCCGTGAGGTTGAAGGCGTTCGACGTGGCAGCTATGGCGGCGCGGTTGGGTATCTTACCGGAGAGGGAACACTTGATACTTGTATCGTGATTCGTTCTGCTTACGTAGAAAATGGCATTGCTCAAGTGCAAGCAGGCGCTGGTGTCGTGTTCGACTCAGAGCCGCAAGCCGAAGCGGATGAAACTCGCGGTAAGGCACAAGCCGTTATCTCGGCGATTCAGGCAGCACATTCATCTGCCAACTCATCACCAAAGAATTAGGAGTCGCAGAGCATGGCTAATATTGTATTCATCGACAACTTTGATTCATTCACCTACAACCTTGTGGATCAATTTCGCTCCCTCGGTCATTCGGTGACCATTTATCGCAACAACATCTCAGCAGAGACCATCGAGCAAGAAGTCAACAAACTCGAAAGCCCAGTGGTTTTGCTCTCTCCTGGCCCTGGTGCGCCGTCAGAGGCGGGCTCAATGCCAGAATTGATTCAGCGCATGAAAGGTAAAGTGCCAATCATCGGTATTTGCCTTGGCCATCAGGCCATTATTGAAGCCTATGGTGGAACGGTTGGCGGTGCTGGTGAAATCATTCATGGTAAGGTTTCAATGATGGCTCACCAAAATCACGCCACTTATCTCAACCTACCATCACCACTTGCGATAGCGCGTTATCACTCTTTAGTCGCACTGTCCGTACCATCAAGCCTTACAGTCACAGCAGAGGTTGACGGTTTAACCATGTCGGTAGTTCATGAACAGGATAAAGTGTGCGGATTCCAATTCCACCCGGAATCAATTATGACCACATATGGCGCGACCTTACTGGCGAATGCGATTGAATGGGCCCTTGAGAAAAACAACGCATAAGGAAATGGGAAGAGAAATAATGGAAACAATTATCAAAAAACTTTATGAACAACAATCCCTTACGCAAGAAGAAAGTCAGCAGCTCTTTGATGTCATTATTCGCGGTGAGCTTGACCCTATTTTGATGGCATCTGCGTTAACCGCCTTGAAAATAAAAGGCGAAACACCTGATGAAATTGCGGGTGCTGCAAAAGCGCTTCTGGCGAATGCAAACCCATTCCCGCGCCCTGATTACGACTTTGCAGACATCGTTGGTACTGGGGGTGACGGTCACGATACCATCAACATTTCTACGACGCTGCATTTGTCGCTGCCGCCTGTGGATTAAAAGTCGCAAAACACGGTAATCGCAGTGTATCCAGTAAATCAGGATCTTCTGATCTGTTAGACTCATTTGGCATCAACTTAGCGATGAGTGCTGAAGACACTCGCAAAGCCATTGATGACATTGGTGTTGCATTCTTGTTTGCTCCGCAATATCACGGTGGAGTTCGTCACGCGATGCCTGTGCGCCAAATCATGAAGACACGCACTATCTTCAATATTCTCGGCCCGTTGATCAACCCTGCACGCCCGAACATTGAATTAATGGGCGTGTACAGCGAAGAACTGGTTCATCCTATCGCTGAAACCATGCTACAAATGGGTATGAAGCGCGCTGCTGTGGTGCACGGTAGCGGACTTGATGAAGTCGCGATTCATGGTTCAACAACCGTGGCGGAAATCAAAGATGGTCGCATTACTGAGTACACGCTAACGCCAGAAGACTTTGGCTTGAAGCCACACCCGCTTGAAGCGATAAAAGGCGGTACTCCCGAAGAAAACAAAGCCATCATTACTAACATTCTGACCGGAAAGGGAACCGAAGCTCAGCTTGGCGCAGTCGCAGCCAATGTGGCACTGCTGATGCGCCTGTTTGGTCATGAAGATTTAAAAGCCAATACACAACAAGCGATCGAGGTGATGAACTCAGGCAAGGCTTACCAACTCGTACAGCAACTTGCCGCACACGCTTAAGGAAATAACGCAGATGACAGATTCCAATACTCAGCAAGCTGACAACTTATCTGAGCATGTTTCTAAAAAAGAAGCAGAAATGGCAGAAGTGTTAGCCAAAATTGTTCGTGACAAATACCAGTGGGTTGCTGAACGCAAAGCATCACAGCATTTAAGTACATTTCAGTCAGAACTAGAGCCATCAGATCGCAGTTCTATGATGCATTAAGTGGTGACAAAACCGTATTCATTACGGAGTGTAAAAAGGCTTCACCATCAAAGGGACTGATACGTGATGACTTCGATTTGGAATACATTGCATCGGTCTACAACAATCATGCTGACGCTATTTCGGTTTTGACGGATGAGAAGTACTTTCAGGGTAACTTTGAATTTATTCCGCGCGTGCGAAATAAAGTAAAACAACCCGTTTTGTGCAAAGACTTTATGGTCGATACATACCAAGTGTACCTTGCTCGTTATTATCAGGCAGACGCTATCTTATTAATGCTGTCTGTACTCAACGACGAAGAATACCGAGCTTTGGCGGAAGCGGCGCACAGCCTAAACATGGGCATTCTTACCGAAGTCAGCAATATAGAAGAGTTACACCGCGCCGTTAACCTAGGTGCTCGCGTCATCGGTATCAACAACCGTAACTTACGTGACCTGAGCACAGATCTTAACCGCACGAAAGAGCTAGCTCCTACTATTAGAGAACTGGCGCCAGAAGCAACCGTTATCTCGGAATCCGGTATATATACCCATCAACAAGTGCGCGATCTTGCAGCGTACGCGGATGGTTTTCTGATTGGCAGTTCTCTTATGTCAGAAGACAATTTGGAACTTGCGGTACGTAAAGTGACGCTTGGTGAAAACAAAGTTTGTGGTTTAACTCACCCTGATGATGCAGCAAACGCATATAAAGCCGGTGCCGTATTTGGAGGGCTGATTTTCGTTGAAAAATCAAAACGTACTGTTAACTTAGAAAGTGCTCGCCTGACAATGAGTGGTGCCCCTCTTCACTATGTTGGCGTTTTCCAAAATCACGATATTGATTTTGTGGCATCCATTGCCACCTCTTTGGGTTTAAAAGCGGTACAACTACACGGTACAGAAGATCAAGCTTACGTCGACCAACTAAGAGCGGAGCTTCCACAAGGTGTGGAAATTTGGAAAGCCTATGGCGTAAAAGACACGATGCCAGCTCTACTTGATAATAACGTAGATCGACATTTGCTAGATGCGCAAGTGGGCAGTCAATCCGGCGGAACAGGCCAAACATTCGATTGGTCATTGATCGGTGACCCAAGCCAGATCATGTTAGCTGGTGGCCTATCACCAGACAACGCGCAACAAGCCGCGACTCTCGGTTGCTTAGGTTTGGACCTCAATTCTGGTGTGGAAAATGCGCCAGGTAAAAAAGATTCACACAAGTTGCTCGAAGCATTTACTGCTATCCGCAGCTATTAAAGATTAGGAAAAGGAATATCACAATGGCAAAACTGAATGCCTACTTTGGCGAATACGGCGGTCAGTACGTTCCGCAAATCCTGGTCCCTGCTTTGGACCAGTTAGAGCAAGCGTTTATCGATGCGCAGCAAGATCCTGAGTTCCGTAGCGAATTTATGTCGCTATTACAAGAGTACGCAGGACGCCCGACGGCACTGACCCTGGCTCGCAACCTAACTAAAGGTACGAAAACCAAACTGTACCTGAAACGTGAGGATCTGCTTCATGGTGGCGCGCACAAAACCAACCAGGTACTTGGTCAAGCACTGTTAGCTAAGCGTATGGGAAAAAACGAAATCATCGCTGAAACTGGTGCTGGTCAACATGGTGTTGCAACCGCATTAGCTTGTGCGCTACTTGGTCTTAAATGTCGCGTATACATGGGCGCAAAAGACGTTGAACGACAAAGCCCGAACGTATTTCGTATGAAGCTGATGGGTGCAGAAGTGATTCCTGTCCATTCGGGCTCTTCAACGCTAAAAGATGCCTGTAATGAAGCATTGCGTGATTGGTCAGCAACCTATGAAGATGCACACTACCTATTGGGTACCGCTGCAGGTCCGCACCCATTCCCAACGATTGTGCGTGAATTCCAACGAATGATCGGTGAAGAAACTAAAAACCAAATCCTTGCGCGTGAAGGACGCCTTCCAGATGCGGTGATCGCTTGTGTCGGCGGTGGCTCAAATGCGATTGGTATGTTTGCAGACTTTATCGAAGAAGAGAGCGTCAAACTCATCGGTGTTGAACCTGCTGGTAAAGGTATCGATACAGACCAACACGGTGCACCACTAAAGCATGGTAAAACTGGTATTTACTTCGGTATGAAAGCACCGCTAATGCAGGACGAGAATGGTCAGATTGAAGAATCATACTCAGTCTCCGCAGGTTTGGATTTCCCTTCAGTTGGTCCACAACACGCGCACCTGAATGCAATTGGCCGTGCTGAATACGCTAACGTAACGGATGATGAAGCGCTAGAAGCATTCCAAGAAATCGCCCGTAGCGAAGGCATTATCGCGGCTCTAGAGTCGTCGCATGCACTTGCGCATGCGCTACATATGGCACGAGAGAATCCTGAAAAAGAACAACTGTTAGTGGTTAACTTATCTGGTCGTGGTGACAAAGACATCTTCACCGTGCATGCCATCTTAGAAGAAAAAGGAGTCATCTAATGAGCCGTTATGAGAAGATGTTTGCTCGCCTAAACGAAAAAAAACAAGGCGCGTTTGTACCGTTTGTCACGGTTGGCGATCCCAATGCTGAACAGTCCTACAAGATAATGGAAACACTTGTAGAGTCTGGTGCAGATGCTCTCGAGCTGGGTATCCCCTTCTCTGATCCTTTAGCCGATGGCCCAACCATTCAAGGTGCGAACAATCGAGCGTTAGAATCTGGTGCGACACCAGATATCTGCTTCGAGCAAATCGGTAAGATCCGTGCAAAATATCCTGATTTACCTATCGGTTTATTGATGTATGCCAACTTGGTCTTTTCACGAGGTATAGATTTCTATGCGCACTGTGCAAAAGCAGGTATCGATTCAGTACTTATTGCCGATGTACCGACCAATGAAAGTGATGAGTTTGTTGCTGCAGCCGAAAAATTTGGTATTGACCCGATTTTTATCGCACCACCGACAGCAAGCGATGAAACCCTAGAACAAGTGGCGAAACTAAGTAGCGGCTACACTTACCTACTCTCACGCTCAGGAGTAACTGGGGCGGAAACGAAAGCGAACATGCCTGTTGGACAATTGTTGGAACGACTAAATCAATATGATGCGCCACCAGCTCTTCTCGGTTTTGGAATATCTGAGCCTTCACAAGTCAAGCAAGCTATAGAAGCGGGTGCTGCAGGCGCTATCTCTGGTTCGGCTGTCGTGAAAATTATCGAAACCAACGTCGAACAGCCACAAACCATGCTCGACAAACTTGCTGAATTCGTATCCGCAATGAAATCCGCGACACAAAAATAATCATGTGAATCACAAACGCCCACTAAGCTAGCGCTAGTGGGCGTTTTTTTGTTCTCTATTTCCAACCTTGAAGCCACTTGTCTTGGTGTTTCAATTCCGTCCAGTCTATCAAATACTCATTCTTTGAAAGAACCGCTTCTAATTTACAAGAAATCACACGGCCTTCGTCGTCATACTCCATTTCAGTCACTAAAAAATGCTTTTCTCGATTGCTTGGATTCGCGGCTGTCCACTTGCTGCTTAGCAATTTAGCCGGATTGATTTGATTCATCCCACTTCCTCTAGCTCTAGGTTTTGAGTCAGCGTCTCTAATCGGACTCAACTCTACTCCGACAGTATTGGCTGCAAAAAAATCATCACGAAAGACCCACAGCCCCACTGTAAATATTGAAAATAACTTGTTATACGAGAACTTCAATGCCAACCGATCACGAGATCATTGGCGTTGATATTCCACTGATTAGGAAACCAAAATTTGAGAAGATAAACTAATAGGCGTTTCGCCTGTCGTTTTGACCAAAATGAGAGTGTCAATTCGAATTGTCGTGACGATTTATTGTGCTCCAAGTTGAATAAAAAACGCATCACAAATAAAACTCAATTTATTAACATGATTTTGAATCGCTCTGGTCCAACCTATTCTTCGATAGAATATTTACGCGGTTTAATTGCACTCAAAACCCAAAGCAATCGTTTGCTTTGGTATAAAAACTTAACAATTGTCAATAAAATATCGATTTTTTCATCAATAAGCCCCATAAGCATATTGCTAATTTTGAGTGATAAGTGTAAAAAGCAGGTGCGAAATAATTATCCACATTGTATTTAATTACCGGTGGGTAATTTTAGGATTGTATAAATCACCAGCACAGAGGTTATGGAAGTGTTAAAACAGAAGAATTTGCTAAACAACATTGGCGTTCAAGTCGTCATTGCTATGATAGCGGGGACGGCAGTCGGTGCCATAATGGGCCACGATGCAACTATGTTCGCTCCTTTAGGCGCGATCTTTATTAATTTGATCAAAATGCTGGTGATCCCTTTGGTTGCCGTTGCTTTGATTTCTGGTGCTGCAGGTCTTGGTAACAGCCAGTCTGCTGGTAAAGTCGGCGTAGTGACATTGGGCTACTTCGCATTGACCTCCGCTTTAGCCGTTGCACTTGCTCTAGTGATGGGTGAACTGTTCCAACCTGGCATGGGCATCGACGTATCCGGCGTACAAGGCATGTTCTCAGCTGAATACGCATCAAAAGGTGAACTACCTACTTTTTGGGCAACCATCACAGGCATGATCCCAACCAACGTTTTCCAATCACTGAATGATGCAAACATCCTACAAATCCTTGTATTCTGCCTGTTCTTTGGTATCGCGATTGCTAAGCAAGATAAGGAACGCCGTGATCCTATCCTAAACGGTGTTAACTGCATCGTTGACGCTATGGTTTGGATGATCAACAAAGTGATGATCATTGCACCTATCGGTGTATTTGGTCTGATGGCAGAAGCAGTTGGTACGTTTGGCTTTGGCGCCTCATGGTCGTGTTCAAACTGTTCGTCGTCTACACAGCGGCAATCCTGATCTTTGGCTTCGTTGTATACCCTGCAATGGTTCACATCTTCACGAAGACTTCAGCGAAGAAATTCATCTCTTCAATGAAGAAACCACAAGCCGTTGCACTATCAACCGCTTCATCAATGGCGACATTACCTGTCACCATGGATACGTGTGAAAAAGAACTTGGTGTTAAAAACTCAACCGCTTCGTTTGTTTTACCTCTTGGTGCAACAATCAACATGTCTGGTAACGCGATTTACTACGGTTTGGTCGCGATTTTCTTCGCACAGCTATTCAACATCGACCTAGGCATGGGCGCATACATTGCAATCATCGTCACTTCGACTCTGGGCGCAGTTGGTCAAGCAGGTGTTCCTGGTCCATCATTCCTTGTTGTTGCGGTTCTACTTGCGGCGGGCATTCCAATCGAAGGGTTACCACTGCTATTCGCTCTTGACCGTATCTTCGATATGATTCGTACTGCACTAAATATTACTGGTGACGCGGCATGTGCTGTGATCGTTGATGCGCTAGTAGAAGAAGAACTCGCAGAAGCAGAAAAACAACTTGAGCTAAATAAACAAGACGCTTAAGCCTTATTTTTCTTGTCCAAAGCCGCTCACACGAGCGGCTTTTTTGGTTTAGGGCATGCTTAATTTTAAAAACTTGTCGTAGTAGCTTCGACGTCACGCCTCAGATTTATTCGTAACTATGGTTTGTCCGTAACTAGGCATTATCAAAAACGCCCTCGAGTAAACAGGATGTAATCTTTTTACCATTAAACTGAGTTGTGTCCATTCGCCCACTATCGTCTTTATATTCTATTTCACTTAATAGCCCTGTACCTTTTACTGTAATATTTTGAATGCCCATTCTATGTAGGTCGTCAATAGAGTAGTACCAACCATCTGTTTTCTTCTTTTTTTGACAGCTATTGCTAATAGTCTGCCCATAAGTCGTGATTTGTTGGTCAACATCGACATAGCCAAAAAAGGCCGTTTCTTTTACTCGCAAGCGGTTTAGATAATCCATAAATGCTGGCCTATCTTTCTCGGGGAGACTTAATTCCCATAACTCATTAGATTGTATTGCCCCACCGTGCCAACCAATCAACGAGTTAGTGTTAACCACCACACTTTTTGCAGCGGGCAAAACATAGTTCGCACAGGAAGAAAAACATAACTCACTGACTTCTACATCAAAATTGTTTTCTTTAACGAAGTAGCCAAACTCAATACCAACAGCCATATCTCCGCCAGTACTCGTAATCTTGAGCTTTTTGACTGGGCCATTGCTTTCTCGAACGACCCGCATGGCCTCAAGAACAGTTTCTCCTGTTATCATCCATCAAAAACCAATGTGTCTCTGACGACCATGACTTTATGTGCGGACGGATACATTGTGGGGAGACTTTTACAACCCGCTATACTAACCGCTAATGCCAAACTGGCGACGCCTCGATATTTCATATTCAACTAACTATCCACTTGTTATCGTTATCATTTCCACTTCCTTTCGCTCCTGAATATGCTCTCTCAAAGGAAGTTCAAACCCGTTATATTAACGCCGACATATAGCAATCGATAAATCACCAACAATATTTGCGGCCCACATCAGATGCGTTAAATATGCACTTTCATGAATTCTCATTTTTTCTGTTAAAGAGCGCTTAATACATCGAGTAGAGTTCTCGAACTTATAAAGATTTGAATATCACTCTTACTGGTGACGCGGCATGTGCTGTGATTGTTGATGCGCTAGTAGAAGAAGAACTCGCAGAAGCAGAAAAAGAACTTGAGCTAAATAAACAAGACGCTTAAGCCTTATTTTTCTTGTCCAAAGCCGCTCACACGAGCGGCTTTTTTGTATCCAATTGTCTCCCGCTATTCACATTGTGTGAGATTGCGTTAGACTGTGGGCAATTCAATAAATAGGTAGTTTTTTGCAATATGAAGCAAATCCTTGATTTTATCCCACTCATTGTCTTCTTCGCTTTATACAAAATGTACGATATCTATGTAGCGACAGGCGCACTGATCATTGCAACGGCAATTCAAATCGTCGTTACCTTCGCGTTGTACAAAAAAGTCGAAAAGATGCAGTTAATCACTTTTGCGATGGTCGCTATATTTGGTGGTATGACGATTTTCCTTCACGACGACAACTTCATAAAATGGAAAGTCACCATTGTTTATGTCGTGTTCGCTGTTGGACTTGCAGTGAGTCATGCCATGGGCAAATCAGCGATTAAAGGCATGTTAGGGAAGGAGATTACCTTACCAGAACAGGTTTGGACTCGAATCAACTGGGCGTGGGTTGCATTTTTCTCTTTCTGTGCGGGCTTAAACATCTATGTTGCTTACAAACTTCCTCTAGACGTTTGGGTAAACTTTAAAGTGTTTGGCTTATTGATAGCGACATTCGCCTATATGATTGCAACTGGCTTCTATATCTACAGACACATGCCAAAAGAACAGAAAGACGGATCTTCTGACGTTTCAATAGATGAATAAGACGTCATCTTCTGACGTTTCAATAGATGAATAAGACGTCATCTTTCGCTATAATCCGACCAATTTGATTCTACGATCAAATATTAAACAGCGACCTACGGGTCGCTGTTTTGTTTGTACTTTCTGAGTTATTGGAGACACTTTTTGTGGACCACTCAGAACATTGACTACTGTTTACGGATATAAAAATGAGTCAGGAACAATACTCCCCTAAGGGTCAACTACTACTGCGTACCCTAGCAATGCCAGCAGACACCAATGCCAATGGTGATATATTTGGTGGGTGGATCATGTCGCAGCTTGACCTTGCTGGCGGCATTCTCGCAAAAGAAATTTCCTCAGGTCGCATCGTTACGGTTTCCGTCTCTAGCATCACTTTTAAAAAACCAGTACGTGTCGGTGATGTTGTTTGCTGCTATGGCGAATGCACAAAAATCGGCCGTACTTCTATGAGTATTGATCTGGAGGTTTGGGTCAAACCAGTTAAAGAACAAGGCGTTGGTGATCGCTTTATGGTGTGTGACGCGACCTTCAACTATGTGGCTATTGATACAGAAGGCAAACCTCGTCCAATCGTCAATTAGAACGGATTGGCACACGTTGAAATTAACTCACTCTAATTGTTAGGAATAATCTCACATTTTTTATAGTTAACTTGTGAGTTACGCGAAAAAGTCGTTAAATTAACGCTTCACCCGTCTAATTAAGGAACTATGCTATGTGGTACGTAATCTTTTCTCAGGATGTCGAGAATTCACTAGAAAAGCGCATGAGTGTGCGCCCTCAGCACCTTGAGCGTTTGCAAAACCTTCAGGATGAAGGCCGTCTTCTTACTGCGGGCCCAATGCCAGCGATTGACTCAGATAATCCAGGAGAAGCAGGTTTTACTGGTTCTACGGTCATTGCTGAGTTTTCATCATTGGAAGACGCACAAGCATGGGCAGATGCCGACCCTTATGTGGCGGCAGGCGTTTACGAAAATGTGATCGTAAAACCATTCAAAAAAGTGTTTTAAATTATGAAAAAGTTACTGTGTATTTTCCTCGTCCTTGGTGCACTGGCGGGTTGTTCGTCTAGCGGTGACAAAGAACGTCAACTTGAACTAATGGCCTCGAATCGTGCTGGTGTGCTATCTGCTGGGTTGCCGATTGAGTATGGACCTTTGCAAATCATGCGAGTTTCGTCCAATAAAAACGTGGTCGAAATGATGATGATATATAACGATGGTGCAACGGGTGCCAAACCACTAGCACAAGTGATCAATACCGGTATTTACACCTACTGCAACACACCAGCCATTCGTCAGCAGATCGACATGGGGTTGATGTATCGGCTGAAAATCCGCAATTCGCGTGGACAACTCATGGCCGACGAGCTTATTTCGGCTCAGCGTTGCAGTGGACAACAAAAAACGCAGTAACCTAAAGAAACAACGCGATATTCAGCGTAACAAAGCAAGAAAAACGGAGGCCTGAGGTCTCCGTTTGTGTTTGTTTTCCTGCGGATTATGCTAATTCAGAACGTAGCGTCTTCGCTGCCGCAACAAGGTTTGCTAATGCCGCTTCCGTTTCTGCCCAGTTTCGTGTTTTTAAACCACAATCAGGGTTTACCCACAAACGTTGCACTGGAATCCTTTGCGCCGCTTTCTTGATTAGATCTTCTATCCACTCTTTCTCTGGAATATTTGGGGAGTGAATGTCGTAAACACCCGGCCCAATCTCATTTGGATAGTTAAACTCTTCAAAAGCCTTTAACAACTCCATATTAGAGCGTGAAGTTTCGATGGTAATTACATCAGCATCAAGCGCCGCGACTGAGTCAATGATTTCATTAAATTCGCTATAACACATATGTGTGTGAATTTGTGTTTCTGGCTTCGCGATCGCCGCTGTGAGCTTAAAGGCATTCACAGCCCATTGAAGATAAGCTTGATGATCTCTCTGTTTGAGTGGCAGGCCTTCACGAATCGCTGGCTCATCAATTTGGATAATATTGATTCCTGCGTCTTGTAGATCAGAGACTTCATCTCGTAGCGCCAACGCCAACTGCTGCGCAATTTGTTCGCGGGTAATATCCTCACGTGGAAATGTCCAACACAGTATGGTCACAGGCCCTGTAAGCATACCTTTCATTTGCTTGCTCGTTAATGACTGCGCGTATGCAGACCAATCGACAGTGATGGGCGTCTCCCGTTCAATGTCTGCTACAACAATGGCCGGTTTTACGCAGCGAGAGCCATAACTCTGCACCCAACCAAATTGAGTCGTTTGAAATCCACTTAAGTTTTCGGCAAAGTACTCAACCATGTCATTTCGCTCTGCCTCTCCATGAACAAGCACATCAAGATCCAGCGCTTCTTGGCGTTTCACAGCATCTGCAATGTGCCTTTTCAATGCTTGAACATAGCCCTCTTCAGATAACTGACCATTGCGGTACGCGCTACGTTGCACACGAATCTCACCCGTTTGCGGGAATGACCCTATTGTAGTTGTCGGCAGTAATGGCAAACCTAACACTTCCGCTTGATGAGCCGCTCGCTCTGCATACGGGGCGCTTCGCTCACACAAGGTGGCGGTGATGCTGTTTAAGCGGGCTTGCACCTGCGGCTTATTCACCTGTGTAGAGGTTAACCGAGCTTTGATTGGCTGACTGTAATCATCACACGCTAAGATGGCCTCTTTATCGCCGTCTAAGGCTTTGGCTAATAACGCGACTTCCGATACTTTTTGCTTGGCAAATGCAAACCAGCTTTTTACTTCTTTATTCAGATCCGACTCTAGGTCTAGATCCACCGGACTGTGCAATAGTGAACACGAGCTCGCCAACCAGAGTTGATCGCCGAGTTTTTCTTTTACTGGCAACAAACGTTCAAGAAGTGCACTCAAATCAGAGCGCCACACATTTCGACCATTAACGACACCGACAGACAGTATCCAGTCGCGAGGCAACTTGTCGAGAACTTCATCCAACTGCTCAGGAGCCGCAGAAAGGTCGACATGTAAACCGTCGACGGGTAACTGGACAATGTTATCTAGCGTATCCACTACAGAATCAAAGTAAGTCGTTAATAGTACTTTGATATCACAACGCAGCACTTGATAAGCCCGCTTAAATGCTTCGAGCCAGTCATTTTCCAGCTCTAGCGACAAAATTGGCTCATCAATTTGAACCCATTGCACGCCTGAGTTAGCCAGTTTTGCCAGAACCTCTTGGTAAGCCGTAAGCAATTTTGGTAACAGCGTAAGCCTATTAAAATCTTGTTCAACTTCTTTTCCAAGGTATAAATACGTCAATGGTCCGAGTAAAACTGGTTTAACATTGTGTCCGGTTCTTACTGCTTCACTCACTTCTTCAAATAGCTGTGGCCAGCTAACCTTAAACGTATCGTCTTTGCTGAACTCTGGTACGATGTAATGGTAGTTGGTGTTAAACCATTTGGTCATGTCGGATGCGGCTGCTCCTTTACAACCACAATTCACCTGAGACTGCCCACGCCCAACCTTGAATAACGTATCGAGATTAGGCGCACCATCATCCGAGTGACGCTTTGGCACGTGACCCAAAAGCAAAGTGGTCGTGAGAACATGATCATACCAAGCAAAATCACCTGCGGTGATATAGCTTAAACCCGCTTCTTTTTGCGTCGCCCAGTTTTTGGTGCGCAGGTCGCTGCCAACTCTCTTTAACGCGTCTTGGTCAATCTCTCCTTTCCAATATTTTTCTAATGCACGTTTCAGTTCTCGTTTTTCTCCAATACGTGGATAACCAAGTATGTGTGTTGTTGTCGCCATGTCCCTATTCCTTATTCTATGAGTATGGGCAGAGCACCTCCGACTTAAACCAAAGATGTCTGGATGGCTAAACTATCTCTCTACTCGTCGAAACGTACAACATCCGATTATTCAACTTGTTTATTAAAAAAATTCATCATTCTTTCCTCTAAACTCGGCTATTTTATTTAAATAGCCATCTAGACGTTTACATTTCCAATGTTTAGCGCTAAGTTAGCTATGTTCATGGTGAACAGCATAGGATGAAAGGGATTCATGATAGAGTTAAAACATTTGCGAACACTGACTTCGCTGCGCGATACGGGCTCACTTACAGCAACGGCAACAGCCCTACACCTTACTCAATCCGCACTCTCTCACCAAATCAAGGACTTAGAATCCAGGATTGGTGGTCACCTGTTCCTTAGAAAAACGCGCCCAGTAAAGTTCACATCAGAAGGTGAAATTTTGCTACGCCTCGCGGACGATATATTGCCCAAGCTAGCACGTGCAGAAAATGAACTCGCCAGCTTGAAAGAAGACGTGAATGGGCGTTTGCATATGGCGATTGAGTGCCATTCATGCTTCCAATGGTTAATGCCTGCACTAAAAGAATATCAACTTGCTTGGCCAAGTGTGACGCTCGATTTTTCATCTGGTTTCGGATTTGAACCCTTACCCGCCCTCCTTGCCGGTGAGCTTGATTTAGTCATCACTTCTGATATTCAGCCTCGTTCTGAAGTCCATTACGAGCCTTTATTTGATTTTGAGATGCGCCTAATCACGGCAACCAACCACCCACTGGCTGAAAAAGCGGTTATCGAGCCGAAAGATCTGGCCGATCAAACCATGCTGTCTTATCCGGTGCAAAAACAAAGATTAGACGTCGTTAAGCATTTCCTCCAACCAGCAGGCGTCGAGCCAGCAAAATGGAAACAGGCGGATAACACATTAATGCTTGTTCAAATGGTTTCAGCTGGATTGGGCGTTGCTGCGTTACCAAACTGGGCGATTTCTGAGTTCTCTCGTCAGGGATTAATTACCAGTAAACCGTTTGGAGATGGATTGTGGCGTCGTTTGTTTGCTGCAACGCGAAATTCAGAAAAGGACAAACGTTATTTACAAGCATTCTTTGCTACGGCAAGGCAACAATGTAAAAGCCACCTTGATGGGATCAAGATGGCTTAACGTCCGTTGAAAAAGATGAACGACATAAAAGACGTGAATTTAGTTAGCGCTGATACGCTTTAAACTGGTTGGTAAGTGGATCGTATTGATAACCCAGTGTGTCGAGCTTACCGACCACAGATTCCACATCCATTTCGTACATGGAGACCATTTCGTCAAAACTGTCACACTCTAAGCGAAGCTTCTCGTTGACGATACCTAACAAAATAATACTATCGAGGTTATTCACATTGCTTAAATCCATCGCGACACTCCTTTTCGACAACATCTAATAAAAGCTTAGCGTTAATTTAGAGATTTTAAAGTCTCACGAATGTAAAGCGTGACATGGCTTGAGCACTCAAAACAAAAACGAAAGCAAGATAGAAACTTAAGCGCTCAACATAAAAAGATTCTGCACGCTTGTCATCGAAGCCATTGCGAGTATCAACGCCACCGTCAGTTGCACTTTCTCAGGCGCTTTTTGGGTAAAAATATGCCAGCACCATACCACGATAGACGCAATAAGCATGGCTAGAGATAATAATATTGGCTGAGTTGCCTCGTTGAGCAATGTTTCATCCAATTGATATGACGAAAACAACATCGCTATCGCGATTAACATTCCAGACAAAATGCCAGTAACAGGCAAAATGCGATGAAACGCTTGCAAGCGACTACGAGCAATCGTAAGAAGCAATTGAGAAAATGACGCCCCCAAAAAGAAAACCATCAAAGCTATCGCCGCTGAAGCTGGCCAACTCGCCTGCTCAAAAACTTGAATAACGACATACGCAAACGCTAAACCGTTAGCTAGGTGCAATACCCACAGCGGTCCTTTCTCGCGTGTTTTCTTAGTTTGAACTTGAGAATAAAAATAAAAAATCGCAAACACGACCATAAACGCTTCAATACGAATTGAGGCGACAGCCAACCACATGACCCCTATCGCAGGCAACATTTTATGAAGACGGCCTCGCTGACCAGGACAAATATCGCCTTTTATCAGAAGTAACGTTAACAGCGCCTGTGCGCCAAATAGCATAGGTGAAAAAGTAACCAGCAGTTGTTGAATCATGTGACAAGCAAGCTCAAAAGTCGTTTGGGGTGGCGATAATAGCAAATCGCTTAAAGGCAAACCACCTAAACACCTTAAGGGTTTTATGAGCCGTAGCCTGTACTTCTGAACTAAACTGAAAGGGTTGGGCTTTTTCTCACGGTATCTCTGACTCATGTGATCATGTGATCATGTGAACAGCCAACAGAAAAACCAATAATAACCTCGAAAAACTAAGGATAAATTGGGTGTAGATACCTGATCGTCAAATCGCTATAATTCGCGCTCCCCGGAACAGAGAGCAAAATATGACCAATACCATCACCCCTATTCACGAGCACAAAAAATACTGGGCCGAGTGCTTTGGCACCGCACCTTTCTTACCGACAAGCCGGAAAGAAATGGATGCTCTAGGGTGGGATAGCTGTGACATTATTATCGTAACAGGTGATGCCTATGTGGATCACCCAAGCTTTGGTATGGCTATCATCGGGCGCCTTCTCGAAGCTCAAGGCTTCCGTGTTGGCATCATTGCTCAACCAGAATGGCACAATAAAGATGCCTTTATGCAGCTTGGTAAGCCAAATCTGTTCTTCGGGATCACTGCAGGCAACATGGACTCGATGATAAACCGTTACACTGCGGATAAAAAGCTTCGTCACGATGATGCCTATACACCAAACAACGAAGGCGGCAAACGGCCCGATCGTGCGACTTTGGTCTACTCTCAGCGTTGTCGTGAAGCGTTTAAAGGGGTGCCTATTGTCTTAGGTGGGATCGAAGCGAGTTTACGTCGTGTTGCTCACTATGATTATTGGTCCGATAAAGTACGTCGTTCAGTGCTGTTTGATGCTAAGGCCGACATTCTTCTGTTTGGTAACGCAGAACGTGCACTGGTCGAAGTTGCGCACCGACTAGCTGACGGTGAAGATATTTCGATGATGACGAATATTCGTGGAACTGCCGTCAATCTGCCAGTCGCACCAGAAGGTTATACAATTATCGATTCTTCTCGCATTGAGAAACCTCGTAAAGAAGCGTTTGTTCCTAAAAACCCTTATGAGGTAGAAACGCAGTGCGAAACAAAGAAAGATGAACCACCCGCAGCTCAGCCGATTACGATTCGTCCATCACGTCATGATGCCAAAACCACCGCTGTGCGCCTGCCTCATTTTGAGAAACTAAATAACGACCGCATTTTATACGCGCACGCAAGCCGTATCATGCATTTAGAGACCAACCCGTATTCCGGTCGCGCCTTGATCCAGCGTCATGGTGATCGCGAACTTTGGGTAAACCAAGCGCTATCCCACTCACTACAGAAGAGATGGATTTCGTATTTGACTTGCCATACGCGCGTGTGCCTCACCCGATGTATGGCAAAGCGAAAATCCCAGCATATGACATGATCAAAACGTCGGTGAACATCATGCGCGGCTGTTTTGGTGGTTGTTCATTCTGTTCGATTACGGAACATGAAGGACGAATTATCCAAAACCGTTCACAAGAATCAATCATCAACGAGATCGAAGAAATTCGCGACAAAGTGCCGGGCTTCACTGGTACAATTTCCGATCTTGGCGGCCCGACAGCCAATATGTACCGATTGGGCTGTAAGGATCCAAAAGCAGAAGCAAACTGTCGTCGTCCCTCTTGTGTGTTCCCAGGTATCTGTAACAAACTCAATACCGACCACAAGCACACCATCGATTTATACCGCGCAGCGCGTAAAGTCGAAGGCGTAAAGAAGGTAATGGTTGCTTCTGGCGTACGCTACGATCTTGCTATCGAATCACCAGAATACGTCAAAGAGCTGGTGACTCATCACGTGGGCGGCTACTTAAAAATTGCTCCTGAACATACTGAAAAAGGTCCGCTGGATCTGATGATGAAACCTGGTATGGGAACATACGATCGCTTTAAAGAGATGTTCGAGAAGTACAGCGCTGAAGCTGGCAAGAAGCAGTACCTGATCCCTTACTTTATTTCTGCGCACCCAGGGACCGAAGACGAAGATATGTTGAATCTTGCACTCTGGTTAAAGAAAAACAACTTCGAGTGTGACCAAGTTCAGAACTTCTATCCATCGCCGATGTGTAACGCAACGTCGATGTATTATTCAGAAACAAACCCTCTTAAACGTGTGAAATACAAACAGCGTGAAGAGATCCCGGTGGCTAAGGGAGAGCGTCAGCGTCGTCTGCATAAAGCGCTGCTGCGTTACCACGATCCAGCAAACTGGCCAATGATCCGTGAAGCGCTGATCAATATGGGTAAAAAACACTTAATCGGCGATAAACCAACTTGTTTGGTTCCAGCTGAAGATACGGATACGCTCACACCAGCTCAACGCCGTAAATCGGGTCGTCACGGTGCGAATCGCTTTGCCACTAAACACACCAAGAACCAACCTGGTTTTGGTGGCCACCTAAACAAAAAGCCAGAAAACGGCTCGCGTGATGGTGATCCTTCGGGTAACCGAAATGGTTCTGCTAGCAAGAATGGCTCGGGTAATAGTCAAGTCCGTGGACCTAACCCACATGGACATAAAAACAACCCACGTGGAAACGCGACCAACAATGGCAAACCACAAGGTAATGGACGCCCCCAAAATCAGGGTAAACCCGCGGGTCAGCGTAAACCGAAACGTCGATAAACACGAACAAATCAAAGGGCTTCAGAAGCAATTCTGAAGCCCTTTTGTTATTAACTGGTTGTTGTTATGAACAGGATGGCGGTACACTGTGCGTCTTTTGCACAAGATTCAGTTGACGCCAGCAACGCCGTTAGAGACAAGATGAAACTTTCAGAAAGCCCAATCACCCAACACAGTTTTAATGGTCGCACGTTCTTTTTAAAGCGAGATGACATGTTGCATTCTCACTTTTCAGGTAATAAAGCTAGAAAGTTCATGGCACTCATGGAAACTCAAAACCCTGACATTACTACCTTAGTGAGTTTTGGTTCCGCGCAATCCAATGCCATGTACTCATTGGCTGCGTTAGCAAAAATTAAAGGCTGGGCATTTCACTTTTACGTTAGTCACATACCGGACTGGTTAAAAAAAGCGCCGATTGGCAATTATCGCGGTGCGCTTGATTTGGGAATGCAGATTACCGCCATGCAGGATCTTGGATCTGACCTTCATCCTAATGAATACATTTCGTGCCAGTATGAATCAGATAATAGCGCTCTGATCGTCCCAGAAGGAGGACGCAGTCAACTGGCTGAAACGGGTATTAAACAGTTAGCCCGCGAAATTCTCGATTGGACACGCTTTCGCAGCAAAGAGCAGTTTACACTTGCATTGCCATCAGGAACAGGCACAACGGCTTTGTATCTTCACAAGCATTTAAGTCCGCACGGCATCGAAGTGTTAACTTGTCCATGTGTCGGAGATGCGAGCTATTTAACCGAGCAGTTCAACCAGCTTGGTGAAAGCAGTCACCCAACCATATTAACAGCACGTCCTAAACACCATTTTGGTCGCTTATAGCTGAAGATTACGCGATTTGGAAAGCACTCGATGAGCAAACCAACATTGAGTTTGATCTTCTCTATGATCCTTACATGTGGCAATGCTTAGCGCCTTGGTTAGAAGAAAACAGTGATAAAACCTTGATCTACATTCATCAAGGTGGGCTACTTGGCAACGAATCGATGCTGCCAAGGTATCAGCGAGAATTTGAGTAAAGCGCGTTACTTAATGAGTGCTAGAACGTCTTTAAACTCTGGCGTTCGGCAGTCTTCTAGCATTTCATACAAGCACATCTCAACCCCTGTCAACGTCACACCATGTGCTGTCAATTTTGCTAACGCCAGCGCTTTATTTGCCGCTGTACGAGAAGAAACACAATCCGTTACTAATTCAACACGATAGCTGAGCTGCCTTAATGAAACCGCGGTTTGGTAAACGCAGATATGTGCTTCTATGCCACAGATCAACCAGGTATCGACGTTGGCATTTTGCAATGCAAGTTGAAAGGTCTCATTTTTACATGCATCGAAGGTGTATTTCGCGATGGGTAATAGGTTGTCTTGTAACACATTACGGATCGCTCCGCCGTCTGCCCTAACCTTGTTGGGTTCTGCTCTAGCCATAAAATCGGCAAGCCTAACACTTTCGCACCTTGAGACAGCTTAGTGATGTTCTCTACTAAAGCATCACTTTCATGCATCAATGTCGCAAGCTTGCCCTGCACATCGACAACGATCAACCCGGTTTTTTCTTTTGAGAGCATCACCATATCCTTGATGTTTATACGACTAATAAGTCAACTACATGAATACCAATAATATAACAAACCCGACCATGCTAAAGATGAGAGCTAGCCGCCAGAGTTAAACATTGGTATACACTGCCTATTAGTCAAATGGCGCGCCCATAAGCAAATCGTATCAAATACTAGAATGGCAGTAATCCGTAAACGGCTTATCGCTCATTTACGTAAGAAGCCTGTAAACTCCTGAATCAACACAAGCAAGCCTGGGAAAAACAGGGTATTCTTACGCCAAATGCATTAAAATGCCCTTTATGAATAGTCAACCTAACTCACATCAGTTAATTTCATGCGAAGAGTGTGGCCTTGTTGTGCACGTCCCTGACATCGACCAAGGGCAAACAGCGCAATGTCCAAGATGCTCTCACGCTCTCACTAAAATTAACACTAAGCCTTATCAAAGTGTTATTGCTGTTGCGATAGCCTGCTTGATCATGCTGGTGCTCAGCTTGTCTTTTCCGTTTATGTCATTCAGTGTGAAAGGACTATCGCAAGAGATCACCCTTCTCCACGCAGCGAAGATGCTTGCAGAATTCCATAATGTTCTGCTTGGGATACTTTTATTGGCGACGGTTGTTGTTCTGCCGAGCATTTATATTGGCTTAATACTCTACTTGTATTTCGAAGCGTTGAAATCACGAAGACATTCAGCAACACAAAAACCGTCAACAAAACAGCAACGCCGCGCGACGGTATTGTGCCGCTTGTTGTTCCGTGTCGAACCTTGGTTGATGGTGGATGTGTTTTTAATTGGGGTGTTGGTCAGCTTGATTAAGATTGCCTCTCTTGCAGATATCGAAATGGGAAGTTCATTTTGGGCCTTCTGCGTTTATACGATTCTGGTCGTAAAGTGTATTTCCATGGTGGATAAAAGTTGGCTTTGGGGTCATTTTGTCCCAGCAGTTGCGCTCCCCAATGTCCGTGAAGGCGACACACACCATAGTCACAATCATGTCGGCTGTCATACGTGCCATCAGATCAATCCACTCGAAGACAAAAAACATCAACGTTGTATTCGCTGCAACAGTGTTATTCACCAATACAATCCAGCGGATAATTTACAAAAAGCATGGGCGTTATTATTCGCTTCTATCATTTTTTATATCCCAGCGAACCTTTATCCCATGATGTACACCGTTAGCCTTGGTCACTCAGAAGGCTCTACCATTATGCAAGGGGTTATTTTACTTTGGAAAATGGGCTCCTACCCTGTGGCTATGGTGATTTTTTTCGCCAGTGTGTTTATCCCCTTGGCAAAAATGCTGGCCCTAGCTTGGCTGTATTATCATGCTCAAAAAAGCCGTCACCTTCCTTATGAAGAGAGTATTTCGCGGCTAAAAATCTATCGTCTAACCGAGTTTATTGGTCGCTGGTCAATGATCGATATTTTCGTTGTCGCTATTTTAGTTGCATTAGTTCAATTGCAAAATCTAATGGCAATATACCCCGGACCGGCGGCGTTATCTTTCGCTGCTGTCGTCATTTTCACCATGCTTTCTGCAATGATTTTTGACTCTCGTTTACTTTGGCAGGCGCCAAAAAACGAAGTGCAGGAGCCGATATCTGATAACTTAAAAGAGAAAGCGAACTATGAGTGATGAGAACAACGTAACCGCTCAAATCAAACCGCAAAAGCAGATTTCTACTATTTGGATTATCCCTATACTAGCGCTAGCCATGGGTGTGTGGATGCTGTTCCAATACATCAATAGCACCGGACCAGAGATCACATTAAAACTGCCAACGGCAGACGGGATTGAAGTAGGAAAAACAGAAATTAGAGCGCTCAATGTAAAGGTTGGCCTCATCACTGAAGTGACACTCAGTGAAGACTACGATCATATTATTGCCAAAGCAGAAATGACCAAAGATGCGGCACGTATGCTACGTGAAGACTCCATGTTTTGGGTGGTGAAACCACGAATCGGAAGAGAAGGCGTCTCTGGGTTGGAAACCTTGCTTTCTGGCGCCTACATTCAACTTCAACCGGGCAAAGCCAAAGAGGAAAAAACGCAGTTTACTGTCTTAGACGTGCCTCCTGTGGCCTCTCCGGATGCAAAAGGTCTACGGGTAGTGTTAACACACCGAGAGGCAGGGAAGCTCAGTGTCGGTGATCCGGTGATTTACAAAGGCTTTACCGTCGGCCGAGTAGAAAAAACCCGTTTTGATGTCGATACACGCCACGCTCTTTACCAACTTTTCATTTTTAAACCGTACGATAGTCTTGTTCATGAGCGTACCAAGTTTTGGATGGACTCTGGCGTTGACCTCCAGCTCAACGCGGAAGGTTTTGAAGTTAAGTTTGGATCGCTGGAAAGCCTAATTACAGGCGGCGTCACCTTTGATACCGGCCCAGGGTTGGAACCAGGAAAACCACTAACGGAAGATCTCACTAACTTCCGATTGTATGATGACGTTAAACAGCTTCGTGAAGGCATGTATGACGACTACATCGAGTTTGTTATGTTTTTCGATGAATCCGTCCGCGGCCTTAAACGTCAAGCACCGGTAGAATATCGTGGGCTTCGTATCGGTACAGTGATGCGCGTACCTATGCGTTTACCTACACCAGACGAAAACTTTTCAGCTCAAAAAATACCGGTATTGGTTCGTATTGAGCTCGGTCGGGTTTACGGTGATTTTCAATCGGCGGCGATGCCTAAATTCAAACAAAAGTTAAAAGAAGAATTTGCAAAAGGACTACGTGCTACCTTAAAAACGGGTAACTTACTGACGGGGGCACTGTACATTGATACCGATTTCTACCCTGACGATGATAAGTACGTGCCAAGCAACTTCGAAGGGATCGAAGAGTTTCCGACTAAGCGAGGTGGTTTTGCTCAAGTACAGCGACAAGTCAATGAGTTCCTTAACAAAATTAACAATTTACCGATGGAACAAACATTAACATCACTAAATGCCACGTTAAAAACGTCTGAGCGGACCTTAGCTTCAGCAGAGCGTGTCGCAAGTAAAGTTGATAAGTTGCTAAGTCAAAAGGACACTCAAGCGATTCCAGCTGATATTAGAGAAAGTTTGCGTCAACTACAAAAAACACTGGATGGTTACGGGCCAAACTCAACCATGTATAACGATATGAACGACACAATGAAAGAACTAGAAAAAGTATTGACGGAATTCAAACCTGTACTTAAACAGTTGAATGAGAAACCAAACTCATTGGTGTTCGGAGAAGATGACGTTAGCGATCCTATTCCTGTAAGAGGTCAACAATAATGAAGCGTATATTTGTGTTAGCCACGTTACTTTTAGCAGGGTGCAGCAGCGCTCCAGAACCGGTGGTTTCACAGTACCTGCTACCACAGCTAAAAATTCAAGCATCGCAGGTGACTGACTCAAGCATGACTGAGCGCCCTTTGTTGGTCGTGCGACCTGTTGAACTTGCCAGTTACTTGAGTAATAACGGCATTGTATACCGCACATCAGAAACCCAAATTATTCAGGCAAAGCACAATCAGTGGGCAGAAAACCTATCAGACCAAATAACACAACGTGTGGTGGCCAATTTGCGTCAATCTCAAGCACGCTATTGGCCAGTAGAAGTGAATAACCTACTCGATCAAAGTAACCAGAGTAAACTGCAACTAACGTTAGATCACTTTAATGGAAGTTATCGAGGAAATGCTGAAATCTCGGGCGAGTGGCAACTTATCGACCTAACGGCAACGTTAAGAAGCGCGCAGACGTCCAGCTCTCGATGCCACTGCAGGATGAAGGATACGATGCATTAGTAGAAGCATTGTCCAATGGTCTTGAGACTCTGACCGATGACATAGCCCAGCAGCTATAAATTACTGGCTAACAATACAAAGGGAAACATTTTTGCTTCCCTTTATCTTAATATCACCTTACTTGAGTTCCAGTTAGCTTTTTAATTGTCACTTATAGGGCTCGGTAGCATTTAACTCGTATCGCTTGATTCTCTTCGGTGCCTGGCAAGTATCAAGTGCACTGTCTTCATCATAGAGCACCCATTCTTTTCGATGCGCCGTGCCAATAACTTTTCCTTTCTCAGGTGCAAAACAGCCAAACGTATCACCATTTGTTAGGATATAACGTTTTGGTTTTTCTTTAATCCACAGCCAAGCATTCCGCTCTTGCTCTTCACCATCAGATAAATAGCTAAAATGGGTTAGAGGAATCGGTGAATACAACAAGAACTGCTCTTTGAACTTTGTCAGTCCTAATTCTCCATCATCACCAATAATTGTTTGGACTTCAGCCATGATGTCTTTTGCTTGCGTACGAATAGGGTTGATGAGCATATAGCCCACAGTACTGTACCAGACCCATGTCAGCGACAGTGCCAACCAAAAGACGCCAATAATAGGTTTCGTACGAGATTTAAAAAATCCCCCTCCCCATATTAACGCCGAAACTAAAAAGAACAGGGCATAAGGCAGAGCAGATCGATAATCGTCTAAGTGCTTAACAATAGATTCAACTTCTAATGCCACCATCACTGAGGCAGATAATAAAACCAAACTTAGCACTAGCATTAACGCTTTGAGGACTTTATTCGTCCAAGAAGGCCATGAATGGTGACTCCATGCATACCCCGCTAATATCGCCATCATGGGCAATGCAGGCAATACGTAAACACCTCGTTTCCCGGGACTAATGCTAAAGAAAACGACGACGAGAACGACCCACGCTAACAAGCTGGTCAGTGCAGGAGAAAGTCGTACTTGCTTCCAGAAGCTTTTATTAAAAAATACAAAATAAAGTGGAAACCATAAGACTGGTATGACACTGACAATAAAGTAATACCATGGTTTAATGTGTCCCCATGAGTTCGCGTATCGCTCACCAGTCTGCTTAAACAAGATATTATTTTTATAAGCCACATAATCAGGGTTATTACTTGCCTCAACCAACGATATCATCGGCAATAACCAACATGCGATTGTGGCTAACATGAAAATTGGACCGAGCAACAACTTCCATGATACCGCGCTCTCGAATCTATGCTTCCCAGTGAAGTGTAAAATTAAAATGGGTATTAAAAATAAAGCAGGAAGAAAGCCAACGCCTTTGGTGATGACCCCAAGCCCCATGAAAACCCAAGCAACGTAGTACCAAACCCAGCAGGTTTTAATAAAAAAATGCCTGACCAAACCGTACATGGCGATGGTGATCCAAGCGGCAACCATTGCATCTATTTGCGCTGCTTTAGCCTGAATAATAAATTGTGGGGCAAGCAATAAAAAGAACCCAACATTACGCGCTGTTTTCACATTCCACAGTTTTGCCGAAATGTCATAACAACAAATAATTGCAATTACGCTGACGATCGCATTGGGAAGCATAAAAGTCGCTTTGATACTTCCTGTTAACCAGTAAAATGCAGCCATCGTCCACATAAATACGGGGGGTTTGTCAGGATAGAGTTCTCCACCTCTGGTTGGGAAAAACCAATTCCCGGATTGAACCATTTCACGCGCGACTTCGACAAAGCGGGGTTCATCAGCAGGCCATGGGTCCCTTAAGCCGATTCCGGAAAAAATAATGAGTATAGCTAGGACCAACAAAAAACATAAGGTTTGATAATAGTCTTCGTCTTGCCAGATTTGTCTGCCTTTCGCTATAAATGGGTTCATAGTTCTTCTTCCATATTTAGTAATTCAACACGGCTTTTGATGTGATCTCTATAAAGAAATGTGGTGAGTACGGCGCTAACAACACCAAAGAAAATACTGAGATATATCATGGAGTTGCTAGACGACTGAATTCCAGCCCCCATTAGTGCAAAGATGACAACTTGTGGAAGGTATCCGAGTAAACTTGCGGAAAGAAATGCGAGAAAAGGTACACGGACGCTACCTGATAAAACGTTAGTTACTACATTATTTCCAATCGGAAATAAGCGTAATAATAAGATTTTATAAAACGGCTTTCGGCTAGCAAATGAATTAAATTTCATCATTTTATTAGGAAAGTGTTGATACAACCAATTCGTGAGTAAAAACTGAGCACAATAGTAATTAAAAGTGGCACTAAAAACACATGCAAGCAAGGTTAAAACAACACCAAAATGAATGCTATAGAGATAGCCAAATATTAAAGCGATGGCTTGCTTCGGACCACTAAAAGATAAAAATATGACACTGAAAATGAATATAACGATTTCACCTGTCATACCTTTCTGTTGAATATAACTGACTAACCAGTTTTTATCCGTCAAATGGACTAAAACTGGATTGTCAATTTGATACGCAAGCACAACACCTACAGAAATCAATAAAAAAAGTTTTATCCACTTCATTGTTCTTGATACGTACAATTCACTGATTTTACCATCGGTTTTTTGGTGCGTTTTTGCAACCAAATCACACCAAATAAGTCCACCATTCCGACCCATGCTCGGTTCCAAGCGTTGTAATTAGAGGTACCGGCTTCTCTATCCCGATGAGCAACTTGATGAACCACAATTTCACCATCAAGCGCCTTGATCAACGCGGGTAGAAAACGATGCATATGATCAAAATATGGCAAACGCAAATACGTAGCTTTAGGAATGATTTTTAAACCACATCCAGAATCTGGCACGCCATCTCCTAGGAGAGCATGCCGAATTTTATTGGCAACTTTTGACTGAAAACGTACCCAAGACGTATCAAGCCTTTTCGCTCTATAACCCGCGATGCAGAAATGTGGATTGTGGACTTGGGCTGCAAGTTCAATCATACTCGGCATATCAGAGGGATCGTTCTGTCCGTCAGCATCCGAAGTGATAATCCATTCCCCTTTTGCGTGTCTGACTGCGGTTAAAACCGCAGTGCTTTGTCCGCAGCTTTTCTCGTGGCTCACAACTTGTAAGTCACACCCACACTTATGCCCTGCTTTAAGAGCTTCTTGTACGGTATTGTCCGTGCTGCCATCATCAGTAATCACGATGTCAACATCTGTATATGCCTTCAAGCTATCATGAATTTCTTGAACCAATTTCCCTATATTACCCTGTTCATTTTTAGCAGGAATAACGACTGATATACTCGGTAACATGGCCTCTAACCTTCTAGAACTGACATACGATAGATAATAATCCCTAATCACATTGCTTTACGTGGTTAATTGAGCATATAAAATTCTTTATACCAAGTGACAAGCTCAGCAATACCCTCTTGTATTGATACCGTTGGCCGATACCCAGTGATCGCATAAAAATCCTCGGTATCGGCACACGTTCGATACACATCTCCTGGCTGCATCTCTCTGAAATTTTTTTTCGCTTTGATATCGAGTTCCTTTTCTATCCCGCCGATAAAATCCAGTAGATGAATAGGCTCCCCATGACCGAGGTTATAAACAGCAAACGGCGCAGAACTGTTTGCCGGTGAACCTTGGTCCGCCAGCCATTGACCATTACGTACAGGAATAACATTGGCGACACGGATGATACCTTCAACAACGTCGGTAATGTGTGTAAAGTCCCGCCACATATCACCATGGTTGTTGATATCTACTGTTTGCCCTTCCAGAATCTTTTTGGTGAAGATAAACGGTGCCATATCGGGGCGCCCCCAAGCACCATAGACAGTGAAAAATCGTAGTCCAGTTGTCGGAATTTGATACAAATGAGAGTAACAATGAGCCATTAACTCATTCGATTTTTTTGTCGCAGCATACAAAGAAATTGGGTGATCAGCACTTTCCAATGTTGAGAAAGGTACTTTATTATTTAATCCATAAATTGAGCTTGATGAGGCGTAAACGAGGTGCTGGACTTGGTTATTTCGACAGCCTTCCAATACATTTAAGTAACCGACGACATTCGACTCAACGTAACTATGCGGGTTTTCTATTGAATATCTGACGCCAGCTTGTGCAGCAAGGTGGATAACTCGTTCAAATTTTTCTTTTTCAAACAACGATGACATTGCATCCTGATTTGAAATATCTAGGTAAACAAAGCGAAATAATGGATGTTGTATGGTTTCTAATCTCGCCTTTTTTAATTCAACATCATAGTAATCGTTGAGGTTATCTACACCAACCACCTCATGCCCTAGTGCAGTGAGCTTTTTAACCGTTGCGCTACCTATAAACCCAGCAGCACCTGTTACCAAATACTTCATAAAACCTATCCGTGGTAATCATGCAATATTATAAAGAATCAATTAGAACGTATAACTCATTAACTTTACGCCCAATTTAAAATAATTTCCAGCACGAAAATGAACATAATTCTACTGTAACATAGGAACTAACAATAAGCATTTTACGGTTGGAGTCAGGGGTGATACGAGCTCAGAATAGCAGTGATTTTATTGCTAAAAAGTAATGCGTAAAACTATGTCACGCAGGGTTAACGACTCATTCATATAATAAATGAATTAATTTGATCGCGTATAGGCGAAACATGAGTGTCGAGTCAAAAAAGCCCCCCAATAATTAATTGTCTAACTATTGAGGGAGCATTTAACTTTAAGGCTAAGGCTTTTAGCTATCGTTAAAAAATCGAATTACAGTTTAAAGCGATCATCAACGATCGTCACTTCCGGAAAACTCTCGCCATTTTTCATTGCTTTTTCTGTTTCCTTCTTTACTTCTGTATCTATCCAGAAGTTACCAATATCCATTGGGTGAAGTATCCACTCGGTCGCTTTTGTCATTCCATCTTTAGGTATTTTTACCCAGCGCCAGTAAGCGACTCGTGAGTACGGAACCATATAACCCGGGACGATGAGATTTGCTTCCGCCACGTAGTGTTGGATTTGATGAGATAATTCGTAACGCTTTTGCTGATCAAATTCAGAATCATACGCTTCAATCAACTTGTCGAGCTCTGGGCTGCTGTAGTTAGTATGTGCGTTCGTTTGAGGCTTGTTTGCGTTATCCGAATGGAAATATTCCCAATAGGAAGGAATTTCTCCTGATCCCATATTCAAGAAAGCAAGCTGGTGTTTCTTTTCGAGTATGTACTTAAATGCCGAAGAGCCATCTACCAAGTTAAGCGTAAACTCTAACCCTGCTAATTTAGCCTGCTCTTTTAAATAAGCGATACGGGGAGTCCAAGAGTTGTATGCATAAGTAATAGCAAAACTTAACCGTTGCCCTTTATCATTGACACGAATACCGTCCGGACCAACTTTATCAAACCCCGCTTTTTCGAAATGCTTTACTGCCTCAGCAGCATCAAATTTCGGTGGTGTATTATTGGGGTCATCATATTCGCCGTGCCCAAAGCCGAGTCCATGCGGCTTGCGCGAGTAGTCTCCACGCATGATATTTTCAATCATGCCGTCAAAATCAGTGGCAAGCATAATGCCTTTACGCACTTCAAGGTTGTCCAACATTGGCATAGCGGTATTCATCCATAAACCGCCAGCACCTTGAGCGGCTTGGTTGTAACCCCAATACTTCTGGATATAACCCTTTTTATAGGCATCACTATTGGTCTTATCATGCCAGAAATGCGGCAACACCATTTCGAAGTAGTCTAGGTTACCTTTTTCGAAGTGTTTCATCGCAATATCAGGGTCACGAATCACCGTAATGCGTACTTTGTCGACGTTGTAACGATTTTTGTAATAACGGTTATTATATCCCCACCAATCTTCACCAACGTGCTTAAACGTGACGCTTTTGCCTTTTTTGATTTTATCTAAAAAGTAGGGAGCTGCTGTTGGTTCGGCTTTAAAGTTGAATTTGCGAACGAAATTATCTGGCATGCCATCATTGTTTTCATCTTTCTCACCTTCAAAAAAGTGTTCGGGACGTGGCTGAAAGCCATTGCTCGGCATATTGATCATAACCATAAGTGAGTCATTACTTTGCTCGACAGCTAGGTTGACTCGAATTGTGTAGTCATCGATCTTTTCTACGCTTACGATACTGCTAGTGAAAAAGTCGTTGTACCACGGGTCGATGATGTCTTTTGAGGTGTAATACTTCATCATAAAGACATAGTCATCGGCAGTAATTGCCTCACCATCCGACCATTTGGCCGTGTCATCAAGTTTGAAGTAAACCGTTTTGTGATCGTCACCAAATGCCCATGACTTAGCAAGCTGAGGAATCCACTTCCCTGTATTTGGATGACGTTGAGCCATTTTGGGTGCGCCATCCATTAAGTATTGTCTTAAGCCCGAGTTCGCATCAGGCCCAACGCTGCGCAATGTTTGTGGAAAGCTTTGTATATAGGTACGGAATGTGCCGCCACGCACCGCTTCTTCAGAAGCAAACAGCGGTTCGTTGTTATTCGAAATCCATTCGATGTCAGCAGGTAATTCTGCCGCACTTAAGTTAAAGCTCGCAGAGACCAGTGCAGCAAGCACTGAGAATGGCAAAGTTTTCGTCATGTTTCTTCCTTGTTATTTTTGCGATCTAAGATCGAAGCAAGGAAACTGGTGTGAAGTCGACAAAAAAGGTACGCCGACCAAAAGTAGTTGAGACTTAATATAAAGTGACTTCCTGCCAACTTTTATATCAATGTCAGTGATTTTCACCAGATCATCCTAGACCTTAGAGCGCTGTGAATGCATCAACTTCATAGTATTATCTTGCGATTTTTAGCACAAGGCATCGATAACACACGGTTGCAATTTACTCGATACATAGCGAATTATGTTACTTAAATGTGATCTAAACAGTTCTATATACTGCACTTTGATCTATTTTCCGTAGAGCACTTCCTCCATCTATTCAATGGCTACAGTTAATTCAAAGTAAGAAACAGAATTTGATATAAAAAAAGGTGAAGCACGAATACTCCACCTTTCCCAATATTCTTCAACGGTAAGCTTATCGTAGCTTATAGATTCGCTAGGCTCTCGTTGATTGACGTTAATACAGCAGCAGGGTCGCTGGCTTGAGTGATAGGACGGCCAATAACAAGGTAATCGGAACCCGATTGAATCGCCTCTACCGGAGTCATTATACGACGTTGATCACCTTGTTCTGCGCCAACGGGACGAATCCCTGGTGTAATCAACTTAAATTCGTTACCAAGCTCTCCCTTTAATAACGAAGACTCTTGTGCTGAGCATACGACACCATCAAGACCAGCGTTTTTAGTTAACGTCGCTAGGCGAATCACCTGCTCTTGAGGCGCTACATTCAACCCAATTCCTGCTAGGTCACTTTGTTCCATGCTGGTCAGAACTGTAACGGCAATCAGTAAAGGACGATCTTTACCATATGGTTCGAGAATCTCACGAGACGCAGTCATCATGCGCTCGCCACCGCTGGCATGAACGTTGACCATCCATACGCCAAGTTCAGCGGCAGCACGAACTGCTTTTGAACATGTATTTGGAATGTCGTGAAATTTCAAATCCAAAAATACAGAAAAACCACGTTTGTGAAGTTCACGTACGAAATCAGGACCAAATAGCGTAAACATCTCTTTGCCGACTTTTAAACGGCATGACGCAGGATCAATTCGATCTACAAACGCAAGTGCGTCTGCTTGGTTATCATAATCCAGTGCGACAATAACTTTTTGGTCGATCATTTCATCTCCTAAATATTTCGATTCTTGTTCAGTCATCGGTTCTAGTTAAATAATTAGTTCTAGCTAAATAAAGAGCTAAAAAAATGCAGCGGACAAAAAACTGCCAGCTGCATAAAAATCATTCACCATCAATCCGCGGATTGGTTTGATGGTTCCCCACCCTTTGCAGGAAGGGCAATGCCAATAAAGGGAATGGGTCGAAAAACCACATTTTCTGCATCGATAGTGTGGTTTTACCTTTAGCTGTTCACCAACCATCGCTTGCAACGTAGACAGACTGTCCTTCGCACGACCATCTTCTGCTTCAGCGATATGGTAATCAATCAAGCGATAAAAACCCTTCATAGTTGGATTTTTCAGTAGCTGTTTGGTCAACAGTTCTTGTGCGGCCCCAACGCTTTCATGATGAGCAACTAATTGTGCCAACATCAATTCTGCGGAAACCCCTGCTTTCTTATCGATACATGCGCGTAAAAATTCGACCAGCTCTTCTTCTTGGCCAAGGTGATGGTAACACTCGGCAATCGTAGGCAGTACATCGCTCACAAAGTCTTTGTCTTGCTCTAGTACACCTGTCAGATACTTAATAGTCTGTTTATAGTCCTCAGACTCCAAATACATACGCCCAAGAGAGATACTTGCCCTGACACACTTAGGATCTTCCGACAATGCTTTTTTAAAGTGCTGAATCGCTTTGTTTGTCTGTCCTTCAGCTTGGTCCAGCATCGCAATTTCACACCAAAAGTGGGCAATATTAGCATGCATTCTTTTACGTTTGTGACCCAACTTCGCTAGCTCCGATGCATAGTGAATGGCGTTTTCCCATTCGCGCGTTTGCTGGTATATCGTCACTAGCTGTTGGAGGGCACTTTCTTTGTGGTCCGGCTCTTCTACAAGTTGTTCAAAGATTTTCTCCGCACGGTCCAAGAAACCTGAGACCATATAGTCTTTCGCTAATTGCTGCAGTGCGAGGTTTTTCTGGTCGAGCGTCAAACCGGAACGGGAAATGAGGTTTTGGTGAATCCGAATGGCACGATCCACCTCTCCTCTCGAACGAAACAGATTACCCAAGGCTAAGTGGGTGTCTATCGTTTCGTTGTCAACTTGGAGCAACTCAATAAAATGGTCAACGGCTTTATCTGACTGGTCGGAGAGCAGCAGATTAAGACCCGTCATATATTGACGAGATATTTGATGAGATTGTTTCTGCTTGTCTTGTTGCGCACTACGATGTCCCATATACCAACCGTATGCGGCAGCTATAGGTAACAACAAGAAGAGTAATTCAAGCATTAAATTTAAGCCTTTCCCTTATGCCTTTTTCTCGACGGTAGGCGTGTCAGCTTTCTCTGTCGTAGGCTCATATTTTTTTAGCTTCTTTTTCAAGCGTCGAACTTGCAGTTGGGTTTTTAAATGCACACTGGCAAAAATTGCCCATGCAAGACCAAAGCCCAATACGAAGACTACGCCAAGCAAAGTCGATAGATGGAATTCACCTTTAGCAAGAAGATAGTTGAAGACGACAACTTCTTGGTTTTGTGAACCTAAAGCCAGCGCAATTAAGAAGAGAGCTAAAATAACAACGATTTTTATAATTTTCATTTTACATCACCCTTTTAGGAGTAAGTCGGTCAGATTATGCAGGAAAACGTTTCTTCAGACCATGTATATTAACAATAATCGATACTTAAGTAACCTTTAGGCGTTCAGTTTGTCGTTGTGATTTACGCCTCGTCGATGCTTTTGTATGTCTAGACGTCTTTGCCATACTGAATATGCGTAAGTTAGGTTTAGTACAAAGCTTTAGGTTAATTCAAATCGAGTAAATAACTGGAGAGTACCTACAAAAAAGCGGCACACTTAAAGTATGCCGCTTTTAAAGTAAGTGAGAGCACGCTAGCCTAAATTTACACGTTCACGAAGCTCTTTACCTGGTTTGAAATGAGGAACGTATTTGCCTTCTAGCTCCACTTTATCGCCTGTTTTAGGGTTACGACCCACGCGAGGCTCACGGTAATGAAGAGAAAAACTACCAAAGCCACGGATTTCAATACGGTCTCCGCTTTCTAGCGTAGAAGCCATATGCTCTAAAATATCCTTTACAGCATCTTCCACCTCTTTCGCTGATAAATGTGTTTGCTCAGCGCAGAGTCTTTCAATCAGTTCAGACTTAGTCATAGTTGCCCTCTTTGAGTATCTTTATTACCCATTATAGTAAGTAATACTAATTCCAACAAACACTTGCTATCTATTCTAGACAAGTTTTACACAAAATGTGCAATTCAGAAATGTCTTTTTAGAAGAATTAGTATTACTACTTTTATTAGGTTTAAACATAAAAAAGGAGCCTTGCGGCTCCTTTTTTGCTTAAGCGAGTATATTATTCGCCTTTAGCTGCTTTGAAAGCGTCAGCCATTGCGTTACCGAATGCATTGTCATCTTGCTTGTTGATAGATGCCATTGCTTCTTGCTCTTCAGCTTCGTCTTTAGCTTTGATAGATAGGTTGATTACGCGGTTCTTACGGTCTACACCTGTGAACTTAGCTTCAACAACATCACCAGCGCTTACGATTAGAGAAGCATCTTCTACGCGGTCGCGAGATACTTCAGAAGCACGGATGTAACCTTCAACGCCTTCTGCGATTTCAACAGTAGCACCTTTAGCGTCAACAGCAGTTACAGTAGCGTTAACTAGAGTACCTTTCTTGTTGTCAGCAACGTAAGCATTGAATGGGTCGTTTTCCATTTGCTTAACGCCTAGAGAGATACGCTCACGCTCTGCGTCTACTGCTAGAACAACTGCAGAGATCTCGTCGCCTTTCTTGTACTCACGTACAGCTTCTTCGCCAGCAACATTCCAAGAAATGTCAGATAGGTGAACTAGACCGTCGATGCCGCCTTCTAGACCGATAAAGATACCGAAGTCAGTGATAGACTTGATCTTACCAGTAACTTTGTCGCCTTTAGCTTGTGCTTCAGCGAATGACTGCCATGGGTTAGCTTTACACTGTTTCAGACCTAGAGAGATACGACGACGCTCTTCGTCGATTTCAAGAACCATAACCTCAACTTCGTCGCCAACATTAACAACTTTAGATGGGTGGATGTTCTTGTTAGTCCAATCCATTTCTGAAACGTGAACTAGACCTTCAACGCCTTCTTCGATTTCAACGAAGCAGCCGTAGTCAGTTAGGTTTGTTACGCGACCAGTTAGTTTGTGACCTTCTGGGTAACGCTTAGCGATTGCTACCCATGGATCTTCGCCTAGTTGCTTAAGACCTAGTGATACGCGAGTACGCTCACGGTCGAACTTAAGAACTTTAACTTGGATCTCGTCACCAACGTTAACGATTTCAGATGGGTGCTTAACGCGCTTCCAAGCCATATCTGTGATATGTAGAAGACCGTCAACGCCACCTAGGTCAACGAACGCACCGTAGTCAGTAAGGTTCTTAACGATACCTTTAACTTCAGAACCTTCTTGTAGAGTTTCTAGAAGCTCGTCACGCTCAACACTGTTTTCAGATTCGATAACAGCACGACGTGAAACAACTACGTTGTTACGCTTTTGGTCAAGTTTGATAACTTTGAACTCTAGCTCTTTGTTTTCTAGGTGAGCAGTGTCACGGATTGGACGAACGTCTACTAGAGAGCCAGGAAGGAAAGCACGGATACCGTTTAGTTCAACAGTGAAACCGCCTTTAACTTTACCGTTGATGATACCAACAACAGTTTCAGCTTCTTCGTAAGCTTTCTCAAGAACGATCCAAGCTTCGTGACGCTTAGCTTTCTCACGAGAAAGTTGAGTTTCACCGAAACCATCTTCAACAGCGTCTAGAGCTACGTCTACTTCAGCACCTACTTCAATTTCAAGTTCGCCAGCAGCGTTCTTGAACTGTTCAGCAGGGATAGCAGATTCAGACTTAAGACCAGCATCAACAAGAACAAAACCGTTCTCGATAGCTACTACAGTACCTTTAACGATGCTGCCTTGTTGGAATTCAGTTTCGTTTAGAAACTCTTCAAAGAGTTGAGCAAAAGATTCAGTCATTTATTTAATCTTCAATAAATTAAACGTCCACGGGTATCCTACCGCATGGGGTTATTAAATTCGCCAGTCATCATCCTTGCGACCGACGCTCTTAGCTTAGCCCAGTAAATTACTCAGCCAGCTTCGATTCAATATATTGTAGTGCCTTTTCGACCACTTCGTCGATAGTCATCGACGTAGAATCAAGCACGAGCGCATCCTCAGCAGGGCGTAATGGCGCCACTGGGCGGTTACGATCTCGATCGTCACGCTCTTGGATCTCGCTTAAAAGGTCCGCAAATCTAACATTTAAGCCTTTATTTTGCAACTGTTTCAGGCGTCTATTTGCCCGCTCTTCCGCACTTGCATCGAGGAAGATTTTTGCTTGTGCATGAGTGAAAACGACAGTGCCCATATCACGCCCATCAGCCACCAAGCCAGGAGCACTTTCGAATGCACGCTGACGACGCAATAATGCTTCACGAACACGCGGTAAAGCAGCAACTTTTGAGGCCGCCATCCCTGTTTCTTCTTTACGAAGCTCACCCGAAACATCTTCGCCTTCTAGAATCACCTTCACCAAGTCGCCTTCAGCGACAAACTGTACATCTAGGTGAGTTGCCAGTGGGACAAGTGCATCTTCAGACTCTGTATCAACGCCATGGTGAATCGCCGCCAATGCAAGTACACGATAAATTGCACCGGAATCAAGAAGATGGAAACCCAGCTTCTTCGCCAACAGCATACACAGTGTGCCTTTACCTGCACCACTAGGTCCATCTACGGTTACCACCGGAGTTTGAGAGGACATGTTCTTCTCCACCTATTTTTTAGCAATTTATTCGGTTTTCGAGGCGCGCATTATACGCATATTTGGCTTTTGGAGCGAGGGAAAATATAATGCAATCCATTACATAAAGATAAGCAACTCAATTCACAAACGATTTTGCTTCAAGAATAAAAAAACGGTGAGAGTTGTCACTATCACCGCTTTCTTCATTGACGTTCTATGCAACAAACAAGTGTGTTACAAACAAGTGCGTTATCGCGTTTTGTTTATTGCAGCATGTGGTTAGACTTTTTAGACAATCGGCTTTTGGCCACGCTCTGCCAATTTTAGAATAACGCCATCTACGACTTTACCTGCCACGCCTGTAAGTTTGTCTGCCAGTTTTTTCTTCTGGACATAATGCACCGCTAACACTGTTTTATCTTTGCATGCTGCGACGACAAGATCGTCGGAAGTACTGATTTCATCCACCAAACCGAGTTCTTTAGCTTGAGTACCAAACCAGTGCTCTCCTGTCGCGACTTTATCCAGGTCTAAGGTTGGACGGCGTTCACGAATAAAATCTTTAAATAAACCATGTGTTTCTTCTAACTCTTGTTTGAACTTGTCACGGGCTTTATCGGTGTTTTCGCCAAACATAGTTAAGGTGCGCTTGTATTCACCAGCGGTCATTTGTTCATATTCGATATCATGCTTCTTCAATAACTTGTTGAAGTTAGGAATTTGGGCAATAACACCAATAGAACCGACAATCGCAAATGGTGCAGATACCACTTTATCCGCCACACAAGCCATCATGTAACCGCCACTCGCTGCCACTTTGTCCACGGCGATGGTGAGTGGTAAACCCGCGGCTTTAATGCGATCCAATTGTGAAGAAGCCAATCCGTAACCGTGAACCATGCCTCCGCCAGATTCTAAGCGAAGTAAGACTTCGTCCCCTTCTCGAGCGACAGCTAAAATAGCGGTGATTTCTTCTCGTAGAGAGTTCACTTCTTTCGCGTCAATGCTGCCTTTGAAGTCTAGAACGAATAAATGCGGTTCACGCTTGCTGTCTAGCGTCCCTTCTTTGTTCGCTTGTTTGATTTCTTTTTCGCGAGCTTTGCTTTTTTCTTTTTCTTCTTTCTTTACCGCTTTATCACGTGCTTTGATAAACGCATCATCATGTAAATGATGTTCGAGTTGCTCAACGGATTGTTTGTGTTGTTCAGACAAGTTCATGATTTCGAGCTCGCCTTTCGCCGTGCCTGATTTTCCACCTGCCGATTTAGCAATAATCAACAACACAATGATCGCGGCAACAAAAGTGATAATTTTGGCCAAGAAAAGACCGTAATCTAATAAAAATTCCAACGAAAGCTCCTATATTCCAGATCAGGATTTACGCCAATATGTTACGCAGAAATACCACCGAGAAGGCAACAAGTATTGTAACCACTTGTTCTGATTGATAGCGTTCGAATAACATAACTAACGAAAGTTCTGGCATTGGTATAACACATGAATTGGTGTATTGTAACCATCTTGTCGCGATTACCAAAATTTACCATTGAGAAAAGGACGTTTTTTAGCGTCAACTACGTGGGCCCTCAGATAATAATAAGGATTTAACACCGTGAACTACTCCGTTTCCGCAGATGCCTTAAAAGATAAAGTCATTCTCGTTACTGGTGCAGGCAATGGCATCGGTCGTCAAGCTGCACTTTCGTACGCCAAACACGGTGCAACCGTCATTCTATTAGGCAGAAACGTTGCAAACCTCGAATCCATCTACGATGAGATCGAGTCCGCTGGCTACCCACTGCCTGCGATCATCCCTCTTGATTTAAAAGGGGCAACCAAACAACACTACATCGATATGGCCGAGACCATTGAAAGCCAATTTGGACGCTTGATGGACTACTGCATAACGCTGGGGTCCTGAGTACGTTGTGTCCGTTTGAACAAATCAATGAAGAAGATTTTGACGACCTCATGCAAATCAACGTAAAAGCGGAAGTTTTGATGACACAAGCGCTGTTGCCGAGCCTTCGTAAGTCAGAAGCGGGGCGTATTGTCTTTACCTCTTCTACCGTGGGCCACTCTGGTCGTGCCTTTTGGGGCCCATACGCTATTTCAAAATTTGCCGTGGAAGGAATGATGCAAGTGCTCGCGGATGAATTAAGCGATACACCAATACGCGTGAACGCTATAAACCCTGGTGCAACCCGTACTCGCATGCGTGAAAAAGCCTATCCAGGCGAAGACGCAAACACGCTAAAAACACCGCAGGACATAATGCCACTGTACCTGCATCTCATGGACCCAAGCGTGACCGAGGTGAACGGTCAGTGCATTGATGCACAGCCAAAACGCTAGGCAATAAAAGCGCTAGGTATTCGTGCAACGGTTCATTAGAGAAAAGCAAAGGCAGCCAGAGGCTGCCTTTTTGATGGTTATCGAAAAGCGAGTGATGACGCTTCGAAGTTGAATTCGGGGCTAATCAAAGTATCAACCCCCATATCATAATCTAAATACGCCCATACGTTCTTTTAAACTATGAGCAAGACTGCTAATTTGCTGACATGCAACTGCCGTTTGAGAAGCCCCTTCCGCCATTTCTGTCGACGCACTATTAATATGCTCAACACTTCGGTTTAACTCTTCTGAAACAGAGTTCTGCTCACTACATGCGGTCGCAATGTGCGTACTCATTTGCGCAATATTGTCTACTGAGTGTTCAATGTTATTAATTTGACTACCCGCTTCATTCACCTGGCCAACACACAACGCGATCCCTTCTTGACACTCTTTGCTCGATTGTCCAATTTTACTGGTGTTTTGTTGCAGTTGACTCACTATGTCAATGATTTGAGACGTCGAATCTTGCGTACGCTGTGCTAATGAACGCACTTCATCCGCAACCACGGCGAAACCACGTCCTTGCTCGCCAGCCCTTGCCGCTTCAATTGCCGCATTGAGCGCCAATAAGTTTGTTTGCTCAGCAATACCACGAATAACATCTACGACAACATTGATGTTGTTTGAACTAGATTCCAGTTCGTGAGCTAAATCATCTGAATTTTGGATTGATGCAGAGACCCTTTCTATCACCGCTATCGTTTGTTGTAGTGTTTCTGTGCCTTGTTTCGCCACTTCCGATGCAGAATACGCAGACGTTGCACCAACCTCAGTATTTTGTGCCACCTCACTCACAGCTGCCTGCATTTCGGTCATCGCAGATGCCACCGAACTGAGCTCAAGTTGCTGATTCTGCATGCCAGATGCCGTTTGAGAAGAAATCGCACTAACCTCCTCTACCGCAGCAGTGAGCTGAATGGTCGAGTCGTTGATTTCTGACACTAATGAGTGCAAATTGGATTGCATTGTTCCCAGTGACTTGAGTAAGTTACCAAGTTCATCTTTCGTCAACTCACTTTCATTTATCTCATTGTTCAATTGGCCTTTTGCAATGTTCGCGGCAAATTTAAGCGCACGATCAATTGGTCGACAAATCGCTCGAGACAGTAACAACGCCGACAGTACCATCACCACGATAATACTTAAGGCCCCAATGGCAGCACTCACCTGCGTTGACGATGCTTCTTTTTGGACATTTTGTCCAATTTGCGCCACCACTTTATCATTCAAAGTTAACGAATTGTCTAAGCTCTGTAATGCTTTGGAATAAGTGGGAAAGCTCGACAAAATAAGCTCATTCGCCCCCGCAGCATCACCTTGCTTTAATAAAGCATTGTAAGGGTTGGTCTCTTTTATATACTGATTCCAAGTATCTTTAAACACTTTAAACGATGCCGTTTCTTGTTCATTCAAGTCTAATGCTTCATAAGCGGCAATGCCTGATTGAACGTCCTTACGCCACTGGTCAAGATCTCTTAGCCACTCACCAATTTTAGGATTATCACTGTTCGGCAATAAAGAGAATTCATCCTTACGTATTTTAGTAATATCAACTTGGATCCCCTTCAAAAGCGCTACCGACGGTAAGCTTTTGTTCGAGAGTGTTTGAATATTTTTATTTAACCCCGATAAACTTAGCATCAACATAATTGACACTATCGCAAAAACCAAAAATACCGTTAAATAGCTTAACGATATTTTCTTAACAACACTTAAGTTATTGATATTCATACTTTCCTCACGAAAAACTTATCCAGTATTTCATTTATATACACTTCCGATGTGCCGTTATATCAGTGTGCCTACTTATTGGTTAGTGCATAACCGTACTTAATTCATCGGCAATACCAATCATATCTTAAGTAACAAATCGTCTAACTTTAGGGGTTTTTCTTAACCTCGGAACGTAACGTGTTGTATTAAATATGATCTCTTTCGAAAAAAATTTAAAAAAAAGAGCGCCGAGGCGCCCTTTCGTGTTAGGTGTTTTTTGTTGCGTCAGGTAATTTCTTCTCGCAACTGTTTTTCAACAAATCCGAGTTTAATGTTTAGGCTCTTGATGTGCTTCTTCGAGTGCTTCGTTACGCTCTTCTTTTTTGGCTCGTCGGTCAAACAACCGCTCGACGACCACGAAAAACACTGGAACAAAGAAGATACCTAGCAATGTCGCACTCACCATGCCGCCAAGTACGCCTGTACCGACTGCATTTTGTCCCGCCGAGCCCACACCAGAACTTATCGCCAGTGGGATAACACCCAGACCAAACGCCAACGAGGTCATAATGATTGGACGCAAACGCACACGAACCGCATGCAGCGTTGCTTCTAACAGACCTGCGCCTTTTTGGTAATAGTCTTTGGCAAATTCGACAATAAGAATTGCGTTTTTGGTTGCGAGACCAACCGTCGTCAAAAGACTTACTTGGAAAAATACGTCATTCTCCAAACCGCGCCCCATGACTGCCAATACGGCGCCAAGTACCCCAAGAGGCACGACAAGCACAACAGCAAATGGCACTGACCAACTTTCATAAAGGGCAGCAAGCACTAGGAAGACAACCAGTATTGATAGCGCGTAAAGCATTGGCGCTTGGTTGCCAGACAAACGCTCTTCATACGAGATACCAGTCCATTTGACAGTAAAGCCTTCTGGCAGTTTCTGTACCAACGCTTCGATTTCAGCCATCGCTTCACCCGTACTCACGCCTGGAGCGGCACCGCCCTGGATGTTCATCGCTGGTAGGCCATCGAAACGTTGTAACTGTGGTGAGCCGTACGTCCATTCACCGTGAGCAAACGCAGAGAACGGCACCATGTCACCATTTGCATTGCGTACATACCAAGAGTCAAAGTCTTTTGGTTGCATCCGGTATTGGGCGTCACTTTGCAGCATGACTTTTTTCACTCGGCCACGATCAATGTAGTCATTAATGTAAGCCCCACCCCATGCAGAAGACAGGATTTGATTGACATCATCTATACTGACATTCAGTGCTCGTAGCTTCACATGGTCGACATGTACTTGGTACATCGGTGCATCAGCTTGTCCATTAGGTCGCACACCAACCAACTTAGGGTTTTGCGCCGCCATGCCAAGCAACTGTCCTTGAGCCGCCACTAAAGCTTCATGTCCTTTGTTTAAAGAGTCCTGCAAATAGAAGTCAAAGCCAGTCGCATTACCCAGTTCTTGAATAGCAGGAGGAGCAAAAGCAAACACCATTGCTTCTTTGATGCTTGAGAAATACCCCATTGCCCGTCCAGTCAGTGATGCAGCGTCCATTCCTGGGCCTTCACGCTCTGACCAATCTTTCAAGTTAACGAATGCCATACCCATGTTTTGCCCTTGACCGGCAAAACTAAAGCCCGCTACGGTAAACAATGAGTTGACGACATCTTTTTCGTCTTCTAGGAAGTAATGTTCTACCTTCTCAAGTGTTTTTTCTGTCTGCTCCTGAGTCGAATTTGGCGGTAAAATCGCCATAGAGAAGACCGTACCTTGGTCTTCATCAGGTAAGAATGAAGTAGGTAAGTTGCTAAAGAGCCAACCGGCACCTGCCGACAAAGCGACAAACAGCAGCATCATTCGACCAGTGCGCTTAAGCATTTTCGCCACACCAGACTCATAACCTTCCGTCATCTTATCGAACTTACGGTTGAACCAACCAAAGAACCCTTTTTTCTCAGAAAGCTCTGCATCGCCTTTCTTCAACAAAGTGGCACACAACGCAGGAGTCAAGATAATTGCGACTAACACTGATAACGTCATCGCAGAAACAATGGTAATCGAGAACTGACGGTAAATAACCCCGGTAGAGCCAGACATAAATGCCATTGGCACGAATACCGCAGACAGTGTTAAACCCACCCCAACCAGCGCACCCGTGATCTGCCCCATCGATTTCTTCGTGGCTTCTTTCGGCTCTAAACCATCTTCGTGCATAACGCGCTCAACGTTTTCCACCACAACGATAGCGTCATCCACCAGCAAACCGATGGCGAGCACCATAGCAAACATGGTCAGAGTATTTACACTGAAGCCGGTCGTATAGAGCACCGCAAAAGTGCCAAGCAGAACAACAGGCACAGCAATCGTTGGTATCAAGGTCGCACGTAAGTTCTGCAAGAAGAGATACATAATCAAAAATACGAGAACAATCGCTTCAAGTAATGTTTTCACCACCTCTTTGATAGACGCTTGTACAAATGGCGTTGTTTCAAATGGGTATGAGACCTTTAAGCCCGCTGGGAAGTTTTCCTGCAATTCAGCTAAACGTTCCTTTACTGCCGTAGCGGTTTCTAACGCGTTAGCTCCTGTCCCCAAAGAAAGTCCCAACCCTGACGCAGGGAAGCCATTGAAGTGTCCTTTAATGTCATAACTTTCTGCGCCGCGCTCTACACGTGCTACGTCTTTTAAGTATACATTCGCGCCGCTGGTGTCTGATTTAAGAATGATGTCTTGGAACTCTTCTACACTACTTAAACGACTTGCCGAAGATATCGTCGCGTTCAGCAGTTGACCTTTTTGCGAAGGTGCGGCACCAAGTTGACCAGAAGAAACTTGCGCATTTTGCTCTCTGATCGCCCCAGCCACATCAATCGCAGTCAGATTAAATTGTGCAAGCTTAAACGGATCAAGCCAAACACGCATCGCATACTGAGCGCCAAAGGCTTGGACTTTACCCACACCGGATACACGACTGATTGGATCTTGAATATTGGAAACCACATAGTCTGCAATATCGTTCTGTGTAAAGTTAGGGTCTTCTGAATAAAGCGCAACAACCAACAAGAAGGACGTGTTGGACTTCTCTACTACAATCCCTTGGCTCTGAACCTCGCTAGGAAGTGACGTCAGTGCCAATTGAAGTTTGTTCTGAACCTGAACCTGGGCGATATCCGCGTCCGCTTCACTGTCGAAGGTTAACGTCACGGTTGCATTACCAAACGCATCACTACTGGATGATAGGTAACGTAAGTAATCTAGACCGGTCATGTTCTGCTCAATCACCTGAGTCACTGAGTCTTCAACCGTTTTGGCGGAGGCCCCAGGATAACGCGCACTGATCGTGACGGTAGGCGGTGAGATCGTCGGGTATTGCGAGACGGGTAAGTTAAACAGTGACATTACGCCTGCCAACATCGTTAAGATGGCCAGTACCCAAGCAAAGACCGGACGATCGATAAAGAATCGTGCCATGATTACTCCTGTTCACCTGTTTGAATACTTACCGCGCTACCTGGTCCTACTTTTTGCAGACCAGCCGTAATGACTTTATCTCCAGGCTTCAGCCCGTCCAGTATACGCCATTGATTGTCAATCGCCTCGGCGGTTTTGACATGCGTCGCGACTACTTTACTGTCTTCTCCAACCACCATGACTGTGGCTTTACCTGTGGCATCTCGAGTCACGGTATTTTGCGGGATCAAGATCGCTTCAGGGTCGACACCAGTGATAACGGTGGCACGAACAAACATACCAGGTAACAAGATACCGTCAGGGTTCGGGAATTCAGCACGTAGGGTGACACTGCCAGTGCTTTCGTCTACATTGACCTCGACGAATTTCATCGTGCCTTTGTGCTTATACGTCGAGCCGTCTTCCAACTGCAACGTCACCTCCGCTGATTCATCCTGTTGTAAGTGACCTTGAGATAGCGCAGATTTCAAACGTAGCAACTGAGCAGAGGATTGAACGATATCAATATTGATCGGGTCAAGTTGCTGGATGATCGCCAGCTTATTCGCTTGGTTTGCTGTCACCAAGCACCCGCCGTCACACTAGATTTGCCGATCACACCACTAATTGGTGCTTTCACCTGAGTGTAAGATAAGTTGATTTTTGCCGTATTGATTGCGGCTTTTGCTACCAATACTTGCGCTTTGGCTTCTTTATATGCCGCTTCCGCTTCATCCAAATCTTGTTGACTGATTGACTTTTTCTTTATTAGCGCTCGATAACGCTTAACGGTAGAAAACGTGGAGTCTTCTGACGCCATTGCACGTGTCAATTGAGCTTCTGCACTTAACAAAGCCGCTTGATAGGTGGAGTCATCAATTTGATAAAGGGACTGGCCTTGTTTAACTGTGCTTCCTTCAACAAAGTTGCGTTCAGAAACAATACCTGAAACCTGAGGTCTTACTTCCGCTTCTTTAAATGCGCGGCTGCGCCCCGGTAATTCTACAGTTAGCATTTGTCGAACTGGTTCGACAGTCATCACTTCGACTTCTGTCGTTTGCGCGGGACCACCGCCTTGCTCAGTTCCCTCTTGGCTCGGTTGACATCCAGCCAAAAGCAGGCTCGACGCAATAAGCAGCGATAGCGTGGTTCTACGTCTCATGAAACTCTCTCTTCTTCACTCTACAAATATTCCAAACGATGCATAGACTTGAGCATAACTTAGTTATGTTAACAAAATGGATCGATATCAATTAATTAGGATGATAATTACCTAGTGTTGTGTATACAACAAAATTTACTTTTCGATCAGTGCCTAAAATGCGTTCGTAGCAAAGGTGTTATCTAGATCCCATTTTGGTTATTTTTGCGTTGGAAATCACAGTTTATTGTGAGCAACTATTTTGACGATAAGAGTGGAAAACAGTGGGAAAATACATGAAAAGCTGTACAAAAAACGAAGAAAATGTCTACCTTTTGATCTCGCACGGTGTGTAACAACACGTTAATAAGACTCAAACCATAAATAACAACTCACTATTAATAACGAGTGATTAACAAGCGACCAATACTAAAGAGGCAACCCTAGGGTTGCCATCTTCAGGACGTTTATACTCTGAATTGACTCACCTGTTGATCCAAACGCTGAGTTTGATCAGAAAGTAACGCTAATGATTGTTGGGCTTTGGTTACCACATCGACAATCGCCGTACTACTATCCGCAATCCCTTGCACATTAGTATTGACCTCATCACTTACCGTACTCTGCTGACTTGCCGCGGTCGCTATGTGGGTGTTCATTTCATTCATGCGAGCAATCGCATTAAGAATCTCAGAGAGTGACTCACTGGCTCTTCCTGCGGTAGTGATGGTTTCATCGCTGCTATTTTGACTATTGCGCATCACCTCGACAGCCTGACCTGCACCAGACTGTAGCTTTTCAATCATCTCTTGGATTTCACCCGTGCTTTGTTGCGTGCGACTCGCCAAAGAGCGAACCTCATCGGCCACAACGGCAAAACCTCGCCCTTGTTCACCAGCGCGTGCCGCTTCAATCGCCGCATTCAGCGCCAACAAATTGGTTTGCTCCGCAATGCCACGAATCACATCAAGTACCGAAGCAATGTTGCTCACGTCGGTATCCAGAGTATTAACCACTTGCCCTGCACTGTCGATTTCACCTGCCAGCCTACGAATCGATCCGACTGTTTGCTCCAAAATAACGTTGGTATTGGTAAGTTCATCATTGGCCGTTTGACTCGCCATTGCCGCTTCATTTGCACTGTCACTGACATTGCGACTGGTTACCTGCATTTCATGAACTGCCGCAGCAACCGCCTCACTGTCTTTTTGCTGGTATTCGGTTGAGTCTGCAATGGTTGTGGTGAGCGCCGTCAAATTCGCCATCTCCTGGCGCAAGGTATTCGAGCTATCAATCACCTGAGTGACTGTCGCCTGGATTTTAGAAACAAACAGATTAAACGCATTTGCTAGTTGACCGATTTCATCTTGAGTTTTGATGTCAATTCGCTGGCTTAAATCCCCATCTCCAGAAGCGATTTGAGCCATCGCATCTTTGATGCCATTGATTGGTTTCACCACCGTCTGTAGAAGTAAGTACGCCATACCAAGCGCGGCAAGAACCACAACAACAATGCCAGCTTCGAGAATCAGTTGACCTCGAGTGGTCGCGGCCGAGATATCACGCTCTAACTCAATCTGCTTCTCTTCTATCTCCTCTTTCACCACATTCAGTTGCGCACGGACATCAACAAACTGGCTTTCGAACGTATTTTTGTGCTCGTGATAATAGGTGATCCATTGCGCCTGAGGCTTTTTAAGCATACTTTCATAACTTTGTAGCCACACATTCGCTAGACTCAGTAACTTTTGTACCTCATTTGCATGAGTCGATGGCAATACCCCCGCCTCGGATAGCTTCAAGACATACTCCATGCGTGGTATCGCTTTGTAAGCATTATCTTTATATTCAGCAAGGTGGTGATCTATGTCTTTTTGTTCCTCTGACAGTGCAACACCTTGCACTGCTGAGGTGGCCTGATAGAGATCGCGATAGGCATCTTCCAAAGAAAACAAGCTTGGCACAATTTGCTCATTCAGCGTGTCGCTAAGTTTGGCCTGTCTCCATGACGTCATCACGTTAAGCACGGAGCTCACGGCAAATAATCCGATGATCAAACACAGCGGGATGACGACCTTCTGCTTGATAGTAAAGTTCTGCAACATGAATAGACTCTCTATTAGGATTGTTGTATCGACCGATTATATCAAACGAAAGCATTATCTATTCAGGACATCAATCCACTTTTATGTGGTATTTTCTAGAATTTGGACGAGGTTCCAGTTTTAAACAGTTTAGAGAAGTATATGAGGGGAAAAAGAAAAGAAATATGAGAAAAAACATAAAAATATGAAGAAAAGTGACAAAAAGCTAGCCATATCTCAGGCTAACTTTTTAGGGAGTAATTTTGGTATTAACGCGCTTCGTAAAGAGAGATTTCCTCTCCCACAATGTATTTTTGTCTCAGGATGCTCGATACCTTGTCTAATCCCATAATAATGACAACCAATACCAGCGTGATAAACGTCACCACATCCCAGTTCCATAACCGCATATTTTCTGCGTACACCAAACCGATACCGCCCGCGCCCACAAAGCCTAGTACGGCTGCGGATCGCGTATTGGACTCAAGTTGATACAGGGTTAACGCAAGGAAAGTTGGGAACGACTGGGTGAAGATGCCAAACCGATGCTTTTGCAGATTATTGGCACCCAGTGCCGCTAGTCCACGTGATGGCCTCTTGTCAGCGGCCTCATGGCTTTCAGCATACAACTTACCAAACAACCCTAGATCTTGAATAAACACGGCCATCACACCCGCTAACGGACCAAGCCCTACTGCTCGGACAAAGATCATCCCCCAGATCGCCATGTCGATGCCACGCATCACATCAAAGATACGGCGCATGATCGTTACGATAAAACTCAATGGTCCCGTCATCACATTACGCGCTGCTAAAAAGGATAAAGGCAGTGCGACGAGTGACGCGGTCAGCGTACCACCAAAGACAATGGCTAAAGTAATGGCAATTTGTTTAAAGTAGTAAGCAAATGGCCAGTCCCAAAAGTCTCGCCAGATAAACATGTGTGTAAAATAGCTCAGGATTTTACTATTACCCATTTTGAACTGTTCAAATGAAACACTAAAAAAATAAAAGAACAGAAGATAATAGATAAGCACACTCGCCGTGAGCACTCCGACCATGGTTAAGTAACGTTTCTGACGCGAGAATATTTCACTGTTTTGCTGTTTTATTTGCTCTAACGTCATGCCTTGAATCTCGGTCATTTTGCGTCTCCCGTAATGACTTTCCTTCTCAATACACCCGAAGCGGTATCGATCAACCCGACCACAATAATGATCAGAAGCAGCGTAATACTCACTTGGTCGTGTCTACCCAACTAATGTTGGTCATCAGCTCTTGCCCAATACCTCCCGCCCCAACCAGGCCAAGAATGGTCGATGAACGGAAGTTAATTTCAAAGCGAAGAAACATGAAAGACAGCACGGAAGGCTTGATTTGCGGCCAAAACGCAAAGCGCAATCGCTGTATCGGCGTTGCACCGCAGGAGCTTAATCCTCTTACGGGTTTATCAGAAATCGTTTCGATAGATTCGTAATATAACTTGGTCAAACTGCCAATGGTGTGCAAAGTCAGTGCGACAAAGCCGGGGAAAGTTCCCACACCATAGGCCATAACAAACATCACCGCCCACGCAAGCTCTGGCATGGTACGTAAAAAGGCTACGAATGATCGAACAGCTAAGCGTACTGGTGCAGGTGCATAACCGTTACTCGCGCTAAGAACGCCAATACAATAGCAATCGCCGAAGAAACTAACGTTGCCGCAATGGCAACATTGATGGTTTCCCAAAGAAGTGGAATCTGAATATGTAAACGGTAGCCCCAATAAATCAATGAACCGGGTACGGCTCTGCCAGCCTCATCTCGGCTAGCAAATAGCACATCCCATGACAAATTCGGGATCGTCTCACGAATGTAGTCGAGCAGCGCTGGCGCATTGCGAAGGATGGTCGTGAGACTGAATTCGGCATAGTGCCCAGACAGTAAGTAAAGCATCATAAATACAGAGGACCACATCAGTGCATCCATCTTCTGCTTACGACGAGCTTGTTGGTAGTATTGTTCGAACTGCATGAAATTGACCGTAGAATTGTCAAGCTAGTGGTTTCCCACTAGCTTGATTTAGGAGAGATTAACGTTGAGCGAATTTCGTCGCTTTTACCAAATCGATGATTGACTGGTATTCGGCAACCGTAGTGTCTTCTAGATGAAGTGAGCCACCCGCAGCTTTGCTAAAACACTCGTTCTCTTCTTTAGCAAGTTTCTTAACCGCTGTGACCAAGTCATTTTTGAAATCAGGATCAAGGCGATTGCTCACGATGGTAGGACCGTTAGCGATCAATGGTGATTTCCAAATAATGCGAACTTTGTTCATCAGCTCTGGATCTTGCTCGATGTAACGAGTCAATGCACCCGCAGTGTAACCCTTGTCTGCGTCGCCCACCATTGAAGACCAAGTGACGGCCGCATCAAACTGACCGTTAAGCACACCAACGATATCTTGTTCATGACCACCAGAGAAACCAACCGACTTAAAGAAGCCATCAAATTGGTTGTCCATATTGCCGCCTAGTTTTTTCGTCAACTGGTTGTTTGGAATAAGAAAGCCTGATGTTGAGTTAGGATCGGCAAACGAAAAGACTTTGCCTTTCAAATCTTCGATGGATTGATATGGGCTATCTTCTTTAACCAAGATGACCGAGTGATACCCGCGAGAATTGTCGGTGTTATCCACCGTGATACCAACAATATCCACCGCTTTAGGGTCGTTGAGGTAAACCTCTGCATAAGACTTTGGAGACATATTCACAACAAGATCAATTTTCTCACCAAGCAAACCTTGGATAACCGCGTTGTAATCACTGGAGTTACGAATCTTAGTTTCTACGCCGAGTTCAGCGTTAAGGAAATCAGAAACACACTGGTTGTCACCAATTTGATCGGCCGCATTTTGACCACCCAAAATGCCTAGGTTGATTTCTTTTGGTGCTGCTGCATTCGCGTTAAAAGTGATTGCAGCTGCCACTGCCATACCAACGTATAAAAGCTTGTTCATCACGAGTCCTTAAATGTTTAACTTCAGTTGTATGATTAAGATTGGAATTAATTGATTTGGTCTATCTCATCACCATAAAGGCGATGCAAAACATGTTCATCGAGCCAGAAGGATGCCCGTCGTAAATCACTTTGCCTTTTGCTAGGCCAATGACACGAGAACAGTATTCCTGAACCAATTCGATAGAGTGAAGGTTGACCATCACCGCTACCCCATCACGACTCACTTTTTGCAGTGCTTCCATGATTCGAACGGTATTTTTCGGGTCAAGTGACGCGACGGGTTCGTCCGCCAACAGTATTTTCGGGTTCTGCATCATTGCGCGACAAATCGCAACGCGTTGCTGCTGACCACCAGACAAGTTTTCTGCTCGTTGGAGAGCGTGCGGCAACATATTCAACCACTTGAGAAGTTGGATGGCCTGCGCTTTGTCTTCATCATTGAATACTTTGAGCAATGATTTCAGTGTCGAGGTATGGCTCAATCTGCCAAGCAATACATTTGAAATGACATCCAATCGTGGTACCAAACAAAAATCTTGGAAAATCATGCCGCAGTGGCTACGCCATTCACGAAGCTCCTTGCGCGACATCGACAGTACGTTATCAGTAGACAGATCTTTATGAACGTTTAGGATCTCACCGCTGGTGGCGGGAATCGTTCCATTTAACGTATGAAGGAACGTTGACTTGCCAGCACCGGAACGGCCAACAACCGCAACAAACTCTCCAGCGTGTAGCTCGACACTAATGCCATCGAGTACCACTTTTCCTTCTTGATATGACTTGGTTAGCGATCGGGTTTCAAGAACTTTTCGTCCTAATTGCGGCGAATTCATTTCACTCACATCAGAGACAACCGACAATTCTGGCATGGTCGAGACCATAGTTTTCATTTCCATCTTGGTATTTATATGTTGCCTATTAGAACGTTAATTCTTTACGTCTTTTGTATATTTTTATGACGAATTCATGAACAGACCACCTGTACAACAATTAAACACACCTTAAAAATAGAATTAACTTTCAATCAGTTATTATCTCGACTTGATACAGGCAATTGTGACAATACGGTTGCGTTTTTACACTGGCTTGGCAGTTTTGTTTCAAGCTTAAAGACACAAATAGAAACCGACCATCTGAAACGTCAGTGAAAATAGAGACTCACTTAAAGCTCAATCTCTTGTCCATCATATAGAAGCTGAAAACTTGGAGAAAAGCAGTGTGGATTCTGCTTCGCCCACAGCAACACATCATGTCCCAAATGCATCATGCCGATGTTTGCGACTTGGCTTTCTTTGGCGATTTTGACCACTTGGTGAATATCATTGTGATTCTTACTCAGTCTTGCTTGCTCACATTCAATGGGTGGAAAACTGCAGTCCGTCACTACCCAGTTCACATCACGTTGCACAAGCCATTGTGTGGTTAGATCGGGGAGACCATTGGTGTCGGTGAGGTACGCGATACACTTACCATCCAGTTCAAAGGCATAGCCCAAGCAAGGTCGGGAGTGATTGAGAGGCAAAGGCGTGATCGTAATCCCTTGCCATTCGAACGGCTCAAACGCATGAGCACGATAAGAAAAATCCAGCACTCCCGGATATTTATACAAATCATCACAACCTTGTTCGTCTTCAGGAGAATGGACAGGGATGGGCTCCCCCTTGCCCCATCGAAGATCGAATAAACTGTGCACATGATCCATGTGGTAATGGGTTAATAAAATTCTATCGAAGGAACCTGCAGGAAACCGCGCAAGGAGATCAGGCGCATTCGCATCAAGTAATAGTTTGCGCCCATTATGCTCCACATAAGCAGAGCTTTTTTCACGGCGAAGACGCTTATCCAATCGAGCCGCTGAGCAGATCTCACACTCACAGCCCCAAACTGGCACCATCGCGCTATTGCCTGTGCCGAGCATAACTAGTTTCATGGTTGGACTCCTTCAACCTGACATCGTATCTGGCTAAATTGCGCGACACTGCTGTTTATGTCTCCGCTGTTATCAATTTGATGGTAGGACGGATCACCACTTAACGAATACTCGACTGCTCTTCTTAACCGGCGTTCGATCTCTTGCGCAGATTCACGCCCACGCTGCTGCAAGCGAGCGCGCAATACCTCAAGCCTGACATTCACTACCACAGGGACAAGGCTCTCCCCAAAGCATCGCTGCGCTTGTGCGAGCTCTGCCCGTGAACCATTGAGTAATACCGAAAATCCTTTGTCTAGCCATGTGTTCACTTCAACCCCTATCCCATAATAAAGACCATGGGCTTGCCAACTCATGGCGAACAGGCCTTTTTGTTGCCGTGATAGGTATTCCGACTCACTCACCGCTACGTGGTTTTCTCCACCCGCTCCAAAAGGACGCGTGATGTAACGGTGGGCCACGATGATGTCTTGTGGATATGCCGAACGTATCGCATCTAGCAAGGTATCTTTGCCCGCACCGGAGGGACCGATAACATAATATATTTTCGCCATTCGATTGTTACTGATTCGATGGTGGCATTGGTTAAGGTCGCTGCATGCGCTGGGTTCAGGATGCCCATCAAGGACCGATGAAAAAGAAGCATCCGAAGATGCTTCTAATGTTGAATCGCTTATCATTGGCTAAAACACCTTTTTGCCTTCTCGCCAAACACGAGCCACCAAAGGGTGACCATCGACTTGCTTCGCCAAAACAAGGTCTGCTCGCTTGCCCTCTGCAATAGTGCCTCGATCCTGCAAGTTAAGTGCTTCCGCTGGGTTTTTAGTGACCAGTTGAACCGCCTGAGGTAACGTGAGACGGTTTCTTTCATCCGAAGCGAGCGTGTAAATCCCCTCAAGTAAGCTCATTGGGTAATAGTCAGAAGAGAGAATATCCAACACACCGAGAGAAGCGAGCTCGTGTGCCGCGACATTACCTGAATGCGAACCACCACGAACCACATTTGGCGCACCCATCAATACTTTAAGCCCGATTTCATGAGACTTTCTGGCCGCTTCAACCGTGGTAGGGAACTCCGCGATAACCATACCAAGCGATTTCGACTCTTCGACGTGAGCTGCAGTCGCATCATCATGCTAGCGGTGGGAATGCCATGCTCCCGACATTGGCGACAGATCTCATTGCGATTTTGCGTTGACCAACGCAGAGACAACTCGACTTGCTTCTTCTCATAAGCGGCCATCTCACTGTCTGATAAGTTATGTTTGCCTTGATAGTAAGTACGGTACTTTTCTAGATCGACAAACTGGCGTTGACCTGGGGCATGATCCATCAAAGACACCAGCTTCACTTCTGGTCGATTGACATATCGCTCAAAAATACTGACCGTACTTTCATGTGGTACTTCACAACGCAGATGCAATAAATGCTGAGCACGGGTGAGATTTCGCTTTTGGCTATCTGTAACGGTGTTAATAAACAGATCAAGGTTGGTATGACGTTTCTCGTCGCGAAAGTCCCCCAGCGAAACCGCATCCAACACCGTCGTAATGCCCGAGCCGATTAACTGAGTATCGTGCGCGCTCATAGCTGAAAACGGTGGCCAATCCACTTTTGGTCGTGGGGTGAAGTACTGCTCCAGATTATCGGTATGCAGTTCAATAAACCCGGGCATGAGGTAATCACCTTCACCATCATAAGCCCCTGCGACCTGACTTTGCGAATCTGACATGCTCACGATTTTGCCATCACGTAACTCTAATGAGCCTTTTACCACTTCGTTGTCTAGAACCAAATTAACATTGGTGATAATCATGCTGCGTTCTCCCGTTATGCGCATGCTGAAATTGAATCGGACTGAGCACTCGCTTGCTCGGTCTTCTTTTTCACGTCGTACAATCGGTCAGCGACCTGATCGCGAGTTGCCTCATCGTGGAAAATACCCACTATCGCGGCACCTCGCTGTTTGGCTTCTTGAATAAGGCTGACCACAACGCCACTGTTGGTTGCATCAAGCGAAGCGGTAGGCTCATCCAACAGCAAAATGGGGTAATCCACAATAAAGCCGCGCGCGATATTAACGCGTTGCTGCTCACCACCAGAAAAGGTGGCAGGCGCAAGATCCCACAAGTGTTCTGGGACATTAAGACGAGTCAGTAGCGATTTCGCTTTTTGTTCCGCTTCGCGGCGGCAGCCCCCCATTTCTAGCATCGGCTGCATCACCACTTCTAACGCACTAATGCGAGGAATCACACGCAGAAACTGACTTACCCAACCGATGGTGTGTTTACGTACGTTGATGATTTCTCGAGGCTGCGCTTTAGCAATATTGACCCAGCGGCCTTGGTGCACCACTTCTATATCACCTGTATCGACGGTGTAGTTGGCATACAGTGCACGCAGTAACGTTGATTTACCGGACCCCGAACGGCCATTTAAAACCACACACTCACCGCTCGCGACGGTAAAATCTGCCTGCTTTAGTACCTCCAGTTCAATGCCGTTTTGGTTATGCAGGACAAAGGTTTTGCTCACGTTTGAAACGTTAATTTTTGTTTCGGAAACGTCAGTGTTGTTATGACATGTCATGATAAAATTCCTAGATTGAGCCATCAGTTCTGAAGAACAGAAGAGACCAGCAATTGGGTATATGGGTGCTGAGGATCATCAAGTACCTGATCCGTTAGCCCCGTTTCCACCACTTCACTGCGGCGCATCACCATCAGTCGGTGTGCCAGCAAACGTGCGACCGCCAAATCATGCGTGACGATTACGACAGCAAGCTCTAGCTCGGTGACAAGTCGGCGTAATAGGTCGAGTAATTTCGCCTGTACCGACACGTCCAAACCACCTGTTGGCTCATCCATAAAAATCAGTTTTGGATGCGTAACTAGATTACGAGCAATCTGGAGACGCTGTTGCATACCGCCGGAAAAAGTGGTGGGCATGTCGTCAATACGGTCTTGCGGAATTTCCACATCCGTCAGCCACTCGGTTGATTTTTCGCGAATAGCGGCGTAGTTTCGCTCGCCTACCGCCATCAAACGTTCGCCGATGTTGCCCCCTGCAGAAACCCGAGCTCGTAATCCGTCCATCGGGTGTTGGTGCACAACACCCCACTCTGTGCGAAGTAGCTGACGACGCTGCTTTCCGCCATCTGGTATAAGTCTTCTAATTGAGTGATTTGGTCTTGGCCGCGCCCCCGCACATACAACACTTCACCGCTATCCGGTGTTTGTCGACCAGACAACGACTTAAGTAACGTGCTCTTACCTGAGCCAGATTCACCGACAATACCCAACACCTCACCAGGGAAAAGATCAAACGACACATTGCAAAACCCCTTGCCCGGTGCATACAGTTTGGTTAATCCTCGCACGGAGAGCAGTGGTTGTTCTTCACTGCCGTCTAAAAATTGTTGATTGTCTAACGCAATGTAATTATCTGACGTAATGATACTCATGCGTTTGCCTCCATTTTCGCCACTTGTTCAGCGCAGTAATCAGTATCAGAGCAGACGAACATACGGTTTCCTTCATCGTCCATCACGACCTCATCGAGGAAGGTGTCGGTCGAACCACAAATCGAACACGGCTCATCCCACTTTTGAATCTCGAACGGGTGATCTTCAAAGTCCAAGCTCTCAACGCGAGTGTACGGCGGTACGGCATAAATGCGTTTTTCTCGCCCCGCCCCAAACAGTTGTAGTGCCGCCATATTGTCCATTTTCGGGTTGTCGAATTTTGGAATTGGAGAAGGGTCCATGATGTAGCGACTATTTACACGCACAGGGTAAGCGTACGCCGTCGCAATATGACCGTAGCGCGCGATATCTTCATATAATTTGACGTGCATGATCCCGTACTCTTCTAGCGCATGCATTTTGCGTGTTTCAGACTCACGAGGTTCGATAAAGCGCAGCGGTTCCGGAATTGGCACCTGATACACCAAGATTTGATCTTTCTCTAGCGTATTCTCAGGGATACGGTGACGCGTCTGAATAATCGATGCTTCAACGGTTTTCTCAGTCGTTGTCGCATTCGCAACCGACTTAAAGAACTCACGAATCGACACCGCATTGGTGGTGTCATCCGCACCTTGGTCAATCACTTTGAGCGTGTCGGTTTCACCGATGATCGCGGCGGTGATCTGTACTCCACCCGTGCCCCAGCCGTACGGCATTGGCATTTCACGGCCACCAAATGGAACCTGATAACCAGGAATCGCCACGGCTTTTAACAGCGCTCGGCGGATCATTCGCTTGGTTTGCTCATCCAAGTAGCCGTAGTTATAGCCACTCACCCCTTGAGCATGAGGCATGGTTTGTGTTTGACTCATAACTGGCTCTCCTGATGTTGTTCACCTTGCGATTGAACAAGTTCTTCGTATTCTTTTTGCATTTTGCGGAGCAGCTCTAGCTCTGCTTGGAAGTCAACGTAGTGAGGCAGTTTCAAATGAGAAACAAAACCCGCAGCCTCGACGTTGTCGGAGTGCGACAACACAAACTCTTCGTCTTGGGCCGGGCCATCAATCGCCTCATCGTATTCTGCTGCTTGCAGTGATCGGTCAACCAACGCCATCGACATCGCCTTGCGCTCGGTGGAACCAAACGTCAATCCATAACCGCGCGTCAGTTTGGCTTTTTCCGTTTTGCTACCAACAAATCCGTTCACCATCTGACATTCGGTCAATTCAATGTCGCCAATATCAATTGAGAAGCCGAGCTCCTCCGGAACAATGCTCAAATCACAGAAGCCAATGCGAATTTCACCCGCAAATGGGTGATTGCGACCATAGCCACGCTGTGTTGAGTAACCCAAAGCAAGCAGAAACCCTTCATCTCCACGCACTAAGTTTTGCAGGCGGGCACTGCGGTCACAGGGATAATTCACCGGGTTCATGGTGATGTCCTCTGGCACTTTTTGATCATCCGCTTCGACTTGGGCGAGATCCAACCTCTCTAAGATACCCATGACTTGAGGACACGCTTCCATCTCTGCCGTGTCAGTGGTTTCCACTTGCGGCGTTTCACCTTCGGCAAGCAAACTAAAATCCAGCAATCGATGGGTATAGTCATACGTTGGACCCAACACTTGCCCACCCGGCAGATCTTTGTAGGTTGCAGAAATACGTCGTTCAATTCTCATCTCGCTGGTATTCACCGGCTCAGACACGGACAAACGAGGCAATGTCGTCCGATAAGCACGCAGCAAGAATATGGCTTCAACCAAATCGCCATTGGCTTGTTTCACCGCTAATGCCGCTAACTCGCGATCGTAAATACCGCCCTCAGTCATCACTCGGTCAACACTACCCGCTAACTGTTCGCTGATTTGCGCAACCGTGAGCTCAGCGAGTGTGGTATCGCCACGACGCTTTTTCGCTTGCAACTGATGCGCGTTATGAATGGCTTTTTCACCACCTTTTACTGCGACGTACATGAATTCACCTCGATATGAGTTGTGCGTGGTAGACAAGCGATTTTGTCATCGCTCACTAAAATCAAATCAAGGCCTTTCGGGAACGCCACTTGCTCTTGCCTTGTTTGTAAAAATGCTTGAAAACCGACGGGCAGTTGACCCAAAGTCAGCGTCGATTGCGTTTCAATCCCCGGGCCAGAGAGCGTTAATGTAACGGTGTCATTTGATTTCTGTGACGAGACAACGTCACGTAATCCTTCATTTCCCAGTTCGCCGCCGCGTGCCTTGCTGACACTTAGCTCGCCATCATTTAGCTCGCTTAGCTCAACAATGACGGTGGCCGATTGGTCTGGGTACTCGTCTGTGCCGAGGTTAAATGCAGCCGCATCCCAATCGAACGTGGCGAGATCCTGCTTCGCAATGACAGCAAAACTCGCGTCATTTTGATTTGCTGCAATCGCACTACCGCAGTGAAAACGAATATTGTCGCTGATCACCTCATCATGTTGATGCGTATGAGACAGCCAAATCGGCGTCGCATTGTCGCTCATGCTGAGCAGAATCTGAGTTGTCGCTTTGTGCAATGACCCAAAGCCTTCACTTCTTTGTAATGTGACCATATGGCCGGGTTCTGACATCGCCTTAAGTAATCGCCTAAAACAGTGTTGACTGTCATGAACAGCGTCTTGAAATGCAGTGGTAATAGTAGTCATGGTGTTCTAATCCTCTCCGAACCTAGTCTTCCCCGCGAACCTAATCTTCCCCACGAACCTAATCCTCCCCACGAACTAAAGTGAAAAAGTCTACCTTACTGGTCGCGATTTCTTTGGCGCGCTGATGTTGCTGCTCTTGCTTAAGCGCAGCTAAAGGCTCAATGACCTTGCGCATCAACAACTCATGATGCACTTGAGTTTGCAGTAAGGCGTCAATGACCGCCGATAATTCAGCTTGGGCCTTGTTTCTACCGCGTAAGTAGCTAAACCCCATCTCTCCGCTGTCTAGTTTGATCACCGCGCGCGTGATGGTTGCGTCGCCCATATTAAATTCGCGCCCTGTGCCGCCCATACGTGCACGCACTTGAGCCAAACCAATCTCCGGTTGGCGAACGACTTGATAACTCTGCTCGATTTTGGTTTCGCTCCAAAGGCGCTCTAATTCACTCTGCTGACTTTGTGCCAATATCGACATCCAGCTTGATCTTTCGGTCACAGCACTCATTTAATGCTCCATTACTATTTCAATGACATCGGAACGACTATTGGAGCAGGAAAACTCGGCCACAATATTGGTCCCTTTGATAACGTTCTTGGTTCTAACTCTTAGAATTGGGGTGTTGTTCGTGATGTGCAGCAATCGGCACTGCTCGCTCGTGGGTGTCTTCGCGCCGACTTTGGTTTCTTTGCGCTCCAGTTCGATATCTAACCCTCGTTTGATAAACCCATGCAGAGAGCCATTTTGAAAATTCTTTAAAATGTTCCACCAGCCGGTATTTGGGAAATAGTGGTCGATAATCGTCTGTGGACACTCTTCGGTTTTTCTTAATGTGCGGATGTGAATGACTTTTTCGCCCTCTTCCACGCCAACATGGGTAGCGATTTCTGCCGGCGCAACGAACAAGCGACGTTGAATCACTTCGCAACGAGGCTGTGCGCCTTGCTCCAAAAGGTTTTTGGTGAAGTGAGCACCAGAATGGACGTGATACTCACTCGGCTGACGCACCACCATATTGCCTTTGCCTTGATGGCGCTGGACCATGCCGCCACTCACCAACTCATCAATGGCACGGCGCAAGGTATGTCGGTTAACATCAAATCGTTCCGCTAACTTTCCCTCTGGCGGTAAGTAATCACCAGGCAGGTAGCGTTCTCGAACTTCTTGCTCTAATTCCGAAGCAATATCTAAGTAAACTGGCATCACGAACCCTCGAATGAACACATGTCTAGACATGTCGTGAGGAATCGAAAAGCAACTCTCCTCTATGCTCGCCATGTCTTGTTTGGTTAGAAGGTACTTTGCAGGGTAAAGATGAAGATTATGTGTCGGTTTGTTTGCAGTGTTGTCACAATCGAGCAGCAGGCTCAACTTATATAGACAGGTTTAATCCATTAATTTTATTAGACTTTACCTTCCGTCAGACCGTTTAAACCTAGACATGTCTACAAGACAAATTCATAAGAAGTTGATGTGTGTTGGAAGGGGATGATGTTGTTTAGAAGAAAGTAAGCTAACGCTCGGTAAGGTATTGTTCATTTTGAGAATCTTGTACTAGAGCAAGTTAGCTCCTTCCTAGACGCCAAATAAAAGATGATGCAAACTAGACCTTTCGACTTAAAAGAACCGCATCATGAGCATTACCAACCGATATTATAATGAAAACGCACAAAGCTTTTTTGATACAACCGTAAACGTTGATGTTCAGAAACTTTACGACCGTTTTCTTCCTCGAATCGAAAATCACGGAAAAATATTGGATGCTGGATGTGGGTCTGGTCGAGATAGTAAGAACTTTCTAAACTTAGGCTACAAAGTGGTGGCATTTGATGCGAACGAATCACTTGTTGAATTGGCGACTGAGTATTTAAGTCAACACGTCACACACGCAACGTTTGAGTCTTTTGAAGCAAAGCCAGACAGCTTTGATGCTATTTGGGCATGCGCCTCACTTCTTCATGTTCCTAATAAAGAGCTTCCGCGAACGTTCTCGCGTCTGAGTGAGTTACTCAAGCCCAAGGGGGTTTTCTACTGCTCATTTAAATATGGTAATACAGAGCAAATACGCAACGGTCGTTTCTTTGCTGACATGAATGAGCAAACCCTTCGCGACGCACTTTCATCGACCCAACTCAAAGTTGTAGAAACTTGGATGAGTTCGGATGCAAGGCCTGGGCGAGAAACCGAGCAATGGTTAAATGCAATCTTGGTAAGAGCGTAAGGGAAGAACACAGATGCCGACTCAATCGTTAACCATTCGAGACAACCTGCTGACGACGGGCGATGATGACCCACTTTTACCTCAGCTCATCCATGCTATCAATCATGCGACAGAGATTGAGATTGCGGTTTCGTTTATTCAACCATCAGGGCTCGATTTACTCCTACCTAGCATTCATGAGGCGATCGAACGTAAGGTTAGCCACAATCGCCAACTTAAACTGAGAATTTTAACCTCTGATTATCTTCACATCACTCACCCCATTGCTCTGCGTTCATTGCTGGAACTAGACGGTGATGACGTCGAAGTGAAGATCTTTGAAACACAAAGTCGTAGTTTTCACTTAAAATCCTACATCTTTGTACGCACCGATGAAGAACAGTCCTTCTTCAATGGCACAGCCTTTGTTGGCTCGAATAACATAAGTAAAACGGCACTGACTGACGCACACGAATGGTGCCTTCGATTCGACTATCAGCAACCTGACGACTCAGAGCAAGCAAAGCAGTTCCACAATATTCGCGAGCAGTTCAACAAGTTATTTTCTCACCCCTCTGCTACACCACTCACAGATGAGTGGATCGATGCCTATATCAAACGGAGAAATCCACCAAAGCTCTCTGTTGTTGGTGATTCCACCTTGCTCGATGATGAGGCGTATACACCAAACTCTGCACAGCAGGAAGCTCTAGAAGCGCTCAATGATACTCGAGATAAAGGTAACGTCCGTGGATTGGTTGTAATGGGTACTGGCATGGGGAAAACATGGTTGTCTGCGTTTGATGCCAAGCAACTCCAAGCAAAACGCGTTCTTTTTGTTGCTCATCGAGAAGAGATCTTAACCCAAGCATTCAATACCTTTGCCAAATTATGGCCGGAAAAGTCAGCTGGTTACTATCACGGTAAGACCAAAGACAAGCAAAAAGAGATGTTATTTGCCTCGGTACAAAGCTTGGGCAAAGAAGAAAACCTCAAGCATTTTGCAGCGGATTACTTCGACTACATTGTGGTGGATGAATTTCACCATGCCAGCGCAAAAACGTATCTCAATATCCTCAATTACTTTGAGCCGGCGTTTTTATTAGGGTTAACCGCAACACCAGAACGAACTGATCAAGCCAACATTCTATCACTGTGCCACGATAATTTAGTTTTTGAGCGTAACTTAGTGCATGGCATTGACAGTGAGATTCTAGTGCCATTCCACTACTATGGCATTTGGGATGACTCGGTTGACTACCAAGAAATTCCTTGGAGAAATGGTAAGTTCGATCCAGCGGCTCTTGATGCCCAGTTTGCGACGACTCGAAGAGCGAAGCATATATTTAAGCACTGGGAAGCCAATCAACAATCTCGCACTTTGGCATTTTGCGTATCTAAAAAGCATGCCGACTTTATGGCGCAACAGTTCAATACCGCATACGCAGCACTAGGCTTAAAAGCACTGTCTGTTCATAGTGAGTCCTCAGTTCGTCGCAACGAAGCGTTGACCATGCTAGACAAAGGTGAAGTTCAAGTCCTTTTCTCAGTTGATCTGTTTAACGAAGGCACGGATTTACCATCTATTGATACTGTACTGATGCTGCGCCCAACAGAGTCCAACATAATCTTTATCCAGCAGTTGGGCCGCGGTCTTCGACGACATACAAACAAAACCCATTTGGTCGTATTGGATTTCATCGGGAATCATCGTTCATTTTTAAACAAGCAGGAAGTGCTTGGTATTAAATCGACAGCCGTTTTATCCAAACATAACGGCACTCTGGTCGCGAGTCCTGAGTTAGGCGAAGGTTGTTTTATCAATATCGATCCTCAAATCGTCAGCTTTTGGCAAGAGCTCAGTAAGCAACTGCGTTACTCTGCCAAAGAAGAGTTTGAAAACCTTACCAATCACTTAGGACACCGACCAAGAGCCGTAGAATTTTACCGAGCAGGACACGACTTTAACAAAGTCAATAAACAACACGGTAGCTGGTTAGAGCTGGTTGCGACAATGAGCAACGACGCAGACTTCCAACAACTCGCCGACGAGCACAAAACGTTCTTTTTGAATGCTATCCAGAAAATGAGCATGACCAAATGCTTCAAAGCCATCCTTCTAGAAGCCTACTTAGAGCTTGATGGTTTTAATCATCCACCGACAGTTGAAGCATTATCAGCTAAAAGTTGGCATGTGCTCTCACGGTACCCTCAGCTCAAAACTGCTGATCTTTCAGAACAGAATCAACGTTTAGCAGCAGATTCTTCCGCTTGGCTTAAATATTGGCTAAACAACCCAATTAATGCTTTTGTCGGTGGTAATACCAAGCAAGGGAATGCTTGGTTTAACAATACAGATGGCAAGCTAGAAGCGAGCTTTACGGTTGCGCCTGCCCTGATTCCATTCTTTCACGATTTCGTGAAAGAGCTAGTTGATTTACAGCTCGCAAGATATACAGACAGGGAGCAAAAGAAAACCACGCCTCTACCAATACAGAAAGCCGTCAATGATGAGACTCTACTGCCCTATTATCCCAACCTAAAAATTGCCTGTGGTCACTTTAAGACTGGCTCAAGTAATGATGTTGAGTTCATGCCAATCGATATGCACAACGTTAGCGCTGAAACGCACTTTTTGGCGAGAGCTTCTGGCAACTCCATGAACGGAGGAAAATCGCCAATTTATGACGGTGATTTACTGCTACTCGAATTTGTCACGCCAACATCGGCAGGTTCCATTACTGGTCTTACGATGGCTATCGAAATACAAGATGAATCCGGCGATGATCAATATCTCTTACGCGTGGTTCAAAAGGATGATCTAGGCCAATATTGGTTGAAAGCGAACAACCCTGATTATCAAACCATCCCCGCGAATGAATCAATGAAAACATTTGCACGTTTGAAAAAGGTGATTCGGGAGTAAAAGTGAGAGTATTTTAAACAACGATGACTAGCCATAATTAAGGTTGGTATTTCCAGAGCTCATCATTGGAGACCAGAGCAGTCCAACGTAAGCTGATTGAAGGTCGTCATGAACCAGTCGTTATCTCTGAACGATAGCGACAAAAAGGTCGGCTTTCAGTATAATTTACGATTATCGAAAATATATTTATTAATAATTTTTGGTTTCTAATCATGCTCAATCCTATTTGGCTCAACACTTTTAAAACATTGATCGATGTCGGACACTTTACTAAAACGGCCGAATTACTCCATATGACGCAGCCTGGGGTAAGCCAGCACATAAATAAACTAGAAGCGGCTTGCGGTTATCCTCTGATAAAGAGGTTCAACAAGAAGTTTGAGTTAACAATCTATGGGCAGAAAGTTTACGACTATGCTGTCAAACACTTTGAAGATGAGTTTGAGTTATTACAGAATTTGGCCCACGACGAGCCTTTCCGAGGTCGCTGTACTATTGGCTGTTCGGGGACTTTCGCTTGGTTAATATATTCAGAATTACTTTCGTTGCAAGCGAGTTATCCAGGCTTATCTATTGAGTTAGAAGCAACACCAAACCAACGTATATTTGAGCAGATACTGCAGGGAAAATTGGATATTGGTTTAGTAACAAAAGAACCCAATCCTAAATATTTTGCTAGCTGTACTATTGGAGCTGAGTGTCTGGCGCTTGTACTACCGCTTTCCGCTGACGAAAGTTTGCCTATAAATGAATTGTTAATGGCGTTGGGTGTCGTGCGTCATCCTGATTTAGCTCATTATTTCCAAACTTATGTTAATCAAGCGAACAATGATTTGCTTCGTTTGGTCGATTTGGAGGAGGTTTCGACACAAAGCTACATTAATCAAGTGCATCAAATATTGGTTCCGATAGCCAAGGGGATCGGTTTTACGGTCGTTCCTCGATGGTGCGTCAACTTGTTCGCGGACAAAGAACAGCTAAAAATATTCAATATTACCGCAGAGATACAAGAGCCTGTGTACTTGGTTAGTAAACTGAATTCACCACTAGCTAAGCGTTATGAACAAATCATTAAAGTTATCGAAAGCTCTTTTGATGCAGGTTGATATAAGCTAAGAACCACTATTCAGAAGATATTGGCTTTTGGGTCTTATCTCTGATCTAGGAATTAATATAAAAAGGTTGGCATCAGAGCCAACCTTTTGCTTTATGTATTTACTTATTCATAGTCTGAAGCGTAAGTGTCTTCGTAAGAATGTGAGTAGAACTCAAACAGGTTACCAAACGGGTCTTCTAGATATACCATTTGTGCTTGTTTTAGCTCGTCTTCTGGATGATAACGCATGATGTCCATACGAACTTTACCGCCATACTCTTCAACACGCTTGATTGCTGCATCAAACTGCTCTTTGGGTAGCTGTAAGCAGAAGTGGAAGATACCCAGGCGAGAGAAGTTTACTTCATGACGTTCTTGACGCCCTTTCATCTCAAACAGTTCAACACCGATACCATCTGTTGTTACCAGATGAGCGATGTTAAAGCCTTTAAAACCTTCCCCAAATACGGCAATGCACATACGTCCAATCGCTGACTCTCGTTCTTCAATCACTTTGGTGTTATTCATTACAACACGCAGACCTAGCGCTTTAGTATAGAACTCAACCGCTTTGTCCATATCACCAACCATGATACCTACGTGGTTCATTTTCATAATTTGCTCCCAATACCTTTAACGTTTCAGCTTTGTTTTGATCGGAAGGAGTATATGGCATAGAGAAAGTGAATAAAATTATCATTATTTATTTAAATGATAACACCCTGTTATGATTAGGGTTGTGAACGATAATTCAGAAAATTCGTTGACAAGGCTTTGTCCAAGGTCATTTCAGCGTGCCCGGTTCGACAACGAAATGAGCATCGTATTGCGATTGAGCAGCTTTAACCGATAACGATCTTTCAAGCGACGACAACCTTGCCGTTCGCAGTGTTGGTGCTAAATGTAGCTATCTAACAGCGGCAACCTGCCCTGAACTCTTCGCAATGCTAATAAATAGCGTGATATCCGAAGACTTTCCTACACTCTTCTCAAATTTAATTATTCGACTAACCTGAATGGTTAATTCAATTATTCCTTAATTATCAAATCTTTCCCAATCAATATACTGACCCCATTGCAACGAGATTAGGAAAACAGATGATGAAAACAGAAAAAACAATTTATGTCGTACTAGGTGACACATCGGGCATTGGCCCTGAGCTGAGCTGAGCTGAGCTGAGCTGAGCTGAGCAATCAAGAGTAAACGGTTTTCCAGTCTAGCTAACTAATATAACCGTAGCGGCACGGTGCCTATGGCAGCAAAGGATGATTCCATATTTTTTACTATCACTAGGGTCGTTTGACATGAAATATGCAGAACTTCCAAAAAAACAATGGCATAGGTTTAATCGTCGTGTTATTAACCACTTAACACTGCGGTATAAAAAGAGGTTTTCATGACACCATTTGTTTTATCTCAGGTTCTTGTTGCTATAGCCATTGGGTTTGACCTGATGTCTTTTCAGTTCAAAGATAGGCGAAAAATTGTTGCTTCTCTTTTCTGTGCAGGAACGCTGATTTCCAGTCATTTTATTTTGCTAGAAAAATGGACAGCTGCAAGTTTGATGATTATCGCTACCATTCGATATTTAACCAGCGTATTTTCTACATCATCAAAGCTTAAGTATCTATTCTATTCAGCTTCGGTGCTTTCGACCGTCGTTACCTATGCCGGATTAGTCAGTATTCTCAGTTGTTTTGCTTCTCTTTTTCAAACGGCTGCGGCGTTTAATAAGGACGATCGCCGTTTAAGAGAGTTAATGATTGTTGGTACTACTTTATGGTTGATACACAATTATGTTGTGGGTTCACCGACGGCCGTTTTGATGGAGGTGCTGTTTATTTCAAGTAACTTGGTTGGATACTATCGATACTACTATAAAACCTCGACAGCAACATAAAGACAAATGAGTTTTAAATAGCTACCGACTTGTAGACATCTTCTAGTTAGATATTGGACTGCTTTAACAACTCAAGTGCTGATTTAACAGCTTCATGATAACTACGAGTCTTTAGGCTAGGCTGGTGGTGCTTACCGTCAATACGGATAGACCAATGGAAGAAACAAACACCATTTGCTGTTCTTGTGGAGGTAAAGCGAATCTTGTTTAGCTAATCGCTGTGAACTGAGCATGTGTGACCTTTTGTGTGACCTACACTGCTCTATTACCTAATGCCAGATAAAGAAAAACCCCTGACGAGTCAGGGATTTATAGAATG